>NZ_JAFFPZ010000020.1 GCF_016918505.1 Desulforhopalus vacuolatus
TACGGTTAGTTTCTGCAAGTAGATCAGCATTTCAGAATTGCTGAAAAAAAAGAGAGTCCTGACCTAACCATGCCGAGAGCATCTGTGGGTATTAGGAATAATATTTTCACAAAGTGCGAAATATAAGCTTTAAATAGAAAAATTCTTTGTTTTCAAATGCTTTTTGCCCTTATTCGCCTTATTCGAGCAGTTATTCGTTGGCAAAAAGTCTTTCCGCTTTTGCTTTCCTTCGTGTTCTTCGTGTCCATTCGTGGTTACAAACTGCAAAAGGAACCACGAATGGACACGAATTTTCACTAATGTCTACTACATTTTTACTTATCAGAGGCCACAGACTACAGGTGCGGTCAGAGGGGATCAAAAATCCCGGCAAGAAAGAAAAACCAGCTGAGTGACATCACCCTCTGTCCATAAGATCGAGGGAAAGTCCTTTCTTATCCCAATATTGTTTAATTTCGACAATTTCATCTTCTATGGAAAGGAAGAAGTCAACAAGTCGCGGCTCGAAATGACCACCACTGCTGGCAATGTATTGCATGGCGCGTTCGATGGTCCAGGCCTCTTTGTAGGGTCGTTTCATTGTAAGAGCATCAAAGACATCTGCAATTGCCACGATGCGTGCTGATTCAGGAATTTTTTCGCCTTTTATATTTTCGGGATATCCACTGCCTTCCCAGCGTTCGTGATGCGAAAGAGCTATTGTGCTTGCCATTTGAAAGAGTGGACTGGTGGCAATGGAGAGAATTTTGTGCCCGTAAGTCGTATGCTTGCGCATGATAACCCACTCTTCATCAGTGAGTTTACCAGGCTTTTTAAGAATGTTGTCAGGAATGCCGATTTTCCCCGTATCATGCATGGGTGCAGCCAGTAAAAGCATTTTTTGTCGTTCTAAAGGCCATCCTGCAGCCCTGGCAAGAGCCTCTGAATAATTTGCCATGCGCCGGATATGGACACCGGTATCGTCATCATTGTAATGACCGGCCTGCCCAAGCATGTAAACGGCATCTTTTTGCCCCCTGCTGATCTGGGCGAGTTGCTTTTCTATTTTCATTTCACAGACTCGATGCTGGTGCCCCAACTCGATATGTGAAGCAACTCGTGCCTTGACGATCGGCGGTGATATTGGCTTGGTAATATAATCGACAGCTCCAATGGAAAATCCTTTTGTTTCATCTTCCACATCAATCATGGCCGTAACAAAAATAACGGGAATCGATGCTGTGGCTGCATCTGCTTTAAGCGTTGTACACACTTCATAGCCATTCATTTCAGGCATCATGATATCCAGTAAAATCAGATCCGGCCGGGGGGCGTCATGGGCAAGTTCGATGGCATCCCTGCCGTTCATTGCCACAGCAAGATCGTACTCATCCATAAGAATTTCTGACAACACACTGATGTTGTTCGGTTCATCATCAACAATCAATATCTTCATTTTGCCAACTGCCATATCCCGCTTTTCTGT
The DNA here is from genome assembly GCF_016918505.1 of Desulforhopalus vacuolatus. Classification (GTDB taxonomy): domain Bacteria; phylum Desulfobacterota; class Desulfobulbia; order Desulfobulbales; family Desulfocapsaceae; genus Desulforhopalus; species Desulforhopalus vacuolatus. The sequence goes on from NZ_JAFFPZ010000020.1 coordinate 1,466, forward strand.
TCTTCTTTTAACCAATGCTTTTCCTCCTTATTGGAAAAACTTCTGAAAATACATTAAATCACACTGACCACCAGCTGTATCTTGTATTCGTCATGAATTGCCCGGATCATTACCCCAATTCGGTTTCCAGACGTACCAGGGCATCGGAAGCCCCTCTGAAATCAAATTTAGCCAAACGCTTCTGAAGGTCATGCAGAGGACCTTGTAGAGTACCTTTTGCCATTCCCCCCAATGCCTGGACCAGCTCATCGCATGTTCTTCCCGCCCTGGGGTTGCGCTTTTGGATCAACGCTTTCAATTCAGGGACCAGGTTGTGTACCAGGTCCAAATCTGCGCTTTCGTCAGTCTGATCATGAACTTTGGCCTGTTCATAGTCTCTGGCAAACTCATTGATGGAGCCAATGACCACATCCAGAGTCCTGGCCAACGAGTCAAGATGCTTATCCGCAACATGAACTTCGTCATGCCTCAATGCCTTTTCGACGAATTCGGCGGCCTTGAACACATCACCTGCACCAAGATTCCCGGCAACACCTTTAAGTGTATGGACTTTACGATGTGCGTCTTCAAATTCGTGTTTATCAATGGTGGCACGGATTGAAGTTACGGCATCGGAATAGTCATGTAAAAACTCCAGAATGAGACGGACATAGAGTTTCCTGTTCCCCCCGATTCGTATAAGCCCGTTGTCAATGTCGATGCCGTTTAGAGAAGCAGGAAAAAGGCCGTTTTCGGGAGGCGATACGGCTGCCACGATATAATCTGCAGGAAGCTCTCGATCCCCGGCCGGAATGAACTCAACAAGAACTTTGAACAAGGTCGACGGGTCAATGGGCTTGGTAATATGATCGTTCATGCCCGCTTCAAGGCTTTTTTCACGATCTCCGGCCATGGCATGGGCAGTCATGGCGATAATCGGCAGTTTTTTTCCATTTTCCATTTCACGGATCTTCTGTGTTGCCAGAAGACCGTCCATAACCGGCATCTGGATATCCATGAGTACTGCGTCGTAGGCGACCTTTTGCACCATGTCACAGGCTCTCAGGCCATTGTCGGCCACATCGACGACAAGGCCGGCATTTTCAAGAATCTCCGTGGCAACCTGCTGGTTGATGGAGTTGTCTTCCGCCAGGAGGATACGAGATCCACGAATGGCGTCGACACCGGGAACCTCGCTGATTCCAGCGGGCATGGCCAGATGAGTTTTGTCCCCATCCTTTCCAAAAACTTCCATGATCGTATCAAAAAGCAGGCTCTGATTGACCGGTTTGATAAGAAATGCTGAGACACCGGATTTTTGTGCCTGACTCATGATCTCCTCGCGCCCATACGCCGTGACCATAATAACTGTCGGGACAACCTGTAATTTCGGATTTTTCTTGATACGCCTGGTTGCTTCTATGCCATCCATTCCCGGCATTTTCCAATCCATGAGCACGAGATCGAAAAGTCCGGTCTTGTCGGACGCTTCCAATATGTCCAGGGCCGCCTGCCCTGAAGGAACTGTTTCCGGAGAAAGCCCCATGCTTTCGAGATAACCCGCAAGTATGGTTCTGGATGTTCGATTGTCATCAACCACCAGAACACGCATACCTCGGAAATCTTCATCGAGCACCCTGGCTTTCATTTTATCGTGGGTGTGAAGGCCGAAGCGGGCAGTAAACCAGAATGTGCTCCCCTTACCGGGTTCGGATTTTACACCGATATCACCATCCATAAGGATTGCCAGCCGCTTACAGATGGCGAGTCCCAACCCGGTTCCACCGAATCGTCTCGTCGTCGAGGTATCTGCCTGCGAGAATGATTTGAACAATTTGTCCATCTGTTCTTCGGTCATGCCGATACCGGTATCGCGCACCGAGAACTTCAGCAAAGCTGAATCTTCGTTCTGCTCAACCAGTTCTGTGGAGATGAGAATATCGCCTTTTTCAGTGAATTTGACGGCATTACTGCCCAAGTTGATGAGCATCTGTTCCAGCCGCAGGGAATCACCGACAAGATTGTCGGGGACATCGGGATCAATCTGGAACAAGAGTTCAAGCCCTTTGTCTTCCACCTGCACCGTCAACATGTTGATAAGTTGATTGAAGGTATTTTCCAGATAGAATTCGGCCTGTTCGATCTCAAGCCTGCCTGCCTCGATCTTGGAGAAATCAAGGATGTCATTGATAATGCGCAGCAGTGCTTTGGCCGAGGAGTCAATTTTGGACAAATAATCTATCTGCCTGGGATTGAGTTCAGTCTGCAATGCCAGGTGACTCATGCCGATGATGGCATTCATGGGGGTACGGATTTCATGGCTCATATTCGCCAGGAAATCGGACTTGGCTAAAGTCGCTGCTTCAGCTTTCTCTTTTTCCTCATCCAGATCATCCATCATATTCAACATGGCGGACTGGGTTTCATCTAAATCAAGAATGTGCTGTTGAAGTTCCTGCTCCATTTTCTTGCGTTCAGTAATATCCTCTTTGATTGCGAGATAATTGCTGATTTTATCATCGGAAATAATTATTGGCGAGGTTGTAACAGACTCCCAAAATTTATCACCATTTTTCTTCTTGTTCAGAAGCTCCCCACGCCACTTTCTGCCCGATGAAATGGCTTTCCACATTTCTGCGTATACCTCGGTCGGTGTATTGCCGGACTTAAGAATTGATGTGCTTTTGCCGACAGCTTCTTCAAATGTGTACCCGGTCACCTGAGTAAATGTGGGATTAACATATTCAATGACCCCACTGGTATCGGTAATAACTATGGATCCAGGACTTTGCGAAACAGCAAGAGAGAGTGTTTTCAACTCTTCATTGATACGTTTATGTTCCGTTATATCCGTAATGGAACCTGCTACACGATATGAATGTCCACTGTTATCGCGCAGAGATTTTCCTCGAGCCCGAAACCAGCGCCAGGCACCTTGCCAGGTTTTCAATCGATATTCGAAATCATACGGTTTTCCATTATGAAGATGATCTTCAAAGGCATTAAGCGTGGCATCTCGATCATCCGGATGCAACCCCTCACTCCATGATTCAAAATTGTTGGGATAATCATCCTCATTTTCATAGCCAAGCAATGCACGGAACCGATCAGAATACCAGTATATTTTTCTCAACATGTCAAAATCCCATAAACCATCACCGCCACCGGATGTTGTCAGGGCAAAGCGTTCCTCACTTGCACGCAACGCATCCTCTGCTGCTTTTCTTTCAGATATATCGCGAGTAAATGCCAGAATGTACTCATCACCTTCGAACTCGATCATAGATGCCGATATCTCAACAGCATATTCTCGACCATTCCTGGTTTGGTGTAATCTGTTTGTGGTTAGCGACTTATTTTTCCGCAATAGGGCAACGAACGAATCCCATTTCTCCTCAGAAAGAAGCAGATCAAAATCATATATCCGCAATTGCATTAACTCGGCTTCAGTATACTCGAGGGTTTTCCATGCCTGATCATTGCAATAGAACATGCTGGCGTCATCGGCCCTGATCCAGAACACCGACTCAGGTGCGGCATCCAGGGCCTGCTGTCTCATGCGCAGCAGGCCATCGACGCGTTTGCGCTCTGTGATATCGATGATTCCGCCATTTACATACTGAATACCGTCGGCATTGGGCGGAGAGAGGCAGCCGGAATCGTTGACCCATCTAATTTTCCCATCTGCTCTTACGATGCGATACTCGACAAAAAAGGACTGGTTCCTGCCCTTGCTTTCCTCAAGAGAATGTACAACATCGGCCAGATCATCCGGATGAATCACGCTTGTCTGCATCCGTTTACCTTCCAGAAAATCCGATGCAGGATAACCGGTAAGCTGCTCCACGCCGTCACTGATAAATTTCAGTGTCCGATTTTCATCATAAAGACATTGGTAAATTGTCGCAGGTACATTGGCGAGCATAACCCTGAAAAGTGTATTGCGTTCAAGCAATTCATTTTCCAGGGCCTTGTGCTGAGTTATAGTCTGGTTTCTTTGCAGGAGCAGAAATACAAGGAATGCAAGCCCAAAACTGATGACTATTCCTGAAAGGGTACGGCTCTGGCAGAAAGTCCAGGAACAGCCAGGGATCAAAATAAGGATGGCAATTAAAAGCGGTTTATTCTTCACCTTGTCTCCTGATCATTATGCTTCATGGGGGTGGGATGCATCGTTTTTTTTTATCAATGTTGATGGTCGGAAAAAATTTCCCCGGGGAGTATGTCTGCGGATTTCCATTTTTATATGCACTTCTAATGAATCTTGTACTTTCCTTTTTCCCCTCGCACTTCAAGCAGAGTGTTGATCTCTTTCTTCAGATCAATCATCTTTATTTCGCGGCCTGCAGCGAGTTTCCTGAATCGTTCCAACTCATCGAACTTGATACGGAGTTCGGTTTCAATTTCTTTCATTTCCGTAACATCTACACACCAGCTCAGAACGCCCTTTTCCCCTTCATAATCAAAGCTGTAATATGTGATCAACATGTCATGGATACTTCCATCTGCTCCATATAACTGTGTCGAATGGTTCTCGAGTTTCCCATACCTGGCAATATCTTCGGTAATGGGCTTACGGCTCTCAGGGTCAACATAGGCTTTTGCTGCAACATCGCCTTCTTTGAGGCCTGTCTGGCTCTCAAATTGATTATTTGCAAAGCGGAACACACCATCAACCGAGATGACGATACCAACGGGGCTGGTATTCATCATTTCCTGCAAACGATCACGCTCCCCGGCCATGGCGGCTTCCATCTTTTTCCGTTCAGTAATATCAATGAATGTAAAAATCATTGAACCTTCGTGTAAACTCCCAGCTATAATAAGAGTTAGAACTTCACCGGACTTACTCGTTACCTCGTACTCAAGAGAACGAATATCAGTCCCGGTATCCTGTGCATTCTGCACCGCAACACCCCATTTTTCCATGACCCATTTACGGTACACAGGGTCTGGATATGCTCTTTTATACCATTGATTTGCCGTTGGAATATCCTCTAATGTATAGCCAAATAACTCCGTGAACTTTGAGTTTATCTCTACAACAGTTCCATCGCTCTTGAAGTAGCACAAGGGAATGCTTACTGCCTCAAAAAGCATGCGGAATTTTGCCTCATTTTTAGCAATTTCCAGTTCTGACTGCTTGCGTTCGGTAATATCGAGCAACCATCCGAGAATACCATTCTTCCCCTCATAGGTAAGGGGAAGATAAGAAATAAGCATATCCCTGATATCTTTATTCTTATTGAACATCTGCACTTCGTGGTTAGAGACCTTCCCATCCCGTTGCAGCATGCCAATCATTTCATCACGGTCAGCGGTGTTAACATAAATAGTGGGCGATTCATCTCCTACTTTGACTCCATAGAGAGCCTCAAAGGCAGGATTTGAGAAGTGAATGATACCGTCCATTGAAAAGGCAACAGCAATCGGGCTCGTATCAAGAATGTGCTGCAATTGTTCCCTGGAGTTCTGAAGTCCCTGTTCAGCCTTTCTTCGTTCCGTAACATCCTGAAAAACGATAACAGACCCAACAATAACTCCGTCACGCAGCATTGGCGTAACTGAGTACTCAACCGGAATGCTGGTGCCGTCCTTACGCCACAGGACTTCATTGTTGATGATACGTGGCACTCCTGTAGAAAAGCTCTTGTCCATAGGGCAAGCAGAACTTTCATAGCGAGAACCGTCCGCATAACTGTGATGAATCATGTTGTGGAGATCATTGCCCTGCATCTCTCCCACGGAATACCCGAGCAAGGCGAGAGCCGCGACATTGGCAAAGGTAGTTTTTCCCTGGGTGTCCACCTCAATGAGTCCCTCTCCCATGGAGGAAAGAATCAGGCGCGAATGCGCTTCCGCCGCAGCAAGCTCAGCCGTGCGCTTTGCAACCATGTCCTCAAGATCCTCTTTGCCTCTGGCAAGAAGCTTGCTGGCTCGCTGACCGAGTACCAATACAAGCAGGGTTGCACTTATTGAGAGCAGCAGCGTCAGACCCAGGACTGTGATCAGAATATTGCGCACATATTTACAGTTGGACATTGCTTCATCCATATCAATTTCAGTAGCGATACCGACTTCGAGATTGGAATCCCACAGCCATGCACCAAAGACAGGAACACCTCTATAGTCCCTGTAACCATCGATGTTTACTCTCGCGATTAATTCCGGGGCATTGAGCTTACTGCCCCTGGATTTCTTCTGATCGGAGAGAGCCTGTTCAGCCATCAGGGTCAGTGGTTGTTCTGCAATGCTTATGGTTGGGATTTCTCCTTTCATCAGATTTACCCCTGGATTTTTGAGTATGACATTCATAGCGCTGGGCTGCCCTTCCTCAATCAATCCGACAAGCCGCAGTTGGTTTTCGAAACGACTATTGGTAAGAAGAACACCATCTTTATTGAAAGCATAGGTTTCCTGGGAAGAAGAATCGCCGACGACCTGCAATGACTCCGTAAACCCTTTTGAGGGATCCACCCGCAAAGTAAATACCGCAATGATGTTTTCCCGGCTGTCCTCAATGGGGCCAATAAAAAACATGGTGGGAGGCATTGTCCTGGTTTCATTTGAATTTGACTCTTCAAAAAGCACATCCGAACGGATTGGAGGCACAAAAAGGACTTCCCCTTTAAAGGCACGCTTGATGAGATCCGGCCTTTGTTCTGCAATGAGGTTTGTTGTTCCGACATTACAGTCCCGCTTTGATCCCAGACTGATGTAGTCGGGACCAATGATAAAAAAGCCGATATTATTGAACACGCCAGAGTCCTTCTCAAAAAATGCCCGTGCATCCTGCAACGCTGACGAAGAAAGGAGAGCCCTGGGATTATGAGGTACTGCAAGCAAACGCTGAGTGATTTCAGACAATTCACGAGTCTGACTGAGATGTTTAATCATGCTTTTCCGATCCCGGACCCAGTATCCAAGAGCGTAGTTGGTAATTTTTAAACTGCCACGCAGATTGTTTTCGATGTTCTGCATCATTTTGTACCGGATACTTCCAAGTGCAAGCCAGCCAATCACTGCAACAGCAATGACAAAAACTGTCAAACTCAAAAGAACATACAACCGGAATTGACGTGACCCAAAGACCTTGGAAATACGCTCTGTCTTGATAAGCTTCAAAACAATCAAAGAGAGTAGAAGCAGGAGGAATAAAACAATCACTCCATATATGAGAATCTGCATATACGAAGCCGGGTCGGCATTGGGCGCAGCAATTTTTTGAACTTCATCCAGCGTCCATTGCTGGCGAAGATGTTTCACCTGATCGGGCGGAATGGCTTCAATGGCCTTTTCAACAATGGACCTGAATTCAGGCCAATCCTTTTCTGCTGGAGTCAGGTTGAGCATTGACGATGTTTGAACCCCACGTTTTATCAACACAGTCTCTGATTCTTTTTCAAGGCCGATCCATTTTTTCTGAAGTATTCGCATGTCGACAGGCGAAACGGTTACCATTGCCTTGTGCAGTATGGAATGAAGAATTGGCCAGTCATGTCGAACACCCATTCGCAGGTTAAACCTGTTCAGATCACCCAATATGGTTTCACTCGTAACCTCAAGTCCTGTGAGCAGATTTGCTCTGAGAAGATACTGATCAGTAAAAAACAGGGAGTTCTTACGCTTATCCGTTTCAACAATATTCAGAATAACATCGATCTGCTTTTGCCTGGCCATGCCCAAAAACTCGTCCCAACCTGGTCCGGTAATATACTCGACTTGAATACCGATTTTTTTTGCCAGCAAATCCATATAGTCGATGGAGAGACCTTGCGCCTTTCCATGATCAAAGAAATTCAATGGTGCCCCATTTTTTTCATTTTGAACTCGAATGACAGGATGCGCTTCAAGCCAGGCTTGTTCTTCCTTCGTAAACTGAATCTCTGCGCTCAAAGCCATGGCAGGCAGGCAGAAGGAGATAAGGCATATCCAAATGATTGGCCCAAAAAGTATAATTTTTTTCATAATGGTGTCTGTCAAATGTGTGTGATGGCTTTTGTCGATTTCAGCAGTAATCTCTGCAATACAGTGCTCGTCTGTATAATACCATTCCTATTAAATTATACCCCGTTTTGTCTCCTGAGCACCTTGAATAATCAGTCTTTCGCCCATCTTCTTCGTTACAGTCAAAAATTTATCCTCCGACAAAGCGAGGAACGAGACGTCGAGATATCAAACATTGCTCTAATAAATTTTCTCCTGTGCCTCGAATATGAACGAAATACAAGATTATTCAAGATACCCTCCTGTTTATCCATTCATGGTTACAAACGACAAAAGGAACCACGAATGGACACGAATAAACACGAATTATTACTGAAAAAAACCATAAGAGAATGCCCTTGTGGTTGAATTCGGTCTGTTGCCTGCTTTGAGGTAATTGATGTTTTCCGTGTCCTTCCGTGTTTTCCGTGGTAGCCAATTTTATTCATAATAATCCTGGTACACTGTACGGCTTAACTTCGGATACAAACGTTTTCGTTTAATGCGTTGTCCCTGTTCGTGAAAATTCGTGTCCATTCGTGGTTACAAAATGTAAATGGTATTACACGAACAGGCCGTCACATCCAAAAAGCGGATGTGACGGCCTGTGTTCTCCGTATCACCTGGACCGCAGGTGCGCTCAGAGAGGAATCAAAAATCCCGGCAAGAAAGCAAAGACAGCTGAAAAACCTGGTTTTGCTGCGGGATTGTGCTTATTTTGCCAGAATTTCTGCCAGCTTGCGCTTCATACTTTCGATATAGTTGATCCAGTAATATTCGGCCACGTCATCTTTTGTGAAATAAGGTGTTAATACACAGGCACGCATTACGCGTACACTGTGGATTGCATCCCATTGTTCTTTTGGGATACCCAGCCTGGAGGCCATTTCTGCAGGTGCGTCCTTGTAGTCGTCATAGGAGAAAGTGGTATGGGATGTAATAAAATCATTAAGCAGTACCGGCCCATTGACATAGGAACTCTTGTTATAGATCGCAAGATTGAGTTCGTTCATTGCCTCTAAATCTGTATTGCCTTTAATGTTAAATGCGAAATCAACCATGTTGAAATCAGGTTTAACAAGGGGCTCAATGAGAACCGTTGTTCCGTGGATGTCCAGTTCTCTGGTTGCCAATATATGTTTGTAAAAGAGCTGGGCACCTTCTACACTCGCTCCGATGAGGGCACCATATCCTTCGATATTGAGTGGCAGGACACGATGTGCTGCCCATACAGCAGCTGCAGTGGCACCAGCTTTTGATCCCTCAAGGATATAACTTCCCAGCAACGATGGGCATTCCGCACCTTTTTCAAAGACATAGGCAGCAAAAAACGAAATAGCATCAAGCATACGCTTGTCGCTGACCACAATACCACCTGCGGAATAGGGAACATATCCCATTTTATGTGGATCAATGGTTATAGAGTTGGTCTCTGACATGGCATGAAATGCGTTGTACACATTTTTCGAGGGCCAGTCTATCGTATCTTTATTAATGATACCTTCACTGTGAAGACGTTCTTTCAGCGCTTCATAAGGAATGAAGTCGTAGTTCTCGTCGAGGAAAATACTCCGGGCATATCCACCGTATGCCGCATCGGCATGAACATAGAAAGAGACATTCTGCTTTTCAAATTCTCGGCGTAATTCGATAATCTGATCCATGGAATCGATAGCGCCTTCTTCCGTAGAGCCTATCACGCCTACCACTCCCATCACCGGTATCTGCTGGTCTGCCAGCTGCTGGATAGTCTCTTTGAGTACCTGTATATCCATGCGGTAGTTTTTATCCACCTGGATCTCAATGACATTGTCAAGACCAATACCCATGACATCAACTGCCTTGACCCATGAATAGTGCTTGGTTTGCGGAACGATCCATTTTCCAAGCTGCTTCAGGTTGACCCCTTTCCCACGGCAGGAATGGTCACGGATTTCGTCCCATACATCTTTTACCTTGTCTGCCAGATCGAGGATATCCGGAACGCTCATATTAGACAATTGCCAGTCACTCATGCCTTCGACCAGGCTCGGCTGCACCTCTTTGACGGCAAAAGGAATGGATTTCAGGTTGCGGGCATACCAGATGGCTTCCAGGTTGGCGATAGAGCCATCCGTGCAGATGTGCCCCCAGGCTTTGTCCTGGTCGTACCCCATCAGACGGGCAAAATCCATACCGGCCTCAAGCTCCATGGGAGATGTGGCTGTTGAGGCTTCATAGGCAACATTATTCGGGTTGTAGAGCATGGCGGCAATATAGGCGAGCATGGAAGGCATTAGAACTTCTGCATTCATGTGTCCCAGATAGCGTGGAGAGTGCCAGGGCATGGACGTTACCTTGAGTTTGGACGTAACCTCCCCGATAACCTCCTGCATTTTTTGCTCGGAGTCTTTAAATCCCTGCTGGTTCTTTTCGTTATACGAGATGATGGGTTTATCTTCCGGGTGGAAGTCACGACGCCAGTAAATATGTTCACTGACAACATCCTGCATGATTTCTTGAAAGTGTTTGGCATTTTCTGATTTGGGGCCTAAAAATAAGGCATCAAATGCAATCGGTTTGTTCTTCGCGGCCATTGTATTCTCCTTATGTAGACTGTTTAGATTGCTCTTCTTTCCAGCTCTCTTTTTTGTTTGCATAAATAATGAGGGGCAGCATGGTAAATATGACCAGGCCCAAAATCTGGAAAAGGCTGTAGAATAATGGGCTTCCCACTGCCAGCCTGGTTGGAGGAATAAAACTGACGAAAATACAGAAAAGCATGGTGAGCAGGCCGGTACCGGCCGCAATCCACATACCGATATTGCCTCCGGGAACTTTGAATACTCTGGGTTGATCGGGAAATTTATACCGCAGTCTGATGGCAGAGATAAACAGCAGCACGTACATGACACCATAGAGAATGGTCGTCAGGATCAAGACCATAAAAAAACCGGCATTGACGGAGGGTACCACGACATAGATCAGTGCAACAAGGGAAACGGCTGTGGCCTGAACCAGCATGAATCGGGTAGGAGCGCCAAATCGGTTGGTCTTATGCCACCACCTGGGCATGAAGCCGCTTTTGGCGACCTCCAGCATGGCCTTGGAGGGTCCAAGTACCCACGTACTCAGCTGCCCTACAGCACCAATGGCCGACATGAGCGCTACAACCGGGATCAACCATTCAACCCCTTCCCTGGTAAAGAAGACAGTGAACGTCTGCATGATTCCTGAAGCCAGGCTGATCTGATCACCGGGTTCGGCAATCTCAATGGAAAAAGCTCCCAGAATGTTTAGACACATGATAATGACTACGGCGATGACCAGGGCAAGTGGATAGTTTTTGCGCGGGTTGTCAACTTCATTGGCATGTACACTGGAAACTTCAAGCCCGGCATACAAAAAGATCACTCCCACAAAAAAGGTAAGGTTGGAGAACTCGCTGAAGTCCGGCAGCACGGCATTCCATGAAAAGGGCTGGATATCAATGGGGTTGTTCCCCATGAAGTAGGCTACCCCGAACCCCAGGATCAGCGCGAAGGGGATGAGCACACCAACAATGAGCCCGATGGTGCTGATCAGGCTGGCCGATTGAAGTCCCCGAAAATTGAGTGCAGTAACCGCCCAGTACACCACAATAATGGACACACAGATATAGAGCGTATTGTTGGCGAGTGCCGGGTCAAAAACAAAGGCCACCATGGCGGCCACAAACGAACCGATCATCACCATGCCGAAAAACATCTGTACCCAGAGCATCCAGGCCGCGACAAATGCCCAGCGATCACCCAGAGCCAACTGAATCCAGCCATACACCCCGCCGGCTGAAGGCCACGCTGTGGATAACTCGGCGGCTACGAGGCCGACAGGTATCAGAAAAATAATGCCCGCCACGACCATATAAAAAAGCTGGTGCCAGCCTGTTTCCGCCAGCATGGGCAGGTTGCGGATACTGATCATGAAGGACATGGTAATCATGACCAGACTGAACAATTTTAATTTATGCGCTGCAGCCATAAGCTCCTCTCTTAAAAGTTTTTCGCAAAAAAAACCTACATGGTATTTTTTGCAGGAGTATCTTTCCATTCGGGCTTGCGACAACGATACAACAGGAGAGGAATGGCGATAAAGACAAGCAATCCTCCTCCCATGAAAGAACTATAAAAAAGAGTTTCTATATGCAAAGAAGAGGGAGGGAAAAAGCTGATAAAAATAGCAAATAACACTGTAATACTCCCGAAACCAGCTAATACCCACATACCGATAAGGTTTCCGGGAACCCTGTACGTACGTTCTACATCTGGATACTTATATCTCAGTACAATACCGGAAATGAAAAGCAGCAGGTAGGTTATGCTGTATAAAATTGTGGCCAGGATCAACACCATAAAAAAGACCTGATTCACAGCCGGTACAACAACATAAAGCATCGCTATCAGCGAAATCATTGAGGCCTGAACAAAAACAAAACGTACAGGCACCCCATTTTCATTGGTCTTGTGCCACCAGACAGGCATAAAGCCATCAACGGCAACCTGATGCATGGCTTTGGATGGCCCCAGTACCCAGGTGCTGAGCTGCCCGAAGGCGCCTATTGCTGTCATAAAAGCAACAACGGGGATCATCCATGGAATTCCTTCGCTCTGGAAAAAACGTGAAAACGTCTGCATGACACCTGAAGCCAGGTTCAATTGATTACGCGGCTCTGCCATTTCAATGCTGAACGCTCCGAATATATTTATAACCATGAGCAGTACAATGGTGATGAGTAACGAGAGGGGATAATTTCGCTGTGGATTCTTCACATTTTTGGCATGGACTGAGGATACTTCGATGCCCGTAAAAGTGAAAATGACTCCAACGATGAAAGATAATTGATCAATGTTGGTAATATCGGGCAACAGTTTGTGCCATGAAAAAGGAGGCAATGCTGTAGACTGATTCCCCATATAAAACGCCAGTCCGAAACCTGTAATCATAACAAAGGGAAGCAGGACTCCAATAAAAAAACCGATGGAGCTTATTAAACTGGCAGATCGAACGCCTTTGAGATTCAACAGCGTGACCACCCAGTAAAGAGCAATAATAACTCCCGCCATATAAAAGTGGTTGTTCACCAGTGCAGGATTAATGATATACGCAATCATCGCCGCAATAAATGAACCGATGGTCACCATGCCGAAAAACATCTGTACCCAGAGCATCCAGGCCGCAATAAAAGCCATGCGGTCTCCAAGGGCAAGTTTGACCCATTGATATACCCCGCCGGCCCGTGGCCATCCTGTAGAAAGTTCTGCGGAGATAAGAGCTACAGGTAAGAGAAAAAAAATACTGGCAATCAAGAGGTAAAAAGCCTGTTGCCAGCCAGTTTCTGCCAATATCGGCAGGCTGCGTAACGAGATGATAAATCCCATCGTCAGCATAACCAGTCTGAATAAGTTCAATTGCATTGTTTTCATTTTTTAATGTACCATGCGTATTCTCTTGTTTTTTTACATTCAAGCACTACGAATCTTGAAGTAATTTCGACAAAATCTGCGTTGGAATCCGGCAGAGAGGTCTGTTTTACCGGAATATTTCTGCTGGGAACCCTTTACGTTATTCTGCTGCCTCTACACCTGTTTGAATCGCCATAGAATGAAGAAAATAGAGAAGAAGAAAACAGAAGATATTGAATATTTACCCAATTTGACGAGACTTGTCCATAAGCGATGAGATTGGTCGAAATCGGAATAATGGGATTGAGAAACCGTTTACGAAAAAAATCAACACAAAGCGGTGGTTCCGGCGATGATGTAGAGACAAGGCATGCCTTGTCTACACGATGACGGGAATGCGACGGTGACGGGAATCATAGCCGAATACGTAATATGATATTCGCTATGGGAACAGCGGGATTGGGGAAATTGTGTCGCCGTTTGTGGGGATTGTTACGACGTGGTAATTCCCGCGTTGGTGGTTAGACAAGGCATGCCTTGTCTCTACGGGAGGTGGAGACAGAACGGTTATTGTAACTGAAGACCTCTTCATGATGTGACGCTGGTTGGTGGTAATGGGAATCGCGGCCCGGATATGGAATAATAATGCCACAACAGGCGGGGATTGGTCGAGATTGGAATAATGGAAATTAATCGTGGATGGTAATGCCCGGATTGAGAAACCGTTTACGAAAAATCAACACGAAGCGGTGGTTCCGGCGATGATGTAGAGACAAGGCATGCCTTGTCTACACGATGACGGGAATGTGACGGTGACGGGAAATATAACCGCAGACGTAATATGATATTAGCCATGGGAACTGGGGGATTGGGGAAATTGTACCATCGTTTGTGGGGATTGGGACGGTGTGGTGATTCCCGCGTTGGTGTTTAGACAAGGCATGCCTTGTCTCTACGGGAGGCGGAAAAGAACGGTTATTGTAATTGAAAGCCCCTTCATGGTGTGACGTGGGTTGGTGGTAATGGGGAAATTGTGCCGTCGTTTGTGAGGATTGCGACGGCGTGGTAATTCTCGCGTCACTGTAGAAACAAGGCAAGCCTTGTCTCCACAATGACGGAAACATGATGGTGACGCCAATCCTACTCCAGTTTGCCGAAATAGTTGAAGGTGGGAAGTTTCCCATAGCGCCCGTTGCCGGAGAGTCTGGCGGAGAGCTCTTCCAGGTCCTTTTTCCGGCTGTGACCGCAGGTGTCCACGACAAAATAGTTCACCCCGAGTGCCTTCAACTCCTCAACTGCGGGCAGCAGGGAAAAAGGCCGTGTCGGACAGGTGATGGTAAAGCCCTCTTTGCGATGCACCACAAAGGGTTCATCCCGGGGACTGAGCAACTCCTTCTCAAGAGGAAAGGGGGTGTTCAGCCGTGAGGTGTAGAGCGCGGGCGCACCATATACCTGCATGCCGATGGCCGGTTTTTGCCCTCCCATTTCGCGTACCCCGTCGAGCAGTCTGCTGAGGCTGATGCGATCCAGTTCAATGGAGGCCATCACCCCCTCAAGTCCCTGTCCCGCATAAAACTGCGCGGTGACCGAGTTCATCACGTTGAGCGTATAATTGCCGAAGAGATGAACCCTTTCCCTGCCAAAGAGATGAATCTGAGAGGGATGACTGAGCTGAAAACTGCGAAAACCAGTGCGGATCAGGATATTGATCTGTTTTCGTATCCGGGACAGATCATTCTCCATGAACAGGGGTGGCAACGCCCATATTACAGTGCGCGAACGCTTGCCCAGATCACGCCGCAACTTTCCGGCGGTGACAAGCATCTTTTTCTCAAAAGAAAACAGCAGCCGATCAGGAGTAAAGGGAAAGCGCCAGGAGAGCACTTCGGGATGGTCAACCTTCAACCACCAGTCTACGCCAAGACTCTTCTCACGCAGACGTTCACGCTGGCGGCCTTTAGCGGGTTCGTCAATAAACTGTTCCTGGCCGTAGCCAACCTCTTCAATAATGCGCTCCACCTCCCGCCGACCGGAGGCGGTAAAAGTGTCCACCTTCTCCTGCGCTTCCTTCAGATGCATTCCCCCGGCATTAAAGGGAACGGGCGCACCGTCCACACGAAAAACCTCAATATGGCCCGTTTCCGGTACGGTGAAATTCGGCGGCAGCTGCAGCGAGGCACGCTCCCCTTTTACAGCCTCCTCCCGTTCTTCAGCGCCGACAAAGAGCTGTTTGAGACGAAAGGCAATACGTTCGCCAGAGGGTTCCAGATGAAGTCGCAACCGATCTCCGCGTCGCAGAGACCCCTGCAGGGTGAGACGGCAGACTGATACGCCACCACCCGTCTTCACCGTTGTAAAACGGCCGAGATGGGTTCCCATGTTCCCGGAAACCATCGGCGTAATCGCCTCTGCCGGCTGCGGGGAGAAAAAATAGCCGGATTCGGTCCGCCGACTCAGAGCCATCTCGGAGAGACGCTCGCCTTCGGCCAGAGCCTGCGGAAAATCTGGTCCTTCACTGCCATCTTCCTGCAACGCATCAAGCACCGTGCGATAGGCACGCACCACTGTCTCCACATAGTTGGCAGAGCGCAGCCGTCCCTCAATCTTCAACGAGGAGACTCCGAGCTGCGCAAGCGTGCTGACCGCTTCGAGTCCGTTGAGGTCATTCATGGAAAAAAGATATTTACCCTTTCTCGTTTTCTCCCTGTTGCCCCGTTCACTGCAGCCGCTGGTATACGTTGTGCTGTACGCCCGACGGCAGGGCTGCACACAGCGCCCGCGCAGGCCACTGCGTCCACCGAGATAGGAGGAGAAAATACAGAGGCCGGAAAAGGAGAAGCACATGGCACCATGGATAAAAATCTCCAGTTGCATATCCCCACTGCGCCGGGTAATGGTCTCAATCTCTTTCAGAGTGAGTTCTCGCGCCAGCACCGCCCGCTCAAAACCGAGATGTTGCAGTTCACGTACTCCTTCGGAGTTGTGTACCGTCATCAGGGTGGAACCATGCAGCTTCAGTTCTGGAAAATAGCGCCTGGCGAGATTAACGAGACCAAAGTCCTGCACGATCAGGGCATCCGGATCCATCTTTGCAAAGAGAGCAAGACTGGCAATAACCTCCGGCAGTTCCTGTTCCAGGATAAGGCTGTTGACGGCAAAATAGACCTTCTTCCCCAGTTGATGGCTGCGGTCTACGATCGCCTGAATCTCACCGTGAGTCAGCTCCCGCGCCGGATTACGCGCGTTGAATTTCGGGGCACCGACATAGACGGCATCGGCACCGCCGTTCAGCGCCGCCTGAAAGTTTTCCAGTGTTCCCACCGGGGCAAGCAGTTCAATCTTCAATGACAACCTCTCCGCTGGCGACATGCCCATCATCACTAGTGTTCATAATTACGTTTATTTTACTCCCCTCTGGCACAGAAACTTTCTGTCCGCAATAATCCGGCTGGATGGGCAGCTCGCGGCCGCCCCTGTCGATCAGTGCGGCGAGCTGAATGTTCGCCGGCCGGCCAAAATCCATAATTGCATCAAGTGCGGCACGGATAGTGCGCCCGGTGAAAATGACGTCATCCACCAGCACAATTTCTTTGCCATTCACATCAAAGAGAATATCGGTAGTTTTCACCACCGGATTCTGGCTCACCAGTGACCAGTCATCCCGATAAAGATTTATGTCCAGCGAACCTCTCTCCACCGGCATCCCAATAGTCTTTTCAATAAAGGCACGAAGACACCGGGCGACAGAGACACCGCAGGTATAAATACCCACGATACCAAGACGCTGCGGGTTGTGATGGTCCTCAAGAATCTGCAGACCAATTCGCTGAACAGCCCGCTCGATATCCTCTTTTGTCATCAGTATTCTATTATTCATAGCCCCACTCTCCTCCAGAAGAATTCAGTCCCCCTGTCATTGATAAGCTGCAGTGCCCTGGGAAAGGCCTCGCATTCAGCTGCAAAGACTTTAGCAGCGATGGATTCCGCATCGTCATCCCAGTCGAGCTGCACCGCCTGTTGCCAGATAATCGGTCCGTCATCAAAATAATCGTTGGCAAAATGAACCGTGCAGCCGCTAACCATGCAGCCCTTCGCCCGCACAGCCTCATGCACATGATGGCCATAGAAACCTGCACCGCAGAAACTCGGAATCAGCGAAGGATGGATGTTGATCACTGCCCGTTTCATCTCCACAGGGGGGTGATAGAGCTTCATGAATCCCGCAAGACAAATGACATCCACCTTGAAATCAGCAAGAATATTGTTAATCGACTCGTTGTCCCCGGCGTAAAATGACGGATACCCGTAGTCCCGTGCCTTCTTCAGTCCCAGGACATCAGCCACGTTGGAGATCACCACCTCAATGTGGCAATCAAGATTTTGTTTCTCAATATACTGGTGGAAATTGTCCAGCGTTCGTCCGCTTCCTGAGAGAAGCACTGCAATTTTCAGCATGGGCCCCTCACTTTTCGTCAAACTGATCGGAGTTGACATTCACATTCTTGAGCCAGTTGGAGATGGCGGTGTCATAGGCTGCGGTTAAGGCAAAAACCTTGCGCATCAGATAAAAACGGGTACGCAGCGTAGTGCCACCGTTCAATTTCAACTCGTCAAGGATAAGCGGATAATCTTCAGGATCAACCACCACCGTCACATCGCGGAAATTCTTTGCCGCAGCACGAAGCATGGACGGCCCGCCAATATCAATATTTTCAATGGCATCTTCAAGGGAGCATTTTGGATCGGCCACCGTCTTTTCAAAGGCATAGAGGTTAACCACGATCATGTCGATATTTTTCAGACCATGCTCAGCACACTCCCGCTGATGCTCAGGATTGGAACGCTGGTTGAGGATACCGCCATGCACCCGGGGATGAAGGGTTTTCACCCGGCCGTCAAGCATCTCGGGAAAGCCGGTAAATTCTGCCACGTCCATCACCTGAAGACCTGCACCCCGCAGCTTTTTCGCCGTACCGCCGGTGGAGAGAATTTGGATCCCGAAGGAAGCCAGTTCTTTTGCGAAATCTTCAATTCCCGATTTATCAGTCAGGCTTATAAGTGCCCGTTCTATCTTTGCCATGCTTTACTCCATCTATTAATTTATTAATTTTTACGAATGAATTCTCGAATCTTTCTGCGGTTGCGCTTATCCGGCCGTCCGGCCGACTGTGAGATTCCGGCACCAGCCATCCTGCGCATCTCTCTCTGCTCTTCCCGCGCCCTGCTGCTCTCCTCAGACTCCTCATACAACTGCCGGGCCATGGTCGCCGGGCCGCGCCGTTCGGAGAGGGCAAGCACAGAAATATGATACTCTGCGGTGCCGATGGTGATGGTCATGGTATCACCCGGTTCCACAGCCCGTGCAGCTTTCACCCGGTTCCCGTTAAGATGAACCTTTCCCCCTGCCACAGCCTTCGTGGCCAGCGAACGGGTCTTGAAAAAACGCGCCGCCCACAACCACTTGTCAATACGGACGGAGTTCAATTCTTTTTCATCCATAGTTCTGTCCCTGTCAGAGATTGATAAAAGCCTTCAGAATACACGGAACGAAGGTGAAAAGCATGCCAAATCCCCAACACACTCTATGGAAAAAAATGATTGTCGATCACCAGGGAACGGGGTAATTATACTCCCCATGAACACTGAAACCATGAACATCAATACCGTCGGCCTCTCCGATCTGCAGACCCCCGTTCAGGTTCGCCAGCGGGGCGGAGGTCTGCAGCACACCATCGCCACCATCTCCATGCGTGCTGAACTGCGCGAAGGAGCAGGAACAGACTATGTTGACCGCGCCAGGATATTCATTGGCCAGTCCCTCGATAATCTCTCCATCCAGAGTTTTCGGGAAATCCTCCCGCGCCTGCAGAAGGAACTCTGTGCCAGCAGCGTGCGCCTGTCAATGGAGTTCCCGTGGTTTATCAACAAGCAGGCTCCCGTCACCGGCACTCACGGCCTGATGGATTACAAGGTCAGTTTTTCCGGCGGCATCGGGGAAGATCCGGGATTCATCCTCGGCGTCACTGTGCCGGTCACCACCCTCTGTCCCTGTTCCAAAGAAATCAGCGACGCCGGTGCGCACAACCAGCGGGCGGAGGTGAAACTCAATGTCCGCTTCAGGAAATGTCTCTGGGCGGAAGAGTTGATTGAGCTGGTAGAAACCTGTGGCTCCTCCGAGCTTTACTCTCTGCTCAAACGTCCCGACGAAAAATATGTGACGGAACAGGCCTACAATAATCCGATGTTTGTGGAAGACGTGGTCCGCAAGGTGGCTGAAAAGGCACTGCACCACGAAGAGATTACCTGGTTCACCGCCAGCGCGGAGAGCTTTGAGTCGATTCACAACCACAGCGCCTACGCCTATGTTGAAAGCGAAGATCTGGGAAAAGCACGGTAAATCGACCGCCTGCCTGGCACCGCTTACAATCCTCCAAATCCGGAGAATTTTTTGCGAAACTCGCCGCTTTCTTTCTCCCCGTCAAGCATGCGCCGCAGTATCGACAGCTCTTTCTCAGCCATCTGCAGCTCCCGGCGCAGCGAGTCTTCCTGTTCCGGCGTTGCCACCGCCAGTTTTTTGTTCAGTGTCTCCACCGTTTGTACCGCCCTGTAGACATCCCTGGCCAGCGCTCGTATCGACATTCAGTCTCCTTTTTCAGTGAATTTCCGCAAACTGCTTGCAAAATAGCAGTGTATCTAACAAAGTGTCCCCCCATGGTAAGAAGAAAAACCACTCTCTCCAGTATTTTCATCAGGGAGACAATCCTCCAACCTCAAAACACAATTCAATGAATCCCAGAAATCTCTCCATGCTTTCTGATTTCTATCAGTTCAGCATGGCGCACGGTTATTTTCGCAAGGGGTATCGCGATAAAATCGTCTATTTCGATATGTTTTTCCGTTCCATCCCGGATAATGGTGGTTATGTCATTGTCGCGGGGTTGGAACAGGTTATTGACTATATCCAGAATCTCAGCTTCTCGGAAGAAGATCTGGAGCTGCTGCGCAGTAAAGGGATAAACGATCCCGGTTTCCTCGACTACCTGCGCAACTTCACCTGGCGCGGTGATATCTACGCCATGCCGGAGGGCAGTATCGCTTTTCCCTACGAACCTCTGGTTACGGTGCGTGCACCGGTAATCGACGCTCAGATCATCGAGACCATGGTGCTGCTCACCATCAACCATCAGTCACTCATCGCCACGAAAACCAGCCGTATCGTCCGAGCCGCCGAAGGACGCGGTGTGATGGAGTTCGGGGCCCGTCGTGCCCAGGGCCCGGATGCCGCCATTTATGGTGCCCGCGCGGCGTGGATTGGCGGAGCAATCGGCACATCCACCCTGCTCGTCGAAAAGATGTTTGGCATGCCCGCTCTCGGCACCATGGCGCACAGCTGGGTGCAGCTCGCTTCCTCAGAATATGAGGCCTTTAAAGACTATACCGAACAGTATCCGGATAACTGTGTTCTGCTCGTAGACACCTACAACACACTGAAATCGGGTGTGCCCAACGCCATCAAGATTTTTGATGAGGTGCTGACCCCACTCGGCAAGAGGCCGAAAGGCATCCGTCTTGACTCCGGCGACCTCGCGTGGATCTCTAAACGGGCACGGAAGATGCTTGACGCGGCGGGATATGCCGACTGTAAAATTATAGCATCCAACAGCCTTGATGAAACCGTCATTGCATCACTCATTCAGCAGGATGCTCCGCTGGACACCTTTGGTGTGGGAGAAAATCTGATCACCGCCAAATCCTGTCCGGTATTTGGGGGGGTCTATAAACTGGCCGGCATTGAGGAGCAGGGGAAAATCATCCCCAAAATCAAAATCAGTGAGGACATCGCCAAAATCACCAATCCCTCCTTTAAAAAAACCATCCGTTTTTACGACCGCGAGAGCGGCCATGCCCTCGCAGACCTCCTCATGTTGAAGAATGAAGAAAGAGCGGCGGATACCCCCTGCACGATTTTTCATCCGCAGTATCCATGGAAAACCAGAACGCTGGAGAACTTCCGGATGAAAGAGTTGCAGGTACCTGTTTTTCTGGCTGGAGAGCTGGTCTATAAGAAACCGGGTCTGTCAGAAATCTGCGCAAACGCTCAGGCAGAGATGGCAACCCTGCCGGAAGAAATTCTGCGGCTGGTCAATCCTCATATTTATATCGTAGATCTTTCACAGAAGCTGTGGAACATGAAGATGGAACTGCTTGAGCAGAAAAATCCAAACGGGCAGCACAGTTACTGAAGCGTTCATATATCCCGATTGCGGCGGAAAATCCCCCGTGGCTCTACCGCAACCGGGTGCTCCAGTTCCAGAAAGAGCAGATTCCCCGGATTGGCCTTCTCCTTCACCTCCCCCTCTTCACTGCGCAGAGCAACAATTTTCACCATCTGTCTTTCAGCAAACGCCCTGCCCATATATTCAATCTCCTCACCGGGAAAGACAGTGTTCCTCATCTCCACAAACGGCTGTTCCCCCGCTTTGCGCACTACAGCAACCGGCTCAGAGACCTGCTCCATGCGTGAGGAATCGTAGATCATCTCCGAACTGCCAGGCCGCTCATGGATGAAATTCTCCGTCGCCCCCCGCGTACCGAGACTGGAGACCTCCTCCATCAGATATGCCGGCATCTTGATCAGCTCGGGCAGCTCCCAGGCAGACTCGGGCAGCGCGGCAAGATAATCCAGCGCGGCACGGTAGGCCCGCACCACCCCCCCCACATAAAAGATGGACTTCATCCGCCCTTCAATTTTCAGAGAATCCACTCCTGCCGCCATGAGTTGCGGCAGCATCTCAAGCAGGCAGAGATCACGGGAGTTGAAGATATAGGTGCCGCGTTCATCCTCCTCTACAGGATAATATTCACCAGGCCGCTTCTCCTCCATCAGCGCATATTTAAAACGACAGGGGTGGGCACAGGCACCGCGATTGGCATCACGACCGGTGAGATAACTGGAGAGCATGCAGCGGCCGGAATAAGAAATGCACAGGGCACCATGGACAAAAACCTCCAGCTCACAGTCAACGCCGGAACGCACTCCGCAAATCTCCTTCAACGACAACTCCCTCGCGAGATTGAGGCGGACAGCTCCCTGTTCCTGCCAGAAACGTGCAGACTCCATGTTGGTAACGTTGGCCTGCGTAGAGAGATGCACCGGCAGTTGAGGAACCTCTCTGCGGGCAACAGCGAGGATACCAGGATCCGCAATAATTATTCCGTCCGCGCCACGTCCGGCAATTTCATGGAGATATTCAGCCAGCCCGATAAAGTCCTCATTGTGGGCAAAGATATTAACCGTCACATAGACCTTTACCCCGGCTTCATGGGCAAAGGCTATCCCCTCCGCCATCTCCTTTTCAGTAAAATTTCCAGCCCGCGCCCGCAGACCATACTGCTTTCCGGCAAGATAAATGGCATCTGCACCATAGTGTATGGCAGTGACGAGTTTCTCTAAATTGCCCGCAGGGGCAAGGAGTTCGGGTATTTTAATTGGCATGGTATTTTTACTGAAAGGGGATAAGGAGGTGGATTTTCATTAGGAGCCTGGGGGAAAGATAGGTGCTCACGGTTCGTTGTACAATCTTTTTTTACCGCGAAGAACGCTAAGGAAAGCAAAAAGAGGGAGAAAGGTCTCCCGTCTCCCTTTTTCCCTCCTTCCCTGTTTAATTTCGCTGAACTCTTTGTTACAATTCCCCTGAACCAAAAACACACCCCTTGACGGGAAAACACAGCGTATTTATCTTAGAGCACTTTCCTTTCCAACGTGCGGCAGGTAGAATGTCTCCATACTGCAACACGTCCATCTCTACCCCCCACTGTCCAGATGAGCATCAACCAGCCCGGCCAAATCACAGGCATTGCCATGAGCGGAGGTGTAGATTCCACCGCTACAGCCCTCATCCTGAAAGAGAAATACGGTGCGGAAAATCTGCGCGGTTTCTTCATGCGTCTCGCCCAGCCCGATTTCGAGCAGCAGCTCGCGAGAGTGCAGGAGGTTGCGGAACGGGTGGGGATCGAGTTGCACGTCATCGACCTTTCCGCCGCTTTTGAAGAGAACGTTGTCTCCTATTTTGCCGACAGCTATTTCAGCGGTCGCACGCCCAATCCCTGCGTCATCTGCAATCTGAAAATCAAGTTTGGTCTTTTCCTTGATGCCATGGTTGCCGCCGGGATGGACACCGTCGCCACCGGCCACTACGCCAGACTGCTCCACGGCACCTCCTGCCGTCTTCTGATGGGTGTCGACCAGCGCAAGGATCAGAGTTATTTCCTCGCCCGCCTCAGCCAGCAGCAACTTGGCCGGGTACTCTTTCCCCTTGGCGAGATGGCAAAGGATGATATCTACGATTTTGTTGAGGCACACGGTTTTACGGACTTTCGGGGCAAAGAGAGCCAGGACATCTGCTTCCTTGAAAACACCAGCGTCAGCGCTTTTCTTGAGGATCGGCGGAATATTGCCGTTTCCGGTGCTATTGTCGATACCGAAGGCAATGAGCTGGGACGTCACGCCGGAGTCCACCGCTACACCATCGGCCAGCGACGGGGTCTCGGCATCGCCAGCTCCGCGCCACTCTATGTTATCGCCCTTGATATGAAGAAAAATGAAGTAATTGTCGGGCGTGACACAGATTTGCTGTGCAGTGAAATTGAGCTGACCGAAATACAGTGGTTCAACGGAGAGGTACCGGTTGAAGGCGAATACCTGACCAAAATCCGCTACACCCACCGTGGTGCTCCCGCCCGTCTCACACTGGAGGAGAACAACTGCGGCCGGTTACACTTCTCTGAGCCGCAGCGGGCCGTTACCCCGGGGCAGTTTGCGGTTTTTTACAGCGAAGAAGAAGTTATTGGCTCCGGAGTCATTCAATAAAAAAAATATGAAAAAAGCAATTATCACAACCCTCGGCTGCAAGGTCAACCAGCTGGAATCTGCCGCCATCAGTGCGGCTCTGGAAAATGCGGGAATAACAGTCTCTTCAGAGAAGAATATTGCGGACATCGTCATCCTTAACACCTGCACCGTAACCGCCCACGCCTCTGCCCAGTCACGACAGAAACTGCGCCACCTGCTGCGAAAAAACCCGGCGGCCGATATCTACATCACCGGCTGCCACGCCGAAGAGGCCCACGAAGAGCTGAAAAAGATGGAGGAACTGCACGGTCGCAATTTCTCCATCTACGGAAATAATCACAAGGACAGCCTCATCGCCAACGCCATTGCGGGGACCCACCACAGCGACGTTGGCAATATCATGCAGGCTCGCGAGATCACCCGCCTGCCGATGACCAGATTTGCCCGCCGCACCCGCGCCTATCTGCGCATCCAGGACGGCTGCAATGCCTTCTGCAGTTACTGCATTGTGCCCTACACCCGTGGCCCAGGCCGCAGCCTGCCGGTGGCGGAAGTAGTAGAACAGGCACGCGCCTTTGCTGCTTCCGGCCATATTGAGCTGGTGCTTACCGGTATCCACCTTGGTCTTTACGGTGCCGATCTCAAGCCACAGGAGAACCTTGTTTCTCTGCTCGACGTCCTCACTGCACGTTTACCTCAGCTTCGCTTCCGTATCAGCTCCCTCGAACCCGTGGAAATTGATAACGCCCTGCTCTCGCTGATGGCCGAGCGCTCCGGCATTCAGCCCCATCTGCACATTCCCCTGCAGAGCGGCTGCGACGCAATTCTCAAGGCAATGAACCGCCGCTACACCACGGCGCAGTTCCAAGAGATCATTGAAAACTGTCACCGACGTATTCCCGGCCTTGCCATCGGCATCGATATTCTTGCAGGGTTTCCCGGTGAGACCGAAGCCGATTTTGCCAGGGAGGTACAGTTCCTTGAGAGTCTTGAATTCACCTATCTGCACGTCTTCCCCTACTCAATACGCCCCGGCACCCGTGCCGCTGAATTACCGAATCAGGTTCCACAGGCCGAGAAGGATCGACGCTCGGCCATCCTCCGCAAACTGAGCGGGGAACGAAAGCAGGCCTTCTACAAAAGCCAGCTTGGCACAGTTCACCCGGTATTTTTCGAGGGCAAACGAGACCACAGCGGATACCTCAAGGGTTTTACTGACAATTATGTTGATGTGCGCGCGATCGGAGATGACTCCCGGCTCCGCAGTCGAGTGAAAACCCGGCTGAATACGCTGGAAGATGGTATAGTTCATGGTGAAATTATTCCCTGAAAAACATGGCGTTTCCCATAAGGGAGCAGTGAATAATCGCCCATCGTCCTGGTTACAGTCAAAAATTTATCCTCGGAGGGAAGCGCCAGACTCCGATAGTAAAGTTCTGCCTGCGATAAATTTTCTTCTGAGCCTCGAAGATGAATGAAATACAAGGTTCTTCAAGGAACCCATAAGAACTACGGAGAGGAGCAGAAGATGAAAAACGAGTCGCCACGCAAGATTGAAATTATCGCCATCGGCGATGAACTGACCTCCGGTCGAATCCGCAATACCACCAGTGGATATGCAGCCCGTCAGCTCTTCGAAGCAGGCTATGATATCTGCGCCATGAACACCATCGGAGACGACCCGCATCAGATAGGTGAGGCACTCAAACGTGCTTTGCGCCGGGCGAACGCCATCATTGTCACTGGCGGACTCGGCTCTACCGACGACGACCTCACCACCGACGCAGTCTGCTCGGCTTTCAATCTGCCCTCCGAGAAAAACGCCGCTGTCCTCACTGCCATCCGTTCCCACGTGGGCGTGGAACACGGTGCTTTACCCGCCGGACTTGAAAAGCTGGCGTTGCTGCCACAGGGAGCAATTCCTTTCGACCCCAGTCGCCAGATGTCGGGGTATCTGCTGGTTCTCAATACACTACCGGTCTTCTTTCTACCCGGTGTTCCGGATCAGATGCGACTGCTGATGGAGGAAGAGGTACTGCCGAAACTGCCCACTCTCGGCAGCGACTACCGCCTCTCCACCTGCCAGCGGCTCTTCCGCGTCTTTAACATGGACGAACTTGAGGTGAACCAGCGTATCGCCAGGCTGTCACTCCGCCCCGGCGTCCATCTGGGATACTACCCCGTCTTTCCAGAGGTGCATGTCAACCTGACCGTTCGCGACCCGGAAGAGTGTGAAACCAATGATGTCTTTGCAACCGCCACTGCCGCCGTTGAATCAGCTATCGGGGATACAATCTTCGGTTACGACCGCGACTCAATGGAGATCGTTACCGGACATCTGCTGAAGATGAAAAAACTGACGCTCGCTACGGCAGAATCCTGCACCGGCGGGCTGATCAGTCAAATGATTACCAATGTACCCGGCAGCTCCACCTTTTTCCTCGGCGGCGTGATCTCCTACTCCAACGACATAAAGAGTACACTTCTCGGGATTGACCCGGCACTTATTGAACGGGTTGGCGCGGTAAGCCACGAGGTGGCCGAAGCCATGGCTCAGGGCATCCGCCAGCTCAGCGGTGCTGATATCAGCCTTGCCGTTACCGGTATTGCCGGCCCCGGCGGCGGCAGCAAAGAGAAACCGGTGGGAACTGTTTATGTTGCCATGGCAAAGAAGAGCGGCATTGAAGTGAAGCGCTGTGCCTTTACCGGCAACCGTCGGCAGATTCGTCTGCTCACAGCCTTTACTGCCCTCGACATGGTGCGCCGCGACCTGCGCGGCTGAGAAAAAGCACAGTTTGAACCGCCCGCACGGGGCGGTGCACCCCCCGCTCGCCGGCGGCAGACCAGGAGTCATCCGGCACTTCATTTGAAAAATATCAACTCCCCCTTTCACAAACAATTACAGGAGAATATCCATGGCAGCAGCTCCCAAAGATAAAATGAGCAGCGTCGATAACGCCATCTCACAGATTCAACGTCAGTTCGGCAAGGGCTCCATCATGCGCCTCGGCAGTCAGGAACATGCAAATGTACCTGTCATTTCCACCGGTGCCCTGAGCCTCGACATCGCCCTCGGCATTGGCGGTCTGCCCAAAGGAAGGATGACCGAAGTGTATGGCCCGGAATCTTCCGGGAAAACAACCCTCGCCCTGCATGTCGTCGCCGAAGCGCAGAAACTGGGAGGCACCGCAGCCTTCATTGATGCCGAGCATGCTCTCGACACCAGCTACGCCTCCCGCCTTGGCGTGGATATCGACAACCTTCTCGTCTCTCAGCCGGACTTCGGCGAGCAGGCTCTGGAAATCGCTGAAATCCTCATCCGTTCCGGTGGTGTAGACGTTATCGTCATCGACTCAGTCGCCGCCCTGGTACCCCGTGCGGAAATTGACGGTAACGTCGGAGATTCGCACGTCGGCCTGCAGGCACGCCTGATGTCCCAGGCGATGCGTAAGTTCACTGGAGTACTCAGCCGCAGCAATACCATCCTCATTTTCATCAACCAGATTCGTATGAAGATCGGTGTGATGTTTGGCAATCCCGAAACCACCACCGGCGGCAACGCCCTTAAATTTTACTCATCCATCCGCCTTGATATTCGCCGTATCGGCCAGCTCAAAGACGGCCAGGAACTCATTGGCAACCGGACCCGGGTAAAAGTGGTGAAAAACAAGATGGCACCGCCCTTTAAAGAGGCGGAGTTCGATATTGTCTACGGAGAAGGCTTCTCTAAAGTTGGTGATATGCTCGACCTCGCCGTTGATCTTGAGATTGTGGAGAAGAGCGGTTCATGGTACTCCTACAACAACGAGCGCATCGGCCAGGGCCGTGAAAATGCAAAACGTTTTCTTAAGGAAAATACCGTAATGGCAGCCGATATTGAGCACAAGGTGTGCCTCGCCTATGGCTTGCCGACTGGACCGGATGTACCGGTGATTGAAGAAAAACCCGCTCCGCCGGAAAAGAAAGACTGAGGGAACCTTACAGGGCCCCATCTGCAACATTTTCGGCATAGACTGAATTTCCCGGGCGGGCTCGCAAGAGTCCGCCCTTCCTTTTTTCAGAAGAGGATCTCATGCAGAAAACAGGGAACTATGATGTCATTATTGTCGGCGGTGGCCCTGCGGGTCTTTTCGCCGCCTGGTACCTCGCCGAACACTCCAGTCTGCGTGTTCTGATTATTGAGAAGGGACGTGCCCCGCAGGATCGTAAATGTCCAATAAAGGATAAGGGCTGCATAAAGTGCAAGCCCTGTAATATTCTCTGCGGCATCGGTGGAGCCGGGCTTTTTTCCGACGGTAAACTCAACTTTATCCACAAGCTTGGCAAGACCGATCTCACCCAGTTCATGTCAGTCTCTGCGGCGAAGGAGCTGATTAATGAGACAGAAGAAATCTACAACCACTTCGGCATGGACGGTCGCGTCTATCCAACCGACATGGTCCGTGCCAGGGAAGTCCGCAAGGAGGCACGCAAGCATGGCATTGATCTGCTCATCATCAGGCAAAAGCACCTCGGAAGCGACAACCTGCCTGGACACATAACCCAAATGGCGAAATATGTGGAGGGCAGAGGGGTGGAGTTTCACTGTCTGGAAGAAGCCGTCGATGTGCTGGTGAAAGAAAATTCGGTGGAGGGAGTGGTGACGAATAAAGGTAAATATTACGCTCCCAACGTTATCCTCGCCCCTGGCCGGGTCGGTGCAGAATGGGTGGCACGGGTAGTGCAGGCTCAGGGTATCACCGTCCGCCAGCGCGGCATTGAGGTAGGCGTGCGGGTCGAGGTACACAACGAGATCATGCAGGATCTCTGCTCCGTTATCTACGACCCGACCTTCTTTATTCAAACCGCAAAATATGACGACCAGACCCGCACCTTCTGTACCAACTACGGTGGTTTTGTGGCACTGGAAAACTATCAGGACTTTGTCTGCGTCAACGGTCATGCGCTGATGGAGAAGAAGAGTGAAAACACCAACTTCGCCTTTCTCTCCAAGGTTGTGCTCAACGACCCGGTAGAGGACAATCAGGCCTACGGCGAATCTATCGGCAAACTGGCCTCCCTTATCGGCGGTGGGAAACCGATCCTGCAGCGATTCGGTGACCTCAAACGCGGGCGCCGCTCCACCTGGAACAGAGTAAGGCACAGCTCAATAGAACCGACCTTGACCAGCGTCACCTGCGGTGATCTCGCCATGGCCCTGCCGGAGCGAATTCTTACCAACCTTGTGGACGGCCTTGAGCAGCTCAACGAAATCATTCCCGGCGTGGCCAATGACGGAACGCTGCTTTATGCCCCGGAGATCAAATTTTTCGCCACCCAGGTTACGACAGACAACAACCTGGAAACGAAGGTTCACGGTCTCTTTATGGCAGGTGATGGTCCTGGAGTTGCAGGCAACATCGTTTCCGCTACGGCCACCGCTCTTATCCCGTGCAAGGAGATTCTCAAGCGGAGATGAGGCAGGAGACGGGAGACAGGGAGAAAGGAGACAGGAGACAGGAGACGGGAGACGGGAAAAAGCAAAAGCCGGAACAGCGATAACCCGCGAAACATACACGCCACATTGTCACTACCGGGTGATAACGGTGACCTTACATATCATTGGTGAAAAATTGGTACAACAGTGATTTCGGCAATGATGTAGAGACAAGGCATGCCTTGTCTACACGGTGACGATAAACGTAACGATAACTGTGGAATTCACAACCATTGGCAGGCTATAAACTGGTAGTAATTCTCGGAATTATTAAGAGCAGGTACAACCGCTATTGGGCCCCAAAATGAGGCATAACTTAATAGGAATGGTATTATATAGAGAAACTTTCGTGTGTTTCGCAGGCTGCCCGGTCTTTGGTTTACTGCTTTTTGCTTTTCCCTTTCTCCCGTCTCCTGCCTCCCTTTTTTTCCCACAACTTTTTGAGAAGTTACAAAAACATCTTTATATATCATTGATATTACGATAAAAGATAAGATTACGAGAACGACAGAGAGATAATTTTTCACTCTTCCCTTGACTCCAAATTCGAAGATGCTATAGTTTTCGCTGTAGTATTAGAGAATCATTATCAATAAAAAAGGAGAACAACATGGCAGACATGAAAAAAATGGAATGTCCCTGCAGCTACATATACGATCCCGCAGAAGGTGATCCCGATAACGGCGTAGATCCCGGTACCGCCTGGGAAGATGTACCGGAAGACTGGGTCTGCCCGGTCTGCGGCGCGGAGAAAGAATCTTTCTTCGACGCATGAGAGACTGTTTTTTTTGATGAGGCCCTGCCATTCGGCAGGGCCTTTTTTCGTTTAACCCTATCAGGAGAACATTATGAGTCTATTGGTAACCAATCCCGCCCCGGATTTTACTGCCACCGCCGTCATGCCGGATAACTCTTTCAAAGAGGACTTCACCCTCTCTGATTACAAAGGCAGATACATAATGCTCTTCTTCTATCCGATGGATTTCACCTTCGTCTGCCCCTCGGAGATCATCGCTTTCAACAAGGCGTTTGAAACCTTCAAGGCCGCCAACTGTGAGGTGATCAGTGTCTCCATCGACTCCCACTTCACCCACCTGGCGTGGAAAAACACCCCGGTGAACAGCGGTGGTATCGGTGACATCCGTTTTCCAATGGTCTCCGACCTCGACAAATCCATCTCACAGAAATATGGGGTACTGCTCAACAACTCCATCGCTTTGCGCGGCCTCTTCATCATCGACCGTAAAGGGATTATCCGCCATTCCACCATCAACGACCTGCCCCTTGGTCGCGACGTGAATGAAACACTGCGTGTTCTTGATGCTTTGCAGTTCACCGAAAAATACGGTGACGTCTGCCCTGCCAACTGGCACAAAGGAGACGAGGCAATGAAACCAAACGCCGAAGGTGTTGCCGAGTACCTGTCGAAACATGCGGAGTAATACCATTTCTATTAAGTTGTGACCTTACTCAATGCCATTTTCACTTTCTATTGGCGAATGTAAAGGCAGGGGGATGGGAGACAGGAGAAAGGAGACGGGAGACAGGGAAAAGCAAAAGACGGAACAGCGAAAAACTTTTTGCCAAAGGAAAGCTCTTTACATCCTGTTTATCCATTCGTAATCGCCAAAAAAATGTCTATGCAGTCTCGTTCTCTGGTCAATACAAAATGTAAATGGTATAACCAGTTGTAGAAGGACGGGGAAAGTCTCCTTTCTCCCGTTCTTTTCGCCTTTTGTTTTTACCCTCATAAAAAAAGACCGTCACCAAACAAGGTAACGGTCTTTCTGCAACAAATTTTTTCTCAAATAAAGTGCCGGACAATCACTCCAGTGAAGAGTACATCTCCACATTAAATCCAACGTAAAACACATCCCCCACACGCAGGGTCGGTGCCCGCAGATTGCCGGTGCGGCCGGTGATCTTCTTCAGCAGCTCCGCATGGTCCGCAGTCTTCGGATCAAATTCTGTAATCTTTTTGCCGCTGGCGACAACAATTTTCGAGGCCTGAGCCACTACGGCAAAGGCTTCCTCTTGATTGAACACAACCTTCTTCGCTTCAACCCGCTCAACCACGGGAATATCCTTCTCTGCAAAGACCGCCCCGGCCTTTTTACATGAGGCTCATCCCTTTCGCAGATATGCCCAGTCTATCTTCATTCCTGAACCTCTGGAGCGGGAGATGCAGTACGCTGGCCAAGATTTGCATCCAAATGATAGAGTGCTGCCGTATTGTCACCGATCATTTTAACCCTTGAAAGAACGTCACCCACGTTATTTTCCTCTTCAACCTGTTCAGTAACAAACCACTGCAGGAAAGCGGTTGCGGCGTAATCTTTTTGTTGTATGGCAATATCCATCAGGTTGTTGATCATCCCGGTTACCTTCGCCTCATGATCCACCACCTCGCTGGCCACCTCAAGCACGCTCTTCCAGCCAGCACCCGGTTTTGGAATGGCACCAAGCTGTACATTACCCCCGCGCTCAATAATATAATTGAAGATACGCATGCAGTGTTCATACTCCTCTGCTGCCTGCAGCCGCATCCACTCGGCAAAACCCGGCAGACCTTTCTCTGCAAGCCAGCCGTACATTGCAAGGTAAAGGTTGGAGGAATACATCTCTGCATCAACCTGCCTGTTCAAAGCATCATTCATTTCTTTATTAATCATTGCCTTCCCCTTTTGTGAGAGCTGTCATGCACAGCTTTTTGTGGAATTTTTATACTTCCGTGCACAAAAGAATAGTACAGCTGAATGAGGATACAAGAGAACAGATGAGAATTTTTCCTAAAAAAACTCTTCCTCGGGATTGCAGGTTTTCTTCTCAATGCTTATGTTTCGAGGATGTCTGCCGGTCGCCATAACGTTTCCGGTGAAAACAAAATGAACGACAAGCTATCCTGAGGAGGAGTTAGAATGAGTGAAAAAAAAGCTGTTTATAAATGTTTTGTCTGTGGAAACATCGCTGAAGCAATGAATGACACTGATGGTGAATTGGTCTGCTGCGGCAAGCCGATGCGGATGATGAAAGAAAACACCACTGATGCTGCCACCGAAAAACACGTTCCGGTTGTGGAAAAAACAGACGGCGGCCTGAAAGTCTCCGTAGGTTCTGTTCCCCATCCTATGACTGAAGAACACTGGATTGAATGGATTGAAGTTCTCTCCGGCAACAAACTCTATCGCCAGTTCCTTACTCCCTCTGACAAACCGGAAGCTTTTTTCCCGGGCCTGACAGAAGGCACCGCACGGGCTTTCTGTAATCTCCACGGTTTCTGGAAATCCTGATACGTTTCATAGTTGTAATATTGAGGGCCCGACAGATGAAAATCTGTCGGGCCCTTTTCTTTTCAGAACATCGTTCTGTTTTTACCGTTATTTGATGAATAAAATTCTTGACAATACTGCCAATATAAATATTATACAGGCAAAATGGAAAACAGCAGAACAGGAAAAAGCAAAAAACGGTAAGACAATTTTTTTACCGCGAAGAACGCTAAGGAACGCGAAGAAAAGCAAAAGCGGGAGACAGAAAAAAGCAAAAGACGGAACAGCGAAAAACTTTTTGCCAACGAATAACAGCTCTAAACATGCGAATAAAGGCAAAAGATATTTAAGGAAAAAGATTTTATTTAATTAAGGCGGGCAAGACAGGAGAAGGGGAAAAGAAGACGAAAAAAAGCAAAAACTTTGAAACACATCCCACAACGGATGTCATCGGATTTTGCTGCCCTGCTTTTTCCTGTCTCCCGTCTCCTTTTTTGTCTTTTTATCTTTTTCCATAACTTTTTGAGAAATTACGAACTCACCCCATGATTGACGAAATAAGCTATAAAATATTAAAAATTCTTCAAGAGAAGGCCCGAATCCCCAACGTCGAAGTAGCACGTCAGGTTGAGCTGGCTCCGTCGGCGGTTCTGGAACGCATCCGCAAGCTGGAGAAGCAGGGCTATATCGACGGCTACGAGGTGCGCCTCAACCCGCAGCGCTTCAGCCACTCGCTGATTGCCTTTGTGCATCTGCACATTGAGACGAAAATGCTTGAAGGAATTGATGCTGCTCTACAGGAGATCCCTGAGATCCAGGAAATTCACCTCGTCACCGGCAGTGACGGCCTCTTTTTGAAGATGCGCTGTGCAGACACTGAGGCCCTTGGAAAATTGCTTTTCCATTCCATTCAAAAAATCCCCGGCGTGCGCTCCACGAATACAGAGACCGTCGTGAAAACCCTGAAAGAAACAGGCAGAATACCCCTGCCGCAACAGAGCTGAGAAGGATACCATGCCCATTTCCAAAGACTATAAAACACGCCTTTTCCCCGCAGCCCGCAAAATCACTGACCACTTTGCGACCCCCTTCCACATCTATGACGAGGCCGGAATTCGCAGCACCGGTGCCCGTCTGCGAAAAGCCTTTTCCGGAGTGAAGGCTTTTAAAGAGTTTTATGCGGTGAAGGCACTGCCCAATCCGGAAATTCTTAAAATCATGAAGGATATGGGCTATGGCTTCGATTGCTCCTCCCAGGCTGAACTTATCCTTGCCCGACAGGCTGGCGCGGAACCGGAAGATATTATGTTCACCTCCAACAACACCAGCAATACCGACTTCGCCCTCGCTGCAAAGAACGGTGGCTGTATTCTCAACCTTGATGACATCTCGCTGATCGATAAGGTCGGTACACTGCCGGAGCTTATCTGCTTTCGCTACAACCCCGGCGGACGGCGCACCGGCAACGAGATTATCGGCAATCCGGTAGAGGCCAAATACGGCGTCAGTCATGAGCAGATTATAGAGGCCTATCGCAGAGCGAAAACCGCCGGTGTCACCCGTTTCGGGCTGCACACCATGCTTGCTTCCAACGAGTGCAATTATACGTATATGGTGCAGACTGCGGAAATGCTGCTTGAGCTGATCGCCACCATCAGCAGTGAACTCGACATCACCTTTGAGTTCGTCAATATCGGCGGCGGTCTCGGCATCCCCTACGAGCCGGGCATGCCCGAACTTGACGTAGAATCCCTTGGTCGCGAAGTGGCGGCACTGTTCACTGCCTTTGAAGCACAACATGGTTATCAGCCGACACTCTGCACCGAAAGTGGCCGCTTCATGACCGGCCCCCACGGCGTGCTGATAACCACCGCCATCAACCGTAAAGAAATCTACCGTACCTAT
Organism: Desulforhopalus vacuolatus; assembly: GCF_016918505.1. Classification (GTDB taxonomy): domain Bacteria; phylum Desulfobacterota; class Desulfobulbia; order Desulfobulbales; family Desulfocapsaceae; genus Desulforhopalus; species Desulforhopalus vacuolatus. Next base: position 36,353 of record NZ_JAFFPZ010000020.1, read on the forward strand.
GTGGGTGTGGACGCCTCAATGAGCGCGTTAATGCGTCCGGGCATGTATGGCGCATACCACCACGTTGAAGTGGTGGGCAGGGAGGGAGGTGAAACCGAGGTGGTGGATGTTGTCGGTGCCCTCTGTGAAAACAACGATAAATTTGCCGTCCAGCGGACCCTGCCGAAGATGGAAACCGGTGACCTTGTTGTCATTGAAGACACCGGTGCTCACGGCAGCGCCATGGGGTTCAACTATAATGGAAATCTGCGGCCGAAAGAACTGCTCTTCCAGGAGGACGGCACAGTGAAACTTATTCGCCGGGCGGAGACCCTGGAGGACTATTTTGCCACCCTCCATTTCGAACCGGATTCCTGCACGCTGTAATTTCCAGGGCGGAGTGTTTCTCAACTCCGCCCTTTCCCCTTCTCTTCACCCTCCCCTCCCATGCCCAAAATCGATATCGCCCGTTACCTTGAAATTGTGAAAAAAGATGTGAGCAACCGCCGTGTACCGGTAGTTGACCTCATCGCCGTGCAGACAAGAGAGCCTTTTAAGGTGCTTGTTGCCACCATCCTCTCCGCCCGCACCCGGGACGAGGTAACCGCCAGTGCTTCGGCCAAACTTTTTGCGAAAGCAGCCAATATCGACGACCTGGCCAGACTCAGCGAAGAGCAGATTGCGAAGCTGATTTTTCCTGTCGGTTTCTACAAAACCAAGGCGAAACACCTGCTCAAACTGCCCGAAGCGCTGGCGTCGTTTGACGGCATTGTGCCGCACACCATGAAGGAACTGCTCACCCTGCCTGGAGTCGGTCGCAAGACGGCCAACCTCGTGCAGAGTGTTGCCTTTCAGCTGCCTGCCATTTGTGTGGACACCCATGTCCACCGCATCATGAATATCTGGGGATACGTTGACACCGACACTCCCCTGAAAACCGAGATGGCGCTGCGGAAAAAACTCCCCGAGGAGTTCTGGATTCCGGTCAACTCCCTGCTGGTCAGTTTCGGCCAGTCGATATGCCGCCCCATCGGGCCGCACTGCGATGAGTGTCCTCTGAGCAGCGACTGCGCGAAAATCGGCATAACCCCGCGTAAAACCCGTACGGCGAAGATACCGAAGGGGGCAATTAAATGTATTTCATGGAATGTCAACGGCATCCGCGCGGTGGAAAAGAAGGGCTTTGTTGATATCCTGCTCGCCTTTGACGCCGACATCATCGGCATCCAGGAGACCAAGGCCCAGCCGGATCAACTCTCTGACAACCTGAAAGACATCCCCGGGTACACCTCTGTCTGGCACAGTGCGGAGCGAAAGGGCTACTCCGGCGTTGCCCTCTACACCCGCCTCAAACCACTCGCGGTTCACTATGGAATCGGCGAAGAAGAGTTTGACTGCGAGGGGCGGGTTATTGGTCTGGAGTTTGAGAAATTCCATCTGCTCAATATCTACTTTCCCAATGCCGGGGCAGGACTGAAACGTCTTGACTACAAACTGGCCTTCGACGCTGCGCTGCAGCGATATTGTCAAAAGCTGGAGGAGAAAAAAGATGTTATACTCTGCGGAGATTTTAATGTTGCCCATAAAGAAATCGACCTGAAGAATCCGAAGACCAACGTGAAGAACGCCGGTTTCACTCCTGAGGAGCGTTTCTGGATGGACGGCTTCATTGACGACGCCGGGTATATTGACACCTTCCGCATGTTCAATCAGCAGCCGGATCAATATTCCTGGTGGAGTTACCGCTTCAACGCCAGGGAAAAGAATATCGGCTGGCGCATCGACTACTTCTGCGTCAATGCCGGAGCAAAAGAAAAGGTGCTCGATGCAGGAATCATGCAGGAGATTACCGGCTCCGACCACTGCCCGGTACAACTGCTCTATCAACCGTAACGGGTACCTTGAAGATAAAAAACAACCATGAATAAACACTCCGAGAGTCTCCTTGTCCACTTTCGCCGGGTGGAAAATCTGCGCCGCGAAGCGCTTGATCTTCCATCTCTGAGTCTCAGCCCCCGCCAGCTCTGCGACCTTGAGCTGCTGCTCAACCGCGCCTGCTATCCCCTCAGCGGCTATCTCAACCGGGCAGACTACGACAGCGTACTGGAGCGGATGACTCTGACGGATGGCACTGCCTGGCCGATTCCCATCGCACTGGACGTGAAGGAGGAGTTTGCCGCTTCGCTGAAAAGCGGGCAGCGGCTGGCACTCACCGACGGCGAAGGCTTTCTGCTGGCCATTCTCACCGTGGGAGACATCTGGCGGGCCGACCGCGAGGCTGAGGCGAAATCAGTTTATGGGAGCGATGACGCCTGCCTGCATCCCGGCGTGGCTCAGCTGTACAAGCGGATAAAAGAGTTTCGCATCGGCGGTGCTCTGGAGGGAATCACCCTCCCCATCCACTACGATTTCCGCGCCCTGCGCCTCAGCCCCTCGGCGACGGTGCGCACCTTCACCATGAACGGCTGGCGGCGGGTACTCGGCTTCCATACTGACGAATATCTGCACTGCGCCCACCGTGAGATGGTGCTCAGCGCGGCCCGGGAGGCCCAGGCGGCCATCTTTCTCCAGCCGGTGGCCGATCTCAGCCATCCCGGTGACCTTGGCTACTACACCCAGATCCGTTGTTACGAGGCCTTCGCGGAGAAGTTCCCGTGCAACATGATTGCTCTCGGCATCACCCCCTACGCCCACCGTCTCGCCGGACCGAAAGAGGCCTTGTGGCAGGCGATCATCCGCAAGAATTTCGGTTGCAGCCACTTCATGGTGGCGGAGGATCAGGCAGATCCCTTCCGCCGCAACCAGGACGGCAAACTCTTCTATGAACGTGGTGCAGCGCAGCAGCTGGTCGCGGAGAATGCCGGAAAGACGGGCATTGAAATGGTGCGTCAGCGGCCGATGGGCTACAGCGAGAAGCGCAGGATGTATCTCTTCATGGATGAGCTGCAGGACGAAGAGGTGAAGCAAATCACCTCAACCGAGCTGGAACGGCGGCTGGAGATGGGCGAGTATGTGCCGGAATGGTTTTCCTGGCCGGAGATTGTTCGTGAACTGCAGGACTCTTTTCCGCCGCGTTCAAGGCAGGGATTCACCATCTTTATGACCGGGCTCTCCGGGTCGGGGAAATCGACGATTGCCAAAGTGCTGATGGTCAAGTTTCTGGAGAGAAACGACCGCCCTGTCACCCTGCTCGACGGTGATATCGTGCGCAGCAACCTCTCTTCGGAGCTTAACTTTACTCAAGAACACCGCAACCTCAATGTCACCCGCATCGGGTTTGTCGCCAGTGAAATAACGAAAAACGGCGGCATCGCCATCTGCGCCCCCATCGCTCCCTACCCGGAATCAAGGGCGGAGAACCGGGAGTTGATCTCCGGCTATGGCGGGTATATTGAGGTGTATGTCTCCACTCCGCTTGAGGTCTGTGAAGGACGCGACCGCAAGGGCCTCTACGCCAAAGCGCGGGCGGGAATTATCAAGGGCGTCACGGGGATTGATGATCCTTATATCCCCCCCGAGAACCCGGAACTGACCCTTGATACCACCGAAATGACACCGATGGAAGCCGTGCAGGAAATCATGCTCTACCTTGAGGAGCAAAAATATCTACAGTGAGGTAAACAACAATGACTGCTGAAAACATAGAAATTATTGAAGGAGATATCACCCTCGCCCCGGTCGATGCAATTGTCAACGCCGCCAATCAGGAACTGCGCGGTGGCGGAGGCGTGGACGGTGCAATTCAGAAAGCGGCCGGGCCTGAACTGCTTGAGGCATGCAGACAAATCGAAGCGGTCAATGGAGTCCGGTGTCCTTTCGGTGAGGCTGTCATTACGATGGGATATAACCTGCCGGCGACGTATGTCATTCATACGGTCGGCCCAATATATCAACAGGCTGAACATCCCGAGAAAGTACTGACCGCTGCCTATGGAAACAGTCTGGACATTGCGCTCTCTCATCAATGCAGATCTGTTGCTTTCCCGGCAATTTCATGTGGTGTTTATGGCTATCCACCTGAGGAAGCGGCAAAGATCAGTATTTCGGTGTGCAGAAGGGAGAAATACAGGGGACTGAAGATCTATTTTTATCTGTTTCGGAAAGAACTTGTTGAGATATGGACAAAGGCTCTTGAGGACGGGGTGTGATACCATTCCTATTAAATTGTGACCGTGCTAAATGCCATTTTCACTTTCTATTGGCGAATTCAAAGGCAGGGGGATGGGAGACAGGAGAAAGGCAAAAAACTTTAAGAAGTTACGCTTTTATAAAAAATGCCCTTTTTCGCATGATTAGACTATTTCTATTAAGTTATGCTCGTTTTGCATCCTGTTTATCCATTCGTAATCACAAAAAAAGATGTCCACGCAGTCGCGCTCTCTGGTCAATACAAAATGTAAATGATATGATATGATATGATTCGGAAGAAAAAATAGGTACCGTCACCATCGACCATGAGGTAAATCCGCTCAATCAACCTCTGCCTGTTGTGTGCATCAGGAGCATTGCTGAACACATTACAGATTGAGGTTGTTTGTTCTTCGCTGAATAGTTATATCTTTTTTAGCTTGCTATTTATTTTTCTTTAGCTTGCTGTTTATTTTTCACCTGGTTATATATATGATCCCTGGCTGGTGAAGCAATACTCTTTTAAATTTATAATTGTCGATATATTGGTAAGTTAGCAGTACCTGCCGGCTCAACTCAGCTGCTATGCACTATAGTCAGTAAATAATACTTTGAAAGAACCCTAAGAAGGAGACAGTAATGCAGTTATTTGCAAAAGATATCATGATCAAAAATTATGATACCATTCAGATGAATGAACCTGCAGAAAATGCTATTCGTAAAATTCTCAACGCCAAGGTCAGACCAACAGGCCATAAGACAGTCAGTCTTATGGTTATTGATGATACCCATAGACTGGTGGGAACGATCAGTATGTTTTACATTCTGTATCACCTGCGCCCATCTTTTCTCAACTATGGTATTGATGGCGACACCCTTTCCTGGAAGGGTGAACTTGATCAATTCATCAAGTCAGTTAAAGAAAAGAAAGTGAGCCAGATAATGAATGCCAATCTCTTGAGCATCCCCCCTGATGAACCACTCATGGCAATCGTAGACAGGATGGTTAAAGACAGAATCCGACGAATGCCGGTTGTTGATAGTGGCAAGTTGGTTGGAGTCGTTTATGTCTCTGATATTTTTTACCACCTCTTTGATCGATATGGCTATCTTGAATAATTGCCATTTCGCCCACCCTCAGCGTTAAAAAGGGAATGGGGTCTCAACTTTGGGAGTTATCCCAAAGTTGATTCATAATCCTGGTGCACTGTACGGCTTAAATTCGGATACAAACGTTTTCGTTTAATGTGTTGTCCCTGTTCGTGAAAATTCGTGTCTATTCATGGATAAACAGGAGACAAAACGGGGCATAACCTAATAGGAATGGTATAATACCATTTCTATTAAGTTATGACCGTACTAAATGTCATTTTCACTTTCTATTGGCGAATTCAAAGGCAGGGGGATGGGAGACAGGAGACAGGGAAAAGCAAAAGACGGAACAGCGAAAAACTTTTTGCCAACGAATACTATTAAGTATTGCTCTTTTTACATCCTGTTTATTCATTCGTAATCACAAAAAAAGATGTTCACGCAGTCGCGCTCTCTGATCAATACAAAATGTAAATGGTATAATTCATACGGGTCGGCCCAATGGCGATACCCACATGGCCTGTGCCAGAGCGGGTGGATCGTTGATGCCGTCGCCTGCCAGGGCAACCATGTACTCATCCAGCTCTCTTCCATCCAGTCGGTGTGCGAAGAGATGTCAATCTCAAAATCGTCCATGGTTTTGATCTGCCGCTCATCTGCACCCTCTACAATTGCCTCCGCCAGAGGATGTTCACTTGCCTTTTCCAGACTTGCCGAAAGAAGAAGCAGTTTTTCTTTAGGGCATCTTTTGCTGTCACCGCATCGGTCAACTTTGGTTGACCAGGGGTCAGAGTGCCAGTCTTATCGACCACCAAAGTGTCGATTTTACGGATTGTTTCAATTCGCTGTCACTGTCCAGAGTCAATGTCTCCTTACGCCCCGTAATTGTGTCGAGAAGGCCATTTATAACTGAGGCAACCTCATCCTTGCACTTCATCTGTGTTCAGTGTAATTCCACTGTTATCATTACGTTTCCCGTCACAGTGTAGACAAGGCATGCCTTGTCTCTACAACACCATTGCTGGAATCACTGTTGTAGCGATTTTTCACCAGGGATGTGTAGTGTCACCGTTATCACCCCATGGTAATGATATGGCAGTGGGTTATCGGTAATGCTTGCCATTTCGCTGATGGCCGCCACCGTAGAGACAAGGCATGCCTTGTCTACAGAACAACATCGCGGGAAACCACCGCCGTGCCGATTTTCTATCAATGGTGATGAATCAATACAAAATGTAAATGGTATAACAGGGGAGGCATTCTGCCCATAAGAGAAACCCCGGCTCGTTTACGTTTCCCCCCCTTTCCACCGACGTTTACCATACCGCAGCAGATACGTGTGGAGTTTTCCTCCCTTTTACCGATCTTTATAAATCCGGTCATAAACCGCCGTATGGCAAACATGTTTTTACAGAGATAATTAACAGAAAATCGATAGATTATAGACTCTGGGATACCCCCGTCGGAGCCACTTTCGTATAACCTGCACAGCTTCAGGGTTTTGTTTTGTGGCCTTCTCAGCAGATTTCCGTCTGGTCATCGCTATGATCTGAGCAACACAGGGGGTATAGCTCCCTTCAAAAGAGTTGCTATGAATTTCACGTGAAATCGTACTCTTAGAACGATTCAAGGTATCAGTAATATCAGTCTGAGATCTTCTTGTTTGAAGAAATGCACTGATCTGGTACCTTTCTAAAAGAGTGCGTTGCTGGCAGCAAGTGCTGGTACCTGTGCATGGTAACCTCCGGTTACGTTGTGGTGACATAACCATACCGGCAGCTCACTCTTTTTTCATATCACGGTGTTGCACTTATTGTACTCATCCAGCAATGGTTAACATTGCTAAAAAAATAATAACATATTCTCGACAACAGTAATTTTTGATATATTGTCATTTTGATTAAAATCTTAGTTCATGGGTGACCGGATGGTAGAAAAACCAACGTATGAAGAACTTGAACAACGGATTAAAGTGCTGGAAGAGATTAATATTAATTTCACAAGCCCCCAAAAGACTTTAAAAGAAAGTAAAGCAAAAATTACCGAGCACAAAAAGACAGAACCTGATTATAGAAATATATTTGAGATGGCTTCGAACGGCCATGTCTACGGAACGGCCCGAGATATCACTGATCAAAAACTGAAAGAAAAAAGATACCAAAAAGCCATTGAAAGCTCCATTGATGGATTCTATATGCTTGATCAAAAAGGAAATTTCCTTGAAGTCAATGACGCATACTCTCGTATGATTGGATATAGTCGAGAGGAGCTTTTAAATATGTCAAGTATGAATGTCGAAGCACTTGAAAATCCAGAAGAAATAAAAAAAAGAAGATCAAAAATAATCAGGGACGGCAGTGACCAATTTGAAACTCAACTCCGACATAAAACCGGTTATCTAATCGATGTAGATGCAAGTGCAAATTTCATCCGAGACAGTGGCGGTCTGTTCTTTATTTTTATTCGTGATATCACTGAACGCAAGCAGATAGAGAAAGAGTTGATAGCATCAAAAACCTATTGGGCTAACATCCTCAACAACATCAGTTCCCCTGTATTCGTCAAAGATGACCAACACAGATTTACTGTCGTGAATGATGCTTTTTGCTCCATCTTTGGTCGAGTCAGGGAAGAGATAATTGGCAAAAAATTAGTAGAAGAAGTATCTCAAAACGAGCAGGATCATTTTCTGGAAATTGAGAGACAGATACTGGCGAATGGGAAAGAGAATTCATGTAAGGAGACGCTCACGGTTAAAGGATCAGAAAAATTAATTATTTTAACCAAAAAAACCAGATATATAGCCGAAAATGGTGATAAATACCTTGTTGGTGTGATTCGTGATATTACCGAACGGGAAACGTATGAGACTACACTGCGACATAGCGAAGAACGATATAGAGAGTTGTTTGAAAATGCCCCGTTCCCCTATCAAAGCCTGGATGAAAATGGTTATCTCCTTGAAGCCAATAGAAGGTGGTTGGATCACCTGGGATACTTTCGAGATGAGGTTGTCGGTAAATCGTTTGCTGATTTTTTACATCCTGATTGGCAAAATCATTTCAGAGAAAATTTCCCTAAATTTAAATCAGTTGGGGAGATTCTCGGTATCGAATTTCAGCTGAGGAAAAAGGATGGGACATATTTTTGGGTATCATTTGATGGTAAAATCAACAGAGACCATAATGGAAACTTTATTCAAACACACTGTGTTTTTACTGATATCTCTGAACAAAAGAGACTTCAGGATAAAGTAATTATTCAGAATGAAGCCCTTAATCAATCTCAGAAAATGGAATCTGTTGGTCGATTAGCGGGAGGCATAGCTCACGATTTTAACAATATGCTCAGTATTATTCTCGGTTATACAGATTTGGCTTTAGGGAAATTAGAACCGAGTGATCCCTTATATGGCGATATGGAAGAGATTTACAAGGCTGGTATACGTTCAGCAGACATGACACGGCAGTTACTGGCGTTTGCTCGACAACAAACGATTGCTCCCAGGGTTCTTAATCTTAATGACAATATCGGCAGTATGATAAAGATGCTTCGTCACTTGATCGGTGAAGATATTGATTTTGCGTGGATGCCTGGAACTGAACTCTGGTCAGTTAAAATTGATCCTTCTCAAATCGATCAAATTTTGGCAAATCTCTGTGTCAACGCCAGGGATGCAATAATTGACGTAGGTAAAGTTACTATCGAAACAAAAAATATTGCATTTGATGAAGAATACTGTGTAGATCACACAGGATTTCTTCCTGGTGAGTATATAATGCTTGCGGTAAGTGACGATGGTTGCGGAATATCACCAGATACTATGAATCAGATTTTTGAGCCGTTCTTTACGACCAAAAAGAGTGGCCATGGTACTGGGCTTGGGCTGGCCACTGTATATGGTATTGTCAAACAGAACAATGGGTTTATAAACGTCTACAGTGAATTAGAGAAGGGGACAACGATAAGGGTTTATTTCTCTCGGCATGTAGCACAAGCTCTCGAAGTAAGAAACGAGACTGCCCTGGAAAACCCATTGAGTCAGGGAGAAACAATACTCCTGGTGGAAGATGATGCTTCTATTTTGGATCTTGGTATAAGAATACTTGAAAATTTGGGATATAATGTACTCTCAACTACGAGGTCAAAAGACGCTAAAAAAATGGCCGAGGAATACGATGGAAAAATCAACCTTTTGATAACAGATGTGGTTATGCCAGAGATGAATGGCCGGGAACTCTCTGAACAATTGCAAATCATTTACCCCGAGCTCAAAATACTGTTCATGTCCGGGTACACTGCGAACGTCATAGCCCACCATGGTGTATTGGATGAAGGTATTTATTTTATATCAAAGCCGTTTTCCCCGAAAGACATAGCTCTTAAAATTAGGGAAATACTGGATTGAGGCAGGTTGAAAAAAGTATAGTCAGCGCCAACAAAGCCGGGGTGTAATTGTTATCACCCTTCTATTCCAGATTATTCGATTTATTACCAGTCGCAAACAGCACTGCCATTATCTAATCTCCATATCGGTTGGTTTTGTTGTAATACAATCTCGCCTGTGCATTTTCCTTGAATTTATGAATGATAACAAACATGGTTCTTGAGCAATATAGGCCAACTTCACAAAAAACTCCATCAACTTTCAGTCCATTGGGAGATTGAGGAGTTCAACTCCAGCATTACCACAATTTTATGGCACCCTTATGTGCAGACCTGCAAAAATTATAATATTTCGAGGGCATAATAGGCGGCCCCTGTAAGGGCCATGTCAGCTTTAAGGATGACATTAACCGGCATATTGTAAAGTAATTTCGACATTCGACCTTTATGCAAAAAAGTTTTCATAAGAAGCCCCTTTTGAAGTTGTGGAAGAATCCGAGGAGGAATGCTGGATTAGTACAATAAGTGCAACGCCATGATATGAAAAAGAGTGAGCTGCCGGTATGGTTATGTCACCACAACCTGCCGGAGGTTTTACCATGCAACAGGTACCAGCGGCCGCTACCAGCTGATTGCAATCGCACCAAACGGACGACGATTAGAAAATTACAGACTAACATGGATCGTCTTTCTAATCATAACACAACTGCTTAATTCAACGATAATATGGCCGGACTCAAGATACATTTCTCAAGGTTGAAATCATTGATTCGGGCACATCTCGGCAACAAAAGGATTCCGGTTGCCCTGGATCTTTGCAACACGCCTCTCGCGTTCACACTCCCAACTATCAACCGAATCTTGTCGGTTCCAGGCAGCAAACAACTTTCGATTCTTTTTTGAGATGATTCCACGTCCCGGGTAAGCCGCATCCATGTAGCGGTACGTCCTGCTATATTCCCTCGAACATTGGGTCCATCTGCACAAAGGTACCAAACGCGACAGAGGATTATTTTTGTTTGATTTATGATACACTGATGCTGAGCCTTTCTAACGGAGCACAGAGGATAGACTGAGTAAGCCATAGTTAAAGACTGCATTAAAAACGTATCGTATGCTCACAGCCAGCGCCGAACCTTCCTTTTGTATTCAAGAAACGTGTCTCCAAACTTATCTTCCAGATACTTCTCTTCTGGCTTTATCGCCAACTCCTGCAGTGCCCATGCTCCAACTGGCGTGAGCAAAAGAATCCACCAGTTCGCGGTCGCAAACGCTACACCAATGCAGACAAGCACCATCTGCAAATACATGGGGTTACGAGTGACCCTGAACGGTCCGCGGCTTTCAATGTAAGGTGTGGTTTTCCACGGATTCTCGTTTTGGCCATTCTTGCGGAAAAGCACAACCGCCCAGACTCCGAGGAACACGAAGGCACAGATCGCGAAAGCACCACCGATGAAATAACGTGCTGGCACGCCAATTTCAATACCGAAAGATAATGGGCACAAAGAGTTCAGACCAATACCGACTGCAATGACTATAAGTGGTATCCCCGGAGGGAAAAACTTCACTTTTGCGGCATCAACGTGTTCATCCATCTTCTGTATTTCTCCAATGTGGGCCTTCGTAACCTCGTTGTCCCATGGGAACCTTGAACAATCAGTCTTTTGCTCATCTTCTTCGTTATAGTCAAAAAGTTATCCTCCGACAAAGCGAGGAACAAGACGTCGAGATATCGATCATGGCTGTAATAAATTTCCTCCTGTGCCTCGAATATGAACGAAATACAAGCTGTTTCAAGGTACCCACCGGTGACGAACGGGAATTCGGTATAAGTACCTTCACGAAAGCTGAATAAGTACAATAGGTGCAACACCGTAATATGAAAAAAAAGTGAGCTGCCAGTATGGTTTTATCACGACAACCTGACCGGAGGTTACCCTGCACAGGTACCAGCACCCGCTACAGCAGCAACGCACTCTTTTAGAAAGGTACCAGATCATGGCCTTTCTTCAAACAGGAAGATCTCAGTAAGCAGATCACTCCGGTGTCTGTTGCTGTTCTAAGACAATGATTCATCACTTCTCTTCGGATGATGTGATATCCTCAGGATTTTCAAGATCATTTATAAGTTCTTCGAAGCTGGATCGAATATCTTGAGCATCTTCATCTCCTGCAGCTTCAATTTCCGCCAGATCAACATCCGGGTTAAGAGATACACTCAATGGAAGCGTTGCCATCACTACAAAATCACCCTGTTCTGCTGCATCAATTGCACCCCGTTTTATTAAACGCCATAAGGCAAAGACCATAACTGAACTCAGCATTACACCGATACATCCACAGAAAGCCTGAGGGCCAAAGATATCCATGGCCAGGGCAGTCACAGGCGAACCAATTGAAGCCCCAATCGCATTTATCAGCACCAAAGTCCCACCGGCCGCAACCATTTGGGTGGGTGTCAGGTAATCGTTGGTGTATACACTGCAAAGAGAATATAAAGGCATAGTCAGGCCTCCAACAGTTGCTACAATCACATAGAATAATAACCCTTCCCCGGTATATTGCAGAGCGATAAAGGAGACTACAGCTCCACCCGTGCAGCTGAATATAATCACAATGCGTGGCCCATAATAATCCGAAATCCAGCCCAGGGGGTATTGGAACAGAAACCCGCCCAGAATAAGTGTACTCATGAAAAATGAGACATCTTTTACCGACAATCCAATTTCGGTTGCGTAAACAGCCCCCATGCCGAAGAATGCACCTATTGACATACCGGAGACAAACATGCCAAATACGCCGAGGGGTGACACGCGGTAAAGCTGTAAAACACCAACGTTTTCCATCACATCAATTTGTGGTGCGCGTGCTGTCGATAAAAGTATCGGGATCACCGCCAAACTGACCAGAAGAGATACCAGCACAAATAACTCAAAGCCTGAAGGGGAGGAAAGGTTCAGCAGCATTTGTCCTCCCGCCATCCCGCCAAGGGAAATCAGCATGTAAAAGCTCATCAATTTTCCCCGGTTGCCATTGTTCGCGGCCTCGTTTATCCAGCTTTCTACAACAATAAAGAGACCGGCATAGGCAAAACCTGTTACAAAACGCATTGCCCACCAGATCCAGGGAGCAACAAAAACGGCTTGTACAAGGATTGAAGTCGAAGCAAGCGATGCCAGGGCACCAAAGGTGCGCACGTGACCGACCCGGCCCACCATTTTAGGAACAATATTGCAACCGGTCATAAGACCCAGGAAATAGCCGGACATTACCAGACCGGTAATAGTTGTGCCAAAACCTTCCATGGTGGCACGCACCCCGGTCAGAGTTGCCTGTAAACCATTTCCGAGCATGATGAACCCCATGCCCAGAAACAATGCCCAGCAATTGGAAAGAACTCTCCACATTTTTTGCACGTACCTTTTTGATAAATTGTTATTAATATTGCAGGTAATTAGATCAATTTTTATTAATTCTAACTTTCCGATAACAGGGAACTAAAGACTCTTTAAAACTTGTAATTTTAAACTTCAATGCCCGCCGAGTTAAGATTTTATTACAGACCTCTTCCTTTTCCAGAAACGAATCCAGGCAGAGAATGCCGAGACCAAACATCGGCTGTTCGTTTCGTCTTTCATCGTAAAACGGATAAAAAGAGTGCCGTCAGAAATGGCCCTGGGCAGGGTAAAATGAGTAATAATTGAGGTAAAGAAGAATTGGCTCAGTAACTTTGTCAACAAGGGGAGTGTTCAGAATTCTCTGTCAGCCTTACCTGTATCCCCCTTAAATTCCAACTCCTAATTCCCGATCCAGCCGTCCTTCGAAAAAAATTACCAGCTGAGAGAGAGCCAAAGACCAGTTCTGGATCGGCATCGTTCGCTCCTTCTGGGCATTCTGAAATCGCTATGCCGCATAATTAGAACTCTCTTTTCAACTGAACCATGGAACGCATGCAGGTTTTGCACGTGAGCGAGAAAACCGCGTTTGACACCCCACCCATTTTCGATTTTCATCAGCGTGACGAAGCTTTTTCGGATCGTACCCGTCAAAGGCCCCAGAAGTTCATTCCAGGAGCCTGTCGGATAATAAGTTTTCCTTCTTATATTGAGGCATTTTTAGAAATTCAAGTACACGCATGTAGTTGATATTGGGAGTATTGGTTATTTGAAAATAACGCTAATATGGTAACCTTGTTTTTTAAGGTGCAACGAACAAAAGAGTATCAAATAAAAAAAAGAATCCTGACACACAGGGCTGGCACAAGCCCCAACATTTGGTCGAGAAGAGAAGGCTTGCTCTATCGTGAGGTAAATCGTATGATTAGCATCACTGATTGGGTGATTTCTCGTGTAGGAATCGCATTTTCATAAGCAATTTAAACATCGATTACGTATTCACTAACCAGAGATATGGTTCTCCGCCCCGCCCATGCAATGAGTGTTTTTTTGCCCATTTGGCAGGTTGGGTTGATGATCTCTGGCGGGAGCTGAACACTCCAGCGAAGGGTCGTTGCGTATATCGTTCCGCCAGGACAAATAAGGTATTATGTCACTCTCCCCTGACTTGCTCGCGAACTTGAATTATGCCGTAATCCTGCCCTGTTATAACGAGGAGGCAGCGATTGCTGCAGTGGTGGCTGATTTTCGAGCAGCCCTGCCGGGGGCACATATTTACGTTTATGATAATGCGTCCACGGATGAAACGGCAACGATAGCTCGCGCGGCTGGTGCCGTAGTCCGTCAGTCACCTCTCAAAGGGAAGGGCCATGTCATCCGCCAGGCGCTGGCAGAGGTTGAGGCAGATATCTATCTCATGGCTGATGGTGACGGCACCTATGAGGCAGCTGCGGCGCCGCGCATGATCGACCTGCTGCTGCGAGAGCGGCTTGATATGGTCACCGGGGTGCGTCGCCATAAAGGCAAGGCAGCCTATCGAACCGGGCACCAGTGGGGCAACCGGCTGTTCACCGAGGTGTTTCGTAGAGTCTTCCGGATGCCGATGGGAGATGTCCTGTCTGGATACCGCGTCTTCTCCCGCCGGTTTGTGAAAACCTTTCCCTCCGTCTCAAGACTGTTTGAGGTTGAGATCGAGCTGTCTGCCCACGCGGCCTTCATGCGTCTGCCGGTGGGGGAATTGGAGACAATCTATGCAGAGCGGGCCGAAGGTAGTCAGAGCAAATTGAAGACCTGGCGTGATGGCAGTTACATCCTGTTTAAGCTGGTGCGTTTCCTTTCTACTTATAAGCCGTTCCTCTTTTTTGGCAGTGTCTCGGCAGTGCTCACGTTGATATCCCTCGCGTTGGGGCTGCCGGTGGTGTTTGAGTTTTTGGAAACCGGGATGGTGCCCCGTTTTCCCACGGCCATCCTCGCTACCGGGATCATTATATCCGCAGTTATCTTCTTTGCCATGAGCTTGACGCTTGATGTACTCTCACGGTACCATGCAGAGACCAAACGGCTGGCGTATTTGCGGGTTCCTGTCCTGCCGTCACCAGTGGAGCGGGGAAATGATTGACCGTTTTGTCTGGCAGCGGTTTGGCGTATGTCTTGTATTAATTCCAATATTGACGGGCCTGTTCTGGATTTTGATGACGGCAGTGATGGCCTTGCCGGACGCACCCATCAAGGAACATATTCTTGAAGACGTGACTCTGCTCAATACAGATTATGAGGCTGCTTTTAACGGGCGTCGGATTGATCTGTTTACAGAGTGTATCGGCGTGACGGCAGGCATGGCCCCCCTGTTACCAAATGAGCCAAGGGCCGTGACCGTCCCCATCTGGATTGGCTGTGATCCGATGCAGCGCGGGCTCGCCAGGCAAGAGGCCTCCGAAAACATATCCGCGCAGGTCTATCACCGCTATTGGCATGGCTATGCGGTGCCGGGACGGGTGCTGTTGTCTGCGCTGCCCTATGCCGATGTACGCGGTGTGGTTTTTCTGGCCACTTCGTGGTTGATGATCTGGCTGGCGGTTCGTCTCTCCCGTCTTGCAGGGGCAGGGTTTACAGCGGCGTTTTTCCTCCCGTTTTTGTTCGTTAATTTTGCAGGCCCTTTAATGCTGCTGACCAAGGCGGTCGCCTGGTGGGTGCTGCTGGGTGTCTCCGTTTGGCTTGCGGGGAAAAAGCGTGACCACACGCGACTTCCACTGGTAACATTCTTTCTCTGCGGGGCGCTCACCGCGTATACCGATTTCCTGACTACACCCGCGCTCAATGCCGCCATCCCTGCCATGGTGTGGTGGGTAGCATGGCGAGACAATACGGAGCAACCACTTGGCGACCTGTTTTGGCTTATGAGTTTTTTTGCCCTGGGTTATGTCGGACTCTGGGCAGCGAAGTTCATCCTTGCGGCAGCCATTCTTGGCCCGTCTGTCTGGGCTGATATCGGCGCAGCCGCATCTTTACGCCTGCGCGGCGGCGATACCTCATCCTGGCCTCTGATGGCGACGCTTAAGAATATTGAGGCGTTTAAGGCCCTCTGGGGCCCATTGACGATCATCACCTTCGGGATTCTGCCTTTTGCAACCAGGGAGCGACGGGCCAGAGCAAGAATGTTGTGGCGGGAGGGAAAGGTCTTCCTCCTCATAGCATTGACGCCCATCCTGTTCATGGAAATTCTGTCGGGTCATGCCCAGGTCCACGGGTTCTTCACCCATGTAAACTTTCTCCCGCTGCTGATAGTCAGTAGTCTGATCCTGTTTGGAGAGCAGGCAATGGTGACACGCTTGCCACTGCCTGAGCATCCTGATCCACATATATGACGGGGTTGAGTTATACCATTCTTATTAAGTTGTGACCGTACTAAATGCCATTTTCACTTTCTATTGGCGAATTCAAAGGCAGGGGGATGGGAGACAGGAGACGGGAGACGGGAGACAGGGAAAAGCAAAAGACGGAACAGCGAAAAACTTTTTGCCAAAGGAAAGCTCTAAACATTCGAATAAAAGCAAAAAATTTAAAAAAAGATTTTAAAATTAAAGGCTCATGTTGTGTTTCAGGGTCTTATTTAACCAGCACTTCAACCAGCGAGTGAAGCAAGGTTTTCCCGCGCTTGCCAACATTATGAACAAACTCGAAGAAACCAAGGTATAAAGGGAGCTTCTCTT
>NZ_JAFFPZ010000021.1 GCF_016918505.1 Desulforhopalus vacuolatus
GTGTATCCTCCCCGGAATCATCATCGTCATCGGTCTCCACATCAACCCCCTGCAGGGCGAGTTCTTCGGAGATCTTCGGAATATTCACAGAATCGGGAGCAACTTCAGATTCTTCTGAGAAAAGGCCGCCGATTTTAAGGTTGACAGCATCGCTGTCGGTATCAACACCAGCCATCTCTTCTTCAGCCCAAAAACCGTGCTCCTCCTCTTCACCCGATGAGGCCAAAGCAGGAGTCATTTCTGCAGGAGTACCAGATACGCCCTCTTTAAGATCATCGTCGTCATCAATTTCGACAGTGGTATCTTCCAGAGCTGGAGTGACCTGCTTCTCACCAGTCGCACTGAAATCAGGGGTCTCTTTTTCCTCAAAGCTGAGTGCGGGGGCAGGTTCGTCTTCCTGCACAGAAAGAGCTGCAACAGACTCCTCCTCATCGTCCTCACCAACCAGAACAGAAGCAATCTCTTTATCTTCAGACTCGTCAGAAGTCGCCAGAGCCGGGGCGAGTTGATCTCCATCAAGAGGAAGTGTATCCTCCCCGGAATCATCATCGTCATCGGTCTCCACATCAACCCCCTGCAGGGCGAGTTCTTCGGAGATCTTCGGAATACTCACAGAATCGGGAGCAACTTCAGATTCTTCTGAGAAAAGGCCGCCGATTTTAAGGTTGACAGCATCGCTGTCGGTATCAACACCAGCCATCTCTTCTTCAGCCCAAAAACCGTGCTCCTCCTCTTCACCCGATGAGGCCAAAGCGGAAGTAATTTCTGCAGGATTATCAGATACGTCCTCTTCTCTGCCGGACAGGAAAGCCACCGAACCATCTGCAGGCAGATCATCGGACACCTGAACATTATTTTCCATAAGCATACGAAATGCCTGCAGCTTTTCGAGCAGAGGGAAAACAGATGTACGCTCCTCTTCCGGATTCATTGTTACTGAAACAATGTGTTCCAGCCCTTCAAAGAGAAGGCGAAGAACCTTGAGCCCTTCAGAGTATACTTCCGATTTTTTCTTTTGAAGATACTCACCAGCCTCGCCGATTCCAGAAAGCAGATCAAGACAGCTCTCGTTCTCACGAAACTGCTCTTTGAGATCAGCAACCTCAAACTTCAGGTTTGTGAGATGTCCGTCGGTGATCTCTCTGTCAAGATCGAAGAGAATTGCCTTCAGACGCATAAGAGCGTCAGCGGCACCGCGCCCGCCACCGGAAACATTGAGAGAAAGCGGCTCTCTTTCTTTTTTATCCGTTGACAATTCAGGGACGACTGCGGCAGGTTCTTCTTTACCAGGCGGTGCAAAAGAATCTTTCAACGCCTTCTCTCTGGCAGAAACCAGATCAGGCCGGGCGGCAGCCAGATCACGGTTGATATAAACTTTAAGTTGCTCAAAGGCTTTCACATCTTCGCGCAAAATGGCTTTTTTCTGCTCAACCGTCATATCCTCGTAAGAAACGATTTTCTCCAGATTATGATAAAGAGTAAGCAGAAACTTGATGGCGCTGGGGTGCGCATCAGCCTTGCGGGCATAGATATATTTGGAAATTTTTTCCAACGCCTGGATGTACACCAGATTGATCTTTTCTCCGGCCCAGAGGTCACGCAGGATGAGCAATTCCTCATTGAACATGAGCAGCACATCATCAGTGATCTCCCAGTCAATTGAAAGCACGAGACTTTTCAATTGATTGAGAGGCGAATCCCCTGCCGGGTTGAAATCAAACAGATCATCTGAGTCAGAGAAATAGGAATTGTCGTAATCTCCTCCGAGCGTCAAATCGTCGTACTGATTTTCGCTATAACGGTCCACGTAGAGTCTCTCTTAAAGAAGTTTTTTCTGAATGGAAATTACAGAAGAAAAGATAATCTTCTTCAGGGTTGCAGCAACATTATACCCTGTGATGGCACTCGCTTCAAAGAATGGAACTTTGAGCCGACTGTTGAGATCTTTTTGCAGCACAGATATGGGGAGTATCGGAATACCGTGCTCTTTAAGGTCAATTTTATTGTATTGCATAACAAGAGGAATTTTAAAAATACTTTCGTTGTATGACTGCAGGTTCTCATGCAACTGGTTGAGAGAGTAAATGTTTTTCTCCCGCTGCTTCTCCATGGCATCAGCAACAAAGACAATACCATCAACACCACGGAGCACCAGCTTCCGGGTCGCATTATATTTCACCTGACCGGGAACAGTGTACAGCTGAATCTTTATATCGTAGCCCTTGATTTTCCCCATGTCAAAGGGAAGAAAGTCAAAAAAGAGGGTTCGATCCCCATGGGTCTTCAGGCTGACCATCTCGGAGACGATTTGCTTTTTGTAGGTACGGTTAATATATTCGAGGTTGGTGGTCTTACCACAACGCCCCGGCCCGTAATATACAATCTTTATCTGCACAACCTTGTCCCTCACATTGATAAAACTCAAGATATCTCCTCCCTGCATTTCTGCTCAGGTACTTTTTTTTCCTTCACCTTGCGGATAGGGCTGCACCAGCTTATAAGGAAATCGACCATCTTTCTGGTTACAGTCAAAAATCTATCCTCGGAAGTAAGTGCCAGACTCCGATATCCAAAGTTATAACTGCGATAAATTTTCTCCTGTGTCTTGAATTCGAACGAAGTACAAGCTTCTTCAAGGTACCCATAAGCTAAGCCCAGAGGGCCCTTATCTGATCAATTGCTTCGACAACATTGAGACGCAGGAAGCCGAGGGAGATATCACGACCGAACAAAGAGATCAAAAGCAGTTCATCATTAATTTTACTGAAATGAATGCTCGACGTCTCACCTTTATGGAAAAGCAAAGAGAATTCCTGCTCGCCAATAATTTTTGCCATCGCATCAACAGTGGCAAAGTTCCCTGCGGCCAGTGCAGCAAAAGAGTAGACATCGTATTTGCTGATCCCCTTACCTCTGGCAGTGATTGTATTCCCGGCCATATCAATGACGATTACGCAATCTACGCCCAGCTTGACAAGCTTTTCTTCCAGAATTGCTTCGATCTTTTCCAGTTGATCTTGACTGACTATCCCGTAATTCATACTGCAAACCTCATTTTAAAATTGGTCACTACTTCAGCCATTACAGCCATGAAAATATAAAAAATTGTTCCCAAACAGCTCATTCTGCTTATTGTTGATGGGGGCAGGTACCAGACACCAGTGAAGAAAGATTATTTTCTACAAAAGGAGCTTATTTTCTACGAAAAGATACAAATCTGTTTAATATACGCCAGTTGTTCTCCAATATGAAGATTTATTTTGACCCGATGATTATCAGACAAAAAAAATTCCAGGCTGGTTCCTCCATGTTACAACCAGCTTTCATTACTGAAACTTAAATTCCTATGAAAAAAAAGAGCAAAGATACACTTGTTTTCCCACGGGGAATCGACTATTTCGACAGCCATTGCCATCTCGACATGGAGACCTGTGACGAAGACCGCAACGAGCTCCTTGCCCGAGCCCAAACCGCTGGTATTACCAATATTATGACCATCGGTACCAACCTGAAAAGCTCCGAAGCCGCTGTAAATATAGCGTTACAGCATGATTACATTTTTGCTGCTGTCGGGATTCACCCTCACGATGTAGACAGCATTAGTGACTCAACCTACGACTCACTTATAAACTTATATAAGGAGAACCCCTCTCAGGTCAAGGGCTTTGGTGAAATAGGTTTGGATTACTACAAAAATTATTGCTCAAAAGAGATTCAAAAGCGTGAATTTGCCCGCCAGCTTGAAATCGCGGAGGACCTTCATCTCCCTGTAATAATTCATGATCGTGATGCTGATAATGATTGTTTTGATATTCTCTCTTCTTTTCAACTGAAAGACGGCTGTCTCATGCACTGCTTCGGCAGCGATTACCCTTTTGCCCGCAAAGTGCTTGACCAGGGAATGATGATCTCCATCTCTGGGGTCGTTACCTTCAAAAATGCACCCGAGCTGCACGAGGTTGCCACAAAAATTCCACTGGACAGGATGATGATTGAGACCGATGGTCCCTATCTTACCCCCGTCCCGTATCGCGGGAAACGCAATGAATCCGCGCATGTTCGCTATACCGCCGCACGAATTGCTGAATTGCGGGGAATCTCTATTGAAGAGGTGGCGGAGGCTACCTCCCACAACGCACGTCAATATTTCCATATCGAGGAGTCATGATTAAAGAAAACCTTGCACGGATTAATGAACAGATAGCTGCCGCAGCAAGTCGGGCAGGACGAAAGGTTGAGGATATCCAGCTTGTTGCTGTCTCGAAAATCAAGCCGGTCGAGCTGATGATCGAGGCACTGAACTGTGGACAGAAGGTCTTTGGGGAGAATTATGTTCAGGAGGTGCAGGAGAAACGCCTGGCTCTGCCCGCCGAAGGAAAAATTCATTTCATTGGTCATCTTCAGTCCAACAAGGCAAAAATCGCCGCCGAGTTCTGCGATATGGTGGAGACAGTAGATAACATGAAACTCGCCCGCAAACTCAATCATCATCTTGACCTGCTCGGCCGTGAGCTGGATATTCTGATCCAGGTCAACATTGGCGAAGATCCTGCAAAGTCCGGTGTGGAAGCAGAAGAAACGGAGCAGCTGCTCGAAGAGGTACTCACCCTGCCCCGTCTCCACGTGAAAGGACTGATGACCATTCCGCCGTTTGAAAACACCCCGGAGGAATCCCGTCCCTGGTTTTCCGGTCTGCGTAAACTCTCAGAAGAACTGGTTGGCAAAGGGTACTTCAAAGAACACGCCCCCGCTCTCTCCATGGGAATGTCTGCAGACTTTCCCGTTGCCATCGCCGAAGGAGCCACCATTGTCCGCGTGGGAACTGCCATCTTCGGGGACCGCCCTGCAAAATAGCCTTTTATTCCCTTGTTACTCTCCGTATTCAGGACCTTTTTCTCTGCTGGCCTGCCTCCCTTTTCAGGACTGGCTGCAGGGAAAAGGTGTTGACAAAGAGTTATACGCCCTTTATGTAATCAACTCACACAGTAGAGCTGTATTCTGTTGCTTATCCCCGCAGAAAAACCAGCAAATTACACGATAAACCAGAGAGTTGAGCCCGCCCTATCCGGCGTGGAGTTTACGATATGAGCAAAACCCTTGTTATTGCAGAAAAGCCCAGCGTTGCTGGAGATCTCGCCAAAGCCCTCCCCGGGAAATTTTCCCGGACCAAGACCCACTTTGAGAGTGATGACTACATCGTCTCCTACGCCATCGGCCATCTCGTCTCTATCTGCTATCCGGAAGAGATCAACCCCGAATGGCAGAAATGGGACATGGCCAACCTGCCCATCCTGCCGGAGGAGTTTAAGCTCAAGGCGCTCGACGGCACCAAATCGCAGCTCAACGCCCTGCAAAAGCTGATCCGCCGTTCCGATGTCGACGAGATAATCAATGCCTGTGATGCCGGACGCGAAGGAGAGCTGATCTTCAACTACATTATAAAGTATGTGTGGAACAAATCAGTGGCGAAAAAGAGCTTTAAACGGCTCTGGCTGCAGTCAATGACCACCGAATCTATCAAGAACGCTTTCAATAACCTGCGTGAGAAAGAGGAAATGATTGCTCTTGAGGAAACAGCTCTCTGTCGCTCTGAATCCGACTGGCTCATCGGCATTAACGCCACCCGGGCACTCACCGGCTACAACTCCCGGCGAGGCGGCTTCTTCCTTACCCCCTGCGGCCGTGTTCAGACTCCAACCCTCTCCCTGATGGTCAAACGGGAAAGAGAACGGATGGTGTTCGTCCCCCGCACGTTTTACAATATTTTTGCCAAATTCATCTTTGAAGGTGGAAACTACACGGGCAAATGGATTAATCAAAACTTCAAAAAAGACACTGCTGATCCTTTCAAACGCGCCGACCGCTTGTGGACCAGGGAAGACAGTAATGCAATCATCGAAAAATGCGGCAAACAGCCCGCAATCGTTACTGAGGAGAGCAAAGAGAGCCGTCAAAGTGCTCCTCAGCTCTATGACCTGACCCTGCTCCAGCGTGAGGCCAACTCACGTTTTGGTTTCTCGGCGAAAAACACGCTTAATATAGCTCAGGCACTCTACGAGAGACACAAACTGCTCACCTACCCGCGGACTGACAGCAAATTTCTGCCGGAAGACTACGTTAATCCGACGAAAAACACCCTCTCCATTCAGAGTGAATGGAACTACGGACGTTATGCAGCAGAGGCGGTTGAGAAGAAGTATGTCAAAAAAGACAAACGCATATTCAACAACGCCAAAATCTCAGATCACCACGCCATCAGTCCCACCAACCTGCTGCCCGGCGGAAATCTGAGCGAGCCGGAGATGAAAATCTACACCATGGTGGTACAGCGTTACATCGCTGTTTTCTTTCCGCCTGCAGTCTACCTCAACACCAAACGCCTGTCGCGCATCAACAAAGAGACGTTTCTTACAGAGGGCAGGATTCTCAAAAGCCCGGGCTGGAAAGCAATCTATGGGGCTGAACTGGATTCTGATAAGGATAAAACGCTTACGCCACTGCCCGACATGGCTGAGATCACCTGCGACACCCTCAACACAGAGGAACAGCAAACCCGGCCACCCGCACGTTTCAATGAGGCGACCCTGCTCTCGGCCATGGAGAACTCCGACAAACTGATTGAGGACGACGAACTCTCCGAGGCGATGAAAGAGCGCGGACTGGGAACTCCGGCCACCCGTGCGGCGATCATTGAAAAGATCCTCAAGGAAAAATATGTGGTACGGGAAGGCAAGGACCTTACTCCCACGGGCAAGGCCTTTGAACTGCTTGCCCTGCTTGAGGCAATGAAGATTGAGGTCCTCGCCTCCCCGGAGATGACAGGAGAGTGGGAACATAAACTCAACCAGATACTGACAGGCGAATTTACCCGCGAGAAATTCATGGCCGAGATTTGTGACATGACCCGGCATATCATTGACCAGGTTCGTAACTTTGAAGGTAAAGAAATACAGGAAGAGGCACCCTTCAGTCCAGTGAATGGAATGACGTTCCTCTCCAGTCCCACTGCATGGATCTCTAAAGACGGCAAAATCTCCATTCGTAAAATTCTCGGTGGCCGCATGCTCGAACAGCAGGATGTACTTGACCTGCTCGCTGGTAAAGTGATCGGTCCCTACAGCAACTTCCGCTCCAAACGCGGCAAGCCCTTTACCGCTTCGGTACAACTAAAGAATAACAAAATTGAATTCATGTTTGCCGACTCCACCGACAACCTTGACATTGAGGCAATCCTGAAAACGGAACCTCTCGGCGCTTCTCCGGTCGACGGTACCTTCGTATTCGCCACCCCCACCGCCTGGTTGAGTGAATCCGCGCTCAACGGCGACAAGGAAAAGGGACTGCGTATCGGCAAAATAATCCTTGAAAAGGAATTGGAGGAAAAACATATCCGTCAGCTTCTCACCGATGGTAAAACAGAACTGATCCCCGGATTTATCTCAAAACGAAAGAAACCTTTTGACGCCTATCTGATTTTGGAGAAAAATGGTAAGGTGAGTTTCGATTTCCCGCCGCGTAAATACAAAAGCAAAGACAAAGTCAAAAAGACAGATAAAGCAGAGGACACAAAAAAAATAAAGAATGAAAAAAATTAAAGAAGAGTACCGTGAGCTCCCCGGTGAAGAACTGGCTCAGATTTGTGCAAAAGCAGCACTTGCCATCAAGGCTCAGGAGCTGGTCATCCTTGATGTTCGCGGGCTTACCACCTTCACAGACTATTTTGTCATTATGAGCGGCACCTCAAGCCGCCATGTTCAGGCACTTGCCGAGTCCGTTGAAGGTCAATTGCGTTCCAAGCGGGTCAAAACCGCAAGAGCAGAAGGGCTAAAGGAAGGAATGTGGGTACTGCTGGACTTTGACGATGTGGTTGTTCACATCTTCTACCATGATCAGCGCTCATTTTACGATCTTGAAGGGCTCTGGGGCGACGCCAAAAAGATCGCCGTCAGAGCCTGAACAACACAGGCTTAAATCATGCAATATCTGAGTACTCGGGGCGGTATCGCCCCCGTTTCTTTTTCAGAAGCTGTGATGATGGGGCTCGCCGAAGACGGCGGTCTCCTTCTTCCCCGCACCATTCCCAGAATCGGCAGTGAAACGCTTACCGCCTGGCAGGAACTGGGGTATCAGGAACTCGCGCTGGAGATAATGTCCCGTTTCATTGACGATATCCCCAGGAAAGAACTCCAGGAACTGATTGATCGCTCTTACAGCTCTTTTGACGATGAAGCAATTACCCCGCTGGTGAAAAAGGGGGATGTCTATATTCTTGAGCTGTGGCACGGTCCAACCCTCGCTTTCAAAGATGTTGCCCTGCAGTTCCTTGGCAACCTTTTTGAGTATATGTTGAAGAAGGACAACTCGGTGCTCAACATCATCGGTGCGACCTCCGGCGACACAGGCTCCGCAGCCATTGCCGGTGTGCGCGGCAAAGATCGCATCAACATCTTCATCCTGCATCCGAAGGGCCGCGTCAGCCCGGTGCAGGAGAAGCAGATGACTACCGTGATGGATGACAACATCTTCAATATCGCCATTGAAGGCTCGTTTGACGACGGCCAGGCGATTGTGAAAGATATCTTCAATGACACCGAGTTTAAGCACCAGTATCACCTTGGTGCCATCAATTCCATCAACTGGGCCCGGGTACTTGCGCAGGTTGTCTACTACGTCTACAGCACCCTGCAGTTGATGAAAAAAGAGAAGGATTTCGCGGTGGATTTCTCCATTCCCACCGGCAACTTCGGCGACATTTTTGCTGGCTATATCGCCCGCAAAATGCTGCCCCAGGGAACCCTGCGCAACCTTGTGCTGGCAACCAACGGTAACGACATCCTCAGCCGCATGGTTCAATCCGGCGACTACTCTCTCGGCGAGGTAAAACTCACATCCAGCCCGTCCATGGATATCCAGGCTGCTTCCAACTTTGAGCGCTACCTCTTTTATCTCATGGACAGCGATGCCGTCAAAACAAAAAATCTCATGGAGACCTTTGCCGCCGAAGGCAAAATTGATCTCTCCGACTCTATGGATCAGATCAGACGCGACTTCTCTACCGCCAGCGTAAGCGAGGAAGAGGTAAAGGATACCATTGAGAAGTTTTACAAAGAGAACGACTACCTGCTCGACCCGCACACCGCCGTCGGCGTTTGCGCTGCGGCTGAAAACCGGGATACGGGTATACCGATTGTTTGCCTCGCCACCGCACATCCGGCAAAATTTCCTGCCGTTGTGGAAGAAGCCTGTGGCAAAGTACCCGTTCCGCCGCCCCAGATTGATGGCCTGATGGAGCAAGAGAGTAAATGCATCACCATGCCGGCTGATAAGGATGAGATCCAGCAATATATTGCGGAACATGCCCGCAGGAGCTGATTCATTCGAGAAAAAATTCTACAGAAAAAAGGCCGCAAGGCCCATGAACTTTAAAAGAGGTATGCACTATGTTTGGAATGGGAATCTGGGAATTACTCATTATTCTCGCCATTGTGGTTGTTATCTTCGGCGCTGGCAAACTTCCTGAGCTGGGTGCCGGTCTTGGAAAGGGTATCAAGAACTTCAAAGACGCCACGAAAAAAGAAGAACAAAAAACAATCGATGACGAAAAAAACGAAAAATCTGAATAACAGGAGCCTCTAATCATGTTTGGAATGGGAACCCCCGAACTTTGTGTTATCTTCGCCATCGTCGCCATAATCTTCGGCGGAAAACGTCTGCCTGAACTGGGCTCCAGTCTCGGCCGGGCAATCAGCTCTTTTAAAAAAGGGGTGAAAGATGTGGAAGATACCGGTCGCGGGCTGGTAGAAGATATCCCCGGTGTGAAAGAGACTGCAGAATTGAAAAAAACTGTTGATGGGTTGAGAAACGTGAAAAATATCCTCAAGTAAAAACGGTTTGAAATTCCCTTTCAGGTATTATGGGTATCTTGAATAATCTTGTATTTCGTTCATATTCGAGGCACAGGAGAAAATTTATTAGAGCAATGTTTGATATCTCGACGTCTCGTTCCTCGCTTTGTCGGAGGATAAATTTTTGACTGTAACGAAGAAGATGGGCGAAAGACTGGTTATTCAAGGTACCCTTAGAACGATACAGGCCCGTTTCCCACCGAAGGGAAACGGGCCTGTTGTATTTTATAATACCGGTGGGATACCCCGTGGTGACAACGGGCTGTTGTACCATTGCCTGGCTATCGGATTTGCTTGTTGTCATCGTGTAGACAAGGCATGCCTTGTCTCTACAACAACAGGGCATCGCGGGTGGCAATGCGTCGTGCTGCTTTCCCCAAACAGGGATGCAACTCCACCGTTGCCCTGGTATCCTCGATAAGGATAAAAGATGTTACCTTTATTGACGATATCGCCTGACAACAGGGTATCTTGAATAATCTTGTATTTCGTTCATATTCGAGGCACAGGAGAAAATTTACCGGAGCTATATGTTTGATATTGCGAGGATAAATTTTTAACTGTAACGAAGAAGATGGGCGAAAGACTGGTTATTCAAGGTACCCTATAATCACACTCTACCCCCACAGTTATCCCAATGAAAAAACACAAAAAAACAGACAAACCAAAGGAAATATCACCTGGTTATCACTGCCGGGCGCGAATATGGATTGAGAAAGATGGTGAAACTTTTGTCGGTTTCGGCCGCATTGTACTGCTGGAAAAGATAGCGGAACACGGCTCCATCTCCGCAGCAGCCAAAGCCATGAAGATGTCCTATAAACACGCCTGGGATCTTGTTGACTCCATGAACCGCAACGCGCGAAGCCCACTGGTGGTGAAAAGCACGGGGGGCAAAGGCGGTGGCGGTGCAGTCATCACTGAAGCCGGAGCAAAGAGGATACAGGAATTCTACGACATGCACAAACGCCTCACCGAATTTCTCCGCAAAGAGACTGACCGCCTGTCGCTGTAATGCAACATTCTCTAATTTACCGCAGATATAATACCTTTTACATTTTTTACTGACCAGAAAACGCAAAGAGCAACAATAGAACAACAGCAATTCTCTGTTTAATTTTAAAATCTTTTTTAAAGTTTTGTTGCCTTTATTCGCATGTTTAGAGCTTTCCTTTGGTAAAAAGTTTTTCGCTGTTCCGTCTTTTGCTTTTCCCTGTCTCCCGCCTCCCGTCTCCCTTTTTCCTTCTCCCTTTCCCCGTTCCTTGTTTCGGGTACCTTTTCAATAATGCACCACATATCCGCCAGGGAAACCATGGGGAGAAAAAACAATCTGCCAGAGTTGAATCTGTCTGGCGCGAAAACACCCGGCGCAGGCGAGCAGGTAATACTTCCATATACGATAAAAACTGTCATCGTAATACTCTTTCAGCTCATCCCAGCCTGCCTTGAAATTCTCGTACCAGCACATCAGAGTCTTATCGTAATCGGCACCGAAATTCTGCCAGTTTTCAACGATAAAACGATCTTCACTGGCATTGAGGATTTGTTTTCCTGACGGCAGCATTGAATTCGTAAAAATATAACGTTCCATCCACGGATCGAGATTAACCTTCGAGGCATTCGAACCAATGGTATGCAGCAGAAAGAGACCGTCTTCCGTCAGATGTTCCCGGGCGACCTTGAAATACGCAGCATAATTTTTCACCCCCACATGCTCCATCATTCCCACGGAGACAACACGGTCATACACCCCTTCAATACTGCGATAATCCTGTATCTGGATATGTACCGGAAGGCCTTCGCACAGCTCCTTCGCCAGTTTTGCCTGCTGCTCGGAAACCGTCACCCCCTCAACGCTGACTCCATATTTTTCCGCCGCATAGCGGGCGGTCCCGCCCCAGCCGCAGCCGATATCAAGGAGTTTCATCCCCGGTTTCAGCTTGAGTTTACGGCAGATCAGGTCGAGTTTATTTTCCTGTGCCTTGTCCAGATCAGCAGCATTTTCCCAGTATCCGCAGCTGTAAATCATCAACTTGTCGAGCATTTTGTGATAGAGTCTGTTGCCAATATCGTAATGCTTTCTACCAACATCAAAGGCTTTTGAGCGCCTTCCCATATTGATAATGCGAGCCTTGAAAATCTTCAGTGAATCGCTGAACGGGATAACAGCCTTGTCCAGCTCCTGCGAAAGAATTCTGTAAAAGAATTCATCAAGCTTCTCACACTCCCACCATCCATCCATATATGACTCTCCGAGTCCCAGAGAACCTTTAGCGATGACCCTTGCATAAAAATCTTCATTCTGGACCTGAATGTCCCATGGATTGGGGCCGTTCACCTGAATGCCAGCGGATTCCAACAACTTGCAGGCTGTTTTCTTTAACTCACTTTTTTTCATGCCGTTCTCCTCCTGTCGCAATAGTGATGGATAGAGACATCTCCAAAGTAAAGGGACCCTAAAATGATTCACTCCAAAATTAAGTAAAGACCCTGTAATTGAATGTATTCTAATGCTTCTTCCACTAAAAAAAACACAGATTTTGAAGAGTTTACTTTTGTTTCTTCTCCAGTGAAGAGTCTTATCCGCCTCAAGGTTCTCTCAAGTATACCACTTTACTGAATATCTCTTTCCAGATATATAAGACTGCCCCCTGTTGTAAAAAAACAGCAGATTGTTCTTCTGCCAGAACTTCTGCAAACCAGACCCTTCATTCTCACCTCAAGCTGCGGGCAGCGCCCTGACCGACTTGGAAAAACATCACATTTTTGTTATTCATGCTGTGCATTTTCCTCCCGACTGTTGTATCTTCACTGAATTGATTTGAACGATTTCTGAGAAAGAATCTCTGCAAAGAAACAATCACAGAGACACTCTTGAGGGGAGAAAGGAAAAGAAGAACAAAGAGGAAAAAAGAGAACTGAAAAATTAACCAGAAGTGATACACCCCTGTTGTTATCTGCACGGCCAGAGCGAAATCCCTCTCAAAGCACATTTAATCTTTACAGGAGAACTCGATGAAACGAATTTCTATTCTGCTGATTTTTTTACTCAGTATCCCGGCGGTAGTAATCGCCGCCAACTACCGCTTTGTTTCCGGCCCTCAGGGAGGAAACTGGTTTGTTCTCGGTGGAGCAATAAGTTCCTATTTCTCTGCCGCAGGAATGAACACGACCAGTTCTACCGGTGGCGGGGTCGCCAATGTTGTGAATGTTGACCGAGGGAAGGCTGATCTCGGCTTCTCTGTTGGTTCCCTCCTTGGAGCCGCTCTGAAAGGAGAAGGGAAATTCAAGAAACCGGTGAAAAATGCTGTTGTTCTTGCAAACCTCTACCCGCAGATAACCTATTTCATCGCCCGTAAGGATTTCGTAGAAAAGAACGGCATAAAAACACTCAAGGATGCCATCGCTGTTAAAGACCTGCGTATCGCCTGCCTCAAACCAGGAACCTCTTCCGAATTTGTGGTCAGCTCACTGCTGAAACTGGGTTACGACACCAACTGGAAAAAGATCAAAAAAGAAGGTGGAAAGGTTCAGTTTGCCTCCTACTCCGACGGAGCAGGGCTCATGGCTGATAACCATATTGATCTTTTCTCCTTTTCCGTAGGAGAAGTTGCCTCAATTATCATGAACATTGAGAGCCAGACAGATATTGTTATTCTGCCCGTTGACGCAGACGCGCTCAAGGCACTCAGTGATGCCTACGGAACCGGCACTCATCTGATCAAGCCAGGAATTTATAAGAGTGTAACCAGCGATATTCCCACCGTCGGGGACTATACTATCTGTGTTATCCGTAAAGATATGCCGGACGATGTTGTCAAAAAAATGGCAACCACCCTCTTTGAGAAAAGAGGCGATCTCTCTACAACTATTAAAGATTTTTCCGCGTTCAATGCAACCACGGCCATGCCTGCAACTCTGCCGATGCACCCGGCAGCCAGGGCAGCTTTTGCATCACTGGCAGAATAAGGGACTGATATCGGAGCCGGGCGCTTATTTCCAGGGATAAATTCCTGACTGCAACGAAGAAGCCGGGCGATTATCCGATGTCTTCTGTATCCCTTTCAACGTAACCATTTCCCCGGCCTCTGCGTAAAAACGCAGAGGCCTTTTTTCTACTGAGTGCAAAAAATATGCGTAAATTTGATAATAAGCCCCTTATTGTTGTCCTTTCCATCTGGATAATTGCCGGGGTCTTTTTCCACCTTTATACCGCTGCTTTTGGCGTTTTGGAATCGTGGATGCAGCGGATGGTGCATCTCACCTGGGTGCTGCCCATAGCATTCGTCTACTGGCCCTTTTCACGATACTCACCCAAAAACCGTGTCCCCTGGTACGACTGGATTCTGATTATTCTCGCCATCCTGCCAGGTCTCTATGGCATTTTTAACTCTGAAGAGATTCTCTTCCGGGTGTACCAGATGGATGAAGTCACCGATGTTCAGCTTGCTCTGGGGATTATCCTTACACTGGTTCTCATTGAGGCAACGAGAAGGCTGCTCGGCTGGCCCCTGACAATCATCGCCTCTTTCTTTGCACTCTACATGCTCACCGGAGAATACTTCCCTGGAGTAATGAGAGGGGATGTCTTTACCCTGCGGGAGGTAATTGAATCGCTCTTCCTCACCACGGATGGCATATTGGCCATGCCTCTTGGAGTCTCTGCGACCTACGTTGTCATTTTTCTTATTTTCGGGAGCTTTCTTGAAGTAAGCGGCGTGGGACCATGGTTTATGGAATTCTCCGCCCGACTCGCCGGGAAATCGGTGGGAGGACCCGCCAAGATTGCGGTGGTAAGCTCCTGCCTGTTTGGCTCCATCTCAGGATCTGCCGTCGCCAATGTCTATTCTACCGGAAACTTTACCATCCCAATGATGAAGCGTACCGGTTTTGCCTCGTCGCTTGCCGGAGGCATTGAGACCATGGCAAGTACCGGCGGGCAGTTGATGCCACCGTTGATGGGCGCGGGTGCCTTTGTCATGAGCGCCTATCTCGGCCTGGAATTCAAAGTAATCATGATTGCCGCGCTGCTGCCCGCCCTGCTCTACTACGGGACAGCCCTTCTCATGATTCACTACGTTGCCAGGCGGGATGGATTCACCGGCATCAAGGAAGAGGATCTGCCGCGCTGGGGACATGTTTTTCGGAGAAGCTTTCTCCTGCTGCCCATCATTGTTTTGATTATTGCGCTGCTGCAGGGGAAAACACCCATGCTCGCGGGCCTTCTCGGCATTGGTCTGGCGTGGGCAGTATCCCTGCTTAACAGAGGCTACCGCATGGGCCCTCAAGGACTCTATACGGCCTTTATCGCGGCAGGGAAATCGGTTCCGGTTATCGCGGTGGCCTGTGCCTCAGCAGGAATTGTTATCGGCTCTATCGGCCTCACCGGCATCGGCTTCAAAATCGGTGCACTCATTGCCACCCTCGCAGGGAATTCCAGCTTTATGGGGCTGGTGCTCATCGCCATCCTTGCGGTGATCTTCGGCATGGGCCTTCCCACCACCTCTGCCTATATCATCGCCGCAGCGCTCGGAGTAAGCAGTCTCACTGCACTGGGCTTTGAACCACTCAACGCGCATCTGTTTGTCTTTTATTTCGCAGTCCTGTCCAATATGACGCCACCCGTTGCCCTTGCCGCTTTTGCTGCGGGGACGATCGCCGGTGCCAACCCCATGAAGATTGCCCTCACCGCCATGCGTATTGGTGTTGTCGCCTTCATTGTTCCCTTTGCCTTTGCCTACGATTCATCGCTGCTCCTCCAGGGAGCATGGACAAATATAGCCGGAGTAATTATCTCCGCAACTTTTGCCGGCTATCTTCTTTCTATTGGCTTCGCCGGATTTTTTAAGAAGCATCTTCATCTTTCCTTTCGTCTCTTGCTGATCGCCGCCGGCCTCCTCTGCTTCTTCCCGCACTGGTCATTCCGCCTCAGCGGCATGGCACTGGGAATTCTGCTGCTTGTTCTCCTTTCCATGCAAGGGAAGGAAACGCAATGCGTTGAGCAATCTTGAGGGAAGCTTTAATTAACCAGACGACAAAAAAAGCCGATCCGGATTTTCCTGTAAAAGGAAAATCCGGATCGGCTTTTTCAATCCCGAACAAGAACAATGGCAACCGTAACAGAATACGGAACACCGATAACCCGCGAAACATACACGCCACATTGTCACCACGGGGGTGATAACGGTGGCATGACACATCATTGGTGAAAAATCGGCACAACAGTGATTCCAGCGATGATGTAGAGACAAGGCATGCCTTGTCTACACGGTAACAATAAACATAACGATAACGCTGGAATGATTTGTAACGCATGGAATATATCGGATATTCAAAACCGAATATGTGGAGCAAAAGAAATCGGCGAGATCTCCCGTGTCCAGAGGTTTGTCGGGAGGCCTTCCTTGAAAAATATTTTCCCACCTGAAATCCCCAAAATAAAGCATTACACAATAGGTAAATAAAAATCCCTCATATTAGTTACAGATACTGTAATAGTAATTACAGAACACCTGAAACCCGTCATATCACAAATTTATTACATTACTGTTGCAGTATAATTAAAAAATGATTTTTCAAGACCTGACCCTGCTTTTCTTCTGTTTTTCTTCTATTTTTCGCTATTCAAAACCGAATATGTAAAGCAAAAGAAATCGGTGAAATACCCCGTGTCCAGAGGTTTACCGGGAGGCCTTCCTTAAAAAATATTTCCCCATCTGAAACTCCAAAAAATAAAACATTACACAATGTGTAAATAAAAATCTCTCATATTAGTTACGAATACTGTAATGGTAATTACAGAACACTGAAAATCTATTACATTACAAATCCCTTACATTACTGTTCGCAAAATAAATTAAAAATATTTTTTTCAAGATCTACCCCTGCTTTTTGCTATTCAAAACTGAATATGTAAAGCAAAAGAAATCGGTGAAATACCCCGTGTTCAGAGGTTTACCGGGAGATCTTCCTTGAAAAATATTTCCCTATCTGAAACTCCCCAAAATAAAATATTACACAATATGTAAATAAAAATTGCTCATATTAGCTATAAACACCGTAAAGGTAATTGCAGAACACCTGAGAATCCATTACATTACAAATCCGTTAAATTACTCTTAGCAAGAAAGTTGAAAAAGTGTTTTTTCAAGACCTGACCCTATTGTTCCTATTGTTCTATTGCTCGTTAACCCAAAATGGAGATGATCAAATGATTCAATGGCCCAAAAGTAATGATGCACTTGGTACCGTCAACAGAGGCAACCCTTGTGAATCTGGATTATGCACGCTTTGCATGTCTGATTGTAAAGGGAGGTGTGAAACCTGGATGTCGTCCTTAAGGGGGCGCAAAATGCTCTACCCCAGGAAATTCGGCAAGATCACTGCCGGGTCTGGCAATGTAACCTCTCTTGGTCTGGGGTATCATTCCATAAGGATCCAGGGATATGCTTATGGATCGACCGGGTTAAACGAGGGGATGACCAAAGATGCTGATGACTGTGTCTTCACCAACGTCAATACCGAAACGACTTTCGGTAATGAAATTAAGGCAAAATGTCGTCTACCTATCATGACTGGTGCTCTGGGTTCAACTATGATCGCCAGCAAGTATTGGAATTCTTTTGCAACAGGTGCTGCCCTTTATGGATTTCCAATAGTTGTCGGCGAAAATGTTGTTGGTGTGGACCAGGAGTCAAAACTCGGTGGCGGAAAAATAACATCAGCACCTGAACTGGACAGGCGAATAGAGGTATATAGACGATACTCAGACGGGCATGGGGCGTTTTTCGTCCAACTTAATGTCGAAGATACTCGAAACGGAGTGGCCGAATACGTTATTGATAAATACGGCGATGACGTCATTATCGAGCTTAAGTGGGGACAGGGCGCCAAAGTTATCGGAGGAGAAATTCAAGTAAAATCAATAGATTATGCCATTTTCCTCAAGAAACGTGGTTATATCATTGATCCCGATCCGACGGATCCGATTGTTCAATCTGCCTTTGAGCGTCATGCCATCACTTCCTTTGCCAGACATAGCAGACTTGGAGCTACTGATTTGGATACTGTTGGGGAAGTTCGTGAATCCTTTATGAGATCAATAGACTATTTACGAAGCCTTGGCTTTAAGCGTATTTCCTTGAAAACAGGTGCTTACGGCATGGAAGCCCTTGCTATGGCCATTCGATATTCTGCAGATGCAAAACTTGACTTACTGACCATTGACGGCGCAGGTGGCGGAACCGGTATGAGTCCATGGAATATGATGGAGAACTGGGGTGTTCCATCCCTGGCCCTGCATGCCAAGGCACATGATTACTGTAAGATTCTTGATGATCAAGGAATCAAGGTTCCGGATATTTCTTTTGCTGGCGGTTTTGCCCGGGAAGATCATATTTTTAAAGCCCTGGCTATAGGTGCACCGTATACTAAAATGGTTTGTATGGGTCGTGCACCAATGATTCCCGCGTATCTGGGCAGCAACATTGAAGGAACCTTTTACCCTGAGAGAAGAAATAAAGTAAATGGGAATTGGGACGAACTTCCTCAAACCGTAAAAAGTTTCGGCAAGAGCCCGGAAGAGATCTTTTCAGCCTGGGAGGATGTGAAAAAGAAAGTGGGCGCTGATGAGATGAAGAATATACCTTTTGGAGCCGTAGCCATGGCTGGCTATATTGATAAGATCTCCTGCGGGCTGCAGCAGTTGATGGCCGGTGTACGAAAATTCAATTTATCTGAGATTACAAGGAATGAAATATTTAGTGCCAACCGTGAAACGGAAAAGGAAACTGGAATTCCGTTCATGACCGAAGCTCAAAAAGACACTGCTGAGGCGATTCTTAAAGGATAGTTTTTGATTCAAATGTTTTTACAGGGCACATCGAGCAACGTACTCGATGTGCCCTGTTTTTTTATGTGGTCAGGTCTTGAAAAATCATTTTATGTGGTCTGATACTATTCCTATTAAGTTGTGACCGTACTAAATGCCATTTTCACTTTCTATTGGCGAATTCAAAGGCAGGGGGATAGGAGACAGGAGACAGGAGAAAGGAGACGGGAGACAGGGAAAAGCAAAAGACGGAACAGCAAAAAACTTTTTGCCAACGAATAAAAGCTCAAAACATGCGAATAAAGGCAAAAAACTTTAAAAATATTTTAAAATTAAACAGAGAATTGCTGTTGTTCTATCTTTACTCGTTCTCTGGTTAATTCAAAGGCAGGTGGGACAGACGCCAAAATTGGGCGTCTCTACGATGTCGGCGATTTATCTTACGGGCATTGATTGTACAAATCCGGATACAATTCTGCCGCGATAACCCCGTGGTGGTTATATGGCGTTGTCTTTGTGGAAAGGATGTCCTTGTAGAGACGCCCAATCTGGGCGTCTTCAGCACAACAGATGGCTCACCTCACAACAAACGTTTCTGCAATGAAATTAATTTATCATCCTGTTTGTCCTGTCGTGTTTTTGGGGTCAGTAAAAAATGTAAATGGCTTAATAGCGTTTACATTTTGTATTGACCAGGGAACAAGACTGCGTGGACATCTTTTTTGGTGATTACGAATGGATAAACAGGATGTAAAATTGATCGCAATGGTGATAACGGGACATTACACATCACTGGTGAAATATCGCCACAACAGCAATTCCAGCGATAAGATAATGTAGAGACAAGGCATGCCTTGTCTACACGATAACGGTAAACGTAACAATAACGGTGCAACCGTAACCGACTCCGAAAACACCGATAACCCGCGAAACATACACGCCACGCTGCCACCACGGGGTGATAACGGTGACCTTACACATCATTGGTGAAATATCGCCACAACAGTAATTCCAGCGATAAGATAATGTAGAGACAAGGCATGCCTTGTCTACACGGTGACAGTAAACGTAACGATAACGGTGCAACTGTAACCGACTCCGAAAACACCGATAACCCGCGAAACATACACGCCACGCTGCCACCACGGGGTGATAACGGTGACCTTACACATCATTGGTAAAAAATCGCCACAACAGTAATTCCAGCGATAAGATAATGTAGAGACAAGGCATGCCTTGTCTACACGATGACGACAAACGTAACGATAACGGTGTAACTGTAACCAACTCCGAAAACACCGATACCCCGCAAAACATACACGCCATATTGTCACCACGGGGTGATAACGGTAACCTTACACATCATTGGTGAAAAATCGCCACAACAGTGATTCCAGCGATAAGATAATGTAGAGACAAGGCATGCCTTGTCTACAGAACAACATTGCGGGAAACCATCGCCGTGCCGATTTTTCACCAATGGTGATGGTCGCGTTATATGGTCAATATAAAATGTAAATGGCATTACAGGGAAACAGGTTACGCCTGCAAAGTTTCTAAATTTTTGACGGTGGATTGTGTACTCGGACAGTTTACGAATCAAAAGAATATCGCCCGTAAAGGATAGAGGAAGTTTGTTGCAGCTGACGTAGAGCTAATGAATGAAAGCCCATGGAAGAAATTGGCAGGTCAAGTAATATTCGGCAATGCAGATTTTATATCGGATATTCAAAGCCGAAGATGTGAAGAAAAAGAAATCGGCGAGATTCCCCATGCCCAGAAATTTGCCGAAAAAC
Source organism: Desulforhopalus vacuolatus (assembly GCF_016918505.1). Taxonomy (GTDB): domain Bacteria; phylum Desulfobacterota; class Desulfobulbia; order Desulfobulbales; family Desulfocapsaceae; genus Desulforhopalus; species Desulforhopalus vacuolatus. Next base: position 20,532 of record NZ_JAFFPZ010000021.1, read on the forward strand.
CTTCCTTGAAAAATATTTTCCCGCCTGAAAATCCCCAAAATAAAACATTACGCAATGAGAAAATCACAATCGCTCATATTCCCTACGAATATACGTTAAAGGCAATTGCAGAACACCTGAAAATCCATTACACCACTGTCAGTAAGAGAGTTAAAAAGTGATTTTTCAAGATTTGACCCTGTTGTTCTTCCCACGTCCCCTCCCCGACAAACCCCCTCCATAAAAAAATTTGACACCAACGCAGAAATAGAATAGAACGAAATAACGCTAGGGGAGCTTAACCGCTGAGAAAGATTTTCATCAAAGAAAATCTAACCCTTGGAACCTGATCTGGATAATACCGGCGAAGGGAAGCGGCAAATTCACATTCCAGGGGTTTTTCCCCTTTTATGTTTGCCGCCACATCCTCTTTGGATCTGGCGGTTTTCTTTTTGCCACCCCTCTTCTCCTGTACCCTGGAGAAACAATGCAAATTCACATTAACGGCAAGGCTGAAGAATCAGTTGCTGAAACCATTGCGGAGCTGATTTCCGAGCGCAAACTGGCGACGAAATCCCTCGTAGTTGAGCACAATCGCACCATCGTCAAGCAGGCACGATGGGCGGAGGTACAGCTCCATGATGGTGACAAAATTGAGCTTTTAAGTTTTGTCGGAGGAGGCTGAAAATGAGTACAGACAGAGCTTTGATTATTGGTGACGTAGAATTCACAAACCGTCTTTTTACCGGCACGGGTAAATTTGCCAACAACGCCGACATTGCCCCCATGCTGGAGGCCTCCGGGTCACAGATGATCACCGTGGCACTGCGGCGCATCGACATGGCGGCGGGAGCGGAAAACATCCTCGAATTCATCCCGGAGAATGTCACTCTTCTGCCCAATACCTCCGGCGCACGTAAAGCCGAAGAGGCAGTGCGGATTGCCCGCGTCGCAAGAGAAGCAGGCTGCGGCGACTTTATCAAGATTGAGGTCATCACCGATGCCAAATATCTGATGCCCGATAATTTTGAAACCCTTCGCGCTACGGAAATGCTGGCAAAAGAGGGCTTCATCGTCCTTCCCTACATCCTGCCCGACCTGACAATGGTCAGACGTTTTGAAAATGCCGGTGCAGCCGCCATCATGCCCCTTGGATCACCGATTGGCTCCAACCGCGGCCTCGAAACAAAAGCACTGCTGGCAATGCTGATTGAGAACTCCCGCCTGCCGGTGATTGTTGACGCCGGAATCGGCGCACCTTCTCAGGCGGCGGAAGCCATGGAGATGGGAGCGGATGCGGTGCTGGTAAATACCGCCATCGCCACCGCCACGGATCCTGTTATCATGGGGGAAGCCTTTGATATGGCCGTACGGGCTGGCCGAATGGCATTTCTCGCAGAAACAGCGGGGATAAGCAATATCGCCCGGGCGTCCTCTCCCCTCACCGGCTTCCTTGAGGAGGTGTAAGATGGCCTTCTACGATATCATAAAGCAGTATAAAGATTTTGATTTTGTCGATGCCTTTGCTTCTATCACAGATGCCGACATCTCCCGTGCCATACACAGCGAGAATCTCCATGGGCAGGACATGCTCGCGCTGCTCTCTCCCAAGGCCGCTGAACCGGTCTGGATGGAGGAGATGGCCGAAGAATCCCGTCGCCGCACCATCCAGTATTTTGGCCGCACCATTCAGCTCTTCGCACCCATTTACATTTCTAATTTCTGCTCCAACCGCTGCGCCTACTGCGGGTTCAATACGCAAAACAACATCTCACGGCGCAAGCTCACCCTTGATGAAATTGAGGAGGAGGCAAAGGCAATTTCCGCCACCGGCCTGCAGAATATTCTCATGCTCACCGGCGAGGCGAAAACCATCACGCCGATGGAGTATCTGCTTGATGCGGTGAAAATTCTGCGTCGCTACTTCGCCTCGGTCTCCATCGAAATCTTCCCCATGGATACCGATGAATATCACGCCATGGCCAGGGCTGGCGTCGACGGGCTGACCTTGTTTCAGGAAACCTACGACGAGAAGATATACAAAGAAGTTCATCTCGGCGGCAAAAAGAGGGATTATCACTATCGACTCGACGCACCGGAACGGGGTGCCATGGCGGGATTCCGTTCCGTCAACATCGGCGCCCTTCTCGGCCTTGGAGAGATGCGCAGTGAGTTTTTCTTCACCGCGCTGCACGCGCAATACCTCGCCGACAACTATCTTGATACAGAAATTGCCATCTCACTTCCCCGCTTCAATCCGGCAGAATGTGGCGATTTCAAACCACGGTATCCAGTAGAGGACCGCACCTTTGTGCAGTTCCTGCTTGCTTTCCGTCTCTTCCTGCCCAGGACGGGGATCACCGTATCAACCCGCGAGAACAAGACCATGCGCGACAATCTCATGGGGATCGGTGCAACCAAACTCTCCGCCGGAGTATCCACCAGTGTCGGGGGATACAGCGACGGCGAAAAAAGTACACCACAGTTTGATATCAGCGATCAACGTAACGTTCCAGAGATGGTCGCAGCAATCAAAGAACACGGATACCAGCCGGTCCACAAAGACTGGGACCGGGGGATATGGGCCTGATCAACATCGGCATTGCCGGGGTTGGCGGCATTGGTTCCAACGTCGCCGCCAACCTTGCGCGCAGTGGTTTCAACCACCTCACTCTGGTTGATTTTGACCTGGTGGAAGAGAGCAATCTCAACCGCCAGTTCTACTTTGCTGATCAGATTGGCCGGGGCAAAACAGAAGCCCTTGCAGAGAATCTGCGCCGCATCGCGCCGGACATCCATCTCACCTGCGCACAAACGAGGATTGAAGCCGGGAACTGCCGCTCACTCTTTACCGATTGCGCGGTAATCGTGGAAGGGTTTGACAATGAAACAGAGAAGAAGATGCTGCTTGAAGAGCTGGCCCCGGAAAAAGAGCTGCTGGTCAGCGCATGCGGCATCGCAGGATGCGACGTGGCTGAAATCGGTATTCGTCAGCTGGGGAACTGTGTAGTGGCAGGAGATTTTATCAGTGACTGCCGACAGCAGAAACTCTACGCCCATAAACTGCAGGCAGTCTGTGCCTGGATGAGCGAAGCGATTGTTTACTACCGTGAACACGGCGGAAACATCAAGACAACCAAAAGAGAGCAAACGTGAAGACAACCGGGAAACCCACCCTGCCCGCCGGTCTCTACGGCATCACCGCAGAGGCTTTTTCCCACGGGCGGAGCAATCTTGAGGTTGCCGAAGCAATGATTGCCGGTGGCATAAAGATTCTCCAATACCGTGAAAAACGGCATAAAAAGAACTACTGCGATATCTACGCCGAATGCTGTGCCCTGCGCAAACTCACCCGCGAACACGGGGTACTGTTTATTATTAATGACTTTGTCGATATTGCCATGCTTGTCGATGCCGACGGCCTGCATATCGGACAGGAAGACCTGCCGACAGCTGCAGCGCGGCAACTGCTCGGACAACAGAAGATTATCGGGCTTTCCACCCACAGCCCGGAGCAGGCGAGGCAGGCGGTGGCGGACGGTGCGGATTATATCGGCGTCGGCCCCATCTTTACCACGGCAACTAAAGAGAATGTCTGCGCTCCCGTGGGGCTGAGCTATCTCGATTATGTCGTACAGAATATCAAGCTGCCCTTTGTCGCCATCGGCGGGATCAAGGAGCACAACCTCGCCGAAGTTATCCGGCATGGGGCAGAAAGCGTCTGTCTCGTTACCGAAATTGTCGGCGCAGACGATATTACAGGAGCAGTGGAACACCTGAATGGGGTCAGGTCTTGAAAAATCATTTTATGTGGTTTAATAGCATTTACATTTTGTATTGACCAGAGAACGCGACTGCGTGGACATCTTTTTTGGCGATTACGAATGGATAAACAGGATGTAAAATTGATCGCAATGGTGATAACGGTGACCTTACATCATCATTGATGAAAAATCGCCACAACAGTCATTCCAGCGATGATGTAGAGACAAGGCATGCCTTGTCTACAGAACAACATCGCGGGAAACCATCGCCGTGCCGATTTTTCACCAATGGTGATGGTCGCGTTATATGGTCAATATAATGACTGGGTGCGGGATATGGGCGATAAAGCACTGATCAAAGAGGCTCATCACACGTCGCACATTGAAGGAACTCATTTAACATTGGATCAAGCAGAACGGTTATGGCGCGGTGAAGCGGTGCCAGAGGCCGACCCAAACGATACCCTCGAGCTGCTGAATTACCGCTCAGCCTTTGAATTCGTTTCCGAGTGTTTAGACAGCGGTGATCCTATTCATGAACGAATGATTCGGGAAATCCACCGTAAGCTGGTTGAAGGTGTTCGCGGCGGAAAAGCTGATCCGGGGAATTATCGCCGCATTCAAAACTATGTTGTCAATTCCGCTACCGGCCAAATCATCTACACCCCGCCATCAGCCGTTGAAGTACCAATCATGATGTCGGAAATGGTCAAATGGCTAAACACAGAAGTCGATATTCATCCAGTACTGATGAGCGGCATTTCTCAATTCCAGCTGGTGCATATTCATCCGTTCCTGGACGGGAATGGTCGAACCTCTCGACTGCTCTCCACGCTTTGTCTCTATAAGGCTGGATACGATTTCAAGCGGCTGTTCACTATAAGTGAATACTACGACCGCGACCGGACGACATTCTACAAATCGATCCAGAGTGTGCGCGAACACAATATGGATATGACCAACTGGCTTGACTATTTTATCACCGGTCTTGAAACCCAGATGATTGAAGTCAAAAAACGGGGAGAACAGGTAATTCGCCGTGATGTACTGGTTCAAAAACACAACCTGAATGAACGACAGGGAAAAGCAATCGAGTTTTTACTGAAGTACAACAAACTAACTATTCAAGATTTTGAAGCTCTGTGCCCTGACGTCAATAGACGCAGTCTGCAACGAGATCTCAAAGGGATCCTGGAAAAGAACGTAATTAAAGAAATCGGAGCTGGTCCAACTGATCCAACCCGTCATTATGCATTATCAGAGCTATGACAAGCTGTGACACGAAGCTGTGACATTTCTATGACAACTTCCCATAGAACAATGGGGCTCAGGTCTTGAAAAATAATTTCATGTGGTTTAATAGCGTTTACATTTTATATTGACCAGAGAACGTGACTGCGTGGACATCTTTTTTGGCGATTACGAATGGATAAACAGGATGTAAAATTGATCGCAATGGTGATAATGGGAACCTCACATATCACTGGTGAAAAATCGCCACAACAGTGATTCCGGCGATAAGATAATGTAGAGACAAGGCATGCCTTGTCTACACGGTGACAGTAAACGTAACGATAACGGTGCAACTGTAACCGACTCCGAAAACACCGATAACCCGCGAAACATACACGCCACGCTGCCACCACGGGGTGATAACGGTGGCATCCACCATCACTGGTGAAATATCGCCACAACAGTAATTCCAGCGATGATGTAGAGACAAGGCATGCCTTGTCTACAGAACAACATCGCGGGAAACCACCACCGTGCCGATTTTTCACCAATGGTGATGGTCGCGTTATCTGGCCAATACAAAATGTAAAAGGTATTACTGGGAAACAGGTTACGCCGGTAAGTTTCTAAATTTTTGCCGGTGGATTGGGTACTCGGACAGTTTACGAATCAAAAGGATGTCGCCTGCAAAGAATAGAGGAAGTTTGTTGCAGCTGGCGTGGAGCTAATGGTTGAGATTCCATAGAAGAAATTGGCAGATCAAGTAATATTCGGCAATGCAGACTTTATATCGGATATTCAAAACCGAATATGTGAAGCAAAAAAAATCGGCGAGATCCCCCGTACACAAATGTTTGCCGGAAGACCCTCCTTGAAAAATATTTTCCCGCCTGAAATCTCCAAAATAAAACATTACGCAATGAGCAGATCAAAATCGCTCATATTCGCTACGGGTATACGTTAAAGGCAATTGCAGAACACCTGAAAACCCATTACACCACTGTCAGCAAGAGAGTTAAAAAGTGATTTTTCAAGACTTGACCCTGTTTTTTTCCTTCACACATTTTTCTAAGCTGCCTATGCGGCAGTGAATCAAATCATCGATGCTCCTTTTCATCAATAAACGATTACCTAAACATTTTTCGAAATAAATGACATCTATTTCATGGGAAATCATGGTCAGGGAACACCCGAGGTCTTTTGCTCTTTGATTGCGAAGCACTTCTTTTTTTTGACTTATTTCGATATAATGCCTTTCTACAAGGCTGAGATACTGGTAGCTCATTTACAATCTCTGGAAAAGTTTGGCAGATTTTCCCAGAAGCCACCTGAGTCTTGCTTTTTCTCAAAGATGCGTTCCTCTTCAGCTCCCTGTAGAGGCTATGCAATTATTATATACATTCAGGATATTATGGCACGCAAAAGACAGAGCCCGTTTGAGGACATGATAGAAATAACGGCAGCATTTCCGTGGTGGATTGATGCAGTGCTGGCAATCGTCTCTTATGTCGGACTGCATAGTATAGCCAGTAAAGGTATGCCACAGGCATCCTTGAAAGATCTATCGATGGTAATGCAAGGAGGCTTGCTTTATACTTTCGCGTCATTAGGTCAATACGTACTGCCTTGTGTTTTTGGCATCGGAGCATTGCTATCTGTCATCAAGAGAGTAACGCGCAAAAATCTGCATGGCGATGTCAGCGCAGGGAAACGGCATGTAACAGATATTACCTGGCAAGAGTTCGAGTTGCTTATTGGTGAGCACTTTCGGCAGCAGGGTTTCAAAGTCCAGGAGACCGGCCCCGGGCCTGATGGTGGAGTTGATCTGGTGTTAATGAAATCCGGTGAGAAGTATCTGGTGCAATGCAAGCACTACAAAGCCTACAAGGTTGGCGTAAAAATAGTCCGTGAACTGCTCGGCGTAATGGTCAGCAGTGGTGCTGCAGGAGGTTATGTCATTACTTCCGGAGAGTTCACCGCTGATGCTGTCAAATTTTCTCGTGAGAATAATATTGAGCTGATTAATGGCAGCAGACTCAAAAAGATTATGGCAGAAAGGAACATGAGATCAGGCAACGACCTATCGGCCCGGCCTCAAGCAGCAACTCCCACAAAAAGAAACCCGGTTTGCCCGAAGTGCGGGGCAAAGATGGTTCTTCGAACTGCGAAGAAGGGAAAACACGCCGGTGAAAAATTCTGGGGATGTTCCAAGTTTCCCCAATGTCGTTCCATACTTCCATACGATGAATCTTAAGGAGATGTTCTTTTGAGTGCATAGCACAGCATACAGTATGTGTTATGGAAATGGATACTCACCCTCTCAGATGAGGGCTTTCTCCAGTTCCAACTGAAGCATTAAAATCGAGCATCATGAAGACTAGGAGCCTGTCCGAGAACGCTCTTTTGCCCGAACTTCTCGTTATTTTCAAAAAACGATGCTCGTAATATCAACCAGATAGCTGTGCTCGTTTTTTGAAAATGCCTCGATTTTGGATAGAATGTCTATTCTCGGACAGGCTCCTAGGCGGCGATAGCCTTCCTGCAAAGACCCCAGGTAAAAATTGATAATGGCCTGTTTCTCCCAATCTTTCAGCCAGAAGTCATGGGGAACCAAGGCGTTATGTTTATTGGCTTTGCCGTAGCGGCTGTGACAGTCATAATACTTGCGGGGAGCGATCTCCAAACAGGTGATAAAGCGCGTCACTGCGATACCGATACGCTTGGCCCGGCGCTTGATAAAATCAATCACGGCATCGCGAATATCGAGGGGAACCCAAGACGCTTTTAGAGAATTTCACGTTCTTTTTTTCACTGAACGTGTTGCATTTATTACTTGAATCCAGCCATGAGCAACACAGGGATCATAGATCCCTTCAAAAGAGTTACGATTAATTTCACGTCAAATAGTACTCTTAGAACGATTCAACGTATCAGCAATATCAGTCTGAAATCTTCCTATTTGAAGAAATGCACTGATCTGGTACCTTTCTAAAAGAGTGATCTGTTGGTAGCAAGGACTTGTACATCTGTGCATGGTAACCTCCGGTTAAGTTGTCGTGACGTAACCATACCGGCAGCGCACTCTTTTTCATAGAACGCTGTTGTACTTATTGTACTCATCCAGCATCAGCCAAAGGAATGGGGTGGAACAGTTACACAAAATACGTTACAGACTCCGGATATACTTTAAAGGCAATTGCAGAACACCTGAAAATCCATAACACCACTGTTAGCAAGATAGTTAAAAAATGATTTTTCAAGACTTGACCTTGTTGTTTCTCTCCTGGCAGTTTATTGCAAGCCACGTTAGCTCTCAAAACAAACCTCATGCAGCCTACAAATGATAGGAATAATTAATGAAAGTAGAAAGACTCAACAAAAAAGAACTTGAAGCGTATTGCGAAAGTCTGGGCATCGAAATAAAAAATAAAAATAAACAAGAATTGAAAAAGGCAGTTTACAAGCATGAAAGGAACATAATCGATGAAGCCATCGCTTCAGGTAAATGCTTAGATCTTTTAAAAGAAAAAATAGGTGCTTTAGCAGACGAATATGCGAAAAATTTGAATGAAAAAATAGTTGCTCGTAAAGAAGAAATGAAAGGTGATGATAATCACCATTACTTAATATATAGAGTCTTGGGAATATCTAATGACGAAGGTATTTTGATTGACGAATACCAGAATACCGGTCGTTTTTTATACAAGTATGCGGGGTCATTCCTAGAAGAAGCTGCTTCAATGTGCATGTTCTTTGCGAACAGCAAGGGTGGAAAGGTTCTTATTGATAATACACAAGGAAAAAAACCTAAAACATTTGAAATTGATTTTTTAAACGGCAATGATGCCATTGAGCTAAAATGGCGAGATGCCACTACAGATGGCGACCATATAACTAAAGAACATACGAGGGTTAGAGCAATTCAAAGTCATGGATATAAGCCGGTTAGAGTTATGTTTTATTACCCGCAACGTGAGCAAGCTATCAAGATACAAGAAACGCTAAAAACAATTTATAATGGTGTTGATGGAGAATACTACTCTGGAGATGATGCTTGGGATTATTTGTTAAAAGTAAGCGGGTACGATTTAAAACAAATTTTAACTGATATAGCGGCGAGAAAAAAATAGAGAAGAGAAAGATGATAAAAATAATTAATAGCGTTCTCTTAGGTGATTGTTTAGATGAAATGAGATCAATTGAGGCAGGATCAATTGATCTCATATACCTTGATCCGCCTTTTTTTACCGAGCGAAAACACAAACTAAAAAATAGAGAACGTACAAAAGAGTTTAGCTTCGATGACAACTGGGGTAGTAACAAAGGATATGCACAGTTTCTAAAAGAAAGAATTGAATTAATGAAGCCACTTCTCAAGGAAGAAGGTTCAATTTTTGTTCACTGCGACAAAAGCGGAGAACACATTGTTCGTGCAATATTAGATAACATATTTGGCGCTGAAAATTTTCAATCAGAAATCATTTGGAGCTATAAAAGATGGTCAAACTCTAAGAAAGGATTATTAGCAGGCCATCAAAACATCTATTTTTACTCAAAAAGTAAATATTTTAAGTTTAATACTATTTATACATCATATTCTGAGACAACTAACATTGATCAAATATTACAGAGCAGAACTCGAGATGAGCATAATAAATCTATCTACGATAGAAATGATGATGGAAGCTTTAAGATTGCTGATAAAAAGAAAGGCGTACCCTTAAATGATGTGTGGGATATTCCGTATTTGAATCCTAAAGCGAAAGAAAGGGTGGGTTATCCTACTCAAAAACCTTTACTTCTTTTAGAGCAAGTCATTCAATTGGTTACAAATGAAGGAGATATAGTATTAGACCCATTTTGCGGGAGTGGTACCACTTGTGTGGCAGCAAAACTTCTTGGGCGAAAATATATTGGAATAGACAAGTCAAATGATGCTGTTGAATTATCTATTAGTAGAATCGAAAACCCCATAAAAACCGAATCTAACTTGCTGAAAAATGGCCGCGATTCCTACCGTAATGCTGATAAAACGGCTTTAAGTTTATTAAGCGGGTTAAAGTTTAATGCAGTACAACGCAATAAAGGAATTGATGCTATTTTAGTCGAGCAATTCGATAACGCACCTGTTTTAGTTAGAGTTCAAAAAGATCATGAGTATATAGAAGAAGCAGCTTCTTTGCTTGCTAAAGCCATGAAAACAAAGAAATCAAAAAAATCATTTTTAATTCAAACTCAGTTAAATGATGGACTATTCGGAAATCTGCCTAATTTTGAAGGCATGGTGTTTTTAGAATCACCTGCTTTACAAATAAAAAGAGCTAACGAATAAGGTTAGATCGTGAAAGTGGAGCGCAATAAGAACAATGGGGCTCAAACAATGGGGTCAGGTCTTGAAAAATCATTTTATGTGATTTATCAATAGCGTTTACATTTTGTATTGACAAGGGAACAAGACTGCGTGGACATCTTTTTTGGTGATTACGAATGGATAAACAGGATGTAAAATTGATCGCAATGGTGATAACGGTGACCTTACATATCACTGGTGAAATATCGCCACAACAGTAATTCCAGCGATGATGTAGAGACAAGGCATGCCTTGTCTACAGAACAACATTGCGGGAAACCACCACCGTGCCGATTTTTCACCAATGGTGATGGTCGCGTTATATGGTCAATATAAAATGTAAATGGTATTACAAAGAAACAGGTTACGCCTGCAAAGTTTCTACGTTTTTGACGGTGGATTGGGTATTCGGACAGTTTGCGAATCAAAAGGATGTCGCCTGCAAAGAATACAGGAAGTTTGTTGCAGCCAGCGTAGAGCTAATGGATGAAAATCCATGGAAGAAACTGGTCGGTCAAGTAATATTCGGCGGTACAGGCTTTATATCAGATATTCAAAACCGAAGATGTGAAGCAAAAGAAATCGGCGAGATCCCCCGTACACAGAGGTTTGCTGGAAGACCTTCCTTGAAAAATATTTTCCCGCCTGAAATCCCCAAAAATAAAACATTACGCAATGAGCAGATCAAAATCGCTCATATTCGCTACGGATATACGTTAAAGGCAATTGCAGAACACCTGAAAACCCATTACACTACTGTCAGCAAGAGGGCTAAAAAGTGTAAAAAGTGATTTTTCAAGACCTGACCCTGCTGTTCTTATTAGTCTTTGGAAATTTGGTGAAGATGCTATTGATTTATTAATAACGAAAAAACAGCATCATACAAGTAATATGTTCCCCATAGGTACGGGGATGAACCGCTTTAGCCACAAATCTCGGAACTCTTCTGTAAAGGAACTCTTCTGTAAATGTTCCCCGTGGGTACGGGGATGAACCGAGATGGAGACATGGGCTGCCATTTCTGCACAAATGTTCCCCGTGGATACGGGGATGTGATGTATCAACACTTTTCAAGGTAAAAAATATTGGCGCGTTTTGAGTGTAAAATTGCCTTTAAATCAGTGAGATGTTCCATGGTTTCCTTTGCGTGAAAAGATTTTTAAAAGCTGTTGATCTGAAGCTGTGTCTCGAATATATTGGTTTTTTTGAACACTGATATTCTCAAATCAGAAAAAATTTGACACCAACACATAAATAGAATAGAAGAAAAGAACGCTGGGGGAGCTTAAACGCTGAGAAAGGTTCTTATCAAAGAGAATCTAACCCTTGGAACCTGATCTGGATAATACCGGCGAAGGGAAGCGGCAAATTCACATTTCAGGGTTTTTTCCCCCTCTTCATGTTTGCCGCCACTTCCTCTTTGGATCTGGCGGTTTTCTTTTTTGCCCCTCCCTCTTCTCCTGTACCCCGGAGAAACAATGCAATTCTACAACTCTATATTAACGGCAAGGCTGAAGAGTCCGTTACTGCAACCATTGCGGAGCTGATTTCCGAGCGTGAACTGGCGACGAAATCCTCGTAGTTGAGCACAACCTCGCCGAAGTTCTTCTGCATGAAGCAAAAAGCGTCTGTCTCGTCACCGAAATTGTCGGCGCAGACGATATTACAGGAGCAGTAAAACTGCTGCAAAACAATATCTTACGAGGAATTTAAATGACGTATGCAACTCAGATGGAAGCCGCTCGCAAGGGCATCATTACACCGCAGATGAAAGATGTACTCGCCGATGAACCGATCAGTGAAGAACGACTGCTCGCCGGACTCGCCAACGGCACCATCGCCCTGCCCGCAAATAAAAACCACACCAGTTTGCACGGGGCGGCAGTTGGCGCCGGACTGCGCACCAAGGTCAATGTTAATCTTGGTGTCTCGGAAGACTGCTGCAACGTTGAAAATGAACTGGACAAGGTACGTAAAGCGTTGGAGTGGAAGGGAGATGCCATCATGGACCTCTCCACCTATGGCGCAACTCAGAAATTTCGCCGTCGCACGATTGAGATCAGCCCGGCAATGATCGGCACAGTCCCGATGTACGACGCTGTCGCCCGTTACGGCAAGAACATAGAGGCCCTCACCATTGATGATATCTTTGAGGTGGTGGAGACACACGCGCAGGACGGAGTCGATTTCCTCACCATCCACGCCGGACTGAATACAGCTGCTGTTGAGTGTGTGAAAAGAAACAAACGGCTCACCAACGTGGTCAGCCGGGGCGGCTCGCTGCTCCTCTACTGGATGGACAAAAACAATGCCGAAAATCCCTTTTACGAGCATTTCGACCGCCTGCTTGAAATCTGCCGCCGCTACGATGTCACTCTGAGTCTCGGCGATGGTCTGCGTCCCGGCTCACTCCACGATGCCACTGACGCTCCTCAGATTCAGGAACTTCTCACTCTTGGAGAGCTGACCAAAGAGTGCTGGAAACAGGATGTACAGGTGATCATTGAAGGCCCCGGCCACATGCCGCTGAACGAGGTTGTCGCCAACGTACAGCTTGAGAAAAAACTCTGCCACGGCGCACCTTTCTATGTTCTCGGGCCGCTGGTAACCGATGTCGCTCCGGGATACGACCACATTACCTCTGCCATTGGTGGTGCACTGGCCGCGAGTTACGGCGTCGATTTCCTCTGTTATGTCACTCCTGCCGAACATCTCCGCCTGCCGGATATGGACGACATGAAAGAAGGCATCATCGCCACAAGGATTGCCGCCCATGCCGCAGACATTGCCAAAGGTCTGCCCGGTGCGATTGACTGGGACAATGCCATGAGTGACGCACGGAATAAGCTCGACTGGGAAAAAATGATGGAACTGGCCATGGATGGTGAGAAGGCCCGCAGATATCGCGAAAGTTCGCAACCGATTGACAAGGAAGTCTGCACCATGTGCGGGGATCTTTGCGCGGTGAAACGCAGTCGCGCGATACTGGAGAAATAACAAAAGGGTACCCAAAAGAGTAACGGATGGGTGTTCTTGAATAAGGGGAATTGTGTTCTCCTTGCTCTCCTCATTGGAGGCACCCATTCTTTTTCCCGTCTCCCGTCTCCCGTCTCCTTTCTCCCTTTTCTCGTCTCCTGCCTCCCTTCTTCTCTTTGTCTTTTTCCTTCTGTAAAAATGCATTAGGGTACTTTGAACAAGATCAACCCACTGGAATTGAAACGTGTAGAAACCCACATCGTGACTCTGCTTTCAATTTTAAAACATTTTTTCACGGAGGTTTAAAATGACTGATTCATTGATTCAAATAGTTTGCCCGAGTTGCAGTGCGAAAAACCGCCTCTCCAAAGCCAGACTTCATGACAAGCCTTTGTGTGGGAAGTGTGGAAAACCTCTTCTTTCATCAAGCCCTGTTACGGGTAACGACAAAAATTTCAGCCGTTATATTACCGACAATGGTTTGCCCGTGGTTGTGGATTTTTGGGCTCCATGGTGCGGACCGTGTAAACAATTTGCACCCACCTTTGAACAGGTCGCAGGTGAAATGTCTGCTCAGGCCTGCTTTGTCAGGTTGGATACTGAACATAATCAACACACCGCAGGTGGCTATAATATTCGTTCGATTCCCACGTTGGTGATATTCCATCACGGCAAAGAAATTGCGCGGATGTCAGGGGCGTTACCGCAACCACAATTTAAACAATGGCTGGCTCAAAATTTACCGGCTGTTTGAATATCTGATACTCACCATCTGTGCCGGGCTGAATACAACTCGAAGGGGAAAAGATGTAGAACCGGCCGGATGGTGAGAACGCCTGCAGATATCGCGAAAGTTCGCAACGGATTGATGGGAATGTCATGGAGGGATGCTCAGTTCTTCCCGATTTTTCAATATATTACGAGAAAAGCGGGAAGAGCTGTTGATAACACACTGACCTATAAACTTGACGTCACTCTTTAAATGGTGAATACTTCAACTGTTCTGCGTACCATACCAGGTGGGATGAGAATACCAGAAAGAAGCAATCTCGGAGGAAATCAGCACAGCCCCACCCGCAATCTCTTCCTATTATACCCCTATGATTTTTATCTCTTTTCTCGGAACCGGAAACTATCTCACCTGCAATTATGTGTACAACAATCAGCATTGTGATGGAGTGGAATATATCCAGACTGCTGCCCGTACCCTGCTTGCCCCCGAAGCAAAATCTTTTATCTTTGTTACCACAGCGGCAGAAGAGAAACACCTCGAAAAACTGCAGCAGGAAGCTCAAAAATTCGATCTTCCGGCCATGGAACCAATCACAATTCCAACAGGGGCATCGGAAGAAGAGCTCTGGAAAATTTTTGAAATTATCTCAAATCAAATTCCAGAAGGAGCTGAAATTGTTTTTGACATAACCCACTCTTTTCGCTCCCTTCCTCTCCTGATAACAATCCTTCTCAATTATTTAAGCGTCGTCAAACACACTACAATAAAACAGTGCTGTTATGGAGCCTTTGAAACTCTTGGGATCCGTGCAGATGTTGAAGAAATGCCAGTATCTGAGCGCAACGCCCCCGTCTTCAATCTCACCCCGTTTTTTTCTCTGAACGACTGGGCTAGAGCAATCTATGATTTCACTCGTTATGGTTATGCTGCTCCACTGCAAGACCTTATCTCATATCAGCTTCAACCTATCCTGAAAAATCCTGAGACAAGAGATGAAAATTCCAAACTTCTGCAAAAAGTAAGTACCGCAATCAAATATTTTTCCAGTTTTGTACATACTTCAAATTGCCATTGCCTCTGTCAGATGGAGATAAAAAAATACATCAGCAGTCGCCTTGAGCAGCTAAATTTTGACAACATTCTTCCACTTGCACCAATTTTCAAGCAGATAACGCAGTTTTTTGCCGAATATGAAGACAAATCTCTTTTCAACGGCCTCCGTGCTGCCAAATGGTGTGCAGAGATCAACCTTATCCCCCAGGGATTTACTCTCCTGCAGGAGAGTATTGTCTCTATAGAATTGGAACCGCACAGACAGCGACTAGAGGAAGAAGGATTGACAGAGGCAAAAAGACAGCGGGAATTTATCTCCGCTCTACTCGGTGTTAAGGACAGTCCCGACGACTGGAAGAACGATTTGAAGACTTTCCAGGAAACTGCACAAAGTATTCATGAGGAATGGAGTAAAGATTTTCTACAAAAATACGAAAGAATAACATCATGCAGAAATCGAGTGAACCATGGCGGAACCGATCCCGACAATAAACTCGACAGTAATAAAATAACAACGGACCTGGAAATACTCACATCTGAGATCCTCAAACATTATCATCTTCGTGATTAGACCCCAGATAATATAAAACGCCCAAGTCACCTTAAGCAGTGCCCTGCCTTGCTATCGATGTTCGCCCGGAGTCTGTGTAATACCATTCCTATTAAGTTGTGACCTTACTCAATGGCATTTTCACTTTCTATTGGCGAATGTAAAGGCAGGGGGATGGGAGACAGGGAAAAGCAAAAGACGGAACAGCGAAAAACTTTTTGCCAAAGGAAAGCTCTAATCATGCGAATAAAGGCAAAAAAACTTTAAGAAGTTACGCTTTTATAAAAAATGCCCTTTTTCGCATGATTAGACCATTTCTATTAAGTTATGCTCGTTTTACATCCTGTTTATCCATTCGCAATCGCCAAAAAATATTTCCACGCAGTTGCGTTATCTGGTTAATATAAAAATGTAAATGGTATAAGCCCTTTCCTTCATATCACTTCCCACAAAAGCCACAAAGAAATAAACCTCGTGGTTGAATTGTCGCAATCCCTTTCTAATTCAGGTCGTTTCCTACAATACAAGTCAAAAACAAATAGCAGGATTCTACAAGAAAGCGTCGTAATCCCTTTCTAATTCAGGTCGTTTCCTACCGCTGACATCGGCCAGCAGGCTGATAAGACTCACCGGAGGGTCGTAATCCCTTTCTAATTCAGGTCGTTTCCTACTCCTTTACAATGCGGCGCAACGGCAAACGTGCCCGTCCAGTCGTAATCCCTTTCTAATTCAGGTCGTTTCCTACATGCTCAGGCGGCAACGTCTATTGATGCGTGCGCATGGTAGTCGTAATCCCTTTCTAATTCAGGTCGTTTCCTACATAACGTGTTGAATGTATTGCAAGGTAGTGTATTGGTCGTAATCCCTTTCTAATTCAGGTCGTTTCCTACCACAGAAAAGGCTGAAAAAGATGGTTGTTTATGATCCGGGTCGTAATCCCTTTCTAATTCAGGTCGTTTCCTACCTTTTTAAGGCAATGCATTTCATACAGGAAGGCTGTGAGGGTCGTAATCCCTTTCTAATTCAGGTCGTTTCCTACTGCGCCCCTTTCAAACCCTTGCCAGGAGCGGTTTTCAGAGGGTGAATCCGGGAACCTCTCACTGCAATGTGTTTTTTGGAAGTATTTTTGTTGCATTTTCCTTTTCCTCCATCATTAAGTTGTTATCATTCCGTCATAATATCCACTTCTGGGAACCTCCGGTCAGGTAAAAATAAAAAAGACCGCTTTTTCAACAGGTTAGCAAATATTCCTCTTTTACCTCTGAGGTTCCCGTTTAAACCGCTTCTGCCCGAGGTTCCTGCCCCACTCCGATAAAGAATACACCAACCCGTGGACAGAAACCAGCATCGAATGATGCATACAGTTCCCCATCTCTTCCGACCGAGAACCCAACTCATAGAAGGAGTTTTATTCAGGAGACCACCCCAGCGACTGAAGAAAATATTTGCAGAAGAGATTCATGAACACTCTCTCTCACCTCAGCAATGAGATCTCAGATAATATCAAATTCTCCAGTCGCCTCAAGCAGCATGCCCTGCCCAATCACCTCAGTCTTCGCCGCACACTTCTCGCACAGAGGGAAATATTTCACACCGTCTTTCTCCGTATCTATCACCCTGGCTATCTCACCTTGAAGGGTTCGGAGCTGCGCTTTGCTCAACTCCACTTCAAATTTCGATTGCTGCATGCGCATTCCATAATCCAGAAGAATACGGGCCACCTTTTGCAACCGTTTCGCGTCCGCTATGTCGTAAATGATAAAGTAGTTTGCCATGGTCAGAATATCTGGTATTGCAGCTGGGTGATTTTTATGCCCTGTCCCTGCACCTCTGCCTGTGAGCAGCAGCGGCTGCAGAGATGATAGATCCGCAGACGATCTTCCAGCAGGTTGAGACTGCGCTCTGCATAACGACGAATAACACGCAGCTCTTCTCCACTCACCTCGCACTCAAACACCGACTTTTGAGTATTGATGCCAAGTTCCCGCAGAAAATGGTGCAGCTTCGTTCGCCGTTTTGTCCCCTGACTGTCCTCTCTGATATCGTAGGTTACAATCACTCTCATGTGAGCAGTAGAGGCTGGTAACTGCTCTGGCTCCCCTCCACAAATCTGCGATACTGCCTCGCCTGACAAACCATAGCTTCCGACCAGGGAATCTTGCGTTCTTCCGGGCTGTACAGAAAAGTAGTGGCCAGTTTTCGTTCCCATTGAATAATCGTCTTCTTCATCGCGTCCGAATGGAGCTGCACCGGCAATTTTCCGGCTTCCCCTTCCCCAGACATGGAAAACACTTCTTCAATCCGCTGCACGGGGGCATCAAACAGCTCGTTTTCCTGCTCTCCGGTGGAGACCTCAATGTCCTCAACCACCTCTTCTTCCAGCTCCTCTTCCTTCACAATCCGGAAATCGTCATCTTTCAGGATATTCATATTGAAGAGCGCAAGCACCAGCGTATCAACAAGGATTGGCCGAAACTCCTCCATTAAATCAAGAACCAGGCTGTATCGTCCGTAATCAGGAGTATGCAACGCACCAATATATGGATCAAGACCCGCCTGACGGACAGCACTGTACACCTGATTATAAAGGAAGGTATAGAGAAGGGAGAGCAGCGCATTTACCGGATCAGTCGGCGGCCGACGAACCCGTCGTCTGAACCCCTGATCGTGGTCAAAACCAGTGTTGAAAAGGCTGAAATACAGCGCACTCCCCCGGCCTTCATATCCACGCAGGGAATCTACACTCTTCGCCGTTGCAACCTGCTCAGTCAGTTTACGAATCTTCTGCACCTTTTCAACGATATGCTTCTTTTTCTTCTTCCGGTAAATCCGCATCAGGACCGTACTCAAATTGGCCAACTTGCCGGTCACGATCTGTCGGGCAAAATTGAGGCAGAAGGGTTCATCATCCGCGAAGGCAAACTGCCTGCGGCGAAGAATGATATTTTTCTGTTCGGGAATGGAAAAACGGCCGAGATAACGGCCATCTCTGGTGAGAAATACCGTATCAATACCGTTCCGGAAGAGCACATTTCGTGCCGAAGGCGTTATCTGAATATTCCCGCAAAGCAAAAGCTGTTCAACCTTGTGGATGAAAATTGTTCGGTAGGTATCCTCTCCGGATTTCACAAGAAGATGCCGTCCCTCTCTGGTTATACGTGCCCCCTGGGTAGTAACGTAGATCCGCATGCCTGTTTCCTGTTTTTTAAGGTTAAAACTCCGGCAGATATAATTTCAGCAGACGCTTCTCTCTTCAGGGAACCTTGAAACAGCTTGTATTTCGTTCATATTCAAACCATAAGAGAATATTTGATGTTCCCTTTATATAAACCTTCGCCCGGAGTCTGTTTAATCCCTTTTAAATTCAGGTCGTTTCCTACTAAAAATAAAAAGACCGCTTTTTCAACGAGTAAGCAAAGGCCTCTCCTCTACCTCTGAGGTTCCCGTTTAAGCCACTTCTTTTCAAGATGAGATGACAGGCATAAAACCTGCCGTCCAGCAATAACCTCAATTCTGAGGTTCCTGGCCCGTTCCAATGAAGCTTCATTCAACCCGTGGACAGAAACCAGCATCGAACGGGCATACAGGCCCCCCACCTTTTCCGAGAGGGAATCCAACTCATAGAGAGGACCTTTCCCTCTCGGAGCACCCCTGCCCTGCTGGTCAAGGGCACTGGTTTTGCATGAGATGACGTGGAGCCGATTGTGCCAGGTGAAGACCACATCCAGTTCGTTTTTCGTTGGTTTATTTCCCTTTCCCTGCCATTCAATTTCCACGTTCATCCGCAGGTCAAGACCGGGAATTTTTTCATCGGCAACAACCCCATAAACATACTCTTCAAGCCAGCCGCCCTTTGCATAAAAGCGAGATGCTTCATCGTTGAGATTTGCCGCACCATTCATACCCGGTGTCGCCACCCCTCCCTTGAGCAGCAGGGCACAGAGTTTCTCTCCTCCCTCTCCCAGCTGTTCCGCCTCCACGGCACAGTAGGGTGGTGCCCTCCTCCTTTTCAATGCGTCATCGTATTCACTGACGAGACCATTCAATTTTCTCAGCAGCGCAGGCTTGCCAACAAGCAGAGAACAGAGTTCTGCAGTTACCTTCCTGTGGGATTTTTCTCCCCGGGGAGCATCCCCGCTCAGCATTTTCTTTCCACAACAGAGCAGATGCTCTTTCACGGACAGAATATTGTCAGGCAGGGGATGGCTGGCTGGCTCACCTCCCAGCTCCAGCAGGCGGTTGCTGTTGGTATCTACATAGATGATCCGTATAGTGCTGGCAGCGAACCAGCACTGCTGCCAGGCCGCCAGAGCTACAATCTTCGTTCCACCGGTAACATTGAGGGTAAGTTCGGCATCAGTAAACTTTTCCAGAACCTGAGTGCAAACGTCCAGAGTCGCCTTAAAATCATAGGCTTCGGTGTTATAGACTGAAACCTTTTTCCCTCGTTCGGTGAAAAAGCTTTTCAGCAGCTCACACTTTTTCACCATCTGAGATGTGGTGAGAAGAATCACGTGATCCACCTTCTCATGGATAACAGGCAGTACATTGGGCAGCAGCTGTTCAGAAACAAGACAGATATGGGCTTTCATCCTTCCTCCATTTCATAATGACGAAACAAAACATGCTGAAAGCGGTGACTCAGTTGAATTTCATTTTCACCAACCCGCGTCTCCACTGCCCGACGCCGGGTGGTGGAATAAACAGGATGAAGGCCAAGGCGAAACGCACTCTGCACAAGAAGAAAACACGCGCCAAAATCCCCCTGGATGAGGACATAATCCCCCGCCTCTGCTTTCTCACCCAGCCAGTTCGTAATCGGAACGAGCTGCCCCTTCAGGGAAGAGGCATCCGGGGACAGATTGCCCCAGATATCTCGTAAAGGCATGGGGGGTTCCAGGATTTTTTCGACACCAAGACTGCTTCGTGCGTCCTCCCGCTGGGCGGGGGTAAGGGTGTGATTGAAAATAACGAAGAGGCGGGTCATCTCTTTTTCACTTCATTGATATGGTTGTTGAGCTCTTTCCAGAGTTTCGCTTTGTTCTTTTTCGCCTTCTTGCTGTCGCACCCCCACTCTTTGAATTTTATTTTCAATTCCGAGGCAACATCCATATCAAGCTCAGCAATCTCAACGGGTTGATTCAGATAAGCACCTAAATCACCATAGTCTCGGATTTGTTGCGCCAGCGGGGATACTTCAGCCTTTTGTTCCTCTGCTGTGACAAGAGGCCGCCAGGCAGCATCGGTTACAGCGAGCCATTCAGTCACGAGGGTATCACGCTCATTGTCCCACTTCTTTGGACGGGCTCTCTGCACCCGCTCAGCAGCCTCTTTCACCGCCAGGGCAACACCATCCTGCAAACGCCATTCGGCAGCCTGTTCATTTCCAAGAATTTCCCGCTGAAAATCACCCCACTCTTCTATCTGGGACAGTTTACACATCCAGGGTTTCCATGGATATCTTGCCGCCTCCTCTGCCAGTCGCTCCTTCTCTGCTTCCACAGCTTCTTGAGCCCTGCGCTCTTCGTTGCGCTTATGCTGCTCTTCCGCCCGCTGCTGCCGGAGTTCCTCAAACTCAACATCGCGAGATTCTTTCCGACGCTTGCGGAACTCATCCCCGACAGCAAGCTCTTCTGCAGTTGCCTCATGCAGGGAGGCCCAGCCAAAGGGCCGAAGCAGAGCTTTATTGTTTGGTTTCTTGTTTGGTGAGGCAAACCAGATAGTCATAGCGTGATTAAGTGTTTTCGGCGGGTTTCCCTTCCCCGTGAGAATTTTTATTTTACGGTCGCCATCTACAGAGGTCACACTCTCAGCCCCCGAATGACGCCCCAGACGAATGGGGAGATCACCCTTCTCAGGAGGACGGCTGCAGGCTGCGCCAATAATTTTACTCTCGCCCTCTTCCCTTTTTCGCTCTCCCTCGAAAAAGCCCTTTAGAGCCTCCTCAATCTCCACAAAGCTAACCGGCCGGGAAATAACTTCCCGCTCTGAGCCCACAATGGTAATGGATCCCTCAAACACCGCTCCTGGTTCAATAATTTCCAGAATTTGATAAACAGCCGAACTCTCTTTATCCCCCTTTTTCTTCTTTTCATCCACCGCATAACAGATACAGCGGGGCACCTCTCCAGCAAGACAAAAGTCTGAAATTTTCACCCTGGAAAAAGGATCCCCGGCAAAAGACCCGCCCAGCAAATCTGACTGCAGGTCTTTATTTCTCTTTCCCTGGAGACCTCCGCCACGGGCTCTATACCGCAGATTCAAAACTGCAGTACGTATACTTCCCTTCACTGCCGAGCCGGGGATATAGAGATCACCGTCCAGAGAATTAAACGCAGTTCTGTTAATGGTAAACTGATTGAGATTTCTGCCTGAAGCTTGTGGGGACAGGCGTAATACCGATTGATAATGACGCAGAAATTCGTCACCAATTTCTATCGTAACCCCGGATATGTCCTGTGCTTCACGATTAATGAATTTATAGATTTCCAAAAGAGACGCTGCTGTTCCTTTCCTGCAAATCGCTGAGTATTGCTCCTGCTTTTCCTTCTCCAGCCGCGCTGGAAAATGCAGCGGATTAAAACTCACCAGCGTTTTTTCCTTTTCCTTGACCACAAAGGAGGTCGGTTCGTAAACCTCATCACAACCGAGATGAAGGGGAGAAAGAACTTTCAGTTGAAATTTACGTGTTTCTGATTTCATTTATGCCTCCACAGAACAGGGCAGACACGGGGCAAACCCCTGCACCACCGTTTCCGGAATCTGTTTGGAAACGCCGCAAATCCCCTTTCCCAGCCAGGAACGCTCAGCGTTCATCTTCCAGACAGCACCCTCTTCCGCCATAACTACCGGCGATTTGAAAGGGTGCGTTCCAAGCTGTGCTCCGCCACCGTGTTTGCCAAAACGGGTGAGCGGAGTAAACCAGGCACGTTCGATACCTTCCATCTCCGGCACACAGGGAGCAAGGGTATAGCAGGCGTTGGCGTTACCTGTTGCAGGCAGAGTTTTTTCCTCGATGCTGAGGACCGTGAAACGTCCTTTCCCGCTGCTGGAGTCCCGTCCATATCCGAAGGTGCCAATACGCTCCAGAGCAGTTTGTAATCCCTGAGAAGTGCAGACAGCCTCATTGAGCAAAACAAAAAGAGCAAGGGTAACACCTGGCAGCAGAGAAAACACGCCACTGATATATGGGTCAAATCCTTCACCAGTAGTGCCGGTGAGACGATTCACACTGTTGTGCATCTCCTCGCTTTCCATGCAAAAGCCTCCTGTACAGCGAACGGCTTCTTCCCGCGCCTCTTCGTCCATTCCCTGAAAGGCCGCAGCAGCCACTTCTTCCTCGTTCATCAATGCGGAAATGTCGAACTTGAAGTGCAGGGATTCATCGACAAAAAACCATTTCTGCTTTTTCATCTCTTTACGCGTCTCAAGAAACTTCTGACGATTTTCCCGCCCTTCCTTATTGATCTGTTTTCCAAAGAGAGAGAGATCCGGGCGGGGCATGGCATAACCGATATCTTTTCCTCTGGATATTTTAGGAAAAGCTGAGGAGACAACACAGAAGGGGTTCTCCTGATATACATTAATCAGCTCCTGAAATTCACTCTTAAGAAGCGTTCCATCGCTGGCGAACTGCCAGCAAAGATGGCCGAACAGGGTATCTCCCACAAGGGGAGTGCCAAACAGGCCACCGGGTTTCAGTATTATTTCAAACAATTTCATGGCAACCTCATAAGATTTTTGTCGAGTACAAAAAGTTTTGCTCAGATTGCCTGTGTGGCGTCAAATTTTTTCTGTATTTCAGGATCAGCAAAACGGAATTCAACCCGTCCGTATCCCCGGCTGCCACTTCCTCCAAGAGCATCAAGCTCAAGCAGACACAATCCTTCAAGGAGATACTCCGTGAGATCGTCATCTTCTTCCATCTCTTTGAGGGTAATAGAAAAATCAAATTCCATTCCTGCCGGAACCCGCTCGGTGAAACGTGGGCTCTCAGCCACACCGCGAATCCGGTCAATGGAGTTTTCTGATTTCACCTCCGTAAGGGGAGCCCCATCTTCAAGGATTCGGTTCCGGCATGTCGAATTAAGGGGACAATCGGAAAAAGAAGCGCGGGTGGGACCAATTTTTGCGGCAGAATCACCATCGGCTCCACTGGTACCAAAGAGCTGAAGCAGTTTCAGTGCCTCCTCTTTTTCTTTCCCTTCAGCGTTCTCCCACGCCTTCGCATTGACGGGCTTTCCTTCTGTAAAACGCATCAGTCCACTGCGCAATTCCAGCAAAGAGCGAACTTTTCCCTTAAGAGAGGATCCGGGGATAAAAGGTTCATTGCTGTGAGGATGCTTTACTACCGGATTGTCAGTGCCACCGATACGCATCTCCGTATCGCCAGCACCTATATGAAGGCCACTCCGCAGTATAATTTGTCCTTTGATTTCCGTTATATTTTTCAGTTTCATGATTTTCTCCATCACCATATATTATTGAGAGGGTGTGCATACGTGCAGCAGAAATTTTGCGCCTTTATTTCGAATTGTACAGTTTATAAAAAGCCATCAGCGCTTCAAAGAAATTTGTAAATACCCGCAGATCCTCTTTACGTTGTATCTGTTCGATACCACTGCGAATAAAAGAAACAAAATCAGCACTTACCAAATTGCGTCCCTGAGCATATGCAGCCCGGGCAATAATCAGATGTAACCCCGGCAGAAGCTGCTCAATGTCTATGGATTTATTTTTTGCCGCATCGTTAAAGCGCACAACTTCATCAAAAAAACGCCGAAGCTGAGTTCCTTTATTCACCCTGAAATCTCCCCCCAGTTCTTTCGCCATCGTCTCTGCCGTTTGAGAAAAAAGCAAAGGGTCAACAATCTTCTTTTCGGCGTCCTTCCACAGGTTAATTTCCCTCATTGTATCCTCCTTAAAGATGTAACGTCTTATTTCAACGCAGATTATATAAAATTGTCCACAACGGAATACGCATTGCGCCACCCATCTCTTCCAGCCAGCGTACAAACTGCTGCATCTCCTTCAGAGCTTCCTGACGGGCGGTTCCCTGCAGCTTTTTATTTAAATTACGTACCAGCTGATACTGGAACATCGCATGCCAGCGCAGGCACTGCATATCGCTGCAGGTGATATCTCTTCCCTGAAGGCCTTTCTCCTTTTCTGCCATGTCGATGAACTCGTTGAAACGATAGAAAAGGCTGCCGGAGACATACTCCTGGCGCCACAGCTCCATCTCTGTCTGACAGTCAACAAGTTTTTCCAGTGCGTCCCAGGAGATCGTTTCGTTAAAAACAGTAACCCGATTGCGGCCTGTATCTTTGGCCCGTTCCAGTGCTTCTTCAGCAATATTCGCGACTCTGTCCACCGGCGCATGAGGTTTGCACATACTGATTCCGGCTGAAAAATGGATTTCAGGATTTTTACAGACGAAGAGACTGAACTTGTCCCGCAAATAGAGAGCCAGCTCTCGCATCCGATTCCAGGGGCCGATCAAAAAGAGATCATCCCCTCCCGCGAAAACGGTATAGACTGCCTGAAAGCGTACATCTGATTTCAGCAAATAGGGGAGATAGAGGGAGAAAAAGCTGTCCAGCTGACGACTGAGAGTCGCCATTCGTGAAATGGTATAGCGTTCCTCTGGTAAACCACAGCCCATCAGCAGGCCGAGCCGGTCAACGTCGGCTTTGAGAATACCGAGGGCCGGAGTCCCGTGAATGGAGAGATCAGCCTCAATATGCCTGGCAAGACAGGCGATGTCGGAAAAAGTCTTTGGTCGACCATCCCGCGCGCCATCCTCGAGTTGTCGCAAATCCTCTTCTTTCCGACTGAACGCCGTGAGCCTGCCATCCTGCAGATCAATTTCAGAACAGGTGGGGACGTAGCCGTTGAGAAAACGACTGGTCACCGGAGAAAGAGCACGTCCGTCAGAGTCTAAAGAGGTATTCCAGAGTTTAACAAGGTGACTGGAACTGAGTTTTTCCGCCTCTCCTTCACTGCAGAAACGAAGCTGATAACGGCCCAGCAGTGGAGCCTGCAGCACCCCATCTCGGGGATCATCCATAATTGCCAGCCATTTATTCTTGACCAGCTGAGTACCGATGGTGATCTGATCCATACAGAGAGAACAGGAATTTCGGTCATCAACCTGACAATGCACAGTTGCCGGACGAATTGCACAAAAAGGACAAAGCCTGTCGCTGAGATTATTGTTGAATCTCTCAAGATACTGCTCCATGGGAACGGCACCGCCGAACTTCTGGAGGTCAATACGACACGATTTCGTTTCCTCCATCTCCTGTTTATGGCGATTCCAGAGAGAACCAAAATGCTTAGTACTAAACTCATCCTGACGGGCAGCAGTGACGGTAATACCGAAACTGCTGATTCCGTAGGAATTTGCATAGAGCCACTGGTTGATACTGCCGCAAACCTCGTTGATCTTTTCTCGGGCCTTCTTTGTATTGGCAGCGAGGAGAGTAAATTTTCCGGCGGCGTTAAGAACCACCGCTGTAGCAGGCAGACCAAGGCTGCGGCAAAGCATATCCGCCGCCAGCTCTGAAAAGAGGGAAACATAAAAAGAACGACCTCGAAGCAATTTGGAACGGTTGGCAGAAGTATCTCCACTTGAACTGAATATGAAGTCCTGAATGCCGTAGAAATCACCACCAATAAGAAGAAACTTCTCTTCGCTGCCATTAAAGATTGCCTTCTCTTCCAAACTGTCGTGCTCACGGTGATAAAGATACAAGGCTGCAGCGAGAGCGCTGGTCGTACGGGCGTGATCGTAAAGGGACACATCCGGCACCACCATTTTCACCCGCGCCTGCGGAATCATGGAGGTAAAATTTTGCAGTAAAGAATCAAAATGCTCCATCCACAGAGCGACATTGTCACGATTTTTGAGCTGTCTGAGAGCAGCAACAAACTGATCGTAGAGTTTTTTATATTCCTCTTTCGCCTCTTCTTTTGTTCGCGAGCTGCGCCTCCGGGGAAAAATTGAGGAGCTGTTCAGCGGTTTCAGCGGATATTCCCACTCAAACTCTTCGATATTCTGTCTGGCATCGTTCGTTCCAAGATCAAGCTGTTCGAAGAGAGGCAGCAGGCGGGTGTTGCGATACTCTCTGATCTTTATTTCATCGCCCTCCTGAAAACTGGCCCGGTCAAGACCGGAACTGATCCAGTCCGCTTGAGTAATAAGAGATTCCAGGGCATTCTCCGGCTTGTGGTGGCGGGCAGCCAGGTTGATAAAAAAGCTCTTGTCCTCCCCCCATACAACGGCGTTGAGTTCCTGTGGAAGCACATCTGCCATCTGCTCAATAAAAGCTGCGGTATAGAGAGCATGACGATGGCTGTGATAATTGTTTTGCTTATTATACGGCTGATAGAGCTCCGTATTATTTTTCTTGTATTCCGGGGAAATCTCAAGGCCGTCCTGTGCCAGTTTACCGATGTCGTGCATCAGCCCCGCCAGAGCGATTTTCAAGGTTGTGGTATCCATCTGTTCTCCTGTGTATTATTTCAAGGAATCTTAATTCATCTGGAAATGTTGCAGTTCACGGTTTTACCTCTATACCTATCTGCCCAAAGCCAAAGGCAGTCTGTTTCCCCAGGCCCACCCGCTCCGCGTAGCGGAAAAAAGGAAGGTATTCATCGAGTTCGCCTGTAAATGAAAGCTCTCCCATCACTCCGCCAAAGAGCATGTTGTTCTTCTGCCTGTTTGAGTAGCGTTGATACTCTATCCAGCGGGTGGAATCTGCAGCCGTTGAAATCTGTTCCGCCGTTGCGCATAACCTCTTGAAATCATAAGAGAGATGCGGATCGCCATAGCTGCTTTCAAGGATATGAATACGGCGGAGAGCTGCACGCACAAGATGGAGAAAAGTGACGCGGCGGAGAAAGGAGTTTTCAAACTTGAGCCGCAGAGGACTCTGCAGGGAGAAGAGAATACGAGACGCTGTATCACCGGCTGGTGCCAGAGCAAGCTGCTCCGGCTTTACAGCGGACAATCTTTTTTCTTCTCCGCTGTAAATTGTTTTTCCAGCTACAGAAACTGAGGAGAGCGCATAGCGCCCCTCCTGTCGTTTCGTCCCCTTGCCAAGCCCGCTGTTACCCATCTCCTGGAGACAGTAGATAATGTGAGGTAAAAATCCCGTGGCAGGGCCAAGGAGGGTGAGACCAAAACGAAGAGTCTCTCCCGGCTGATACTCCCGTTTCTCTTCGCTGGGAGGCAAAAGGATATAGGGATGAGGCCGGGCTGAAACCCGGCTCTCCTGCAGTTTTTCCGTTGCAAAAATAAGTGCATAGGCGCAGGAAGCGTTGAGAAGGCAGCTTTCGCACTGTTGATTGCGCAAGGTGCAGGCAACCTTTTTCAACGCATGCCCAAAGGCACCACGCAGGGTAGAACCCTTGAAAACAGGGAGAATTGCGGTGGTAACAAAACAGCATTCGATATCAAGAGGAAGGAAAGCAAGGGACATAAATGACTCACGAAAATTCAGATTTGGAGGGGATATTCCTTTTTATTATAAAAAAATCAGTGGTGTCCGGTTAGAAAATTGCATGTTTCTTTTTTAACCGTTTTCGTGGTCGTGGACTGCATTTTCGTTTGTGTATTTGCATAGCTGCTGCCTGTTCTGCTGCCTGCTGTCTTGCTTCATTACG
>NZ_JAFFPZ010000022.1 GCF_016918505.1 Desulforhopalus vacuolatus
GGCAGCCAATGGAAGATCAACAGCGTAAACCCATTTTAGAAAAGTTACACTACCCATGCTCGGGCTATAACTGGCAACAAGCATACATCGAATACTTGGCAAAGAAGAGTCTCAGGTTAGTGTAATGCGAAAACGGGGAATAAAGCGTAAACCACTCATCTTAGTATAGAGTTAAAATGAAGATCATCTCTTGCTTGACAACATCTTGAATGTTTGACGTTTTTTTAAAAAAAAATATTTTTTTTGCAAGGTGCGAAATATAAGTTCTATGATTCCCCATCGTTTATTGAATCCAGATTTTGCTCCTTTGGAGCCTAAGGTTACTGATATCATTTTTCCGCAGTTTACCCATGATGCAGAACCCGGCTTGCATGAAATATCTCCTGCCAGGAGCAGTCTGTATCTGCTTCGTTCCCACGTTAATGCCCGTAACCTGCAAGGGCATGGTGTCTCTGCAATGGCAGCAATAGTCAAGCAGTGCCGGTCATTCACGCTCAGTTATGGCAGTTTCGATGACCTTCCGCACATCTTCAACTCAGATTCAAGGTTGTTTACATGAAACGCTATCCGATACTTGAAGTTTGTGCCAGGGTTGAAGGCCATGAGGTGCAGCATCAGATGTTGCGGGAGTATTGCCAGAATTTTAATGACTGGCAGGGGTTGCTGGTGAGAGCTGAGCGTGAGGGGATGGCTCCATTATTGCGCAAGCACATTCTGGAATCCGAGGCCGAAATTCCGGCAACTGTTCGCAGGAGTTTAAGCCTTCTCTATAAACGCCACAAAAAACAGGCTGTTGTACGGTTGAAGGTTCTTGAGGATATACTTCAGTTGTTTGAGCAGCATCAGTTAACTCCGATCCTGCTGAAAGGTTCTGCACTGTGTTTGACACTTTATCCCGATCCAGCCCTTCGTCCTATGCGGGATATGGACATTCTATTCAGCAGAGCTGAGGTTGACAAAGCGCAGGGGTTGTTGCGTGATGCAGGTTTTGAACAGGCCAATTCTCCGATACCACCAGATCATCATCACTTGCCAGCCCTGCATAAGACCATTGATGATATAAAAGTCTGTTTTGAACTGCACCGGGGATTATATCCGAACTGTCCGCCATACTATCCTGTGGTTGATTTCTATAAGTTAATGGAAGCTGGCCAGATGATTCAGGTTGGTGAGGTGGATGTTTTAACTTTTAGTCATGAAGAGACTCTTCATTATCTGTATCAACATGCATTGCGAGCACCTCTTACATACGAGTCATATAAACTGATTAATATTGCAGACATTATTGGCTACACAGAAAAGTATATTGAAACACTTGAATGGCAGATGATCCAAAAGAGGTTCCCTTTGCTCTTTAATGCATTACCACTTATGCAACACGTATCACCCTGGAATCGTCAGAATGTTTCTGAAGATATTATTGCATCAGTGCAGAAAGAGAGGACTGTCGACCTTGCATCTTTCAATGGTTGGCCCCATAGAAGATTAAAAGATTTTAAGGCAAATGGAATTGGAGTATCCAAGATTTTAAAGGAGACCTTCTTACCATCCATCTGGTGGACACAGATCTATTATGGGAAGACAGGATATCGAGGGTATCTCAATGCTGTTGCACTTAAACACCCACGACATATCTTGTGGTGGAAGCGGTTGTACTCTTCTTTAACGGGATAAAAAAATTTGCAGGGTGAGTGATCCGTAATTTATATGACGAGGTCAGCAGTTCCTTGCGTTTGATATTTCCATCACCAGATTGCAAAGATATTTGACACCGGTTCCAAGGACCTCTTCATTGAATGCAAAATGAGAGTTGTGGTGCGGTGCACAACCCGGAGTGCCGATACCTATAAAGGCATAACATCCCGGAACCTGTTCAAGATAAAAAGCCATGTCTTCCCCTCCCATTGTCGCTTCGGCTTCAATGACATTTTCAGAGCCGACGGTTTCAGCTGCGGCCTGACGGGCAATTTCTGTTACCGCGCTGTCATTGATCAGAGGGGGATAACCAGGTTGATAATCCAGTTTGTATTTGACCCCGGCTGCTGTGCAAACGCCGTTTATCATGGGCTCCAGTCGGGACTCCCAGCCTTTCCATACCTCTTTGTCGAGAGTTCGTGTGGTCCCTGACAGATGAACCTTGTCGGGAATAATATTGAAGGCAGTTCCACCTTGAATTGTCCCGATGGTAACGACTGTGGGGGACAATGGATTCATCTGCCGGCTGACAACACGCTGAAGAGTGTTAATAACCTGTGCCGCTGCATCGACAGGGTCTTTACAGAGATGGGGCATGGCTCCATGGCCGCCTTTGCCGATTATATCAAGGTCGAAACGATCCATTGCCGCCATGAGCGGGCCGGCCTTGAGTGCAATTTTATTTTCAGGAATAGAGGCCCAGAGATGAAGACCGAGGGCATAGTCAACTTTCGGATTGTCAAGCACGCCCTCCTCTATCATCAGCTTTGCACCCCCCGGGCCCTCTTCAGCTGGCTGAAAGACAAATTTAATCTGTCCACTGAACTGGTTTTTTAACTCCTTGAGGATCAGTGCTGTTCCAAGGAGGATTGCTATATGACCGTCGTGACCGCAGGCGTGCATGAACCCCGGGTGGGTGGAAGCGAAGGGGAGGCCGGTTTCCTCTGCAATCGGCAGTCCGTCTATATCTGATCGAAGCAGAAGTGTTTTCCCTGGACCGTTTCCCTTGAGAAGGGCTGTAACTCCAGTTTTGGCAATGCCGGTTGTGACTTCAAAACCTGCCTGTTCCAGCGTTCTGGCGATAAATGACGACGTTTTAACTTCGTTGAAACCTGTTTCTGGAATTTTATGCAGCGCACGTCGCAGTTCAATAATACCAGGCAGTTTTGTCTGCACATACTCTTTAATTTTTTGTTTCATAACGATTTTCTGAGTGGAGTGTGAAAAAATAAGGTGCAGACGACAACCTGTCCTGTTCCCTGAACAGGTTGTCTGCCCCTTTTTTACAGGTTGATAAATTTATCCACGTGTTTCTTGTCCATGGGAGGCGTAAGAAAAGAAACGACAATAAGAACAATAAAATTAAGAATCAAACCTTGCAGGCCTGGGTGGATTCCGGCATATTTCGGGACAATTTGAAGGACGATCAGATAGTTGAAAACAACTCCCGTGATCACCCCGCAAATAACTCCTGCCTTTGTTGCCCGGGGCCAGAAGAAGGTGGCGATCGTTACCGGCAGCAGCTGCACAATGGAACCATACGCTCCAAGGAGCAGAGAAACGATGGTTTGACCACCAAAAATTGCAACCATATAACTGATCAATCCAAAACCAATAACTGAAACCCGAATCCATACCGTTGCTTCTTTCTGAGTATGTTTTTTCTTTTTCAGTGGTTCAATCAGGTCCTGAGTGAAGATGGCCCCGGCTGCATGGGTAATTGTGTCCTGGGTGGACATGGCTGCTGCGAGAGCTGCGGCAAGAACAAGTCCGATGGCGAGTGGACTGAAGTTCATATTGGCAAACATCCACGGAAGAATTTTGTCCGGGGCACCAAGGGTTTGCGGGTCAACTTGCAGGATGCCGGCAAAACCGATAAAAAGAACTGGAACAAGAAAAATGGCAAAAGTAGGGTACCACATGATGGTTCTTTTCAGGGTCTTTTCGCTCTCTGCTGTATAGGCTTTCATGAAAAGGTGGGGCCACATGGAAAAGCCAAGAACGGAGACAATCAAGGCGGAAGCATAAGGCATATAGTCCATTTTTGTTCCGGGACCAACCAGAAGGTGAGTCGGCATTGCTTCAGCAATTTTTGTGAACATGGCTGTAGGGCTGCCGTATAGAGAATACGCGAAGTAGAGGCCGAGTACCCAGGCGGTGACTACCATGAAAACACCTTGAAACACGTTGGTCCATGCAACAGCCCGGACCCCGCCATAGAAGACATAGGCGACAACAACAACATAGGCAATAAGTGCACCTGCCCAGAAAGGGATTCTGCCTCCGGAAGCTATTTCAAAGACATACGCACTGCCTTTCATCTGCAGAGTGATGTACTGGATAAAGGCCAGGATTGAGATAATGGCGATTATGATGGAGAGAGCTTTGGATTGAAAGCGATCAGCAAAAAGTTGTGCCTGAGTTACATATTTAAATTTTTGTCCCGCTCGTGCAGCCTTTGGTCCCCAGATCCACCAGGGGACGAGGCCCAGAGCGCAGTATCCCATAATATAGTAAGAGGCTGCCCCTTTTGAGTAGGCCCATCCCGGGCCTCCCAGATAGGCAAATGCGCTGAAAATGGCACCTCCCATCAAAAAATAAAGTACAATAAAGCCCAGGCTGCGGTTTGCGGCAATGTACTCCTGTACCGAGTTTTCTCTGCCCCGCCCGGCAAAGGCTCCGATGCAGAATACGATGCAGAGATAAAGCAGTATGACTCCGAGGGTAATTATCCAGTCCATTATTTTGTCCCCTTATCTGAGAGATAGAGTGCTGTCAGTATGACAAATTCAGCAGCAATCAGCATGACCACTGTAAACAGGCCCAATGGCATGCCCCAGATAATGGGAAACACTTTATTGGCAAACAGCCAGTAAAATGCCTGCGCGAGAGTGATAAGTGCCAGCAGTGTAAAAAATACAATGGCTTTGATTTTGTCTTTCTGTGGGGTGCCAGGTCTGAAGAGTTGCAGGCCCGGACCGATTTTGTCTCTGTCTCCCATGGTACATCTCCTGTGATTGAAAAAATTAAAATGAAAAAAATAAAGGATACACCCCTGCTGTAAAAGCGAAATGTTTCCAACATGTTAAAGAACTATACTGCGTCAAGAGTGGTTTCACAATAAACACCATAATTGTAATATGAGGGTCCCATGAGAACTTCTACAATAACTTTCTCCCCTGACAGGAGCACGAAATGAGCAACACGTATCAGAGAACCTATCCTATTTCCTGGGACCAGCTTCACCGGGACGCGCGCGCCCTGTCGTGCCTGCTGCTTGATACCGGAAAATTCTTTAAGGGGATCATCGCCATCACCCGCGGCGGTCTTGTCCCGGCGGCGATTATTGCCCGTGAACTGGATATCCACAAGGTGGATACCATCTGCATTTCCAGCTACGACTGGAAAGATAAAAAGAGTGAGGCGCAAATTCTCAAGGGATTTACCGGTGGTGGAGATGGCGAGGGGTGGCTGTTGATTGACGACCTTGTTGACACCGGCAACACTGCGCAGATTGTGAAGAATCTCGTTCCCAAAGCACACTTTGCCACGGTTTATGCCAAGCCCGCCGGTAAGCCGCTGGTGGATACCTTTGTCACAGAGGTCAACCAGGAAACGTGGATTCTCTTCCCCTGGGATACTGAAACGACCTTTGTTGAACCTCTTGCCGTACGGGAACGGCTGTGAGTGAGGTGTTGATCCGGTTGGAAGGGATCAGCAAATCCTTCGGCAAGGTTCGGGCGAACAGCAATGTGAGCCTGGAGATTGTCGGTGGTCGAGTGCTCGCGCTGCTCGGAGAAAACGGCGCGGGAAAATCGACTCTGATGTCGATTCTTGCCGGACAGCTGCGGCCGGACTCCGGCACTGTCTCTGCCCGTGGCCAGGTGCTGCATCTTACTTCGCCGGAGGAGGCGATTGCTGCCGGTATCGGTATGGTCTATCAGCATTTCAAACTGGTGGAAGCGATGACAGTGGCGGAAAATGTCTTCCTTGGTCACAGGCAGATGTTCCTCAACCGGCGGAGAATGGAGGTTGAGGTGGAGGCTCTTGCCTCGCGGTTCGGCATGTCCGTGAAACCCTCCGCAGTGATTCGGGATCTCTCCATGGGTGAACGGCAGCAGGTAGAGATTCTCAAACTGCTCTACCGCAGGTCTGAGGTGCTGATTTTTGATGAACCTACCGCCGTGCTCACTCCTGCAGAGGCGGAGAACCTCTTTGCC
Organism: Desulforhopalus vacuolatus; assembly: GCF_016918505.1. Classification (GTDB taxonomy): domain Bacteria; phylum Desulfobacterota; class Desulfobulbia; order Desulfobulbales; family Desulfocapsaceae; genus Desulforhopalus; species Desulforhopalus vacuolatus. The sequence continues at coordinate 5,916 of NZ_JAFFPZ010000022.1, forward strand.
ACCATGCGCCTGATGCTGGCGCAGGGTAAGGGAATTGTCTTTATCAGCCACAAGCTCGAAGAGGTTATGTCGGTGGCCGATGATATTGCCATTCTGCGGCGGGGCGAGATTGTTGACACCGTGCCGGTCAAGGATGTTTCATCCACCGCCGATCTGGCGGAGCGGATGGTGGGTCGGAAGGTGTTGCTTGAGGTGGAAAAAAAGTCGGTGGAGATCCGGCAACAGGTCCTTTCCCTCGACGGCCTCGGCTGGAGTGAGCAGGATGGCGGGGTGTCGTTTGAACTGCGTCAGGGGGAAATTCTCGGTATCGTCGGCGTGGCGGGTAATGGACAGAAGGAGCTGGTGGAGACGGTCTGCGGCATGTGCAAACCACACTCCGGTACGGTGCGTATCCTTGGCAGGGAGTGGGGAGAGTTCTTCCGCACCGCCGCCGACGATCCCGAGAACACGCTTGCCTGGATCGCTGAGGATCGCCAGGGGCTTGCCACCTGTCCAAGCCTTGATCTGCTCGACAATTTTCTCCTCACCACCCGCCGCAGTTTCTCCAGGGGACCCGGTAAATTTTTCCTTTTTCGGGAAGAGGCGCGTAAACGTGCAGAATATCTGCTCAAGACCTTCGACGTCCGCCCGCCAGACCTCTCCGCTGCCGGCTGGCAACTCTCCGGCGGGAATCTGCAGAAGATGGTTCTTGCCCGTGAATTTTACCGTAAACCGCGGCTCATCGTTGCCGAGCAGCCCACCCAGGGACTTGATATCTCTGCCATGGAAGAGGTGTGGAAGCTTTTGCTCAAGGCTCGTGAAGCCGCAGGAATTCTTCTTGTAACCGGCGACCTTACCGAGGCTCTGACCCTTTCCGACCGCATTGGCGTGATGTTTGACGGCCGCCTGCTCGCCTGTTTTCCGGTAGAGGATACGGTAAACCTCGCGGCTGTGCCGCAGATGATGGCGGGGATATGTGAGGAGTGTGCAGCGTAAAAAAGGAGTAACGACATGAAAAAAAACATCTTTACATTTATTTTCCAGTCTCCTGATAGCGAGGTTGAGGAAGGAGCAGGGGGTGTTGAACGTCACAAGGTGAATCGGATCCGCTGGGGGTTCCTGTTTGTCATAACTCTTCTCTGGTTTCTTTTTATATATATCCTGTTCTACTGGAACCTGTCCCGCAGTCGAGAATTTCACATCGGAGAGAATGTTCGTGCCGCCCGATCCTTTTTTGAAATGGTCGTTGTTGCCCGGCGCTGGAACGCCGAACAGGGAGGTGTTTATGTCCCGGTGACCGATAAACTCCAGCCCAATCCGTGGCTGAAGGATCCTCTGCGGGATGTTGTCACCCGTGGAGGAATGGAACTTACCATGATTAACCCCGCTTTTATGACCCGTCTCATCTCTGAGGATTCCAGCACGAGCAAACTCGTCGATTTCCATATCACCAGCCTCAAGCCTCTTCGACCCGGTAATGCGGCCCGGGCGTGGGAGAAAGATCCTCTTAAGGATTTTGAAAGGAAGAAGATAAAAGAGTACTGGTATGTGGACGATACAAGGGAAAGGTTTCACTATATCGCGCCGCTCTATACAGAGGAGAGCTGCCTTGACTGCCACAGGGAGCAGGGCTATAAGGTGGGGGATATCCGGGGCGGGATCAGCGTAAATTTTCATATTCCCGAGCAGCGTATCTGGCCGCTCGCGGTCAATATGCTGCTGGTTGGCGGGGTGGGAGCCGCAATAATACTCTTCTTTGGCCGTCAGCTTATCCGTTCCTTTGATACTGTTGAAAAGCTGGCAGAGGTAGACAGCCTCACAAAGCTCGCCAATCGGCGTCGTTTCTCCCTGACATTTCACCGGGAGTTTTCCCTCGCCCGGCGAAACGGAACGTCTTTGTCCATGATCCTCTGCGATATCGATTATTTCAAGCCGTACAATGACAATTACGGCCATCCGGAAGGTGACAACTGCCTGCGCCACGTTGCCAGGGCCCTCGCTGAAGAGATCAAGCGCCCTGGAGACCTGCTCGCCCGCTACGGCGGTGAGGAGTTCATTGTCATCCTGCCGGAGACCAGCGCAGAGGGCTGTCGGAGGGTTGCAGAGTTGCTGCGGGAGAAGGTGGAGCAGCAGCACATCCCCCATGAATTCGGAGCCGGAAGTCCATGGTTGACGATGAGTTTCGGCTGCAGTACTTTCTGCGACGAGGATATTTCAGAGGAGGAATTTCTTAATCGGGTTGATCAGGCACTCTACCGCGCGAAAGAGAAGGGGCGAAACAGGGTTGAGGGGTAAAGCCGGAAGGAATTTCTTCTGCTGTATTTTTTCTGTTCTGAATTCTTCTTCTGTGGAAGTTGGCAGCCGGGAGAGTGTTATATTGTTATTTTAAGTTTTGAAATATCTTAAAAAAAACAGTGTGTTAATAGATAATAATTACATATATGTTATAAAAATATAAAAAATATCGATAATTGCTTTGGAGTGTGGCATTATGACCATTATGTCGAATTTTTCCATGCGTTATCCGAGTGCTGGTGGACAGAATGTGGGGCTGAGAAAGGAGTCAGCATGAAAAAAGAAATAAAAGTGATGGGAAAAAATGGAGAGGTAAAGAACGCTCTCCTCAGCATCGAATGCTGTGTCGCCGCTGGTTATACCGGACGTCGGCAGGATGTTGTTCAGTCTCACATAGAGGAGTTACAGAAACTTGGAATCCCGACTCCCTACTCTGTTCCGGCCCTCTACTGGATTTCGCCGCATCGGATAAGAGATGGAAACGAGATATATGTTGTCGGTGAGTACAGCAGCATGGAGGTTGAATTTTTTCTTGCCTTGGATGAACATGGCCGTCGATATTTCACTGTGGCCAGTGATCATACAGACCGTGAACTGGAATCTGTCTCTACCTCCAAGTCGAAACAGATTTGTGACAAAATTATTGGAGATGAGTTTTGGTTTGTTGATGAGGTTGACGATCACTGGGACGGGATCCAGCTGCAGGCCCGGGTGATGGTGGCCGGAAAGTGGCAGAAATACCAGAACGGTGTTTTGGGGGATCTTCTCCACTGGAATGATTTGGAGAAGATCATTGCCAGAGATAACGTAGCTTCAGGCACCCTCGCCATTTTCGGCGGGACATTGCCGATTATTGCCGAAGGGACGATTTATTCAGAGGCCTGCGAAATCACGATGATTGACCCTTTTCTCTCCCGGTCAATTACAAAACAGTACAGAGTTCACATCCTTCCAGACAGAAGCTGACGTATCAATCCATACCGCTTTCGTCACAGTATGGCGAAAATCTTTTACAGGGAGCACAATGATGATTTCTAAAACAGTTGCAGCTGCACTTGTTGCAGTCCTTTTTTCATCGACTGCCGTTTTTGCCGCGCCGGACAGATTACGTGTTGTGGGAAGCTGGAACAGTTTGACACTGTATAAAAATTTTGAAGAACCTTTCTGGACAAAAACGATTCCAGCCGAATTTGGGAGCAAGGTGAACATGACCTCCCTTTCCCAGGTGAAGTTGAAAGGTCCCGCAGTAGTTCGCCAGATGAAGATGGGCGTGTTTGATGTGGTGAATACCGTTGCGGATTATATCGTTTCCGACTGCCCTGATCTGGCGGGTCTTGATTTACCTGGAATTACCACTGATCTTGAGACGGCTCGCAAGACCGTGGAGGCGTATCGGCCCGAGCTTGAGAAGTATCTGGCACGGGATTTCGATGTAAAACTGCTCAGTGTGACCCCTTATCCGGCACAGGTCCTTTTCAGCCGGGTGCCCCTGAAGTCTCTTGGTGATTTAAAAGGGAAAAAAATTCGTGCTTCCGGCTGGACAACCTCGGAATTTGTGACTGCCATCGGTGCTACGGGAGTGACTCTTTCCTTCAGTGAGGTGCCTCAGGCTCTGCAGCGTGGTGTGGTGGATGCCGCCATTACGGGTTCGCTTTCAGGCTACTCTGCGGGGTGGGGTGAGGTTTCCTCATATCTCTATCCGCTGCCCGTTGGCGGCTGGGATTACGTTGTTGGAGTAATGTCGCTGAACACCTGGGACAAATTCTCCGCCGAGGAACAGACCAAATTGATGCACCTCGTGAAGAAAGATCTTGAGGATCCGGGCTGGGCTGTTGCCGGGCAGGAGACTCTCGAGGGTGTGCAGTGTCTCACCGGAGGAGACTGTCCCCACGGCAATGCTCTTTCTCTGACTCTGGTCCCCGTGACGGATGCGGACAGAAGCCGGGTAAAAGAGGTGTTGATTTCCAACGTACTGCCAGCTCTCGCAGAAAAAGTGAAGCCTGAAACAATGACCTCCTGGAACGAGACAATCGGGAAGGTGGTCGGCATAAAAGCAAAGCAGTAAATCCGGGCGGCAGGCGGGTGTGAAAGGCAGGTGCGGGGCATTGTGTTCCGCACCGTAATTTTTTAAGAGAGTCAGGATATGGATATTGTTCACAAAGTGGAGAAAGTCTCACAGGCTGCCTCCTGGGGCGGCGGTCTCCTGTTGCTGCTGACGGCGGTATTGATTGTCGTGGAGATTGTACTGCGCAAGGTTTTCTCCATATCCCTTGGTGGAACGGATGAATTGTCGAGGTATGCCCTTGCCATCAGCTGCAGCTGGGGCTTCAGCTTTGCCCTCTTTCGAAAGTCTCATATCCGTATCGATATCCTCTACCGACTCTGTCCGCAGAGGTTGCAGCAATACCTTGATATTTTATCCCTGAGCCTGTTCCTCATCTATCTCGGAGTTGTCAGCTGGTTTGCCTGTTTTGTGCTGAAGACTTCACTGGTGCGACATTCTACGGCCAATACCCCGCTTGCGACTCCCCTGTGGATTCCACAGAGTCTCTGGCTGGCTGGCCTGATCTGGTTCTGTATTGTGATTCTGGTGCTGTTGACGGTTACGGTCTGGCGGCAGATAAAGGGCAACCGCAGGGAGAGTGAGGATTTTGCCTCTATTGTCACTCTTGAAGAGGAGATTGAAGAGATAGAGGAAGTGGGAGATAAATCATGATTATTGGTGCGACCCTTGTCCTTCTTCTGGTTCTCCTGCTCTGCAGTGTGCCGGTCGCGACAGCTCTTGTTATTCTCGGGCTCTCCATCGGTGCGTTGTTTTCAGATTATCCGCTTTACAGAGCGGTGGGGGAGATAACCTGGTCTGCGAGCACAGATTTTCTCCTGCTTTCCATTCCTCTCTTTGTCATGCTGGGCGAGATTCTGCTGCGTGCCGGAATTGCCAGGCGAACCTATAATGCCCTTAACCAGTGGCTCTGCTGGTTGCCGGGTGGACTGCTGCAGGCCAATATCGGGACCTCGGCCCTGTTTGCGGCAACTTCCGGCTCCTCCGTGGCCACTGCCGCAACGATTACCACTGTGGCACTGCCCCAGGGGCGGAGGTTCAAATACTCTGAAAAGCTCTTTTGTGGTTCGATTGCCGCAGGAGGGACGCTCGGGATTCTCATTCCTCCATCCATCAATCTTATTGTTTATGGTTTTTTGACTAATACCTCTATTCCACGCCTCTTCCTCGCGGGCATTGTGCCGGGGATAATTCTCGCCATCCTTTTTATGACCTGTATTGCAGTGGCCTGCATGGTTAATCCGGCATTGAGCGGGGGGCGACAGCGTTACAGCTGGGAGGCTCGGATTCACGGGCTGCTTGACCTCATTCCGGTGTTCATTATCTTTTTTGTGGTGATCGGTTCTATCTATGCAGGACTGGCTACGCCGACGGAATCAGCAGCTCTCGGAGTCCTCGCATCTCTGCTGCTGGCCTTGATTCACCGGACGGTAAACGTGAAGTTTTTTCAACAGGTGTTTGAAGGGACAATGCGAACCAGCGCGATGATCATGCTGATTCTCATTGCAGCCAACTTTCTCAATTTTATCCTTGATTCCATTGGCCTTGCAGATATGCTCAAGGAGTTTGTCTTTGGACTGGGAACTTCTCCGCTGCAGACGCTGCTCATCGTTATTGCGCTCTATATTGTTCTCGGTTTTTTCGTGGAGACCCTCTCTTTGATGGTCATTACTATTCCGATTATTGCACCAGTCTTGATTGGTCTTGGGTATGATCCCATCTGGTTCGGTGTGGTGCTGATTCTGCTGATTGAGATGGCACTGATTACTCCACCAGTGGGGCTGAACCTCTATGTAGTGCAGGGCGTACGGCGCACGGGTTCCATCAGTGACGTCATGGTGGGAGCAGCTCCCTTTGTGGTGATGATCGCGATTATGATTGTACTTTTGATAATTTTCCCGAATATTGCCCTCTATTTCACTCAATTTGTATAAAAGTACAGAACGATATGCTGTCAGCAGAGCTCTAAATTTAAAGGAAGAGGAAAAGATGAAACTCAACTGTGATATGGGAGAAGGCTTTGGCCGCTACTCTTTTGGCTGGGATGAAGGCATTATGCCCCACGTCCAGATGGCGAATATCGCCTGCGGATTCCACGCCGGAGACCCGGGTGTAATGGCAGAGACGGTGCGCATGGCAAAGGAGCACGGTGTGGAGATCGGAGCCCATCCCGGTTATCCGGATCTGCAGGGCTTTGGCCGGCGGAATATGGGCCTGTCGCCCGATGAGGTGCGGTGCATTGTTCTCTACCAGACGGGTGCGCTTGATGCCTTCTGCCGGGCATCAGGCACACAGCTTTCCTATGTTAAACCTCATGGGGCCTTGTACAATACGATGATGCGTGACGATGCTGTTCTTGGCGCGGTGATGGATGCTGTGGTGACATGCAATCCGCAGCTGCGGTTGATGCTGCAGTCCACCGCCCGTTATGCGCACCATCAAAAGATGGCGGAGAAACGGGGCCTTTCTCTGTATCTGGAGGCCTTTGCCGACCGTGCGTACGAAGAGGATGGTACCCTGCGTAACCGTGCTCTTGAGGGAGCTGTCCTTGACGGTGAGGGGGTGCGTGAACGCGTGAGAACTCTCTGCGAAGAAGGAATTATCGTGGCGATTACCGGCAAAGAACTGAAATTTCCGGTGGACAGCATCTGTGTGCATGGTGATAACGAATCCGGTGTGAAGCAGATTGCCACCATTCGTGCCATGCTTGAGGCGAAGTGATGACTGTGCCTCCTGCCCTCGAATTTCTTCCCTGCGGGGATACTGCCCTCTGCGTTCAGTTTGGCGAGGTTGTGGATCGGGATCTCTGCCTCAGGGTGGTACAATTGAAGGAGGCGGTGAGCCGGGCCGCGCTGCCCGGAGTGGTGGAAACGGTCCCTACCTATCGCTCTCTGCTGGTTCACTACAACCCGCTGCAGACGAGTGCGGAGGAGTTGAAAGATGCGCTGTCCGGGCTTGTGGAGGAGGGCAGTGACGTTACACGTGAGGTAAAACGCTGGCTGATGCCGCTCTGCTGTGACAGCGAATTTGCCTGGGATCTTGCTGATCTCTCAACGCAGCTGCAGCGCAGTGAAGCAGAAATTCGGCAGATTCTCTTTGAGACGGAACTTTTTATCTACATGATTGGCTTTACCATGGGCCTGCTTTACTTCGGGGATTTCCCGCAGTTTCAGCAGGTGTCGCGGCGTACCAGTCCACGCACGAAGCTGGCTGCGGGAGCGGTGGCTGTCGCGCAGGGTTCCGGGGTAATCTATCCGGTGGAGAGTCCCGGAGGCTGGAACGTGATCGGGAATACTGCCGCACCGCTTTTTGATGTGCGCCGTGATCCGCCATCTCTTTTTACCCCCGGCGACACCATCCGCTTTCAGACTGTGGACCGCGCGGAGCATGAGCGTATCGCAAAGGCGGTGGCCCGTGGAGAGTATGAGCTGCAGTGGGAGGCAGGAAAATGAGTGCACTGAAGGTAACGGAGGGTGGTTTCTGCACCACTGTGCAGGATCTCGGACGATTCGGCTGCCAGGCGATGGCTGTGCCGGTCTGCGGGGTGCGCGATGCCGATGCCCTGCGTCTCGCCAACCGACTGGTCGGCAACGAAGAGGGAATGGAGGGGCTGGATATTATCTTCAGTGGCCCCGCTTTTGAGGTGGCGGCTGATTCCGTGCGAATTGCACTGGCCGGAGCTGAAGTTGCCCTGGAAATTGAGGTGCCTGGCGCGAAGAAAAAACGGCTGATTCCCGCCGGAGAGAGCGTGCGCCTTAAGCGGGGAACCCGGTTTGGCGTTGGTTCGTTCAGCGACAGTTTCTGTTGTGTGCTTGCGGTGGAGGGCGGCTTTGCAGTGGAGAAAATCCTTGGCAGTCGTTCCACCTGTATTGCCGGAAAATTTGGCGGCTTCGAGGGGAGGCATCTTCAAGAGGGTGATTCCCTTCCTCTGCAGCTGGAGAGTGTTGCAAAACGGCCGGAGCGACTGCTCGCCGGCTGGTTTTATCGCAGTGGGACCGACGGCAGTGCCGTGATCCGCGTGGTGCCGGGACCGCAGGAGGAGTATTTTACCGCAGAGGCCCGCGAAACATTTTATGCTGGCCGCTATACGGTAACAGCGCAGTCCAACAGCATGGGGCTGCGCCTGGAAGGGCCGTCGCTGAGGCACAGCAGCCGTGGCTTTAACCTTGTCTCCGACGGGATTGTCACCGGCGCTATCCAGGTGCCGGGCAACGGGATGCCGATTATCCTTTTCAATGACCACCAGATTACCGGCGGATATCCGAAGATTGCCACCGTTATTTCCGCCGATCTTGCCACCCTCGGCAGGCTGGGACCAGGAGCGGAGATTTCCTTCAAACCGCTCACAGTGGCTGCAGCGGAGCAGGTGCGCCGCAACCATGAACGCTACTTTCAGCAGATGTGCAGACAGATTTGTGAAGTTTGCTCGTCGAAGGAGGCGCTGGCCCTGCGTCTCGCCGCGTGTAATCTTCTTGACTGAGGCTGTAGTACGATGACCGGAGCAGACTTCGCACCGTGCGGGGGCTCTGAACACTCTTAACCCGTAAAAGGAGAACAGCTGTGAACGTATCGAAAAATATCGTTGCCGGGATTGCCGGCCTGAGTTCCACTCTCATTCTCAGTGGCGCCGCTCTCGGTGTTACCTGGGATATGCCTACCCCTTATCCCGACAAGACCTTTCACACCGAGAATATCATTGAGTTTGCCAAAGATGTAGAAAAAAAGAGCGGTGGCGAGCTGAAGATCAAAGTGCATTCTGCCGGATCGCTGTTTAAACATGCGGAGATTAAAAACGCCGTGCGCGGAGGCCAGGTGCCCATCGGGGAGTTTATCCTTTCCCGTATTTCCAATGAAAACCCGATCTTCGGGGCAGATTCTCAGCCTTTTTTTGCCACCAACTATGACGAGGCAGGGAAGCTGTGGCAGGTGCAGAAACCGATTGTGGTGCGGTTGCTTGATAAAGAAGGAATGATTCCGCTCTTCTCCGTACCGTGGCCGCCGCAGAACCTCTATACCAAAAAAGAGATCAAGACGGTTGACGATCTCAAAGCACTGAAATTTCGTGCCTACAATGCAACTCAGGAGAAGCTGGCCAAAGAACTTGGTGCCGCTCCTGTTGCGGTGGAAGTACCGGATATCCCCCAGGCTTTTGCCACCGGACGTGTTGAAGCAATGCTGACGTCTCCCTCCACCGGGGCCAACTCAAAATCGTGGGACTTTGTTAACTATTACAGTGATATTCAGGCATGGTTACCGAAAAACGTGGTAGTGGTCAGTAAACGGGCTTTCCGCAAACTTGATAAGAAGACTCAGCAGGCTGTGCTGGATGCAGCCGCCGAGGCGGAAAAGCGTGGCTGGGAGATGAGCCGGGCGGAGACGGCCGCCAAGACACAGATTCTTGAAGAGAATGGCATGAACATGGTTCATCCTTCTGCCGAGTTGATGACTGGACTGAAAAATATCGGCGACAATATGATTATCGACTGGCAGAAGAGTGCCGGTCCGGATGGGAAGACGCTGGTTGAGGAGTATCGGAAGCTTACTTTTGAGTAAACTGCCCGTTGTGCCGCCAGCCTTCTTTCTCCAGGCTGGCGGTTGTTATTCACTGGCACCGCCAGCGGTGCCATACCTTGGATTTTTCATGCGCACGTTCCTCAATGGTCTTTATACCCTTGGCGGCTGGCTTGGTGCTGGCTGTATCGCAGCGATCTGTCTGCTGGTTTTTTCTCAGGTGGGGCTCAATCTGATTGATCGTATCTCCTCCGCCACCACTGGTCATGCTATTGGTATGACCATTCCCTCCTACGCTGATTTTACCGGCTTTCTGCTTGCGGCCGGAGCATTTCTCTCTCTTGCCTGGACCCTGCGGCAGGGCGGCCATATCCGCGTTTCGCTGGTAACTTCGCATCTCCCGGACCGATTTCAATTCTGGGTGGATATCTGGTGTCTCGCGGTGGCTTCCACCGTCACCGCCTTCTTTACCTGGTACACCGCGCTGCTGGTGCTGGAGTCGTGGCATTATAACGATCTCTCCGCCGGGATGATTGCTGTGCCTTTGTGGATTCCGCAGTTTTTTATGTTTTTTGGTCTGTTTATTCTTACCGTGGCGCTGATTGATGATTTCGTTCTCAGTGTCACCGGACATATTCCCGTCTCGTCCCGGAAAGCCGGGGCCGAAGATTTGACCGGTAACGAGGAGGGAATCTGATGCCAGAACTGTTTCTTGCCCTTTTCTTGTTGATTCTACTTTTTGCCCTTCTTGCGGGCGGACTGTGGGTGGCTTTTTCTCTTTTGGTTGTTGGCATGACCGGGATGGTGCTGTTTACCGATGCGCCCCTCGGCAGTGTGCTGGCGACTACGGTGTGGGGGGCGAGTAACAGCTGGTCGCTGGCCGCTCTGCCACTTTTTATATGGATGGGGGAAATCCTTTTCCGGTCGCGACTCTCCGAGGATATGTTTGCCGGACTCGCACCCTGGCTGACTCATCTTCCCGGACGGCTGGTGCATGTGAATATTCTTGGCTGCGCTCTCTTTGCGGCGGTCTCCGGTTCCTCGGCGGCCACGGCGGCAACCATCGGCAAGATGAGTATCCCCGAGTTGAAGCGGCGGGGTTACCCTGAATCGCTTATTCTCGGTTCTCTTGCCGGTTCGGCCACCCTCGGTCTGCTCATCCCGCCCTCCATTATTCTTATTGTCTACGGGGTGGCCACCGAGCAGTCGATTGCGCGGTTGTTCGTTGCCGGAGTGTTGCCCGGGGTGTTGTTGATCGGGCTTTTTATTGCGTATGTGACGGTCTGGTCATTTCTTCATCCTGGGGCAATTCCGGAAGAGAAGGTAGAGATCAGCCTGCGTGGCAAGCTGAAGGGATTGACGTTGCTTATGCCGGTGACGCTGTTGATTTTCGGGGTGATCGGTTCGATATATTCAGGGATTGCCTCGCCGACCGACGCAGCCGCTGTCGGCGTGGTACTGGCGCTGGGGTTGTCAGCGTGGAGTGGTACCCTCAACCGGCAGAATTTTATTGACGGCCTGCTCGGGGCGACGAAAACCTCCTGCATGATCTCTTTTATCCTTGCCGGGGCCGCGTTCCTTACGGTGGCGATGGGCTTTACCGGTATCCCCAAAATGCTGGCAGTATGGATCAGCGGTATGGGGCTGTCGCATTACACTCTGCTCGCTGCGCTGACAGTTTTCTTTATTGTTATGGGCTGTTTCCTCGACGGTATATCCGTGGTGGTGCTGACGACCTCGGTCATCATGCCGATGGTGGAGCAGGCCGGGATTGATGTCCTGTGGTTCGGCATCTTTGTGGTCATTGTGGTGGAAATGGCGCAGATTACGCCGCCAGTTGGTTTTAATCTTTTTGTTATTCAGGGATTGACTGGAATTGACATTCTGCGTATTGCTGCAGCAGCACTGCCTTTTTTCCTGCTTCTCATGCTGGGACTGGTCCTGATTTCGGTTTTTCCGCAGATTGTGACGGTGCTGCCGATGATGATGGGGGGCTGATTTTTTCGCAGAGTATTGCTGTTGTTCTATCTTTACTCTTTGCGCTGTTCGTGAAAATTCGTGTCTATTCGTGGTTACAAATTGCAAAAGGAACCACGAATGGACACGGATAAACACGAATTATTATCCATTTGTAATCGCCAAAAAAGATGTCGACGCAGTTGCGTTCTCTGGTCAGTAAAAAATGTGATTGATATTATTCGATGTCCCCTTATTTCTTGAAAACTCTGAAGAGGAGAAAAATGACCTCAGTAACAACCCCGGCCGAGTTCCGGAAGAAGATCGCCAGCGGTGAGTTCAACGCACCCACCGCCGGATACTGTGATGGTTTTGTTCAGGCCAATCTGCTGGTGCTGCCCGGGGAATATGCCGGACATTTCGAGGCGTTTGCCCGGGCCAATGCCGCGCCGGTACCGGTACTGGAAATTGTAAAGGGCGGGTATCGCAGCTCGGTACTGGCGGACGGGGCCAATCTGCTCAATGAACTGCCCTCCTACGATATCTTCGAGAACGGAGAGCGGGTGGCACGGACAGCGGATATGGAAAAATACTACTCTGAGGATATGGTCTTCTTCCTCATTGGCTGCAGCTTCTCCTTTGAGGCCCGGATGGTGCAGGAGGGGATTCCTCTACGCCATGTTGCTCAGAAGATTAACGTGGCCATGTATGACACCAGCCTGCCGCTGACGCCGGTGGATATCTTCCACGGCAACATGGTGGTTTCCATGCGACCCATCCGTCGGGATCTGGTGGCAAAGGCCTGCGTTGTCACCAGTCATTTTCCCAGGACCCATGGAATGCCGGTGCAGGTGGGCTCTCCGGAGATGATTGGCATTACAGATATCTCCCGGCCTGATTACGGCGATCCCGTGGAGATTAAAGCAGATGAAATTCCGGTCTTCTGGGCCTGCGGGGTGACACCGCAGAATGTGCTGCGCAGTATCAAGATCCCTTTCGCCATTACCCACTCACCGGGGTACATGTTTGTGTCGGACCGCAGAGACAGTGAATATTATGAATAAGACCGTTGACGATGTCATCCTTTCCCGTTCAACACGCGGCATGGACAAGCTGTATGCCCGTTACCCCCAGCCCTGGTGCCGCCGTGCGGCGGAAGCCTTTCTCGCTCTTGACCGTGGCCGGGTCTTTATCTATACAGGATTTCTGGCTGGGGAGAGAGGGGAGACGGACGGACCCGTTGGTGCCTTTTTCCTCTATCAGGGCATGGTGAAGCTGGGCTGGTCGCCGATGATCCTGACCGATTCCTGCTGCAACGGCTACTTTTCTGAATGTGAGACGCTTTTCATTGAGAAAGGGGAGGATGATGACGCACGTCTGCAAGAAATTCTCCACAGGTATGAACCCGTAGCCCACCTCTCCATCGAGAGACTTGGCCATGATGGAGCAGGGCAGTATCTTAATTTCAGCGGGAAAGATCTCTCAGAGAGCACTCCCCGGCTTGATCATCTCTTTGAGCTGGCACAGACGCCAACCTTTGCCATCGGCGACGGCGGCAATGAGGTGGGTATGGGTAATTTTGCCGAGTTTCTGCCGAGTCTCGGGGTGACTCCCTGCGTGATTCGCAGCGACTTTCCGATTGTCGCCTCCGTTTCCAACTGGGGAGCCTATGGTCTGCTTGCCGAGCTGGAACGAGACAGCGGGGAAGAGTTACTGCCGGATTTTGCCGAGGTGGAAGAGTATCTCCAGAAGATAGTTTCCTGCGGTGCAGTGGATGGCATCAGTGGCAAAAATGAAATGTCGGTGGACGGTAAAGGCTATCTGGTAGACTGTGAGGTGCTGCGGGAACTGCGGGAGGTGAGGCAGGGAGACGGAAGACAGGAGACGGGAGAAAGGAGAAGGGAGACAGGAAAAAGCAAACATACACGCCATATTGTCACCACGGGGTGATAACGGTGACCTTACACATCATTGGTGAAAAATTGCCACAACAGTGATTCCAGCAATGATGTAGAGACAAGGCATGCCTTGTCTACACGGTGACGATAAACGTTACGGTAACGGTGCAACCGTAACCGAATACGAAACACCGATAACCCGCGAAAAATACACGCCACATTGTCACCACGGGGTGATAACGGTGACATTACACATCATTGGTGAAAAATCGCCACAACAGTGATTCCAGCAATGATGTAGAGACAAGGCATGCCTTGTCTACACGGTAACGATAAACGTTACGGTAACGGTGCAACTGTAACCGAATACGGAACACCGATAACCCGTGAAACATACACGCCACATTGTCACCACGGGGTGATAACGGTAACATTACACATCATTGGTGAAAAATAGCTACAACAGTGATTCCAGCAATGATGTAGAGACAAGGCATGCCTTGTCTACACGGTGACGGTAACCGTAACAATAACGGTGGAATAACACGGTGGAATGATTTGTAACGAATGGATAAACAGGATGTAAAAAGAGCCTTTCTTAATAGAAATGGTCTAATCGTGCGAAAAAGGGCATTTTTTATAAAAGCGTAACTTCTTAAAGTTTTTCGCTGTTCCGTCTTTTGCTTTTCCCTGTCTCCCGTTTCCCGTCTCCTTTCTCCCTTTTAAATCCACCAATACAAAATGGAAATGGTATTACTCCTCAAGGGCCCGCTGTTCATCCTTCATGAGCTTATAGCTGACAGCGTCAATCAATGCCTGCCAGCTCGCTTCAATGAGGTTTTCCGAGACCCCGACGGTGCCCCAGTGCATGTAGGGATCTTTGCTTTCCACCAGTACCCGCACCCGGGCCTGGGTGCCATAGTCGCCGGAAAGAACGCGAACTTTGTAGTCGGTAAGTTCCATCTCTTCAATAGAGGGGTAGAAGACAGTCAACGCCTTGCGGATTGCCTGGTCAAGGGCATTGACCGGACCATCGCCCATTGCGGCGGTGTGCATCTCGCGGCCGCCTACCTCGATCCGGATGGTGGATTCGGTGAGGGGGCTTTTGTCCATGCGGTACTTGTGGTTCATTATCCGGTAACCGTCAAACTTGAAATAGGTGCGCTGCATGCCGAGAGTGCGCCGCAACATCAGCTCGAAACTCGCCTCGGCACCTTCATATTGAAAGCCAAAGCTCTCCAGTTTTTTCAGTTCACTCATGATGCTGCTAATCATCGGATCGTTCGCCTTCAGCTGCAGCCCCCACTGTTTCGCCTTGAGCAGGATGTTGGCTTTGCCACTCTGGTCGGAGATTAATACCCGGCGATTGTTGCCTACGACTTCCGGCTTGATGTGTTCGTAGGTGAGCGGATTATGTTTCACTGCGCTGACATGAATCCCACCCTTGTGGGCAAAGGCCGATTCGCCCACATAGGGCTGAAATCGCCAGGGCTGGAGGTTGGCCAGCTCGTTAATGAGACGGGAGACGGTATAGAGGCGGTTGATATGTGGTTTGGGGCCGCAGTCATAACCCATCTTCAGCACCAGCGCGGGGATAATTGAAGTGAGGTTGGCATTGCCGCAGCGCTCACCGAAACCGTTGATGGTTCCCTGCACCTGCTGTATTTTGCCGGTGGCGATGGCGACAAGGGCGTTGCCGACGGCAGTCTCAGAATCATTGTGGGTATGGATGCCGAGGGGTGTGACTATGTCTTTTTCTTCCAGGAAACTGCTGAGCTCCTCAATGATCGATGTGATCTCCTGGGGCAGACAGCCGCCGTTGGTGTCGCAGAGGATGAGTCGCTCCGCGCCGCCGCGTACAGCCGCTTCGATGGTCTGCAGAGCATATTCACGGTTGTTCTTGAAGCCGTCGAAAAAGTGTTCGGCATCGTAGAAGAGCTGGTCAACCTGTGGTTTCAGCCAGGCGAGACTGCTCTCAATGATATCAAGGTTCTGTTGGAGGGAGATACCAAGAGCCTGAGTGGCATGGATATCCCAGCTTTTGCCGAAAATGGTCAGCACCGGGCATTTGGCAGCGACAAGTGCCTGAAGATTGGCATCTTTCTCCGGGGTGTTTTTGATGTGGCGGGTGGAACCGAAGGCCGCGAGTTTCGCGTGGGAGAGCGTTTCCTTGCGAATTTTTTCAAAAAACTCTTCGGAGACCGGGTTGGAGCCGGGCCAGCCGCCTTCAATATAATCAATGCCGAAGTCGTCGAGGGCGCAGGTGATCTTCAGTTTGTCAGAAACAGAGATGTTGAAGTTTTCTGCCTGGGTGCCATCACGCAGGGTTGTATCGTAGATCTCTATAAATGTGCTCATCAGGTGTCCCTCGTTAAAAAAAAGATGTAAACCGGCAGATTACGTTTTTTACCTTGAGAATGCAAGAGGCAACAGAATGAAGGTATAATCTTGCAACCTATGGTTTTTTGGATTACCATTAGACCAATGGCGATGACCCAATCTCAGGGTCTTTTCAGTGCAGGTTCAGCAGAAAAAGGGTTTCTGGGCGTATAAAGCAGTTGCTGTTTCCCTGTTATTCCGTGACTGACCTGTTTTTTTTTAAACCTTAATATAAACACAATGCAACTATGAGTTTGAAACCAATCAAGCCGAAACGTATTTCCGATCAGGTCTTTGAGCAGCTCCGTGAACTGATCTACAGAGGTACTTTCAAACCGGGGGCGCAGATTCCACCCGAGCGTGATCTTGCTCAGTCCATGGAAGTAAGCCGGACCTCGGTGCGGAACGCCATCAATAAACTGGTTACCCTGGGACTGCTGGAACACCGTCAGGGGCAGGGTACCTTCGTCAGTTCACCCGAGAGCCGTGAGGGGAATCCCCTTGTTGCTGCTATGGGAGCGGAGGAAGCTTCCATCGACGATCTGCTCGAAGTGCGGATGGGGCTGGAGTGCAACTCCGCCATGCTTGCAGCTCTTCGGGCATCGGAGGTTGATATCAATGCCATGCGCAAAAATCTTGAAGACATGGAAGATGAGCTGCGGATAACTGATAAAATTTCACCGGAATCGGATGTTGCCTTTCACATGGCTATTACCTTTGCCACCCGAAATCCTGTGATCATTCATCTGATGCGCAGTTTCTACGATTTTCTCTTTGTCGGGATCAAGACCAACCTGGTTCATCTTTACCTTGAACGTCCGATGCTTGACGAAGTAATGCTGCAGCATCGACGGGTCTTCAATTGCATCGAATCCCGTGATGCTGACGGTGCACTCGAAGCGATGAAAGCGCATATCCTCTTTGTAAAACACTTTTTCAAGAAGAAACAGTTCTGAGATTTTCCTGGCTGAATTTCCCCGATTTCCCTCTATTTTATGGAAGTCGGGGATTTTTTTTGACCAGAAAAAGCAACTGCATAGACATCTTTTGCTTTTTCCTGTCTCCCGTCTCCTTCCTCCCGTCTCCCCTGTCTTTGAATCCGCCAATACAAAATGTAAACAAAATTATTCCGTCGGGGGCTTTTTGCTTTTATCCTGGGTGAGCAGACGGTGGAGGTAGACAAGTCCTCCACAGGTTGAATAGCTTATGGTCAGGGCTAAATAGAGCAGGGCAAGAGAGCGGGTCTGCAACTCGCCCATACCGACACTGCCGAAAAAGAAGATATACCCGGCGTCGCGCAGGCCGATGCCGTTGATGGAGATGGGCAGGGTTTCGAGCAGGGTGACGAGGGGAACGAACATGCAGAAATAGATAAAACCGGTGTGGCAGTGGATAATCTGTGACAGCATGTAGACAACAATGCAGACAGAGAACTGGAAAAGAAAGGAGAGGAGTATGGCCCGGATGAGAAGTTTGCGGTCCGCACTGTACACCGAGACCGAGAGCAGCAGCTTGTCAGCCAGTCTGCGGATAAGGGGAATATTATTAAGGCGGCAGATGGAGAGCACGGCGTTGAAGGGCTTTTGGGCAAAGAGGGCCCAGAGCCCCAGCAGCATTGCCCCCAGCAGGCCCAGCGGGATGAGGAAGAACCAGGGGTTGCCGAAGCGGGAACCCACCAGCATGGAGCTCACGACGCCGAGACAGACCATTGCCAGAAGTCCGGAGAGACGGTCTGCGAGTACGGAGACAGCGGTTCGAGCTGTCTGCTGACTGCGACCGGCCACATCGACAATGCGGTAGGAGTCTCCCCCGATATTGGAAGGGAGAAACATATTGTAGAAGCTGCCGATCATATAGGTGGCGGTGAGGGTGGAGAGCGGCAGGTCGATGTTGTCACTCTGCAGAAACATGCGCCATTTGGCTGCGGAAATCACTGTGTTAATGAGAACCAGTGCGGCAATGGGCAGCAGCCAGAGAAAATTGGCTCCGGCGAGAACCGCAGCCATGTTCTCAAGGGGAATCTTGCGGTAGAGCAGGAAGATCAGGCCGAGACTGATGAGGAATTTGGCTGCTGTGAGGAGTCGTTTTTTCATTCTCCGCGCCTTTTCACAACCTTTGCCGGGATACCAAGGCAGACGGCGTTTTCCGGTATCGATCTGGTGACCACTGCACCGGTTCCGGCAATGGAGCCGCGCCCCATCTTTACCCCGCCGAGTACGCTGACATTGGCACCAAGCCAGACGTTGCCTGCCAGCTCGATACCGCCATCATTGCGGATTCCCTGTTCGCGAATCAGTTTTTCGAGATCGTCGATGTTGTAACTGCCTCCGGCAATAACCAGACTGCGCTGGCCGAGGATACAGTCTTCGCCGATGACCACCGGGCAGCCGTGGGTGGACTGGACAATGGCCTGAGTATTGATTCCGGTGTTGGCCCCGATGGTGATGGAGCCCTCTTTGCAGGAGAGGGTGATGTCGTTGGAGAGCATGACGTTGTCGCCCAGCTCTATGGCCCGTTCACCTGTCCCGCGGCCATCGAGCACACACCTTTCACTTATCACCACCGCGTGGCCGAGAAAGATCCGGCCCGGTCGGCGCAGGATGATGCCGGAGGCGAACATGCAGCCACCACCGCAGGCTCCGAAGAGGCGGGGCCAGAACAGCTTGCGCAGGACGATGCCGAGGGCTCCCGGAATGGGGGAGAGCAGCATGCACCATTCAAAGTAGAGCAGTTTGCCGAGTCCGCGGCTGCCCACCATTACATCTTGATATTTGCCGAGGGGAGAACCTTTTCCGGCGACTGTATCATGGGTTTTACTCATCGTGTTTTTCCTGAACCTTATTCGAGAAAGGGTTTAAAGCCATATATCCCAGGGAATATCACCAGCGAGATCAGTACCAGTATCTGCAGGAAGATAAAGGGGATAACTCCCTTGTACATATCCGTAGTCTTCAGGCCCGGCGGGCAGACTCCTTTCAGAAAAAAGAGGGAGAACCCGAACGGAGGCGTGAGGAAGCTGGTCTGCAGGTTCATGGCAATGAGGATGGAGAACCACAGCGGGTCAATGCCAAGTCTGGCGGAGATCGGCAGGATGATTGGAATGACGATATAGCTGATTTCGATGAAATCAATAAAAAAGCCCAGCACCATGATGGTCAGCATGGTGAGGAAGATGAAAGTCCATCTCTGGCCCGGCAGGGCGAGGAGGGCGTCTTCAACAATATAGTCCGCACCACTGTAGATGAAAACCATGGAGAAGGCGGTCGCACCGATGAGAATGGCAAAGACCATGCCGGTGATCTTCACCGTGGTAAGAGAAGCCTCTTCCACAATCTTCCAGTTCAGGCGGCGATAGAAGGCGGCGAGGACCGTTGCTCCGATGCAGCCCACCGAGGCTGATTCTGTGGGAGTCGCGATACCCATGAAGATGGAGCCGAGGACCAGCAGTACAAGGGTCAGCGGCGGGATGATGGCGCGGAGAGCCTCAAGCAGGTTGGCTGCTTTCGTCCCCTCGTGCATGGGCATGGCCGGAGCGATGTCCTTTTTCACAAAGGAGATGAAGAGGATATAGAGGATATAGAGCACGATAAGCGTGACGCCCGGGCCGACGGCTGCCTGGAAGAGATCACCGACCGGCTGCTGAAAGACATCTCCGAGAACGATGAGCACAATGGATGGGGGGATAATCTGCCCCAGTGTTCCTGAGGCGCAGATAACGCCGGTGGCGAGCTGCTTTGAGTAGCCGTATTTAAGCATGACCGGCAGGGAGATAACTCCCATGGCGACAACAGAGGCGCCGACCACGCCGGTGGAGGCGGCAAGCAGGGCGCCCACCAGAACGGTGCTCACCGCAATTCCGCCACGCACCTTGCCGAACAGGGTCCCCATTGCTTCAAGCAGGCGCTCGGCGAGTCCTGATTTCTGCAGGATAATTCCCATAAAGATGAAGAGCGGCACAGCCATCAAAATGGTGTTGCGCATGATGTAGAAGATGCGGAAGGGCATCATCGAAAACATCTGAAAAAATTCGGAGCTGATCCCGACAAGTGACATATCGGGCCACATCTGCAGGATAACGGCGGCGATTCCGAAGAAGATGGAGACAGATCCGAAGGTAAAGGCTACAGGATATCCTATGGCCAGTATCAGCAGGGCTGCGCCGAACATGATAAGGCCAATCATTTTTTCACCTCTCCGGCCACCCGTTCTGCACGGTAAAGATTGATATTCTGGATGAGATATCCAAGAGAAAAAAACAACAGCATTGCGAAGGCAGCGGGTATCAGCCCCTTCACCATCCAGCGACAGGGCAGTCCGCCTGGATCGTCAGAGATCTCACCGATCTCCCACGCATCATAGACGAACTCAAAGGAGCCGAAGAAGATAAGCAGAGCAAGCGGGATAAGAAAGAAAATTGTGCCGAGGATATTCACCATAGCTCTGGTCTTCAGAGAATATTTCTGATAGATGAAGTCGACCCGCACATGCCCCTCAGTCATGAGAGAATAGGACATGGCAAAGAGGATGAGGACGGAGAAGAGATGCCACTCCATCTCCTGCATGCCGACTTTTGAATTGTGAAAAAAATAGCGCATGACCACATCTGCAAAAACATTGAGGGTCATCAACAGCAAAATGAAGATAAGTATCTTCCCGAGGAGACGATTGAGTCGGTGGAAGATCAACTCGGCTTTAATTAACATGTTGCTTCTCTCCTCACTCCTGCACCGCTTTAGATGTTTCAAGGTAGTAGAGGGTTGAGTTGTTTGTCCATTCTCTGGCCTGTTTCATATAGGCATTTTGAGAGTCCATGATCTCTTTGAAGAGCGGATCCTTTGCAGCGTACCCGTTCATGACCTCATCTGTGGCTTGTTTCATCGCCTTGAGAACCGGTGTGGGGAAGGTCATGATCTTAATTTCCGGGTGCTCTTTCTTCATCTGCTGCCATCCCTTGACGTTGGCGTCAAAATTCTCCACATAATCCTCAAAGTTCACCTGCTGTATTGCTGATTTGAGAATGGCCTTATAGTTTTCTGGCAGGCGGTCAAACGCCTGCTTGTTGACGAGAAACTGCAGGTCGGAAGCCGGTTCATGCCAGCCGGTGTAATACCAGGGAGCAACCTTGTGAAAGCCCATCTTCAGGTCCATGGCCGGTCCAACCCATTCGAGGGCATCGATGGTGCCACGGTCAAGAGAGGTGTAGAGCTCTCCGGCGGGGATGTTGGTGACGTTGACACCGAGTTTGGCAAACACCTCTCCGGCGAGACCGGGGATTCGCATTTTCAAACCTTTCAGGTCGTCCACTGTTTTGATCTCTTTTTTGAACCAGCCACCCATCTGAATGGAGGTGTTGCCACCAGGCCAGGAGTAGACGCCAAACTTACTGTAGAGTTTCTGCTGCAGGTCGATGCCGCCGTTAAACCACATCCAGGCGAACTGCTCTTCCGCAATCATGCCAAAGGGCGTGGTGGTGAAGAGAGTGGCGCTCGGGTCTTTGCCTTTCCAATAGTAGGAGGCTGTGTGGCCTATCTGATACTGACCGCCCTTGACCATATCAAGAATGCCGAGGGGCGCTTTATGCTTTTCCGCTCCTTCCACACGAATTACAAAATTACCGTCGGTCATATTGCTGACCAGTGTGCTCAGTTCCACGGCTGCATGAGCCAGGGGGGCGAGGGTGGAGGACCAGGTTGTGGCCAGTTTCCAGCGGACCTTTTTCTGCTTCGCGTCGGCGTTGACGGCTGGAGTAAGGGCAAATAACGCTGCGGTGAGGATCAGCACAGGGGTTTTGAATTTCATGACAGTCTCCTGAAGGAATGAAGGACGCCTGTCAGCATTTCTCTTCTGAAACAACTGCGCTCAGGGGTCCGGTAAAATAAGGCGAATACACAGAAATAAACACACCAACATAACATTTTCTGCATAAAAAAAAAGGAGCGACAGAAAACAGCTTTTGCCGTACTTCAGGCCGGTCCATTTCCGTTCTTTTTGAAGGGTTTTCTGCCGGGCTCCCGCTTGACGCTCCCGGACCTGAGGAGTAAACTCTTTCCTTTAATTTACTTGTCATTTCACTGGTGGCGACATGAATCCCAGCGCATATTTTACAAGCAGTATTGCCTTGAAAACCCTCTCCGTTCTGGCGAAAGCCAGGGTGGTCGTTGAGGGAAAAGAGAATGTTCTCTCTGCCGGGCCCTCCATCTATGCAGTGAATCACTTCACCTGCCTTGAAACTCTGCTGTTTCCCCTCTGGTTGCATCAGCTTTCCGGTAATCCTGTATTTTCTCTTGCCGCGCGTGAACTTTTCGAAGGTGGACTGAAGGCGTTCTTTGACCTTGCCGGCGTTGTCTCTACTGAAGACCCGGCACGGGACGGAAAGATTATCCGCTCACTTGTCACCGGTGAGGCCGACTGGATCGTTTTTCCTGAAGGGCAGATGGTGTACGACAAGAAGATCATGTCCGCAGGGCAGTATTCGATCGTCGGCAGTAACGGTGAACACGAACCGCATCCCGGGGCGGCGATGCTCACCATGCGGGCGGAGCTTTTTCGCAGTTATCTGCGCGGGGTGATGGAGAAGGAACCCGAGCAGTTGCCCGGACTGCTTCAGCAGTTTGGCATTGAAAAAGAGACGGAAATCAGTCGCCGGCGTATCTCAGTGGTTCCGGTAAATATCACCTGTTATCCACTGCGTGCTGCCCGTCGGATAGAATCAAATCTTATGCAGCGCTTTATTCACGGAGCACCGGACAAGGTGATGTCAGAGGTCCTGGCGGAGAGTGCTTCTCTTTTTGCGGGCATGGACGTTACGATTCGTTTCGGACGACCAATCAGGGCTTCTGAGTATGTGGATGAGAGCTGGCTGCTGGATCTGCCCGCTGGCAGGAACCTCAATTTTCAACTCGCAGAGCATTATCTCCCGGCGGTGAAGAACGTGGCGAAGGAATTTCGCCAGCATTATATGGAGGCAGTCTACACCTCCGTTTGCGTCAACACGGATTCCCTGCTCGCCACTCTCCTGCGCCTTACTCCCCGGGAGCGGATCAGCGAGGATCAGATGTGCCGTCGCCTGCTTTATCTTATGCCAGGGCTGCGCAAACTGGGGAGGCGTCGTCTCTTCCTCCATCACACGTTCAGAAAATCCCAGTTCCACCTGGTTACTGATGACCGGTTTCAGCGGGTCTTCAACTTTTATACACTCTGTGAAGAGCAGGGGGTAATTGAGCGGCACGGAGGATATCTCTATAAAAAAGCGGAGATGCTCAGTTCACCGTTCAATGGGCGATACGGAAAACGGGATAATCCTGTGGAGATCATGGCCAATGAAGTTGAACCCCTCGCCGCTCTGCAGCGTTTCGTGCGCAGAGTGGCGGCGATGCCCGATTTTGTGGTGAACTTCCGGCTGGCCCGGCAACTGGTTCACGAGCAGACAAAGATTTACCGCAAGGCTCGGAAACGAAGCGGCAGGAAGGTGGAATCCGAGGTTGCGCTGAATGGTTCTCCGCAATGCCTGCCTGGTGTCCGGCGTATCGGCCTGCTGCTGATTCACAGTTATCTCGCGGTACCGGCGGAGATGGCCGGGCTGGCGAAGTTTCTCAGGCGGCACGGTTATCCTGTCTATGTGGTGCGCCTGCCTGGTCACGGCACCTCAGTGCGGGATCTCATTGGCCGCCGGTATGAGGAATGGGTGGAGGCGGTGGAGGCGGGGTACGCCATTGTCAACTGCATGGCACGAGATGTGGTGGTCTGCGGGGCTGGAGTGGGAGGGTCTCTTGCCCTTGAACTTGCCTCAAGGGTGAAGAAGGCAGCGGGAGTATTCGCCATCTGTCCCCCCTTTGAATTGAGTGACTACTCGAATAAATTCATGCCTGAACCGGATGCCTGGAGGCAGCTCCTTGCCCGTTTTGTCCGCTCAGGGAGTTCTTCGGAGATGATGGAGTTCAGCCCTGGGAATCCGTGGATCAACTACCACTGGAATCCGGTGACAGGGATCGCCGAAGTAGGGCGGCTGCTCACAGATATCAGGAGTTGCTACCGAAAAATCGAACAGCCGGTGGTTATCCTGCAGAGTGACTATAACCCGGTGGTGCGTCCGCAGGGATCGCTTGAGCTGTATGAATGGCTGAACTCACAGAAAAAGGAATTCTGCACGGTTTCAGAGGATAATCATGTGCTGGTGGACAGCGATGACCCTTCGAGAATTTTCCGCAAAATCCTCGCTTTCCTCGGGGAAGTTTCTGCGCAAAAGAGGGAAGAGAGAAAAAAGAAGGAAGAAGACTCGAAAAATCGTTGACAGCTTCACGCTGGCCGTATATATTCCCGGGCTACATCAAACGACACACACACAGTTTGTGTTCCTCGGTAGCTCAGTTGGTAGAGCGGGTGGCTGTTAACCACCTTGTCGGCGGTTCGAATCCGTCTCGAGGAGCCATATTTTAGGAAAAAGACTCATTCGTGGGTCTTTTTCTGTTTTTGCAGTTTGTATCTTTTTTACATATTGTCGGGGCGTAGCGCAGCCTGGTTAGCGCGCCTGCCTTGGGAGCAGGAGGTCGGGCGTTCGAATCGCCCCGCCCCGACCATTGATTTTAAGCACCTTCAGCTTTTTGCTGAAGGTGCTTTTTTGCGTTTTGGGGGTGGGAAAAAAAAGGGAGACGGGAGAAAGGAGACGGGAGACAGGAGACAGCAAAAGGCTCCGCAGAGACGATCAATTTTACATCCTTTTTATCCATTCGTAATCGCCAAAAAAAATGTCCAGGCAGTTGCGTTCTCTGGTCAGTAAAAAATGTAAATGGTATTATTTGTGGAAGTCTGGAAGGGTCTGCAGACATCGTAGAGATGACCAATTTGGGCATCCTGTGTTGCCCTGGGTGAATTTAGGTTTTTTTTCCATAATACCTATGATAAAATCATATTATGGCCGTTTTTTCATGTATTAGACTTTTATAATTGTGAAGACAATAATGTCGCTACTGTTTAGAACTGGAATCTATGATTAAATTTGACAGAGAAAAACATGTATATCAGTCTCAAGAATTCGAAGAGTTAATAAAAGATACAATTCGATTCTTTAACGGTACGCCTGTTCACACTCTTCCCCCACCAGAAAAATTTTATGGCACCGGCGTTTATGCAATCTATTATATAGGTAAATTTCCACAGTATAAAAAGATTTATGAGCAAAATAGAATGTCTTTTAACCATCCTGTTTATATAGGAAAAGCCGTACCGACTGGCTGGAGACAGGCCAGATCTATTCATGCTATAGGCGAAAAAACTTTTGAATTACACACAAGACTGAAAGAGCATTCAACAAGTATTTCACATGCTTCAAACATTGAGAACAAAGACTTTAGATGTCGATTTATGATTTTAGAGAACGATGCCAGCAGCATGATAGGTACAGTTGAAGCAGCACTGATCAGATTTTATACTCCTCTGTGGAACTCCTCAATTGACGGTTTTGGGAACCATGATCCAGGTAAAGGAAGATATAACCAGGCAAAATCTGATTGGGACGTGCTGCACCCTGGTCGACCATGGGCAGAAAAATGTCAAGGTGTACACTCAACAGGAGTATCAGTAAAAGAAAATATTGCGACATATTTTACCAAATTTAAAGAGTAATTACAGTATGTTAAATAGTATTGAAATTTTTTCTGGCGCAGGTGGTCTGGCTAAAGGTCTTGAGCTTTCAGGTGTCAACCATAAGGCATTTGTT
Organism: Desulforhopalus vacuolatus; assembly: GCF_016918505.1. GTDB lineage: Bacteria > Desulfobacterota > Desulfobulbia > Desulfobulbales > Desulfocapsaceae > Desulforhopalus > Desulforhopalus vacuolatus. The sequence goes on from NZ_JAFFPZ010000022.1 coordinate 31,711, forward strand.
GAATTGAATTCTCAGGCGTGTAAAACATTACGTGAAAACTACGCGAAAGAACTTGTTCATGAAAGTGATATTGAGATATTCAATTTTCAAGATTTCAAAAACATTTCAATTATCGCAGGGGGGCCACCGTGCCAGCCCTTTTCTCTCGGGGGGAATCATAAAGGAAATTTAGATAAAAGAGATATGTTCCCCTATGCAATAAAGGCAATTCAGGAACTTACTCCAAAAGCTTTTATTTTTGAGAACGTTAAGGGGTTATTACGTAAGTCATTTGCATCATACTTTAACTATATTATTCTTCAACTCTCATATCCAGAGATGACCAAACGTCCTGATGAAAAATGGCTCGATCATCTTAAAAGATTAGAGAAAATTCATACCGCAGGTGTTACCAATTCGCTAAGATATAACGTCGTTTATCGACTGGTTAATGCCGCAGATTACGGAGTTCCACAAAAACGAGAAAGAGTAATTATCGTTGGCATAAGAAATGATTTGAATTTGTCTTGGAGTTTTCCCCAGCCAACTCATTCTGAAGAAAGTTTACTCTGGAGTCAATTCGTTACAAAAGAATATTGGGACAGGCATAATATTAAAGATATGAGTAACTCATCGCTTACTGCAGGCATTCTTCAAAAAACAAAGAAACTTAAACAAAAATACAGCCTTTTCACTCCACCTCGCAAACCCTGGCGCACAGTCCGAGACTGTATTGGGAGTCTTTCTGCTCCCCGCGAGGGAGAGTCAAAAGAGTACAGTGATCATATCTTCAGGCCAGGAGCAAAAGTATATCCTGGCCACACTGGGAGTCCTTTGGATTTGCCTTCAAAAACAATCAAGGCAGGAGGACATGGTGTCCCAGGAGGTGAAAACATGATGTGTTTTCCTAACGGAAAAGTCAGGTATTATACGACACTAGAGGCAAAATTAATCCAAACATTTCCTTTAGATTACAAAATTACGGGTGTGTGGTCTGAAGCTATGAGGCAAATTGGAAATGCTGTTCCTGTAATGCTGGCAAATATTATTTCCAAAAGTCTTGTTAAAGAATTAAACAGCTAATAAAATTAAGGGAATTATAACAACTCTTTACATTTTGTATTGGCGGATTCAAAGACAGTGGGACAGACGCCAAAATTGGGCGTCTCTACGATGTCGGGAATCTGTTTTACGGGTATTGATTGTGCAGATCCGGATGCAATCCCGCCGTTATCCATAATGGTGTTGCACTTATTGTACTGATCCAGCACTCATTAGTAATCCTCTTCTGTCCAGAGGTCGGGGGTAAATCGGATCGTACGATTTCTGCCTGTCTTTTTTGCCTCGTACAAGGCAACATCGGCAAATTTGATAACCTTGTAAAAGGAGTCTCCATTCGTTGGATATTCAGCTACACCAAGGCTGATTGTTTTGTGGATTTTTTCTCCGTTAGGAAGGGTTATCTCGGTTTTTTCAACACTTGTCCTGATTTTTTCGGCGAGAATTTCACTGGAGTTTTCCTCGACGTTAGGGAAAATCAGAAGAAATTCTTCTCCCCCGTAACGCACAAGGAGGTCAGATGACCGGATTTCTTTTTTCATTACTGCAACAAGTTCTTTGAGGACTGAATCTCCGGCCTGGTGACCATATTGATCGTTAACCTGTTTGAAAAAATCCAGGTCAGCCATTATAAATCCTATGGTCTTTTGTTCACGTTTGGCCAGTGGTTCATATTGCTCAATATACTCATTTAAAAAACGTCTATTATGAGAATGCGTGAGGGGATCGCGCATGGCCTGTTCTTTAGAAGCATCGATGAGACGAAGTGACGTTAGAATCGGGGCCAGTTCTTCCAGGTATTTTCGGATAATAATTATCTGGTCGGTGTAGTTATTCAGCTCCATTTTGGGAATCATGAAAGAAAATACATTGCCCGTCTGACCTCCCATTATCTGGGGGATACAGAACCGGTAATACTTTGAGTGATCACAGTTGAAATATGGGCAGAGAACAGGGTTGTTTACCGAGGATATTTCCTCACTCATACGTTTTGCCCTGCATCTTTCAGGGTTCAGCATTACATTTGCCTTGCAGAAGGAAAGTTCCGGATGACTGTCAAAGGCAGAGGTCATTCTGTTATCACTTGAATTTACCTCAAACATGATGAAATATGTGAGTGAAAATGTATTTTCAAAAATATATCGAAGCTGATTGTACACTTCCTCTTTGCTGGCAACACCCCGAATATCCCGACTGAAGGATGTTAATTTCGCCATTTGTTCGAGTCTCATGGCGATATCATCAAGAGATGGGTGGGATGAATCATGGCTGGTCCTGAGTACCTCGGAGAGCAGATTGCCGCTTTTAATGAGAAAGACACTCCATAGTCGCATCATTGTATTGATGACATTACGCATTTCAGAGATCTCATCACCTTTTCTCATGGCATAGACAGGGCAATTTTGGCATGTGTTGTATTTATTCAGGAAGATACAGGTATTCCGCCATGCGGGAGATATCGCCTCGGATCCTGTTTCAAGATAACATACTAATGACGGATTTTGATACACAGGACATTTCTCATTCTGGCAGTGAAGTACGTCCAGGCAGTAGACATGGTCGCTTTCAAATCTATCGGCAAAATCATTGCTGTGAGATGCTATTATAATTTTCTTGAGCCGGGTGAGAAATGTTTTCAGCCGGTTCAGGTAAAAATAAAGGAGAAGGATTATAAAGGCAGTGATAATAAATGATGGGGCTGCAGTTTTAAGTATCTGGATTGTTTTTATCGTAGTATATTTAGATGTATCCAGAACGATAACTATGCCGCCTTTCTTTTGGTTGGAATTAATCTCAAGGGGAATAAATTGGAAGGCAGTAGTATCATCTATACTACTCTTTATGCATGGGTTGATCTGGGCCAGTAATTCACGAAGCTGGTTGTCCATGGATGCTGAATACTGAAAAATCCAGTGAGATGTTTGAAGTGAATCAAAAGGCTGGCAACATAGAGTGGTATTTTTTTGCAGTACATTTTTTTCCTGTGTATCTTCCAGCATCACCGCAGTGATAATCCGGGTCTCAGGACCAAGTGAAACAGAGCTCAAAACTTCATTGAGCATCACCCTGACTTCTATGATCCCCCCTTTACTCTTTTCTGACACGGGATTGTTTTTTGTGATGGCGGAAAAGGCCCTTAAAATCAGTCCGTTACTGGACATACTTACCAGTTGATGATTTCTGCCTTGCACTATGCTCTGGATACGTGCCGGGGAATGATCCTCATCGTGTACTTTAATATTTGAACTTTGGGCTATGGGTTTGTAGTTATTATCGTACAGGATATATCCCAGAGATGTCAGATTGTTGTCGAGTCTTGTCTGGTTGATAACCGGAACAAGTATATCATCAATGGCTGTAGTGGCTATATTTTCGGTATCGGATGTTTTGATAATGGTTGACAATACCGTAGCTTCTACTGAGAGAATCTGTAAAAAATTTTTAATGACAAGCTGAACTTCACGGGAATCATGTTTAAGTTCTGATTGTATGTATTTTTTGGTATTTATATCCTGGAAGTGTGAGGCGACAAGGATGGTGACCAGAAGGAATATGCATAATAACGTTGTCGGCAGGTATAAAAATCGGCTGGTAAGACTCCAGTTGCTGGCAGTGAGAAATTTGTCCAGATTACTGCGAATTTTGTGTATCAACTCAGAAGGACGTTCATTTAGTTTTGTCATGGGAAATTTAAGGGGGCTATTGTTATTAAGAAGGCTCATGTTGCGTTTCGGTGTCATAACCTGGTAAAAGAAGGTTTTCCTTTTACCAACTACTGAAAAGAGTCCAACAATATGAAGATAAACATATAGACCATGATAGATAAAACTTGTAAGTGTTTGTAATTGTTACTATGGATTTTTCAAGGTTTACGAAAAACAACCGTAACCTATTGATATTAAAATGAAAAGAAAAAAGAAATAATCCTGTAAAATCAAGTAGTTATAAATTGGCTTCGTAAACTTTTTTTAGCCTTTAGTAATGATTTCAGCATATTGTACAGTCAGATACAGGAAGGTGAGAAGCTGGATGCGGTGATCCGACAGAATCTGGAGGTGTTAGGATATGGGGAGTAATCTGACCCAGGACAGTGACTATCTGGAGTGGTTGAAAGAGCTTAAAAAGAAAGTCCGGCAATCCCAACTCAAAGCAGCCGTAGCAGTGAATACGACATTGCTGGAGTTTTATTGGGATTTGGGGGCTGATATCGTTGAAAAACAAAAAAACAGCTCGTGGGGCAGTGGATTCCTGAAATGGCTCAGCCACGACCTCATGTCTGAATTTCCAGATATGAAAGGGTTTTCCAAAAGGAATCTAGAACAGATCCGAAGATGGTATCTTTTTTACAGTGAGGCTGGCCCAATTGCGAAGCAGCCTGCTACGCAATTATTTTCTATTCCCTGGTGGCATAATGTAGTTATTGTCAGCAAATGCAAAACAACCCCAAAAGCCTTCTTTTACATACAGAAAACCATCGAAAATAACTGGAGTCGGAGCGTTTTGACGCACCAGATTGAAAGCGGTCTTTATGAAAGAGAGGGGAAGGCTATGACCAATTTTCGCACGACCCTTCCGGCGCCCCAATCTGATCTTGCCCAACAGATCCTCAAAGATCCATACAATTTCGATTTCCTGACGCTGACAGAAGATTATAACGAACGAGAGCTTGAACAGAATCTGATACAGCATATTACAAAATTTCTTTTAGAGCTGGGAGCCGGATTTGCCTATATAGGAAAACAGGTGCCAATTCAGGTGGGCGAGCGTGATTTCTTCCTTGATCTTCTCTTTTATCACACAAGGCTTCACTGTTACGTGGTCATTGAACTCAAAATAGTAGATTTTGAGCCGGAACATGCGGGCAAACTCAATTTTTACATCAAAGCGGTTGATGAAACGCTACGAAAAGACGGAGACAACCCCACCATAGGTATTTTGCTGTGCAAGAACAAAGACAGAGTAGTGGTTGAGTACGCGTTGAGTGATATCCACAAACCCATAGGTGTTTCAGAATATCAGTTGACACAGGCCCTTCCTGAAAATCTGAAATCAAGCCTGCCATCCATTGAAGAGATAGAAGCAAAGCTGAGTGGAGGGTTTGAAGATGAGTAATACCAATCACATTTTGTATTGACCAGAGAACGTAACTGCGTAGACATCTTTTTTGGCGATTACAAAAGGATAAACAGGCTGTAAAATTGAGCTCATGGTAGAAACACCCGTTGTGCTGGAGACGCCCAAATTGGTCGTCTCTACAAAGACCTTTTGCTTTTTTCTGTCTCCCTTTTCCCGTCTCCCGCCCCTGCCTTTGAATCCGCCAATACAAAATGTAAATGCTATAATCCATCGATCAGTATACGCGGCAGGAAGGTTACTCTCTCTTTTCCACCACGGACAAATATTTGGTCTTGTCCAAAATCGATGTCTTGTATTCGAAAGCGAATGCACTCCATGAGGCGTATCCCTGACCCATATATTTTGGGTGGCATTTTTTCCCATAAAAATAGATATATCGTAAAATCCACTGGCAATATGTTTTTTCTGTTAAGCGCGCATAATGAGAGTATCTCAGGGGCTCACGCACTTGATCCATCAGTTTGAGCTGAGAGTATGGAATGAATTTTAGCTTGTTTTCCATTATAACCGTGATAAGATCAGATTATATGGAAAAAATGGAAGATCAGCTATTCCCGGAGTAAAACCTTGTAAGTGTTTGTAATTGTTACTATGAACCCTTCAGGGTTTACGAAAGACAATCGTAACCTATTGATATTACAATAAAAAACAAAAAAGAAAGAATCCTGTAAAATCAAGCATTTAGAAATTTTCTTCGTAAACTTTTCTTAGTCTTTAGTAATGATTTCAAAATATTAGGTCATTTCGCTCCGGGAACTGCTGATGGAAGATAGAAGTAATAACTGGACATGATTTTCCATTTTTCACCTTTAATACAAAATATAGTGGCAAAAAAGTCTATATATAGGTTGATATTATGGACTTTTTCCACTTAACCCACTGTTAAATGAGACCGCTCTGCGGCCTCATTTAACGGGGCTTGCAATCGAGGATTGCCTAGGAGCCTGTCCGAGAATGCACTTTTGCCCAAACTTCTCGTTATTTTAAAAAACCAATGCTCGTAATATCAACTATATAACTGTGCTTGTTTTGTGAAAATGCCTCGATTTTGGATAGAATGCCTATTCTCAGACAGCCTCTTAGCGGCTTATTGCAAGCCCCGTTAGATTACCTAAGTTCCCCCTCCAAAAAAAAATATTAGGATCAAAAAACTTAAAGACAAGTAGGAAAATATGATAGATAAAATTACTGATCTAAAAATAGTTAAGTACTTGAGCTTCTTTTTTATTATTGTCAGCATTATAAATGCTGTAATTTTTACAATTAATTGGTTTAGCCAATTGTCATCGCCAATTACTTTGATACAAGGAATATTCTTCTCAACAATAATGACATACGGCGCTATTATTGTAGCAGGTTTTACATCACTATTGGACCCATTTTATATGTTTGAAGAGATGGGTATTTTGCCTTCATATATTTCTCTTTCCCTTTGTTTTGTATGGCTGTTTTTCGTTTTTTTTATTACTTTTTTCGGGAAAAACGAATTACAAGATGATCTTTTTTTTGTGATGTTTTCCTTGTCATCTATAACTAATGGTACTTTTTGGATATATTTTGCGTGGACTACTAATGATAATTACAGTATTATATCGACAGGTCTTCCAAATAAAGATTCTCAGTTAACTTTTATTTACTGGGGAATTGGTGCAATAGTTTTAAACATAGTATCGCTATTAGATGCAACTGGAGTTCTTGACCTAAATAAGTGATACTCCTCCCGCAGAGCGGGAGGCCTCAAAAAGCCCCCTTAAAGGGGGCATTCACGTGAGGATAGCCCCATAGGGGCTTTGTTAATTCAATTTAGCCAAATAATTCTAACTACTGTTTGTCCGCCTTTTCTTTTCCGCGTATATATTTACGGACGGTGGCTTCGTCCAGCCCAACTGTGCTTACGCAATAACCTCTGGCCCAAAAATGCAAGCCGGTCACCCGCTTATTTCCTGCTTTGCGATGGATACGTACTGCACTTTTGCCTTTCAGAAATCCTATCACAAAGGCGATACTGTGTTTCGGCGGCACTCGCAGGCACATATGAACATGGTCCACCATTAACAAATTTCCCCTGTGGCAAGACTATCTTCGGAGGAAGAACCTATCTCTATTTACCCCGCATCGGTAGAACCTTTCCGGGTCCTCCACTAGAAGTGGAGGGTTTATGAATAACTAACTAACGAATAAGGTTAGATCGTGAGAGCGGAGCAAACTACAGCGGTTCCCGGGCACCCCTGAAACGCAGCAATAGCGTAGTTTTTCAAAAAAGTCTTCGTAAACATTTCAGGAGTTAAGGTAAAATTTCCCTTGACATATTGATGCAATTGTAATCGTCTTTTTGTAAGTAATATTAAAACCTTACAAGGAGGATGCAATGTCCAGTTACATAAAAGCAATTATAAAAAGACACAAACGAAAAATGGCCCGAACTGAAGACATCAAACTTCGCCAACACCTGAATGCCGACGCGCTTATTAAAGATATGCACACCGGTTTTGCAGGGATTCGTGACTATCGTACAGGTACTGTTACCCACACTCTTGCCGATTCACTTATGGCCGGTTTTGCCATGTTTTCGCTAAAAGACCCCTCGTTACTCGTTTTTGATCAACGGAGATTTCGTAGTCCTCAGAATCTTATGACCATCTATGCGATGGGCAGTATTCCCCGCGATAGCTCAATGCGGGAGATCCTCGACGGAGTCGATCCTAATGATCTCCCGCCACTGTTTAAGGAAGCCTTCCGGAAATTGCAGCGCGGTAAGATCTTGGAAAAATTTGTCTTTATGGAAGGCTGCTATCTCCTCAATCTTGACGGCACAGGTTATTTTTCCTCGGATTTCCGACATTCTGATGCCTGCCTCGAAAAAAAGCATCGGAAGAGCGGCAAGGTCATGTATTATCTTCAAAATGAGACCGCTACGCGCTCCAATTAACCACGCAATCAAGCAGAATTTGGTTGCGATTAAAATAAAAAAATCACTAACGATAGTTGAAATATTAAAAATATACTGAAAATTGTCCAGCCACCGGCTTCTCTCGAAAGTCGGAACGTTAGCCCCTTAGAAGGAACCAATGGAATCACAATACAAACAAAACATCATTAATTCTGTATCTGATTTAATACATTCATTGAATAGCATAGAAAACCTATCATTGGACAATGTTAAAGATGAGAAATTGATAGAATCATTTGAAAATATTCGAGGGGTTATCTTTAAAGGTATTTCAAATATTAAACATCATATTGAAATATTATCAACAGTGGCCGAATGGGGCAGATTAAATGTTTCATTTTTTGGCGAAACGAATGCTGGGAAAAGTACAATTATCGAATCGTTGATAAATGGAGATGGGAGAAGCATTGGAGAAGGGTACAAAGACTTTACAAAAACAGTAAATAAAATAGCATATAAAAACATAAACTTAATGGATATGCCTGGTATTGAAGGCCGAGAGCATAAGGTAATAAAAAATATCCATAAATCAGTCAATAAATCCCATGTAGTTTTTTATGTGGTTGGTACCAATAAAGAACCTGAAGAGCAAACAATATCAAAAATCAAGAATTTTTTAAAAGATAATGTGAAAGTGTATTCGATAATTAATGCCAGAGGTAAGCCAACTATTTATAAATATAAAAAAGAATTGAAAGATAAAAATACATTAATTGTAGAAAATAGAGTCAGAGAAAAGTTCGCTGATTTATTGGATGGTAATTATGCAGGAAATGTAGTTGTTAATGGCTATTTGTCCTTATTGAAAAATAATAGACTTGAACAAAGATTTAAAAATGATAAAGAAAAAGCAATAGGTATATTTGGCAATGAACATGCAATCGAAAAGTTTTCAAATATCCAAGATGTCAATGCAATAATAGATAATTTGGGTAATGGTAAACATGATGAAATCATAATATCTAACACATATAAATTTTTAAAAAGTTTTGGGGTAATTTTATCTAAAATATTAAGAGAGAAGAAAAACTTTGATTCTTTTATCAAAGAGACAAATAGCTTAACCTCTAAATATTTGGATGATGTGGAAAGTATCATATTAAAGTATGAGTCTGAAATTCATTCAAGTTTAGATGTTAATATCAATAGAATGAGAGTTGAGCTTAAGAAAACAATAAACAAAATTATTGATAATGGTGGCGGTGAATCATCAATGAAATCAGAGTTAGATACTGTAAAACAAAAGCAGTCAAAAAAAATAAATGAAGAGATAACAACGCTACTTTCTTCGATGAAAGATGAAATTGAAGAGAAAATAAAAGAGTTTAAAAATAGGATATCTTTGCAGACGGGATTTTTAAACTTAAATGGAGATTTTAATCTTGAAAGTATTCTTGAATCATTAGAAATTAGTTTTAAGTATGTCTTGGGACAAATTGTTGATGTTGGTTTGTCAGTATGGGGGGTAGTTCTAGTATTTGCTATTAACCCAATACTGGGTATCGTTTCTGGAGTATTGGCATTATCTCGAAAAATATGGGATTGGTTTTTTAGTGATCCAGATAAAAGAAAACGAGAAGCTAAAAGTAAGTCTGCAAAAAAAATAGATTCATTAATAAATGATATTGAAAAGAAAATAAAACCTGATCTCGAAAGAAAACTTCGTAAGATAAATAGCAATACTAAAAAGCCCGTTAAACAATTACAAGAGAGCATGAAGGGTATCAAAAATATTAGTTTATCAATTGATAAGAAAATATCAGAAATAAAACTATCTCAATCAAATTTGAGTTTACTACTTATGAAAGAGTTTCTTGGAGAGAATATAATTTTTTCATATATTGATTTACAGTTGTCCGAAGCTGTTGCTGTTGGTTATTCTGTAAATGAAAAAGCAAAAGTTTATTTAAAGAAAAAATTTAGAATAAAAGATATAAATCTATATTCATCATATACTGAATGGTTGAGTAAAGCGGGATCGAAAAAAGGAACAGATATTTTTATTGCTAAAAATGAATTTGATTTTAGGGCAGTAAACGCCGTTTCTTTGTGCAAGGAGAGCGGAATACAGTTTAAAATAGTAACAAGGAGTGAAAATATATGAGCGTAAATATCAATCAAGAAAAACAGCTTATTATTGACAAATTAAAGTCTCTAAGAAATAAATTACTTGGAGTTGAAAAAGGCTTTAAAATTGATTTGTCGGAACTGATAAGTAAAGTGAACCAAGCGATTAATAATGTCGAAGATGACGTGTTTTCAATCGCATTTTTTGGTGCTTTTTCTGATGGAAAATCAACGATATTATCAGTTCTTTCAAATAATCTTGACATTAAAATATCCCCGGAACCGACAACAGATAAAATACAAAAATATGAATTGGGCGATTATCAAATTATAGATACGCCAGGTCTGTTTTCTGAAAATTTAATCCACGATGACTTAACAAAAAAATATATATCAGAAGCAAATATAATTATCTACACGGTCGATCCTGTAAACCCATTAAAAGATTCCCATTTGTCAACAATTAGGTGGATTATGTCTGATCTAAAAAAACATGAATCTACTGTTTTTGTAATCAATAAAATGGATGAAGTTGCTGATTTAGAAGATGATAATGACTTTGATAAAAATGCAGAAATAAAAAAAGAAGTTATTTCAAGAATCCTCAGAGAGGAAGTTGGGATTGATCAGAAAAATAGAATTATTTGTGTGGCAGCAGACCCTTTTGAATTAGGATTAAGCTACTGGAAGAATAACACCGATTACAAAAGACTATCAAGAATTGATAGTCTTGAAAAAATGATTTTAGAATTCAAATCAACTTATAAAAATGAATTGATTGTAAAGGCGGGTCTTAGTGTAATTCGTGATGCGAGTGCTTGTGTTATTTTGGAATTAGATAAAATAAAAATAACATTGGTTTCTGAAGTTGACTTGTTGAAAAGTCAAATCGAGGAATTTAATAGTCGTGTTAATGTATTAGAAGGAGACATAAACCGAAGTTATATTAATATCAAAGAGGAATGTATTTCATTGCGTGAAGACGTTTTACTCGAAATAGATTCAGTAAGTACTATGATGGAATTAGGTGAGGCTGTTCAAAAAAGGTTAGGAGAAGATTGCTATATCCTACAAGAAAAGATTGATTTAATAATTAGAAAGCATACAGGCAATTTACTTACTGAAAGTAAAGAAGTGTTTGAATCGTTGGAAGAATCTCTTTTTTATCATTCCAATATTCAAAATGAAATTATTGGAAAATTATCAGATACGGGTAAATCTGTGGTTAAAGGAATGTTGGGAGATCCAACACGAAAAATCGCTGATGCCGTTATTAAAGCAAGAGATTTTTTAAAAATACCATTTAAATTTAAACCTTGGGGTGCTCTTAAATTTGCAAAATTTTTAAAGGTAATGCCAGTAGTTATGGAATCTCTTCAATTAATTGTTGGAGTGTGGGGAAAATTAAAAATTGATAAAAAGAGAAGTGAGGTTAAAAAAGAAATGGAAACGGCCTTCAAAGGTCTAATTCAAAACATTACGCTTGAGAAATATACTGATACCTATTTCCCCTTTGTATCAGAAACACGTAATGTTCTTGCAACTATAGAAGAAAGTAAGATAGAAATTCAAGGCACAATAACAAATCTTGATAAAATAAGAAGAGAAATTAATATTGAATTATTGGACTAACGAATAAGATTAGATCGTGAGAGCGGAGCAAACCAGGATCTGAACCGTTTGTTGGACAAGCCCGGTTATATATATAGAAAAGAGCTTTTTGGGTTTGAGGATTCTGGATTAAACAGAAGTGAAGTACAGCCTGTTCCTTTGCCAATCTCTCAAATTTTGGGGAAAAATGTTCTACTACATCTTATATTTCGCACTTTGTGAAAATATTATTCCTAATACCCACAGATGCTCTCGGCATGGTTAGGTCAGGACTCTCTTTTTTTTCAGCAATTCTGAAATGCTGATCTACTTGCAGAAACTAACCGTA
>NZ_JAFFPZ010000023.1 GCF_016918505.1 Desulforhopalus vacuolatus
CGTAATGAAGCAAGACAGCAGGCAGCAGAACAGGCAGCAGCTATGCAAATACACAAACGAAAATGCAGTCCACGACCACGAAAACGGTTAAAAAAGAAACATGCAATTTTCTAACCGGACACCACTGATTCAATGTACAGGTAAGCTCAGTCTGAGATCTTCCTGTTTGAAGAAAGGCCATGATCTGGTACCTTTCTAAAAACGTGAGTTGCTGACAGCGAGTGCCGGTACCAGTGCAAGGTAACCATAACCATACCGGCAGCTCACTCTTCTTTGTATCGCGCTGTTGCACTTCTTGTACTCATTCAGCAGTTGATCATAAAAAATTGCCAAAAACCATTGGTAAAAGGAGAGCGTTTTGAATTTAGCCTTTAACAACTCAAGTAAAGTTCTTACAGCAATATTATTGGGTCTGTTGGGGTTCTGGATCAATTTTCAGAATATACAACTTATTGAACTTCCTTCTTTTAAAGTCAGCATTCTTGCAGGGCTTTACTTCCCATTACTGGCATCTATCGCCTGGGGATGGAGGTATGGGCTGATTGCAGCTTTAGCCGGAGGCTGCCAAAGTATGTGGTGGCTTTGGTACAGTGACGGCTGGGGAATTCTTTATGCGGTACCGGTGTTTACCTTGTGGATCATCTGGCATGGCTTTTGGTCAGATTATCGTCGGCATAATTCTGTATCCCACTGGTATCTTTCTTCATTTGCTGTTGAAATTCCTTTTCGAATATTTATAGAACTTGGGTTCTATACGATTTTTTGTTGGCTCGTCACTTTAAATCCTCCCCCATGGGATTCTGAAATTACAAACGCGTATGTCCCTTTGTCGTGGTGTCACACCATTGCCATTAAACATACTATTACAGCCTGTATTCTTTTATTGGCTGTTTATGTGACATTAAGCATAGGTCCGATACGGCGCTTTTTTGGCTTATCTCGTAAAACGGCACAACAAGATATTACGACTATTTATGCAGGTGCAATTCTGATTGGGATACTGTTTATTGGATTAGATGGAATGATCGGTTATATATTTCAACCAATGAATGAAAAGAATATTTGGCATTGGATCGTTTTGGATGTAAATCCTCACTCTGTTTTCATGCGTTTCTGTTATATTATTATTATGATTTTTGGAGCTGCTATCTTGTCCCGTATGGTGCAAAATAAAACTATATTGAATGAAAGACTTGTCCACCTTAATCGTGTATTACATGGTATACGTGATGTAAATAAGTTAATCATCAAAGAAAATGATAAAAGCCGGCTGCTCCGGGAAGTCTGCCGTATTTTTATTGAAGCACGGGGGTATCACCGTGTCTGGATTGGTAACATTAAAGAGGGAAAACTGGCAGCACCATATTATCATGCTGGATTTGATCTGAAATTTTCAGAATTTGAAACATACATCGAGTCGGGAACAGTGCCCTTCTGTATTGAGAAAATAATAGCAGCAAACAAACTTTACATGATGCATATGCCGTGTAATAAATGTAAAGGGTGCCCTTTGGCCAGAAGTGAGGAGGAAGCTGCGATGATGGCGGTTCCTTTAGCACACAGCGGTATGCTTTTCGGTTATATATGCGTAGTTGTTCCCTCGCTTTTTTTTCAAGATAAAGAAGAGCAAACACTTTTTGAGGAAGTTGCCGAAGATATTTCGTTCGCCCTCTGGTCTATTGAAATGGAAAATCGAAACCAGACACTGGAAGAGAGCTACAGTAGCGTCCTGGCAGCGTCAATCGATGCCATTATGGCTATTGATTTAGAGGGAACGATTACGCTGTTTAGCTCTGGTGCCGAACATCTTTTCGGTTGGAAAGCTGATGAGATTTTAGGTAAATCTATAACCCGGATTTGTCCAGATGAATTTCAGAATGAGGCTAAAGAGCTGATACAAAAAGTGTTGAAAGAAGGCAATTTAAAGGGGGTAGAAGTTATTCGCCAAACTTCTTCTGGTCAGCATGTTGCAGTGGAAATGACGCTAAATCTTCGAAGAGACCGGCAGGGAAAAGCGATAGGGGTGTTTGGTATATTGCGCGATATCACTGAACGAAACAAAGCCAGGGTTTTAGCAGAAAAACTTCAACAAGCTCAGAAAATGGAAGCCATTGGTACGCTTTCCGGAGGAGTAGCTCATGATTTTAACAACATTCTTTTCCCAATTATCGGGCATACGGAGATGCTGTTGGATGATATTCCCCCCCAAAGTCCATTCCGGGAGAGTTTACAGGAGATTTACACCAGTGCTTTGAGGGCAAAAAAGCTGGTACAACAGATCCTCACATTTTCCCGTCAAAATAACTCTGAAGTGAAACTCATTAAAATACAACCTGTTATCAAAGAGGCATTAAAACTTATCCGGTCCACAATCCCAACGACTATTGAGATCGTTCAGGATATCAGGTCTGATTGTGGTGTTATCAAAGCTGATCCTACACAAATTCATCAGATTATCATGAACCTGACAACGAATGCGTATCATGCCATGGAAAAAACAGGCGGAAAAATGAAAATCAGCTTGAACGAAATAGAACTGGACAAACAGGATATCATAAATATGGAACCAGGTACTTATCTTTGCCTTACAGTTGCGGATACAGGTATAGGCATGGATAAGGAATTAAAAGAAAAAATCTTTAATCCATTTTTTACTACTAAAGAAAAAGGTAAGGGGACAGGGCTGGGGCTTTCAGTTGTACATGGTATTGTAACGAGTGCCGGTGGCAATATTTATGTCTACAGTGAACCTGGTAAAGGATCGGAATTTCATCTTTATTTTCCCCGAGTTGAGAATTCTTTTGAAAAAGAAAAAAATCAAGAAAAACCAACAATACAGAGAGGTACGGAACATATTCTTCTAGTGGATGATGAAGAAGTCATCATAAAGATGGAAAAACGACTGCTGGAGCGGTTGGGTTATCAAGTAACTTCACGAACCAGCAGTATTGATGCCCTTGAAGCTTTTAAAGCTCACCCTGATACCTTTGATGGGGTCATCACTGATTTTGCAATGCCCAATATGGCAGGAGATAAACTTGCAATTGAATTGATCAAAATACGTCCTGATATTCCCATATTACTTTGTACAGGGTTCAGTGAAAACATGTCTGAAGAAAAAGCAATATCTATGGGGATAAATGGTTTTCTTATGAAGCCGTTTATGACACGCCAGCTTTCCAAAAAAATACGTGACATGTTTGATGAAAAAAAATCTGTTCAAGAATAGATGAGTCGAAATCGAAGAATGGGATTGATCGTGGATGGTAATGCCCGGATTGAGAAACCGTTTTCGAAAAATCAACACGAAGCGATAATTCCGGCGATGATGTAGAGACAAGGCATGCCTTGTCTACACGGTGACGGGAATGTGACGGTGACGGGAAACGCGACAGAAGACGTAATAATGATCTTCAACATGGAAACAGCGGGATTGGGGGAAATTATGCCGCTGTTCGTGGGGATTGGGAGAGCGTGATAATTCTCGCGGCTGTGGTTAGACAAGGCATGCCTTGTCTCTACGGAGGCGGAAACAGAACGGTCATTGTAATTGAAGACCCCTTCATGATGTGACGCTGGTTGGTGGTAATGGGCGAATTATGCCGCCGTTTGTGGGGGCACGGCGGTTTTCTCTATGATCCCTGCCTGTTACTGGAAAATTTCAGCCAATCCTTTTGTAAGGGATGACAACCCCGAACTCCGCATCATTACATAGGGTTTCATATAGCGTTTACACACCTTTTTGACGCAGGTGCAGGCTTCATGGCTGACGCAGTCAACCGGGCATACGACTGCATCTGCGCCGGTTAACATTTCCGGTAATCTGGCGCGGGCAACCTCAATACCGCCATCATGATGCAGAAAGCTGCCCCCCTGTCTTTCAATAAGCCTTCGGTACATGGGAACCAGGCTTTGTCGACCGCCTACATAGAGAACCTTCCTGCCACATAAATCTGGCCCGGGACAACGATTGGTGTCTCGATCTTCACAGTCTGCGCAATTACAGGTTGTGGATATCTGGGGGTGCAATACGGCCTCAAGCGACATGATTTCCTGCCGAAATTTTTCGTTTTCAAAATAAATCCCTGTTTGTGTTTTCTCAAGATTATTCACAGTCTTTTCTGCGATTTTAAGCATGTTTTCTTTGACTTCCAACTCCTCGCTCAGATTGTCAAGACGACCACAAAGATATGCGATATGTCGTCGGAGTTCATCACGCTGCTGTTTAAGATTACCAGATTCTCCAGCAGAACTCTGGTCAAGCAGAGTCTTCAGTTTTGAATTTTCTGCCTGCAGGGAAATATGTAACTGCTTCATTTCGGACAAATCAGAGAGTTTCTTTTCCAGATCTTTTTTTTCTTTGAAATGTTGTTGTCGTTCGTTGCCAGAGACTTTTTCAAGAAGAGCAACTTTTTCCTTCAGGTTACCAAACGCTCTGTTGTCCCTCTGGTAATTCCTGAGGGTATCATGCCCCATCATCTGTACCTGACCGTAAATATCTGTAATCAATTCTAGAGATGCGGAAGGGTGGGTCATGATTGCCCAATATGCTCCCGGTATATTGCCACTCAGGATATCCTCTTCCCAGAAGGCTTTGATTGCCTGATCATCCTTTACTTTGGCGTAACGGTGAATCGCAACCTTATATATGTTATCCAGCATTTTGTTTAACGCCCTGGGCGTGGGAGTCCGGGCACCAACCTGGTTGACCAGCGCCAAATGAAGCAGAAAGTCGCTGTCTTCCGAATTCAATCCAAACTGTTTCTTACGCGCCATTTTTCTCAAATCGGATTTCCTGAAACAGGTTCCGAGCACAGAGCAGATATGGCTCTGGTCTATTGACCAGAGCTTTTTTCTTTGAGATGCGGGAGATTGTTTGCTCAGTATTTTTAATGCCCTTCCCATTTGAAACCTCCTGTTGATCGGGTGCTGCTTATTTGGTTGGCAATGCCTGATATTTAAATCAAAAAGACTTCGCCATAATATTTTCTTATGCGGCAGTTTAATCTCTTATATGACCATGCTTTGCGCAGAGTCGATGGAACACGTTCAGTATCCTTGTGAGACGGCTCAGGAGAGCCATTCGTACGTTTCTATGGTCGCCGGATCACACTTGCAACATCCTTTGAAACATCCCAGGCTGCTCAGATGTTTTTTTACCTTGCCTTTATGTATCCAAAGTTCAAGCATGGGGCTGATGGCTTCGGTTGTCATCCTGAAATGAAGTGCAATGTCATGCAATGTTGCCAGCTTTCGTTCCTGAAGATATTTTCGAATTTCGATGGGAGTCACTGTGAGAACCTGTAGTAAAGATGAAAGCGGGAAAAGCTCTCCCCGCTCTGTTTATGGGTACCCTTATGGCGATTGAATCAGGCTTTCGAATCAGGCTTTCGCGGCTGCCATGAGGGGGGTGGAGATGGTATCCCTTTTTTTTGCACCCAGTACCTTCATGACAGCAACAACAGTCCCAAGGGCCAGCAGGTCACCAGTAATCCACATCAATGAACTTGCCGGGTGGCTGCTGAGAGTTGCCACCTGGTAAAAGAGAGTAGAGGCGAAATACGCCAGGAACGTCGTCCAGAATCCTGTAAACAGCGTCCAGTTCAGATTTGTTTCCCGGTATACTGCTGCAACAGCTGCGCTGCATGGGAAATAGAGCAGAATAAAGAGCAGATAGGAAAAAGCGGCCACCTTCGAGCCAAACAGGGTTACCATGGAGCCAAAGGTCCCTGCGCTGACCTCCATTTCTTCAGCAGCAGCATTTTTATCGGAGACGTCGCCAATAGACAGTCCCAGGGGATCGAGGAGAGTTTCTGCGAGGTTGGAAAGGTTGGCAGGAATGGTGGCAAAGGAGGCACCGATTGCTTCCCGGAAGCCAGATTTTTCTTCTGCTTCTTCATCTCCAGTCTCGGCAGCTGCTGAGGAGTCCATACCGCTATAGAGCGCATTCAGTGTGCCGACAACGGCTTCCTTGGCAAAAATACCGGTAAATACCCCAACTGTCGCAGGCCAGTTTTCATCCGTAACTCCCAGTGGATGAAGAGCAGGGGTTATAGTTTTGCTTATGGAGGAAAGAACTGAATTTTCCGTATCTTCATTCCCGAAGGAGCCATCAGTTCCCAGAGAATTCAAAAATGCCAAGACAACAATCACCGGCACCAGCACTTTGCCAGCCTTGAACAGAAAGGTTTTCAGCCGGTCATACGTTCGCAGCAGAACAGCCTTGACTGTCGGCAGATGATATGGCGGCAGTTCCATGATAAATGGAGTTGTCTCTCCCTTGAGCAGAGTGTTTTTCAGGATAAGACCGGTAAGAACGGCAAAAGCGATCCCGATCAGATAGAGAAGGAAAACCAGGTTCTGCCCGCCAGTGGGGAAAAAGGCCGCAGCAAACAGCGCATATACTGGCAGTCTGGCCCCGCAGGACATGAAAGGGTTCATCATGATGGTGAGCGTTCGATCACGCTGATTTTCCAGGGTTCTGGTGGCCATGATCGCCGGGACATTACAGCCAAATCCGACCAGCATGGGGATAAAGGATTTCCCGGGCAGACCTATGATTCGCATGAACCGATCCATTACAAAGGCCGCTCTTGCCATGTACCCGGAGTCTTCGAGCAGGGAGAGAAAAAGAAACATGAAGCCGATGGGTGGAATAAAGGTGGCCATGGTCTGGATACCCCCACCCGCGCCGTCGGTCAGTATCGTTTTCAGCCATACAGGTATCCCGATAGAGACAAGCAGATCACCAAAGCCATCAACAAAGATGGCACCGGCGAATTGATCAAAAAAGTCAATAAAGGCTCCGCCCAGATTAATGGTAAACATGAACATCAGATACATGGCCGCAAGAAAAATCGGAATACCGAAAACCCGGTTGAGAACGACCCTGTCTATCTTGTCCGACACAGAGTCCTTGATTTGCCCTTTCTTTGTGACATTATCTCTGGTCAGCCAGTTGATGAATTCGTAACGTGCTGAAGCAATCAGGATATCCGGATCATCCTCTCTCTTCTCTTCGATGACACGCTGCAGTTCCAGGGCTCTGCTGACAGCACCAGCAGAAGATGCTGCTATGATCTGATCATCGTTTTCAAGCAATTTGACTGCCATCCATTTAGCGTTCCAGCCCTTTTCGGTGGCAGTCTTTTTTACCAGTGGCAGCAGTTTTATCACGGCCTCTTCAACTTCTGCCGGATGTGTAACCATTGCAGTGGCAGCCGTATAAGGCCTGTTAACAGCAATATTTATTGCATCTTTAAGCTCTAAAATGCCCTTATTCCTGGATAAAATCATGGGGATTACAGGGCAGCCCAGCTGGCGGGACAGACCGTCGACATCAATTTCGATCTGCCTGTCTCTGGCAATATCCATCATGTTCAGGACAACAAGCAGGGGAACCTGCATCTCCAGAAGCTGGCTGGTCAGGTAGAGATTTCTTTCCAGGTTGGAGGCATCGACAATATTAACGATGAGATCAGCCTCACCGGAGAGGACATAATCTCGTGCAACCTCCTCATCAACAGAGGCTGCAGAAAGAGAATAAATACCCGGGGTGTCTACGACCTCAATTTTATGACGCCCGTGGCTGTAAAACCCGATCTTTCTCTCAACTGTTACCCCTGGCCAGTTGCCAACCTGTTGTTTTGCTCCGGTCAATGCATTGAAAAGGGTGGTCTTCCCGCAGTTGGGATTACCGACTGCACAGATGGTAAAATCATTCATTGTTAAACGCCCTCCACCGTAAGCGTTACAGCTTCATCTTTACGCAGGCTTAAATGGTAGCCCCGAACCCCGATCTCAATCGGATCGCCCATTGGAGCAACCCTGTTTACGGTAAATTCCGTTCCCTTAATCAACCCCATGGCCAGTAATTTTTTTCGATAATTTTGGGTTCCTTTATCAAAACCAGTTACGCGGCCACGCATTCCCACTCCCAGGTCTGCAAGTGTCTTTCCCATGATCTCACTCCTTTGTGACATATATTTTCCGGGCCATACCTCCACCCAACATGAAACGATTTTCACTTTTGGCAATCAGGACAGCACACTTGTGGCGGGACTGAATAACTTCCATCGTGTCCTCAACCTGAATCCCCATGCTGAGCAGACGTTCCTTAAAGGGTGCTCCACCCTGGATAAAAACAACACGCACCCTCTCCCCGGCACCCGCCAAAGCAAGAGGAAAGGATGGCCCGGTATTTTTCACTGATGGATTGTTATATCCTTTGTTCATCGATATCTCCGTCTTTGATCTCAAGGTTGTCTGCGTCCTGAATTATGCTTAAGTTTCGCTTGACGTACAATTTAAGGTTCAACTAATAACAGGACAAAAGTTCAAGGTCAAGAGATTATTTCGCCATGCCTAACAAATATTCAAAAAGGGTATAATACCATTTACACTTTGTATTGGCGGATTCAAAAACAGGGAGAAAGGAGACGGGGGGCAGGAGGCAGGAAAAAGCAAAAGATTCCCGTAGAGATGAACAATTCGAATAAAGGGATTGATCGTCGATGGTAATGCCCGGATTGAGAAACCGTTTACGAAAAAATCAATACGAAGCGATGATTCCGGCGATGATGTAGAGACAAGGCATGCCTTGTCTACACGATGACGGGAATGTGACGGTGACAGGAAACGTGGCAGAAAACGTAATAATGATCTTCGCCATGGTAACAGCGGGATTGGGGAAAATCATGCTACCGTTTGTGGGGATTGAGAGGACGTAATAATTCTCGCGGCGGTGGTTAGACAAGGCATGCCTTGTCTAATGATAACCCGTTACACCCGGAAACTGATACATCGGGCAATGATACGACAGCCGGGACATAGCGGTTTTCATTCTTGCCAACCGGGACAGCACACAACCTGTCAGTCAATAGCCTTCAGATTACGATACTCCGCAAGGGCAGAACCATCGGTCATGCCACTGATGTAGTCGATAATCAGCCGGCAGCGATGGTAGAATTCCCATTGTGCCGTTGCGGAAGAGGAGGGCAGTTTGTCTATCGCGCGGGAGTAGGCCTCTGTCTGTTTTTTCGGTAGTTTGTGGAAGAGTCGTGATTCGATGGGATGGTCGGGCAGGTTTCCGTTGCAGCAGAGTTGTTCGAACAGGAATCCGTCCAGTTTAATCAGTGGGGAGTAGATATTGAGCAGGCCGGAGATGACCGCATAACCCTTGAGCTCAAGATTCTCCACCTCGGGGGTGCAGAAGACGTGTTCAATGGCTATGCGGCGCAGGGTTTCCGTGGCGAAGTGATATTCATCGGAGCCGTCGAGCAGGGATTCGTCGAAATTTCCTGTAAAGATCGCCTCGTGGTTGTCGATGTAGCGCTTGGCGGCATATTCACAGAGGTCGTTCACCAGTTTCGTGCGCAGCCCGAGAATATAGACGCTGTCCTTGTTGAATTCCTCGACGGTGAAATGGGTAAAGGCCTCTTCGCTGATCTTCGGCAGGTAGTCGGCGGTGATAACCTCGGGATTCTCCTCTTTAAAACTCCTCCAGGTAGAGAGAATGAGCTGATGCAGACGCTGGATGGTAAGAATGTTCTTGTCTACGGCATCTTCAATATCGGCGATGCAGTACGAAATATCGTCTGACGCCTCCATGATATAGGTGAGAGGAAAGCGGCAGTCTGGAGAGAGGGCAACGTGATGGGCGATCTCCTTGATAAGTTTGCTCTCAGAGAGATAATAACCAGGTTTTTTCTTCAGATAACCGAAAATGGAGGTACGCTTCGGTGCTTCTTCCGCAGCGGAACGGGTGTATTTCAGCAGGCAGGCGAGCTGGGTGTGGGTGAGATTGAGCGCCTGCAGGTGGTGCAGGATGCGCAGGCCCTGAGCGTTGCCCTCAAAATTGCAGAGGTCGCGCAGCAAATCTTCGTGCTTCCCGGGAAAACGGTGGTGATATTCACTGCACAGGACCTTCTCGGCCCACAGGTTGATTGCCTTTTCACCGAAGTGTCCAAAGGGCGGATTACCGACGTCGTGCAGCAGGCAGCTCGTTTCAACGGCGCAGATAAAGCCCTCTTCCATTCCCTGCAGTCCAAGTGTATCGAGCTGGCCAGCTTTGGAAAGCCTGTCAAGAATTATCTTGGAAATGTGCCTCCCTACCTGTTGTACCTCCAGAGAGTGAGTGAGACGGCTGCGCACGGCGGCGTTGATCTGCAGAGGGAAAACCTGGGTTTTCTGCTGCAGTCGACGCACGGCGGCAGAGTTGACGGCACGGCCACGATCACTCTCCATCTCCTCGTTGAAACTGCGTCCGGGAATGGCGGAAGTGCAACAGCGAGAAGGTTTAAGCCGGGTAGTGTAGTCCATGTTTACTCGTTTACCACGCCCTTTTTCAGAGCGGGTCTGAGGAGGGTTTCGGAGGTTTTTTGGGCGTTGGGGAGAGTGAAGAAATCATGCGATTGCTCTCGATAATATTTAATTTGGAGATTAAACAGATCCTGCCATTTTTACATAACATTGAATCAACTCAAGGGAGCATTGAATAATTAGTCTTTCGCCCATCTTCTTTATTACAGTCAAAGACTTCTCCTCGGAGGTAAGCACCAGACTCCGATATCAAAGTTATTGAACGCAATACCGGATTTTTTAAGGTACCTCAAGAAAGTACGCTGAATGATTACTGTTTTCAACCAGAAACGTGAAGTTGAAGACCGGAGGAGGGCAGAATAAAGGTCGCGAAGGAAAACAATCAGGATTGGAAGAAGAGAGAAGGCTTTTTTTCCCGTCGCCGATGAGGACGACAGGAAAAAAAATGCTCACATTTTGTATTTTTCACTGTAGCCGCGTGGTGTCACCAGCAGGTCGCCCCAGCGATATGTCTGGCTGTTGCCGATGATCACGGTGCTCTGCATGCCGATATCCTCTTCAAGCATCTTGTCGAGGGTGGTGAGGATGATGGTCTCATTGTCGCGGGTAGCGTTGGTGACGATACCCACCACATTGTCGGGACTCCTGTATTTCAGGAAGATTTCCCGGGCTTTAACAATCTGCTCAGTACGTTTTTTCGAGCGCGGGTTATAAAGGGCCACGACGAAGTCCGCACCGGCCACTGCATCGAGGCGCTTATAGATGAGTTCCAGCGGGGTGAGCAGGTCGGAGAGAGAGACGGCGGCGAAGTCGTGCATCAGGGGCGCGCCGAGACGGGCTGCGCAGGAGTTGATCGCCGCCAGTCCGGGGATAATCTCAATCCTGCATCTGCAATCCTCCTTCTGAGCCAGTTCCAGTACCAGCCCGGCCATGGCGTAGATGCCAGGGTCCCCGCCGGAGACCAGCGATACCGTTTTCCCTTCTTCGGCGATTTTTAATGCCTCGCGGCCGCGATCAACCTCTTTCATCATCTGCGAAGAGATAACCTCTTTTCCCTCCAGAAATTCGGGAATCAGGTCAAGGTAGGTTTTATAGCCGATGATGACATCGGAATCTTTCATGGCCGTTGCGGCGGCAAAGGTCATACACCCTTTGCTTCCGGGGCCGGTACCGATAACGTAAAGGGTGCCAGTGCTGCTGCCATTGTTATATTTTTCCATTTTCGTTTCCTCGATAGCAGGACCTCACTTCCGGCGCTCAGCAGACAGGTGGGCTCGGCGACGCCGATGGCTCCCACTGCCTTCATTGCAGCAAAAGAGATCTCAAGATTTTTCAGGGTATTGATGGCATCTCGATCGAAAAAATCGATAGACCACCGATTCTTTTCAGCAAAGTGCAGCAGACCGACTTCGTTGTTTTTTGCATCAATACTGGCCAGATTACGGATGCTCTGTCGAGCGAGGCCGAGACCGGAAAGCAGTCCGGTCATGGCGGTTTCAAATTCTTCGGCCGGGGTATCGCGGTTGCAGCCGGTGCCAATGACGACATTCTGCGGATAAAACTGGGGCAGTTCAACGGCGTAGAGGCGGTGTGAAACAAGAAAATCGGCATCTTTCAGGTGTGTCGTCATCTCCAGCCCCTGCGGCAGTCCGGTAACCTCCACATCACACCACGCCCGCAACCGGCCCTCGTTAACCAGCCGGGCCGAAAGCGCATTGAGTTGCGGACGGGGCGGCGGTACCAGCCGCATTTCCTGTGCCCAGAGGTCGAGCGCAGCCAGTTTGAGAGTGTCCGATGCCGTGGTGATAACCGGATTCGCGCCGATCTCCTGTGCCACTCTGAGGGTAAGGGCGTTGCCGCCACCAAGATGTCCCGAGAGCAGGCTGATGACATTGTTTCCCTTCTCATCCATCACCAGGACGCAGGGATCAATTGTCTTGTCACGCAGCAGCGGGGCGATGGCGCGAACCACAATACCGGTGGCCATTATGCAGATAAAGGCATCATATTCCGACCACGCGCGGGCAAGCCGCCCGGAGAATTTTTCCCCTCTTTTTTTGGGGAGGACGGAGGCGTTCAGCCTGCCCTCCAGTTTCTGTGCCAGCTTGATACCGCCGGAAGTAAGCGCGAGAATAGCAATTTTCACAGCAAAGTCCCCTGTATTGTTGTCACCAGCATCCAGACACAAAAGGTTTTTCAGCTTGTCCCTTTGCGATATCCGTGGGTGAAGGTTTTATCGTAGAGTTTAGAGAGTGCCGGCGGATCACCTTCAACGAGTACATCACCCACGGCGATCATTGCCGTACGGGTAATCTTTGCCTCTTTCACCTGCTGGACGATGGAGGCGAGGGTCCCGCGCACCGTCTTCTCGTCGGGCCAGCTCGCCTTTTCAACTACGGCAACGGCGGTGGTCTCGGGGTAGCCTCCGGCAATGAGATCGGCAACCAGTTTCTCCATCATGCCGACACTGAGGAAGATCATCATCGTCGCCTGATGTGCCGCGAGCGACCTGATGTCTTCTCCCTCGGGCATTGGTGTGCGTCCGGCCATACGGGTGAAAATAACGGTCTGGCTCACTTCCGGCAGGGTAAGCTGGGTGCTGAGCGCAGCGGCGGCGGCGAGTGCCGAACTGACTCCTGGAACTACCGCAAAAGGAATGTTCTCCTTTCTCATCAGCATCATCTGTTCGTTGATGGCACCGTAGATGGAGGGGTCGCCGGTGTGCAGGCGTACCACCTTTTTCCCGGCCTTCCAGCGGTTAAGAACAAGGGCAAAGACTTCGTCAAGGTTAAGACCTGCGGAGTCGATCACTTCGCCCCGCAAATTTTCAACCAGTGCTTTCGGTACGAGGCTGCCGGTGTAGATGACCACATCAGCATCTTTCAGAAGGCGCTGTCCTTTTATGGTGATAAGTTCGGGATCACCGGGACCTGCGCCGACAAAATAGACTGTATTTTCCATTACTTGATTCCTGTGGTTATGGTTATCGGGTTAAACTCTGTTGTCTTTCCGGCGTGGTCCACACGGGTGACACTGAGGCGTGCTGATTCGACCGTAAAACTGTGGGTAGTGAGCAGCAACGGGGCGGTTTCCACCGTTTTTGCAAGCACGCCGTTGATGACGATGCGGCCATCTTCCGGCAGGAACTCCGCCGCCGTTTTCACGATATCTTCAAGGGCACCTGAGCTGCCGCCGACAAAAATGCGGTTCGGCGTCGGCAGCCCGGCCAGGGCCTGCGGGGCGCGACCGAAAACCGGTACGATATTGAAGCAGCGGAAGCGGCGGATATTGGCCTTGATATTGGCAATCTCCTCCTCTTTGTGTTCTACGGCAAAGACGGTCAGCTGTGGATTTATCCGTGCAGCTTCAATGGAGACAGCGCCGGAGCCTGCGCCCACATCCCAGAAGATGCCGTGTCTCGGCAGGCGCAGAGCGTGGAGGGTTGCCGCCCGAACTTCACTTTTGGTTATCAGGCCGCGACTGTGGTGGATCTCCTCCTCTGTCAGCCCGAAAGCGCATGGGCAGGTCTGTGGTTCGGCCTCTTCCCGATAAAGGCAGAAGACGTTGAGCGGGGCAAACTTTTGTGTCGCGCACTCGGCAAGTGTTCCGGTGAATATTTTCTCTTTTTTACTGCCGATATCTTCCGCTATACAGACTCGCCAGGCGGCAGCCTCAATGATAAAGTCAATTTTTTCCAGGTAGTCAAGCAACCGGGTCGCGATGTGTCTCGGGCTGTTTGTACTGTCAGTGAGCAGTATACTTTTGTGGTGACTCAGGAGCAGGCCTGGCAGGTGGTCGCAGTTGCGGTTGTGAAGGCTGAGCAGGCGGGCGTCCTCCCAGGGAAGACGGAAAAGGGCGGCGGCCCGCTGAATGGAGGAGAGTGACGGTGCAAACTGCAGAATCTGGCGGGGAAAGTTACGCATCAGGGTGCGGCCGATGCCGTAGAAAAGCGGATCACCGCTGGCAAACACGGCCACATTGCCGAGTTTACGGGCACTGGCGATGGCTGTGATGGCTTCTTTGAGCGGGGTAATCGGATAATACTCGATGTTCCCGGCAAGTGCCTTGAAGCGGGGCGTGCCAAAAACGGCACAGCACCCTTCAAGCAGACGCTGCTGTCCAGGACTCAGTTCGAGAGTAGCGATGCCGATAACGATAATGTTGTGTTCCATGTCTATACCTTTACCAGAATATTACCGCCGGGGTCGACGAGATAGAACGGCACCGGCAGGCCGGACAGCTCTTCACAGTAGTTTTTTGCCCGTTCGCAGACAGCTTCAATGATGTCGTTGCGACCTGCATCGGTAAGATGATAAAACATCTCGCGGGCAGTGTTACTGTCCTGCAGAGTATGCAAAAGATCTCCCTCCGCGCCCAGCTCTTCAAGCAGCGCTGCCGCCTGCACCATCTCCAGTGCGCCATTGCGCACATGGGTTTGCGGAACACGCAGTGCGGCCTTGGTTACCTTCGCCCACATGCCGCTGTAGTGGACGGCGTCAAATTTGAAATGGCCAGCGGTTTTGAGAGTGAATTTGAGAAAGTCCCCCATCTCAATACAGGCAGCCTCGGGCAGGTTGAGATACAGCCGGGCGGCTTTTTCACTGGTACGGCCTGTGGAGACAACCACCTCGCGCAGGCCGGACTTTTTTGCCATCTTCAGGCTGGCGGCAACGGTGGCGCGCCAGGCTGCGGCGGAGAGCGGGCGGACAATGCCGTTGGTGCCGAGGATTGAGAGGCCACCGACAATGCCAAGGCGTCCGTTGAGGGTTTCTTTCGCCAGCTCTTCCCCTTTGGGGATGGAAAGGGTTACACAGATATCTTTGCCGGTAACTTCAGGAATTTCTTTCACGGCCATCTTTATCATCTGCCGTGGACCGGGGTTGATGGCCGGCTCTCCCGGTTTACAGGCAAGGCCGGGTTTGGTGGCATGGCCAACACCCCTGCCGGTGCAAAGCTGAATGTTGTCGAGATAGAGACAGCGGGGCGGGGTAATGTCCGGATTGTGTTTCAGGCTGACAGTGACCCTGATTTCGGCGAGATGGGTTACATCCGGGTCGTCGCCAGCATCTTTTATCAGGCTGGTGGTCGCAGTTTGAGTTGCTGTATCAAGGGTGCAGTCCAAAAGGGTAAAACTGTGACGTTTCCCTCCAGGAAAGGGGATTTCGACGGTGGTCGGGCATTTCCCGGTGATAATGGCCGTGAGAGCGGCCTTTGTGGCTGCAGCGCAGTTGGCTCCGGTGGTAAAGCCGGAGCGGAGATTTTCGGTTTTTTTTGTCATTTTGTGTTTTGTACCCCCTCTCCAGGGAAGAGGGGGAAAGCAGATTTATACCAATCACATTTTTTACTGACCAGACAACGCAAC
The DNA here is from genome assembly GCF_016918505.1 of Desulforhopalus vacuolatus. Lineage (GTDB taxonomy): Bacteria > Desulfobacterota > Desulfobulbia > Desulfobulbales > Desulfocapsaceae > Desulforhopalus > Desulforhopalus vacuolatus. The sequence continues at coordinate 15,683 of NZ_JAFFPZ010000023.1, forward strand.
TACGCTGGCATCTTTTTGGGCGATGAGGAATGGGCAAACAAGATATAAAATTGATCTCACTGTAGAAACGTCTGTTGTGCTGGAGACGCCCAAATTGGTCGTCTCTACAAGACCTCTTGCTTTTTCCTGCCTCCTTTTTCCTGCCTCTCTTTTCCTGTCCCACTGCCTTTGAATCCGCCAATACAAAATGTAAATGGTATTACTCTATCGCCAGCTTCATCAACGCATTCACAATAGCCGCAGCAACCGGGCTTCCCCCTTTACGGCCAAGCGCTGTAATATAACAATTATTTTCCTCAACAAGGAGGTCCTTTGACTCCGGAGCATTCACAAACCCTACCGGCACGCCAATAATCAACGGAGGATTTACCGGAAACCGCTCCTTCACCACGCGCACAGCCTCCACCAGAGCGGTTGGGGCGTTGCCGATGGCCACAATACCAATGCTTTCGTCAAGCAGTTCATTGAGTGCGGTTTCCGAGCGGGTTTTCCCCAGCTCTTTCGCCCGGGCGGCAATCTCAGGATCAGCCACTTTACAGATGGCCTCGCCGCCCCATCTGGCAAGGGTCGGTTTGCTGATACCCGAGGCGACCATGGTGACATCAGTAAGAATATTCTTTCCCGCCTTGAGATTCTCAATGCCTCGGGCAATTGCCCCTTGAGCAAAACGCATGTTGTCGCCAAAGGCGAAATCGCCGGTGGCATGAATGACCCGCTGTATCACCTTAAAGGTCGGGTCGTCCAGCTCGGCGCGTTTGGTGGAGTTAAATTCAGATTCAATAATACGGAAAGACTCCGCTTCAATGTCGCCAGCGGAAATTTTGGTAAGTTGTACTGTCATGTGATCTCCATAAAATTATTTTTCGGATGAATGGACAGCCTCGGCGATAAATTTTTCCACTGCTGCCGGGGCCCTGCCGAAGTGCAGATGCATATAACCGCCGACCACACTGCCTTTGCGATACCCCTCAGATGCAAGTTCGCCGACTCCTGGTTTGTTGACGGTAAAGAGTCGCTCGATCTCATCCGGCATCGCAGAAATCTTTGAATAGTGGAATTCATGACCGCGCAACACTGTGCCTTCAGGGCCAAAGAAACTTTCTGCCCGGGTCGTCAACTCGCGGTATCCAAGACTGGCCCGACGTTGATTCATCGTCGCCCGCACCGGGAAATGCCCAATCAACGGGGCAAAACGTCCTTCCTCTTCTTCAATTCCTTCAGTGAGATACATGAAACCGCCGCATTCGGCAAATACCGGTCTGCCAGCGGCTATAAAAGAGCGAATACTCGACAGCATGGAGTGGTTTTCACTCAGAGCATCAGCGTAGAGCTCGGGGTAGCCGCCGCCGAGATACAGCGCGTCGGCGGCGGGCATTTCTGTGTCCTCTATCGGACTGAAAAAAAGCAGTTCTGCTCCTGCGGCGCGCAACAGGTCGAAGTTATCTTCATAGTAGAAACAGAAGGCTTTGTCCCGCGCGACGGCAATTCGGCAGGTCGGTGCAGGAACGGGCAGCAGGGCAGCAGGAGGATGTGCTGCGGGGGAACAGAGTTCAAGAATGCGGTCAAGGTTGACATGTTTCTCAATTTTCTCCGCAAGGAGCTGCAGTGCCTCGGGAGAGAGGGGGGCCTCGTCACCGGTAAGCAGACCGAGGTGGCGGCTGGGAATTGAGAACTCCATGGTGCGCGGCAGATAACCGAGAATCTCGGCATTGCAATGCTCTTCCACTGCATTCTTCACCAGTTGCAGGTGGCGTTCGCTGGCGATGCGGTTGAGGATAACACCTGTCACTGTCACTCCCGCCATCAGCGTTTCAAACCCTTTGATAACCGCCGCTGCCGACTCCGACATGGAGCGCACGTCGAGCACGAGAATATTCGGCAGGGCAAACTTCCTTGACAGCACGCCGGAGGAGGAGAGGCCGCCATCAAACATTCCCATCACTCCCTCGATAATGGCGATATCCGCCCCGGCGCTGTTGCGCAGGAAGCTGTCACGGCTGAAAGTTTCTCCCCCCATCCACAGATCAAGGTTGCGTGAGATCCTGCCGGTAACGAAGTGATGCAGACCGGGGTCGATAAAATCCGGCCCGCACTTAAAGGGTGCAACCTGCAGGCTGCGACGGGAAAAAGCGGCCATCAGTCCAAGGGAGACTGTGGTTTTACCGCTGCCGGAGGAGACGCCGGAGAGGACGAAGGCGGGGGTGACAGTCATAGTTTTATTCCAGGGTAGAGGATGCGGGCGATGGTGCTGATACCCTCAAGGATACGCATGGTTGGCCGGGAGACGAGTTCCTCAGGAACCAGATAAATCTTCCCTTCCCGTACCGCGCGGATGGCATTATATCCCGGCTCCTGTTCGATGATCTCGCGATTGACGGCGTTCATTCGTCCCTGCTGGGCAATGAAAATATCTATCTGGCTGCCTTTGCTGAGAAGTTTCTCTGTTGGATAAAAGGCGATATTGGTGGTGCGGACCTGTTTCGCATCCCCGGCGATGTTAATTCCCCCCGCCTCTTTCAAGACATAGGCGGCGATACTGCCAGCGGCAATGGTGCGCGATTTGCTGTGCATAACCTCGAAATAGACCTTTGGCGGCAAGAGGTTGTGGCTGCTCTGCCAGGTGCTTATCTCCTGCTGCAGGCGGAGAATTTCATTGTGGAAATCTTCGCTCATTTTTCGGGACTCTGCAACATGGCCACTGAGTTTCCCGAGTTCCTGCCAGTATGTGAAGAGACCCTCCATGCCATGCGGCTGCAGGGAAACGACGGTGATATGTGCCGCACGCAGTTTGGCGATGAGCTGCGGATGGGAGCGTTCGATCATCGGTCGAACAAGTACGAGATCCGGCTTTGCCGCGATAAATTTCTCGGCATCTTCATGGTACGAGAACCGGGGCCTGCCCTGTATCTCCGCGGGGTAATCATCTTCTGTGCCGACACCAATGAGCTCTTTCAATGCCCCCATGCGGACGAGGTTTTCAGTGTGGGCCGGGTAGAGGGAAATGATTCGGATAAAGGGCTTTGTAATACCGTCGGCAGCGGATTCAGCAAAGCTGCTCAGCGGGAGAAGAATGAAGAGGACAGCAAAAAACAGTGCACGCAGTTTCATACTCAGCTCCCATAGGAAAAGTGGACTCGCAGAGGAGGACCCTGAACAATTTCACTCTGTACGGCATAAATTTCGGCGATGTTCTTTGTGGTAAGGACATCGGCTGTTTTGCCCGCGCATTGCAGGCGTCCCTCTTTGATAAAGAGGATTTTATCACAAAAGGCGGCGGCGAGGTTGAGGTCATGAATGACGGCAATCACCGTCTGTCCATTGGCAACACGTTTTCGAACCAGGTTGAAAATGGACAGGGTATGGCTGATATCAAGGCTGGATGTGGCCTCATCAAAGAGCAGAATGGCACACTGCTGGGCCATCGCCCGGGCCACGATCACCCGCTGTTTCTGACCACCGCTGAGACTGGAGGTGTGGCGATGGCGGAGACTGGTGATATCAAGGTCGGTCAGCGCCTCTTCTACTGCCTGCAGGTCGGTTGCGGAGGGACTGGCAAAGCGGGCCATGTGCGGATGGCGGCCCATCAGTACAATTTCTTCCACGGTATAGCCAAATCTGGTGTCATATTCCTGCGGGACGAGGGTCATACACTGCGCAAGCTTGCGTCGGGGAATGTCTGACAGACTGATGCCGCCGAGGGTGATGCTGCCGGTTGCGGGTTGTCTCGAACCGATGAGCAGGTCGAGAAAGGTTGTTTTGCCGCAGGCATTAGGGCCGAGGATTCCGTAGAAGATTCCGGGAGCAAAGGTCACAGTGATATCCTGCACTGCCGGCGGAGCGCTGCCGTAGGCAAAGGTGAGGTTTTTGCAGTGAAGCTCCTGTGCCCGTTCAATCATAATTCCTTCCCTGCTGTTTCTTGCGAAATATCAAGCAGAAGAACGGACCGCCGATGAGCGCGGTCAGCACTCCGATGGGGACCTCAAGAGGCAGGACTGCACGGGTGAGGGTGTCTGCAAAGAGCAGCAGCAGGGCACCGATGAGACATGCGGCGGGCAGCAGGCGGCGGGTATCCGGCCCGGTAAGATATCGGGTGAGATGGGGGACGATCAGTCCGATGAAACCGATGATGCCGGAGAGCGAGACGCAGACTGCTGCCAGCAGGGAAGCGGTGAGCAGAAGAATTTTGCGGACCTTTGCCGTCTCCACGCCGAGGGCATCGGAGCTGCGCCGACCGAGGCTCATAATGTTAAGATCACGGGCGTAGAAGGCGGTGATGCCAAGGCAGAAAAGGAGGGTGATAAGCATGACCCCGGTTCCCTGCCATGTGGCGGAGGCGAAACTGCCCATCAGCCAGAAGATGATGACCGCCACCTGATCGCCGGCGATGTATTTCATGAAGCTGATACCTGCCGAGAGGATGGCTCCTACAATGACCCCGGCGAGAATCAGCGTCTGCGCTGAAATCTGCCCGCCGAAACTGGCAAGGCGCATGACCAGGAGCAGGGTGGCGGCAGCTCCGGCAAAGGCGAATAGTGGTGTGGAGAGACAGCTTGCCGCGCCGAGAATACCGGTTCCCGTGATGTTGAAGAGCAGGGCGAGGCTGGCGCCGAAGGCGGCTCCACTGGAGATGCCGAGAGTGTAGGGGTCAGCCAGAGGGTTGAGCAGAATTCCCTGATAGACCGTGCCGCTTACCGCCAGTCCCGCACCCACCAGGGAAGCCATGAGGATGCGCGGCAGACGTACTTCCCACACCACATAGACGGCGGAAGGATCCAGCCCGGCAGGCAGGGCGGTACCAAAGAGGTGGTGCAGTACAATGACGAAAATATCCCCCGCGCCAATCTCCATATACCCCATTCCCGCAGCGATGAGGATGGCGGCAGAGGTAATGATGGTGAGTGCTGCAAGAAACAGAGGGAAGTAGAGTCGCATGTTCTCACCCGAAAAAGAAGTAGCACAGAGTGATCAGTACAATGCAGCCTGCGCGGGTGAGCTGGCTGATGCTCACCAGCTCGAGAGCCAGCTTCGGTGAATAGATACCTGTATAGTAGGGAAACTGGTGACGCACCGCGCGGATGGGAGCGGCGAGGATATTGCCGACCAGCAGTGCCAGTACAACCTCTTTCACGCTGAGAGAGTTGTCAGCGAGCAGAGCGGAGGCGGCGGCGAGTCCGGCGGAAAATTCAGTGGTGATGTGCAGCACGACAATGCCGAGTGCCTCTGGTTTCAGCCAGCTCAGAAACCAGACATGATTGGCGAGCACATTGTTGAGGCTGTGGAAAAAGCCAAACTGCCCGAGGGCAAAAAAGATCAGGTAGATGGGCGTCATGATCAGAAAAATATGAAAAATCTTCTTTTTCAGTCGTTTGCCGCTTTTTACCAGTGCTTCTTTTATGGTCGTGCTTTTTTTCCTGTCTACGGCAGCAATTTCACTCTCATTGGGCGGCAGCAGCAGACGACCCGCGAGGACTACGGTAAATGTTTGGATTATGGCCACGCCAAAGGTCAGGCCTACATAAATAAACGCGCCCATGTGAATGAAGGGGACGGTGAGAAAGAAAACCGTGGGCAGATGAAGAAAAAAGCGCGGCAGGGAGTTGAAGAGGTTGGCAAGAACCAGCTCGCGGTGGCTCATCTCACCGCGTTCGTATGCCTCCGAGAGCATGGTATTGGCCGAGACTCCGGAAAAAAAAGCCAGAGAAAAACTCGCTCCGGTAGTCGTGGAGAGGTGACCGAGCCGGATCAGCGGACGTGCGAGGACGGCGAGACGATGACTCCAGTTGAGCGCCTCAATCATATTGGCGACAAAAAGCCCGAGGGAAATGAACAGCGTCATGCGGGCTATCTGCCAGAAGACGTGGGCGAGGGCCGGGAAAAATTCCATATCAGGCGAGGGGTTCTCCGTTATGGGCGGAACGCACCAGCATGGTGGAGAAGTAGTGCAGTTTCTCATTTTTTGCTTTGCGGATGTCATACCATATTCGCTGATCCGGCAGGCTGGCGCGTTCCACCAGCACGGTGTGGTCAATCAGGCCGAGTTCTTCTATGAGGGGAATAAGCCGGTCAAGGGCCTGTCCAACCTTCATAAAGGCGGCAGCCTCCGCATGGCAGAGAAGTTCTTTAATCTTTTCATTTTCAAAGGTGGCGGGAATTATTACCAGACGATCATCCCCGAGGCAGAGGGGGAGCTGCGCCTCTGCGGCGGTGGCGGCAATGGCCGGAACGCCGGGAATAATGTTGATGGTGAAGGGAGAACCGAAGGCCTGCAGGGTTTCGCAGACGTAGAGGGCTGTGGAGTATATTCCCGGGTCACCGAGGGTTGGCATGACCACGTCATGTCCGGCCTCAAGATGTTCCATGATGGCTTTCGCGCCATTTTCCCAGGCCGATTTCACCTCCGGTTTAATGGTCTCACCCCGGTGTATTTTCTTCATGGGAAAATAGTGATTGAGGATCTTTTTGTCAGCAGGTGAGACTATCGCCGAGGCGATGTCGAAGGCGATTGATTTGCTGGCATCTTTAAATGCTGTGGGGATAAACCAGACGGGGCATTTTTCAAGGACCTCTGCCCCCTTGAGGGTGAGGAGTTTGGGATCTCCAGGACCTGCACCAACGACGTAGAATGTTCCTTTCATAATGAAGTCAGTCTCATAAATTTTGATTGATCTTGTCTGGCGGGCAAAAAAATACCCGAACCAGCGAGGCTTGATTCGGGGTGTCCCTTTCACCTGAAATCTATGTGGAGCGCTGTCGCCTTTCCCTGCCTCGGGAGAACTCTGGCTCAGCGTTTTCAGGCAGGTTTTCTGGCTTCCGGATCATTCTCTGTCCATCCCTTCCCGAATCGCGTGAAGACGTGCGCTTCAGTGGTCTTGATGGAGTTTGTCCCCGGTTACAGCGACGGGCTCGCTCCGGTTTTATACCGGATTCCCTTTTGGCTCACGTTCTGGAGCACCTGAAGATGTAAAGAGATACTTTATTATCGTTGAACTTGCAAGAACCGTACGGAATGGCACGTGTCAGCGCAGGATTGCCTTCGCTTTGTGAAAACCGGGCTTTGCTGTGGTATTGGGCAGCAGCATTGTGTGTTTTCCCATGATGACACCGGGATTGGTGACGGAATTGCAGCCGGTCTGAGCTCCGTCGCCGAGGATGGCGCCAAGCTTGCGACGACCGGTATCGATGAATTTACCGTTCACCCTGATGGAGACGTTGCCGGGGAGGAAACGCAGATTGGCGAATTTGGTGCCTGCACCGAGGTTGGCATTGCTGCCGAGGATGGAGTCGCCGAGGTAGGCGAAATGACCTGCTTTGGCATCGTTGAGAAAGATGCTGTGTTTGATTTCAGTGGCGTGGCCGAGGACGCAGCGTTTTCCGGCAAGACAATACCCTCGCAGGTAGGCAGCCTGGCGCACTTCGCAGCAGTCACCGATAATATTCATACCCTTCAGCAGCGCACCACTTTCCACCAGCACGCCTTTGCCTATGGAAATTTGTTTTGAGAGGAAGAGGGCACCGGCCATCAGCACTGAGGCTCCGGGCAGTTCGTTGCCGTTTTTCAAGACTTTGAGCTTTCCTTTTGTGGCGTCCTCGAAGATAATCTCCAGGCCGTCTGCCGGGCGGCAGTCACCGTTGTACAGTACCAGCGTTTCAGTGAGCGGTGCTCCAGCAGGGATGGGGTACTCCGGCCAGACAAAACTGTTCATATACTCCTTAAGGTCGTTGAGGGGTTGCCAGGGTTCGTCGTTTGGCTGAAAGAGGCTGGCGTGTTCAAATTCTGAGGTGTCAAATAAATCTGCAATTTTCATGGGTCTTCTCTCTGTTAAAAGTATCGAATTTTTGAATGATAATTGAGTATGGACAAGAAAATACTCTTCTTCAAGAGAAAAATCAGGTTCTCTATTCCAGAGAACGGGTGTTATACGGATCTCTCTCCACGCTGCCTGCGCTTGACTTCACCTTTCCCCGTGTATATAAGATACCGTTGGTTTAACTGCATGCGTGAAAATCCCGCTGTTCAGGGCCTGGATGTAAAACGTAAACGCCAGGGCGTTCAACGTATGCCTCTTTCTCAGGAGAGCAGGGCATGCCCGGTCAGCCTGTGAAATGAACGGTGCAGTAAAGCTGTCAGCAACAGGAATCCGCCGAAGTGACTTACGCAGAAAACGCGCGGACACCACAGGAATCGCCGCCCTTTAGGCCGGAAAGGATGTCAACATATTGAGTCAGTAGACGTCGCAGGGACGTTTTAAGATATATTTTTGGAGGTTTTTTGACGTGGAATTTAACGATTCATTAAGTATTGGCATGGACGACTTCACCAGCAATGAAGACCTGGATATCCCCGATGTGCTGCCGATGATGGCTGTGCGGGATGTGGTGGTGTTCAACTATATGATTATCCCCCTCTTTGTCGGCCGAACCAGCTCTATTGAGGCGGTGAATGCAGCCATGGAAAACGATAAGCTGTTGATGCTTGTCGCACAGAAGGATGCCTCAAAAGATGATCCCTCCGCCGATGATATTTACGATGTGGGCATGGTCTGCATGATCATGCGTACCCTCAAGCTTCCGGATGGCCGTCTTAAGGTGCTCATTCAGGCGATGGCGAAGGTTCGCATCAGTAAATATGTCAGTACCAGCCCCTACTTCAAGGTGTCGGTTGATGTGATGGAAGACGGGGAGAGCGGAAAAGTTACCGTGGAAGTTGAGGCGATGATGCGCAACGTCCGCGAACAGACTGAAAAGATTATGTCGCTGCGCGGCATCCTCTCTGCTGACCTGATGATGATTATCAACAACATCGAGGAACCGGGCCGTCTTGCCGATCTCGTGGGTTCCAATCTGCGTTTGAAGGTGAACGAATCTCAACGCATCCTTGAAGAGACCGATCCTGTGCTTCGACTCAGCCTTGTCAACGATCTGCTGACCAAGGAACTTGAGGTCAGCACGGTGCAGGCGCGTATTCAGAGTGAGGCGCGAGAGGAGATGGGCAAGTCTCAGCGGGAATATTACCTGCGCGAGCAGCTCCATGCTTTGCAGAAAGAACTCGGTGATACTGACGATCGCAGCATGGAGATTGAAGAGCTCCAGGCCCGGCTGAAAAAGAAAAAGATGCCGAAGCATGTGCGCAAAGAAGCCAAACGTCAGTTGGAGCGTATGGACATGATGCATCCTGACTCTTCGGAGGCAACCATCATCCGTATCTATCTCGACTGGATTCTTGATCTGCCGTGGAAGAAGAGTACCAAAGATGTTCTTGATCTTGCCCATGCCCGCGAGGTGCTGGACCATGATCACTACGGTCTTGAGAAGATTAAAGATCGTATTCTTGAATATCTTGCCGTACGCAAACTGAATAAATCGACCAAGGGACCCATTCTCTGTTTCGTCGGCCCTCCAGGGGTTGGTAAAACTTCTCTGGGCAAGTCTGTGGCCCGGGCAATGGGGCGTAAATTCTACCGCATGTCTCTCGGTGGAATGCGTGACGAGGCCGAAATTCGTGGTCACCGGCGCACCTATATTGGAGCCATGCCGGGGCGTATTGTTCAGGCCCTGAAAATCTCCGGTTCCAATAATCCAATTCTCATGATGGATGAAATTGACAAGGTGGGGTCGGATTATCGGGGTGACCCTTCTTCGGCGCTTCTTGAGGTACTCGACCCGGAACAGAATTCCGAGTTTAGTGACCACTATATGAATATGCCGATTGACCTGAGCAAGGTGATGTTTATTACCACCGCCAACATGACTGATACCATTCCCAGCCCGCTGCTTGACCGTATGGAGGTTATTCGTCTCTCCGGCTATACCCTTGAGGAGAAGGGGGTTATCGCGCGGCGCTATCTGCTGCCGCGACAAATCAAGCAGAATGGGCTCAAGGAATCTCAGCTGAAGATGAGTGATGATACTATTGAATATATGATTACTCACTACACGGCCGAGGCGGGATTGCGTAACATTGAGAGGGAGATCAGCTCGGTCTGCCGCAAAATTGCACGCAAGGTGGCAGAAGGCGGCCGTGGACCCTACACCGTATCAAAACGTAATGTAGAGAAGTATCTCGGCCCGCCGAAGACCATCCCCGAATCCGAGCTGGAACGCCTTGAACAACCCGGTCTGGTTACCGGTCTGGCGTGGACGGAGATTGGCGGAGAAATTCTGGAGATTGAAGTCAACATCATGCCTGGCAAAGGGAAACTTACCCTCACCGGACAGCTTGGAGATGTGATGAAAGAGTCTGCCCAGGCGGCGCTGACCTACTGCCGCAGTCGGACGGAGGATCTTGGTCTTGATGCGGATGGCAGCTATTTTGAAAAGCATGACTTTCATATCCATGTGCCAGCCGGAGCAATTCCCAAAGACGGACCTTCTGCCGGAATTACCCTCGCCACTGCACTCTATTCAGCTATTACCAATAAAAAAGTGCGCAGGCATCTTGCTATGACCGGTGAGATAACCCTGCGGGGACGGGTACTGCCTATCGGAGGTTTGAAAGAGAAGGCTCTGGCTGCTTTGCGGGCGGATATCAATAAGATTATTATCCCCGAGCAGAACAAAAATGACCTCGTGGAGATCCCGGAGGAACTCCGTAAACAACTCACTTTTTATCCGGTGAAGAACATGGATGAAGTCGTGAAAATAGCCCTTGGCGGAAAGAAATAAAAGATCTGTATGACGTCGCAGCACAAGTACGAAAAACCTGACTGTTACCAATCGAAGCGGGCGCCTGTGAAACGGGCGTCGCGCCTTCGTGTTTTTACCTTCAGTATCCTTCTGGTCCTGGGCCTGTTGCTTATGGCGGGGGCAGGGGGATGTCTGTGGTTCTACGACTATGCATGGACACCAGGACCGAAGATGAGTTCGGAGACGGTGGTTGTAGAAATCCCCGAGGGAAGTTCGGTTCGCAAGATTGAGAAGATTCTTGCCGGGAAACAGGTAATCCACGATGATATTCGCTTTCTTCTCATGGCGAAAATTTCCGGTCGCGCCGGTCACCTGCAGGCGGGAGAGTTTTTGTTGCCGACTGGAGCTAATCCGGAGGAGATTATCAGCCTGCTTTCTACCGCTCACTCGGTGGAGTATTCGATTACCATCCCTGAAGGAAAGAATATCAAGGAGACTGCTCAACTTTTTGCCGACAAGGGCTGGTGTGATAAGGAACGTTTTATCTCCCTCTGTCACAATGAGGCGTTTATTTCCAGCCTCGGCATGTACAATATGAACAGCCTTGAGGGATTTCTTTTTCCAGCCACCTATTCCGTTCCCAAATCGATGCGCAGTGCGGAAAAGATTATCGCCATGATGGTCGGGACATTTCGTAATGTCTGGGGAAAACTGGTAACAGGGCGATATCCGGTACCGAATCGCAACCGTACGGTAATTCTTGCTTCAATGATAGAAAAAGAGACGTATGCCGCTTTCGAACGGCCGATTATTGCAGGGGTTTTTCTGAATCGATTGAAGAAGAAGATGCGCCTGCAGTCCGATCCCACTGTTGTTTATGGTGTAGAAAATTATGATGGGAAAATAACCCGTTCCTTGATTCGCCATAAAACTCCGTGGAACACCTATGTCATTCACGGTCTGCCAATTGGTCCCATCTCCAATCCTGGACGGGCAGCTTTGCTTGCTGTGCTGGAACCGGCCAATACTGACGCCCTCTATTTTGTCTCCCAAAATAATGGAACCCATAAATTTTCAAGGACTCTGCGTGATCATATTAATGCAGTCAATAAATTCCAGCGGTAACGGGAGAAAGGAAACAGGAGACAGGGAAAAGCAAAAGACGGAACAGCGAAAAACTTTTTGCCAAAGGAAAGCTCTAAATATTTGAATAAAGGCAAAAAATTTTAAAAAAGATTTTAAAATTAAACAGAGAATTACTGTTGTTCTATCTTTACGTTCTGTGGTTAATACAAAATGTAAATAGTGTCAGTTTTCGGGTGTAACGGATTACCATTATCTCGTATTCGGTTACGGTCTCTTTTTCCCATTACGATCGCCATCACCACCGTAGAGACAAGGCATGCCTTGTCTACACACCGCCGCGAAAATCACCACGCCGTCCCAATCCCCACAAACGGCGGCATAATTTCCCCAATCCCGCTGTTATACCAATCACATTTTTTACTGACCAGAAAATACGACTGCTTGGAAATCTTTTGCTTTTTTTCTTTCTTCCTTTTGTCTTTTTCCATGACTTTTTGAGAAATTACCCAAAAGGAATAAAGATATAAGAGTATTTCTTTTTTTATAAGATCTGCCTGAAGACTGTTTTTTGTATACGTAACATGCTGAAATTACATACGTCCACGGCTTATTGAGAACTTACGAAAGATCTGGGTAAAAATCACAAATAAGAGCAGAAAAATGTTTCAAAAAAAGGTAAAACCAGGGGCAACATTTAATCCAATCGGCCCAGGAGGTTCCCTTGAAAGTTGCCCTTATTCAGATAAATTGCATTGTCGGAGATTTTGCCGGAAACTGTGAGAAAATTCGTCTTGGCGCGGAGCAGGCAGCTGCCGCTGGCTGCCGACTTGCAGTCTTTCCGGAAATGTCCGTGTCTGGATATCCTCCACAGGACCTGCTTGAGCGGGAATCTTTTCTTAAAGCACAGGATGCTGCCCTTGATCAGCTCGCCCTGCAGCTGCCGAATATTGATGTGATGCTGGGGTGTATCTACACTAAATATGGTGAGCCCCGCCGACTCTATAACTGTGCCGCCGTATATCGCAGAGGGGTGGTTGTTCATCGCAGCACCAAGAAACTGCTTCCCACCTACGATGTGTTTGATGAGGCCCGCTGGTTTACCACCGATACTCAGACTTCGCTTTATGAAGTGGACGGACTTTCCTTTGGGGTGACGGTCTGTGAGGATATCTGGGCCGAAGAAATGCCTGGATATGATGTCAATCCGGTGAATGATATCCTTGCCTGCGCCTCGGAGGAGGGGTGTCACCTCAGTGGTATTATTAATATCTCCGCTTCTCCCTTCACCCGAGGGAAATATATTCAGCGTCTTGCCATTCTCGATAGATTTCGCTTTGTCCATAATCTTCCCTTTTTCTACTGCAATCAGGTCGGCGGTCAGGATTCACTGATCTTTGATGGCCGCAGTGTTGTCATGACTGCGAACGGAGAGATTGCTGCCCGGGCGAAAGGTTTTGCAGAAGATATGGTCGTGTACAATACAGAAACGGGAGAAGGAGAGCTGCATGAAACTGTGGAACGCACACAAACCTCTGCCATGTGGGATGCCCTTGTGCTCGGGGTAAAAGATTATGCGGGGAAAAATGGTTTCACCTCTGCTGTCCTTGGGCTCTCCGGCGGAATTGATTCCGCACTCACCGCAGTTCTCGCCGTGGAGGCTTTCGGCGCGGAGAATGTCCTCACCGTAGCCATGCCTTCTCCCTACAGTTCACAGGGGTCTATGGATGATGCGCGTGCACTTGCTCAAAACCTCGGAGTTCATTTCGAGGTGCAGCCTATCGGGGACCTTTTCGCTGCCTTTAATACGCAGCTTGCCGGTCTCTTTGCGGGACGGGAGGAGGATGTTACTGAGCAGAACCTGCAGGCGCGGATTCGCGGCAATCTGTTAATGGCCATTTCAAATAAATTTGGTCATCTGTTGCTTACCACCGGGAACAAAAGTGAGATCGCTGTGGGATACTGTACTCTCTACGGTGATATGTGCGGCGGACTGGGGGTTATTTCTGATCTGCTCAAGGGTGATGTTTATGAGCTTTCCCGCTACGCCAATCGGGGCGGAGAAGTAATTCCTCAGAGCATTATTGAGAAGGCGCCTTCGGCCGAATTGAAGCCGGGGCAGAAGGATCAGGATGAGCTTCCCGAGTACGATCAACTTGATCAGATCATTGTCATGACCATTGAGGAAGCAAAGGGTATCGAGGAGATCGTTGCCGCCGGGTTTGAGCGGGTAATGGTGGAAGATGTCCTGCGCAGAATCCGCATTAATGAGTATAAACGGAAACAGGCCGCTCTCGGTCTGAAGGTGCGCCCTCGGGCATTTGGTATCGGTCGACGTTATCCTAATGTGCAAAATTTTAGAGGGTAATCTACTGTATTGATTTTTGCGGAAGGAGGATTTGAGATCTTGAACCACACATCTTCAACGCAGTCCTTGAGGACTGCAGGAAGGAAACAATTTAGTGATTGAAGGGAATCTTAACGGGCTGAAGACCCGCCAGATTAAAGCACTGGAGCGACTTGCCAGAAGAAAAAGCGGGCGCGAACAGATTATAAGTCCGGAGATGGCGAGGACACTGGCGGAGCTGAGTTTTGAATTGAACCGCCAGCTCGGGCTGTTGATCAACCGTGCCGGCAAGGTGGAGATGCTCATTGTCGGGGACTATGCGCAGATAGTTATTCCGTCACTGGGGAATATCCGTGCAGCAGGTGGCCGCCTGCGCGGACTGCGCCTTGTACATACCCATCTTGGCGGGGAGATGATCAGTGAAGAAGACCTGATGGACCTGCTCTTTCTTCGGCTCGATCTGCTCTCCATGCTTGAAGTGGGAAAAGACGGTCTGCCCCGTTTGCTGCACACCGTTCATCTGCTGCCTGAAGTTGAAGAGGGCAGGGGGTGGAGTTTTCTTACATCGGTACATCCGGCACAGCAGAAAGATTCTGCGGAGGAGCTGATTGCTGCCCTTGAGGGGGAATTCAGTCGTGTGAGCACGTCTCGGAGGGTAGAGAGCAAGGGAGACCGTGCGATCCTCGTCTCTGTTTCCACCGAGCCACGGCTGCACGCGGAGGAATCGCTCACTGAGCTGGCCGAACTGGCGCGTTCGGCAGAGGTTGAAGTGCTGGATCAGGTACTGCAGCGGCGCAGGAAGATCAATCCCCGCCTTATTCTCGGGAAGGGAAAGCTGGCCGAGATAATGATTCTCGCCCTCCAGCTTAATGCCAACCTGCTGATTTTTGATGAGGAGCTTAACCCCTCCCAGATTCGTTCAATTACCAATTTTACAGATATGAGGGTTATTGACCGCACCCAGCTTATCCTTGATATCTTTGCCCGGCGGGCCACCAGTCGAGAAGGAAAACTGCAGGTGGAGATGGCGCAACTGAAATATATGCTGCCCCGCCTGTCGAGCCGTGATGATGCTCTTTCCCGTCTTACCGGCGGAATTGGTGCAAGGGGGCCGGGAGAAACCAAACTGGAGATTGACCGTCGTCGTATTAATGACCGTCTGGCCCGCCTGGCCCGTGAACTCAAGCAGGTGAGCCTTGAACGTTATCGCCGTCGGGGACAGAGGCGTAAACGTGACCTGCCGGTGCTTTCACTCGTAGGCTATACCAACGCCGGAAAATCTACGTTGCTCAATACTTTGACAAAGAGCGATATCTATACGGAGGATCAGCTTTTTGCCACTCTTGACCCTACCAGCCGCCGGATGCGCTTTCCCACCGAAATGGAGGTAATTCTCACTGATACCGTGGGTTTTATCCGTCATCTGCCCGCAGATTTGATGCAGGCTTTTATGGCAACGCTGGAAGAACTGCAGGAGGCTGACCTGCTGGTGCATGTGGTTGATGTTTCAAACTCCCTGTACAGGGAGCACATGCAGGTGGTAGAGGATATTCTGCAGCAGCTTGACCTTGGTTCAATACCTGTGTTGAAACTCTTTAACAAAATAGATCTTGTTGAGGATCGGGAACTGCTGGAGATGACAGTAGCGAAAGAAGGGCTGCTGGTGAGTGCACAACATCCAGAGACGCTGGAAAGTTTTCTTCTGGAAGCAGAACGATACCTCGGAGGGAAAGCGACGGGACTGTAAATTGCAGGCCCGTCACAGTGTTACACAAAATAAACGAAGATGTTCAATCGGGGGTCGGCATCATGTAAAAACCGAGTTCTCTTGAAGGCGTATTGGAATCAAGGAATTCACAACCTATACGATTGCCGTTGACGGTGCGGATGACAACTTTGCGGTAGAGACTTGACATCTTGCGGTTATCAAGGGTTAAAAGAAGTTCACCCTCCATTCCCGGTTTAATATCGTGGGGACTCCGCACCTCAAAACAGGCTCCGCTGATTGAGAGATCAATAACACGAATATTCCTGGTATCCTTTTCAAAAGTACAATTCCCCGGAAAATCAGTTTTCTTGCGGAAATTCCTGCGAAATTCAAGGTTAAGTTCGAAAGTATAGCCACAACTGCAACGTACTTTGATGCGGTGTTTTTTGTCGCGCAGCCCCGCCACAGAGATATGTCTGCTTAAACCACATTCAGGGCAGATAATTGTTGCTTTGTTATCTTCTCTTACGTAGGTCTTTTCGCTTTTTCTGGTGTCAGTCACAGTAACTCCTTCCTCTGGATTCTTCTCCTTTTTCGATGCAGCTGGCTGCTCAATGTTAAACGCAAGTCATAGTTAAAGCAGGAGAGTAAATCTTTCGTTTCCCTGTCCATCTGTGGAGTAATACCAGCCTGAAGCTGTTATTCGTGGCCACATTTTCTAGATTTTAGTTTCTTGCTGAATAATTGATTCTTTTCAGCTCTTCTTTTAATAAAAAATATAAGGAAATTCAACCCAATTAACCTTTTTCCCAAGAGCATGATGGCGGTTTCATAACTGAATATCTGAGCAACATCAACAGATATTTTTCACCAGTTTGGAATCGTGTAATTGAATGCGTGGGAATCCACGCATTCAATGAAAAGCAGACTGCGTGTCAGATATTTTTCCCAAGACTGGTTCCGGAGGAACGAAGGTCTTCGCAGGCACGGATGATACGGTCTGCCATGTTGCGTTCTCCTTTTTTACCCCATGACCGGGGATCGTACACCTTCTTGTTCCCGACTTCGCCCTCTATTTTGAGAACGCCATCGTAGTTTTTCATCATATGGTCCACTACCGGACGTGTATAGGCGTACTGGGTGTCGGTGTCGATATTCATTTTTATCACACCGTAGTCAACAGCATCACGAATGTCTTTCAAGTCAGAACCGGAACCACCGTGGAAAACGAGGTCAAGGCGCTTATCTGCGCCCAGTTCTTTTGCAATGGCGTCCTGGCCGTTTTTAAGAATAATGGGCTGAAGTTTAACGTTGCCGGGTTTATACACGCCGTGAACGTTACCAAAGGTAGCTGCGAGGAGAAAGCGGCCGATGGGAAGGAGCTCTTTCGCGGCAAAGACCATATCTTCTGGTGTGGTATAGAGTTTTTCTTTTTTGACACCTGAGGTGTCATGACCGTCTTCTTCGCCGCCGACAACCCCTATTTCGATCTCAAGGATAACGTCCATTTCCCTGCATTTTTTGAAGATTTCTTTTGATTGAGCAATATTCTCCTTCATCGGAATGGGCGATCCGTCAAACATGTGAGAAGAGAACACTGGCGGCTGTCCCGCTGCTGTGCGCTTTTTTGACTCGGCCAGCAGGGGAACGAGGAAACTGTCCACAGCCTCGGGATGGCAGTGGTCGGTGTGCAGGGCAATATTGACATCATAATACTCCGCCATCTGGCGGGCATAGTCTGCAAGGGCGATGGCACCTTTTGCCGCGTCGCCGACACCAAGACCCGAGCCAAACTTGCCTCCGCCGGTAGATACCTGAATGATACCATCTGATTTTGCTTCTTTAAAGGCAAGCAGCGCGGCGTTGATAGTCTCACTCGAAGTGGTGTTGATTGCCGGATAGGCAAATTTGTTCTGCTTTGCGTTATCCAACATCTGACAATACTGTTGATAATTGACTACTGGCATAATTATTCTCCTGTTTTAGGATTTAGACTGTCTGTACCGGGCTCTTCTGTGCCCATTCTCTATTTTTTGTAATATATCATTTTTTTTATGAAAGTGGAGTCTCTGGAGTTTTACGACCGCGATTGAAACGCAGGGTGGTTTCACGCAGAAAGGTACTGACTTCCCCGGTGAGGTATTCACTGGAGCATTGCCATTTCCAGTTGCCTTCGGTCGTTCCAGGGGTGTTCATCCGGCAGTCATTACCGAAACCAAGTGCATCCTGCAACGGAATTATGGAAAGAAAGGCTGTGGAAGAGTGAGCGAGATATATCAGATCGCGGTGAACCTGATGGTTGTCACCGAGATTTCCGTTGACATAGGATTTCATCTGCTGCCGATCCTCATCAGTTCGATCTTCTTCAAAATACCAGCCGACTGCAGTGCTGTTGTCATGGGTTCCGGTGTAGACAATACAGTTGGCTGTGTCATAGTTCTGCGGGAGAAAAGCGTTGTCCGGGTTTCCGTCAAAGGCGAACAGCAATACTTTCATACCGGGAAACCCGGTTCTGTCACGCAGTTCTTCTACTTCCGAAGTGATTATACCAAGATCCTCCGCCACAATATTTATGTTTCCGAGCCGTTTTTTCATGGCATCAAAGAAGCGGATTCCGGGACCAGACAGCCATTCGCCCGTTTCAGCAGTTTCGGCATTCTCGGGCACGGCCCAATATGATTCAAAACCACGGAAGTGATCAATGCGACTGATATGCACCATCTCAAAAGTATGGGCAAGGCGTGCAGCCCACCAGTCGTAGATCTTTTTGCGGATGGCTGGCGATTTGCTCTGCCAGTTGTAGAGAGGATTTCCCCATCGCTGACCGGTTTTTGAAAAGTAATCCGGAGGAACGCCGGCAACACTTACAGGCTTGAACGTCTCTTTATCAAGAAAAAAAATGTTGGGATTTACCCACACATCAACGCTGTCATAACTGACATAAATGGGGACATCGCCAAAAAGCTGGATGCCTTTTTCGTCAGCTTTTTCTTTCAGCCGCTTCCACTGCATGGAGAAGAGAAACTGTTCTACGTTGTAATAGGTGATACGGTCGCGATATTCGGCCGCAAAGGCGTCAAGTGCTTTTTTATTGCGTCCGGCAATATCCTCTGGCCACTGGTTCCACACAGCCTGGTTGAAAACCTCTTTTGCCGTCATGAACAGAGCATAGTCACGAAGCCATTTCGTTGTTTTGATGAAACGGTTAAAATCGGCAGCGTATTTTCTGCACGAAGAGTCTTCCCACTGAAAATTGGCTGCAGCAATGGCTATAAGTTTCTCTTTAAACTGGCATACTTTCTCAAATTCGACAAAGAAGGGAGAAAAGGACGGGTGGTCGTTGAGATCATCATCATAGATGAAGCCGTCATCTCTGAGAGATTCAGGGGAGATAAGCAGGGGATTACCTGCAAAGGCGGAATTACTCATATAGGGAGAGTGATTGAAGTGTTCACAGGTGGGAACCGTTGGCAGTATCTGCCAGCAACTCTGTTCACTTTGCTCAAGAAAATTGAGAAAATTGAGGGCCGAATTTCCCGCATCGCCTATACCAAAAGGTGAAGGCAGAGATGTGACGTGTGCGAGAATTCCGCTCATGCGTTGCAGTTTCATTGGTTCTTTTCCTCTTTTACTGCGAAATTTATGGAGCTATATGCTTCTTTTTGTCAAATTCATTCAGTAGTGGAAATTACTGAGTCAAAAAATCATCCTCGGAGGTACGCGCAGACTCCGATATCAAGGTACAGGCGGGCAGGTTTCCTCCTGCGTCTCGAATACAAACGAATGCAGGCTGTTTCAAGGTACCCTGAAGTAAAACCATTCTTGTACTATTATAATCAAAATAATAATAATATCCATGTCACAGTGCATTCGAATTATTAAGATTGTCAGTGCTGTATTAATTTTTTCTCGGAGAAGGTTCTTGCTCTGCAGGCAGGCAGATGTGGTAAAAAGCGATTTACATCATCTTTAAATTTCGTTCGTTGATTTTTATACGAGGATGAGTAATACTATATTGTTCGAAAAGAATCGGGGGAGGTGGGGTTTGCGTTGAGATACACAGCCTCTCTTTCGTTCCTGCCAGCCACGGAGGATCCCTGCACCGATTCCGTAGCTGCTTTCCCAAAATTTCTACTCTGTGCAGAAGTTTTATCTCTTAAAAAAACGGGACTCACACTGTGATTTATTTCAGAAAACCCGCCACTTCTTCACTGTCGTTTTCATTATTGGAGCAAAAAAAAATACATCCTGCAGTTCAGGACATCGAAGCAAATTAACGGAACTTTTCAAAAACCCGTGGAAAGCAGTACTGGCATCAGTATTACTGCTTATTATATAAGATTTATTTAAAAACTGTTTTTTGTATGTGCAATATGCTGAAATTACATACGGGAACCTTGAAACATCCTGCATTCGTTTATATGCGAGGCGCAGGAGGAAATCTGCCCGCCTGTACTTGATATCGGAATCTGGCGCTTATCTCCGAGGATAGTTGTTTGCCTGGAACAAAGAAGAGGGGGGATTGTTCGATGTTCCCTGAACCCGGTTATGGCAAATGATGAATATTGTATTACAGAAAGAAGGAAAAAGAAGGAAGAGAGGAAAAGCCGAAAGGGAGATCTGTAATTTTATTTTTTTCCAATTTGGCTGTGCAGAAAAACGTTGTATATTATTGATTCATAACGATTTATTTTTTCCTGAGCCGGTTACGCTGCGGTGTCAGGTTTTGTTTTTTTTAATTTAAAAGGGAGCTTTTTCTGTGCTGAAGGAACTCAAAGCAAATTTGTTGAAAGCAGGAAAGGATGAAGGATGCATCAGCTTTGACAAGCTGAATGAACTGCTTCCGGATGAAGTCAAGGACCCCAGTGAAATCGAGTCGGTTTTTAATTTTTTAACGGAACAATCCATTGAGGTCGTTTCCGTGGAGAAGAGCGGTGTAAAGTGCACTCTTTCAGGAGAAGAGTGGGAGAGCAGTGATTCCAAACAGGATAACCCCCGGGAGGACAAGGTCAGCTCATCAGACGATGAGGCTCATGAGGCTGAAGAAACGACCACTACCTATCTGCGTGAAATGGGACAGTTTGAATTGCTCACTCCTGAGGAAGAGGCAAAGTATTCCAAAGCAATCCGGCAGGGATTCGATGCCATTATCACTTCTATTCGTGAGGATGATTCAGGCGTTAAAGAGATGCGGGTGCTCCGGGAGCGGATTGATCTGTGGGAGAAACGTGATCCTACGTTGAAGCCAAAGAAACAGCAGTTGAATTACATGTGTCATAATGTGACCGTTTCATCCCGTAAGTATTCGGATATTCGTGAACTTATTGAACTGCAGATGAAAATAGAAGCCTACAGCCGCAGTATTGAGGTGGCCAAAGACTCAATGATTCGAGCCAATCTGCGGCTTGTAGTCTCCATTGCCAAACGCTATATGCACCAGGGTCTGACACTTGCTGATCTTATTCAGGAGGGAAATCTTGGTCTGATGCGGGCGGTGTTCCGCTTTGATTATACCAAGGGAAATAAATTTTCGACCTACGCAAGCTGGTGGATTCGTCAGGCAATAACCCGTGCAATTCTTGATAAGACCCGGACTATCCGTCTGCCAGTGCATTTTCTTGAGTTGCGCAGCCAGTTCTTCAAGGCATTTTATGCCCTCTATAAAGAACTTGGGCGTGAACCGACCCCTCTGGAAATTTCCAAGGCGACCAGCCTGCCGATGGACAAAATTCTCTCCATCCTTGAGGCCTCCCGTGAACCGATTTCTCTGGAGACTCCTGTGGGGGATGATGATTCCACTCTCGGTGATTTCCTTGAGAATCAGGAGTCGCAATCGCCCTACGACGCGGTGCAGAACCGGGAGCTTACCGGCAGGGTGAATGATATTCTTGAAACGCTCTCTGAGCGTGAGGAGAAAATCATCCGCCTTCGTTTCGGTATTGGTGAAAAGGCGGAATATACACTTGAAGAAATTGGCAAGTTGTTCAATGTTTCGCGGGAACGTATCCGCCAGATCGAGAAAAAAGCGCTTAATCGTCTGCGTCATTCCAGCAGGCGTGATAAGTTGAAATTTTTTATTGACTGAGGCAATCTGCAGAGAGGGTTTTTAGACAGCATGAAGGGGATTCTCAATTCGGTTGCGCTCTCCTGCGATTTTTTCTTCTAAATTTTGAGGTATAAAGCCGGGAAAAAAACCGTCTTTTTTATTATGGAAAAATATATAAAACAACGAGGTCTTGGGGATATTCATCAGAAAGTTTTAAATGAAGAGCGACTCTCTGTCGAGGATGGCCGCCGTCTCTATGAATGTAATGATCTTCTCGCCCTTGGTGCCCTTGCTGATATCGTTCGGGTGCGTAAAAATGGTGACAATGCCTATTTTAATTACAACCAGCACATCAACTACTCCAACATCTGTATCAACCTGTGCAAATTTTGCGCCTTTGGCTGCAAGAAGGAAGCCGGTATCGCCTGGGAGATGAGTGTAGATGATGTGAAGAAAAAGATTCGTGAACACCTTGATGAGCCAATTACTGAGGTACATATTGTCGGAGGCTGCCATCCTGATCTGCCCCTTGAGTACTATCTCGATATGCTTCGCGGTATCAAAGAGGTGCGGCCGGATGTGCATCTCATAGCCTTCACCTGTGTGGAGATTGCAAACTTTGCCAAAGTTTCCGGGAACAGTGTTCAAAAGACACTTGAACTGTTAATAGATGCCGGGCTGGGCTCCATTCCCGGCGGCGGGGCAGAAGTTTTCAGTCCCCGTATTCGTCAAATTCTCTGCGAGAAAAAACTCTCCGGTGACGGCTGGATTGAGGTGGCGAAGACTGCCCACCGCCTTGGATTGAAAAGTAATGCCACCATGCTCTACGGTCACATCGAAACTATTGATGAACGGCTGGAGCATATGGATGTGTTGCGCAGGACCCAGGATGAAACAGGCGGTTTCATGTCTTTTATTCCGCTGGCTTTTCATTCCAGAAATACTCAGATGTCGGAGATTGCCGCCACAACAGGTGTTACGGACCTGAAAAATATAGCTGTCTCCCGTCTTTTCCTCGACAACTTTCCCCACATCAAGGCCTACTGGGTGATGCTCGGAGCGAAGGTGGCTCAGATTGCGCTCTCCTTCGGTGCCGACGACATGGACGGTACTGTCAAGGAAGAGACCATCACTCACATGGCTGATGGTGACACCTGTCAGGCCCTTGGTCACAAAACTCTTATCCGTCTCATCAGGGAGGCTGGCCGAATTCCGGTGGAGCGGGACACCCTCTATAACGTTCTCAAAACTTTTTAAGGAAGGGCACCATGAAGAAATTGGATAATGGGCACCTCCGCACCTTTCTGGAAAAGATGGAGGAGGGCAGCCGTATTAACAGCTCTGAGTTTATGGAACTGGCAAACAACGCCTCGCTGCTCCAGCTGGGGGTACTCGCCGATACGGTGCGTCGGCGCAAGCACCCGGAAGGACGGGTGACCTATGTCGTTGACCGTAATATCAACTACACCAATATTTGTACATCTGGATGTAAATTCTGTGCTTTTTTCGTTGCCCCCGGCGATACGCACGGGTATGTGCTGAGTAATGAAGAGTTGAAACAAAAGATTGAAGAGACAAAAACGCTTGGTGGCACACAGATTCTGCTGCAGGGCGGGCTGCACCCGGATCTTGGACTAAATTTTTATGTGGATATGGTGCATTACATGCACTCACTCGGTATCCATGTACACGGTTTCTCCCCCCCGGAGATTCAGCATTTCGCACAACTTTCAAAGAAGAGTGTCGATGAAGTTCTTGACGCGCTGATTGAGGCCGGGTTGGGCTCCATTCCCGGCGGCGGAGCGGAAATTCTCGACGATCGCCCCCGTAATGAGACTTCACCACGCAAATGCAATACCAGCGAGTGGCTTGAAGTGATGGAGAAGGCGCATAAAAAAGGTTTGCGTACTACCGCTACCATGATGTTTGGCCATGTTGAAACGATGGAGGAACGACTGGCTCATTTGACCCGAGTGCGGGATTTGCAGGATCGGACCGGTGGCTTCACTGCATTTATCTCCTGGCCGTTTCAGCCGGGCAATACTCTTTACGAAGGCCAGATTGAGAAGGCAACCGCCCATGAGTATCTGGCAATGCTGGCTCTTTCCCGCATATATCTTGATAATTTTGATAACGTTCAGGCTTCCTGGGTAACACAGGGAGCGAAGATTGCGCAGATCAGCCTCTCCTTTGGAGCCAATGATTTTGGCAGTACCATGATTGAGGAGAACGTGGTGGCAGCGGCGGGAGTTACTTTCCGACTCTCGCAGGAAGAAATCCGCAGACTGGTGAAAGATGCCGGATTTACTCCTGCGCAGCGTTTCATGGATTATTCTCTTGTCTGATTCTGGCAGGACTGATGCGAATTATTGAGGCTGACAGAATCTGTCTTCTTCCCCCGGGGATAGAGCAGGATTGCAACTGCGTTGTTCTTGACAAGAACGGGGGGGTGATTGACATGGGCCGGCGTCCCCTGCTGCAGGAGAAATATGCCGATGCGGTATACGAACGGTACCGTGGAGCAATTCTGCCGGGCCTCGTCAATGCTCACTGCCACCTTGAGCTCTCTGCTTACAGCAGTACGTCCAGACCACAGGCAGGTACACCTTTTACTGCCTGGGTTGAACAACTCATGGCGGAGCGGACCAGATGTAACTTCAGTGAAGAGCTGCTCTGCGCTGCGGCCACTGAGATGGCCCGCAGGCAGTACAATGACGGTGTTGTTCTGATTGGCGATATCGCCAACGCTCTGCCATCGTCTCATTGGCTGGAGGGTGAGGCGGCTGTGCCGGAAGTTGTTGGCATGCTGGAGATTATTGCACCGGTGGCAACTGCTGTAGAGGCTGCTGAAAAGCGTATTGCTGCTCTGCCGGAGACCTGCCATCTGACTGCACATGCGCCGTATTCCGTTGCTCCTGAACTGCTTGTTGCGCTGAAAAAACGCTGCCGCCGAAATGGGCAGCTCTTCTCTATTCACACCTCCGAGACGAAAGACGAACTGGAATTTCTCTCCAGGCACAGCGGAATTTTCCGTGATTTTCTGGAAAAGCGTCATGCCTGGGATGGTTCTTTTACCCGTTGCGGCCGGTTTCCTTCTGCAGTGCAGTATTTCTCCGCACTGAACCTTCTTGATGATCAGACCCTGCTGGTACACTGCACCAACCTTATAGAAGAGGATTTTCCCCTCCTCGAAAGAAGTGGGGCACATGTCTGCCTCTGTCCATCGAGCAACAGATGGCTCGGCGTCGGGCAGTCTGACGCCGTAAGGCTGGCAGAAAGCATCGGAGGCCGCCTCTGCCTCGGTACAGATTCTATAACCTCCAACCCGGACCTTGATATCTGGCAGGAGATGTGCCGACTCAGTGACCAGGGGATTACGCCTTCTCGTATTCTGTTGATGGCGACTGAGGGGGGGG
>NZ_JAFFPZ010000024.1 GCF_016918505.1 Desulforhopalus vacuolatus
ACTATTCAATTATCTTTTTTATTGCTCAGTGTCATTTTATAATGATTCTGATTCAAGTTTGTGGCGACCATAGCGAGAAGGATCCACCCGTTCCCTTTCCGAACACGGAAGTTAAGCTTCTCTGCGCCGATGGTACTGCATGGGTGACTATGTGGGAGAGTAGGTCGTCGCCATTTTTTACGATAGAGTCCCGTAAGGTTTTTCCTTACGGGACTCTTTTTTTTGTCCGCTCTACATTGTTCAAAAAAAATGGACAAATTTGCCCTGTTATACCATTTCCTCACTTTCAAAGATTTATACAATGCTCTATATTAATATTTTTATCGTCTGATCTGGTTACACCTCCGCTGCGAAAGCAGCTTCTTTATTGTTTATTTTCAAAAGATTTTGACAATCAGTTGTTGTGGCTTTTGTTTTTACCTGCCATTATTATGCTTACCCACTGAAAAATTTTGAGATCACTAACTTTTGAATGAGCCTGGAAATGAAAATCAAAAAAGCTGTTTTCCCTGTAGCTGGATTAGGAACAAGGTTTTTACCTGCAACCAAGGCAATGCCCAAAGAGATGCTCCCCGTTGTCGACAAGCCTCTTATTCAATATGCCGTTGAAGAAGCTCTTGCCTCTGGTATTGAACAGATAATATTTGTTACCGGAAGTGGAAAAACTCCTCTTGAGAATCACTTTGATCGTCAGTATGAACTTGAAGATACGTTACGCAAGAGAGATAAAACAGATCTTCTCAAAACTATTGAGTCGATCGTCCCTAAATCGGGGACAATTATTTATACGAGACAAAGTGAGCCTCTGGGACTTGGCCACGCCATCTGGTGTGCTCGAGACATTGTAGGTGATGAGCCCTTTGCGGTTCTTCTTGCCGATGACCTCATCCAGAGCGAAACGCCTGTACTGTATCAAATGATAAAAATGTTCGACAGACTCAGAGCATCCATGGTCGCCACGATTGAAGTTCCGAAAGAAGATACCAATAGATACGGGATCTTATCCGGAGAAGAGGATTATGATGGCATCATTCGTGTCACGAATATGGTTGAAAAGCCTGATCCTGAAAGTGCACCTTCCAATATTGCAGCCATCGGACGTTATATTTTTACCCCTCGCATCTTTGACCTTCTCGGGGACCACAAGCGTGGTGCAGGTAATGAGATTCAGGTTACAGACGCCATGGTTGAGCTGCTTAAAGAACAACCTCTGTTTGGTTTCAAGTTTGAGGGTACACGATTTGACTGTGGTGACAAAGCCGGTTTTCAGATGGCCAATCTTGCATTTGCTCTGGAACGCCCTGAAATTGGGCCTCAACTGAGAGAATATATTAAAAAAATTCTTTGAAACACGTTTAAGGTGTATTTATGAATGTTACTGTATTTGGTGTTGGCTATGTAGGGCTTGTTCAGGCAGCAGTTCTTGCTGATGTTGGGCATCAGGTTTGTTGTGTTGATATTGACGAAAAAAAGATTGAGAACTTGAGTAGTGGACAAATTCCGATTTATGAACCGGGACTCTCAGAACTTGTTATTCAAAACTGTGAAAAGAAGAGAATAATTTTTACAACAGATGCACAGAAAGGAGTCGCTTTCGGAGAATTGCAATTTATTGCTGTTGGCACTCCGCCTGATGAAGATGGCAGTGCAGACCTCAAATATGTCCTCGCAGTGGCGGGTAAAATTGCTTCTTTAATGACAACTCCTAAAATCATTATTGACAAGTCTACTGTACCTGTTGGAACAGCTGACAGGGTTGCTGCTCATATAAAAGGTGTCTTAAAAGAACGCCACACCAATATCGATTTTCATGTTGTGTCAAACCCGGAATTTCTCAAGGAAGGATCTGCTCTTGAGGATTGTATGAGGCCGGAACGAATTATTGTAGGAACTTCTAATAAAAATGTTGAAGCAAAGATGCGTGAGTTGTACGAACCTTTCAGCAGGAATCATGACAAAATTATTGTTATGGATGTTCGAAGTGCAGAATTCACTAAATATGCAGCCAACTGCATGCTTGCCACAAAAATTTCTTTTATGAATGAAATGTCCGGGCTGGCTGAGCGTCTCGGAGTTGATATTGAGCAGGTGCGTAAAGGGATCGGTTCTGATTCTCGAATTGGCTATCATTTTATATATCCCGGATGTGGTTATGGTGGTTCCTGTTTTCCAAAAGACGTTCAGGCCCTCCAGCGTTCTGCAGAAGACATTGGCTATGAAACAAGAATTCTGAAGGCCGTTGAAGATGTGAATTATCGTCAGAAAAAGATTTTATTTGATCATGCTTTTAAACATTATAATGGTGATCTCAAAGGCAAAAAATTTGCGGTGTGGGGACTTGCTTTCAAACCCAATACTGATGACATGCGTGAGGCATCCAGCCGTGTATTACTTGAATTTCTCTGGAAAGCCGGAGCAAAGGTTCAGGCCTACGATCCCGAAGCAATGGAAGAAGCCCAGAGAATCTTTGGTTCCCGAGATGATTTAACTCTTATGGGAACAAAGGAGGGTGCTCTTCATGGGGCCGATGGCCTTTTCATTGTGACAGAATGGAAATCCTTTCGCGTACCGGATTTTGAACTTCTCGTCAGTGAACTTAAGGATAAAGTTATCTTTGATGGACGAAATCTGTACGAACCTTCCCGCATAGAAAGCAGGGGCCTTGCCTATTATGGTATTGGTCGTGGTCGCTCATTGATAGAGGGATAAATATATGTTGCGCAAAGCACTTATTACCGGAATTACCGGACAGGATGGTTCCTACCTCGCTGAACTCCTGTTGCAAAAAGGCTACGAGGTACATGGTATCAAACGACGTTCTTCATCGTTCAATACCAGTCGTATTGACCATATTTATCAAGACCCGCATGTCTCTAACCGAAATTTTATCCTTCACTACGGAGATCTGACTGATTCTTCCAGCCTTATCCATATAATAGGAAAGATTCAACCGGATGAGATTTACAATCTCGCAGCTCAATCCCATGTCGCTGTTTCTTTTGAAGAACCAGAATATACGGCAAATTCTGATGCCCTCGGGACACTGCGTCTGCTTGAAGCAATACGCATTCTGGGCCTGACCCAAAAGACGAAATTTTATCAGGCGTCAACCTCTGAACTTTTCGGTAAAGTCCAGGAGGTCCCTCAGAAGGAGACAACGCCTTTCTACCCGCGTTCCCCGTATGCTGTCTCAAAAATGTATGCGTACTGGATTGTTGTCAATTATCGCGAAGCATACGGTGTGTATGCCTGTAACGGAATTCTCTTCAACCACGAATCTCCAAGACGTGGAGAGACCTTTGTTACCCGCAAGATTACCAGAGCTGTTGCACGTATGGTTCTTGGCTTGCAGGACTGCATGTATCTCGGAAATCTTGATGCCCGCCGGGACTGGGGCCATGCCCGTGATTATGTGGTCATGCAGTGGTTAATGCTCCAGCAGGAGGCTCCCGAGGATTTTGTCATTGCCACAGGAGAGCAGCACTCTGTACGTGAATTTGTCAATGCAGCTGCCGCTGAATTTGGTGTGATGCTCAAATGGAAAGGAAAGGGAAAAGAAGAAATTGGAGTTGTTGATACCATTTCCGGTTCGCTTCCTCCTTCGAGCAATTTAGCTCTGGGGGATGTTATTGTACGTGTTGATCCCCGTTACTTTCGGCCCACTGAGGTTGAAACCTTATTGGGAGATCCTTCCAGGGCAAGGGAAAAATTACATTGGACGCCTGAAACGTCCTTTTCCCAGCTTGTCGTAGAAATGGTACGTCATGATTATGAAGAAGCCAAACGCGATGACCTGTGCAGAAGTGAAGGTTATACAATCCTTGATCACAATGAATAGGAGTTCTTTTCATGATTGATTCCAATCAAAAAATATACGTAGCCGGTCACCGGGGAATGGTTGGCGGAGCCATTATTCGACAACTTAAAAAGCGGGGGATACACAAGATTATCACCCGAAGTCACCATGAACTCGACCTTCTTGATCAGCATCAGACTACGTGCTTTTTCAAGAAGGAACGTCCTGATGTCGTTGTTCTCGCTGCAGCAAGAGTTGGTGGAATCCTTGCCAACAGTACGTACCCCGCCAATTTTATCTATGAAAATCTGATGATGGAGTGCAACGTCATTCATCAGGCCTGGCAGTGTGGCGTAAAAGAGCTTCTTTTTCTCGGCAGCTCCTGTATCTACCCCAAATTAGCCTCTCAGCCTCTGCACGAAGAAAGTTTACTCACAGGTCTTCTTGAGTCTACCAATGAGGCCTACGCAATCGCCAAAATCGCCGGTATTAAAGTCTGTGAATCATACAATCGGCAGTATGACACGAATTACCGCAGTGTAATGCCCACCAATCTTTTTGGACCGGGGGATAGTTACCATTTGAAGAACAGCCACGTTATCCCGGCAATGCTTCGTAAATGCCATCTTGCCAAACTGGCATTACAGGGTGACGTTGAAGCCATTTCAGCAGATGAAGAAAGATATGGCGAGATCCCCGAGGATATTGCAGCTTCAATCGGCTACAATTCTGCAGAAAAAAGTCTAAACTCCAATACAGAAATTTTTGTTGAACTCTGGGGTACCGGTTCTCCCAAAAGGGAGTTTCTTCATGTTGATGATATGGCATCGGCCTGCCTTGATGTTATGGAGCAGGATCCCTCGTTCTTTAAACTCCCCAACCCGTCGTTTGTAAATATTGGTACGGGTAAAGACATGACAATTCACGACACGGCCAGGCTCGTAGCGGAAACGGTTGGTTATGAAGGAGAAATTCGTTTCAACTCAAGTTACCCCGATGGCACTCCACAGAAACTGCTTGATATTTCCCGTCTCAGTCAGATGGGCTGGAAACCCCGGTTTGATTTTTCTTCAGCATTGAAATCTACCTATCATAACTACCTCTCTCGTTGATTATCCTTTTTTTTTGCAATCTGAGTGAAAAGTTGCTACACTTTTAACGTTTCATGAGGATACCTTGAATGATCTCACAAGGAGATTCCCACATGGCTGAGAAAGGGCGTATTATTGTTAATACCGGTGACGGTAAAGGAAAAACCACAGCTGCTCTTGGCACCGCATTTCGTGCTCTCGGCTATGGAATGCAGGTATGTGTAATTCAATTTCTCAAGGGACAGGGAGATTTCGGGGAACGGTTGATGGCCCGAAAGATTGATAACCTTGAATGGCATATTTGCGGCAAAGGGTTTGTCTTCAAGAAAAAAAATATTGAAGAAGACAGGGAAGTTGCAAGAACTGGTTTTGCACTTGCTGAAGAGAAGGTCAACAGCGACAAATACGATCTCATCATTCTTGATGAGTTGACCTATCTGCCTCACTATAATTTCCTCGAAGTAGAAAAAATTGTTGCTCTTCTGCAACACAAACCCGAAAGATTATCAATCATCATTACTGGTAGAAATGCTGCTCCCGAGATAACAGATATTGCTGATACCGTCTCTTTTATAAAAGCAGAAAAACACGCTTTCCAATCAGGAATAAAAGCTCAGAAAGGAATCGAATTCTGAGGTCTGCAAGACGCTCTTTTACATAAGAAAACACCGAATAATCGCCCCTTTTATTCGTTACAGACATCTTTAAAGAAGAGGTCTCTCCTTTAAAGATGTCTGTTGAAAATAAGGGTATCTTGAATAATCTTGTATTTCGTTCATATTCGAGGCACAGGAAGAAATTTACCGCAGGTATATGATTGATCTTCCGAGGATAAATTTTTTACTGTAACGAAGAAGATGGGCGAAAGACTGATTATTCAAGGTAGCCATAAGTCCGACCAATAAATGTTGTTGTTTATCATCTCATTTACCAGGTAGACGCTTATGAAAAATTCCTTGAAAAGGATATCTGGAAGTCTGTTGACTAAAAATGGACTGAGTTTCGTTGAAGTTATGGTTGTCGTTGCTCTCTTCCTTGTCTTGACAGTATTTGCTGGCCCGGAGATGACCCGTTTCTCCCATACGCGAAAGGTTAATACTCTTATCCGCAACACCGTAACGCTTCTGATGGACGCCCGTCTGGATGCCTTTAAAATTAATTCGAATACTGTCGTTCTTTTTTCCAACAGCGAAGGAAAAGAAGATGGAGATCTTAATCAGATAACCGTCTTTCAAGACAATGGAAATGGCGGTGGGACAGCAAAAGATGGTGTCCAGCAGCCGAACGAAAAGCAGACAGGTTTTCTCTCAACTGATGTGTTGCAGGGCTCCTCTTCGACACCCGCCCGCCAGTCTCTCCTCACGTTTACAACCAATTTCCCCGACAACAGGCTGATTTACAGGAATCGACTCGGAATGTTCGGTGGTACTATTAAGGTTCTGTGGAGCGGGGAAGAAGAGGGGAAGGTTGTAATCAATTCCCTCGGCAGAATACGTGTAGAGAAAAGCAAATAAAAATACAGCTATTTTTCTCTTCGCAAAAAACATCATCTCTTGCCTTTTCCCTTGACTTTCCTCATGCAAGATAATAGATATTCTTTTAATGAACGGTCATTCAGTTTGCAGAGGCGGTAAAAGGTATCGTAACTGCTAATTTTTAACCTTTATCGAGAGGAAATCATGTCAAAGTTAGTTGCTCCCCATGGCGGAAAAGGTCTGGTATGTGCATTGCTTGAAGGTTCTGAGCTTGCTGCTGAGAAAACAAAAGCAGCTGGTCTCAAACAAATTGAGATCTCAGATCGGGCCAAAGGCGACCTTATCATGCTGGGAATCGGTGGTTTTTCCCCGCTTACAGGATTTATGAAAAAAGCCGACTGGAAAAACGTCTGCGAAAATTTTCAACTTGCTGACGGTACATTCTGGCCAGTACCCATTACTCTTGATATCACTACAGGCGATGCCGCTGATGTAAAAGAAGGTCAAGAAGTTGCCCTCGTTAGAAAAGGCGAAGTCTTTGCTACCATGCTCGTAGAAGAAAAATACGAGATGACCGAGACTGATAAAAAGTGGGAATGCGAGAACGTCTTCATGGGTCACGGAGAAGATTCTGTCGATGGTAAATTCTGGGAAGTAGCCCTCGAAGATCATCCAGGTGTCAAGATGGTAATGGCACAGAAAGAATTCAACATTGCCGGTCCTGTTAAAGTTCTCTCTGAAGGTGAATACCCCAAAGAATACCCGGGAGTATATCTCAAACCTGCTGAAACCCGTAAAATGTTTGATGATCGCGGTTGGGCAAACGTTGCGGCCCTTCAGCTCAGAAACCCGATGCATCGCTCCCATGAATACCTCGCTAAAATTGCAGTTGAAGTATGCGACGGCGTTCTCATTCACTCCCTCATCGGAAATCTGAAACCAGGTGACATTCCTGCTCACGTTCGGGTTGGCGCAATCGACATCCTGATTGACAAATACTTCGTGAAAGAAAATGTTATCAACGCTGGTTATCCTCTTGATATGCGTTATGCTGGTCCCCGTGAAGGTCTTCTTCATGCAACCTTCCGTCAAAACTATGGCGTAAACAACATGTTGATCGGACGTGACCATGCAGGTGTTGGTGACTTCTATGGTCTCTTTGAAGCACAGGAAATATTTGACCGCATTCCCTACACCGGAGATGATGCCAAAGATCTGCTGTGTAAACCGATGAAAATTGACTGGACTTTCTATTGCACCGAGTGTGACGGTATGGCTTCTCTGCGTACCTGCCCCCATAACAAGGAAAGCCGTGTTATTCTTTCCGGAACCAAACTTCGGAAAGCTCTTTCCGAAGGTGGACCCATCCCGGATCACTTTGGGCGTGAAGAAGTTCTGGTTTACCTCAAAAAATATTATGCAAGTCTTACTGAAAAAGTTGAAGTTAAAATGCAGGGAGCTGCATCTGGCGACAGCATGTAAGGTTTTCTGATACATACGCTGAAAAAATAACAGTGGCCATCTTCTTTTAAGGAGATGGCCACTGTTGTTTTTAATAAAAATCTTGCTGTCTTTTACCTCAGAACCACAGTCCGCCAGTTCTTATTCAATTTTCTTCACTTCACACTCAAGCCGTCCCTCGTGTAACAAAACTTCAATCTGCTCACCACATTGAACTGAAGCGCTGTTTCGAACAATCTCTTTTTCACCTTTTTTCGGTATGGTACGTGTGATGGAATAACCACGTAAAAGGGTCGCCAGCGGGCTGACTCCATGTAAAAGAGCTGCCGTCCCTGCAATATTTTTTTCCCTGGAAGCAAGTTGTTGGTTCATTGTTGTGAAAATTTTACCAAGGGCCCAATCAAGATTATTACGTTTTTTCTCAATACGATTGAGAGGGGCACTCAACATGAGGCGATGATAAAGCTCAACATGTCGGTCTTCTCTTTCACCTATTACAGTGTCAATGGCCTGAGTCAACAGTGCATGGCTCATCTCCAGCCGATGCGAACATTCATCAACAGTATAGGTGAAACGGTGAAGATCGCGGGTCTGGAGTTTTAAATTTTGCCTTGCGGTGTTCAGTTGTTCGGTGATGCGGTTACAAAGTCTTACTTTGCATGTTCTCAGACGTTCTTTGTTGTGCCTGCGGTCCGGGGTCAGCAACTCGGCCGCAGCTGTCGGGGTTGAACATCGCCAGTCAGCGCAGAAATCTGCAATGGTAAAATCAATTTCATGGCCGATACCGGTAACAACAGGCAGCCGCGTATTAAAAATGGCATCCGCTACAACCTCTTCATTAAAGGCCCAGAGATCCTCCAGCGAGCCACCACCCCGGATCAGAACAATGATATCATGCCTGTTCAACGTGTTTAAGGTGTTGATTGCAGCGGCGATTTTCCCTGCCGCCTCGTTTCCCTGGACGGGAACTGGCAGAAGTTCAATATGAGCCGATGTTCCCCGCAAGCGGATCGTTTTCAAAAAATCGATAAAAGCAGCTCCAGCAGGAGAACTTATCACTGCTATTCTTTGTGGTGCGACTGGTATCTTTAATTTTCGAGCATCATCAAAATATCCTCTGGATAAGAGCTTTTTCTTCAGTTTTTCAAAGTCTTGCTGTAGTTGGCCAGAACCGTTCACTTCAATACTGTCAACAATCAGTTGATAGTTCCCTCGTGGTTCGTAGACAGATATCCGACCAAAACAAATCACTTTCTGGCCATCTTCCAGTTGCAGATCAACAAAACGTTTCTGGCGTTTGAACAGAACTGCCTGCAGTTGCGCTTCAGAATCCTTCAAAGTGAAGTAAGAGTGACCGGAAAGGGGAGTGCGCAGGTTGGAAATTTCCCCCGAAATATGAACGAAACGAAATAGACTTTCCAGTATCTCTTTGAGATTACTTGTAAATTGCCCGACGGTCAGGATTGTATCAGATGAAGTTGAAGACATATTGTATTACGGGTAAAAGTTGGACACCAGCCGGTTTCCCAATGACAGCAAAAGGGCAATCGTTTATATTGAAAACCCTGTTGAATACGTACACTGGTGTTAGAAATCTTTTCTGTCTGTAGACAATTATGCTGCAGACCATTCAAAATAAATGGAGAAATATCGCATGTCAATCGAGAGTGCGTACAATAAGCGTCTTGGTCCCGAAGCAACCATTGATAAGGTTGAAGCT
This sequence comes from Desulforhopalus vacuolatus, assembly GCF_016918505.1. Classification (GTDB taxonomy): domain Bacteria; phylum Desulfobacterota; class Desulfobulbia; order Desulfobulbales; family Desulfocapsaceae; genus Desulforhopalus; species Desulforhopalus vacuolatus. The sequence goes on from NZ_JAFFPZ010000024.1 coordinate 9,544, forward strand.
GTTCTTGAGCATATCAACGTTCCGCAACCGGCGATTCAATATATCAGCCGGAACTCAAGGGTCATTAAATGGCTGCTTATTCTGCTGGCAATTTTCGTCGTTTCTTTTTCACTCTGGCGATCCTCGCATCAGAAACAGATCCAGAATGGGGCCTCCGCTCTTGCAGTCGCAATAAGTGACCCACAGGAGCAACGCCAGGCATCCCTCGAGAAAATAGTTGAAGAGTATGATTCTACCCCTGCGGCTACCTGGGCGAAAGTAGAACTGGCCCGCTTCGCAATGACCCAGGGAAATTTCAAGGATGCTGCAGATCGTTTTGGTGCAATCCGAGGCGAAACTTCCGAGAGTAACCCGCTCTACGGGTTGCTTCTCTATGGGAATGCACAGGCACTTGAAGGGGCAAAAGACTTTGTCGGAGCAATTGCTCTCTATCATGAACTGCAGAATATTGCTGGATATAAATTCATCGGTTTCTACGGCGAGGGACGAATTCTTGAAGAACAGAGTCAGGCTGAACGGGCTCTCGCAATTTACAACGATTATGTGATAACTGCCGGTGATGACCCGAACATGGCTCAGAACAAACTGCTTATGCAGTCCAGAATAGAGCAGGTAAAAGCGGTTATTACAAAATAAGAATACCTTGAGTAACCAGTCTTTCGCCCATTTTCTTCGTTACAGTAAAAAATTTATCCTCGGAGGTACGTCTGGACTCCGATATCAATCGCATACCTGCGGTAAATTTCCTCCTGTGCCTCGAATATGAACGAATGCAGGCTGTTTCAAGGTATCTATAATACATAAAACTGCAATGAAGTACGCAGGGGAGGCAGTATGCCGGGTTATGAAATTTTTGGGGAAGAAGAACGACGTCATATCAATGAGGTTCTTGATACCGGCGTGCTTTTCCGCTATGAGTTTGGAGAACAACGCAAAGGAATTCATAAGGTTCGTGAATTTGAAGAGAAATTTGCGGCCTATACCAGTAGCACCCACGCACAGGCAGTCACTTCAGGGTCCGCTGCTTTGAAAGTGGCACTCATGGCCCTCGGAATTGGCCCCGGTGATGAGGTCATTACCCAGGGATTTACTTTTGTTGCAACCTGGGAAGCAATCCTTGAGATTGGAGCTGTTCCTGTTTTTGCTGAAATTGACGATACCCTTAATCTTGATCCCGACGATATCGAAAATAAAATCACTGACAAGACAAAGTGCATTGTTCCCGTTCACATGATGGGTGCTCCGGCCAGGATTGAGGAGATCGTTGCCATCGGTGAAAAACACAACATTCCCATACTCGAAGATACTGCCCAGGCCACTGGTGGCTATCTTCACGGAAGGCATCTCGGCAGTTTCGGGGCATGCGGTACGTTTTCCTTTGATTCCGTAAAGACTCTTACCACTGGTGAAGGGGGAATGATAATCACCCGGAATGCAGACCTGTGGAGAAAGATGAGTGAGTATCATGACCATGGTCATGACCATGCTGAGAATCCGGGAGGACGCGGAGCTGATGGACGTCGCTTTTTTGGATCCAACTACCGCATGATGGAACTCCAGGGGGCAATTGGACTGGGTCAACTTGAAAAACTTGATTCACTCATCGCCACTCAACGTACAAACAAAGCCCGCCTGAAAAAAATCCTCTCTGATATTCCCGGGGTAAGTTTCCGTACTATTCTGGATGAAGCTGGAGACAACGCTTCCTTTGTTACCTTTCTCCTGCCGACTGCAGATGAGTCCCGCAGGGTGAATGAAGTTTTACGCGCACACGACTGCGGGGCAATAAATTTCAGTGAAAACAGCTGGCACTATTACACCCACTGGGAACATCTCCTGGGAGAGAAGAGCGTCACCCGGTCTGGTTATCCCTTTGCCGACGTCGATGGTCGCAGGCGGATTCATTACGATGTGGATGCATTACCGAAGACTGCGGCAATCCTGACACGGACTCTCTGCTATCCCATCAACGTCAAAATGGACGATGCTCATTTCGAGAAAATCAAAAAGGCAATTGTTGCCATTTCAGCCTGAATTTGTTTCACAGAATAAAAAAGAGGCCATATCGCTTTAAAGCGATATGGCCTCTTTTTTTATATTATCGTACGTAACTTCAGGCGGCAAGAGCTGTCGGTTCCTCTTCCGTGTGGAAGAAGGGGAGCATGGTCGTTCCAATTGCTCTGGTACTTGCAGCCATACGGCTGAGGACAGATTGTCCTCCGTTACTCTTCAGTTCAACAACTTCCCAGCAATTCTCGGCTTCTTCAATGGCTTTCATCAAACCAAGATGCTGGGTGTGACCAACTTTGTACGCCTCAATGTGACCGAGAACAGGAATTCCGAGCAGTGCAATATCGCCAATGAGATCAAGAATTTTGTGGCGGATAAATTCATCTTTGTAGCGCAGGCCGTCTTCATTAAGAATGGACTTGCGATCCCAGTGAATTGCAATAACGTTCGTCAGATTACCACCCTGTGCAAGTCCGTTCGCCCACAGCTGTTCCACCTCTTCTACATAACCGAATGTACGTGCACGGGCAATATCTGCATCAAAATGACCGCTGTTGAGGTCAAAGGTATATTTTTGGTGTTTGATTATCTCGGCATCGAAGGAAATTTCACCACTTACCTTGAAGCCATCGTAAGGAGAGATGGTGAGGCGTTTGTCGCCATCGGTATAGGTGACAGGTCTGGTAATCTTCAAGACGCGGCGGCAGCGATTCTGCTGTTTCATCCCCGCCTGATTCAAAGCTTCAACAAAAGGAGCTGCAGAACCATCCATGATCGGAATCTCTGGGGCATTTACTGCGATATCGGCATTGTCAATTCCGCCGGCACGAAGAGCTGCCATGAGATGTTCCGTCGTGGAGATCCGAAAATATTGGTTGCCAATGGTCGTCGCCAGAGTGGTGTCAACCACCCGGTTCATGTGTGCATAAACAGGTGCCTGGCCTGGAAGATCACTGCGGAAGAAACGTATTCCAGTATCGGCTGCGGCTGGTTTAATCCGCAGCGAAATGTCACGCCCGGAGTGCAGGCCAATACCATGACAGTCTACCGTTTTCTTGAGTGTGTACTGGTGAGGATCCATTGCATATTTCATAATTTTACCCTTCGAAGAAATTTGTTTTGTTGTACAAAGGGTAATAAGCAAGAACTATACCTGAAACAGAAAAAGGAGGGCAATTAAATGTATCATTATGAAATATCGAATAAAAGTTTTATTTTTTGTACCGATACAAAAACAAACAACAGTAAAACTATGGGATAAAAGCCACATATCGTGGCTGATGAGTGTGTTCTTTTTCCCGCAACAGGCCTGCTGACAATGTCCTTCACACACAGCACTCACTTTTTCTGAAGCTTTTCCAGTATATAACGGTCAAATGCCTTCGGCAGGGCGACTTCAAATCGAGCAGTGAAAATGGGCAGTGAACTTTCCAGTTCACCTGCTTTTACGATATCTTTTTCCGTTGTTATCAGTACTTCCGCACCGGCCTCGCCTGCCTTCTTACAGAACGTCTGCAAACTTTTCTGCGTATAGGTGAAGTGGTCCGGCAGTGCTGTAAAGAGCTTGAGCGAAATCCCGAGCTCCTTCAGACTCTGTTCAAATCGTTCTGGATGCGCTATCCCGCAGAAAGCTGCTGCTGCCGGTACATCTTCACACGAGACGACCTCGCCAGCCTCTGAATAAAGCTGATACTGTTTTCGCCTGGCCAGGAAGACCTGTTTTTCAGGAAACTGTTCTCTGAGCCTGGCGGCAAACTTCGTCGCCTGTTTCGTATTTGCCCCGGTCGTTCCAGTCAGAACAAAACAATCTGCCCGCCTGAGGGCGGAGGATGGTTCCCGCAAAGGACCTGCAGGAAAGATGCGGCTGTTGCCTGTCAGGGCTGTGGAATCGAAAAGGACGATGTTGATGTCCCGTCCAACGGCCAGATGCTGAAAGGCATCATCAAGCACAAGACAATCCGCTCCCTGCTCCTTTTCAGCCCGGGCTGCGGGCAGCCGCCGTTTGCTCCCGGTCAGCACCGGAACACCCGGCAGGGACTTCGCCAGCATGAAGGGCTCGTCACCTGCCTGCATCGCATTGAGCAGGAGAGAGCGGCCGTCGGAAACAACATTGACAGCCTCGCAGGCCATTCCACCGTAACCACGACTGATCACCGCCGGCCGAAACCCGGAAGATTGCAGCAGCCGGGCCAGATGTCGCACCATTGGAGATTTGCCGGTGCCGCCAAGCACGAGATTGCCTACGGAAATTACCGGCACCCCCATCTGATGTACCGTGAAAATACCGTGACGGTAGAACAGGGTACGGATTTTCATCACCATACCGTACACAGGACCGAGGGGGCGCCCGAGGAGAAAAAGGAGATCGAGTCTGGTTTTCATTTGTATAAAGGATAAAAACAAAAGGTTATGCAAGTATGTCAACTTTGAGATATGTTTGCATGGTGATTTACGTTATAATTGCACCATTATACTCACATTTGTCACTTCTTGCAGATATGAGGTGAGAAGTTGTCAATTGAAACGATATCCTGCAGGTACTCTATCGAGTGTACACTCTGTCGTCTGATTCCGAGGGATACAGATGAAAGAGCGATCGCAATGCGAGGCACTCAAAACCCCAAACAAGGAGCATTTCCATGAAGTTCCCACTTCGTAATTCTGCATTTTTTATGGCGGCATGTTGCCTCTTTGCTTTCGCGCCGGTGGCTGCGTCTGCAGGTGATACTATTAAGATCGGTGTCGCTGGAGCCCACAGCGGACAGCTCGCCTCCTACGGACTGCCTACCCTCAAAGCAGCGCAAATTATTGCAGAAAAGGTAAATGCTGAAGGTGGTATCAACGGCAAAAAAATTGAGATCCTTTCTGAAGATGATCTCTGTAAACCAGAGATCGCCGTCAACAGTGCAAAAAAATTGATCTCCGACGGCGTGGATGTTGTTATAGGACATACCTGTTCCGGACCAACTGCAGCCGTAATGCCTCTCTACAAAGAGAAGTCAATCCTTGTCATTTCTCCCTCGGCAACGACTCCGGGGCTTACCAAGGATGGGCAATATCCTAATTTCTTCCGCACAGTTGCCCCCGATGATGCCCAGGCTCAGGTTGATGTCGATTTTATCCTTGATACACTCAAGGCAAAAAAAATTGCTCTTCTTGATGACAAAGGCGACTACGGCAAAAGTTTTATCTCCTTTGCCAAAGAGCAATTTGAAAAAGACGGGCGTGCCACAATCGTTCTTGAAGAGGGTATTACCCAGGGTGCAGTTGATTATTCTGCTATCGTACAGAAGATAAAACGGTCCAAAGCTGATGTTGTGCTCTATGGTGGATATCATCCAGAAGCGTCCAAGATAGTCACTACCATGCGCAAGAAACGGATGAAGACGTATTTTGTCTCAGACGATGGTATTCGTGTAAAAACCTTCATTGACGTTGCGAAAAAATATGCCGAAGGCGTGTATGCATCCAGCTCAAAAGACACCACCTCCAATCCTCTGGCCATTCAGGCGATAGAAGAGCATAAAAAGAAATTCGGCTCTGAGCCCGGTGAATTTTATCTCAATGCCTACACCGCCATGATTGTCCTCGTCAATGCTGTCGACAAGGCTGACTCCACTGAGCTTTCCGCAGTGGCAAAGGCTCTGCGATCTGAGACCGTTGCCACTCCCATGGGAAATGTCAGCTTCGATGAGGTTGGCGATGCAACCGGAATCGGGTATGCTGTCTCAAAGGTTGTTGATGGTGAATTTGTAGAACAGAAATAACCTGCCGGAACACGATGTCTCTCAAGCCTGAGTCAGGAATTCCCGGCTCAGGCTTTCCTTTTTCCACTCAGGCGCCATGGATTTCGACTATCAATATTTTATAGAACTCTTTGCCAGCGGATTGACCAAAGGGTCAATCTACGCTCTGATCGCTCTCGGCTATACAATGGTGTATGGGATTGTCGGGCTGATCAACTTTGCCCACGGTGAGATTTATATGATCGGGGCTTTTGTCTTCTTTCTTGCATCCTCACTGCTCACCGTCCTTGGCCTGCCACTGTGGGCAATGATCTGTATCGCCACCGCAGCGTCAATCTTCTGGGCTGGTGGTTACGGTTATACGGTGGAGAAGATCGCCTACAAGCCATTGCGTAGCGCACCGCGTCTCTCTCCGCTTATCTCGGCAATCGGCATGTCGGTTTTCCTGCAGAACTACGTCATGCTCGGGCAGACGGAAAAATATCTTGGATTTCCCGAGGTTATCCCCGAGTTTGATTTTCTTGAGCCATTTGCCACAACATTTTCCAGTTCCGACTTTGTCATCTGGATGACGACCGTTATCGTCATGCTCATTCTCACCTGGATCATAAAATTTACCCGTACAGGCAAGGCCATGCGCGCCACTGCCCAGGATCGCACCATGGCGGAGCTGGTGGGAATCAACGTCAATCGAATCATTTCCGCCACCTTTATCATCGGCTCGGCACTGGCTGCGGTCGGAGGGATACTCATCTCTTCGCATACCGGTTCCATTCACTACTACATCGGCTTTATTGCTGGAATCAAAGCTTTTACAGCCGCAGTTCTCGGCGGAATTGGCTCCATCCCCGGAGCAGTTCTCGGCGGGCTTGTCCTCGGTATGGCGGAGAGCTTCGCCACCGGTTATTTCTCCAGCGCCTACGAAGATGTTTTTGCTTTTTCGCTGCTGGTGCTGATTTTAATCTTCCGTCCCGCTGGTCTTCTTGGCCATGCTGAGACTGAGAAAGTATGAAGAGGAAGAGATGATTACGGCAAAAGATATCAGACGTATTCTGCTTGTCTCCGGCTGGTTCATGATTCTCACCTTCCCGATTCTGGGTATGAGGGTTGATCCACTCAGCGATAATATTATATGGCGACTGAAGAATGTAATGTGGGTGGGCATCGGCACTGCCGTGCTGCAGAGCCTTCCGCACCTCTGGCTCCTCTATCTCTCCATACAGGCGTGGGGGATTCGCCTCTGGCATCATTTCAGGGGCACGTCTCCTCATAAAATTGTGAAAAAAAAGGCACACCGGGATTCTCTGATCAATCGTGTTATTACCAACCCGAGACAACGCGCCATCGTCTGTGCTGTGGTGCTGCTCCTGACGATCATCTATCCGCAGGTCGTCAATGAATACCAGATCAATATCATGATCATGGCACTTCTCTACATCATGCTCGGACTCGGTCTCAATATCGTCGTCGGTATGGCCGGTCTGCTGGACCTCGGCTTTGTTGCCTTTTATGCCGTCGGTGCCTACACCTATGCACTGCTCAACCTTCACTACGGCATCAATTTCTGGATGGCACTGCCCCTCGGCGGGCTCTTTGCCGCGATTTTTGGTCTGCTTCTCGGCTTTCCCATCCTGCGCCTGCGCGGTGACTACCTTGCCATCGTTACCCTCGGTTTTGGTGAAATCATCCGGGTTGTCCTTGAAAACTGGACCGAACTTACCAACGGTGTCGCCGGAATTGTCAACATTCCCGGTCCCACCTTTTTGGGCCTGGGTCTTACACCTTCCCAGAAGATTCTCTATCTCTATTACCTGATGGTCCTCTTCGTGGTTCTTACCATCTTTGTGGTTAACCGACTGCAGGACTCCCGCCTCGGCCGCGCCTGGCTGGCCCTGCGCGAAGATGAAATCGCCTGTCAGGCCATGGGAATAGACAAACGACGGACGAAACTCGCCGCGTTCTCTCTTGGAGCGTTCTGGGCTGGCATCGCCGGAGTTGTCTTTGCCGCACAGAACCGTTCTGTCTATCCGGTCAGCTTCTCCTTTCTGGAATCAGCCATGATCCTCTCCATCGTCGTCCTCGGTGGCATGGGATCCATCGTCGGGGTTATCTTCGGTGCGCTGATTCTCATTCTGCTTCCAGAGTACCTGCGGGAGCTCAGTCAGTACCGGATGCTCTTTTTTGGTGCCATCCTCGTCCTGATGATGATTTTCCGTCCGCAGGGACTGATCTCAGTGGTACGGCGAAAATATGATATCGACAGTATCAAGGCTGAAAAAAAGGAGGGTGGGGCATGAGTGAACCGATCCTGCAGGTGCAGAACCTCACCATGGATTTTGGCGGTATCCGCGCCTTGAACAAACTGGACATCACCGTTCACAGTGGTGAGATTGCCGCCCTCATTGGTCCGAATGGTGCGGGGAAAACCACCTTTTTTAATTGTGTAACCGGAATCTATAAACCGACCGCCGGAGATATTTTTCTCACCCCTGGAAAGGGCGAGAAACCAGTCAGTATCAAAGGATTAAAACCTAACATTGTTACCAGCAAAGGGCTTTCGCGCACCTTCCAGAACATCCGCCTTTTCCCCAAAATGACCGTGCTGGAAAATGTGATGATAGGCCGTCATTGTCGCACGAAAACCTTTATTCTGGGGGCAATCTTCCGGACCCCCCGTGCACGTCGTGAGGAGCGGGAGATTCTCCTGCACAGCTACCGACTGCTGGAGAAGGTTGGCCTTGCGGAGTTTGCCAATGACTTCGCGGAAAATCTTTCCTACGGTGCCCAGCGCCGCCTTGAGATAGCCCGGGCTCTGGCCACCGAGCCGCACCTGCTGCTCCTCGATGAACCTGCTGCCGGCATGAATCCGCAGGAAACCGAAGATCTCAATGATCTCATCCGTGAAATTGCCGGAGAAGGTCTCGCCGTGCTCCTTATTGAGCATGACATGAAGCTGGTCATGAGCCTGTCACAGCGGATTTTCGTGGTGGATTACGGCAGCAGGATCGCCGAAGGAACACCGGAAGAGATCCGCAACAATCCCGCCGTCATTAAGGCGTATCTCGGAGAGTAAACCATGCTGAAACTGAAAAATGTAGTGGCCGGCTACGGGAACATTGTGGCTCTGCGGGGCATTTCCCTTGAGGTCAACGAGGGTGAGATTATCACCCTTATCGGGGCTAACGGCGCAGGGAAGAGTACCACCCTGATGACCATTTCTGGCATAGTCGCCGCACGCGAGGGAACAATCACCTTTCTTGATCAGGAGATTCAGAACAAATCGCCGGAAACAACCGTGAAAATGGGCCTTTCCCAGGTACCCGAGGGGCGGCATATCTTTCCACAGCTCACCGTCCAGGAGAACCTCGACATGGGGGCTTTTCTCCGGCGGGATGCAGACGGAATCAAAAAGGATATGCAGAACTGTTTTGATCTCTTTCCCATTCTTGCCCGCCGTCGTTCACAGGCGGGTGGTACGCTCTCCGGAGGAGAACAGCAAATGCTTGCCGTGGCCCGGGCGCTGATGACCCGGCCGAAGCTGCTGCTGCTCGACGAGCCCTCCATGGGGCTTGCGCCACTGGTTATTAAACAGATCTTTGATATTATCAAAGAGATCAACCGGGAGCGGGGCGTTACCGTCTTTCTTGTTGAACAAAATGCCAACCAGGCCCTGCAGATTGCAGACTGCGGTTATGTGTTGGAGAACGGAACCATAACTCTTGCCGGCAAGGCACAGGATCTGCTCAAAAATTCAGATATCCGGAAAGCCTACCTCGGTATTTAAGGAGTTTGACCATGGCAGAGGTGTTGCGGGCTGCAGTTATTGGAGTCGGTTACCTTGGCCGATTTCATGCCCGGAAATATGCCGCGCTGGAAAATGTGAACCTGGTGGCCGTTGCAGACCGCAACAGAGAGCGGGCCGAGAGTGTAGCCGCTGAGTGTGGTTGTGCAGCGTTCTCTGATTATCACGAACTGGCCGAAAAGGTTGATCTGGTGTCTGTGGCGGTAAACACTGTCAGCCATCGTGACGTTGCCGGATTTTTTCTCGACCAGGGCATTGATGTCCTGCTGGAAAAACCGATCACCGTCTCCCTTGCCGAGGCCGATGAACTACTGGCAAAGGCCAAAAAGAAAAAATGCATTCTGCAGACAGGACACCTTGAACGCTTCAATCCGGCGGTGCGGGCCATGCGGGCCCGGCTTCATTCTCCCGCACTTATTGAGGCTACCCGGGTGGCAACCTTCAAGAATCGCGGTGTTGATGTAAGCGTAGTGCTTGATCTGATGATCCACGATATTGACCTCATCCTGAGCATGATTGACGCTCCCTTAAAGTCTATTGCGGCTGCAGGGGCAGCAACGGTGACCCCCAACACTGACACGGCCTCTGCATGGTTTGAATTTACCAGCGGGGCAGTGGCCACCCTCACTGCCAGCCGTGTTTCTCCGATTAATGAGCGGCGGATGCAGGTGTTACAGCCTGGGGGACGACTTGATGTCAATTTTGCGGAACGCTCTCTTTCCTGGGTGAAGAGTAACGGAATGAAAGAGGGCCAGCCTCTCCTCTCAACGGAGGAGGAGCGGTTTGACAGTGCTGATGCTCTGTTTGACGAGATTTGCGCATTTGTCGGTCATGTACGCGAGCGCAGTCGTCCAGAGGTAAGCGGAGAAGAGGGCAGAGCAGCTCTCGCCGTAGCCCTCGAAGTTATGGAGAAGATCAAGGCAGGTGCCGTAAGCACGGCGTTCAATACATTCTCATTGGCGGTACCATGAAAAAGAGCCTCAATATAATGATCGTCACCGGAGAAGCCTCCGGGGACCTGCATGGCAGCAACCTCGTGAAAGCGCTCAAAGAGCGCCACAGTGACATTCACTTCTGCGGCATGGGCGGTCCGCTGCTTGAAGCGGAAGGCGTGGAGATTCTTTTTGAGGCAGAAAAGATCTCAGTGATGGGTGTGGTGGAAGTTCTGGCGCATGCGCCGGATATTATCCGTGCCCAGCGTATTCTGCGGCGACGACTGCGGCAGAGCCGCCCTGATCTCCTGATCATTATTGACCTTCCCGACTTCAACCTGCTGCTCGCAAAGGTTGCTAAAAAAGTTGGTATTCCAGTCTATTACTATATTTGTCCGCAGATCTGGGCGTGGCGTACCGGACGGGTAAAAACCCTGCGTCAGCGGGTGGACGGACTCGGTGTCATTCTTCCTTTTGAAGAGAAATTCTACCGTGAACATGGCCTGACGGCGAGATATGTCGGCCATCCGCTGCTGGACAGCATTACGAAGACAACGGACCGGGAACAGTTTCTGCGGGAACGACACATTGATCCAGCCACGGTTTGTGTCGGGCTTATTCCAGGCAGCAGGAAACGGGAAGTGGCCTCACTGCTGCCGATTTTTCTCGCCGCCGGGCGGGAGCTGCAGGCACGACTCGACACCCCACCGGTTTTCCTCATTCCCCGCGCCTCGACTATCTCCGAAGAATTTCTTCAAGAATGCGGCCTGTCTGATTTCTCAGATCTTCGTATCGAACTGGTGGCCGATTCCCACACCGAAGCGATGGCTGCCTGTGACTGTACCGTTGCCGCCTCTGGCACGGTTACCCTTGAACTGGCCATCCTGCAGCGGCCGATGGCGGTTTGCTATAAATTGTCTCCGCTCACCTACCAGCTTGGTATCCGCCTTATTAAGGTGAGATACTTCTCTCTCGTCAACCTCATTGCTGATCGCGAGGTTGTGCCGGAGCTGTTGCAAAAGGAGGTAAGACCACAGCGAATTGCTGATGAGTTGCAGGGACAACTCTTTGATACAGAGAAGCGGCAGACGATGTTGCAGGGGCTGGCGGAGGTGAAGGCGGCGCTTGGAGAGCCGGGGGCATCGGGGAGGGTGGCTGATGATGTGCTGGCGTTACTTGAGCGTTGAGCGGGTTGCGAGAAATCTCTAACGAAAACGTACAACAAGGACAATCGCCCGGGATCTGGGCATTTCTATCTTTTTTCTCCTCTTTTCATCTTCTCAAACAGCAGTCATCGCTGCCTTTCATTACAACCTTCCAGGGTATCTTTTATAACCTGTATTTCGCCCATCTTCTTCGTTACAGTCAAGAAATTATCCTCGGAGGCAAACGCCAGACTCCGATATCATAACACCGCTGATGAACGGTAAAACAGCATAAGGGCCTTCACGAAATTCTTTTCAAAAAAAACAAAAATAATTTCTAAGGTACTTATATGCCTGCGATAAATTTCCTCCTGTGCCTTGAGTATGAACGAAATACAAGCTGTTTCAAGGTCCCCCTGTTACTAGAGCTCAGCATTTATTGTAGATTTTTTATTGGCTTTCTTTGCTTTTTTATCTTTGCGCTTTTCTTTCAATGTTTTTCCGGCAGCTTTTTTGGTGCTCTTCTGGGAATCTTTACCTTTAGACATGAGTAACTCCTTGTTCAGGTTTATTTTATAAGAATGCAATACATAGAACATGGAAAAAGTCTATAATATCGCCTTATAACTGGATAAATTTTCCACTGCATACGACGTTAAAGACATCGAAGTTGAAAATTATATCCGACTGTTATTTTCCCTGTAAAATCTTCCAATACCCTTATTTTATCACAGGATTGATGGAAAACAACCCCCAATTTATCTAAGCTCCTCAATTTATGTTGAGAGATCAGCTCTGGAAAACTTTGAAATATTATTATTCAGGGAATAATATTCCCTGTGAATTTCGTAATATATTGATTTATTTAACAAAAAACACCATCTTAAAGAGATGGGAAAAGGAGAAATTACAACCTCTTCTGATCCCATCTGTCTTTCGTTAAAAACGTCGTATTATCTCTCCGCAGGGGCAGGAGTGCATTTTTTTTGCTCTATTGTGCCCCCCGCAATGTCCTTTTGATGCATCCATGGTGCTGAAACGTCATCCTTCCACGGTGTATCCGGAAGAAGAGGAACAACGCGTTGTGGTCACATGAAAATTTACTCTTTTGATGGTCAGGCTGATATGATACCATTTACATTTTGTATTGACCAGAGAACGCGATCATCACCATTGATGAAAAATCGGTACGGCAGGGATTTTAGCAATGGTGTTGTAGAGACAAGGCATGCCTTGTCTACACGGTGACGCGAAACGTAACGATAACGATGGGGGAATCAAACGGGTGAAAGGAAACCTCAAAAAAACCCCTCACAGAGGGGTGCAGCGAGCTCTTTGAGGTCCCCTTTAAAAATTATTGGTCAGCTTTTGGAGTAAATAATTTGCTGTACATGCCGTACCCCTGTTCCTCAAGTTCTTCTACAGGAACAAACTTTAATGCCGCTGAATTCAGACAATAGCGCAGTCCTGCCGGTGCAGGCCCGTCATTAAAAACATGCCCCAGATGAGAACCCGCATGTTTGCTCACGACTTCCGTTCTTACTGAAAACCAGCTTCTATCTTCCTTTTCAATGATATTTGCAGGTTCGAGTGGTTTCGTAAAACTTGGCCATCCTGTACCGGATTTGTATTTATCAAGCGAGCTGAAAAGGGGCTCTCCTGAGACGATATCTACATAAATGCCCGCTTTCTTGTTATCCCAGTATTCATTCTTAAAGGGTGTTTCAGTGCCCGCTTTTTGTGTTACTTTGTATTGCAAAGGTGTTAATTTCTCTTTTAATACTGCTTTGGCGGGGATGACATATTTCGCACTTTTCCCCGTCACCTCTTTGTGGCTGACAGGTTTCCCCCAAATCTCTCGTAAACGTTTATCCCGCCCGCAATTCCAGCGATACGCTTTATAACGCAAAGGGCTCTTTTTGTAATAATCCTGATGGTAACTCTCATTCCCTTGTATAGGATAAAAAGTGCTGGAATTTAATACAGGAGTGACCACGGTTTTATTGGGAAATGTATCTTTAACGACCTGCTTTGACTGTTCCGCCAGATTTCGTTCCTGCTCATTAGCGACGAAAATAGCACTTAAATAACTCTCTCCCTTGTCGCAGAATTGCCCTCTGCTGTCAAAGGGGTCAATATGCACCCAATAATAATCTAATAATTTTTGATAGCTGACCTTCTCTGGATCATAGGTTATCTGCACGGCTTCATAGTGGCCATCATGGTTTCCCTGATAGGTCGGATTTTCTACTGTACCACCGGTAAAGCCAGAGACAACATCCGTCACCCCGGGCAGCTTTTCAAAATCCGATTCCATGCACCAGAAACAGCCGCCCGCTAAAACCGTTGTATCCGCGCTCGCTAATGATGCAGAACAAAGTATTGATGCTGACAAAAATAACCCTGTTATCTTTTTCATAAGACCTCGCTTTGCTGTGTTTATTTAACGAATAATCCGCTGAATGTGTTCCGCCTTTCCCTTTCTCCCGCCTCCCTTCTCCTGTCTCCTTTCTTAATTCTTTTATTTAGCTGTAATATATTCTCTAAGATTTGATTTCAGTATATTTTCTAATTCCTGTAAGTTATCATCGGCACTTTCTGTGAAAAGAAATCCAAAAATTGGGTATTCCTTGTAATCTATCCTTCTCAATTCCAGTGGTTTGGCAAAATCTGAAAGTAATTTTTCATAGTTGAAAGATGTTATGTTATTTCCATCAACTCCTGTAGAATTATCTAAGACTATCAAAGAAAAAACTTTATTATCTTTGCCCTCTAATACTTTATCCCAGTCAGGTTTCTGCTGATTATAATAGTATAAATATGAATTAATTCCATACACAGAATAGGTGAAATCAGGTGTTGTACACCAGCCTCCAAATCTCATGGGGTTTATCTCAATAGGAATTAACGTTCCGTCACTTTCTTTCCTCAGCTCAACATGGCAGGGGAAATTTTTAACTTGTGCCAGCTCTCCGATTTTCTTCAAAAAACTGTATACATCTTCAAAATTGTTCTTTATAATTTCTTTTGATGACATATAGATTCTATCACTTACATCTGAATCGTCAGAAAAAGCATGTTGTAAAATATTTAAAATTACGGGATCGCCCTGTGAATCAAAATATGTGTCTATAGCAAATTCTTCCCCATTGATACATTGTTCTATTATAAATGAAGTATAGCTTATAACTTGATCAGGATAAATCTTTAGAGCTTTGCTCACTTCATTTTTTATTTTTTCCTTAACCTCACTCCATTCCTCTCCTGCATTTACTTTATACACTCCCATGCTGAAAAATCCTACTGAGGGCTTAATAATAAAGGGGAAAGGAAATGAACTGATATCAATTTCATCTAAAGAATTAAAATCCACTTTTTTATAAAAAAAATCAGGGAATAAATCCGAAATTAATTCTCTGAATTTATATTTATCTTTAAATAATTCTATTTTTTGTGGAATATCGGTAAAGGATAAATTTTCAGAAATCCAACCTATGGTATTTTCTGAATTTGTATAAATTAAAGGATTATTTTCAGCCTCTAATTTTGCTGTTTCTTCACTGATAATATTTGTTCCTTTAAGAAGACCTAATTCTCGAGATTCTATGGTATCAACAACAGGTATAGCATTTTCTTTAATTGTTCTTTTAAGAAAATCTGATACATAAGGTTTGTCTAACAAAAACATAATAAAATCCTTTACATTGATTGGTTTATAAAAATTGTATTCTCTCGCAAAAGATATCGACTTCTGAAAAGAGTGTTCTATTTAGTATTACAGACAGAAGGGGAGCATGATTGGATATTTTGAACTACTTTTCTAAGCCAGATTTATTTTCACGAAACTTTTTATATTTTTCAATATCATCTGAAACAAGTTTCATACATAATGAAATCATTACCGCATCATCTAAAACACCAAGCACTGGAATGATATCTGGAATCAAGTCTATTGGAGATAAAATATATAACAGTGTACATATAATTGCGATTATCGAACCTTTAGGTAGTTCTTTATACTCACCCGAAAAAGTATCTTTAAGCATGGGGAAAATTAAAAGCATATATTCTACATATTTTTTCAGGATATCCATTTTCGATTTGTTTTTTATTTTAGGTTTAATACCATTTACATTTTGTATTAACCAGATAACGCAACTGCGTGGAAATCTTTTTTGGCTATTACGAATGGATAAACAGGATGTAAAACGAGCATAACTTAATAGAAATGGTCTAATCATGCGAAAAAGGGCATTTTTTATAAAAGCTTAACTTCTTAAAGTTTTTTGCCTTTATTCGCATGATTAGAGCTTTTATTCGTTGGCAAAAAGTTTTTTGCTGTTTCGTTTTTTGCTTTTTCCTGTCTCCCGTCTCCTTTCTCCTGTCTCCCATCCCCCTGCCTTTGAATTCGCCAATAGAAAGTGAAAATGGCATCAAACAAGGTCATAACTTAATTGAAATGGTATTAGAATGATTTGCTGTATCAGCAATATCAGTCTGAGATCTTCCTGTTTCAAGAAATACCGTTCGATTTTTAATAAAAATATAATCAAATCGTATCACCTTTCAAATATCTGCAATATATAGTGATTTTCAATCATAAGAAAGATTCTATCTCACTAAAAAAAAGGAAATCATGCTGACTGTCATCAAAAATATAAACTTTGAAGAATTATTCAAAAAATCATTAAAACTTATTATCAATACCCTTATTATATTTATAATTATTATTCTAATAATCGGTCTTGTAAAAACTGTTTATTCAATAAAAGGATTGATATCTATTGAAAATTTTTCAGACGGATTTAACCATATTATTACAGACATACTGTCATTTTTAGTAATTTTGGAACTCTTTAGAAGTTTTATTGAATACTTTAAATCAAAACGATTTCGTCTTCATAGTATGATGGATCCTTTTATCATATTTGTTGTCCGAGAACTCATAGTAATTCTCTACACCCATGAAGATGTTGTATGGCAAACTAACATAGGGTTTTCCCTATTGATTCTTTCACTGGGAATCGTTCGAACTTTAGCCGTTATTTATACTCCTGAGTCAGAAAAGGAAATATAAGTATTCATTGTTTATCTTGTTCTTTATCCACCAGATTTACTTTTTTAAGAATAATAGACTGACCCCATTGTTCTACACTCCCATCATACTTAAGGACTCTTTTTGCACTATTTCACTCGTTGCGCACTTTTTTGTTGATCACAGCTGCAAAATTCGTGGCAAACTGAACTTGTGAGACGCCCTGAACGATGCCGATTTTTCTTGTGCCGGCCTCCACAACAGACGTTTTTCCACACTGATTATTCTTCATCCTATCCATGATATTTACATCAAGATATTCATAATGAATTTGATAGTTTTTCATTCCATCAGCCATAATTACGGCGGCTAACGGGTCAAAAATGGGGACAGGAATCCCTTCGTTGCTACTCCCTGTTTTTTTCTCAAAAATGTGTCTGGCCAGGATCGCAAGGTTATCAGTGGCTGTGATTTTTTCGATATAACCAGGATCTAATATCACGTAATCACAGGCATCAAGCGGTATGAGAGTGATTGGGATCTCAGAGTCGAAGATGTTCTTTGCCGCCACAGGATCAGCAAAGACATTCCACTCAGCAGTGTAGTTTGTACTGTAAAGAGGTCCCTGGTCCCATTCAGACCGTGCATTGTTGAACATCGCAACATTCCCGTCAACATATACTGCGCCTGCCATGGCATATACATTCTCGATGTTGTCTATATGAGTTGCGGGATAGAGTTCCAACATTCTGGCAAGATTCGTGAAACCGCCAAGAGACAGAATGGTAATTTTATCTTCACTCTGATCAATACTATCGGCAAGAAATTTCCATGCGGGCCGAGTATCGATATTCATCGTTTTATCAGGATTTAACGATCCGAGTAACCCCATGATATCATTCATATCACTTTTGAATGCCTGTGGAAAAACATGGTCAAACTTTAGCGGAGTACTCGTCCCGACAGCGACCGGCACCTGGGTTTTTCCACCAAGTTCCATGAGGGTTTTCGCGATAATTGTTCCCCACCGAAGATTGGTTTCTCCACACCCCGTTACCGTAATTCCGATAATGTTAATGTTCGGATTCTTCATTAAATACAGAATGGAAAGGATGTCATCCCATCCCATATCCGTATCGATAACAACCTGTTTTATGGCCCCTTTCTCCGCAGCCGCAGCAATGTGGCCTGACATAAAAAGAGAGGAGCAGATGATGCATATCACTGCAAGTGTTTTCGTTAATAGATGCCGCTTGCAGGACCCAATGTCCTTCATGTCGTGATCTCCTTTTTTTAATTGTGCCTCAAAATTCCCCTCAAAAACAATTTCACGGGGGAACCGTCCGTGATTTAAGAAAAACAACAGGGTCAGGTCTTGAAAAATCAGATGTGTAAAATCGAGGACCAGAATTCCTTCCAGTGCTTTTTTACGACTCTCTTTTTTTATATTTACTTTCCTTTGAATTCCGGTTTGCGTTTTTCAAAAAATGCTTGAATCCCTTCCTTGAAATCCTCGCTCCTGTAGGCTTCCCGACGCATTCCCTGAATCTTTTCAAAATCATCGGGAAGAATACCCGGACCGGCCGTCAGGCGCTGAATCTCCGCCTTGAGTACCTGCACCGCAAGGGGTGCGCGGCTGGCAATATCACCGGCAAGCTTCAGGGTGGCTGATTCCAGTTCCCCGGGTTCCACGAGACGGTTCAGAAGCCCCAGTCGATACGCGACGTCTGCGGAGAGAGGTTGGGCCGTGAAAAACATTTCCTTAATGATGTGAATCGGAAGCACACCGAGAAAATGGTTCACCCCGGTCGTGTTGTAAGACAAGCCAAGTTTTGCCGGGGTGATGGCAAAGGTCGTGGTCGTCGTCCCCACGAGGATGTCGCACGTCATGGCAAGGTCACACGCGCCTCCCCACACACTCCCCTCGATCATTCCGACCACTGGAATGGGGCAGGTTCGTACGCGATGGAGAAGACGCTCAAAGGGGACGTTCCAGTTGAGGGGATCCTGGCCGTCAACCGGGATTTCCTTAATATTGTGTCCTGCGGACCACACTTTGCATCCTGAATAAGACCGCAGAATAACGACATGAGCCCGTGATTCCTCAAGATGATCAAATGCTTTCAGTATCCCCGTCACCAGTTCGGTGCTCAGGCAATTGAGTTTCTTCGGATTGTTCATGGTAATGATGCCTATGAAGCTGTTTTGCTCTTCATAAGTAACAATCTCTTGTTTTTCGGATGTGTCATGTTCCATTATTCTTCCTCCAATTCTCGATCAATTTCATTGTTCCGGTCCATTGCGGGAAAAACGGCGTAGTCCGATATTTTCTTCAGAAGGCCCGCCTTCTTCAACAGCCTGGCAGGTGAGGTCGTAACTGGTGATTGGCCAAACTTACTACATATATGGGCCGTCCTCCCTCAGAACCGTGGATGAGATTTTCACCTCACACGGCTCAAGCATCTCTGAAGGCAGCCCTGGTGGAGCGGCCCGGTTTTGCCCGGAATTCCCGGATAGACAAAGCCGGTAAAAGCTTGTTTTGCCAGCTTTTCCCGGCGCTCTCAATCTGTCCCCTTTTTGTTGTGTTGCAAAAAACCTGGAACTCACAAAGTTTTTAGCTCAATTTAACCGGAAACAACGCGGTTCCGACCGTTTTCTTTGGCTTTATAGAGAAAAATATCTACTGCCTTGATAAGATCAACAGGTGAACTCTCCAGGTCAGCAGCAACAGTGGCCACACCCAGGCTGAGGCTGACATGGTCTGCCACATCCGATGCAGTGTGCCTGATATTCAATCTGGCCACGGCAAGTCGTATCTTCTCAGCCATCTGTATCGCGCCATCCCTGTCGGTGTCCGGAAGAATTACAGCAAACTCTTCCCCCCATAACGGGCAGCAAAATCAGTAGCCCTTTGCATACATCCGTCTATAGCCTTTGCCACTCGCCGCAGACAGTCATCACCCTCTGCATGTCCGTATTGGTCATTATATTTTTTAAAAAAATCAATATCCATCAATATCAATGATAATATCATTTTGTTTCTTGCGGACCTGCGAATTTCTTTTTCAAGTGTCTCATCAAAACTTCGACGGTTTGGAATTTCTGTGAGACCATCAATTGAAGCCATGCGTTCAAGAAGGTCTGATTTTTGTTTCAACTGGATATGGGTTCTGACCCTGGCCTTGACAATAACCGGCTTAAACGGCTTGGTGATATAGTCAACCGCACCCAACTCAAAGCCAAGGGACTCATCATCGGAAGAACCAAGGGCTGATACAAATATAATAGGAATGTGCATGCTATGGTCATTTTCTTTGAGTTTTCTGCACACCTCATACCCATTGATTCCCGGCATCATGATGTCCAGCAAAATCAGGTCCGGCGGATTGTCTCCCAGCACAGCTTTCAGAGCCTGTTCCCCGTTTTTAGCTGCCATGATCTTATAGTCTTTGCGCAAAAGTTCAGACAGCACTTTAATATTGTGCCGCTCATCGTCCACGATGAGAATGCTGCTGGATTTATCCATTTTTTTCCTCTCCATTTTTCTCCCAAAAAGCCTGGGGCCTGTCAACGGTTAGAGATGAACAGTCCGTATTCAAGCTCTTTCTGAGTTCCGCCAGCGTCTCAAGTGCCTCGTCAAAATCCAGGTTTTCCGCTTGATCCAAAAGCCTTGCACCCAGCTCTTTATGGATACTGTCATGACGGTGAAGCAGCTGGTTGATCTCCTCGGCTTTACTGTCCATATCAGGATCCATCTCCCTGGCCAATCCCTCAAACAGGTCCAGCAGCAAGGTTAATTCTTCCATATCAATGGGCTGTGCATAGATGGTTTCAGTCCCAGGCAGTGGGGGTAAGATCTTTTTTTTCAAATCTGCTGCAACTTCCGTCAAATCACCGGCCAGCCTTTCCATCAGGGGGGCGAGGCAGGTGATCTGGTTTTCCTTTAACGCACTTTCAACCTGCTGCGAACTGTCATACAATCCCTGTGCCCCAATCCCCCCTGCAACGCCCTTAAGGGTATGGGCTGTCCTCAGGGCCAGGGTAATGTCATTTCTTGCGACAGCTTCCATTATGGTCTGGTTGTCATTACCGTGATCTTTAACAAAAATTTTCAAAAGGGTGATGTAAAGGTCTTTATTACCGCTGGTTCTCTCTAATCCGGTTTCAATATCAATGCCGGCCAGATCAGTGGGCAGGGATGATTTTTTCTCCATAGCCTCTTCCTGTTCCACCAGGGGCGGCTGTTTTTCAAATGCCGGTATCCATTTAACCAGGGCCTCAAACAAAACCTTGGGTTCAATAGGTTTGGGCACATGATCAACCATTCCGGCGGCAAGGCAGCGGTCACGGTCCCCGGCCATAGCATTGGCAGTCATGGCAATTATGGGTGGCTGTTTGTCAAAGCTTTTTCCCCGGATGATTTGAGTGGCTTCAAAGCCATCCATTTCAGGCATCTGAAGATCCATCAATATGACGTCAAACTTTGTTTTTCCGGCCAGTTCAACCCCCTGTCTTCCGTTATTGGCGATGGTCACCCCAAGCCCTGCCCGGGTAAGGAGTTCCTTTGCAAGGAGTTGATTGATAATGTTATCCTCAACAAGAAGTACCTGGGCACCCCTGATGGTTTCCAGGGTCTTGATTTCCCAGCGATCAGAAGAGTGATCGCCCCTTCTGGGTATTCCTTTGCCGCTGAGCGTATTCATAATGACGTCCAGCAGACCAGAAGGGGTGACCGGCTTTGTGAGAAAACCATCCAGATCACCTTCCTGGACCTCTGCCATCACTTCATCCCTGCCAAGGGCGGTTACCATGATGATGGTGGGAATATGGACATTTTTGTCGGATTCTTTTATCCGCCGGGAGGCCTGGATACCATTCATTTCAGGCATCATATAGTCCATGAGAACCAGACTGAAGGGATCTTCTTTCGGGGCCTTTTCAAATTCTTCCAGGGCTGCTTTTCCAGAATTCACACAGGTTACCCTGAAGGAAAAAGAGCCAAGGGTTGCCTCAAACATTTGGCGTGCACTGGCCACATCGTCCACCACCAAAACTTTGAGCTGGTCCAGATTCACAGGAATACGCGATTCGGCTTTTGTCTCATCCCTGCCCAAAACTGTGTTAAAGTAAAAACAGCTTCCCCTGCCAGGCTCGCTTTCAACCCAGATATCGCCTTTCATTAACTGAACCAGATGTTTGGAAATGGCAAGCCCCAGACCGGTTCCCCCAAATTTTCGTGTTGTGGTACTATCTGCCTGACTGAAAGATTGAAAGAGTTTTGACTGCTGGACAGGGGTCATACCCATCCCTGTATCTCTTACCATTACCTCCAGTTCCGCCGTATCCTCGTCTGTTTTAACCGCTCGAATTCTGACCACAATCTCACCGGATTCGGTGAATTTCAAAGCGTTTCCCGCAAGGTTGAGCAGTATCTGACCAAACCGCAAAGGATCACCGATCAGCTGAACCGGTGTCCCAGGAGCGATATCAAACAGAATCTCAAGCCCTTTTTCCTGGGCCTTGATGGAAACCATGTTACTTAAGTTATTTAATACCTCTTCCAGACTGAAGGGTATAAATTCCAGTTCCAGCTTACCTGCCTCAATTTTTGAAAAATCAAGAATGTCGTTAATGATCTGCAACAACAACTGGGCAGACTGGTGAATCATCTGGATGTAGTTGTGCTGCTGGGAATTCAACCGGGTTCCCAGACATAGGTGGGACATTCCGATGATGGCGTTCATGGGGGTTCGGATCTCATGGCTCATATTGGCCAGAAAATCGCTCTTAGCAAGGTTGGCAGCCTCGGCCTGTGCCTTGGCCTGGTGCAGTTCCTCCTGGATACGCTTCCTTTCGGTGATATCTTCAATAACCCAGACGGCCCCTTTTGCCAGATCAGGGGGGGCCATGGCTTTGCCGTTGAACAGGCACCAGACGGTATGGCCATCCTTATGGAGAAGGGGGTATTCAATGTTCACCATTTCTTTTTGGGATAAACGCCAGTAATGTTTTTCCCCAAACGCATGAAATTTTTCCATGGATAAATGAAGTTGTTCAGGGCCCTTCCCCACAATTTCCTCAGTTTTGTATCCGAGCATCTCTGCCATGCGCCGGTTAGCTTTGGTTAAAATGCGGTTCTGAAGCACCATAATTCCCACAAGGCTGCTTTCAAATATGGCTGTCTGTTCGGTCAGGGCATTCTGTAGATCTGATTGGATCTTTTGCTTTTCAGTTATATCAATGAATGTTTCCAACAGAATATCTTCACCGTTATGGTGCGCTTCAATAACTGTCTTCATGATGGAAATCTCTGTGCCATCTTTGCGACGCAGAATGCGGTCGGATTTATCCAAATGCTGACCAAGATCCAGAATTGGACACTTGTCCTTTCCGGTACCACATATACTGTCGTAGCAGGCCTTCCCTATGAGTTCATTGGCATTTTCATAACCCATGATATCCAATGCTGCCTTGTTCACCAATTTAATCCGTTTCTGTTTGTTGATAATAACCATCCCAAAGGGAAGTTTATCAACAATCATTCTGGTGGTCTCCAATATATTTTTAATTTTTTTAATCAATTTACCTGTTAAAAAAAGGGTGGGTAGTGAAAGAATAATAACCCCCAAAAGGCTATACCAAAGCATCTTATAAACGTCATGGTCCCGTGATATGATTAACATCATGGAGCCAAAAACAAGCACTATGGGCATGATGATCGCAGCAATCAGTTTAATACAAATGCCTTTAATTTCATTATTTTTCATGAAGATCCCTTTTCCTTAACGTTCGATCATTCAAATGTAAAATCAAAAGTTTGATCCACTTCTGCTTTTTTGAGCAGTTGAATTGTGTACTTGAAATCCGTAATTGAGGTTTGGATAAATGCTTTGAGTCTCAAATTAACCACTCTGCGAATCGAACTTTCAATAGCAGTACTATCGTTCTTCTCAATTGCCTTGTTCGATGCTTTTTATTTCCCCCTTCTTTTACGGAAATAATTTAAATTTCATCATTTATATGCCATATAAACATACCGCTATTGATTATTTTTTATTACATTTTTTGAAGAGAGATTCGATATTTTCTGCCATGTATTTCTCCATATTATTATATGGATGGTTGAATTTTTTGGCCATATCGATGGATGCAGTCTTGATTATGCAATTATAGTAATAGTTGTAATTAGATTCTATTCTAATGATTGTCTGATATAATCTCGGGTCGCCTTGTTCATTATTTTCTCTTATACCTATCTGTCTCATATTTTGTAACATATTATTATAAGATCGACTTGCAATAACGCCATTCTGGTATACTCTATCATCAAATCTTTTCTGCTCCCTCTGTTTATCGGTCAGATGTTTCTTTTTAGCAGGTGAGGGTGAATTATAAGTATTTGATTGAAAGTCCCCAGACATCTTAAGATTATATTTAGCCCACGATTTTTCTAAATTTTGATGCTCTATTTTCATATACGCGATATTACCTTTAGACTTTTTATACGCTTTAGACTCTTCTTTTAAGCAACTCTGAATCACGGAATCCCTAAAATACTTTTCGCAGTGAAATGAATATCCAGAAGGATTATACCATCCTACTCCTTTTTTTAATTCATCCATTGTCCATTTTTTGGTATATGTATATGCAGAGGTATAACCAATCATTACAATCATTGATAAACAAATTGTCAATGCTATCTTTTTCATTAAAGGACTCCTCTCTCCTTAAATTAAGTAGCTTCTCGCATGCTGACCGAATATTACCATGCACAGCTACCAGAGAATCACTCTTTTAAAAGAGTACCAGATCATGGTCTTTCTTTAAACCAAAAATACTTAAACGGAGATTAACAGGAGCCTGAATCAGGCTAAGAATAAAATTTCATCTAAAATTGGTTGCAACTCTTTTGGAGGGAAGGTGATCGCTGTGTTGTTCAGGTCATAGCGATGATCAGACGGAAATCTGCTGAGAGGGCCACAAAACAAAACTCTGAAGGTTTCTCTTATACCAGAAGTTTTCTCTGAAACCATTTACTTTTGTATTGGCGGATTCAAAGGCAGGGGGGACGGGAAAAGGGAGAAAGAAAAAGGGAGACGGGAGGAAGGAGACAGGAAAAAGACAACGGAGTTCTGTTGTTGAATTTGACACCGAGAAAGGTCTTAAAAGGGCTAACCCCGCTGGAAAACTTCACTGGCAAACGTATTGCACTTATTACTTGAATCCAGCTTCTCTTATGGTTTTTTCAGTAATAATTCGTGTTTATTAGTGTCCATTCGTGGTTCCTTTTGTCGTTTGTAACCATGAATGGATAAACAGGAGACAAAACGGGGTATAACTTAATAGGAATGGTATAATGAACAAGTCCCAGCCTGGTGAAGACAAGCCGTGGCGAAACGGAGACCACGACACGAAGTGGAAAAGGAGAGAAAGGTCTCCATGGAAGAGATCTGGAAGAGGGGCAAAGAAATATCGAAAGACCACGAGGCAAGCGCCATACAAGATGTTTTTTCACGCAAAAAACGCTTGAATGACGCTGGTAAATTTTGTTCTACCATTTACATTTACTGACCCAAAAACACGACAGGACAAACAGGGTAATACATTAATTCATTGTAGAAACGTCTGTTGTGAGATAAGCCACCTGTTGTGCTGAAGACGCCCAAATTGGGCGTCTCTACAAGGACATCCTTCCCACAAAGACAACGCCATATTGCTACCACGTGGTTATTGCGGCAGAATTGTATCCGGATTTGTACAATCAATACCCGTAAGATAAATCGCTGACATCGTAGAGACGCCCAAATTGGGCGTCTGTCCCACTGTCTTTGAATCTGCCAATACAAAATGTAAATGGTATTATTGATGAGGATTTTCAGCGCTCAATTCTTCTTTTTGATCGCCTGTACAACATAAGGATAGATATTTTCCGCTATTATTTGATACCCCTGTGCATTTGGATGGATGCCATCTCCCTGGTTCAAGTTACCCCTCGTCGCTACCCCTTCTAAAAAAAATGGCATATACACGACATCAAATTCTTTCGCCAGTTTTGGGTAGATTCTATTGAACTGTGCCACATAAGCCGGTCCCATATTCCAGACCATTTTCATCCCGGCGAGGACGACGACCACGTCTTTATCTTTAAGGAGCTGGAGGATTTCGCTGATATTTTTTTCAGCCACCTCAGTGTCAATACCACGAAGACCGTCGTTTGCCCCCGTCTCCAGGACAACGATATCGGGTTCCAGGGTGAGTATCCATTCCATACGACTGAGTGTCCCACTGCTGGTTTCCCCGCTCACCCCGGCATTCACAACATTATAATTATATTCATCTGTCCGCAGCTTTTCCTCAAGCAGAGCCGGATAGGCGGCACCTTCATCAACCCCATAACCTGCGGTAAGACTGTCTCCCACCGCCACAATCGTTTTCATCATTGTTTCTGATTCCTTTGTCTCATGGTTTTTCTCCTGTTCCTGACTGCAGCCGACAAGAGATAACAATGTTACGAACATAACCATACAGAGTGTCTTTCTCATATCTTAATTATCCCTTCAGATGTAATATTTTTATGGGCTCTGCTGCCAATTCCATTTTTACTGACCAGAGAACGCGACTGCGTGGACATCTTTTTTGGCGATGACGAATGAGTAATAATTCGTGTTTATTCGTGATTCCTTTTGCAGTTTGTAACCACGAATGGACACGAATTTTCACGAACAGGGACAACGCATTAAACGAAAACGTTTGTATTCGAAGTTAAGCCGTACAGTGCACCAGAATTATTAATCAACTTTGGGAGTCATCCGAAAGTCGGGGTTGAGCGTTTTACGCTCTCATATATCAATTACCTCAAAGCAAATAACAGACCGAATTCAACCACAAGGGCATTCTCTTATGGTTTTTTCAGTAATAATTCGTGTCCATT
The DNA here is from genome assembly GCF_016918505.1 of Desulforhopalus vacuolatus. Taxonomy (GTDB): domain Bacteria; phylum Desulfobacterota; class Desulfobulbia; order Desulfobulbales; family Desulfocapsaceae; genus Desulforhopalus; species Desulforhopalus vacuolatus. Next base: position 36,145 of record NZ_JAFFPZ010000024.1, read on the forward strand.
CGTGTCCATTCGTGGTTCCTTTTGTAGTTTGTAACCATGAATGGATAAACAGGATGTAAATTGATCTCATTGTAGAAACGTTCGTTGTGGGATAAAACGCCCGTTGTGCTGGAGACGCCCAAATTGGTCGTCTCTACAAAGACCTTTTGCTTTTTCCTGTCTCCCGTCTCCCGTCTCCCGTTCCCCTGCCTTTGACTCTGGCATCATGACTGCTCTCGTAAAAAACCTATCGGTTTCTGACGCAAAACAGATACTGAACTGAGCAGCCCCAGGGTGACAACCAGACAGACGGTCAGAATCAGCATGATACAACTCATCTGCCAGCTCGGATCGTACTCAATGTTAAAGAGAAAGAGACAGAGTGCCCAACTGCCCGCCTGAGCGACCAGGATAGCACATCCACTGCTCAGCAGGGCGAGGATGAAGTTCTCAAGAAAAAAGACCCGCAGTACAAACCGGGTATTCGCGCCGAGAACCTTATAGTAAACCGCCTCTTTGATTCTGGACATTCGTGTTGCCAATACAGAACTCACCAGGATCAATGCACCGGCCAGAATTGAAAAAGAAGCAAAAAAATTAATGATTGCAGAGAGTTTCTGTAGAATTTTTTCAAGTTCAGCTGCCGTTTCACCCACATTGATCGTGCTGATGTTGGGGAAACGGTTAACGATGGTATTCTCCAATTGAGCTATTTCACTTTTTTGTACCTTCAGTGCCCCAAAAAAGGTTTGCGGGGCAGCACGCAAATTTTCTTCCGGGAAGACAAAATAGAAAAACGGATAGAGCATCGATTTCGTGCGACTGCGTATAGAGCTCACTTCAGCCTTCATTGGCACGCCCTGCACATTAAACATCAACACATCGCCCAGCTTCATATCCCCCATATCTGCCACAGTATCAAGAATAGAGACTGGAATCAGGCCACTCTGTTCGCTCACTCTGCCAAAGAGAGAGTCTCCCTTGATTAATACTTCATCACTGAGCAATTGTTGGCGATAGGTCAGGTTAAACTCACGGGCAAGACTGTCCCCCCGCTTTTTCCTTTCAGCTGTTCTGCGAACCTTTTCACCATTGATAGAAGCGAGGCGGGCGCGGATAACAGGGAAAAGCTCCACATCCTTGCCAACGAGTTTTAGAAAGTCCTGCTGCTGGTTCTTTTGAATATCCAGACAAAAAAGATTTGGGGCATCCTCGGGGTAGGATGCAATATAGGTGGCATGGAGATTGTACTCAATCAGGTAGATCGTCAGCAGCACTGAGAGGGCCGAGGCAAGGGTGACGACAATCGTCCGGGTTGCATTCCCCGGTCGCAGCAGACTTCTCACTGCCTGCCGCAATGGCAGGGAAGCAATTCTCAATCGGGAAAGCAGTCGCAACAGTATGCTGATCAACACTGAAATTATCGTAATGAGGGCTAAAACACCGCCGAGGAAATATAAACCGATACGCAGATCATCCAGTTGCTGGACGACAAGTCCGGTCAGCAGGATGATTCCACACCCCGTCAGCACATAAGCACTGCGATTCGTCCGTCCGCTCTCGATTTCCTTTCTGAACACGGCTGCTGGCTTGACATTTTGTATTCTGCTGAGTGGTAGAAAGGTAAAAAAGCTCACCACCACCAGCCCGAGTCCGACTCCTTCCAGCACGTCTGCAAGTGAACCTCCAAGAACTATATTATCTGGCAGCAGTCCGCCAAAGAGGGTGGAGAAATTCTTTTCAAGCAGCAGCCCGGAGAGTATGCCAATAGTACATCCGATGGCGCTCAGCAGAAAGACTATCACCAGATAGTGACACAGCAGAAATGATCCGGTGGCCCCGAGAGAGCGGAGGATGGCGAAGCTCTTTTCCCTTGGACGCAGGAACGCGGCAAGAGAACTCTGCATACCGATTCCCGCCAGCAGCAGGGTAAAAACGGAGATCAGAGACAAAAAGAACAGCAGGTTGTCGAAAAATCGTTTCACCCGGGAACTCGCCGTCGTAGAGGTTGCGATACGTTCCTGCCCGGGAATTGCCAGGGCCTGCAACTGTGAGGTGATCTTCTCAATCTGGCTGGAATCAGCAATTTTCAAAAGAGTTTCATATTGCACTCTGCTGCCTTGCTGGACCAGGTTCATCCGGGCAAGATCAGCAGCGGAGACCAGGATTCTTGGGCCAAAAGTGAAAAAATCGACGGGGCGTAACGATTCTCGGCGAATGGTATCAACAATATCTACAGAACTCTCCCCAAGCAGCAGTGTATCGCCGGGAACAAGTCCCAGGCGGTCAAGCAGCTCTGGAGCAACAATGGCCTTCCCCGGTTGTAGAACTGCAGAAAAATCTCTGTCGGAGAGTAAATCAACCGTGCCGTATAACGGGTAACCTGCCTCTACCGCCTTGATATTGCTGAACAGTGAATCCCGTCCATCTGCTCTTCTGGCAACAGAATAAAATTCCCAGGTACGCGCAACCTGAATTCCTGGCTGCTCAGCCAGCCGGGAAATTTCCTGCTGCAGCGCGGGAGAAAATTCGTAGCGGGAATGAACGATGACATCACCGCCATGCAGGTCTCGTGCATCACTGGCAATGGAGTGCTGGACGTCGCCGCGGAAACTGTTAATGGCAACAATGCTCACCAGAGACAATGCCACACAGAGGATAAAAACGACCGCCTGGCTTTTGCCATGCAATATCTCTCGTATCAGAAACCGAATATTCATCGACTCTTCACCCCTTTTCTATCCTGCCATCATAAAGATGTATGATTCTACCGGCGCGACTGGCCAGAGCCTGACTGTGGGTAGCGATAACCAGAGTAACATTCCTCTCTTTATGCAGATCGACCAGTAACTGGATTATGCCTTCACTGTTTTCGGAATCAAGGTTCCCTGTCGGTTCATCGGCAAAAATAATTTCGGGATCATTGATCAGCGCCCGGCAGATGGCCACCCGCTGCTGCTCTCCGCCAGAGAGTTGCTCCGGGAAGTTTTTCCCGCGATCACGCAGGCCAACCTGATCAAGAAGCGACTGGGCTTTCTCCCTGGCTTTGGGATCTTTTCGCAACTCAGCCGGGAACATGATGTTTTCAATGGCGTTAAGTGAGGGGATCAGATGAAAGGCCTGAAATACAAAGCCCGTGAGTGTGTTGCGCACCGGTGCCAGCTGATCTTCAGTTAAATCCGTGATATCTCTATCCCCCATGATTATTCTGCCGCTGCTCGGCCGGTCAAGTCCGGACAGCAGGCTCAGCAGGGTGGTCTTGCCACTGCCGCTGCTGCCGGCAATAACCACAAACTCCCCCCTGTTAATCTTGAGTGAGATATCTCTTAACACCATTATTTTCTGGTCGCCGAGATAATAATACCTGGAGAGATTTTCAGTCTGAATATGGGTGCTTGACATGATTTTCCTGCGGTTTTTTGTCTTGGATGAGAGATCAGTGTCGCGTCCTGATTATGATAACCATCGAGAATGAAAATTCGAGCAGAACCAGGACAGGTTAACCATTTTGATCTGGCAATGATACCACAGGATGTTGTTGCTGCGGGGGGAACGGTGGGGTGGGGATGAGTCGAGATTGAAATAATGGGATTGATCGTGGTGGTAATGCCGGGATTGAGAAACCGTTTCCGAAAAATCAACACGAAGCGGCGATTCCGGCGATGATGTAGAGACAAGGCATGCCTTGTCTACACGGTGACGGGAATGTGACGGTGACAGGAAACATCGCAGAAGGCGTAAAATGGTATTCACCATGGGGTAACAGCGGGGTGGGGGAATCAGTTTTACTGCAAACCTGTTCTCCATCACTTTATGGTTTGCGGGAACCCTGCTTCGAAGAGGTGTCGTGGGAGGCGTAATAGTTGTACAGGAGTGTGGTGCGGCAGGCGGAATCTTTTCCACACAGGTATTCGGTTATAAAGGCGCGGGTATAAGGATGCAGGGGAAGTTGAAGAGAATTTTCAGGCAGTACCCAGACGTAATCCTGACTCTCTTCGTTGAGAACAACCTCGGTGGAACGTGTTGTACAGCCAAAGCCGATATAAACAAAATGGCGGGCAGGAATTTTCCCGGCAGGCAGAATGACATCCTGCAGTGCCATGACCTGGATATTGTCAATTATAAGCCCGGTTTCTTCTTTGACCTCCCGCCGCAGTGCTTTTTCAAAGGTCTCCCCCATCTCGATGTGTCCTCCAGGGGGCACAAACTGATCGTCAAACTTTGCCTCCTGCAACAGAAGAATCTGGCCTTCGTTATTAAAAATAAAGGCACCAACGACGGGTTCGGGGAATTTTTTTTGATTCATTTTGAACATGATAAAGAATTTCTGCAAAATTAACATGAAATTGTACTGTGAGAACGATTCAATGTCAGTAGTGTCCGGTTAAGATTTTGCATGTAGAAAAAAATAAATTACAAGGAGAAGTTTTTTTCTTGACAAATAAGTGAAATTCCGAGTTTGCCCTCCTTAAAAGACTAATCTTCTAAGGAGGTTACGATGGATTTTGTAACTTTTCGCTCCCGGCGATATGCTGTCCCATCACAAACACACTTACTCAAACCAACAAAGCAGGCCTTGGTCAATGCACCACCGCTTCGATCAA
>NZ_JAFFPZ010000025.1 GCF_016918505.1 Desulforhopalus vacuolatus
GGGCGGGTGTCTTGGGGAAATTAGACGAATATGGTAGAATACAACCTGGTTGCAGGGGCCATTTAATACTTGTCAACTCGCTGGAAATTACGGCCTGTCGCAGTGGAGAAGAGCTTGAACGGGTGCTGGTCAGTATGGGGCGCCCGGAAACAATTATCCATCTTTGAAGAGTCGGAGAACATGACGAATGATAATAGAGCGGGCGGAGAGCCCGCTGCACGGATCGGCATGGTGAATTATCTCAATGTTGCACCAATTTACGAAACGTGGAAAGAGAGCGTAAATCAACCGGAATGGGAGATTGTTGAAGATCATCCTTCAGGGTTGAACAGGCGCCTCCTTGAGGGGAGTATCGACCTCGGTTTTGTTTCAAGCTATGCCTGTGGACTCAATCCGGAAAAATATCTCATCCTGCCGGGACTTTCTATCTCGGCCAATGGCGCTGTCGGCTCCGTTTTTCTTTTTTCCCACGTTCCTTTTGAACAGCTTGGCGGGGCGCAGATACTGCTTACCGCTCAGTCTGCCACCTCGATTGCGCTGGTGAAGGTTATTCTTGAAAAGTTCATAAAAGTGAAACCGAAATATACATCGGGTAATATCATGGAACTGGAAAATGAGCACGACTATCAGGCCGTGCTCGCCATCGGGGATGATGCTCTCAAGCTGGTGGACGGTTCCGATTATCTCTATCAGTTTGACCTTGGTGATATCTGGAAACGGGAGACAGAGCTGCCCTTTGTCTTTGCTGTTTTTGCCGTGCGCCGTGAGTTCGCCGAAGAACAGCCGGAGCTTCTGCATCGTATCCACAAGGAACTGGTCCGCTGTTGTGATGATGGCCGCAGGGCGCTGCCACGAATCTGTGAGCTTGCAGGACCTCGTGTTCCCATTACTCAGAGCAAATGTGTGGAGTATCTCAAGGGAATTGAATATGACCTTTCTGCAAGGAAGAGAACGGCACTTGAAACATTTTTCTCCATCCTTATTACACAGGGGGAACTGCCAAAAGAGGCGCTGCCTCTGCAGTTCTTCTGCTGGGATCAGGATAAATAATGTCTGCTGATTCTCCCTTTGTCCTTGGCATAACCGGTGCAACAGGGATGCTTTTTCTACACGCTTTCCTTAAGGTTGCCCGTGAAGAAAACATATCCCTGCATGCCATTATTTCCCAGGCTGGTCGACGGGTACTTGAACTGGAGAGCGGTGTTGAAGCTGAGGCGCTGCCGGGTATTGAGCGCTGGTTTGCTGCAGACGATTTCGCGGCAACGCCCTCTTCAGGGTCGAGCTGTTACCGCGGCATGGTAATTCTTCCCTGCACGATGGGGACCCTTGCCGCAGTAGCCAGTGGTTTTTCCATTAACCTCATCCACCGTGCCGCTGCCGTTGCCCTGAAAGAGCGGCGTCGCCTTGTTCTCGCCGTTCGCGAAACCCCCCTTGGACGAGCTCATTTACAGAACATGCTGACTGCTCACGATGCCGGGGCCATCATTTGTCCAACCATGCCGAGTTACTATCTTAAGCCCGCATCCCTCGAAGAGGCGGCAGAAACATGGGCCTGGCGGCTCCTTGATCAGCTTGATCCAGAGCTTGAAATTACCGGCAGGAGGCGCTGGAAGTAATGAATTTTGTGTCATTCAAAAAGAAGATTGAGATTTTGCTGGAGATGATCAAGTTTAAGTTGACGATCTTTGCCCTGCCTTTCGCTTTCATGGGAGCAATGCTTGCTGCCAACGGTCTGCCTTCCCTGCGCACTGCTTTCTACATCCTGCTTGCCATGGTTGGCGCACGTACCTGCGCCATGGGGTTCAATCGTATTGTCGACCAGCACTTCGATGCTGCCAACCCCCGTACCGCCAGTCGTGCACTGCCAGCTGGTGAGGTGAAGTCCTCTGAGGCCTGGGCCATGATTATTATTGCGGGCCTTCTCTTCTTTTTCGCCTGCTGGAATCTCAACAACCTTACCTTGACACTCTCTCCGCTGGCCCTCGGGTTAACGCTTTTTTATTCACTCACCAAACGTTTCACTGTTCTGTGTCATGTCGTGCTCGGTGCAGCTCTCGCTTTTTCCCCTCTCGGCGGCTGGGTTGCAGTCAGCGGAAGCCTGAGCGGCTACCCTGCAGTGCTCTCTTTAGCTGTCCTTTTCTGGGTTGCAGGTTTTGATACCATCTATGCCTGTCTCGACGCTGATTTTGACCGCAATGCCGGACTGCACTCCCTGCCGTCTGTCCTGGGACGTCGCCGCGCCTTCCGGCTTGCCGGCCTCTTTCACCTTTTTGCCTTTATCTTTTTTGGACTGACCGGAGTGCACTGTGGTCTTAACTGGGCGTATTATGTTGGCCTTGCCCTCGCCGCCGGAGCACTTCTTAATCAGCATCGCCTTGTCCGGCCCAATGATCTTGCCAATATCCAGGCATCTTTTTTCTCTATGAACGGTTTTATCAGTGTGGTGCTTTTCACGGCCACGTTCACCGCGCTCTATCTCAATAAATTGTAATGAAAATTATTGTTTTTGCGGTTTTCCTGCTTGCCCTCGCTCTTCCTGTTACGGTTTCCGCCGATGAGGCTGCCTCTGTAACTCGTGAAGCAGAGGGGCTTGACGCTTTTCCTCTGGGAAAAATTCTTCCGCAGCTTGTCGCTGCGGGTTACTCGGGGAATGAACATCTGCACTATGATGTCTCGTGGAGTGGCGGGGTAAAGGCAGGGGAGCTGGATATGAAGATCACCGCTCTTGACGATGTGAAGGATGGTTACAAAATTGATGTCCATGTTACCACGAAAGGGAGCCTTATTGATCTTGCATATCCCATCCGCGACCGCCATATTACGTTATTAAAAGGTGCTGAGAAGCTTCCTTTCAGATCGGATCTATGGCAGAAAGAGGGCCGCAGTTACCGGGCACATCGAGAAATGATCTATGATCAGGAGAAGCATCGGGTGGTCTACTTTAAAAATGGGAAACAGCAGGGCGACTGGCATCTCAAGGGGCCTGCAAATAACGAATTTACCTCTTTTTTAAACAGTCGACTGATGGACTTTGTGGTAAATAAACCCTTTATTGTTCCTACTTTTGCGGATAAAAAACGGGTTGCTGTAAAGGTAACCCCTCTAAAAAAAGAAAAGATGGAAACCCTGCTCGGGAAGGTTAACACGGTGGTGATTATGCCCCGACTCACCTTCAAAGGGCTGTATGAGAAGCAGGGGGATACGGTTATCTGGTATACTGCGGACCACTGTCGTGTTCCGGTACAGGTCAATTCAAAAATAAAAATAGGCTCGCTGACCGCGCGCCTGAGTGGATATGAAAATCCCGCCTGTGATCTCTATCCCGGGCGATATGAACAGAATACAAGACCATACAAAAGAAAGGAGAGTATGAAATGACACAATCCGTTGAACTTGCAGGACTCACTCATGTACACAGCGGTAAGGTGCGCGATATGTATGCCATCCCAGGCCACGATGACAAACTGCTGATGGTCGCTTCTGACCGTATCTCGGCTTATGACGTCATCATGACCGATCCCATTCCTTCCAAGGGAAAAGTGTTGACCGCACTTTCACTTTTCTGGTTTGATCTCCTCGGCGATATTATTGAAAATCACCTGATTACCGCCAACGTGGATGAAATGCCGGAAGTCTGTCATCAGTATAAGGAATATCTGCAGGGACGTTCCATGCTGGTGAAAAAAAGTAACCCGCTGCCGATTGAGTGTATTGTGCGTGGCTATATTTCCGGATCTTTCTGGAAAGCCTACCAGAAAAATACTACTGTCTGCGGATTTCAAATGCCTGAGGGTTTGAAGGAGTCTGACAAACTTCCGCTGGTGATTTTCACTCCTTCCACCAAGGCGCAACTCGGGAGCCATGATGAGAATATCTCCCTTGAACGGCTTGAGGAAATTGTCGGAGCGGAAAAAGCCAGGCGGTTGTCTGAGATCAGTATTGCTCTGTATACCCGTGCCGCTGATTATGCCCGCTCCAAAGGAATTATTATCGCTGATACCAAGTTCGAGATAGGTGAGGTGGATGGCACGTTGATTCTGATTGATGAGGTACTTACTCCTGACTCTTCCCGCTTCTGGCCAGCGGATGATTATCAGCCGGGCCGTTCGCAGGCAAGTTTTGATAAACAGTTCCTGCGTGACTACCTCTCAACCCTTGACTGGGACAAAGAGCCGCCGCCGCCGGTACTCTCCGCCGATATTCTCAGCAAAACGAAGGCCCGTTATGAAGAGGCTGTTGAGAAGATTACCGGTAAAAAGCTCGTTTGATGTTTTAATACCATTTACATTTTGTATTGACCAGATAACGCAACTGCGTAGACATCTTTTTTGGCGATTGCGAATGAGTACTAATTCGTGTTTATCCGTGGTTTACCAGGAGCATGAGAACAGACCCTGCTCCAGATGGATCGATAAGCAGAAACAATACATTGCCACAATACTCATGTAGTTTGCTACCACGGAAAACACGGAAGGACACGGAAAACATCAATTACCTCAAAGCAATCACAAGGGCATTCTCTTATGGTTTTTTCAGTAATAATTCGTGTTTATTCGTGTCCATTCGTGGTTCCTTTTGTCGTTTGTAACTACGAATGGATAAACAGGATGCAAAACGGGTTACAACTTAATAGGAATGGTATAAGACGAAAGAGTAACTTGAAGAACCTTGCAGATGGGTGATTGTTCGATGTTCCATGAAGAAAAAAGGCGCCACTCCCTGTTGCAGGGGTGGCGCCTTTTTTATGAAAAATATCTCTGGAAACGTGGTATGGAATTCCTTATTTTGGACTCCAGGTGGTGCCGTCAACGTTATCTTTGAGAACAACCCCCTGGTTCAGGAGTTCATCCCGAATTTCATCGCTTTTTGCCCAGTCTTTTGCAATGCGGGCAGCAAGGCGTTCTTTGATCTTTGCCTCAATCTCCTCCGTACTGATTTTTATTCCGGCTGAACGTTCACTTTCCCGTGCCTGCAGCCAGGTGACAGGATCCGCCTGCAACAGGCCCATGACTGTGGCGAGTTTTCGCATCTTATCCATGCAACCACAGATTTTCTGTACGTCGGAGGCCAGCGGTGTTTCAGGGAGAGAGCGCAGTGCTTTGCCGAGACTCTTACTGGTATCAAAGAATATTCCCTGTGCCTGGGCAGTGTTGAAATCGTTGTCCATGGCTTCGAGAAAACGCTGCTCAAGGGTTTTCATTCTTTGCCATACCTTGTCAGTGATGGCACTTTTACCTTTTTTAATTACCGGGCGTGAAGCCAGCGCATCGCAGTCGGCGGCGGTGTGATAAAGCCGTTCCAGTCCGCTGGAGGCCTCTTTCAGAGCTGTTTCGGAGAAGTCGAGAGGATTGCGGTATTGCGTTGAAAAGACAAAAAAGCGCAATACTTCAGGGTCGTAATTCTCACGAACGTCTCGGATGGTAAGAAAGTTGCCGAGTGATTTCGACATTTTCTCATCCTTGATGGTAACAAAGCCGTGATGAATCCACAGATTGGCAAACGGTTTGTGGTTTGCCCCTTCACTCTGGGCGATTTCATTTTCATGGTGGGGGAAGATCAGATCCTGTCCGCCACCGTGGATATCAAAGGTCTCGCCCAGATATTTTCGGCTCATGGCGGAGCATTCAATATGCCAGCCCGGTCGTCCGGGACCCCAGGGGCTTTCCCAGCTTGGTTCTCCGGGTTTTGCTCCCTTCCACAGGACAAAATCAAGGGGATTTCTCTTCTGCTCGTTCACTGCAATGCGTGCTCCAGCACGCATATCTTCAATATTTCTGCCGGAGAGCTTGCCATATCCCGAGAAGCTTTCTACAGCATAGTAAACGTCGCCACCAGCGGGATAGGCTTTGCCCTGTTCCACCAGTTCGGCGATGAGCTGGATCATCTCCTGCACGTTCTCAGTAGCCCGTGGTTCGAAGGTGGGGCGGTCGGCTCCCAGTCCGTCCATATCGGTGTAAAACTCTTTGATAAAACGCTCGGCGAGCTCGTGAGGTGTGGTCTGCTGTTCAGCTGCACGGGCAATAATCTTATCGTCTATATCTGTGAAGTTTCGTACAAATGTAACCTTATATCCGCGATGACGCAGATATTTTACCACCATGTCAAACACCAGCGTGGAGCGGGCGTGTCCGATATGACAGTAATCGTAGGAGGTTATGCCGCAGACGTAGATTTTAACGTGACCGGGTTCGATGGGAGTGAGAAGTTCTTTTTTTCCACTGAGAGTGTTATGAATACGGATAGTGTTTTCCATGGATTTGCCAGATGATTTTTCGTGGAGGTTGGTGTAATTTCTGCGATTTGTGTAAACCCTCTAAAATACCCGCAAACCTCGGAAATTACAAGACAGCGAGAGAGAAGATAATGATGCGTAAGGTGAAAACAGACGGCAGGGCCGGAGTGATGAAAAACTGGCTGCGGCGGGAAGCGTGGGCGATGCTCTTTCTTGGTTTTTCGGCGGGACTTCCTATCCTGCTTATCTTTTCAACGCTGTCTGTCTGGTTGAGAGAGGCTGGAGTGGAAAAGTCGTCCGTGACCTTTTTTTCCTGGGCAGCTCTGGGATATTCTTTTAAATTCCTCTGGGCGCCGCTGGTGGATTTATTGCCGCTGCCGGTGCTCACCGCCCGTCTCGGACGCAGGCGGGCATGGATGCTCATCGCGCAGTTTGCGGTAGCTTTTTCTATTGTCGGCATGTCGTTTATCAATCCGCAGGATGGCAGACAGCTCTCTCTTGTGATGATGGCCTTCGCCGCGGTGGCGCTCGGCTTCTCTTCCGCCACCCAGGATATTGTCATTGATGCCTACCGCATAGAGTCTGCAGAGGCTTCTCTGCAGGCTTTTCTCTCCTCCATGTATATCGCCGGATACCGTATTGGCATGATTGCTGCCGGTGCCGGCTCACTTTTCCTTGCCGACAGCCTTGGCACCAGTGCTGCTCATTATGATTATGGATCCTGGCAGGTTACCTATCTTGCCATGGCGGCGTTGATGGGGGTTGGGGTCTGTACCACTTTATGTATCCCGGAACCCGTCGTGGAAAGGTCAGTGCAAAACAAATTCGGGGCCGGAGAGTATCGACAAATTATTATTTTCTTTCTGATCTGTGTTTCTGTTTTTGCCGTTTCCTTTTTTTACGGAGGTGCTCTGCTGAAGGATGCCGTCTCTTTTGAGCGGGGAGTTGCACAATTTCTTTTTGAGGCCCTGCGCTTTGCGTTCAGTCTTCTTCTCGCCAGCGGAGCTGCGATGATGTTGATTCGTCTTGGAGTTATAAAAAAGGAGATGGTGAGGCACAGTTATGTTGACCCGGTTCTCGACTTTTTCACTCGTTATGGTACAAGAGTTGCTCTAATTCTACTGCTGCTCATTGGCTTCTACCGTCTTTCAGATATAGTGCTCGGGGTTATTTCTAACGTTTTTTACCTTGATATGGGGTACAGCAAAACACAGATTGCTACGGCAGCTAAAACCTTCGGTCTGCTCATGACACTGCTTGGAGGTTTCCTCGGTGGTCTGCTTACCCTTCGTTATGGGGTGTACGCTATCCTTATGCTCGGCGCGGTGCTTTCTTCACTGACCAATCTGCTCTTTATGCTGCTCGCTTCAGTTGATGCTCAGATTGCCTTTCTCACTTCTTTTTTCGGGGCTGATTTTGCGGCTGCTTTTCAAAGTGTGGAGCTTTATGCGGTTATCGGGGCGGATAATCTTGCAGCAGGAATTGCCACCACCGCCTTTGTTGCTTTCCTCTCCAGCCTGACCGGGGTTTCTTTTACTGCAGTGCAGTATGCGATCTTCAGTTCCCTGATGACGCTGATTCCCAAAGTCGTCGGAGGGTATTCAGGAACTCTTGTCGAGGGTTTCGGCTACAGCGGATTTTTCCTCAGTACTGCAGTAATGGGTGTTCCGGTAATCCTGCTCGTCTGGCTGGTGAAAAAAATGATAGAAAAGGGTGCGGTGTAAAAGTTTTGGCTTTGAGATTGAGCGTTGTTTCTGACACTCTAAGGGGTATCTTGAATAATCTTGTATTTCGTTCATATTCAAGGCACAGGAGAAAATTTACCGGAGCTATATGTTTGATATCGCGAGGATAAATTTTTGACTGTAACGAAGAAGATGGGCGAAAGACTGATTATTCAAGGTTCCCTAAGGTAAAGGTGGCGTAATTTTACCGCCCCGCTGATTATCACCGCGACAGCGGGGTGGCCAGCGAAATTCACTCCTGCCTGTTTTTCGCCGAATCCAGTTGAGACTGTTGCGCAGAGCGGGACGGGTAAGCAGGCCGAGCAGCAGTCTCTGTTTGCCGGGAAAGGAGAGGAGTATAAGGCCGAGGATGATGGTGAGAAGGCCCTGGCCGGGGAGAAAGAGCATGGCGATACCGGCGATTACGAGTAGAGCTCCAAGGGTATTTTTAATGAGAAGGAGAACGAGACCGGGTCTGGCTGGCTGATGCCTGCGGACGACTATGAGAAAATAGTCCTGTGGCATGTGCGCGATCATTGCCGGGATCAACAGAAGGCTGAGCAGAAACGTTATCAGCGAAGCAATTGCGAGGAAGGAAAAGAAAGGAGCTGCTGAAGCAACAAGCTTGAGAAGGGTTTCCTGCATGTTATTTTATCTCCTGCGAAATGGCTGCGCTCTTTTCCCGGATAAAAATATGCACTGCGGGACTGCTTTCGATCAACATGTCCGCTGACTCAATTTTGATTCTTGCGATCGCACTTTCACCTTTGAGCAGCGTTTGCAGTGCCTCTGCTACAACAGCGCACCGTTTTTGTGCGAGGGCTTTAATAAGTCTGTCGGTTACCTTCACCTGTTTTACCGCCTTTCCTTTCAACTTTTTACGGAGCTGCTTCAGCAGCGCCTCATTATCTTTCGTATTGCTGGCGGAGGAGGTCAAGACGAGAATAATATTTGGATAAGCCCTCAATAAATCAGCATAACTGGCGATCAGCGAGGCACCTTCGGCACCAATTTCGCTCTTGCCGGGTGCAAAAAGAATGGATGGCTGTGTTGCAATATTTTGAAACTCTGGTGCAGCCATCAGCAGGGGGGCTGCTTCGCCGCGCAGAAGCTTTTGCTGCAGGTCCTGCAGGATAAAACTGATAAGGGAATCTTTTTCTGCTTTTTCTCTTGAAAAGTTGAACATTATTTTGAAGTTTTTTTCGTCATCGTTGAGCAGTGCAATTGCTGTTGCGGTCTTACTTAACGGGTCGAGGGCTTTCAGCCCATGCAGGAGAAGAGAGCCCTGGCTGCCTGCTGTACCATCCATCCACCGGGTATTCATTTCAAGGGAGGCCACGCCGGAGCTGCCACGTATCAGCCCGCCTTCTCCTATCTGATTTTTAAAAAGAGAGAGAGGAATCTGATCGGCAACGAAGGCAAGGCGTGAGTCCTGTTGCGGGTGCACAGTATTGGTTGTTCCCTTGAGGGAAAATTTGCCTTCATCAAGAATGCCGGTAAAACGAATTTTACTGCTTCCCCCAGGGAGAAAAGGTGCTATCTCCCCCGAAAATCCACTGACAATGGCCTTCCACGGAGGCATCGTCCGGCTGTCTGAGATGACCAGGTTTCCCTGCTGCAGCTTGAGACTGTTCACCTTCTGAAGAGAAGAGGGAAGGGCGTCAAGGGCAAAACTGCGCAACTCTGCACCTCTCTTCAGAGGTGGAGAATCCGTGGAAAAATTGAGGGGTATTGAGGGTTGAAGAATATTGACCATGCCGACTTTCATTTTTTCGCGGTGTTCAGAATCATGACGCTGATAGAGGACTTCCTCTGCCGTAAGTTTTTTCCAGCGTATCAGAGGTGTGTTTGTCTTGTTGACGAGAGCTCCGTCGGTAATGAAAAGTTTTCCTTTGTATCTGAAATCCGGTAATGAAATGAACCCCCGTCCGGAAAGAGTCCCGGTTACGGCAGGCTGATTTGGTTTTCGTGTTGAAGTAAGAAAAGCCAGTTCGTGTTCGAGCTGAAAATCTTTAAAGTCAATTCCACTGGAAAGCGTAAAGGGCCAGAATCCAATTTTCCCCCGTCCCTCAACGGTGGCGCTTTCAAGAGGGGCTCGGCCGTCACGAAGAATTGCATGGTAACGGATGTTCATTTGTCTCGGCCAGCCGTTCCCTTGGATGGAGGGATCTTCATCCAGGGTGAAGTGGACTCTGGAAAAGTTCCAGTGGCAGGGTGTGTCTTTTCGCTTGAGGTGCAGATCAAGGTCACCTTGATAATGCAGGGCCTGCAGGGAAAATGGTGGCGGAACAGAGAGCAGAATCTGTGTGGTCAGCGGTATATCATCCGGAGAGAGGGTTACGTTTGCGTGTTGCAGATTGACGGTGCCGAGTTGTATCGGGACGGAGCGGGTATCGATGGGGCCGATGTCTGTTCTGCCTGCTGTCAGTCTGAGAGCCTTTCCACCGAGCAGGGGGGAATCGAAGAAACTGCTGAGGTCCCCGGGACCCCTCAGGTTTTCTGCAACAAGCCAGGCATTGTGAATCTCCGGAATTCCCGCTCGGTGATACGGTGCGACAAGACCGCGCAGAGAGAAGTTGAAGAACCTCTTACCACCAATTTTCCTTGCAATCTTCACATCGCGGGTGGCTGTGAGATCAAAATTTCCCGAGGCTGTAGAGGGGGCATCCGCTTTATGGCAGGTATCGGCGAACAGGTTTTCAGCATTGAGAGAAATATCTTTCCACCTGTCGGCATGTGTTTCTCCCTGAAGAAGCAGTGTTCCCCTGCTGAGTTTAAATTGTTTGACCACAAGGGTGAAAATGTTGGTCTCCGGGATAATGTTGTTGCTGTTTCCCGATGTTCCGGTTGAGGCTGCTTTTCCTGGAGTGGGAAAAAGTGCATGCATATAAAACCCGGCATCCGGCAGAGAAGCGGTGATATCGGGGCTGAAGAGGCTGGCCTTTTCCAGGGTCAGTGTGTTGGCGATTGAGTTATAATTGCCGATCAGCTGCGCCGTGTGAAGACTGATTTTCTCAACTCCTTCACGGGCGGTCAGAGTGAGATCTGCAGCGTTGACAGCAAATATAAGATTGAGGGTTCGGTGGTTGTCGGTATCAGGTGAATGGAAGGCTATCTCCACTGTACCGTTGAGAATACCGCTCGACACATGAAAAGGGATTTGTCGGGGAATAAATTTATCATATTTTGCAATATCGAAATTGTGAATACGGGTGCTTAATACAGCGTTTTCTCCTTTCCCCCTGCTTTGAATCTCCACCGGGGTCCCATCGACGACCGCAGAGAAGGCGGGGGTAACGTAGCGGGGGAGTTCCCAGTTAAAATTGGAGATGGTTGGCAGATGCAGGGAGATCTGATCGACGCTGTGGGTTTGGCCGCTCGGTATATCTGAAAAAAGCAGGCTTGAGTTCTCAATCTCAATGTTATTCAGGGAGAAGTAGAACGGCAGCTCGGAGAAGTCCATGATCTCGTAATCACGATTGCGCCCATACGTGTGCAGGAGAGATCCCATATTATACAGGCCATTTTTCCGATGGCGAATATCCATATCTGCCTGCAGTACCTGGATGTCTCGGCAGACCCATTCGGCACGGAGAAGCGGCAGCGGTGAGAGTCGTGTTTTTACCTCGCGAATGGTAAGAAGGGGAACCTGTCCTTTTTCTGAGAGTACGAGATTGTTCCCGGTGAAGGTGAAAGTCCATGGATTAAAGGTGAGTTTCCCGGTGGTGAGGGTGAGTCCGGTGGACTGCTGCATTCGATCAACAGCAATATTTTTAAAGAGAGCAGGGATGCCAAACCAGCCAACGACAGTATAAAGAGAGAGAAAAACGATGAGACAGGACGTCCACAGGAAAAGCCTTCCGCTTGAATTCTTTCGGTGGCTGTCCTTCCAGTCTGATACCCGTTCATCTCCTCTCTTTTCAACTGGAACAAAAAGGGAGGGAGGGGAAGATTTTTTTTCTCGTTCGACTTTTTTTTCTTTCACGGGGTCTCTGGTACGTTATGGGACTGTATTGTATAGAATGTAACCGGGATACATTCAAGGCGGTACGGTGATGATCTTCCTGGTGAAGCAATCATTGTCAGGTTCCCAAAATACTGCATTGCAGGTATTCTGGGAACATTTCTGTTGTCTGTGCCCTGAGGGGGGAAACCTTCTTACTGTAAAGATACAGAGATACAGCCAAAAAAGAAGAGAGAAGAAAATTTCACTTCCAATAAACCAAAATTCTGCGTAAAATATATCCATGGGTTCCTTGAAACAGCCTGCATTCGTTCATATTCGAGGCTCAAAAAAAATTTACCAACAGTAGGGTCCCTTGAATAATCTTGTATTTCGTTCATATTCGAGGCACAGGAGAAAATTTACCGGAGCTATATATTTGATATCGGAGTCTGGCGCTTACCTGCGAGGATAAATTTTTGACTGTAACGAAGAAGATGGGCGAAAGACTGGTTATTCAAGACACCCATGGGTACTTCTGAAGTTCCCGCTGTTCAGCGCAGGGATGTAGAGAGTAAACGCCGAAGGCTTCAACGTATTTTTCTTTTCTAAGGACAGGACATGCCCGGTCAGCCTGTGAAGTGAACGGTGCGGTAAAACCGTTAATAACAGGTCCCCCCGCTGAAATGACTTACACAGAAAACGCGTGATCACCGCAGGTTTTTTCCCCTGGGGTGATATCTTCAGGGTACCTTGAATCAGGTATTTGAATTTCCGCTAAATTTAGAACAGACGCCATGGCGTCTTCTCACTATTAACGTTTTCCTCCCGGGCAGGAAGCATGTTGCTGGAACATTTCTCTTATATCAGATGGCAGGACATTCTTGATATCCTGGTCGTCGCCATCGTTATCTATCAGTTGATCTCTATCATTCGGGGCACCCGTTCCGTGCAGATGGTTGCCGGTCTCGGTGTGTTGACGGTGATTTATTTTCTCGCCAGTGTTCTTGATCTCTCCACGCTCAAGTGGATAATGCAAACTTTCCTCAGTTCCATCTTTATCATAATTATAATTGTCTTTCAGCACGACATTCGTCGTGCGCTGTCACAGGTTGGCAAGTCGCCGTTTCACCATCATAAGGATGTTGCTGTCCGTGAACTGGATGAAATTGTGCGAGCGCTGTTTTACCTTTCAAAACGTCGTATCGGCGCATTGATTGTCGTTGAAAAGGATGTTGGTCTGGGTGACTTCATCGAATCTGGATTTGAACTTGATGCACGGCTTTTCAAGGAGTTGCTGATTTCAATTTTCATGCCGGTTTCGCCTCTTCATGACGGGGCGGTGATTATCCGTGACGGACGAATTCTACATGCAGGCTGTATTCTGCCACTGACTCAGAATCCATATATCAACAAAAAATATGGGACAAGACACCGTGCAGCTCTCGGACTCTCGGAGGAGACTGATGCAGTAGTGCTGGTGGTCTCTGAAGAAACACAGGAGATATCCATTGTTCGTCATGGGACCCTGACGACGATCGAGGATGAAATTCAGCTTGCCACTCACCTGAAAAATACCCTCTCAGGACGCGGCACTGTCAGTACAACCGGGTTGAAAAGCTGGTTTGGGAGATAAAATGGCCCCTGTGAAAAAGAACAGCATGTACGGGAAACGTTTTCTTAAGTTCATCTCTCACGACTGGCTGTTGCGCCTTGCCTCACTGTTTCTTGCCGTCATTCTCTGGTATTTTCTTGGTGGCGAAGATCGTATTGATAAAAACATCATGGCTCCGGTGGAGATTATTAATCTGCCGCAGAATCTGGTGATTTCCAATCAGTACAAGCGTGAACTGGAGGTTACTCTGAGCGGGCCGCGTTCAGCCCTTGCCGAGTTGTCCCAAAGCGGGGTTACGCGGGTTATTGACCTGACGGAGGCACAACCCGGATCCATGGTTGTGAACAACACCAGCAATTCGATAGATGTCCCGCGAGGGCTGACCGTGCAGCGTATTCAACCCTCTTCAATTATCCTCTCACTCGACAAACTGGTGCACAAGGAGTTTCCTATCCAGGCACGAACCTTCAACAAGGTAATGAGTGGATTCTATCTTGAATCAGAACATATCAGCCCGGAAATGATTTCAATCACGGCCTCGCAGACTGCGTTGCAGCGGATTGAGAAACTTTATACAAAGCAGATTGACCTGACCGGGATGAAATCCTCTGTCAGTCTGCAGGTCCCTCTCGAACTTTCACCGGAGTTTACTGACCTGATTGGCGAAACTTCGGTTACTGTCAACCTGCGTGTTCTGCCGAATTCGAAGAATATCACTCTCAGAAATGTAACGGTTCATGCAAGTACAGGCGGGGAAGGCGTTGAGGTGTATCCACCTGCAGTGGATATGGTCGTTGCCATTCCTGAATGCTACCTTAATGAGGGACGCAAACCTGCCAGTCTGCTGACCGCTGCGGCAATTGGAGAGGCAGGACAGGATGAACTTGCGGTGAAGGTGGTTCCGGCAAAGGACGTTACGCTGCCTCTCGAGGTCATCTCTATTACTCCTGAGAACGTTAAGGTTGTCCCTGCCGATGTTGTCGGTCCTCCAGGTGAAGATGTAACAGGCCAGGAGGATGGAATCTTAAAGAACATCCCGTTTCTCCGTCCGGATAAAAAGAAAAAGAGAGTGAAAGAGAGCGAAAAAAAATGAGAAAACTGTTTGGAACCGACGGAATCCGAGGAGTGGCAAATACCTACCCCATGACAACTGAGATCGCCATGCAGGTGGGGAGGGCTATCGCTTTTATAGTGCGGGAAGAGAATCGACGTCGACGGATTGTTATCGGCAAGGATACCCGCCAGTCCTGTTATATGCTGGAAAATGCGCTTGCTGCCGGAATCTGCTCCATGGGCGTGGATGTATTGCAGGTAGGGCCGTTGCCAACGCCGGGCATTGCCTTTATCACGACTTCCATGCGTGCTGATGCGGGTGTGGTGATCTCCGCTTCACACAATCCTTTTCAGGATAATGGTATCAAAATTTTTTCCAGTGATGGTTTCAAGCTTCCTGATGCGGTTGAGATGGAAATTGAGGAACTGATATTTTCTCAGAAAATGTCAGCGCTGTGTCCGGTTGCCGATGAAGTTGGCATGGCCAGACGCATTGATGATGCCTGTGGCCGTTATATTGTGTTTCTCAAGTATGTCTTTCCCAAAAATTGTACTTTGGATGGGGTGCACATTGTCCTCGACTGTGCCAATGGAGCAACCTACAAGGTCGCTCCTCACGTCTTTGAAGAACTTGGTGCAAAGGTAACTGCCCTGGCCGTACATCCTAATGGACGGAATATCAACGATGAGTGTGGTGCGCTTTACCCTCAGAAAATGGCGGCTGCTGTCAGGGAGCTGGGGGCTGATATCGGTCTTGCGCTGGATGGTGATGGCGACCGGCTGATTGTCTGTGATGAGCATGGTGAGATCGTTGACGGGGATCATATCATGGCTGTTTGTGCCAATGATCTGATGAAGCGGCACAAGCTCAACAAAAACACCCTTGTTACCACGGTAATGTCGAACCTCGGGCTGGAAGTGGCAATGAAGGAGATGGGAGGGGGGCTGGTGAGAACCGCTGTCGGTGACCGTTATGTTGTGGAAGAGATGCGGCGCGGTGGCTATTCTTTTGGTGGTGAACAGTCCGGTCATCTCGTTTTTCTGGATGAAATTACCACGGGTGACGGTATTCTCGCCGCACTGCAGCTCCTTGCTGTTATGCAGAAGCAGGGAAAACCACTCTCTGAACTGGCAAAAATCATGACCAGCATGCCGCAGGTTCTGAAAAATGTC
Source organism: Desulforhopalus vacuolatus (assembly GCF_016918505.1). Taxonomy (GTDB): domain Bacteria; phylum Desulfobacterota; class Desulfobulbia; order Desulfobulbales; family Desulfocapsaceae; genus Desulforhopalus; species Desulforhopalus vacuolatus. Next base: position 15,741 of record NZ_JAFFPZ010000025.1, read on the forward strand.
CGCATCTCAAGAAAAATGGATGTAAAGACCCTCCCTGGACTCAGTGCAGCTGTTGCGCTTCTCGAAACTGAGCTTGGCGAACGCGGCCGTATACTTATTCGTTCTTCCGGGACGGAGCCACTCATTCGGGTTATGGTGGAAGGGGAAGATGAAACACATATTAATGGTGTTGCTGATGACCTCTGTACTCTTGTTGAGAAGGCTGGCAATTGAATATGGCGATGAAACGGGAAGTTCTTGTTGTTGGTCTTGGTAATCCTGGAGCGGAGTATGAAAACACCCGTCATAATGCAGGTTTTAATTGTGTTGATGATCTCTCCAATCGGTTTCACTGTGGTATGTGGAAAGAAAAGTGGAATGCCCTTTACTGCGAAGCCACCCCTGGTGGGAACCGTCTTTTTTTTGTAAAACCTCTTACATATATGAATCGCAGCGGGGACGCCGTCTGCCGTTTCACCTCTTTTTTTAAAATTTCTCCTGAGAACATGCTGGTCATTCATGATGACCTCGATATGAATCCCGGGCGGATCAAACTGGTACAGGGTGGCGGGCACGGTGGTCATAATGGCATTAAATCGCTGGTTGACCGTATTGGCAGTCGCGATTTCTTCAGGCTTAAGATTGGTATCGGTCGACCGGGCCGGGGAGGGGTACATCCTGACTTTCCTGTGGAGAAATATGTTCTCAGTTTGCTGACTGATCAGGAGCATCTGATCTTCGATGCGAGAAAAGAACCAATTTTTTCAGGTGTTAAACAAATTCTTGCCGGAGATGTCGCCCGTGCGAAAAATACTCTCAACAGTCTCAAGTAGAAAAGTACGGCAAAAAGCCGACTTTTATGTTATATTGTCCTCTTAATGTGGAACCGGTTGTGATTTGTACAATCTCTCTGTCGCGCTCTTTCCCTTCCTTTTTTCCGTTCAGCCGAGAGTATTCTCAGACGGTAGAACTTTACAGAAAAACTGCAAATCAAATGTCCGTCTCTTCTGTTGACAGTGTCTTGTACAGGGTCGCATTTTAGTTTTTGCTGCTTTGCGGTCTGGGCATTGTTGTACTGCCCTACCCAATTTCGGGGCGCCGGTTCTCTCATACCCTTGTAATCCATAAAGGAGATTCCTGTGTTTGCAAAAGGCGATATGGCTGTGTATCCGGCCCATGGTGTTGGTGTCATCAAAGATATTGAAACGAAACATGTTGCCGGAGCTGATCACTTGTTCTACGTCCTTGAGATTCTTGAGAACAGAATGAGAATTATGATTCCCACGAATAGCAGCAAAAAAGTTGGATTGCGTGCTATTGTCGGCAAAGACGAAGTCGCTGGTATCTTTGCCATTCTCTCTGAAAAAGATGTTGAGCTGGGGACTCAGACATGGAACCGTCGTTACCGCGAGTATATGGAAAAAATCAAGACCGGTTCTGTGCGGGAAGTAGCTGTTGTTCTTCGTGACCTCTTTTTACTCAGCGTTGACAAAGATCTCAGTTACGGTGAGCGGAAAATGCTTGATACTGCCCGTAACCTGCTGGTCAAAGAGCTTTCCCTTGCTCAGGACGTTAAAGAAGACGAGGTGAGTAAAGATATTGAAGCTATCTTTTCCTGATTTTTTATCTCTGAGGTGAAGCCTCCCGCTCTGTGTGGCGGGGGCTTCACCATCTATTTTTTCCCATGAATGATTACAGTGCTTCACGTGTTACCGTATCAACACCAGGCCCTGGCTCAGGTTCACTTTGTGTAAATTCTCCTGTTGCAGGAATGCGGCTTGACCAGTTTCTTGTGCTCAAATTCCCTGAACATTCGCGAAGTGTGCTGTCAACGGCTATTCGCGAGGGATGGGTTCTGGTGGACTTACTGACCAAAAAAACCAGCTACCGCCTGAAGACGGGGGAACAGGTTGTTTTTGATTTCCCTGCGCTGACGTCCTCCCCCGGAAAATTACTGGCAGAACCGATTGATTTCCCTGTTCTCTTCGAGGATGAATATCTGCTTTTCCTTTCCAAACCTCCCGGCCTGGTTGTTCACCCCGGCAGTGGCAATCCGAAGGGGACGCTTGTTAATGGCCTGCTGCATTACTGTGAGCAGATCAGTACGGCGGGAAATCCCGATCGTCCGGGTATTGTTCACCGTCTTGACAAGGACACCTCTGGAGTTATGGTGGTCGCCAAGACCCCTGAAACCCACCGGGAGCTCTCCACTCTCTTTAAAAACCACCAGTTACAGAAAATATATCTTGCCATTGTTTGCGGGATTCCTTCACAGGAGAAGGGACGGGTTGTCGCTCCCATTGGCCGACATCCGGTGCGCAGGCAGAAAATGGCTCTGGTGTCGCAGGGTGGCAGATATGCAGCCAGTAACTGGGAGTTAGAGGAAACTTTTAGTGGATTTTCTCTTCTGCGGGTTGAAATTGAGACTGGCCGTACCCACCAGATTCGTGTTCACCTTGAAGGTGAGGGATTTCCGGTTGCTGGAGATCAGGTCTACGGCGGCAGCCGCAGACAGCGGAGAGCAGAACTCTTCCCGCGCCAGATGCTCCACGCCTCAACCCTTATCCTTACCCATCCTGTTACTGGAGAGACGTTACATATTACTGCACCTCTCTGGCCGGATTTTCAAAAAACATTGACACAACTCCGGAGTGAAATGAAATGATGATCGCAGTGACCGGTGGCCTTGGCAGTGGCAAGAGCACCATCGCACGGATTCTCGCTGCATTACTGCCCGCAGTTTTTATTTCAAGTGACGCCGTCTGCAGACGGGAACTGACCCCCGGCCATGAAGGTTTTGACCAGTTTGTCTGTGGGGAGGGGAAAAGATTTCTCGAAAAAGATGGCAGCCTCAACCGTCCAGCACTCAGCAGGGCGGTTTTTGCTGACAGTGGCCTGCGTGAAAAACTTGAGGCAATTCTCCACCCCATCGTTCGTAAAAGGATAGCAGAGGCCGCTCCTGCGGCAGGCTTTCTGGTGGCGGAGGTTCCTCTTGTTTATGAATCTGGCTGGCAGGGTGATTTCTCGACAACAGTCTGTGTTAGAAATCGTCTGGATTTAACAATCTGCCGTGTAGCGCAGCGTGATTTTCGCAGTGATGAAGAAATCCGAAATATTATGTCTGCCCAGATGTCACCCGTGGAGAAAGAGCGATTGGCAGATTTTTGTATTGATAACTCAGATACCTTTTGCAGTACCTTCGAACAGGTTTCATTCCTTGCCCTGCAATTAAAAGGAATCCTGAATAAAATGTAAAGTTGAGAAAAAAGGAATGGGGGGCATTTTCTTCGATTTTTTATTTTGTTGCGTTGTAATTTAAAAAAAAGCCTTGACACAGTTAAATGTTCAATTTATAAAACCTCAAATAACATCTTACAACCTTGCTCTACGATATTTTATTCCAAATAAAGGTTGCTTGTTCCTGCCATTCACCATTCCAGTACAGTTTGTTTTTCTCACCAATTTCATGATGAAAGTGAAACTGGTCACAAGGGTACCTTGGATACTCTTGTATTTCGTTCATCTTCGAGGCACAGAAGGAAATTTACCGCCCATAACTTTGATATCGGAGTCTGGCGCTTACCTCCGAGGATAAATTTTTTAGTGTAACGAAGAAAACAGGCGAAAGACTGGTTATTCAAGATACCCGCAATTCATTATTGATAGCCAGGCACCTCAACTGGAAGTAACACCGACAGTAGTCAAAACTGCAGGCGAAGGTCTCTGCTGAAAATCTCTTCAGACCAGTTTTTTCCCTATGTGCTTCCAATGTTGCGTATTCAAAGAGCCCTGCAATTTTTTGTGATATCATTTTGTGGCTGTAAAATCTTTGTTACATGCCGTGGATTTGATGTAACCACCTGATAAATCAAATAAATAAGTATTCCGTTTGTCGAAATTCCGGAAAGAATATTCATTTCTATTTAATATCTTTTACCATCCTCCCACCTGAAAAAGGAGAAGTACATCCATGAATCTGGCAGAGCTTAAACTGCTGAAAATCGGCGAACTGGTTCAGTTCGCCCGAGAGCACAAGGTCGAAAATTACAACTCAATGAGTAAGCAGGAGCTTATCTTTGCTATTCTCAAGGCACAATCTTCCAAAGATGGACAAATCCGAGGCAGTGGTGTCCTGGAAGTTTTGCCCGATGGTTTTGGATTTCTCCGTGCTCCTGATTACAACTATCTTCCCGGTCCGGATGATATTTATGTCTCTCCCTCACAGATTCGTCGATTGAGTCTGCGTACTGGAGATACGGTGGAGGGTCTGGTTCGTGCTCCCAAAGAAGGGGAACGCTACTTTGCTCTTCTCAAAGTTGACAGCATCAATTTTGATCCTCCCGAGGCTGCTAAATCAAAGACACTTTTTCAAAATCTCACTGCTCTTCATCCTAACAAGGCCTTCAAACTTGAATGGCAGCCGGACAATATGTCCATGCGCATCATGGATCTCTTTGCCCCCATCGGCAAGGGGCAACGTGGTCTTATTGTTGCTCCGCCGCGTACGGGGAAAACAGTGCTGATGCAGAAGATTGCCAATTCAATTGTGCGCAATCACAAAGAGGTCTATCTCATTGTCCTGCTCATTGATGAACGGCCGGAGGAGGTTACCGAGATGCTGCGCAGTGTAAAAACTGCCGAGGTTGTCAGTTCCACGTTTGATGAATTACCTCAGCGGCACATTCAGGTCGCGGAGATGGTTATTGAGAAAGCAAGACGTCTGGTTGAGCACAAACGGGATGTTGTGATTTTACTTGACAGTATTACCCGTCTTGCACGTGCCTACAATACGGTTACCCCTGCGAGTGGCAAGATTCTTTCGGGTGGGGTGGAGGCCAGCGCACTGCATCGGCCCAAACGTTTTTTTGGTGCTGCACGGAATATTGAAGAGGGCGGTAGTTTAACCATTATTGCAACGGCGCTTGTCGAGACCGGAAGTAAGATGGACGATGTCATTTTCGAGGAATTCAAGGGAACTGGCAACATGGAACTGGTGCTCGATCGAAAAATGGCAGAAAAACGTATTTTTCCGGCGATTGATTTGAGACGCAGCGGTACTCGTAAAGAAGATCTGCTGCTGGCTCCGGATGTACTCAACCGTATCTGGATTCTGCGAAAATTGCTCAGTTCCATGAATCCGGCAGACAGTATGGATTTTCTCCTTGATAAACTCAAGTCGGCCAAAACCAACGTTGATTTTATTGAATCCATGACTGGTTAAGGAGAAGACATAAAAAAGGATCTTGAAATATTCCTTCATCATGGTAATATATGGGGTCATATTTTTGAGAAGATGCGTGGATCTGGGCTGTAGAGTTCCTGTCCACGGATAATACCGTCACAATGCATGTTGGAGGAAGTACAATGAAAGAAGGTATCCATCCGGAATATCATAAAATCACGGCTGTATGTGCCTGTGGGAATGAAGTCGAGCTTGGTTCTGTTATGAAAGATATGAAGGTTGAGATCTGCTCTGCCTGTCATCCTTTCTACACCGGTAAACAGAAGCTGGTTGATACTGCGGGACGGATTGAGAAATTCAAACAGCGTTATGCAAAGCACTTCGCACAAAAGGAAGAACAAAAAAAAGAGTGATGCCTTTTCTTTTTTTTTTCGTCTGATTGATCTCAATGTCCACGTGGATGGCGGATGCCGTTTCGTGGACATTTTCTTTTTTTCCCTCCGGAACCTGCCTTCTACTCATGTCTCTTTTTGATAAATTTACCAATATCGATGAAAAGATTTCTGTGCTGGAAGGACGCCTTTCTGACCCCTCCCTCGTCAGTAATCAGAAAGAGTATCAAAAGGTGGTGTCTGAACACACCCATCTCTCCAGAATCAATGTAATATACGGTAAATACTGCTCTGTTCTCAGAGAGCTGGAAGAGAACAGGGTACTGGCTCATGATGAGTCTGAAGATGCCGAGTTGCGTGAGATGGCCCGAGCGGAACTGGAGGAGTTGGAAATACAGCGTGTCTCCCTGGAGCGTGATTTGAAGATCATTCTTCTGCCGAAGGATCCAAACGATGAGAGGAATATTTTTCTTGAGATTCGTGCGGGGACCGGCGGAGATGAGGCTGCACTTTTTGCAGGGGATCTCTTTCGCATGTACAGCCGTTTTGCCGAATCTCAGGGCTGGCATGTAGAGGTGGTAAGCACCAATCCCATTGGTATTGGCGGCTTCAAGGAGATTATCAGCCTTATTCGTGGAGATAAGGTCTACTCCAAACTTAAATATGAGCGCGGGGTGCATCGGGTTCAGCGTGTTCCGGAAACGGAGACTCAGGGGCGTATCCATACCTCGGCGGTCACTGTGGCTGTACTCCCGGAGGCCGATGAGGTTGACGCCCATATTGACATGAATGAGTTGAAGTTTGATGTTTTCCGCTCTTCCGGGCCGGGCGGCCAGTCGGTGAACACCACCGATTCTGCAGTGCGTATTACCCATCTGCCTACAGGACTGGTGGTGACCTGCCAGGATGAAAAATCTCAGCACAAAAATAAGGCCAAGGCGCTCACCGTTCTGCGTGCCCGACTTCTTGACAAGATTGAGCAGGAGCACCACAACCTCATCAGTGAGCAGCGCAGGAGTCAAGTCGGCAGTGGCGATCGCAGTGAACGCATTCGCACCTATAACTTTCCCCAGGGACGGATGACCGACCACCGTATTAATCTTACCCTTTATAAGCTTGATGCCATTATCAACGGGAAACTTGAAGATGTTATCTATCCCCTTATCGCTGAGGACCAGGCAGCGCAGCTCAAAGCGCTGGAGTAACGGCTCATTCCATGCGTTATTCTGAGTTATGGGCCAGGGGCAGCGAGAGACTTGCTGCTGACGGTATTGTTGAGGCTGAGTTTGATGCCCGGCTTCTGCTTGAGGCTGCATCCGGCATGAACTATACCGCGCTTCTCCTTGCTGCCAATACTGAGGCCGATCCAACTGCAGCCGGAAGTTACCAGAAAATGCTGGCTCGTCGTCTGCTCCGGGAACCCGTCGCCTATATTGTTGGTGAACAGGAGTTCTGGTCGCATCCTTTCCACGTTACTCCCTCTGTTCTTATTCCCCGTCCCGAAACAGAATTCCTCATTGAACAGGTGCTGCAGCTGGCCTCACCGGTAAATCTTGCCGGTAATGTCCTTGACCTGTGCACAGGCAGTGGTGCAATCGCCGTGGTACTCGGCCTTGAGCTGCCGCAGACTGCGACACTTTTTGCCAGTGATATTTCTGCCGCTGCCCTTGCGGTTGCTGTTGAGAACAGTTCTCGCCATTTACCAGTAAACCGGGTATCTTTTTTGCGGGGAAATTTGCTGGAACCCATTGCGGGTAACAGCCTCTCGCTTGTTATCTCTAATCCCCCCTATGTTTTGCGCCACGAAGTCGAATGCGAAATTGAACCCGATGTACGTGATTACGAGCCCCATCTTGCCCTTGACGGTGGAGAGGACGGGCTTGACCTTATTCGACAGATTCTTCTCCATCTGCGCCGCGTGCTCAAGGCTGATGGAGAGTTCTTCATGGAATTTGGGTCAGGGCAGGGGAATGCCGTGCGAGAACTCTTTGCCACAGATTTTGACCATGTTCAGATATATCAGGATTACGCCGGACATGATCGTGTTCTGCACGCACGCCTTGCTCCTCAACCACCATAAAAGAACCGGAAAGAAAAAATGGAAAAACTTGTGATTGAAGGGGGCATCCCCCTGTATGGTGATATCCGGATAAGTGGCGCGAAAAATGCCGCGTTGCCCCTTATGGCGGCAACCCTGCTTTGTCCGGGAAAACATACCCTGCGCAATGTCCCTGATTTGCGCGATACCTGCACCATGATACGATTGCTGGAGTATCTCGGCGTAAAGACCGGAAGAGAGGGGGATGTGCTGTACCTCGATTCTACCTGTCTTGAGCATGATGATGCACCCTATGAGATGGTGAAAACCATGCGTGCCTCCGTTCTGGTTCTCGGGCCACTGCTTGCCCGCTGCGGTAAGGCAAGGGTCTCTCTGCCGGGAGGATGTGCCATCGGCGAGCGACCGGTTAATTTTCACACGGCAGGCCTGCAGAAAATCGGAGCCCGCTGCAACATTGAGGATGGCTATATACAGGCTGAGGCTGAAGGAGGACTCAAGGGTGGGACCGTCTATTTTGATCTTCCCACCGTCACTGGCACTGAAAATCTGTTGATGGCCGCCACTCTTGCCGCAGGAAAGACGATTCTCAAGAACGCAGCACGGGAGCCTGAGATTGGCAACCTCGTTGATATGCTTAACTCCATGGGCGCGAAGATCTCCGGTCGCGGCAGTGATACCCTGACCATCGAAGGGGTGTGTGCGTTGAAACCTGCTGACAATAGTATCATCCCGGACCGTATTGAGGCTGGGACTTACCTTATCGCTATCGCTGCGAGTGGCGGGGCTGGGCGGGTCACCAACTGCTGCCCTGCACATCTTTCCTCACTGGTGGAAAAACTTCGTCAGGCGGGGCTTGATATTGAAGAAGGAGAGTCTTTTATCTCCATTGATTCCCGCCAGGGTTCTGCACTCACCAGTGTTGATATCCAGACTCGCCCCTACCCTGGTTATCCCACCGACCTGCAGGCTCAGTTCATGGCTCTGATGACACTGGCTGAAGGGAACTGCACCATCCACGAAACTATTTTTGAAAATCGTTTTATGCACGTTGCTGAACTGCGGCGCATGGGGGCAAAAATAAAGACTGACGGCCGTCTTGGCCTTGTCAATGGACTGGGGCGCAGTGGACTGCGCGGTGCACCTGTGATGGCTACTGATCTGAGGGCCAGTTCCTCACTGGTTATCGCTGCTCTTGCGGCTGAAGGACGCACAGATATATCTCGCATCTACCACCTTGAACGCGGGTATGAAAATCTGGTGGAAAAACTCAGCGCTCTCGGCGCAAAGGTATGGAAAGAACAGGAATAATACCATTTACATTTTGTATTGGCGGATTTAAAGACAGGGACGGGGACGGGGAGACAGGAGAAAGGAGAAAGGAGAAAGGAGACGGGAGACAGGGAAAAGCAAAAGACAGTAAGACAAAGACTGGATGACCATCGAAATACGCTAAGCACTCGGAAGAAAGCAAAAATCTTTATTCTCAAATTTTTTTTGCCTTTCTTCGCGTTCTTCGCGGTAAAAAATTGTCTTACCACTTTTCCCTGTCAACCACAGACGGTTGAAGCTTCGAAGAACTCCTGATGTTTTCTATTCTGGTAACGGGAGCCAGAAGGTAAAGCAGGCCCCCCGTGCTCCTTCGGAATTTTTCAGACCGGTGTTTTCTGCCACAATTCCACCGTGATGTTCTTTAATAATCTGGTGCACAATGGCCAGCCCCAGCCCCGTGCCGTTCGGTCGGGTAGTATAGAAGGGGTCAAAAATGGCCAGCAGAAAATCATCCGCAATTCCCTTTCCGTTATCTTCCACCTCAATTCGGATCACTGCCTGCCCGCCCCTTCTTTCTTCGAGTGCTGTCTCCTCAGCCTTGATACGAATAAGCTCCCGCCCCCGTGGACAAAACGGAATGGCGTTCTGTATGAGGTGATCCAGTACTGTAAACAACTGTTTTTCATCTGCCCAGACGGCGATATTGGGCGGGTATTCAGTGTGCAGGAGAGCCGTCTTCGGAAAATTCCCACCTGCTCGCAAGACCTGCATCACCTCAGTAATACAGGCGTCGAGGTGAATAAACTGAGGCTGCAGTTCCTCCGGGCGAGCGAATTTGAGAAATTCTCCGATGGTGAAGGAGAGTCGGTTGCATTCACGAATGATGATACTGGTCAGTTCAATGCCGGAGTTATTCAGCATGCTGCTCTCCTGAAAATCTGCAGCAAGGAGTTGCGCTGAGCCGGAGATTGCGGCAAGCGGATTGCGGAAATCGTGGGCAATGGAGGCGCTCATGGTACCAATGGCAGCCAGCTTCTCTGACTGGCGAACCTGTCGTTCAAGGTTCTCTACTTCAGTAATGTCACGCATGGTGATGATTATACGGGCATAGTCTTCCTCGTGGCTGAGATGGTCATCATGGGCAACATTCATGCAGGAAAACCCGAGCCGGCAGTGCTTGCCGCAGCGGGTTGTAAAATCGGTGGAGAGGCGTTCCACATTGGCTTCAATGCAGGTGCCAGGGAAGATTTCTTCGAAGGTTTTGCCGAGTATTTTACGCACTGTATAGCCGGTTATATCGGCGAGGGCCTTGTTGGCGGAGGTAATAACATGCTTTGAATCAACAGTAAGCAGGCCGATGGAGATGTTGTCGAAGATACGTTTATAGATTTCGGAAAGGTGGTCAAATTTTTTCAGCGACAAGTCCAGGGCAGTTTCTGTTCGACGCAGGCGAATGCCAAAAAAAATACTGAGCAGGCCGGCAAGAAAAAAAAGCAGGCCATGGACTGCAAAGATATTGAGGCTGTTATCCCATTCAGTATGAACAAAGAGGTTGTAAGACTCCAGCCAGGGGGGAACTGTCTGCTGCTCCAGAACAAGCAGACTGCCATAAAGGAGAGTAGATGCTGCTGCTGCTACCAGTCCCCCCTTGAGCGGCAGCAGCAGACCACCGGCGATAATTGGGAAAAAATAGACAGGGGTGAAATTTGACGCCGAGGTCCCGGTGAAGAAAACCAGCGTAGTTACAAATAAGGAGTCGGCAAGGATTTGCGTGAAACCAAAGGACTGCCCTTTATGCGGAGAAATGAGGAGATAAAAAGCGGAGAAAATGGTGAAGATATATACTACCAGAATGAAGGTAAACGTTACCTCATGGGGGACAATCAAGGTAATGCAGGGAGACTGTCCGACAAAGTAACTGGCAACGAGCAGCAGCGTGTAGAGGATGGTGCGCAGAAAGAGCATCCACAGAAGCTGTTGCTGCAGAATATAGTGTGTCACCTTTAAGACAGGGATGTCCCGTTTAAGACAGGTCCAAAAGGTCTCTGCCAGCCTCGTCTGCAGATTCATCAGTTAATGCCATACTTTTTGGCCTTGTAACGCAGGGAGCGGAAGGACATCTTCAACAGCTCGGCGGCTTTCATCTTCGAGTTTGTTTTTTCTATTGCATGGCCGATGAGACGTTTTTCCAGCGCAGCAAGAGCCTGTTCTATTCCAATATTATAGAGTTCCTGCTCACTTGAGGCGATCTGCAGCAGTGATGCAGTTTCGCCGGGCAACGAAAATCTCGGGGCGGTGAAGGGATTTTCTATGCCGGATGTTTCAGATGATGCCGTTGCCACTTCTGGAGTATCGGAAGTGGCTGCATGCCTGTAATGAATCACTTCTGTCAGGAATTGCAGCTTCCCTGATTTCGACTTGCGCACGGGGACTTTATTATGAGTGACCCGGCCATGAAAACTGAGGCTTTCCGGCAGAATGATGTTGGAGTTCTCCAGTGCTACTCCGCGTTCTATGATGTTCTCAAGTTCCCGCACGTTGCCGGGGAAGTCGTAATTCATTAATACCTGCATGGCGTAGGATGAGATCTCCTGTATATCCTTGTTGAGCTGCCGTGAATATTTCTCGAGAAAATAGTTGACCAGCAGAGGGACATCTCCTTTGCGTTCCCGTAAAGGAGGTATGCGTAAAGGGACAACGGCAAGACGGTAGAAAAGGTCTTCACGAAAACGTCCTTCGCGGATCTCATCTTCAAGAATTTTGTTGGTGGCCGCCACGATGCGTATATTCAGTTTGGTTGCTTTCGTCCCGCCAACAGGTTTGATTTCCCGTTCCTGCAGAACGCGCAGCAGCTTGGTCTGAATCATTGGAGTAAGCTCGCCGATTTCATCGAGAAAGGCTGTGCCGTGATCTGCCTCCTGGAAGAGCCCGGCTTTATCACTGATGGCTCCGGTAAAGGAACCTTTGACGTGGCCAAACAGTTCGCTCTCCATTAAATCTTCCGGGATGGCAGAGCAGTTTATTGGTACAAAATTGTTCTCAGCTGCGCGACTGTTGGCATGAATCGCTTTCGCGATCAGCTCTTTTCCGGTTCCAGATTCTCCGTAGATCAGCACGTTGGCCGGGGTGGGAGAGACCCGCCGGATCATATCAAAAATCTTCTGCATTTCACGACTTTGACCGATGATGCCGGAAAACGAGGTGACTGGAGTAGAGGGCTCTTCGGTATAACCGTTGCCGCTGTTGATGGCTGCGTGAATCACTGACTTCAACTCGTTGACATTAAACGGTTTACTGATGTAGTCAAAGGCTCCGTTGTGCATTGCCTGGACAGCGTCGTCCGGGGAGGAAAAAGCAGTCACCATCACCATTGGCAGACCGGGGTAGAGTCCCTTTACCTGCTCCAGCAGTTCAATCCCGTTCATTCCCGGCATGCGAATATCACTCAATACAAGATCAGCACCGCGCTCGGCGAGCATCTCCAGCGCCTGCGTGCCATCGCCGGCGGTACGCACGTCAAAACCCTCTTTTTTGAGAAGGATCTTCAAAAAGTCGCGCATTGAGCGCTCGTCGTCCACAAGGAGTACAGAAAGCATTATTATTATCAGAGAACACCACATAATTATCCATCTTCTTCGTTACAGTCAAAAATTTATCCTCGGAGGGAAGAACCAGACTCCGATATCAAAGTTACAGGCGGGTAAATTTCCTTCTGTGTCTCGAACATGAACGAAATACAAGCTGTTTCAAGGTACCCATAAGTTGAGGTGAATTATTACTCAAAAATATCTTATTTACCATGGAAATACAAGGAAATCAGTTCTCTTCCCTTGTATCTTGAGATAAGACTTTTCTTTTGTACCCGGGTGAGATGCTTGATCTCCCATTCGCGTCGACTGGCGGCGGCGCGATCTTCTGCCATTTCGCACCAGATCATCTCCACGGGACGGCGGGTGCGGGTGTAGCGGGCGCCCCCTCTGCGCTCTCCGTTGTGTTCATGCAGACGTCGTGCAGGATCGGTGGTTATGCCGGTATAGAAGGTCTCGTCGGCACAGCGGAGAATGTAAACGTGCCAGTCTTGTGTGGTCTTCATTTTTTTACTTTGCAGGGAACGTGGAAGAGCGTGTTGCCAAAGGGGACGTGAAATGGTAAAAGTGGCTGAAAATGAACCAACCTCAAGGCGACAGCATGACACAAAATATTTCAGAAACCGAGAAAAAAGCAAGGCCGGAAGAACCGCAGAACAAAACCACGCAGGAAGAGCATCAAGAACAGCCTCTTGTTGAACATCTGCGGGAACTGCGCTCCTGTCTTATCATTTCCCTGATTGCCGTCTGCACCGGATTTGTGGCTGCCTATTCGGTGATTCAACCCATTGGACGCTGGTTCTTCAAACCGCTTACTGATGTTCTGCCGAAAGGAACCTCTCTTATCTTTACCTCTTACCAGGCAGGGTTTTTTTTTATCTAAAACTTGCCCTTACGGTGGGTCTTCTCCTCGCGGTACCCATACTCTTTTCCCAGCTCTGGCGGTTTATCTCCCCCGGTCTCTATCGACGTGAAAAGAGGGTGCTCATCCCCTTCGTTGTACTTTCATCCCTTTTCTTCCTCGGGGGAGCTGCCTTTGGTTATTTTGTCGTTTTCCCACCTGCTTTCAAATTTCTCGTCGGGTATAATAATGAATTTCTTGTTTCTCTGCCGGGAGTAAATGAATACTTCAGCCTTGCCGTGCGCCTGCTGCTCGCCTTCGGGTTGATCTTTGAGATGCCGCTGCTTTTTACCTTTCTTGGCAAAGCAGGAATGGTCAGTGTAGAATTTCTCACCCGTAACCGTAAGTATGCGATTCTTATTGATTTTATAGTTGCCGCTATTCTGACGCCAACTCCAGACGCTGTGAATCAGTTGATGATGGCCGTTCCTCTGATATTGCTCTACGAGGTAAGTGTGGTTGCTGTGCGTATTTTCGGGAGAAAACCTTTTACCGGGTTTGACGATGAGGATAAGCTGGAGTAATATAACGCGCTGTTGCACAGCTTTTTCTTTTTTTATTCTTTACTACAGAGATTTCCATGAAAAAAATTCTTATCACCGGCGGAGCTGGCTTCATCGGTACTCACCTTGCCAAACGACTGCTTGCCGATGGGGGGCGTGAAGTTGTCGCCCTCGACAATATTAATGACTACTATGATCCCAATCTGAAACTGGCCCGCATGAAGGCGCTGGCAGAGGGACCAGGGTTCCGCCATGTCAATATCAACCTGCAGGATCGGGATGACGTGGCAAAACTCTTCGCCGAAGAAAAATTTGATGCGGTGGTCAACCTCGCAGCCCAGGCCGGAGTCCGTTATTCTCTGGAGAATCCAGGTTCTTATGTGGATACTAACCTCGTTGGTTTCGGCAATGTTCTTGAAGGATGCCGCCACAACAATGTAAAGCACCTCGTTTTCGCTTCTTCCAGTTCGGTATATGGCGCGAATACCCGCATGCCATTTTCAGTGCATGACAATGTAGACCATCCTGTTTCTCTCTACGCTGCTTCGAAAAAGGCTAATGAGCTGATGGCTCACACCTATGCTCATCTCTTCGGTTTGCCAGTGACCGGCCTGCGTTTCTTCACAGTTTACGGTCCCTGGGGCCGGCCGGATATGGCACTTTTCCTCTTTACCAAAGCGATTCTCAGCGGCACGCCGATTAACGTCTTCAACAACGGCAATATGGAACGGGATTTTACCTATATCGACGACATTGTCGAGGGTGTCTACCGGGTGCTTCACAAGGTACCCGCTGCCAATCCCGAGTGGAACGGGGATGAACCTGATCCGGCGACCTCCTACTGTCCTTACCGTATCTACAACATCGGTAATAATAATAAAGAAAAACTGATGCGTTACATTGAGGTTCTTGAGGATGCTCTCGGTAAAAAGGCCGAGAAAAATTTCCTGCCAATGCAGCCCGGAGATGTGCCTGCCACCTGGGCTAATGTAGACGACCTTGTCAAGGAACTCGGCTACAAACCCGACACCACACTGGAATATGGCATTGGCAGGTTTGTCGAGTGGTATCGCGGCTATTACAACGTGTAAACAACTCTGGTTGAAATCTGCCCGTTACCACAAGGACGGCGCGGGGATCTTTATCGCCCAGCCAGGTGACCGCCCGCGTCGCCTCACCGTGAAAGAGGCCATGCAGCTGCAGGGTTATGATCCCCGGCGTTATGTCTTCCCTGTCTCGCGTCCCCAGGCCTGCCGGCAGATTGGGAACAGTGTGGTGATTCCCGCTGTTGCGCCCTGTGCCAGGGCTCTCATCCGCTTTCTTCGGGAAAAAGGGAGTCTGTAATACCATTTACATTTTGTATTGACCAGAGAGCGCGGCTGCGTGGACATCTTTTTTTGTGATTACGAATGAATAAACAGGATGTAAAAAGAGCATAACTTAATAGAAATGGCCTAATCATGCGAAAAAGGGCATTTTTTATAAAAGCGTAACTTCTTAAAGTTTTTTGCTTTTATTCGCATGATTAGAGCTTTTATTCGTTGGCAAAAAGTTTTTCGCTGTTCCGTCTTTTGCTTTTCCCTGTCTCCCGTCTCCTTTCTCCCATCCCCCTGCCTTTGAATTCGCCAATAGAAAGTGAAAATGGCATTTAGTACGGTCACAACTTAATAGGAATGGTATAAATGGACAATCTGACACCAGAGCGGCGCAGCTGGAATATGGGTCAAATCAAGTCAACCAATACCAGGCCGGAACGTGCCGTCCGCTCGCGGCTGCACCGACTCGGCTATCGTTTCCGAATCCATCGCCGTGATCTTCCCGGCTGTCCCGATATCGTCCTGCCGAAATATAAAAGTATTATCTTTGTGCATGGCTGTTACTGGCATCGTCATGAAGGATGCCGTTACGCCTATACGCCGAAGTCGCGACAGGATTTCTGGTTGAAGAAATTTGCCAGGACCGTGCAGCATGACGTGGATGTGCAGGACGAGCTCAAACGGCTTGGCTGGCGGGTGATGGTGATTTGGGAGTGTGAAGTAAAGCAGATGGACGAGGTCGAGAAACGGCTCCTGCAGTTCCTGCGCGGCCCGGTCGGAGAAGAGACGACCGGGCACGACGCGAAGAAATGATCAGTCGGCTGCAGGGCGGCGGCCGAGAAGTGCAAGAGCGGCGGCGGTGATCGCCGGGGTGTCGATGCCACCCTCTTTCCATAACTCCTTCTGCGGGCTGTGTTCGATAAAGTGGTCTGAATAACCGAGCAGGGTGCTTTTTACGTTGAAAATCTGCTGTTGCGACAGCATCTCCAGAACCCCGCTGCCAAATCCCCCGGCAACCATATTGTCTTCCACAGTGACAAGGTTTCCTGTGTGCTGCACCCATTGGCAGATCAGCTTCGTATCAAGCGGTTTAATGAAGCGTGGATTGATCACCGCTGCACTTACGCCTGCCAGTTCCAGCTCTTTCGCCGCCTTCATGGCCGCAGTTACTCGATTTCCCACCGGCAAAAGGAGAACGTCATCTCCCTCCCTCAGCAGTTCCCCCTCACCTGTTTTGAGCATGCAGAGCTGTTCGTCCATCTTTACACCATAACCGGAACCGCGTGGATAGCGCACCGCAGAGGGCCCGCGATAGTGCATGCTGGTGAAAATCATGTGCTGCAGCTCGTTCTCATCTTTCGGAGCCATCATTACCATATTGGGAATGAAACGCAGGAAGGAGAGATCGAAGACACCGTGGTGAGTGGGGCCGTCGTCGCCGACTACACCGGCCCGGTCGAAGGCAAAGGTGACGGGCAGGTTCGGCAGGCAGACATCATGGATGATCTGATCCAGAGCCCGTTGAAAAAAGGTCGAATAGACGGCGATCACCGGTCGCATCCCCTGAGAGGCCATACCCGCCGCAAAGGTAACAGCGTGTTGTTCCGCAATGCCCACATCAAAGAAGCGTTCGGGAAAGCGTTTGGAGAATTCACTCAGACCGGTACCGGAAGTCATCGCCGCAGAGATGGCGGTAATGCGGTTATCGTTCTCCGCCATTTTGCACAGAGTCTTGCCGAAAAGCGAAGTCCAGCTCGCGGGGCCGGAAGAGGGCAGTGATTTGCCGGTGGCAATATCAAAGGGTCCAATACCGTGAAAGAGGCCGGGATTGTCCTCCGCCGGCTTGTAACCGCGCCCTTTTTGGGTAAGGACGTGTATCAGTACCGGTCCCTGAGAAATATCGCGCACCTCGGAGAGTGTCTCGATAAGTTCGTCGAGGTCATGACCGTTGATCGGGCCGACATAGTTGAACTTGAATGCCTCAAAGAGCATACCGGGGGTAAAAAAGCTTTTCAGGCTCTCCTCTGATTTCCGCAGAATGTTAAGCAGATTTTCACCTGCCTCAGAGTCACTGAGTTTTTCCACGAGGTGATTCTTCACCCTGTTCATGGTCCGCCCGGCCAGTTTCCGGCTGAGGAAGTTTGAGATTGCACCAACATTCGGTGAAATCGACATCTCGTTGTCGTTAAGGATGACGATAAGATCGCGGTCGAGATGCCCGGCATGGTTGAGAGCCTCATAGGCCATACCGGCAGTCATTGCACCATCGCCAATTACCGCGATGGCGCGGCTCTTCTTCGCCTGCAGGTTGTGGGCAACCTCCATGCCGGAAGCGGCGGAGACAGAGGTTGAGCTGTGTCCGGTTTCAAAGGCATCGTAGGGCGATTCTTTGCGTTTGGGGAAACCACTCATGCCGTTACGCTGGCGCAGGGTGGAAAATTCCCTGAGGCGTCCGGTGATGATCTTATGGGCGTAGCTCTGATGGCCGACATCCCAGACAATCTTGTCCTCCGGAGTGTTGAAAACCTTGTGCAGGGCAAGGGTGAGTTCCACCACGCCAAGGCTCGGTGCAAGATGACCGCCATTTTTCGAGACGGTGGTGATGATGGTTTCGCGCAGTTCGGCGGAAATTTCTTCAAGCTCGGAGATGGTGCAGTCGCGCAGGTCAGCGGGAGAGTGGATTTCTTCAAGGCGGGGAGTCGTGCTCTTCTGGCCTGCTGTTCTGGTAATGCCTGTTCTGCTGTCGGTAAATCTCATTATTTTGTCCTTAAATATATATAGTCTGCGAGGCCGCGAAGAGGATCGGCAGAAGATCCAAAGGCAGTGATGGCAGCCTTTGCTTCAGCAACAGTTTCTTCGGCCATTTCCCGGGTTTTGTCAATGCCGAAACAGGCGGGATAGGTTGCCTTGCCGTTTTCGGCATCGCTGCCGGCGGCCTTGCCGAGCTGCTCTGTGGTGGACGTGGCGTTGAGCAGATCGTCGACAATCTGAAAAGCCAGTCCAATTTTTTCGCCAAAGCTGGTGAGAGCAGTGAGCTGTTTCTCACTGGCACCTGCGCCAATGGCTCCAGCTCGCACTGCGGCGGTAATCAGCGCACCAGTTTTGGCGCGGTGAATGGTCTGCAGGGTGGAGAAGGGGAAATCAGTATCTTCCATGGCAATGTCAAGCGCCTGTCCACCAACCATGCCGAAGGGGCCGGCGGCGCGGGCGATACAGTGAGTGATGGCCAGTTGTTTCTTTGCCTCAAGAGTGCTGAGCGTGCTGTCACCGAGGAGATCAAAGGCCCAGGTAAGCAGACCGTCACCGGCAAGTATTGCCGGGGCCTCGCCGAAAACCTTGTGGTTGGTGGGCTTGCCGCGACGGAGGTCGTCGTTATCCATAGCCGGGAGATCGTCGTGGATCAGAGAATAAGTATGGATGCACTCAAGCGCGCAGGCGGAGGGCAGCAGGGCGGTTTCAATCTCCTCTGTGCCGTGAACGCAGACACCACCGGCAAGGCAAAGAATCGGGCGAATCCGTTTTCCACCGGCAAAGAGACTGTAACGCATGGCGGCAAAAAGGGAAGCGTATGTACTCTCTTCCGGCGGAGCAAACCGCAGCAGAGCTTTTTCAACAATCTCTTTTTTCGACTGAAGATACTCTTTAATCTCCATCGTTTTTTCCTTCATTGAAAGGAACTGTCTTGAGAGTCCCGTCTTTCTCCATCAGCATTTCCACTTTGGCGCGGGCATGTTTGAGCTGTTCGTCGCAATAAGAGGCGAGTTGAACGCCTTCATTGAACCTCTTGAGACTGGTTTCAAGGGTGATATCTCCCCCTTCAAGCTCTTCGGTGATCTGTTCCAGCCGCGTAAGGGCGGTTTCAAAGGATTTTTTTGGCATGATATGTAGAATTATGAAAAATATGGGTATAATGTTCGCGCGGGATTACGTCTGCAGTCAATAGCGTGACGACCGCGAGGGGGCTGTGGAACTGCAGCAGGGTGGCGCGCCCGCATCTGTGATGGAGCGCTGAGGAACTCACAATATCTTAAATTGGCCTGTTTGAAAATGATAAAAACTACCCGCGAGTTTACAAGATGGCTGGAGACTGAAAAGCAATATTCCCCGCACACCGTAGAAGGATACCGGCGCGACCTTGAAGAGTTTACCGCCTTTCTGGGAAAAGAAACGAAAATCTGTGCGGTTGAGGTCGCCGGAGTTCGTGGTTTTGTTGCCAGTCTCTTCGGCCGTAACAGCAGCACCTCTGTATCCCGCAAGCTCTCAGCTCTACGCACTTTTTTTCGTTTCGCCCGCAAGCGGAAACTGATTGATTTTGATCCGACGCAGACCGTAAAGAGTCCAAAGTCAGCCCAATATCTTCCCACCTTTCTCACTGTCGATGAGACCTTTGCCCTGCTTGAATGCCCCTGTAAAAAAGACCGTTTTATGCTCCGTGACCGCGCTCTCCTCGAATTGCTTTATTCTTCCGGCATGAGGGTTTCTGAACTGGTTTCGCAGAACCTTGAAGATCTTGATTTCGAGACCGAAATGGTTACCGTGCGGGGCAAGGGTGATAAAGAACGTATTGTCCCGGTGGGATGTCCGGCGCTGGAGGCGGTGAATTCCTGGCTGCCACAGCGACAGCAGTTGATCCTGGATCGGGTGAAACGTGGTGGAACCCCTGAAGAGAAGGCACTCTTTCTCAACGTGCGCGGCGGCAGGCTGACCTCCCGCAGCGTGGAGCGCTCTGTAAAAAGTTATGGCGAGCGGGCGGGGATCCCCCAGGTCGTGACACCGCACGCACTGCGGCACTCCTTTGCCACTCATCTGCTTGAAATGGGGGCGGATCTTCGTGCGGTACAGGAGTTACTCGGCCACTCCAGTCTCTCCACCACTCAGCATTATACACATCTTACTCTCGACCATCTGACCGAGGTGTATGACAAGGCGCATCCTCTCTCAAACCAGTCTTAAATTCATGAGAAACAGCGGAACTTCCGCACTCTTTTATATCATGGGCCGATGGCATAACAACGGTCTGCAATCAACAGTGGAGCAGTAATGGGATTTTATCCAGAAATCAGATCAACAACTATTCTCGCAGTGCGGCATAAAGGTGAGGTTGCCGTGGCCGGAGACGGCCAGGTAACCCTCGGGAACACGGTGATGAAACATCACGCACGCAAGGTTCGCCGCCTCTATCACGGCAAGGTGATCACCGGTTTTGCCGGAGCCACCGCTGATGCCTTTACCCTGTTTGATAAACTTGAAGAAAAACTTGAGCAGTTTAAGGGAAACCTGCTGCGCGCATCCGTAGAACTGGCCAAAGACTGGCGTATGGATAAATATCTGCGCCGCCTTGAAGCCATGCTGGTGGCAGTTGATGATGAATACAGTCTGCTGCTTTCCGGGACCGGAGATGTGATTGAGTCTGACACAGGCGTGCTGGCCATCGGTTCCGGTGGACCCTACGCACAGGCGGCGGCGCTTGCGCTCATTGAACACAGTGACCTGAACGCGGAAGAGATCTGTCGTGCAGCTCTTGGCATTGCCGGAGATATTTGCATCTATACCAATCAATCTGTTACCCTCGAAAAAATATGAGCTTTCTTGATAGTCAGACCCCAAAAGAGACCCTCGCCGAACTGGATAAATATATCGTCGGCCAGCATGATGCCAAACGCTCTGTTGCCCTTGCCCTGCGTAACCGCTGGCGGCGCAAACAGGTCCCTTCACCGCTGCGCGAGGAGATTGCCCCGAAGAATATCATCATGATCGGCCCCACGGGTGTAGGAAAAACTGAAATTGCCCGCCGGCTTGCCACCCTCGCGCACTCCCCCTTTATCAAGGTGGAGGCCTCGAAATATACCGAGGTGGGGTACGTCGGTCGCGATGTAGAGTCGATGATCCGCGATCTCGTGGAACTGGGTATCAACATGGTGAAGAAGGAGGAGCGTGAGCGGGTAAAGGGGGTGGCGGAGGCGAATGCCGAAGACCGTCTTCTCGACCTGCTTCTGCCCGGTTCCGGAAGTGTTACGAACAGCCCCGAAGGGGGGGACGCCTTCACCGTTCAAAACAGCGACCTGCCTGCCACGCAGGATGTCGATTCGCAGAATGCGACTCGGGAAAAATTTCGTCAGATGCTGCGCGACGGCAAGTTTGATGAACGGGAGGTATCAATTGAGATCGCGGAGAACCGCAGTTCACCGATGATCGAGATTATGGGTGTCTCCGGCATGGAGAATATGCAAAACAACCTTCAGGATGCCCTCGGTCAGTTCATGCCGCAGAATAAGAAGTCCCGCACCATGAAAATCCCCGAAGCGCTTGAGACCATCACCATGGAGGAGATGGAGAAGCTTATCGACATGGACAAAGTGGTAAAGGAGGCACTGAAACGTACCGAACAGGATGGTATTGTCTTTCTTGATGAGATTGACAAAATTGCTCACCGTGGCGGAACCACTAACGGCCCGGAGGTCTCACGGGAAGGTGTGCAGCGAGACCTGCTGCCTATCGTTGAGGGTGCAACGGTGAATACCAAATATGGCATGGTGGTCACCGATCACATCCTCTTTATCGCCGCCGGTGCCTTTCACACTGTCAAGCCCTCTGATCTTATCCCCGAGCTGCAGGGACGTTTTCCTATCCGCGTTGAACTGCACTCCCTCGGACGTGAGGATTTTGTCCGCATCCTTACTGAGCCTGAGAATGCGTTGATCAAGCAGTATACGGCACTGATGGAGACCGAAGGGGTGAAATTGAGTTTTGAGGATGATGCCATTGATGAACTTGCCTCCATTGCGGTAGAGGTTAATTCAAAAACTGAGGAAATTGGTGCCCGTCGACTCTATACCGTACTTGAACGGATGCTGGAACAGCTCAGTTTTGATGCCCCTGAGAAGGATGGAGAGAGTTTTGTGGTGACCGCCAAATATGTGCGCGAACAGCTCTTCGAAGTGGTTGAAGATCAGGATCTGTCGAGATACATCCTGTAAGCAGAGAATTGAGGAGAAATATATGTTCTTAAAGTTCAGAAAGAAGAAGGACGCTGCTCCTCTGCGGATGGTAGATGGCGTAGATTTGACCATGAGTTACTGCCCGGAGTGTGAAACCGAATACCGCAGCGGTATGGAGAGCTGTGTCGAATGCGGAGTTCCGCTGATTTCAGGTCAGCAGTTCCTCGACCGTAAACACCAGTTGACCGCCGAATTTCAGAGTCGCTCAATGATCATTGATCCTGCTGATGAGATGGTTACCCTTCGTCAAGCTCCTGTGCTGGATATAAAAGAACTGCAGCGTCTGCTGGCCGCACAGCGGATCCCCTCCATCCTTGCCGGGGATGGGAGTCCCTCCTGCGGCAGAGGCTGTGCATCAGTACTTGCTCTGCAGATCAAAAAGGTAGATATGGAGGCGGCACAACTGGTGCTGGCTGAGGAGTTTGTCAAAACCACCGGCGTTAACCTCGCTGATCTTGAGAAGGCCGAGGTGGTCTATGACATTCACTCTGAAGATGTTGTTTGTCCCGCCTGCGGCTGTCACTTTTCATCCTCCGTGGGTGCCTGTCCGGACTGTGGTCTGAGTTTCGGTTGAAGGGCTTCTGCGAGACAACAAAAAAGGCGGCGGGGATGAATATCCCTGCCGCCTTTTTTGTTTGAATTCTCCCCTTATAACAAGGTGAAGGTGTTTGCACTGCCCCGGATCACCGGACTGATAGCCGCGTGTGAACCATTTCATCCGCTGCGCCGAGGTGCCGTGGGTAAAGGAATCTGGAACGGTATAACCGCGTGCGTTCTTCTGCAGGGTATCATCCCCGATCTGGCTGGCGGCGTTCAGAGCCTCTTCCCGGTCTGCCAGCGCATGGCATCTCTCCTCAGTGTTATATTTCAGCGATGAATTTATCGGATGACTTCATGGTGGTCTGTGGTGCGTTGTGGGAAGAGACTGTTTCAAGGTTTCCTTGTGAAAGGCAGGAGAGAGAAAAGATTTTTTTGTCAACTAACTACTCGAAGCTGCACGGTCTTTTGTCTTTCCGCCTTTTGCTATTTCCTGCCTCCTTTCTCCGTACGTCCTCTCTTTTGATCTCATATTATTTATCATAGATACGATCTAAAGGACTTTTTGACCCCTCAAGATCTTTTCGCATTACATGGGTATAAATTTCTGTTGTCTTTACATCTGCGTGACCGAGAAGTTCCTGGAGCATACGAATATTAGTCCCATTTTCGAGCATATGGGTTGCAAAAGAATGGCGAAGGGTATGTACGGTTCCCTTCTTGTCGATGGCAGCTTTTTTTACTGCCGCTTTTACCGCTTTTTGCAGACCCGATTCTAATACATGGTGTCGTCGTTCTTTTCCGCTGCGGGGATCAATCGAGCGTGTTTTACTCGGAAAAACGTATTGCCATACAGTTTCCCAGGCAGCATTACGATATTTTCTTGCAAGGGCATTTGGTAAATACACTTCCCCAAAGCCTTCTACCAGATCCCTTCTGTGAAGTTCTTTGACCCGCTCGATGTGTTGGTGTAATTCACCGGCTATTATGCGCGGCAAGAAGGTGACTCTATCTTTTCCACCTTTTCCCGCACGGACAAAGAGTTGGCCCTGTCCAAAATCGATGTCTTGTATTCGAAGGCGAATGCACTCCATGAGGCGTATCCCTGACCCATAAATTAACTTGGCCATTAAGAGATGGGTGCCCTTCATTTGGGCAAAAATCCTCTGTATCTCTTCTTCAGTTAATACCGTAGGAGGATGACGCTTGCGTTTAGCTCGAACCGGGGCAATGGAATGATCTAAAGGGGTCTGCAGAACGTCTCGATAGAGGAAAACCAATGCATTTAATGCCTGCCTCTGGGTAGATACAGCGACATTTTGAGCAGAAGCCAAATGGGACAAAAAGCTCTCAATCTCTCGTTCTCCCATATCTTTGGGGTGGCGTTTTTTTCCATAAAAATAGATATAGCGTAAAATCCACTGGCAATATGTTTTTTCTGTTGAGCGTGCGTAATGATAGTATTTCAGGGTCTCACGCACTTGATCCATCAGTTTAAGCTGAGGGTTTGGAGTGAATTTTGGCTTGTTTTCCATCATAGCTGTGATAATATCAGATTATGTGGACAAAATGGAAGATAAAAGTAATATCTGGACATAATTTTCCATTTTTCGCCTTCAATACAAGATATCGTGGAAAAAGAGTCCATATATAGGGTGATATTATCCTGAAAACAGTATAAAGCGTACACTTTAAGTCGAAAACGCAACTTCACGAGATCTATTTATCTAAGAATACGTATTTTTCCCCTTGCACTATTGTGTGTATGTATTATATTTATACGTACACTTTAAAGGGGGATATACTCATGTCTAAACCATTAACAGGAAAAACTCACGTCGGCGAACGGCGTGAAAAGCGTCCCAATGGCGATATTTATGTCTATGAACGGATTACGGCCTACAACGAGAAGACCAGAAAGACCTA
>NZ_JAFFPZ010000026.1 GCF_016918505.1 Desulforhopalus vacuolatus
TATGGTAGCGCCAGCAGGCTCAAATCGACCATTTTTCAATGGGTCTCAAATTTATTTTTTTGCCCTTGAAAAACCTGTCAAGCTTTTTTTTATTTATTAATTTTTCGAGGGGGGTGAGTAGTTACATGGTTTTTTCAGTAATAATTCGTGTTTATTCGTGTCCATTCGTGGTTTCTTTTGTCGTTTGTAACCATGAATGGATAAACAGCAGACAAAACGGGGTATAACTTAATAGGAATGGTATTACTGCATGGCAAAGAGCGTTCTGTTCATCTTCTCGATACGAACCATGATCATGGCGCAGGCTCTTGCATCACTCAGGGCGTCATGGTGGTTCAGTTCGATGCCGAGATGTTTTGAGACGGTCGGCAACTTGTGGTTGGGAAGCTTTGGAAAGACTTTACGGGAGAGCTGGACAGTACAGGTGGTGGAGAGACGAGGAATCGTGATGCCGTATATCTCCAGACTTTTATGCAAAACAGTGTGATCAAACACGGCATTATGGGCGACAAAGGGGCAAAACTCCTTCATGATAATATCCATGCCCTTGTCCTCCCACAGTTCAGCGAGAGTAGGGGCGTTTTGCGTCATCTCCGGGGTAATGCCGGTGAGCTCGATGTTGAAGCTGTTGAATGTGTTCCCCGGAGGATGGATAAGAGACTGCGTTTCGCCGACAATCTCGCCGTCTTTCACAAAGACAATTGCTACGGAGGATGCGCTCTCCATTGAACTTGAGGCTGTCTCGAAGTCAAGTGCCATGAAATCGGCGTGTTCGGCAAGCTGCATGGTGTTTCTAAAACTGGTCATATCTTTTTCTCTCAAATAGTGATTATACCAATTACATTTTTTACTGACCAAATAACGTGACCGCGTGGACATCTTTTTTGGCGATTACGAATGAGTAATAATTCGTGTTTATCCGTGTCCATTTGTGGTTCCTTTTGTCATTTGTAACCACGAATAGACACGAATTTTCACGAACAGGGACAACGCATTAAACGAAAACGTTTGTATCCGAAGTTAAGCCGTACGGTGCACCAGGATTATTATGAATAAGATTGGCTACCACGGAAAACACGGAAGGACACGGAAAACATCAATTATCTTAAAGTAACAAATTTAAAACCAGGATTATTAATCAACTTTGGTAGTCATCCGAAAGTCGATATTGAGTGTTTTTCGCTCTAATATTCCGTGCTTTCCGTGTCTTCCGTGGTAGCAATTTTCTGTTTAATTTTAAAATATTTTTTTTAAGTTTTTCGCTGTTCCGTCTTTTGCTTTTCCCTGTCTCCTTTCTCCCGTCTCCCTTCTCCCATCCACCTGCCTTTGAATCCACCAATACAAAATGTATGGCATTACAGAGGAACGGGAACTTCAAGGTATCCTCTACTCTTCTCAGCGTATTGGCCGTATTCCCGGTTCCCAGGAGTAAATTCCCTTTGGATCATTGAATTTCCCCAGTGCGCTGTCAATCGCGACTGAATGCTGTTTCTCCAGTTCGCTGACAACCCTGCCAAGCTGGTCGCCGAACATAAAAGCGGTGACGTCCGCCCTGGCTGAACGGAGGAACTGCATGAGTTTTTCTTTCATAGTCTGTTTCGGACGAATGAGGATGGGCTTCGGCTGTACCTTCGCCAGTTTCCCCGCTACGATGATGGCCCGCTGCATGTCGCCCAGTTCGTCAACCAGGCCGAGCTGCTGTGCCTTTCTTCCCGCATAGACCCGGCCTTCGGCTATCTGCGTGACCCTGCGCATGGAGATATTCCGACCGCTGGCGACGATATTGAGGAAACGGTTGTAGGTATTTTCCACTGAGAGCTGAATCATCGCCTGTATGTCTTTCGACAGCGGCTGCACAACGTTTATCCCCGCAGAGAGAGGGGTAGTTCCCACGCCGTCACTGTGTACACCGATGGCATTCAAGCTGTCGCTGAAGTTGGGCAGGACGCCGAAGACCCCGATTGAGCCGGTAATGGTGGTCGGGCTGGCGATGATTTTATCTGCACTGGCAGAGATCCAGTAACCGCCTGAAGCGGCCATGGAGCCCATGGAGACAACAATCTTTTTGCCGCTTTTCTTCAGTTCCAGCAGCTCTTCCCGAATTACTTCTGAGGCGAAGGCTGAGCCACCGCCGGAGTTGACCCGCAGTACAACCGCCCTGATATTATCGTCAAGGCGTGCATCTTTGAGCATCTGAGCGATGGTGTCACCGCCGATCTGTCCTGTCGGGGCCTTGCCGTCAAT
The DNA here is from genome assembly GCF_016918505.1 of Desulforhopalus vacuolatus. Classification (GTDB taxonomy): domain Bacteria; phylum Desulfobacterota; class Desulfobulbia; order Desulfobulbales; family Desulfocapsaceae; genus Desulforhopalus; species Desulforhopalus vacuolatus. Next base: position 2,245 of record NZ_JAFFPZ010000026.1, read on the forward strand.
GATCGTTCCTTCGGCAATGATAATAGCGATATTCCCATCCTGGCCAGCGAAGCTGCGGGGCACACCTCCCTCCTGAAGGTATTGGCGCAGAGGGATCAATTCCATGTCTTCCCCGGCAACTCTGGTTATTTCATCCCGCATCTGCGGGCGGGTGGCGAGCATATCCACCAGCCCGGCACCTCTGGCAACTTTGGCACTGTCTCCGTTGAGGGTCTCAAGATTAAGCTGCATATTTTCAGTGTAGAGCTGCAGTGCGTCGGGCTTCAATCTGCGATTGGCGACCACGTGGCTGCTGTAGTCCCCCCAGAGGGAATCGAGCCACTGCATCGACTGCTCTCTATCGGCATCGGACATACTGTTACGGATCAGCGGTTCAATGGCGGATTTATAGGTCCCGACCTTGAAGATGTAATATTTCATCTTCAGCGTATCGATTGCATCTTTAAAGTAAAGGGAGTACCGCCCCAGACCAAAGATATCAACGGAACCCATCGGGTTGAGCATAATGGTATCAGCCCAGGAGGCGAGATAGTAGCGACCCTGGCTGTAGCTGTCGGCCCCTGCCAGCACTTTTTTCCCTGAGGAACGGAAATTCTTCAGAGCCTCGCCGATAACAGTGAGCTGATTGAGGGAGGCTCCATCCATTTTACTGGTGTCGAGAAAAATCGCCTTGATGCGTTTATCGTTCTTTGCATGGTGAATAACATCAAGGATATCCTGCAGGCAGGTATTGGCGTTATCGGCATCGTTGAGCTCGGAGAGCAGGGAGGAGAGGGTGTCGCTGGAAATCTCCTGTTCGACAATCTTGCCGGTGATGTTGAGCTGCAGCACAGAGTTTTCAGGGATCTTTAAGGCCGTGGCCTCTTTATCCTCACGATTGAGTACCGCGACTGCCACCGCGATTACACAGATCAGCAGGATGACGTTAAGGATGCCATGACGGATGAAGGTGAAAAAATTGTCCACATATTTCAGTATCTTCCAGATGGCTTTCAACAGGTCTTTCATTCTTACTCTCTTTTGTGGGGCGGGACGTCAGTCGTCCCATTGTATATGCGTCGGTACTTTTGGGAACATTGAATAATCACTCATCTGCCTGTTTACAGCTAAATTTTTTTCTCGGAAGATGTAATTTCAAGGTACCCTTTTTTCATAAAGGGCAGCAAAAGCTGGTGTGGCTCGTCGTTGCGGGTGAGTTTCCCCACGCTGACGCCGAGCAGACGTATTTTTTTACCGTAGAACTCCACCTGAGTGAGGAGGTTCGGCAGCAGCGTGTAGATATCAAAGTCACTGGTAATCGGTATCTGGCTGGTGTGTGAGCGGGTGATGGTGGTGAAATCCTGAAAACGGACCTTCAGGGTGAGGGTAAAACCTCTCTCATGGAGTGTACACAGGCTCTCTCCCACCTCGCGGGCAAGTTCCTTGAGGATAGTCTGGATTTCCAGGATGTCGTCGATATCTTCACTCAGGGTGGTCTCTCTGCCTGTTGATTTCCGCATCTGGCCGGGTTGCACCGGGCGCTCATCAAGACCTCGGGAAATATTGTAGAAAAACTGACCGGACTTGCCAAAGTGGAAGGTAAGATCGGGCAGAGTCCACTGGCGAAGGCTGGCACCGGTCTTGATCCCGAGGGCGAGCATCTTCTTTTTGGTGGCTTTCCCTACGCCGTAAAATTTGCCGATGGGCAGCGAGGCAACAAATGCCTCTGCCTGCTCGGGAGGGATCAGGGTGAGGCCGTCCGGTTTGTTTATATCGGAGGCCACCTTGGCGATAAACTTGTTACAGGAGACGCCGGCAGAAGCGGTGAGGCCGGTGGCGGTGTAAATTTCTTTACGGATGATCTCCGCGAGACGGGTGGCGGAACACTCGCCCCAACTGTTTTCGGTGACATCAAGGAAGGCTTCGTCCAGAGAAAGTGGTTCCACGAGGTTGGTGATGTTGTGAAAAATTCCCATTATTTCCTGGGAGACTTCGCGATAGCGGTCGATGCGCGGGCGAACAAAAAGAGCCTGCGGACAGCAGCGTACGGCGTGGGCAGAGGGCATGGCCGAGTGAATACCGAAAACCCTCGCCTCATAAGAACAGGCGGCAACGACTCCCCGGCTCCTCGGCGAACCGCCGACGATAAGTGGTTTTCCCCGGTATTGCGGGTTGTCCCGCTGCTCTACACTGGCGAAAAATGCATCCATGTCAATATGGATTATTTTTCTTTGACGGGACGCAGGCTTTGTCATAAGGTAAGCTACTCGAAACAGAGAGTGAAACGTGGCTTAACCGTGCCGCGCAGAGGAATTTTATCAGAACTTCCTGCAGTCATCGACATCCCTTCAGGATGTTTCATTATAACCCACTCGTATTGCTGGTGAAATGATAAAAAAAAACCTCGTTCTATCAAGCTCCCTTTTCGATTCACTTCCTGCCGATCAGCTTGCAGTGCTTTCCGGGATTTCAGTGGAGAAACACTATGCCCGCGGAGAGTCCATCTTTTTTGAGGGCGATCCCGGAACAGGTTTTCATCTGCTGACAGAGGGGCGGGTGAAAATTTATAAGGTGGCGGACAGCGGCCGGGAGCAGATTCTCCATATCTTCGGGCTGGGGGAAACTTTCGGCGAGGTGCCGGTGTTTCACGGCACGCCGTTTCCCGCCTCGGCGGAAGCTCTTTCCGCTGTGAAAACCCTCTATTTTCCACGGAAAAGTTTTGCGGCGCTGGTGGAAAAATATCCGACTCTTGCCATGAACATGCTGGGCGTGCTGGCGCTGAAGCTGCGCCAGTTTGCACAGCAGGTCGAGGATCTCTCTCTCAAAGAAGTTCCGGCACGGCTGGCGGGGTATCTGCTTTACCTGAGGGAGGAGCAAAAGAGCCAGGAAAGCGTCCGCCTGGAGATTTCCAAGGGACAGCTGGCCAGCCTGCTGGGAACAAGTGCAGAGACGCTTTCGCGCATCTTTACGAAGATGGGTTGCGAAGGTCTTATTGAGGTGAAAGGACGGGAAATTCATCTGCTGGATATCAGCGGGCTGGAGAAGCGTTCATAAGGAGGACGTATGGCAGGTGATGAGACCCCGCTGATCTCAGTGGTGATTCCGGCATATAACCATGAAAAATTTATCGGCGCGGCCATCGACAGCGTGCTGGGCCAGACGGTGGCTGACTTCGAGCTGATTGTCATCGACGACGGCTCCACCGACGGCACCGCCGCAGTGGTGCAGGAATATAATGATCCCCGGCTCTCCTTTTATCATCAGGAAAATCAGGACGCCTTCAATACCATCAACCGCGGGCTCGGCATGGCGCGGGGCAGATATATCTCCATTCTCAATTCCGACGATATCTATACCACCGACCGCTTTGCGCGCATTCTCGCCTGTATTGAGCGGCAGACTTCTACAGGGGTGACTCCCGAGGTCGTGATTACCGACGTCTCGCCCATCTCTGATACCGGAGTGATCTTCTCCGATCCTGATTTCGGATGGAATCTCTGGCACCGGAAAAATCGCGAGACATACTTAGCCAGCGGCGATATCTACACCGCTTTTCTTAAAGGCAATTTCATGGTGACGACCTCCAACCTCTTTATGACCCGCAGGGCAGTGGAGAAGGTGGGGAAATTCTGTTCTCTGCGTTATCTGCACGACTATGATTACATCTTCCGTCTGATGCTCGCCTTCCCGAAGCAGGTGCAATATCTGTATGATGAAAGGCTGCTCTTCTATCGGATTCATAATGGCAATACCCTTGGTGAAGCCGCGATCATCGGCCGTCGTCAGGACCAGCAGCTGATCGCAAAATACATGACCGAGGCTGTGCCGCAGGAGTTTCGCCAGCGGATTGAGGCAGGCGCGGAGCGGCTTGTTGAACTGGGTGATGAGTTGCACGAGGTGCAGCAGCAGCTGCAACCCGGCGTGGTGGCGGGCGTTCGACCGGCAGCGGCGATGCTGGCGAAGAGTCTGCGAGCCTTTGTCGCAAAAAAAATGAAACGGAATTGATGAAAAACAATACCTGCTACTCCCTCAAAAATCTCATTGAGACTGGCCGTCGGCTCGCCAAAGAAAAATCCGTTGTCAGTTTTGATCTGTTTGACACTCTGCTTGTCCGGCGGATTCATGACCCGGATCTTGTAAAGCTGCCGGTGGCCCGTTATATCGCCACGCTGGCGAAGAAACAGGGTATCAAACGTTCTGCAGTGGAGGTTCAGGAGCTGCGCGATCGTTTTGAAAACGAGATGCGTGCAGAGATCGGCCGCACCCACGCTGATCACGAGGCCTGCTATCCGATCTTCATGGAACGGTTGCTGGTGGAGATCTTCGGCGGGTTGGGGGCGGATCTGCTTGCCGACGTCACGGTGTATGAAATGGCAATGGAAAACCGCATGCTTGTACCCCGGGAAGAGCTGGTCGGCTGGCTGCGCGAGCTCTCTGCAGCGGGGAAGCGGATCTTTATTGTTTCGGACATGTATCTGCCAGCTGACCATCTCGAAAAATTGACTGACCACGCCGGCCTGAGTGAGTATGCCGAAGCCATTATCTCCTCGGCAGATTCCTTCGCCGCCAAGGCCTCTGGAGAGGGGTGGAAGCTGATGGCAGAGCGCTTCGACATACAGCCGGAAGACTGGCTGCATGTCGGTGACAACCCTTTTTCTGACGGGCTGCGGGCAAAGGAGGCGGGAATTACCCCGCTGTTGATTCATGACCCGCAGGAGGATCTCCGCAAGTCTCTTCTTCGCCGTTACTGGAATTACAGTGATGGGAAACCTTTCTGGCGCGGCCGCCTGCTGCAGCAGGTGATGGCTCCCCTTGAGGGGGAAAATATTCCCCGGGAACCGCTGTACCGTGAAGGCTATAATTTTATCGGTCCGCTGATCGGCATCTTCCTGCAGCAGATCCGTGAGATATGCCGCAAGGAAAAGTTGAGCAAAATTTTCTTCTTTTCCCGGGAAGGGTGGACTTTTGAGCGTTACTGGAAGCAGGCAATGCCGCTGATCTATCCCGGTGAAGAACTGCCGGAGATTGAATATCTCTACGTCAGCCGTATGGCGCTGGCTGGTGCTTCCTGTGCTCATGGCGGTCTGAAGAAAGAGAGTGCAGATATTGCCTTCCTGCCGCCGGGGAATCGTGATTTTACTGATCTCTGCCGCATATTCAGTCTTGAGGCGGAGGCCTTTACAGAGATCTTTGCCCGTTTCGGCCTTGAGGTTACCACCTGTCTGAGTCATATCCATGAGGGGTATCGGCAGGAGGACCGCCGTGCCTTTGAACGGATTCTGGATGATGAGGAATTTCAGATGGAGGTGAAGGCGCAGACCGCTGATGCCAATGCCGCGCTGCAGAAATATCTTGAGGACGTTGGCTTTTTCTCCCATAAACGGGTAGCGGTGGTGGACGTCGGCTGGCTGGGTTCCATTCAGCGTTTTCTGGTGGATGCTGTCTCCCATCGCGACGATGCGCCGGTCTGCAGGGGTCTGCTCTTCGGAGCAACCCGGGGAATTTCCTTCCCGACCACCGGGAAAAACAATATCTCCGGGGTGATCTACGACCAGAACCGCTTTGATTTTGCAGCCTCCGCGCTTTTCTATGCCCGCGACATCTTTGAAGAGGCCTGCCGCGCACCGTATCCGACCCTCAACGGCTACAGACTGAGTGATAACGAGAAGGGGTATGAGCTGATTTTTCGGCGCACGGACGATGCCCTCGGCATGGAAGAGAATGTACAGGACAGTTATTTTGCGCCGTTACAGCAGGGGATTTATGACTCGGCCGTCCGTTTCGGACAGGCGGTACGCCTGCTTGGCTGGGGGTATAGAGATTTCAAGCCATGGCTCAACTATCTGCTGGTCAGCAGGCTGGCGTTCCCGAAGACCGAGGAAATAATGCTGCTGCGGAATCGGTCGCATCTGGATGATTTTCACGGTGGAAAGAAGCCGAAAGCGGAATTTTTCAAAAATGCCGGACGTGAGCTGTGGGATCAGAGTGAAAGGAAACTGCGCTGGAGTCCGCTGCTGCGTTTGCGCCGTTATCTGTTTCACCTGCGGTCACGATTGAATCAGTAGGATGAAAACAATGAAAGAGAAGATTCAAAAGAAGAATTTCGATCTGGCTGGCAACAGCCACGCGCGTCTGACACGCATGATACTTTTTGCCAAAGTCATGCCCATTGGGAATATCGCGGGCGGGCCGGGGATACGCTGTCTTGCTGTACTCTCCGTGCTCTATTACTGCGGCTGGCCGCTCTATGCCTTTAACGCCCGTTACGGCCATCGTCTGGGGCGGATAAAGAGCCTTCTCTCCCGGCTGAAGAACAGGGGACGCGTATAATATTTCCATTTTGTATTGGCGGATTCAAAGGCAGGGGACGGAAAAAGGGAGACAGGAGAAAGGAGACGGGAGACAGGGAAAAGCAAAAGACGGAACAGCGAAAAACTTTTTGCCAACGAATAAAAGCTCTAATCATGCGAATAAAGGCAAAAAACTTTAAGAAGTTACGCTTTTATAAAAAATGCCATTTTTCGCATGATTAGACCATTTCTATTAAGTTATGCTCTTTTTACATCCTGTTTATCCATTTGTAATAGCCCAAAAAAATTTCCACGCAGTTGCGTTATCTGGTTAATACAAAATGTAAATGGTATAATACCATTTCCATTTTGTATTGATTCATCACCATTGATGGAAAATCGGCACGGCAGTGGTTTCCCACAATGTTGTTGTGTAGACAAGGCATGCCTTGTCTCTACGGTGGCGGCAATCAGCGAAATGGTAACCATCACCGATAACCCGTGAAACAATACAAACGTTTTCGTTTAATGTGTTGTCCCTGTTCGTGAAAATTCGTGTCCATTCGTGGTTACATAAGCTTCCCCCCTCAGGTTGTTATCTCTTCAGCGTGACCGCCACGATCCGTTTCCCGTTGTCGCTCAGTTTGAAGCGCTGCATGGTCATCGCTTTTTCCAGGGTGAGAGTGCGGTTACCGATACGCAGCATGCTGTTGGCAACGATTGTTCCCTTTACATCAATGGTGACCGTCTGGATGTCAATCGCTCTTTCTGTGCTGTAATCCTTTACTTTGTACTTCGCAATATGGGCAATATCTTCCTGAGTGGGCGGTGCCGTGCGCGACCAGATCCCCGAGCCGGGAATCATGTTCAGGCGCAGTTGCAGGAGCTTCAGCCCGGCAATCTTTTTCTCCATCCGGCGTATCTCGCTGGAGAAGGAGCTGCCGGAAAACTTTTCGAGATAATCGATTATCTCTTCCTGTATTCTGTTTATCTCCATCTGGCGTTCTTCATACTGCAATAATCTTTCCGGCAGCACTCCGGCGGCAATCTCCACCGGTCGGGAGTTCTCACCTCCCACATCCCCAAGAGAGACGTTTCTCTGCGCGAGAATGGTGCCGCCCATTACCTTGCTTTGAGGGTGACAGCGTACATTTTCGCCCGCTTCAATTGAGGCGTAGTAGGCCTGTGAGCGGAGAACGAAGATGCCTTCACACTGTGCTCTGCCCTGTTCGATAAAGTTAAGATCGATATCCCCGCCCACCTTGAGTCTGCTGCGTTTACCGGTAACCCCGGCTTTAACAACAAGGTTTCCATCACATCGAACTTCTCCGTTGTATATCCCTTCCGATATATTCACATCTCCTTCGGCATCTATATGGAATCCCGGCTGGACGGAACCCTGGATGGTGAGATTGTTTTTGGAAGTGATGCTGCCGGTTGTGGAATCAACGTCGGAGTGAATCGTCTGACTGGGAAGGACCTTGATGATGTTATTTCTGACGATGGAGAGTGTTCCGGAGCTGGTTGCCTGAATCTCATTGGTTACACGGGAAAAGATGACGTCGTTCAACAGTAAAGTTCTAAAATCAACTGCTTTGCGTGCCGGGATCTCTCTGCCGTAAATGGTCATGCCGGAGCGGCCCTGCACTGCGGGGATTTTCGTGGCGATGACCTGCCCCTTTTCGACGGCAACCATGGCGCGGCGCTCGCGGAATTCGATAACGTCGTTTTGCTGCATAACTCCGGAGATGGGCCCAATCTGCATGTTAAAGTGGAGGTGCGAGTCGATCGACTCTTCCACCGGTACCCCGCGGGCGATAACCATCTTGACGAACTCTCCGGCGTGTTTTACCAGCAGGGTGGGCAGCTCGGCGAGCAGTGCTTCATTTATGCCGCAGATAATTCCCTGGGCTTTGAGCAGGACGTGGATATCCTCGCTGATGAGAGATCGGCATCCGGCAAGGATGGGATGGAGAGAAAGTGTGACACTCATGGCGTCCGGGGAGACCTCAAAGAGTGGTTCAATTTCCATGGTATCCGCGAAGGTGATGGTGTGCTCAATGCGCTTGTTGACACAGCGCGGATACCCGGCGACTTCGGCGACGATGGAGTCTCCGTACCAGCGGGTATTTTTTCCGATCTCCAGAGATTCATGCTTTCTTTCACCAGGAGGAAAAGAGGCCAGTACCTGTCCAGCAGGAACCAGCTCGGAGACGAGGACACCTTCCGCGTCATCTTCTGCAAGGTGAACGACCTCACAGGAGTAGTGAAAGTGGGGGGCGATAAGGTTCGGAGTCGGTTTGATTATACTTTGGGTGCTCATAGAAATTCCGGGTCGGCTGATGTCAAAATCAGCTCAAAATTATGGAGTGTATTGGAGTGACTTTTAAGAGAATAGTGATAACCCGAAGAGCATGGTGCAATTTCTGCCGCAGGTGACTGAGAGAATGAAGAACCCCCTCGTCGCCGTAATGAATGGCGGGCGGCTCTCTACGCCGATGGCTCGCTCAGGGCTGCAGGGAGAGTTTCTTCTCTGATGCGGTGAGTGATTCACTGGACAACGGACTGGGGAAGAGGTTCCATCCGCCTGAAGGGACCCTGAAATAAATATTCAGAGCGAATTCGCCAGCTTTCGCCCCAGCTCAGCGGCCTGAGCTGTTACCTCGCTGTTATCTCGAACCCCGCCTTTCGTGAATATATTGAAAACGGCAAGCTCCCCGACAATTTCATACCCCAGTGCTGTAAGCGGGACGCGCATGGCCTCAAGGGTAAAGCCCATATCCTCTTTATTTTCCTGCTCACAGATGGCGACGATTACCGCTTTGCGCCCCTGATCTGCCAGTTGACTTGACCAGTTGTGGCGGCAGTCATCAGCAAAGTTGTAAAAACAATAGAGGCGGTCTATAAACGCCTTCATCCACGATGTAATATTATAGTTATGTGTGGGGCAGACAAGCACCAGTCCCTTTGCGGCGATAATATCCGGATAGAGGGTCGACATGCCGTCAATCAACCCTGTACATATCTTTGTTTTTCTGCATTTTTCACAACCGATACAACCTTGAAACTGCACCTGTGTCAGATTGAGAGATCTTACCGGTATGCCGTGCTGTTTAACCCCGGATGCAATCTCTTTCAAGAGAAGATCTGAATTGCCATTTTTCCGTGGACTGCCACTTACAGCAAAAACTCTGTTTTCCGGTTGGCTCATTGTCATTTTATTTTCCTTTGAGAGTGGAACTGCCCTTTCTACTCTTCGGGCAGCCATGGTGTGATATCTGTAACATATTTTCCTTTGGCTTTGATGCCTTTTTCCCTGAGGGTCGCCAAAGCTTTTTCCTCATCATTTTTGTTTACCCGCAGTACGAGCTGAGTGATTCCTTTATATTCAGGTTCAGGACAACTGATGAGACTCATGATGTTGATGTCCGCGTCACGGAAAATGGAACATATTCTGGCCAGCTGACCGATACCGTCACGTACAAAGATCTCCATGCGGGCACTGTCTTCGCCGAGGCCGATGGTCCGCAACAAAAACTTGAGAACGTCCGTGCGTGTGATGATACCTGCCAGCGTTTCACCATCCACTACCGGCAGGGAGCTGATATGTTTTTCCACCATGACATAGGCGGCCCGTTCGATGGTGGTCTCCGGGGGAACCGTGATTACCGGACTGCTCATCAGTTCGGAAACCTCAAGTTTCTCCAGAAGATAGGTCAATTCATGAACGGAAAGGGTGGTGGCGGGGGAGGCAGAGTAGCTTTTAATATCACGATCAGAGATCACTCCCACAAGTTTGTTGCTGCTGTTTACCACCGGCAGATGATCGATTCCCTTCTTTTTAACAAGGCGTTCTGCCTCAGCAATACTGGTTTCCGGATGAACAGTGATAAGATCCCGGTGCATGATCCGACCGATATACATGGTTGCTTCTCCTTTTTTAAATTATCTCTTATTTGTCTTCAAAACCCGCTACGTATACCAATTCTTTCCAAACTATACTGTTCTTTTCCTGGTTGCGCAAAACCTTCAACCATTCATTTCACGGACCTTTTTCACTTGCCGAGCATCTCTCTACGGGTTAGTTTACCCGATGTCTTTTTTCTATATTTATTGAATATTTACTCTTTATGGAGAAGGTATGAACAAAAATCAATTCTGGATGTCGGGAAACGAGGCACTTGCCCTCGGTGCATTCGAAGCGGCTGTTTCTGTCGCTTCGGGGTATCCCGGAACGCCGTCTACCGAAATTCTTGAGAATCTCGTCAAATATGATGAGGTTTACTGCGAGTGGGCACCCAACGAAAAAGTAGGGCTGGAAGTAGCTATTGGGGCTTCTTTTGCTGGAAGCCGTGCGCTGGCGACCATGAAACATGTTGGCCTCAATGTCGCCGCTGATCCGCTCTTTACTGCAGCCTATACCGGTGTACGCGGCGGACTGGTGGTGATCACCGCCGACGACCCCGAGATGCACAGTTCGCAGAACGAGCAGGACAACCGCAACTACGCCTTTGCCGCCAAGCTGCCCATGCTGGAGCCGTCCGATCCTGCTGAAACAAAAGAATTTATCAAACTGGGCTATCGTCTCAGCGAAGAACTTGATACCCCGGTACTGGTGCGCATGACCACCCGGGTCAGCCATGTGAAAGGAATTGTGGAGAAGGGTGAGATTGCTCCCCGTGCAGTTGCCTCAGTGGTGAAAAACGCTCCCAAGCAGGTCATGTTGCCGGCACTGGCGCGCAAACGCCGTGCCTATGTGGAAGAGCGCATGGCGAAAAACCGTGAAATAGCCGAGACGATTGAAATTAACCGCGTTGAGATGGGCGACACGAAACGGGGTTTCATCTGTTCCGGGGTAAGCTATCTCTATGTGAAAGAAGTCTTCCCGGAGGCAAGTGTTCTTAAACTCGGGATGTGCTGGCCGCTGCCGGAGAAAAAAATCAAGGCTTTTGCTGACAGTGTGGACGAGCTTTTCATCGTTGAAGAACTGGATCCTTTTCTGGAAACGCATATCAAAGCAATGGGCGTTACCTGCAAGGGCAAAGAGCTGGTACCAGATCAGGGGGAACTCAATTCCGCCATTGTCCGCCGTTCCATTGCGCCGGAAACTGCAGAGAAGTGCTTTGACGCCAGTGCATTACCACCCCGGCCGCCGAACATGTGCGCCGGTTGTCCGCACCGTGGCATTTTCTTCAATCTCTCACGGATGAATGTCTTTGTTTCCGGTGATATCGGCTGCTATACTCTTGGTTTTCTGCCGCCGCTCAGCGCCATGGATTCCTGTGTCTGCATGGGCGCTTCGGTTACCATTGCCCATGGCATGATCAAGGCCCTGGAAAACGCGGGAGCACAAGGCGAACCCGTTCACAACAAGGTGGTCAGCGTTATCGGCGACTCCACCTTTATGCACTCCGGTATCACCGGCCTGCTCAACAGCGTTTATAATGGCTCTTCGGCAACGCTGATTATTCTCGACAACCGTATTACCGCCATGACCGGACAGCAGCAGAATCCGGCATCCGGCAAGTCGATAAAAGGAGACCCGGCAACCAGTCTTGATATTGAGGGCCTCTGTCGGGCGCTTGGTGTCAAACACATCTGGACGGTTAATCCCCATGAGGTCCCGGAGACCCGCAAGATCCTCAAGGAGGCCATCGACTGTGAAGAGATGTCAGTGGTTGTCTCCCGTGCGCCCTGTGTATTGCTGCCGGAGATGAAAGAGCGCAAGCCGGTAAGTTATTATACCCGTCAGGAAAATTGTGTCGGCTGCGGGTCCTGTATCCGCCTTGGCTGCCCGGCGATCAGCTGGACGAAGTTTGGCGAGGGTGAAGCTGAAGCACAAGGGTACAAGAAAACCCAGAAGGGTGTTTCGAAGATTGACGAGAATATCTGCAACAGCTGCGGGCAGTGTGCTTCTCTGTGCAAATTCGATGCTATAACCCGTAAAGAGGCATAAGGAGGAGTATCATGGAAAAATCAGGAAATATCCTCTTTTCAGGGGTTGGTGGTCAGGGCATTCTGCTGGCGAGCGAGATTGTGGCTTATGCTCTGCTCGACGCGGGTTTTGACGCGAAAAAGAGTGAAGTACACGGCATGGCTCAGCGTGGAGGTTCCGTAACCGCCGAACTTCGTTATGGTAAAAAAGTCTATTCCCCGCTGATTGAACCTGGAAAGGTTGATCTGCAGATGGCCTTTGAAATGATGGAAGCTGTTCGCTACCTGCCCATGCTGCACAAGGGCAGCCGGGTGATTGTCAATACCCAGAAGCTGCTGCCTCCCTCTGTTGCCAATGGTTCGGTTGAGTATCCCGAGAACATTCTCGACAAACTCACCGAAAAAGGGATCACGGTGATTCCTGTAGATGCTTTTGCTCTGGCGAGTGAGGCAGGAGAGATCAAGACCGTTAATGTGGTCATGGTCGGCGTGTTGAGTAATTTCCTGCCGATGGCCACCTCGGTCTATGAAGAGGTAATCAGGGCCCATGTGAAAGAGCGTTTTCGGGATGTGAATCTCAAAGCTTTTGCCCTCGGTCGTAACGTGAGTTGACATCCATGCACAAGCCTTGAACATGAAGGAATTCTCTGCGTGTTCAAGGTGTCGTTAATATCACAATAACAGCGTATTAAAAATAAAGTACAAAAGGATTTAAGAATACATGGATGCTCAATACTGGAATGATGAGATAGAGACCATGCCCCGTGCGGGACTGGAGTCTATCCAGTTGATCCGTCTGCAGAAGCTGGTTAAACGGATGTATGACAGGGTGCTGCCGTACCGTGACAAAATGGATGCCATCGGACTGAAACCGGAGCATATCAAAAGCATTGGTGACCTGCGGCTGCTTCCTTTTACTGTGAAAGACGACCTGCGGGATAACTATCCCTTTGGTCTCTTTGCCGCGCCGATGTCTGAGGTTGTCCGGATTCACGCCTCCTCCGGCACCACCGGTAAACCGACCGTAGTTGGTTATACCAGAAAAGATATTGACCTGTGGGCCAATATCGTTGCCCGGTCTCTCGTCACTGCTGGAGCAACAAAAAATGATATCGTTCATAATGCCTACGGGTATGGTCTTTTCACCGGCGGACTTGGTGGACACTACGGAATTGAGAAACTTGGTGCTGCGGTAGTGCCTGCTTCAGGAGGAAACTCCCGCCGGCAGGTTAGTCTCTTGCGGGACTTTGGTTCCACCGTGCTGCTTTCCACACCATCCTACGCACTCAACCTTGCGGACGCGATGGAGGCCGTAGGCATTGATCCAAAAAATCTGTCTCTGCGTATTGGCGTTTTTGGTGCGGAGCCGTGGAGTGAGAATATGCGTGAAGAGGTGGAGAAAAAGCTCAACCTCAAAGCGACCGACATCTACGGGCTTTCCGAGATCATGGGACCGGGAGTGGCGCAGGAGTGCCAATTCTCCAAACTCGGCATGCATATCGCGGAAGACCACTTCCTGCCGGAGATTATCGACCCCGAAACCGGCGAGGTCCTGCCGGAGGGTGAAGAGGGTGAACTGGTCTTCACCACCCTCACCAAGGAGGCGTTCCCGCTTATCCGTTATCGCACCCGTGATATTTCCCGTCTCTACCGTGAGCCCTGCGCCTGCGGGCGCACCCTGGTGCGGATGGCGAAGGTGACCGGCCGTACCGATGACATGTTGATCATTCGCGGTGTCAACGTCTTCCCGAGTCAGGTGGAACATGTCCTGATGGGTGTGGAAGGTGTTGAACCTCACTATCAGATCGTTGTTGATCGGAAGGGTAATCTCGACACCATGACGGTGGAGGTGGAGGTCAGTGAGCAGTTTTTCTCCGACAAAGTCCGCCGTCTTGAGAGTCTCGGTGCAGGTATCAAAAAAGAGATCAAAGATTATCTCGGCGTAACAACTACAGTCAAACTGGTCGAGCCCAAATCTATTCAGCGCAGTGAAGGCAAGGCCGCGCGGGTTATCGATAGACGTAAATTGAGCTGAAAGCCGGGCTGATCAACGGGGAGATATTTCCCCGAAACATATTTCAAGGTTCCCTCAAGAAAAGGAGAACACTATGCTCGTTGAACAGATTGCAGTATTTGTGGAAAACAAGCCTGGCCGCCTGGCGGCTATCACCAGAATTCTTGCAGATAATAAGATTAATATTCGGGCTTTGTCAGTGGCTGATACTGCTGATTTTGGTATTCTGAGGCTGATTGTGGATAATCCACAAAAAGCAGCAAAATGCCTGCAGGATGGCGGTTTCACCGTTATTGTTACAGAGGTGGTTGCCATTGAGGTCGAAGATCGTACCGGCGGCCTTGCCACCGTTCTCGCTCACCTCGCTGATGCCGGGGTCAGCGTGGAATATATGTATGCTTTCGTCAATCGCTCCGGTGAGAATGCCATCATCATTTCCCGCTTTGAGCACATGGAGAATGCGGTAAAGGTTCTCGAAGGAACTGGTGTGAAACTGGTGAGCAAGGAGCAGATCTACAACATGTGAAGCAGCTGTGGCCGTTTTCAGCCTGCAGGGTACCCTGCAATAATTCCGGGGAGAGACAACTTTTCCCCTGCAACTTCTATTTATACTGGATAAAGGATACTGATCGATGTACTGGCAGAAAAAAGAGGAGTGCCGCCCGCGTGCGGAGTTGGAGAAACTGCAGCTTGCAAGGTTGAAAAATACTCTCACTCGGGTCGCCACCAACGTCCCTTTTTATCGAAATCAATTTCATAAACTGGGATTGAATCCAGAGAATATTAAATCGCTGGAGGATATTCGCAAATATCCCTTCACTCTCAAGCAGGATCTGCGTAATAATTATCCGTACGGCCTCTTCGCCGTGCCGTTGCGTGATGTTGTGCGCCTGCACTCCTCTTCCGGTACCACCGGAAATGCCACCGTCGTTGGTTACAGCCGTGAGGATATCATCACCTGGTCCAACCTTGTTGCGCGGATTCTTTGCGGTGCCGGACTTACTCCCAACGATGTGATTCAGATTGCCTTTGGCTATGGTCTCTTCACCGGTGGCTTCGGGCTGCACTATGGTGCGGAACGGCTGGGGGCATCGGTTATCCCGGTCTCTGCCGGTAACACCCGCCGCCAGATTCAGATCATGCAGGATTTCAAGACCACTGCGCTGGTCTGCACCCCGTCCTACGCCCTGAAACTGGCAGACACCATGATGGATATGGGCATTAATCCCAACGGCCTTTCCCTGCGCTTTGGTTTGTTCGGGGCAGAACCGTGGTCGGAGGAAATGCGCCAGGAGATCAATGAGCGTCTCGGCATCAAGGCCAGCGATAATTATGGCCTTTCTGAGGTTATGGGACCCGGTGTTGCTGGTGAATGTGAGGAGTTTCACGGGCAGCACATCAACGAGGATCACTTCCTTGTGGAGATCCTCAATCCGAAAACGCTGGAACCAGTGAAACCCGGTGATATTGGCGAGGTGGTCATTACCACCCTGACCAAAGAGGCATTTCCGATGATTCGCTACCGTACCCGTGACCTCACCCGTATGATTACCGAACCCTGTCCCTGCGGAAGAACCTTTCACCGCCTCGATCGTTTTGTCGGTCGCTCCGATGACATGTTGATTATTCGCGGAGTCAATGTTTTCCCGCTGCAGGTTGAATCAGCAATTTTCCGTATCGACGGAACTCAGCCGCATTATCAAATTATTGTCGATCGGAAAGATAATCAGGATACCTGCACCGTGAAGGTAGAGGTCAGCGAAAGCTATTTCTTCGATGAGATGCGCAAACAGCGCACCTTCATAGACGGTATCCAAAAGAGTCTCGCTGCGGAACTCGGTCTGAGTATCGATGTGAAGCTGGTTGAAGAACGCAGTCTGGAACGCTTTGAAGGCAAGGCGAAACGGGTGATTGATAACCGTATCTTGTAAGGGTTCCTTGAATACCGTATGAGATTTGACAGCGGATTACTCATTATAGTTCCAGCATCTCAGCCACTGAAACTATAATGAGAGTTTTTTAGCCTTCTTCTTTATGAAAATTATAAAAATGTGTAATTTCATAAGAATAATCTCCTTTTTTAAAAACTTACCAATACCACTTTACCTCTGCTGCTATTTTTGTTGTTGTTTCAGATGAGAAACTTATGGAGACCGCCATTTGTTCAGATATTTTATATTGAATCTGGCTCCCCCACACGAAGTCAAACTTCTCGCTATATTTCATATTCTCGAATCCTGCATACCACCAACTTTTGATTGAATCATTATCTGTAATGATGCCAGTATTAGGGCGCAACCGGGCATACGGTTTAATTGTATGTGCAGCTGTATCAACCATTGCATAAAATGATATTGATTCATTCAGGCTCCATGCGCGTCCCGCACCAAAACTAAAAATACCATCATTGTATGATTTATTATTATGCTCAGTCAAAGTAGTTCCAAGGCGTAATTGCCATGACCAGGGGTTTCCATCATCTATCGACAGGGAATTTTTTTTTAACTTCCTTATCCTGACAAGATCAAAATTATCAACAAAAAATCCATAATCACTTGCCCTGAAACCAATTGTTGTATCTAGAACTACAAGTTCATCTCCTTCAAGGTGATTTTGCCCAACAATTTCCTGGCTGAATGGAGACCAGTGTAATTTAAAGTATGTACTTTCAGTTGAATCCAGGCCCATTCCAATCCCCATTAACATTGGACGGTTACCTCTTGCTGGTGATTTCAATTGTGGTATTCCGTAGAACAATGATTTTGTTTGAGGTGGCAACCTGAGCCTGGCTAACAATATCTCATTTTTTTTCTCACGCATTTCAACACTTGGTGAAGGTTCTTCCGCAATTAACCTGTACTTGTAATAAGATAAGACCGTATCAATAATTCTGAGTCGTGAATGTTGTTGAAAGGAGGATGTTATTGATGATGTAGACGATACATCGTTGATTATTGTTTTAACGGCTTCTTTTTCTCTTTTCGTTAATTGAGCAAACTGGTAATAAAATTCTCTTTGGCTTGATGGATGGAAACAAACTAATTTTATTAATCCCTGGTCACCTTTAGCTCTTCTATTTTTGTCTATTTCTTCCAGCCTGAAAAATGTTTCAACAGGGATATACCATTTTTTAGCCTGATCAAGGAACGGTTCCTCGATAATAATCTCCAGTAACTCTGCAAGACGAAAAGCACAATTTTCATCTAAAAAATAGTAGTCAAATTTTCTCCCCAGGACCTCCCAGATATGTAAAATAAGAAGATTTCTCTGATAGTCGGACAAAAGTAACTCGTATTCCCAAATATCACGAAACTCTGTGCGAGAATAAACCAAATCATGAGTATAAAAATATTTATCAGAGAACCCGGCCTGGTATCCACCAGTAATACCCCTTACAACATATTGTAAGGTGGGCTCGTTTTCTGGAACTAATGCACCATAATTTATAGATAAATCAAATAATCCATCCTTGTCATCTCGTGAATATGTATTAAGTTTCAAGAATGAGTGCCCAAATACTGATGCAGGGTTGCCAAAATAGCCACTAACAAGAAACAAACTCATTGATTTTACATCATTGAGTAACGACCACTTTTCAAAAGATTCACACTGAGGTTCATGCAGTTTGTAATTGGGCAATGAAATCTTTTGAGAAAGCCAAAAATAGCGTGCGGGAAATTTACAACGAGGGCTTATGTCTTTTTTGTGTGGGTCTGATTCAGAATATGCGTGTATTGTAGCAACAAGTTCAGCTTTTGGATCATAACGTCCAGCAGGAGATAGGAAAAAATCTTCTGTTAGTATTTTACTTCTATTTCTTTTAAAGTGCAGTAATTTAAGCCATGTGGGGTCATTCGCTAAATTTTCTATTACATCTTCGTTAAGATCTCTCCCTTCATAAGCTATAGCATGATTCGATCCTGTCAGTACAGTGTAAAAGAAAAATAATAAAAAACAGGGGTATAGTTTATTGGTAGACAATGGTAAGTATTACAAGGGTTAATGGACAATAAAAAGGCATACTCTAAAAGGAAATACCATAGAGTATGCCTTCTTTTATGAAGTCACTTAATATTGTTTCCGAAACTTTAATAAGGACTCTGGCTGTATAAAATATTGTACAAATTTTCAGATTTTTGAAATTTTGTTTGATTGGTGTAATCTTGATTTGCAACATAGAAAGCAAAGTTGTTTCTTAGGTTATTTACTGCTTTTCCCTGAGATTCTTTGCTTACATTTGTCAATGTCATCAATGTATCCAGGTATTCACCCTGTCCACGGGCGATATCTTTTTCTAATGATTCATATGAATCAAAGATAAAAGCAGCACTTTTAGCTTGCCCTCCCACGCATGAGTCCGGACATGAGATGTTAGACGAAATTGCAGTTGTACCCAGGTCCCATGTTACATTGGTGACGACAGCAACAGGTGAAGTGTGAGGTGCTATCATTGCTCCAAGCCCGCATTCTATATAGATGTCTGCAAATGATCTAGCCATTATTGCCGGTGCAGTTATCAGTGACAGGACAAGAGCAACAGCGAAAAAATTAATCTTCTTTGTAAACATTTTTCTGCCTCCATTTTTATTGTGAAAGTTGTTTAATATTGGATAATATTTTGCACGTTTTGTGTTCTTCTCTCACCTCCTTTTTTTGTCCGCCGAATAATCCCTCCACATAACCGGCGGGGAAAATATGTATAGCGAAGCAACATCTTTTTTCTCCGTTCGAGTTGATGCGGTTGTCAGCATCAGTTGATTCTTTCGCCCACCTTCTTTGTTTGTTACAGTCAAAAAATTATCCTCGGAGGTAAGCGCCAGACTCCGATGTCAAAAAGTTACAGGCGGATAAATTTCCTTCTGTACCTCGAATAGGAACGAACGCAGGTTGTTTCAAAGGTACCCTTATTGTCTACCGTCATGAGATCCCCCGTGTCTGTTGCTGACGGATGAATAACCCGGGTTTTTTTAAAAAAATGTGTTTCTGGTGCTGGTGTATCCGATCAAAACAATACAAGCTTTTGTCTGCCTTTATGGCCCGAATCTGCATCTCGACTGATTTCTGGCAATTTTGCTCAAGCTCCTGTCAAAAACTCTTTTTGGCAGGATGTAAATTGTTTAAGCTAAATATTTGCTAAATATTAACAATATTTGATATCAAAAAACAAGATTGAATCCAGCTCTCCGTAAGAAGAAAGAAACTCTAAAACTGTATTTTTATGTCAGGCTACCTGGTAGTATAACGGTCGTAGACCAGCTGCTCCAGTGAGCGGTGGGGCAGGGATTTCGGCAGAAAGAGGGCTGCAGAGACGTGGTTGATATAAATCTGCTGTTTTGTGATAGAGTCAATTATGAAGGTTTTATCCCTGTAATTTCGCGTTGTTTGCCCATTATTTATTCTCTTTATTGGCACCTTTATGCTCGTTTGAGAGTATTTAATACTTGCTATAATAAAAAATCTTACCTACTATATGCTCATACGAGCAAAACAGAGAGGATATATGTCACGCCCAACTAAACCGAGATTTGTTTCTGCCTACCCTGTTATGGCTGCGTTTGTACCCCGCGGAGTTGCAGTCACCGGGGAGGTGCTCATTAGTGTGGAGGAATTTGAAGCTATACGCCTGAGCGATTTTGAACATCTGGATCAGGAAAAGGCCGCTGCCATGATGGGAGTTTCCCGTCATACTTTTGGTCGATTGCTTGGAAAGGCCAGAGCAAGGGTTGCCGATGCCCTGGTACTTGGAAAAGAGTTGAGAATTGAAGGCGGCAATTATGAGATTAGAGGCAGGGGGATGCAACGAAGGAGACGCGGCGGGGGCGGAGGTGGTCACGGCAGGCGGCAGGCAGCTCTTTTGAATAATCAACCCGGAGAGGTCATAAAATGCCAGGAAGAAACGGAACAGGACCTCAGGGGCGGGGAGCAGGAACCGGCGGGGGATCTGGCATCTGCGGAGCTCCCAAAGGAAGTTCGTCGCAATGCCGGCAAGGCGGAGGAACAGGCAGCAGTAGAAAAAAAGTAGAAGAAAGGGCGGCGGTTGTGAACACGGCAACCGCTGGTATCTGCAGTAAAAACAAACTATGAGGTGCTATTATGCCAGGATTCGACCAATCAGGTCCAATGGGACAAGGTTCACAGACAGGCAGGGGAATGGGGCAATGCAACCCGAATGCGCCAACAACAGATCAATACGCCGCTTTTGGGAGAGGCATGGGCTTTCGTCGGGGATGTGGTGCTGGTTTCGGCGGCGGCGGACGCTTTGCCGGGGCTGGACGTGGTGGGGGACGTGGAGCGGGGTTTTTCGGCCCGGCTGCAGTCAACCGCCAACCGGTTGCACCGGTAGATGAACAAGAATCCCTGAGAGCCCAGGCTGATCAGTTACAGCAATCGCTTGCAGCTGTACAACAGCGACTGGATGCCCTTGAAGTAAAAGAATAATTCACTCAACAGAGTATCTGAAGGAAAGAAGGACCGTTTGCCCGCAAACGGTCCTTCTTTTTTTGCCTTTATTCGCATGTATAGAGCTTTTCTTTGGCAAAAAGTTTTTCGCTGTTCCGTCTTTTGCTTTCTCCTGTCTCCTGTCTCCTGTCTCCTGTCTCCCATCCCCCTGCCTTTAAATTCGCCAATAGAAATGATATTACACATCATTGGTGAAAATCGGCACAACAGTAATTTCAGCAATGGTGTTGTAGAGACAAGGCATGCCTTGTCTACACGGTGAAGATAAACGTAACAATAACAGTGGAATGACTGGTAACGCATGGAATAAACTGGTAGCAATTCCCGAAATTATTAAGAGCAGATGCAACCGGGATTGGACCTCCTTAAACGGGCATAATTTAATCAGAATGGTATTATAAGGGGGTTGACTTTAATCAGAGTTGATCTAATTACCCGCCGAATAATAGCTCTGAAATTTTCGCGAATGTATCAAGATTGGAGTGTAAACATGTTGAACGAACAGATAATTGACGATTTAAAAAAATGGTTTGCAGCCTATGTTCAGACATTTACATCTGAGAACAACGAGGTACAGCAGAATATTAACCTTAAAGAAGAACACACCAGGCGGGTCTGCTGTGAAATTCTCCACCTGGGCCAGCAGCTCGGGCTTAATGCCAGCGAGTTGCGCCTGGCAGAAATCACCGCTCTTTTCCATGACATCGGTCGTTTCGAGCAATTCGCCAGGTACGGTACTTTTATGGATGGGAAATCGGTCAACCATGCGCAATTTGGCGTCAAAATTTTACAGGAAAAGAAGGTCCTGGCCAGGCTGGATGACTCCGTTCGTGATCTTGTTCTGCGCATCATCACCTACCACAATCGTGCTGTCCTGCCGACAGAGGAAAGTGCAACCTGCCTGTTTTTTTCCAGATTGCTCAGAGATGCAGACAAGCTCGATATCTGGCGGGTGGTGACCGAGTATTACCAGCAGAGAGACCAAAAAGCCAACACCGGGCTTGAACTTGGCCTGCCAGACACCCCCGTTTTTTCTGATGCCGTGGTGCAGGACATCCTTGCCGGAAGAATTGTCGACATAAAACACCTGAAAACTCTCAACGACTTCAAGTTGCTGCAGGTCGGCTGGGTATATGACCTCAATTTTATTCCGACGTTCCAGCGTTTAAAGGAAAAAGGATATCTGGATATGATCCGTGCTGTTCTGCCTGAGACGGAAGGAATAGACAAGATTTTCACAAACATTACCTCCTTTGTGATGAAGGAATGTGAAAAAAAGTCGGTTTCAGTGGAGAGACCGAATGGCCACTCCCTTGTGCCGGGGTTGAGCTGAAGCATCAGTCATGTCTTGAGCTGAGTCTTAAGAAACAACCCTGTTGCGACCTCTTTCTTTTGCCATGTAAAGGGCAGCGTCGGCTCGTGAGAGGGGTGATTGCAACGAGTCTTTCCCCGCGCAAAATTCTGCGGTTCTCCGGCAGTGTCTGAATTGTCAGTATAAAAGAAAAGGGGACAGAACTATTTATGCAAATTTGCGATAAATAATTCTGCCCCTTTTTAGGAAATCCCCTTTTTCAATCCTCAGGGTCCCTTGAATCAAAAGATGTTTAAAATATTTGTTCAGCCTCCTGAAGTCGCAAATCCTTCATCCCTTCAGCCATTGCTTTGGTGACGCGGAGGAGCTCGTCGCTGTCCCCCTCAATGTTTTCCAGAAGGGCCATATTAAAAGCGGCTTCAATTTTACCCAATCGGTGACAGACTTTCAGATAGTTCGATTTGTTCTGATATACGGCTCGAACCAGCTCCGGGTAACTGTCGCCTTTGGCCGTAAGGAGGAGTTGAAAATGTTTGGCAAGCAGAGTGAACCATTCAGCGGATAAAAGACGTGTTGTCTCCTGCTGATTGCCGATTTGATCCACCAGCAAAGAAATATCTACAGGAAGACCACTCACAAGAGATGTAAATGCCGCCTCCAGTGTCCTGCGCCCTGGAATCAGGTGGTTTTCGGAAAAATCTTTTAGAGCATTTTCATACTCTTTCAGTTTCCAGAAATAGAAGACAAAGATAATCGGAATAAATATCATCCAGACCCGAGGCACTGGTCTTTCGAGAACACGCAATGCCAGTTGCCGGGACATGGATTCCTGGGCGGCAAAAATCTGCGTCTTTTTTTTGTTGAGGTTAACGGCAGTTATCTGAGAGATCGATTCAATTCCCTCGTTATCACTTGTCAAGGACTGTCTCCAGATAATGCTCTGATTCTTTTACCTGTTCGACATCAGTGTAATAATAGCGAGTTGGGTCAATACCGTTATTGTCGAGATATTGTGACATCTTGTCGAGGATGCCCACTGAATGGGTCACATACGGTAGAAAAACATAGACAAAAGCCAGGCAGGTGCCAAGGGATGCCGCGAATTTTACCCATTTCAGAAACATGCCAGGTTCTTTCTTCATTATATCCTCGTATTTTCGGGCGGGAAAAGTGCTCCCGCCCGAAGTTATTCAAAAAGTTCTGTTTAGATCTTGGCGGTAATTTCCGGGAAGACCAGATAGAACATGATATATGCCATGGTCAGTGTCAGAATCAAATTGAGACTCTGTCCGCATGCATAGAGAATAAGGGGCTTGCCACCTTTGAAATACTTGGCTAATTCTCTGAAATTCGTTGATAACCCGATTGCCGCAAACGACAACGCAAAGAACCATCCACGCATCAGTCTGGTGCCCCCGCGAACCACACCCTGATCAAGCATTGCATCAGCCATTCCAGCATTCAAGCTGCTGTCGATAATTGAAAACAGAATGGAAGCAGCAAGAAAACCGAGAACGAATTTAGGGAAACGAAGCCATATCTCACCAGCTCCGACAGTTTTACCCGCTTGACGCTCAACTCTCGTACACCAGTACAGAGCAACACAGAAAGCGGTTACACCGATCATGACATTCTGAATCATTTTAATCGTCGCCGCTACATACATCGCTTTTTCACCAAGAAATGCACCCGCTGCGGCAACTGCACCGGTTGAATCGATGGTTCCGCCCATCCAGGCACCACCAAGAATCTCCGGTATCCCCACTGCTTTAATAAAGGCAGGCATGGCAATCATCATAATAGCGGTGAAGACCAGCGACAAACCTATGGACAGCGTCAATTCCTCTTTTTTAGCACGACAGGCTGCCGCAGTGGCAATAGCTGCTGAAGTCCCGCATACCGACATATCGGCTGAGATGACGACATTCAGCGTTTTTGAGGGCATCTTGATGACCTTCTGACCAAAAATGTAGGTAGAGATCAGTACTATAGGCGTTACGACCCAGGCAACAAAGATACCCGGAATACCAATCGCCATAATTTTGCCAAAAAGGACTTCTGCACCGAGCAGAACCAGACCGGTTTTGATAAAAAATTCTACCTGACAGGCTGGCAGAACCCATTTGGGGGTACCGATACTGTTGGCGATAATCATCCCGAGAAGGATTCCCCAGGCCTCTGCACCAAAACCATACTGTTTAGATATCGCCTGGCCACCGAGCATATAGGCAAGAACGGCAACCAGAAAAACAATAACGAAGCCTTTCGCAAATTCTGAAAAGCTTTTCTTCATAAGCGCGAGTCCTGTTCCAAAAATCACGATGAAGAAGGCGCATAGACCGATCAGGGTCGGAATGAAATTATATGCTTTATTTGCTGTCTTCTTTTTTGCAGATGAGGCTTTCTTATCGAGAGCCCGCCAGTCTGCTATCTTTGCAATGGCTGCTCCATTTAAGGTTTGATCTGTAAACGCAGCTATACCCGCGGCCTCTTCAGCCTGTTGCGCCATCTGCAAAGCAGCTGCGGCTTTAGCTTGAGCGTCCTCAAAGGCAGGCATTGCTTTGTCATTCAGCGTTTTAGCCTGGGCATCGCTCATTATGAAAGCATCAAGCGGATTGTCTTTCCAGTAACCGGGATGTTTCGTCCAATGACTGACGAATTTACCGAAGGCTGAATTAGACCCTTTTATTTTATTGAGGTCATTTTCGGCCTTATACCAGGCTGTAGTCTTGAAAGGAGCTTTTGCTGCTTCGACGGACTGTATCTGGCTTGCTGCCTGAATTTTCGTGGCAATTTCTGCCTTTGGGCCAAAGCCGAAATACGCAGTGAGACTTACGGCAATGATTAAGAACCCCAGCCAGATGGCAAGGTAATCCTCCTTTGTCCAGAGATCAGACCAGCTGCTGCGGCTGTCATCAATAACAACGTTTGTGTCTGTTTGAGCCATTAATTCGTGCCTCCTTGTTTTTAGGGAACCCTTTAATCTCTTATTCGGTCGACATGACCACATCAATATACTGCGAATTAGAGTAATAAAATGAAACCCTTACACAAAATATCACACGAAGTCAATATAGAGGACTTGCGATATAATGGAAGCTTTAATAATCAGTCTTTCGTCCATCTTCTTCGTTACAGGCAAAAAAAATTATCCTCCGACAAAGCGAAGAACGAGACGTCGATATATCAATCAGATAGGTGGGGTGGATTTCTCCCTGGGCCTCGAATATAAACGAATGTAAAATTATTCAAGGCCTCCTTAAAAAAGTAGTCGAGGCTTACTTAATTAGATTGCTGACAATCTGAAGAGACAAAAGATATTGAGCAGGTTTTAGCTCCTTCTTCCTCTGCAATAACCCCTGGTTTGCTACCAAAAGACATCATTTGCAGCATCAGAGGGGTGAGACCATGGTGTCACGCAGAGACTTCACAAATCAATAGAGCGGCACACGCTGGCGGAGAATCTGCGAGGTTTCCTGGGCAGCGCCTGCGCGATGGTTCGTGGGAGAGTATCAAAGGTATTAATGATCATCAAAACGAAATGGTATTCCAAGTATTAGATTAACTTTTTTGGATTTTAACTTGTACTCACGATTATGAATATTTAACATTATCTCTTTTAGGAAATTAAATCTTGGATGTTTTAAACTAAATTTCGTTATTTCTGATGAGGGAATATTATCGACTTTTAAATTTCCTAAATAGGTATCTAAAGTATTCTTTTTACTATTTACGCTGTCTACACAATAATCAAAGAAAGATATTTCTCCTTTATAGCAAAATATTGCAGTCCACCTTTCACTGGTTGGCCTGTGTCCGAATAAAGAAATAAAGTAACTGGGCAAATCGTCTTGATTGTCATGTGTATATGACAACGGAGCATCCAGTACTTTTATTCTTCGACGTAATCTGTTTTTTATTAATTCATTTTCTTTTAAAAATCTCGTAATAGACTGGGGAACTCTTTCGTATATGAAAGTCATCTTTGGCCTTTATAAAAATAAATATGCATAACGTCAAGTTCGTCGGCGAGGTTCAGCAAACCTGAGAAAGGTCTTAAAAAGAGGTTCCCGTTGGAAGTTTTCACTGGCAAGCGTGTTGCATTTATTACTTGAATTCAGAATTCTCTCTCTGACTTGAAATATCATTTTGAATGGTTGATTCCTCATTTCTTATCTGCCGAGTCCTTTCTGCCTCTCGCTCTATTGTTTTGATCATTTTCTGGTCGTGCAGATATTTTTGGTATTCAAACCGCAGGGTTGGCGCTGCCCCAATCAATAGAACAACCAATAATAACAATAAGGCAACAAATGGTCTTCGACGTTGATGAAGCAAGAGAGACAGGCTAAAAGCAACTGACAAATCGACGAGGACGAACAGCACAAAGGGGATGCGATGAAATTTTCCCCCACCGTAGATGAATTCAGTCGCGATGCACAGCGCAATACCTGCCAGGAAGACGCAGCGTATCCTGGTGATTTGAGTCTCTTTCCACCCCCGCATTCGAAACAGTAATACGCTCAGGATGATCATCGAAGGCCAGTGAGCAGTGGCCCAGCTTAAGTTTAGAGGCAAGGCATATTCTTTAAAAATACATCTCCTACCCCCCATAGTAAGGGATAGCGAAATTCAACAGCGATGAATCCACAGGCCAGGTTAACAACAATCAAAAACACAGGAATGACGATTGCTGGATGTGTCCATAGAGCAGGGAGTTGTCGGGGGGGAGTCATTTTAAATGGAATTATTTGTTATTTTTATAGATGGGAAATCGGTCAACTATGCATGATTTGGCGTCAAAATTTTATAGGAAAAGAATGTCCTGGCCAGGCTGGATGGCTCCGTTCGTGATCTTGTTCTACGCATCATCACCAGCCACAATCGTACCTTCCTGCCGACAGAGGAAAGTGCAACCTGCCTGTTTTTTCCAAGTTGCTCAGAGATGCAGACAATCTCGATATCTGGCGGGTGGTGACTGAGTATTACCAGCAAAAAGACCAGACAACCGACACCGGCCTTGAACTTGGCCTGCCAGACACCCCCGTTTGTTCTGATGCCGTGGTGCAGGACCTCCTTGCCGGAAGAACCCGCATTTTACTGCATTTTCACTTCTCAATAGCCTGAAATTTCCCAAAATAAAACATTACGCAATGCGCAAATCAAAATCGCTCATATTAGCTACGGATATACTTTAAAGGCAATTGCAGAACACCTGAAAATTCATTACACCACTGTTAACAAGATAGTTAAAAAGTGATTTTTCAAGACCTGACCCCATTGTTTCTTGTAAGCGTCCAGTTTTTTGAAGCGGCATCCAGACGGATCGGGGCTATCCTCGTCAATATCATCAGGATCTCTACAGCCCTGGTTCTGTTCTCCTGCTATCTTTATAGCAGGCACGGGTATCTGATCCCTTTACATTTCCCGGCCCGGGCATGGCTTTATTTGGGGCTATCTGGGGCAATCGGTTTTTTCCTGGGGGACATCTGTCTGTTCAAGGCTCTGGTGGAACTGGGGCCACGCCTAGCCCTGCTTATGTTCAGCTTGTCTGCCCCCATGACAGCTATTCTGGGATGGGCCTTTTTAGGCGAGACCTATCTGCCTATGCAATGGGCCGGGATGCTGGTCACCCTGACCGGTGTCTGTATGGTCATCCTTGAGAAAAACAGCAAGCTCCCCTTACCCGGTCAAAAATTCAGCCGCAAGGCTAATTTTAAAGGGGTTTTATTCGGCATCGGTGCCATGTTGGGACAAGCTGGGGGCTATGTATTGAGTAAAGCCGGGATGCAGACAGCAGAAGGATTTCTGGACCCCTTTGCTGCCACTCAGATCAGGGCCTTTGCCTGTTTTATCCTCTTTTTCACTCTAACCAGGAAATGGGGTCAGGTTGCAACGGCAGTCAAAGATATTCGGGACGTTGCCTTTACAACTGCAGGAGCTGTGATCGGCCCATTTATAGGCGTATCTCTCTCCTTGATGGTTCTTCAATACTTCACGGCGGGGATAGCTTCGACCTTTTTATCATTAACTCCGATCTGCATCATCCCTTTTTCTATTTATATCCACAAAGAGCATGTGTCCATGAAGGCCTTTACCGGTGCGGTTATAGCCGTGGCTGGAATCTGGCTGTTGATGTATAAATAGAACTCAACCCTCTTTATTATTTAAAAACAACACTTACAATCAAAAACAGTTTTTTGAAATACTGCACAAATATTGAGGCGACTCAAAATATTTACCTATGCATCATGGCTGCTTGGAATAAAATACAAGCTTATCTGAAAAATTAAGTTCACACCTGGAATAAAGAACAGTAAAGCCAACCAACGGCTTTTTCCAATATCTGAAATTCGTTTTAAAGAGATTATTATAAACGAACTGATAAGCATAAGGAATAATATAATAAGGACTCCCATGCATGCAGAAGAAAGTATTCCAAATAACGCCCACACGAAGGCTAAAGCACCATCGGGTGAATTAGATATAAATTTCAGCATTAATACATAATAAAAGCTTAATGCTATGAGAATACTTTGAATAATTAACGTCCCCAAGAAATAATCTAACTGCTGCATTACCCCTTCTGGGAAAAGATACTTATAAAAAATTGAGTACTCATTATGAACCCTTCGATTTACAAATGCAGTGAAATAAAAAGGAATTATTACAAATACAGGCAGGGCTATGATGGTACTAAAAATGAGATTAAAGATGCTGCGATGTAATGCAAATGATGTAAAAGCAACAAGTATAAAAATTTGCTGTATACAAAAAATAATTTTCAAACAGACATTGAAACTGAGAAATTCTTCTTTAATTTTTGAAAAGCTTAATGGCAATGCTCTCTTTTTATCTTGATTCTGATTTTTATTTTCTTTAGCATCCTCTCTTGTTTTTTGTATTTTTTCCTCTTTAGGAGCTTCAGATTGAAACTTTTTGTATTTTGAAAAAATTATACCGCAGGACTCACACATTTCTGTAGCATTATTATTAACAGCATTACACTTTGGGCATATTTTTGATATTGAATTGGTAGCTGACTGTGACACAACGGGTTTGACTGAAGGCTTCTCAAGGATAATAATATTAGCACATTTTTTACATTTTACTTTAACCTTGTTTCTTGGTAACTGATTCAAATCAATAGAAAAAACGCTTTTGCAGCCTGAGCATGTGATCTGGGTTAAATGGTTTTTCTTTTCCTGAGTCATTTTTTTCCTGTTGAGAAATATTTTAGAAGAATGTTAGAAGGCAATACCGATCCTCTTCCCATATAGAGATTTGTGAGATATTACAAAAGTAATTTTTATTACACCAGAACCATAAAAAAATCTATCTGTTTTTTTGTAAAATTAGAACAACAGGGTCAGGTCTTGAAAAATTACTTTTTAACTATCTTGCTAACAGTGGTGTAATGGATTTTCAGGTGTTCTGCAATTGCCTTTTAATTATATCCATAGATATTAACCCGGTGTCCAAATAGATCTTATTATGTTATACTTCCTGCATGAAAACAACAAACCAAACAGACGGTAGAAACCTCCCGAGGGAAGTTCAACAATACAATCGAAACCAAGCCATCCGGCTCTTCCAAGAAGGCAAGAGTCGTAAAGAAATTATTGCGATTATTCAAGTCCACTATGACGTCTTGTGCAGGTGGATTCGCGCCTGGAAAAAGGGTGGCAAGAAAGCCATAAAGCTCAAAAAACGAGGCAGAACTCTCGGCGACAATCGTAAACTCACCCAGCAACAGGAGGATAAGCTGAAAGAACTGTTGATTAACAAGAGTCCACAGCAGCTGAATCTTCCCTTTGCCCTCTGGAACCGTAAGGCAATACAAGCTGTTATCTACCAAAATTTGGGGGTAAAAATCGCGATTCGCACAATGAGTGACTACATGAAACGCTGGGGGTTTACACCTCAAAAGCCACTCAAAAGAGCGTATGAACAAAATCCGAAAGCCGTGCAAAAATGGATAGATAAAACATATCCAGAGATTCATAAGCTCGCCAAAAGGGATGACGCTGAAATCTATTGGGGTGATGAAACCGGTATCAGAAACGATTGTCAGCATACACGTGGCTACGCCCCGAGAGGCCAAACACCGGTTGTTGACATCAATGCCAGGCGCTTCTCACTCAACATGATTTCAGCGGTTACAAACCAAGGGATGTTGCAGTTCATGATGTATGAAAGCAACATGACAGCTCGTGTTCTCATTAAATTCATGAAGCGATTGATTAAAGATGCAAAGCGTACCGTATTCTTGATCTTGGACAATTTACGTGTGCATCATGCCAAGTTAGTCAAAGCTTGGCTCGCACGGAACGAGGATGAGATCGAGGTCTTTTATCTCCCTTCTTACTCACCAGAATTAAATCCTGACGAGTATCTAAATTGCGACTTAAAAACGGGAATCCGCAGTTCATCACCAGCTAGAAATCAAAAGGATCTGAAGAGCAAAGCATTGAGTCACATGAGAATGTTCCAGAAAATTCCTTCAAGAGTAAAAAGCTATTTCAGGTATCCGGCGATCAAGTATGCAGCGTAGATCTATTACACCACCGGGTTAATAATATGAGCGATTTTGATTTGTTCATTGCGTAATGTTTTATTTTGGGGAATTTCAGGCGGAAAATATTTTTCAAGGAAGGTCTCTCTGCAAATATCTGGGGACGGGGGATCTGGCCGATTGCTTTTGCTTCACATATTCGGCTTTGAATATCCGATATAAAGTCTGCACCGCCGAATATTACTTGACCGACCAATTCCTTCCATGGACTTTCATCCATTACCTCCACGCCGGCTGCAACAAACTTCCTATATCCTTTACGGGCGACATCCTTTTCATTCGCAAACTGTCCCAGTACCCAATCCACCGTCAAAAACTTAGAAACTTTGCAGGCGTAACCTGTTTCCTTGTAACTGCTCCACCCCCATGCCTTTGGTTGATTAACCATACCTGCACGAACCGGATTCAGAACAATATATCGACAGAGTTCAAGTAAATGTGCATCGTTCTGAACGAGTATAGATTTGTACCGCCCTTGAAAAACGTGCCCCACGCGAGAATGTCTGCGGTTGAAGCTCTGCGTGTATACTCCGTTCAACTGCCGCATTCCAAGGCTGAGGTTTGGATCAAACGTTTCGATGAGGACGTGATAGTGGTTGTCCATCAGGCAATAAGCGTGACACAGCCAATTGTATTTTTCCACTACGGCTCCAAAAAAACATCCAAAAATATGCGTCGATCCGCATCCTCCAGGAAAATTCTTTCCCTGGCGTTTCCTCGAGAGGTTATATAATATATCGCTCCTGGATATTCTATTCTGAGTTGTCTTGCCATAGGCTGATCTTAAATCATATAAAATGATTTTTCAAGACCTGACCCCATTGTTTTCCTTCTGTCTAATCCAAAGTCATCAAACCCAAAAAACTATTTTCTATATAACCGGGCTTGTCCAACAAACGGTTCAGATCCTGGTTCGCTCCGCTCTCACGATCTAACCTTATTCGTTATACATTTTGATAACTATAATGTTTCAAGTATTGTATAGGTATTTTCGATTAATTTATCCTGAGAATTATCGTATTTACACAGTAAAGCCTTTTCCATTGTGCCATTGCCAATAGATATTAAGTGGGCATTTCCTTTAAATATTTTTTCGTAGTAATGGACAATTTTTGAATCAATATTTTTATCATCAGCAATAGAAATTATGGTTTGAGTATCTTTTGGGGATCTAGAGTTAATGAATTTTTAAATTAATTCTTTGTTTCCTCCTTCAATGTCTTCTTTGAAGATACTGTCAAGGATAAAAGGTAACCTATGTGCATAATGTGTTTTTGATATTAAATAATTGAAAGAAAAATGGTAGCTGAGAACCGCAAGATGAAGTTGAACCCCTTGAAAAGGAAAACTTGAAATATCATATAACTTATAGAATCTCTCTTCGCTTAAATGTGGTAGTTTTAATTTAAGATTATTTTCAAGGAAAATATCCTTGAAAATTTTCTCTTTTTTTGCTCTTTCAGTATATATTTCCTGATCTGTTTTGTATTCCGTTAAATCCGTGCGCTTGGCTTCAAGTTCAATGTTTAATTTGCCGACATTTTCAACTAAATTATTATGTAGATAAACAGTGGCTTTGTTTCCAATGTAATTTTCGATAGTTATGTTACTTTCTGAATATTTGTTAAAAATCTTGTGATCAGTCTCGTTTGCAGTCCTAAGTTCTATTAATTTTTTGTTTAATGAATTTATTTTAGATTGTGATTTTTTGATTTTTTCTTTCAATTCACCAAACAATGAAATCGAGTCATTTTCTTCTTGAAAAAATCCATAAATTTTTTCAATGCTTTTGGGTAAGATCTGACTACAGGTAGGGCATTTATCACGGCCAGGGACTTGATTTTTATGGTTTCTTTTGACTTTAGAGACAACTGATAGCCTTTGAGTCAAAAAACTTAACTTGTTGGATTCTTTTACGTACTCTTTTTCGATAGATAGGGTTTCGTCTTTTCGTGATGATATTTTTTCGAGCAACTCATTTGCTTTTCCGGATATAGAATCGTCAAGGATTTTTGATAGTTCGAAATCTTGATTGTTTTTTTCAATATCAATATAAAAGTTAATTTTTTGTTGTATAATTTTAATTTCGTTTTCTATTTTTCTCTTATTTTGCCGATCTATTGCATTCTCAATGCCTAAATAATAATCCAGAAAATCCTCTTTGAATTTTCTGTAAAAATTCAAATTGCTAAAAGATTTTCTTAGGTAAACCCACCCTACATCTTGTGAGACATAGTATGGTAAAAACATAGTTTCTATTGGGCCATTCGTTATTCCAGAATTAGACTCAAGCTCCAATGAAAAATTTAACATATTACTTAGGTATTTTTTAAGTTTAATATGTTCTTGTGAGTGATCGTTCCCTATCCCATTAAACCTCACAACCTTGTCTCTATTCTCTTGAATTGCAAGTGTTTCGTCGGTACGGATGAAGGTGTATAAATCTTCTCTCTCTCCCCTTTTCACTGTGAAATCGAGGCGTACAAATATTTCTTCAGATAGTATTTCTGCTAATTTAATTTTATTGTCATTAATACCAAATGAATACAAAATTAGTTGTATAAGCGTACTTTTTCCAGAGGTGTTTTTTCCATAGATTATATTGATTTTATTTTTAAAATATGAAAAGAAGTACTTTTTGTTTTCCTCGCTATAGACAAGGAAACTATTGAATCGTATGATTGGCTTCATTGTGTGTTTTTAACCTCAACATATGCAGCAGATATTATTGCTTTAAGCTGCAGGTTTCCTAATGTTGTAGATTTAGTTTTGTTAAACTCGGCAACAATTGCAGATATGCAACCTTTATCAGTGTAATGATGTTTAAATATAGATTTGTTTTCTGTGATGAAACTGTGGATTTTTCTATGCTCACTTTCATTTAAGTCTTTGAATTTGTCGAAACTGTTTTGGTAATGTAATTCAAAAGTTGTAACATCAAACATGCTCACCTTTAATTGTTCACATATTCCATCACCTTTTTTTCTCCAAAAATCATAAGCCATTTTTTTAGTTGTTAGAATGTTTATTATGTCTTGGATTTGATTTGATTCTATTCGCTTAGTGCTGTCACATAATTCAGCTTTATTCGATTGATTTAATGTTGATTCTATTCCTTTTAAGTGTAATATAAATGTATATAATGCTGCTTTATGGTCTACAATGCTATCACCGAACACAGCATTAAACTTTCCAATTAGTTGCTCAAGTTGAGATTTAGGTGTTCTGCTTAAGTCTATGAATTTGAAATATAGAGTATTAAAATTTAAAATATCATCTTTGCTAAAGGTTACATCTTTGTTTCCTTTACATATTTTATTTTTTAAATTTATGTCAAGGTCTCTGTATTTTATTGTATGGCATGCTTCATTTATAACTTTATTGTGATTTTTCCCTTTTACTGAGCACTTCAGGTCTATTGAGTTGTTTGTCGCGAAATAATTTTTTTGTGAGAATTTCTCAGATTTATCATGTTTGTCGAGTTGTATTTGTCTGCTTGTTTTTGATATTTTTTTTATTATTTCTAGTAGGCTATTGAGTGTCCATTTGTTTGTATTTTTTTTAGCCTGATAAGTTTCTATTTCTATTAACTTGTCTGCATTGTCTAGAAATCCAAATACTATATCTTCAAGATGCTCTAATATTATAAAATATTTTGACTTTTTGAATTTGTCGTAGCTGTCGAGAAATAAATATATCGTACAATTTTTTTGGAAATCCATACCTATATTCGTATGAACTCCTGAGTTTACAGATGTATCTTTTGTCTCTTCCATTGGCGCCATTTTGCTTATAGTCTACTTGTTTTTTTCATTATTGTATAACAATTCCTTAACCAATCTCCAGCTATCCTACTCAATCGCAGGATAGCCGGAAGAACCCGAATTTTACTTCTCAAGAGCCTGAAATTCTTCAATGAATTTGCGATCAATATAGTCTTTGATCTTAAAGGCCAGCTTGCCGCCAAAAATAAAAAACCATTTGCAGAAGACCCCTTCATTGTTGCCCAGATTGTAGATGAGCAGGTAGGAGCCGCCGGGTTGAAAGGTTTCCAGGGGCTCACCGGCAAGGCTTGCCATCAGGTTGTGGTACAACACCGGGTTTTGACGGACTGCATAGACACCAACCTTATCCAGTGGCTCCGGTTCGAAATAAATACAATCACCACCGCCAAAAATATTCGGATGAGCAGTGCTCTGCAGGAAGCGATTGACCAGGAGGCCACCATCTGGACCGACAGGCAGGCCGGAATTGGCAAAAATGGGTGAAGGACGTACGCCCACAGCAGGAAAAACAATATCAGCAGGGTAACTGGTGCCATCTTTCAGGTTAATCATACCCTGATCAATATTTTTGACATAGGTCCCTTCCAGGACCTTTACGCCCCTTCTGGTAAGCGAAGCCAGGGCCAGCTTCCGAATTTTAGCGGGCTTGCCAGCAATAATCTGTCTGCCGGCATAAATGGAAATATGTGGCTGGTGCGCTCCCTGATGCTGACAGAGTTGCTGCACGTTCCCGGCAATCTCTATTGAAGAAGGGCCTCCACCGATAATGGCAATGTGAAGAGGGCGCTCTTTACTCAGCGAAAGAATCTTTTCCTGTGCTTGAAAAAGGCTTTCAATGGGTTTGGCCGTAAAGATGTTAGGGCTGTCTGTTTGTATGATGTCCCGGGGAACAAAGGAGCCAGCATTGCATGACAAAACATCATATTCAATCTCCTGCTCCGAATTCTCCAGTCGAACCACCTGTTTTTCAGGGTCAATGGAGGTCACCTTCCCTGAAACAAAGTTTCCACCCTGTTGCTCTACCACTTTGCGGGTGGCAAAACGGATATCATCGGGGTGGTAGGTTCCTCCGAGCATTCCAGGTCCCATGCCTGAATAGTAGTGGTAGTCTGACGGCTGAATAACCGTTACATCATATCCTTTGTCAACAATGGTATGAATATTGGAAAGGGTGACCATGTGGGCGTGTCCGCCGCCTATCAGTACCAGCTTTTTTTTTGCCATTTTTCACCTCATGCCATTGCGTCGAGATATTCGGTCAATTTCTTTATATGGCCGCGCTCTTCATTGGCGATATGTCGCAGAACTGTCTTGACGTTTTCCTGCTCAGCTCTATTTGCAGCCCGCTGGTAAAGGTCCAGTGCCTGACCTTCTATGGAGATGGCAAGGGAAAGAATATCCAGTTCTGATTCGAGGTCCGGGCTGAAACGTTCCAGATATTGTGCAGTGGTTAAACCACCTTCCATAGCTGGCTGTACTTTGTCTGTTTGAAAGGTTTCCTCAGAGATGCTGCTGCCTGTCATCTCTTTGTAGAGTTTCAGCAATTGTTTCTCATGCTGCAGTTCAATATCGGCCAGCATCTGGAACATGTCTTTTGCTTTTTTTGAGGTGACATTTTTTTGCATATCAAGATAAAATTCCCGCAGGCCCTGTTCCAGGCCATAACCAATAATGATTGTTTGCTCAGGAGTTTCTGCGCCACTGAAAATTTCCAGGCCAAGCTCTGGAGAACCCATGGCGACCTCACTGTTCCATCCCTTGATCCCGCCACTCAGGTTGTATAACTGGGTAAAACCTTTTCCTGCCATCATTTGCGCAGCTACTCGACTGCGACCACCAATAGCACAGTAGACAACTACAGGTTTTTTGGGATCAAGTTCCCCCAGTCTTTTGTCCAGTTCTCCCAGAGGAACAAGGTACGCCCCTGGAATATGAAAATTTTCATATTCGTTAGGCTGGCGAACATCAAGGAAGGTGACATTATCGGCGCCTTCATCTGTGACGAGTTTTTTGGCCTGGATGGCATCAATTGAAGTGACCGGAGTAAAAAATTGCTTCCATAACATTGCAAACCTCCTCGGTTTTGGGTGGATGAGCTCTGTCTTACTGCTGGCAAGAGGATCTGACATTCTGCAGTGAGAGCAGGCAGAGTATCATTTTGTACTGAAAGGGTTGTTCTTCAATGTTCCCTCTTGTAATTATCTAATTTCGGATACTTACATTCCTAAAAATATACCACGAAGACAATGGAAATGCGTCCATCTTGAAAGAATAGAGGGCTTTTCCTGGCGTGAACTCGAAAAATATGGGATCTGATATCGGTCTGATCGTGGGGTTTCATAGAAATACCAGGTAGTTGGAGTATCATGGTACCCTCATCTCTCTGCACAGCCGGTCTGCATCATGCAGAAAACAAGGAGAGCGCTTGTCTCGACAATTGCATTGCACGTAAGTATATTGGCATAAATTATAAAAAATATAATACCAATCGAATTAAGGGGCTCCTTAACCATACATATTCAGACCACACATCCGCATGCTGCCCGCTGGCAGCACCATTCATTCCACACTCCAGAAAGAGGCTGTATTATGAATTTACGAAGAATTACCTCACTCACCATGCTGCTCTCGTTTATTGTATTGGTTCTCACCAGCATTGTCCTCTATATTGTTCCTGAGGGGCGAGTGGCATATTGGTCTGAGTGGAAATTTATTGGGCTCAGCAAAACCCAATGGGGTGATATTCATATCAATATCGGGTTTCTCTTTCTGGTCGCAGGTCTTCTGCACCTCTTCTATAATTGGAAGCCCATGCTGGCCTATATGAAGGATAAAACAAGGAAGGTGAAAGTTTTCACCACTGCTTTTAATGTCGCCTTGCTCCTCACAGCCATTTGTACCATTGGCACCTTGATGAACATCCCTCCTTTCAGCTCAATCCTGGAGTTTGGAAATTCTTTTAAGGATGCCGCTGCAGAGAAATATGGTGAACCGCCGTATGGCCATGCAGAACGTTCTTCCCTGCAGATGTTTGCTAAAAGAACCGGTCTTGATCTCAAGCAGATGAAGACGCAGCTCACATCCGCACACATTGCTTTCACCAATGAAAGCGAGACGCTGCTTGATATTGCAGGGGCAAACAATATGACCCCGCAAGCAATCTATGATGTCATCAGGTCAGGAGAGCCACAATTTGTTTCTGGTGAAAAAACATCTTTTCCAGATGCCCCTTTCCCTGGGCTTGGCAGAAAGATACTCAGCGACCTGTGCAATGAATACAGTTTGGATACTACTTATATTTCGCACTTTGTGAAAATATTATTCCTAATACCCACAGATGCTCTCGGCATGGTTAGGTCAGGACTCTCTTTTTTTTCAGCAATTCTGAAATGCTGATCTACTTGCAGAAACTAACCGTA
>NZ_JAFFPZ010000027.1 GCF_016918505.1 Desulforhopalus vacuolatus
TTTTTGTTTATATTACAGTATGTTACTGACTATAATTGTTTATTCATTCGTCAATAATGTAAATACCAAAAGTAGCCATTTTCATAACAGGTCAGGTTGCTTTTTCTATTCTCGGACAGGCTCCTAGGAAATCCACGATTGCAAGCCCCGTTAAATGAGGCCGCGGAGCAGTCTCATTTAACAGTGGGTTAAGTGAAAAAAACCCATAATATCAACCTTATATGGACTCTTTTCCCTTTATATTTTGTATTAAAGGAGAAAAGTAGAAAATCATGTCCAGTTATTAACTTTACCTTCCTTTTTTTCTATACAATTTGATTGTATCACTGTTATTATTGAAAACAAGCCAAAATTCACTCCAAACCCTCAGCTCAAACTGATGGATCAAGTGCGTGAGCCCCTGAGATAATCTCATTACGCACGCTCAACAGAAAAAACATATTGCCAGTGGTTTTTACGATAGATCTCTTTTTATGGGGAAAAACGCAACCCAAAAGATATGGGAGAACGAGAGATTGAGAGTTTTTTGTCCCATTTGGCTTCTGCTCAAAATGTCGCTGATCTCCCCAGAGGCAGGCCTTAAATGTCTGGCTTTCCTCTGTCGTGACGTTCTACAGGCCCCTCCTTTAGATCAATCCATTGCCCCAGTTCGCACTAAACGTAAGCGTCATCCCCCCTACTGTATTAACTGAAGGGAAACCATCTATTTAATGGCCAGGTATACGCCTCATGGAGTGCATTCACCTTCTTGCCGCGTATACGGATCGATGAATCATACCATTTACATTTTGTATTAACGGATTAGTAGGCCAAACACCCAAATTGCTCGTCTCTACAATGTTGGAAATTTATTTTACGGGTATTGATTATGCAGATCCAGATGCAATCCCGCCGTTATCCCCCCTGTGGTAACAACATGGTGTTGTATTTATGGGAAAAAAGGCGTTTTATATATTAAATCTTTCGCCTATTTCATTACCCATCCAGTCTTTGTTCTTCCGTCTTTCCCGCTTTAAATTTTAAAAATCTTTATCCTCAAATGCTTTTGCCTTTCTTCGTGTTCCTTCGCGTTCTTCGCGGTAAAAAATGTCTTTCCGCCTTTTGCTTTTCCCTTTTGCCTGTCTCCCGTCTTCTGCCTCCCCTTCTCCACTCCTTCCTGTTTTCATTTCGATGAACTCGTTGTTCTTAAATGTTTTTTTTGTTTTCCACGGATTTTTTGAGAAGTTACCTTTCCTTGACTGATTTTTCCCATCACCGTATATTCAAAGCAAGAACTTGAAAAAGTATGGGAAAATAACCACAACAAGCCACGCCTGCCCCCATGGAGAGACATGGAGAAGCTGACAATTTCAGCAGAGATTGAACATATTATATTGGAAAACGGCTGGCTTGATCAGGTGGACAAAGTATCGTTCCTGGCTGCCGGGGAGTACAACGAAAACCATCTGGTGGTTTCGGGCGGGATAACGTACCTCTTTCGCATCAACCACGGCAGCCAGATCAATCAGGCGGACCAGATCCGCTATGAATATAATGTTCTCAAGGCGGTTGAACCTTCGGGCGTGACCCCCAGGGCTTTTTTTGTGGCGTCAGACTCCCCTCTTGGCGGGGTGCTGCTCATGGAATTCATCCCGGGCAGACCGTTTGATTTTGCCCGGGATCTCAACAAGGTGCCCCCGATCTTTGCCGCCATCCATGGTCTGCCCGTGTCCGAAACTCTGGTGGTTCAGAATACTCCCATCCTGGATATCGCAGACGAAAGTTTTCAGCTGCTCGATAAATTTCCCGACCACCCAATGGCAGAGCAGAAACAGCGCCTCCTTGACTACCATGAACAGATTTTGCAGCTCAACCAGGAGCATGGGGCCCTGTTCGACAACGAGTCGCTATGCATGGTGAACACCGAGGTTAATTCAGGGAATTTCATCATTCAGGAGAACCAGGGATTTCTCGTAGACTGGGAAAAGGCGGTTGTCTCGTACAGGTATCAGGATCTTGCCCATTTTCTCATTCCCACCACCACCCTGTGGAAGTCCGATTTCAGGTTTACCCCGAAGCAAAGGATCGATTTTCTCCGGGAGTATTACCGGCTGATTTCGCCTGATTTTTCCTTTGACGAACTTGAATGTAAAACAGCGATTCTTGAACGAACCATCCTGCTCAGAGCCTTGAGCTGGTGCTTCATGGCCTATGTTGAATACACAGCCCCCGGGCGGGTTCTCAAGGACAGGGTCACCTTTGATAAAATCAAAACCTACCTGGGAAACCTTGAATGTTTTTTAAATTAACCAGGGTCAGCAAATCCTTTCACGGGAAACAGATACTGAACGACATCAGTTTTACGGCTGACAGGGGAGAGATCATCTCCTTTATCGGACCGTCCGGTGTGGGTAAAACTACCCTGTTGAAGATCATTGCAGGCATGGAAACGCCCGATTCCGGGGAGATTTTTTTTAATACAGACACCGGGGATAAAAACCCTGCGGTCATGGTGTTCCAGGATTTCCTGCTCTTTCCCAATATGACGGTCTTTGATAATGTGGCCTTTGGGCTCAGGGCTGCAAAAACAGACAAACAGGTGATTCAGAAAAAGGTAATGGAGATGCTCGACTGCTTCCAGGTCCAGGAAAAGGCCGACCAGTATCCCAAACAACTCAGTGCCGGTCAGCAGCAGCGGGTGGCCATTGCAAGGGCCATGGTTATCAACCCGGGGGTACTGCTCCTGGACGAGCCCTTTGCCAATCTTGATAAAAACCTCAAGGCAGACACGGCTCTTTTTATCCGCAAGACTCAGAAACAATTCAACACCACCACCATTTGTGTGATGCACGACCAGGAAGAGGCGTTCAGCATGTCCGACCGCATCGGCATCATGCTCGACGGGCAGCTGGTGCAGTTTGACCGGGGGGACCGGGTCTTTAATGAACCCGTATCCATGAAAGCCGCTGCTTTTCTGGGCTATGTGAACCGGCTGACACCTGAAACTGTCGGCAAAGTAAAGATCCTTGACAACAGCGCAGAACAGGACCTGGATTTTTCCACAGAGGATTATTACTTCAGGGCCGAGGCAGCAACGATTTCTTTCAACCCCCAGGGCCATTGGACAATCGTCCAGGTTGTTTTCTTTGGCAGAAACATCAGCTTTCATCTGCAAAGCGGCACAAGCATTGTCCAGGTTCATACGCTGTACAGCGGGTTTAAAACTGGGGACAGGGTTGATCTCTTCATCCATCGAATTTTACGGGGAAAACACCATGAAAAAAGCGCTTTTAATGCTGGGTCTGATTCTGCTGCTCGTGTCCTGCAACAGAGAGGCTCCCCAACAGGAAATCCTCACTTATGATCAGGCCTTGATCAACGCCCGGGGAACCCGGGTTAACTTCTATATGTGGAGCGGTTCAGCCACCATCAACACCTGGATTGACGAGTATGTGGCCAGGGAAGTCAAAGAACAATTCGACATTGATCTCAACCGGGTGCCGATGGATGCCGAGGTCTTTGTCAACAAACTTCTCACGGAAAAACAGGTTGGGAAAAACAAAGGCACCATCGATCTTGTGTGGATCAATGGTGAAAATTTTAAAAATGCCAGACAGGCAGGTCTTCTCCGTGGCCCCATTGCAGACAGTCTCCCCAATTTCAAGGCATACATTGATCCCAAAAGCGTTGAATTTGATTTTGGGTTTCCCGTTGAGAACTATGAAGTCCCCTATGGCAAGGCCCAGTTTGTCTTTATTTTTGACAGTGCAAAGACGGCAAAGACCTTTGACAGCCCTGCTTCTCTTGAAGAGTGGGTGATTCAACATCCAGGGAAATTCACCTATGCCCAGCCGCCGGACTTCACCGGGTCTGCCTTCCTCCGCCAGATCTTTTACGGACTCACCGGCGGTTATGAACAATACATGCATGGGTTTGACGAACAGCTCTACCTTGAAAAATCCCCCCTTCTCTGGTCCTACCTGAACCGACTCAAACCATATTTGTGGCAGCAGGGTAAATCATATCCCAGGGACAGCACGGCCCTGGAGCTTCTTTTCCAGCGGGGCGAGGTGGATATCAACATGTCCTACTACCAGGCCTTTGCAGCCAACAAAATAATGGAGGGGAAATACCCCTCAAGCGTTCGCACCTTTGTGATGGACCATAACAGCATCTACAACAATCATTTTACCGCTATCCCCTTCAACGCCCCCAATTTGAGCGGCGCCATGGTTGTGTCTAACTTTCTGCTTTCACCCGAAGCCCAGCTTTCAAAAAACACCCCCTTGAACTGGGGCGATTTCACCGTGCTTGAC
Source organism: Desulforhopalus vacuolatus (assembly GCF_016918505.1). Lineage (GTDB taxonomy): Bacteria > Desulfobacterota > Desulfobulbia > Desulfobulbales > Desulfocapsaceae > Desulforhopalus > Desulforhopalus vacuolatus. Next base: position 4,296 of record NZ_JAFFPZ010000027.1, read on the forward strand.
ATGGAAAAACTGCCGGTTGCGACAAGGCAGGATTTTGAGAAACTTGATCTTGGCGAGGCCACCCTTGACATTGACGTTCTCAACCGCAATGCCGTTCCGGAAATCCCGTCAGACTACCTGACACGGCTGGAAAACGACTGGCGGCGGTTTGTGCTGGAAAAATAAACCATGGCAAATTACCTCAAACTTCTGCCAGCACTGCTGCCCTTTGTCATCTTCTTTGCCGGTGGCATTGGTGTGACCCTTATCCAGTCGTTTGGAATGATGAACCCCCTTGTTCACTACGATTCCATCTGGACGGCCTATACGACCATCCTCACCAACAGCCATTTCATCATATCCATACTGTTCTCCCTCTATGTGGCTCTTGTCTCATCGATCCTGGCCATTGTGTTTGGCACCTTGCTTGCCTATACCATCTGGAAGCTGCACCCTGCCATGCAGGTCAAGACCCTGGTCTATAAAATACCCCTGATCCTGCCCCACATTGCCGTGGCCTTTATCACAATGATCTTTCTCAGCAGGTCGGGGATCATCTCGTCGATCTGCCACAGCCTTGGCATTATTTCCAGCATCGAGGATTTTCCAAACCTGATTTTCAGCCAATACGGAATTGGGGAAATTGTCGCCTATACGGCAAAGGAGAGTTCTTTTGCCGCCCTCATGGCCATGTCTGTCCTGTTAAAATTTGACCGACGCTACCTTGATACGGCCCGGCAGCTGGGAGCTGGCAGGATGCGCATTTTTTTCATGGTGGTTCTGCCCCGGCTCAGGGAGATTCTTGTCACCACCTTTTTGATTCTCTTTATTTACAGCTTCGGGGCCTTTGAAATTCCCTATATGCTGGGCACGGCCAGCCCCGGGATGCTGAGCCTCCAGGTGTACAACTACTATTTCATGCATGACCTTTCAGAACGGCCTGTGGCAATGGCCCTGCTGATGATTCTGTTTGCTGTTTCAGCACTTCTGGCTGTTGTCTACTTTCAGATAAGCTCTAAACTGGGGCATAAACACAAAGGAAGTGGTGATGACCAGGGATAAAACCATAGTGCTGCTCGTATGGTCGATATTTCTGCTTCCCCTGGCGGTGCTGGCCCTCTACAGCTTTGCCGGGCGCTGGGCCTTTCCCTCCCTGCTGCCCGACACCATGGATCTGAGAACCCTGATCTATCTGAAAAAAAACAGCGCCAGCATCCTCACCAGCATGGGTTCGTCGTTTTTATACTCAAGCGCTGCGGTTCTGCTGTCCATCGTCTATTCGCTTTTGCCAGCGTCGGTGTTAAGCCGATCGGATTTTCCAGGGCAGGGTTTTGTGGAAAGTCTGCTGCTGGCTCCAGCCGTCCTTCCGGTCATGACCTTTTCCATTGGCATTCACATGATCTTTATCCGCCTGGGCTTGGCCGACACCCATCTGGGAGTGGCCCTGATTCTTTCAATCTACAGCTATCCCTACATGTTACGAGCCCTGATGGCGGGCTATGCCACCATTGATCCCAACGCCCTGGTGTGCGCCCGCAACCTGGGGGCCGGTTTTTGGCAAATTCTCTGGGAAATTGAAATCCCGCTGCTGCTTCCAGCCATGGTGGCCGGCGGGTCCATTGTCTTCCTGGTTGCATTTTCAGACTATTTTCTGGTCTTTCTCATTGGCGGGGGCAGTGTGCCCTCCTACTCCGGGTATCTGTTTCCCTTTCTCAACTCAACCGACTGGTCCATTGCCTCGGCACTCACCCTGCTCTCCCTTGTGCCGCCCCTGCTGCTTTTCCTGGTACTGGACCTGACACTGGCGAGGCTTTACCGCAAATGGATGTAAACAAAAAAAAGCCTATACCCATCACTGTGATTATCCCGGTGCTGAATGAAACCGGAATTAACGGGTTTTTGTGTGATCTTGTGGAACAAACCGGACATCAAGAAATAGAAATCATTGTGGTGGACGGCGATCCGGAGGGCTCGACCATTAACCGGATATCCAGGGATCACACAACTTGGCCGATCATCAAAAAAATAACATCTCCCAAAGGCCGGGCCCTGCAGCAGAATGCCGGGGCTGCCGTGGCTCATGGGGATATCCTGCTTTTTCTCCACGCAGACACCCGCCTGCCCCCTTATTTCCATGGGCTGATCATTGACACCGTGGAAAAAGGATTTTCAGGCGGGGCCTTTGATCTTCACATTGACAGTTCACACCCCCTGATAAAACTCATATCAAAGATTGCCTCGTTGCGGTCAAGAATCACGAGAATCCCCTATGGAGACCAGGCAATCTTCCTGAAAAGAGAGCTGTTTCATGACATTCATGGATTTGACGAAATTCCCCTGATGGAAGATATTGCCCTGATGCAGAAGATTAAAAAGTCCGGGGCGCCCTTTAAGATCCTGCCTCAGAAAGTATCAACCTCTGCGAGGAGATGGAGAGACCAGGGAATCCTGTGGACCATGGTCCGCAACCCGATTCTGGCCATGCTCTATTACCTCGGGGTTCCCCCGCGAATTCTGGTGAAGTTCTACAAATAAATGGTATCCCAAAGAGGAAAAACAACAGGCATGAAAGACCTCTTGATTATTTTTATCAAATACCCTGAACCCGGCCGGGTCAAAACCAGGCTTGGCCGTCAAATCGGGTATGAACAAGCCGCCCTGTTCTACGAGGAACTGGTCAAGCAGCAGATTAGAGATCTTGACGGTAACTCCTATGACCTTGCATGTTACGTCGATGACAGCCACCCCCTGGACCAATATCGTTCAAAATTCGGCAGCGATCTCAATTTCTTTATGCAAAAAGGCAAGGATCTTGGAGAGCGCATGGCAAGAGCCATTGAAGAATCCTTTGAACGTCACCATGAAAGGGTAATCTTGATGGGCAGCGACATACCTCTTGTGAGCGGGCCGGATGTCACTCTTTTTTTCAACCACCTTTTAACCCATCAGATGGTGATCGGCCCTGCAGAGGACGGCGGGTATTACATGATCGGATGTCAAAAAGGAATCTCGGTTGTACCCCTGTTTGAAAATATTGCCTGGAGCACTCCGGATGTGTTGAAGACCACCCTTGCCAGGGCATCAGGCTTAAACGTCAGGATTGAAAAAACCTGGTTTGACATTGATACCCTGGAAGATCTTCAACTCTACCAGCACCTTGTGCGAACAGGGAAAAAGTTCCCGGAGAGGTGGTGAATGTGAGAACCCTGCGGCTCTTGCTGACGGGACTGCGTGGACATTTTTTTGGCGATTAGGAATGAGTAATAATTCGTGGTTATCCGTGTCCATTCGTGGTTACAAACTACAAAAGGAACCACGAATGAACACGAATTTTCACTAATACCAAATACATTTTTTACTGATTCGAGAACACGACTGCATGGAAATATTTTGTTTTTTCCTGTCTCCCGTCTCCTTTCTCCCTTTTTCCGTCCTGCTGTCTTTGAATCCGCTAATACAAAATGTAAATGGTATCAGTCGCCGTCGAACCTTCTTGAGCGTGAATTTATCGTCACCACGCCGGCTACAGTTTACGCTGGCGACAGTAGTTAAAACAAGGAATTGACTTGCTACTTTCAGCTAATCTCTATAATTTCAACCCTGTTTAACCTAATCTGGCCGGATAATGCGTACAGGGTTACACCGTGGTAAGCACCCAGGCATGCCTGCGGGGCCGGTCTCAAGAGAATAATGGAGTCGAAAATGGAAGACAGGTGGCGATCTGTTGATGAAATTGGCGAATATCTCGGAATCAAAAGAGATACGGTCTACAAGTGGATTCGTGAAAAAGGTATGCCAGCCCATAAAGTTGGTCGCTTGTGGAAATTCAAAAAAGACGAAGTTGACGGCTGGGTGCGTAAAGGAAGTGCTGAATCGTCTGGTGACATCAACTGATCATACAGGCAGAATGTATTGAATTAAAATGAGACAGGCGGCAAGAAAACATGCAAATCCTGGACAATATCAATCTCCTTTGGGGAGATGATCTAAAAAAGACTATCAAGCCGGGTGCCAAACTAAAAATTGCAGCCTCTTGTTTTTCCATATACGCCTATGAAGCACTGAAAAAAGAGCTGGAGAAAATTGAATCACTTGAGTTTATCTTCACGGCCCAGGCTTTTGTCCCCAATGAGGTTACAGACAAAGTTTCGCGTGAAAGAAGAGAATTTCATATTCCCAAACAACAACGTGAGAGAAGTCTCTATGGCAGTGAGTTCGAGATTCAGCTAAAAAATAAACTTACCCAAAGAGCAATCGCCAGGGAATGTGCAGACTGGATTCGACGTAAAGCAAGTTTTCGTTCAAACGTTACAAAGGCACCAATGCAGCAGTTTGCCTGCGTCAACAAAGGAGACAATGACTCTGCATATATGCCTTTACATGGCTTTACAGCGGTTGATCTTGGCTACCAGCAAGGTGATGCGGTTTCCAATTTTATAACCAGGTTTGAGGATACTCCCTCCACTCAGACCTGGTTAAACCTCTTCACCCAAATCTGGGATGATGATACGAAGATCAAAGATGTAACTGATACGATTTGTACCCATATCGAATCGGTCTATCAGGAAAATTCTCCGGAAAAAATTTATTTCCTGATGCTGTACAACATCTTCAACGAATTCCTCGAAGATTTAAACGAGGATGTTCTACCTAACGATCTCACAGGTTATAAAAACAGCGTAGTGTGGAATAAGCTGTTCAACTTTCAACGTGATGCTGCCACGGGTATTATTAACAAACTTGAAAGCTATAACGGTTGCATACTTGCCGATAGTGTCGGTCTGGGTAAAACATTCACCGCACTTGCCGTTATTAAGTATTATGAACTCCGTAATCGCTCTGTTCTCATTCTTTGCCCCAAAAAACTGGCCGACAACTGGCTCAACTATAATCGGAACCTGAAAACTAATATTTTCGTCAAAGACCGTTTAAATTACGATGTTCTTTGTCATACAGATCTGCAGAGAATAAGCGGTGAGTCCTATGGTACCCCGCTAAATAAAATCAACTGGGGAAATTATGATCTTGTCGTCATTGATGAGTCGCATAATTTCAGGAACAACGACGCGTATAAGGACAAGGAAACCAGGTACCAAAAGTTGATGAACACCGTAATACGGGATGGGGTGAAAACGAAGGTACTAATGCTGTCAGCGACACCCGTGAACAATCGGTTCAATGATCTCCGGAATCAGCTGGCACTCGCCTATGAAGGAGAATCGCAAAATCTCAGTACAAAATTACGCACCGAAAAGAGTGTTGAAGAGATATTCAGGCAAGCACAGACCGTTTTTAACTGGTGGTCGAGATTGCCTGTTGAAGAACGAACAGCCAGGGCAATTCTGAATGCTCTTGACTTTGATTTCTTTGAGCTCCTCGACAGTGTAACGATTGCACGGTCGAGAAAGCATATTGAAACCTTTTACGACACAACCGATATCGGGAAATTCCCGATCAGAAGAAAGCCTCTCTCATTTCGCTGTCCATTAACCATGCGCGGAGATGTGATAGGTTTCAACGAAATCTACAAGCAGCTTTCTCTCTTGAAATTATCCGTTTATGCCCCGGTCAACTACATTCTCCCAAGCCGCTTGCGGAAATATGAAGAGCTCTATGATACAGCAGTTGAAGGTGGCAAAGGGAAATTGCGGCAGGCGGACCGTGAAAAAAGTCTGCAGTCCCTTATGACAACCAATCTATTGAAGCGCCTGGAAAGTTCTGTGGAGTCATTCCGGCTGACCCTGGGCTCATTGGAAAAGAACCATCTGCGTATGCTCTCTCAAATAGAGCAGTTCAGACAGTCCGGAGCAGATTTTTCCATCCATGATCAGGCAGACACCCTTGGCGAACTTGAAGTGGAAGATGATGATCTGACCGGACTGGAAGATTTTATGATTGGTGGGAAGGTACAGGTGAGTCTGGCAGATATGGACTTGCCTTCATGGGAATATGACCTGCAAGCTGACCTTACCATCATTACCGCACTACGCAACGAGATGAAAAAGGTGGGGCCGAACCACGACTCAAAACTGCAGCATCTCAAAAAGCATGTTGTCGATAAAATCAACAACCCCATTAACTATGGAAATAAAAAAATCGTTATTTTTACTGCTTTTGCAGATACGGCAAATTACCTTTACGAGAATCTGACCGGTGACCTCCTTGAAATGGGTATCCACACAGGCAGAGTGACCGGCAAGGATACCCCTAAAACTACCTTGAAAAAGGGCCTTGACTTTCAATCAATACTCACACTTTTTTCCCCGATCTCCAAAGAAAAAGCCTTGATACTCCCTGAAGAGCAGGGTGAAATAGATGTGCTCATTGGTACTGACTGCATCTCAGAAGGCCAGAACCTGCAGGACTGTGATTATCTCATCAATTACGATATCCACTGGAACCCTGTCCGTATTATTCAGCGCTTTGGCCGGATTGATCGAATCGGCTCTACCAATGAATCCATTCAGCTCGTCAATTACTGGCCGGATATCTCACTCGATGAATATATCAATTTGAAGGAACGGGTGGAAAACCGGATGATCATTGCCGATGTCACTGCAACAGGTGATGACAATGTGCTTTCAGCTCAGGCAAACGATGTGAGCTATCGGAAAGAACAGCTCAGACGCCTTCAGGATGAGGTTATAGAGCTTGAAGATATGAAGACCGGTGTCAATATAATGGACCTGGGGCTAAATGATTTCAGGATGGATTTGCTTAATTATATCAAAGCGAATGGTGACTTAGGCCATTTTCCCCATGGGCTTCATGCAATTATTCCTGCCAATAAAGAAATAGGGTTAACACCTGGCGTAATCTTTACACTGCGCAACATAAATTCCGACGTGAATAGGAATCAGCAGAACCGACTGCATCCATATTATCTGATTTATATCAGCGATAATGGTGAGATAATTGCTGATCATACACAGGTCAAATCTCTCCTGGATTTAGTGAGAACCAGTTGTAAGGGGTTAGCAACACCTCTCCAGAAGCTGTGCAAAAAATTCAACATTGACACGCGAGATGGCCGCGATATGGATCAGTATTCAGATCTGCTGGGACAGGCTATCCGGTCAATGATTGAGGTCAAAGATGAGGAGGATATAGACAGCCTCTTTACTGGCAGAAGCACTACTGCACTGGTTGACACGATTAAAGGACTGGATGACTTTGAGTTGATCTCTTTCCTCGTCGTAAGAGAGGAGTGTGGAAGGATGAAGGCGGAGGGCTGAAGGATGAAAGACTTGAAATCAAGAACTAAAGAATTTGCGCTTCGGATCATCCGCCTCTACACCGCACTGCCAAAATCGACGGAAGCACAGGTAATAGGAAAACAATTGCTTCGCTCTGGCACTTCTGTAGGTGCACATTATCGAGAAGGAATCCGAGCGCGATCAGATGCAGAATTTATAAGTAAGATAGAAGGTGGTTTGCAGGAACTTGAAGAAAGTTGTTACTGGTTAGAGTTGCTACTTGAAGCAGAAATCATGACCGAAAAGCAGCTTTCTGATTTGATGCATGAAGCGAATGAACTTATAGCAATACTTATTACATCTGTCAAAAATGCCAAGGCTAAAAAAAGGGAACGTAAATAAATGAGTTCATCCTTCATCCTTCATCCCTACGCCTTTCCAAAAGCAGCAGCATTCGGACGAATGGTTGCCAAAGGAAAAATCTACGAACACGCTGCGCCAACAAAGAAGGTAAAAGAGCTTTTTATTACTCAGGTAGAAAAAATAATCTGGTCCTACAAACTGTCTCCGGCAACGATAAACCTTCCGGAAAGTGCAGGTGTAAAGGAAATTCAGATTTTTTCTGTCAGTCTCAAAAACGGAGATTTGTCCCACGAAGTTTTACAGACTGTTGATAAGGCGATTCCGTCACCTATTCTGTTTGAGTTGCTGTTTAACGGTAGAACCAGATATGTGGGAGCCTATAAGCGACCGAATGAAGCAGATAAAAGCAAGTGGATCATCAGCAGCTATTTTCAGTCGGCATGGATAGATGATGATGCTGAAAGAGTAAAGCTGCCGGTTGTTCTTAATATGGAGGCATTATATCAAGCTTTTTTAACGGCGCTCAGCCCGCTCAGATTCCAGAAAGGTGAAAACCTCAATGATATGGTTGTAAAAATTGATCTTTTGGGGGTCAAAGAGCGGGAAGCTGAAAAGATTGAAAAGCGGATGGAAAAAGAAAAGCAGTTCAATCGGCGTGTTGAAATGAATCGAGCGCTGAATGAATTGAATAGAGAAATTGAGAATTTGAAGGCGGAAGGATGAAAAATAACTCAAAGTCAGAACTGCAACCTTTTCGTTAAGAATCATTAAGATGAATAAAAAAATACTAATTTTGAAGGTAGAAGGTTGAATGATGAAAAAGCTGAAAATGCATTCTAAAAATTTTGTTAATGAGAACATTGCCAAAGTTGCAGAACTATTTCCAAATTGTGTAACCGAGGTAGCGAATGAAGATTCATCCCTCAGCCTTCATAATTCATCCTTGAGTTATGCGATTGACTTTGACCAGCTCAGGCAGGAGCTATCGTCCCATATAGTGGAAGGTCCGCAAGAGCGCTATCATTTGAACTGGCCTGGAAAAAAGGAAGCATTGCTTACAGCCAATGCTCCCATTGCCAAGACTCTTCGTCCTTGCCGTGAAGAGAGTGTTGATTTTGACAGTACGGAAAATCTGTTTATTGAAGGTGATAATCTTGATGCCCTGAAACTGCTGCAAGAGAACTATCTTGGCAAGGTTAAGATGATTTATATCGACCCGCCGTATAATACTGGGAATGATTTTATCTATGCAGATGATTTTGCTGAATCCACGGGAGACTACCTGTTGGGTTCAGGACAAAAAGATGAGGAAGGTAACCGTCTGATAGCGAACACAGATTCCAATGGTCGTTTTCATTCTGACTGGTTAAGCATGATGTATTCACGTCTCAAATTGGCGAGAAATCTTCTCAAAGATGATGGCGTGATTTTTATTAGTATTGATGATGGAGAACAGTCAAACCTTAAGAGAATGTGTGATGAAATTTTTGGTGAAGATAATTTTGTAGCTACAGTGGTTTGGCAAAAGAGAACGGGGCCAGACTCCCGAGCAAACCTGAGACCTGCACATGATTATGTTTTGGTTTTTTCAAAAGAAATAGATAACGCCAAAGGAACACTGAATAAATTGCCGCTCAGGGAGAAAAGAAAAAATGATTATAAAAATAAAGATAATGACCCCCGTGGGCCTTGGTCATCGGAGAACCTAACTGGTCAAACAGGGCATGCAACCTCCAGCCAATTCTATAAAATAACAACTCCTTCAGGGAAGCTTTATGCTCCCCCCGAGGGGCGGTGTTGGGCATTGGCAGAGAAAACCTTTCTTGAGCTTGAAAAAGACGGGAGAATTTGGTTTGGCGAGAACGGAAGTAACAGACCTCGCTTGAAAAAATTTCTAAGTGATTCTGACGGCATGATGGCTTGGACATGGTGGCCAAATGACGAGGTTGGCCATAACCAGGAAGGCACAAAAGAAGCAAAAGAACTCTTGGGTGCTGGCGATACATTCGATAATCCTAAACCTACACGACTTATCAAGCGTGCATTAATGCTTGCCACCAAGAATGATGACTTGATCCTTGATTTCTTCGCGGGCTCTGCAACGACTGCACACGCAGTTATGCAGCTCAATGGTGAAGATGGTGGCAATCGAAAATTCATCATGGTTCAGCTTCCTGAAGAGTGCAAAGAAAAGACGGAAGCATTCAAAGCAGGGTACAAAACCATCGCTGAAATCAGCAAAGAACGCATACGCCGAGCCGGTAAGAAAATCAAAAGTGAAAGTCCTATAACTACTCAGGACCTCGATATCGGTTTCCGAGTCCTCAAAGTGGACTCCAGCAACATGGCCGATATCTACTACACTCCCGATTCCATCAAACAAAAACAGTTAAGCCTGCTGACAGATAACATCAAAGCCGATCGAAGTCCCGAAGACCTCCTATTCCAGATTCTCTTGGACTGGGGCGTTGATTTAACTTTGCCGATTTCTCGCGAAATCATCAAAGTCCAAAAGGCTGAAAGCGAAAGGATAAAGGATGAAGGCAACAGCGACACCCCCAATTCATCCTTCATCCCTCATCCTTCATCCTTTCAAGAATTCGAGGTTTTCTTCATCGACAACAATGCTCTGGCCGCCTGCTTTGAAAAAAACGGCAAAATCTCCGAAAACTTTTGCAAAGAACTCGCAAAACGTCAACCTCTTCGGGTGGTCTTCCGTGACTCAGGATTTAAAGATGACAGCGCGAAAATTAATGTCGAGCAGATCTTCAAACTGATATCGCCCCATACTGAGGTGAAGTGTATATGAAAATCCTTGTGAGTTCCTTAAGAAAACAACCAACGGACGTGGAAAAGCATTTCATCGAAGTAGAGCAGAAACGGAAGCAGATTGAAGTCACGAAGAAGACAGGGGGCCGTTCATGAAGCTGAAATTTAAAAAACAGGCCTATCAAACTCGCGCTGTTGAATCGGTAGTGGATTGTTTTCAAGGGCAACCCAATATGTCTGGTATCAGCTACCGTATTGATCCAGGAGTAGCAAAAACCGACTCGCGCGGCTATTGGCCTGCACAGATGTTTAAGGGATCCGGCTTCAAGAACAGTGACCTGGCTCTGACAGAACAACAGATTCTTGAAAACATCCAGCAGATTCAACGACTCCAAAATCTCCCGCAGTCAACGAATTTGGTGAAAACCAAAGTCTCATCTGTGAACCTTGATGTCGAGATGGAAACCGGAACCGGTAAAACCTATTGCTATATCAAAACGATTTTTGAGATGAACAAGCAATTCGGCTGGACCAAGTTTATCATTGTGGTGCCGAGTATCGCTATCCGGGAAGGTGCGTATAAATCGCTGGAAATAACGGCGGAGCATTTCCAGGAGACCTACCATAAAAAAGTCAGGTATTTCATTTATAATTCTAAACAACTTCACAACCTTGAGAGCTTCTCTTCGGATGCCGGAGTAAATGTCATGGTGATCAATGTCCAGGCATTCAACGCACGGGGAAAAGATGCAAGGCGTATATACGAAGAGCTTGATGGTTTCCAGAGTCGTCGTCCAATCGATGTGATCAAGGCCAATCGGCCCATTTTGATACTGGATGAACCTCAAAAAATGGAAGGCGCGAAGACAATGGATTCTTTGAGGGGGTTCAATCCTCTTTTCATCCTGCGCTATTCTGCAACCCATAAGACGCAGCATAACAAGGTTCACCGCCTTGATGCCCTGGATGCATACAACCAGAAGCTGGTGAAGAAGATTGCTGTTCGGGGAATTTCTGTTAAGGGGCTCTCCGGCACCCATGCCTATCTCTATCTTGAATCGATTGAAGTCTCCACACAGACACCTGTTGCCCGCATTGAGATCGAGACCAGGCAGGCCAGCGGCATCAAGCGAATACTCCGCAAGTTCAAGAAAGGAGATAATCTCTATGACCTCTCTGGTGAGCTGGACGAGTACAAGGGTTGTGTGATTGCAGATATCAATGCTGTCACCGATACGGTTGAGTTTACCAACGGCCATCAGTTACAGGCTGGAGAGGCAACCGGGGATGTAAATGAAACGACTTTGCGACGGATTCAAATCCGCGAGGCCATTAGAGCGCATTTTGAGAAAGAACAGGTGCTTTACCCCCAGGGCATCAAAGTTCTCACACTGTTTTTCATTGACGAAGTGGCAAAGTACCGTCTTTACATCGATGGAGATGAAGCAGGTGGAGAGTATGCCAGGATTTTTGAAGAAGAATACACGGAGATCCTGAGAGAACTCAAGCAGGATCTGTTCATGCCTGAAGAGTACAGGAAGTATCTGGATGGAATCTCTGTTGACCGCACTCATAACGGATATTTCTCAATTGATAAAAAAAGCAAACGGATGGTTGATCCAGTCACCGGTAAAAGATCAACTGAAACCAATGATGTGGATGCCTATGATTTAATTTTAAAAGATAAAGAGCGCCTCCTCTCTTTTGCTGAGCCGACCAGATTCATTTTCTCTCATTCCGCTCTTCGGGAAGGTTGGGATAATCCTAATGTCTTTGTGATCTGTACCTTGAAACACAGTGACAACAGCATTTCCCGCAGGCAGGAGGTTGGGCGAGGTTTACGCATTGCCGTCAATCAACTGGGTGACAGGCAGGATGATCCGGCAACCGTGCACCAGACCAATGTCCTCACTGTTGTTGCCAGTGAAAGTTATCGAGATTTTGTCACCGCACTTCAGAAGGATATCAGTGAATCCATTTCTGAACGACCACGTGTCGCCGATGCGAAATATTTTACAGGGAAGATCTTGCAGACGCCTTCCGGCGTTGTAGAGGTTACGCAGGAAATGGCAGAAGGGTTAGAGTTCTACCTCATTCAAAACGGCTATGTGGACCGAAAGAGAAACATTGCTGAAAAGTTTCATGAAGCAGTTCATAACGACAACCTTGCGGATCTTCCAGAAGATTTAACACCATATAAAGAACAGATCTTTCAACTCATCCAGAGTGTCTATAGTGATGCACAGTTGCCTGAAATTGAGAATGATCGCGGTGCAAAAACAAACCCTTTAAATGCCAACTTTGAGAAAAAGGAATTCAAGGAGCTGTGGAACAGAATAAATCACAAGGCAGCATACAGTGTTCATTTTGACAGTTCAGAGCTTGTCGAAAAATGTATACAGACCTTGAATATGCAGCTCAGGGTAAGTCCGCTGCAATATACCATTCAACGGGGAGAGCAGGCAGATGGCATCAGCTATGACCAAATAAAATCGGGTGACAGCTTTGAGGTAAGAGAAACATCTACTGAAGACAACAAACATTCCGTCCATTCAGCGGTAAAATATGACCTCATTGGTAAAGTCGCTGAATATGTCCAACTGACGAGACGTACAACAGCCAGCATCCTGGCAGGTCTTGAAAAACCGGTTTTTGCTCAATTTAAAACAAATCCTGAAAATTTTATTGCAGAAGCTTCACGACTGATTCAAGAGCAAAAAGCCACCGTTATCATTGAGCACTTAACCTACGATGTGATTACTGCAACACATGATATAGACATCTTTACGAACAGTCAAAGTAAGCAGGATTTCAGTAAAGCTGGAGCCCCACTGAAACGACATATCTATGATTATGTCATTACTGACTCGAAAACAGAGCGCACCTTCGTACAGGAACTTGATACCAGCTCGGAAGTGGTTGTTTACGCCAAATTACCAAAAGGATTTTCAATCCCCACGCCGGTTGGAAACTATAATCCTGACTGGGCAATTTCCTTCAAGGAAGGATCCGTAAAGCATGTCTATTTCGTTGCAGAAACAAAGGGGTCCATGTCCACGATGGAGCTGAGACAAATTGAAAAAACAAAGATAGAATGCGCTCGGAAATTCTTTGATGGAATCAACCGGAAGATCAATCCGAAAAATGTGAAATATGATGTGGTGAACAGCTTCGGCAAGCTCATGGAAATTGTCGGGGCTGGAACAGTTTCACCTGCTGGCGACGGGACTTGCTGATGATTCGGGCTGAATATCTTCGTTTTCTGCAAAATGTACTTAAAATTGCGAACCTTGTGCTCCTGAATTTGGACACATCAATCTATGCAAAAACACGTTTGCAATATAACGGCCGGTCACCGGAAAAACAAAGACAGGCAAAAGAATCCAGCCAACAGGAAGTTCAAACGTGTCTTCCAGAAAATCAGTTCCTCAATCCCCCACGAAATGCCTGAAGAAGCTGCTGAACCTCCTCAGCGGAAGAGCACCGGAGGGCGGCCCCCGCACACTCCTGTGCATCTTTCAAGGTAAGGGCACGAATCGCCTCTTTCTGCCCGGCGATACCCGGAGTGTTCATGCTCAACTCATCCAGTCCAAGGCCGACTAAAAGCGGTGCCGCCTCCTGCATTCCCGCAAAGGCACCGCACATCCCCACATGAATATTTGCCTCATGGGCAGCCTTTACGGTGGCATCTACAGCCCGTAGAACCGCCGGATGAAATGGGGTTATGAGTCCCGCGACACCTGCATTGCCACGATCCGCAGCGAGAATATACTGGCTGAGATCGTTGGTGCCGATACTAAAAAAATCCGCCTCGGCGGCCAGTTGATCGGCAAGAATCACTGCGGAAGGCACTTCAATCATCAAACCGACTTTGATGGCTGCATTGCAGGGGATTTTCTCCTGCTGCAGCTCCTCCATGGCCTCCTGCAGCATGGCTTTCGCCCGGCGAAATTCCCCCGGGGAACCAATCATGGGAAACATGATCTTCAGGTCTCCATAATGGGAGGCGCGAAGCAGAGCACGGAGCTGGCGCTTGAAGATTTCTGGATGGGCAAAGGTGAAACGAATACCGCGCCTGCCAAGAAAAGGGTTCTCTTCGCAGGTGCTGCTCATCCCCGGCAGAGATTTGTCACCGCCAATATCAAGGGTGCGAATAATGAGCGGACGCCCCGCAAGGGCTTCCACCGCTGCACGGTAGCTCGCACACTGACTGTCTTCGTCCGGTTCACCGCCGCTCTCCTGAAAAAGGAATTCAGTGCGAAAAAGGCCTACCCCCTCCGCACCGCCCGCAAGCGCCCCGGCAACATCCTGCGGCCCGCCAATATTGGCGGAGATACGCAGAGAATGGTCATCTCGGGTAATGGCCGGCAGCTGCGCACTCTCCCGCAGTCGCTGCACCTGCTGCTCTGCAGCGAGCTGGCGTTCTCTGTATTGCGCAGTAGTGGCAGCATCGGGGTGCAGGTGCAACTGACCGGTGCTTCCGTCAAGAATAAGAAGCTGACCATCTGCAACTCCAGCGCAGAGACCGCGTATCGCCGTAATGGTGGGAAGACCTCTGGCAGCAGCGAGAATGGCCGCATGGGAGGTCACCCCGCCCTCTTCCATACAGATCCCCAGTGTCTCTGGAGGGAGAGCAACGACTTCGCCGGGACTCAAATCCTTCGCGATAACAATTACCGGTCCCGGCAGCTCCGTCGGCAGAAGATCGCCGCCGATAAGCCCGCGCAGGACCTTCTGTTGAATATCGACCACATCGGCGGCACGTTCGCGGAGATAACTGTCATCGATATTGCGATACCTCTCCACCAGCGCATCTGTAACACTTTGCCATGCGGCTTCGGCAGTCTTGCTCTCTTCCCTGATACGTTTCTTTGTTGCCTCAAGGGTCTCTTCATCCTGCAGGAGAAGACGGTGAAAATCAAAAATTTCCGCCTGCTGAGGATTACTTTTACCAACAGCAGCCTTCTCCTGTTCCGTAGCGGTAACAGCCTCACGGAGAGCGACATCAAGGCGGCGGAGTTCCTCTTCCGGGGAATCACTTTTTTCCTTCTTCACCACCAGCGGACCGCTCTTCAGCAGGAAAGCCTCACCAATGGCAATTCCGGGGGAGACAGCAATTCCGGAAAGGATTCCCTCTACACTCTCCCCCTGCCCCCCGGCGTTCACCGCCGTCGGAGAAGTCTGCACAGGCGCCTGCAGAGGCTGTACGTCCTTTTCGCCAAACTGATCCTCGTGAAGAAGGCGAATCGCGGCAAGGGCCTCCGCGGCATCGCTCCCGGTTGCAATAATGTGAATCGTCTCACCTTTTTTTACCGCAAGTCCGGTCACCTGATTGATACTTTTAGCATTGGCATGTTTTCCGGCCTTCTCCAGCTGAATTTCTGCCTGAAATTTCCCCGCACAGCCCACAAATCGCGCGGCGGGACGGGCGTGCAGCCCATTTTCATTGGTAATAACCAGATCGAGAGTAAGCCCGTCCTCCTCCTCCTTGAGAGGCGCGCCCTGCACCCCGGGTGCTGCCTCCTCATCATTCAGCCCCAACTGGCTGCGCTTCATGGCCAGAGCCCCTTCCGCCTCCCGCGCCACGCTCTCCAGATCAGCACCAAGGGAGGCCTGAATTGCAGCGGCAAGCGCCCCCTCCACGATGGGGGCAGCGCAGAGGCGCACATTTTCGGCCACCTCAGGGTCAATAAAATCAAGGGCAGTCTCCGCAGAAAGGAGCGCGGAGCCGAGATCCATCAGCACCAGCACCCCTTCTTCCCCTGCAACCCTCGTAATTGCCTCCATTACCTGCATGGGATCTGTGCCAATGGGATTGCTCTCATCATCGAGTCCACCGACATAAGCGATATTCTCTCTCGCTTCGGGGCTGCTCACCATCTGTTCAATAAGCGCCTGAATCCCCGCTGCCAGTTCCCTGCTGTGGGAGACAATTACGATTCCAATCATTTTCAGCCTCCTTTTATCGTATCGCGAAGTGCCGCAAGCAGCAGCGTTGAAGACGCGGCCCCGGGGTCGATATGGCCAATACTGCGCTCCCCGAGATAACTGGCCCGGCCCTTCCTCGCCTGCATCGGCGCAGTGGCATCCCTCGCCTCTTCGGCCGTGGCAACGCACATTTCTAAGAATGCAAGGGGCTCCAGCCCCCTGTTGGCGTCAGCCACTTCCACCACCGGTGCCCAGACATCAAACATGGTTTTATCCCCGGCAACAGCCTTTCCACGCTGCACGATACCATCACGGCCGCTTTGGAAAAGCGTGCAGAGGTCATCACTGCCGAGCTCCGTTTTTCCCGCAAGGGCCTGACCCGCTTTCATGAAAACGGTCCCATAGAGGGGGCCACTCGCCCCGCCCACGCTCGACATGAGCGTCATGCCGGTAGTTTTCAGGATGGTACCGATATCTTTCCCCGCCAGCTCGGGAAGTTTGTCCTTCACTTTGCTGAAGCCGCGGTTCATATTGATTCCGTGGTCGGCATCGCCGATGGCCGCATCAAGATCGGTAAGGAATTCCTTATTCTCCGCCATCACGGTGGCGGAGAGTTCCAGCCAGGCAAGAACCTGTTCTTCTGTGATCATAGTTATATTCCTTTGTTATCCGAGTTGCAGGCCGGGGGTCCGAACCGGAGCATCCCAGTATTGAAGAATCTCGGCATCGGCTTTGAGCAGCGTAATGGAAAAGCCCTGCATCTCCAGCGAGGTGATATAGGGGCCGACAAGGCTGCGGACAATCTTGATCTTCCGCCCTTTACAGATTTCTGCCAGTTTGCGATAGACCACATAAAGCTCTGACAACGGAGTGCCACCCATGCTGTTGACGAGAACAATCATCTCATCCCCCTCATTAAAATCTTTATCAACGAGGGTTTTTTCCACCCAGTCGCCCGCCCCTCTGTCCCACTCCCGCAGAGTACGGCTGTAGCCTTTGTCGTCCAGAATGGTGGTGGTGAGGATTTCAGTAATTTCATCGGCACGCTTGAACGGCATCCGTTTAATCCCGGGTTCACCGTGAATACCAATACCAATCTCCATCTCATCATCCGCCAGTTGAAAGGTGGGCTTGCCCGCAGCGGGAACGGTACACGAGGTAAGCGCCATGCCCAGACTGCGTCCATTCAGATTCACCTTGCGGGCAAGGCTGGCACAGGTATCAAGATCGCATCCAGCTTCTGCCGCCGCTCCGACAATTTTTTCCATGAGCACGGTGAGACCGACACCCCGCCGCCCTGCAGTGTAGAGACTGTCCTTCACGGCCACATCATCATCCACAAGAATGGCCTGCACGGCGATGTTTTCCCCTGCAACAAGCTCCACTGCCGTTTCAAAGTTCATCACATCACCGGTGTAGTTCTTCACGAGGAAAAGAACCCCTTTACCACTCTCCGCAACCTTTGCACACTCATACATCTGGTCGGGAGTGGGAGAGGTGAACATCTCACCGGGGCAGGCACCATCAAGCATCCCGGTACCGACAAAACCACCGTGGAGCGGTTCATGCCCGCTGCCTCCACCGGAAATGACTGCCACCTTGTTTCCCTTATGCGCCCGGACGATGTAGTGAGGATCAATATTAACCTTTAACTCGGGATGCGCGGCAGCCATCCCTTCAAGGGTTTCTACGATTACCCTGTCGACATCATTGATGATTTTTTTCATAAGGCTTTCCTTTTGTTGATGATGAGTCTTTGCCCGCAGAGGAGCCCGTAACAGCATGGAAGACCTTTAAAAATTAAGCCCTTTTCCTCCTGCAGGCAAGACAAAGACAAAAAGGGAGAAAGGAGGCAGGAGACAGGAGGCAGGAAAAAACCGGGCAACAAAACCCGATGACGTCCGTTGTGGGATGAAATGCCTGTTATGCTAAAGACGCCCAAATTGGTCGTCTCTACAAAGACCTTTTGCTTTTCCCGTCTTCCTGCTTCCCTTCTCCTGAATGCGAAAATCAGAGAAATTGGGACCAGAGCAGTCAGCAAACCGACCACGTTTTATTCTTGCACTGCCCGCTGCGAATGTTACTCTTTCCAGATGCCCGAACGACCACGAAGAGTCATCCCCGAGCCCCGGCAGATTTCAGGAAGAAATCGGCAAGATGCCTGGCCCCCGGGAATTTCCCAATCAGGCCAGTCGGCCCGGAAAGGGAGGTAGAGGCTTCAGCGTGAAACCATGGTTTATCCCTTTTTTCCTCATTATATCCTGCCAATAAAGAAGAGTTATGACGTCCTCCAAACACATTTCTGAAACACCCGGGTCAGTCGCCGGACAGACCCCTGAAACAGCCACTGAGGCAGCCTCTCCGCGTCGAATTCTGACCGTTTCCGGAGGCCATTTCGTCCATGACACCTACTCAAGCTTTCTGCCCACTTTTTTGCCGCTGATCATTGAACGGTCTTCCATTTCCATGGCTCTGGCAGGACTGCTGACCGTCTTTTTCCGTGCAAGCTCACTGGCCAATCCTTTTCTGGGTATTCTGGCTGACCGAAAGGATCTCCGCTATCTGTTCGCGGCCTGTCCCGGAATTACCGCCATCTTCTTCAGTATGCTGGGGCTGTCGAGCAGTTATCCTCTCCTCTGCCTGATGCTCCTTGCAGCCGGATTCAGTGCTTCCGTGTTCCATGTTGTCGGACCCGTGTTCATCACCCGCTTTTCAGGAACACGGCTCGGACGCGGAATGAGCTGGTGGATGGTTGCAGGAGAGCTTGGCCGGAGTCTGGGCCCTGTACTGGCAGCGACTACAATTAAATTTCTTGGCTTTGAAAATACCTGGGTCCTTATGGTTTTCGGTATCAGCGCCTCTGTGGTTTTGTTCTTCCAGATACGTGATGTGCCCAAAATCACCCGCCACAAAAGCCAGATGCCAACAATGACTGAAGCATGGAAAGAGCTTATGCCTGTCATGCTGCCCATAACCGGGCTGCTGGTCTCAAGAGCCTGTCTGGTAGGAATCCTGAGCGGGTACCTTCCCGCCTACCTCGTTATAAGCAAAGGAGAAAGTGTCTGGCTCGGCGGCATGGCTCTTGCTTTCTTTGAACTTTTGGGGACTGCAGGGACATTTGCTGGCGGCTCACTCAGCGATTTTATCGGCAGGAAAAAAGTGCTCTATGCAGGGATGCTTACAGGGCCTGTTGCAATGCTCGGCCTTGTGTATGCCTCTGGCTGGCAGATGATTCCCTGGCTCGCGGTCATTGCGTTTTTTGGTTTTGCGGGCTCCCCCGTACTGCTTGCCGTAGTGCAGGAGCATGCAGGGAAAAACCGTGGTGCAGCAAATGGTCTGTATATGTGCTTCAACTTCGTAACCAATGCACTGATTATTCTTTTCATCGGGGCACTCCAGGACCTGTACGGATTTGACGTTACGTTAATAGCAGCAGCCGGACTTGCCCTTATTGGTATTCCCTCTATTATGGCTCTGCCCAAAAAACAAATTATCTAAATCTGGGCTTCAGCAGGCGTCTAAGAAAAAGGAAACAGGAAGAGCATGTATCGGAGGAATTTAATTCAGCACAGGAATCCTTATATTCTCCCCAATTATCCATCCTTTTTGCCTTGTCATTGTGGATAATGACGTTGTCAGGACAGGAGATTATGTGCCTGCCCCATATTCATTTTGAAAAAGGAACTTGTTATGAAAAAAATCATTGCACTTGTTTTCGCTCTCGCACTTATTGGAGCTTCAGTAACCGCCTTTGCTTCAAACGACGACCGTGGCCCTCGTGGTCAGCCCCCCACTTTTGCTCAGCTGGACGCGAACTCTGACGGCTATCTCAGTAAAGATGAAGTTAAAGGCCCCCTCGCTAAAGATTTCGATAAATTTGACGCCGATGGTGATGGCTTTTTGGCTGAGGAAGAACTGCCCGAACCGAGACAAGGACAAGGCCAGCAAAAACAAGGCTCCATGTAACACTCTTTCCTGTTCGGCAGACACTCCTGCCTGTCGAACAACTCTATTTTTACTGATGGGTGCCTTGATCAGAGAACGCGACTGCGTGGACATTTTTTTGGTGATTACGAAGGGATAAACAGGATGTAAAATTTATCTCAATGGTGGATAACGGCGGGATTGCATCACCATTGGAGGGAAATCGGCACGGCGGTGGTTTCCCGCGATGTTGTTCTGTAGACAAGGCATGCCTTGTCTCTACGGTGGCGGGAATTAGCGAAATGGTAATTATTACCGATAATCTGTGAAATGATACACGCCATGGCTGTCACTACGGGGGGTTAACGGTGACATTGCATCTGGATCTGCACAATCAATATCCGTAAAATAAAACTCTAACATCGTAGAGATACCCAAATTGGTCGTCTTTACAAAGACCTTTTGTTTTTTCCTGTCTCCTGTCTCCCTTCTCCCTTCTCCCTTTTTCTTTCTCTCTTCTCCCTTTTTCTTTCTCCCTGCCTTTGAATCCGCCAATACAAAATGTAAATGGTATTATTCAGCACAGGAATCCTTATATTCTCCCCAATTATCCATCCTTCTTGCCTTGTCATTGTGGATAATCACGTCGTCAGGACAGGAGATTATGTGCCTGCCCCATATTCACTTTGAAAAAGGAAATTGTTATGAAAAGAATCACTGTGCTTGCTTTCGCGCTCGCATTTGCAGGGGCGTCATTAACTTCTTGTGCTTCAAACAACAATAACGGTGGTTCTCGTGGTGGGCAGCAGCAACAGCAGCAACCCCCCTCTTTTGATGAGCTGGACACAAACTCAGACGGCCACATCAGTAAAGATGAAGCCAAAGGCCCCCTCGCCAAAGATTTCGATAAATTGGACGCTAATGGTGATGGCGTGTTGACTGAGGACGAACTGCCCACACAGAAACAAGGGCAGGGCCAGCAAAGACAAGGCCGCATGTAACAGTCTTTTCCTGGGAACCTTGAATAATCAGTCTTTCGCCCATCTTCTTCGTTACAGTCAAAAATTTATCCTCGCAGGTAAGCGCCAGACTCCGATATCAAACATATAGCTCCGGTAAATTTTCTCCTGTGCCTTGAATATGAACGAAATACAAGATTATTCAAGGCACCCTTCTGTTCGGTAGACATTCCTGCCTGTCGAACAACTCTTTATCCCAATTATATTTTTACTGACAGACGGAACCACGAATGGACACGAATTTTCACTAATAGCAATTACATTTTTTACTGATGGGTGGCTGGATCAGAGAACGCGACTGCGTGGACATTTTTTTGGTGATTACGAAGGGATAAACAGGATGTAATACCATTCCTATTAAGTTGTGACTATACTAAATGCCATTTTCACTTTCTATTGGCGAATTCAAAGGCAGGGGGATGGGAGACAGGAGAAAGGAGACGGGAGACAGGGAAAAGCAAAAGACGGAACAGCGAAAAACTTTTTGCCAACGAATAAAAGCTCTAATCATGCGAATAAAGGCAAAAAACTTTAAGAAGTTACGCTTTTATAAAAAATGCCCTTTTTCGCATGATTAGACCATGTCTATTAAGTTATGCTCGTTTTACATCCTGTTTATCCATTCGTAATAGCCAAAAAAGATTTCCACGCAGTTGCGTTCTCTGGTTAATACAAAATGTAAATGGTATAAAATTGATCTTTTTGTAGAAACGCCCGTTGTGCTGGAGACGCCCAAATTGGTCGTCTCTACAAAGACCTTTTGCTTTTTCCTGTCTCCTGTCTCCTGTCTCCCTTCTCCCTTTTTCTTTCTTCCTGCTTTTGAATCCGCCAATACAAAATGTAAAATATGAACGAGATCCCAGGTTCTTCAAGGTACCCGGAATTATTTTGAACTGGTATTATACCCTGAATGGACAGTGCCCTGTTCTACCTGGGGGTACCTTGAATTCGGCTGAATTCGCTGAAACGCACCGAGACATCAGACGGGGAAAAAGATGATACTTATTACACACCTCATTGCAACATACGGCTATGCCGCCGTCGGAATCGGTACTTTTATTGAAGGTGAGACAATTCTTGTGCTGGCGGGTTTTGCGGCGCATCAGGGCTATCTCGACTTGCACTGGGTCATATTCTGGGCGATTGTTGGAAGTTTTGGCGGAGATCAGCTCTCTTTTTACCTTGGTCGAGCAAAGGGGGAAACATGGCTTGAGAAGCGCCCGAAATGGCAGCCCCAGGCAAAAAGGATATTTTCCCTTCTGCACAAACATCAGAACCTGCTCATCTTCGGATTTCGGTTCGTTTATGGGTTTCGTACCATTACACCGATCATCCTCGGCACAGCTCGAATATCTCCGGTTCGCTTTTCTCTGCTCAATCTGCTGAGTGCATCTCTCTGGGCTGTTGCAGTGACAACTCTGGGATATCTGTTCGGGAATATCGCGGAAGCACTTCTCGGCAATCTGAAAAATTATGAGTTCGGTTTGTTCGTTACGGTGGCTGTTGCGGGAATGTTGTTTTGGTTAAGACATGTCGTTAAAGCACACCGATCAATGAAGAAAAAATAAACAGGAAAAGGGAGAAAGGAGACGGGAGACGGGGAAAAGCAAAAGACGGAACAGCGAAAAACTTTTTGCCAACGAATAAAAGCTCTAATCATGCGAATAAAGGCAAAAAACTTTAAAAAAAGTCTTTGTTCTCAAATGCTTTTTGCTTTCCTTCGTGTTCCTTCGCGTTCTTCGCGGTAAAAAATGCCTTACCGTCTTTCACTTTTCCCTTTCTCCCGTCTCCCTTCTCTCGTCTCCTTTCTTTTACCTCCTTTCACGAAGTCTGTTAAAAGAGAATTTCTGACAGATTCCCTGTCATCTTCAGGAAATAGAGAATGGCAGTACAGGTGAAGGCGGAAGCGCAGGTGGTAATCAGGATAATGGCAGAAGAGAGCTCACTGTCCCCTCTCAACTGACTGGCAAGGATACTGCAAACGGTGGCGGTCGGCGTTCCCGCCAGCAGGGTTGCAATGGCCAGATCATCACCCCGCACCTTGAAAGCAAAAAGAATCAGCGCTGCCAGCAAGGGCAGAAAAGCAACTTTTATCACACTGGACAGTATGGCCGTACCCGCCGATCCCTTAAATCGTTGAAAGGAAAAGGAGGCGCCAGTACAGATCAGGGCTACAGGCAGGGTCATCCCAGTGAAAATGTGCAGAGTCTGCGCCATAACCTCCGGCAGGGGCAGTCGCAGCCAGCTCCAGAGAATGCCGAGTACCGGGCCGATGAACATCGGGTTGAAGGCAATCTCCCGCAGATATTCCAGCACCGGGAACTTCTGCCCTTTTTCACGCCACGGCAGCAGCAGAGCCAGAATAGAAACAATGCTCATGCAGGGAACAAGAAAGCCGAGCAGAATCCCCGCCTTTGTGACACCCGCCGCTCCGAAAACCGCATTGATAACCGCCAGCCCGACATACGCAAGATTCCCACGGACAGAGGCCTGTACAAAGGCCCCCTGGACAACCGGCGGATATTTTCTGCCAAGGGTCCACAGAGAGGCAAAAATAAAGGTGAGAAAGATCGCTGCGAGAAGCCCCGCAAGCGTGAGAAAGGAGAAATTACTGCCAAAATCCGCCGTAGCAATTTTTTGAAAGAGAAGAGCTGGAAGCGCGGCATAATAAACAAACCGATTCAGATCATTTACCAGACGATCGTGAAGCAGCCCGACCTGCTTTAATCCCAGCCCCACGACAATAACGAGGAAAACAGGAAGAATGATAAGAAATATCTGGCCAGCCATAATGAAATTGCCTGAAGTTGCTAATTTTTAAAATCTTTTCTTCAAATGCTTTTGCCTTTCTTCGTGTTCCTCAGCGTTCTTCGCGGTGAAAAAACTCTTTTACCGCTGTTTGCTTTTTCAGCCCTTCCCGTTCCCCCGTGCGTTGAAATAATCCAGTTGCCCTGTGGTATCCATGACTGAGCACCAGTAGTCAGACTTAATGTTCAAGGTGCGTCTTTTCAGCGTCACCAGGTCGAGGGGAAGGTGGACCATGCTCGATTTGAATTCCGTCACCACCATTCCCGTCTTCCCGGCCATCGCCGCATGCACGGCATTCTGACCGAGGAATCCGCAATAGACGCGGTCTCCGGGGGTGGCGGGAACGGAACGAATAAGGTAGCTGGGATCAATGAATTTCAACTCCATCTCCAGATTGCGTGCCTGAAAGTGCTTTTTGATGCGATCTACCAGCAGTGTACAGATATCTCCGAGAACAGGATTGCCAACAAACCCCTTTTCCGGCTGAACCCCCAGCAGATCCTGCCCGGCTCCTTCCGCACAGACGATCACCGCGTGCCCGCGTGCCTTCACACGCCGTTCCACGGCGGCCAGCAGGCCGTCTTCCCCGTCAAGTTTAAAGGGCTGCTCGGGGACGAGCACGAAATTCACTTCCTGCAGAGCAAGAGTGGCCTGGGCGGCAATGAAACCGGCTTCCCGCCCCATAAGTTTCACCAGCCCGATACCGTTCCGGACGCAGGTCGCCTCCACATGGGCACTGCGAATGGCCTCTGTCGCCTTTCCCACCGCAGTGTCAAAGCCAAATGAGCGGGAGATAAAGTTGATATCGTTATCGATGGTCTTGGGCACACCGATAACCGAGATATGACAGCCTCTCTCCTTTATCTCTTCCATAATCTTTTTCGCCGCACGCATGGTACCGTCGCCGCCAATAACAAAGAGGACATTGATATCCATCCGCCCCAGCGAATCGACAATTTCCTCAATGCTCTGCGCTCCTCGGGATGAGCCTAAAATGGTGCCGCCGAACTGGTGAATATTGCTGACAACCTCCGGGGTCAGTTCCTTTACGTCATAGCAGTATTTCGGGATAAACCCGCGGAGTCCATTGCGAATGCCGACAACCGAACGAATGCCGTACTGATAGTGAGCCTTCATGACAATGGAGCGAATAACATCATTGAGCCCGGGGCAGAGTCCGCCGCAGGTGACAATGGCGCATTTCGTCTTGGAGGGATCAAAATAGAGTTTTTCCCGCGGCCCCGCCTTCTCAAAGGGCAGCGACAGCGAATCGGAATCGAGTTCTGCCAGGTCCTCTGATGTCAGGGAAAGAGTAAGAGGTTTGGTGTCATCAACGAAACGCTGATTGGTCAACGGTGTCGGAATCTTTGCCTCACCGAGGGTTGGGATGGTGGTATCAACTACAATATTTTCTTTTACGTTCATGGCTGCCCCGTTCTTCTTTCAGGTGAAATCCCAAAGGATCGAATGCTCATCTGGCCACATTCTATTTTTACCCGCACAGTATAACCCCGACAGACCTTCAGGGATAGTTGAAATATCCGGAATGCGTCGGGAACAGATGTGCCCGACTCATTTCTAATCACATTTCACTTTATCTTGGCGAATGTAAAGGCAGGGGGATGGATAAAGGGAGACGGGAGACGGGGAAAAGCAAAAGACGGAACAGCGAAAAACTTTTTGCCAACGAATAAAAGCTCTAAACACGCGAATAAAGGCAAAAAACTTTAAAAAAGATTTTAAAATTAAACAGAGAATTGCTACCTGTTTATTCCATGCGTTACAAGTCATTCCACCGTTATCGTTACGTTTGTCGTCATCGTGTAGACAAGGCATGCCTTGTCTCTACATCATTGCCGGAATCACTGTTGTGCCGATTTTTCACCAATGATGATGGGTGCCACCCTTATCACCCCGTGGTGATAATGTGGCGGGTATGTTTCGCGGGTTATCGTGTTCCGTGTTTCGTATTCGGTTACGGTTGCACCGTTATCGTTACGTTTGTCGTCACCGTATAGACAAGGCATACCTTGTCTCTACATCATTGCTGGAATCACTGTTGTGCCGATTTTTCACCAATGATGATAGGTGCCACCGTTATCACTCCGTAGTGATAATGTGGCGGGTATGTTTCGCGGGTTATCGTGTTCCGTGTTTCGTATTCGGTTACGGTTGCACCGTTATCGTTACGTTTACCGTCACCGTGTAGACAAGGCATGCCTTGTCTCTACATCATTGCTGGAATCACTGTTGTGCCGATTTTTCACCAATGATGATAGGTGCCACCGTTATCACCATCGCGATCAATTTTAGAAACATCCGTTGTGCTGAAGACGCCAAAATTGATCGTCTCTACGGAAATCTTTTGCTTTTTCCCGTCTCCCGTCTCCTTTCTCCCTTTTCCCGCCCCTGCCTTTGAATCCGCCAATACAAAATGTAATTACTTCCTGCCTTCCCCCGCATCCGCTCTGACAGCACTGCCTTCCGTCACACTGTCTGGAGGATAGACGATCACGGAATCCGCCTGCGTCAGCCCGGAAAGCACTTCCGCAGTGATGCCGTTGTTATGAGCAATATCAACCCTGCGCAGGTGCGCCCTGCCCTCTTCCACAACAAAGGTCATCCAGTCATTCCCGCGCCGGAACAGTGTTCCGGTGGGAATCTGCAGAACATCTTCCCCATGCCAGGTGACAATGCGTGCCTCGACGCGGTAACGATCTCCAAGCTTTTCCAGAGGAAGCGGATCGACAAAGGCAACGCGCACCTTGACGCGTTGTTCTTCCACGCCAAGCGCGGAGATTTTCATGAAACCGCCAGGTTCAACAAGGGTTACACGAGCACGTATGGATGTTTCGCCGCCCCAGTGTTCAATGGAGACCTCCGCACCGGGGCTGACCGCGACGGCATCGCTGGAAAGCAGCTCAATCTCTGCCTCAAGATCACGCGGATCACCAACTTCCATGATCGGCGTACCGGCAGCCACGAGACAGGCATTCTCTTGATAGACGTTGAGAACAAAGCCGTCAATGGGGGCAATGAGCTGCAGAGGAGTTGAGTTATCAACGCCCGAAGTGGAGACCTGCTGCAGGGTCGCCCGTACCTGTTCTACCTCAAACTCGGCGGCGCGCAGGGCAAATCTGGCAGAACTCAACTCCTGACCGCGCATCTCAACAGTGGTTCTGGCCGCATCCCACTGTTGGCGGGCAACGGCATTCACTCTGGTGAGCTTTTCGGCTCGCCTGAAGTCGTTTTTGGCAAGTTCAAGGACCGCCTTTGCCCGTTTCACCTCGGCCTCGCGCTGCATGCGAACTGCCTCCACGGCCTTCATTCGAGCCCCTGCCTCAGACCGGGTGCGGGGATCGAGAAAGCGTGACGGCTCGGCTTCAAGGGTTGCCAGCACCGTTTTGCCCTTTTCAATCTTCGCACCGGCACGCAGCTGCACACGCTTGAGAAAACCGCTCACCGGCGGTGAAATAACATAACGGTGGCGGATACGCGTTTTGCCCTCTTCCAGAACAGTGACGGTGAGTGCACCCCGGCTGACCGGTACCGTCTCGACTTTGATCGGTTTCGGCCAGAAGCCGGCGACAAGTGCAGCCACCAGCGCGACGGCGAAGAGGGAGAGAAACATTTTCCGCCAGAGGTCTTTTCTCTTTTTGGCGCGTCCGGCAGCCGAAATCTTCCCTCTGTCTGTGCTTTCGTTTTTTGTTTTCATCATTCTCTCGCCTTCAAAACTCCAAGGAGGTCAAGTTTCACTATGTGACGACTGACAACGGTAAATGACAGTGCCGAAGAGAGGAGCACAATAAGGACGGCGGTGGCATAGGCCCGGCCCGTCAGCACCACTGGAATGCGCATGGTCTCCGTATTGATACTTGTCAGTATCAGGCTCGTCAGCTCACTGCCAATATAAAGCCCGGGCAGCAGCGCCAGCAGGGTCAGAAGAGTGAGTTCACCAATGAGGACGGTGGCAACTTCACGCTGTGTAAAACCGATGACGCGCAGGGTGGCCAGATCGCGGGCACGCTCCGACAGGGCGATACGCGCACCGTTGTAGATCACGCCAAAGGCAACAACCACCGAGAAAAAGAAAAAGATGGCCCGGCTGATATCCATCATACGTCCCATCATCTTATCATAATTTTCCCGCGCCGCCCGGGTGGTGGTAATAGAGCCGATGCGCGGAGAATCTTTCACTGCGGCGAAAAATTCATCCTCACGCGCAGAATCTACAGTGAGATGTGCGCCGCTGACGGTGCGACTTTCCCGCATCAGATGATGCAGGCGGTCGATATCCATCCACGCACCCACCCCGGCAAAATCAGTGATCGTGCCGCTGACGGTGGTATGGAGAACCGGCCGTCTGCCCTCCAGCACCTCAACACGCAGTGCATCACCCGGCTGAACGAAAAGCATCTTTGCCAGCTGTTTCGAAAGCAGCAGCCCGGAAAGCGGCAGCGCCACTGGTTTTCCGTGTACATCAAGCACACGGCTCAGAAGGACGTTTTGTGGCAGGCCGGTAATGGCCACGCGGCGCTTGTGATGGCCAGAGTAGAGGCGGGCAGCCACCGCGCGGAAGGGCTCGACATTGAGCACACCGGGCAGCCCCCGCATGTCGTTTATCACACTGAAGGATCCCGGTTCAATCAACGCCAGCGTGACATCCTGCCGCTGCGCCAGGCGCCACTGAAAATCCATCATGTAATCCATGCCATCGCCCATGGAAACCGAGACGATGGGAATGGCCGTGGCCATCGCCAGACCGAGGGTGGTAAACAGCGCCTGCCACGGTTTGCGTTCCAGATTACGCAGGGCCATGCGGAAGGAGGTGGACGCCAGCTTCTGCAACCCGATGCGTTCCAGCAGGGAGGCTCTAAACGCCGCTGGCGGCTCCGGCCGCATCGCCTCGGCGGGAGGAAGAGTCACCGCATGACGCACCGCACCGAGAACACCAAGAAAAGAGGTGGCCGCGCTGGCAAGCACCGCAAGGAGAAACGCAGGCCAGTCCGGGTAAAAGTCCAGCACCGGGAAACGAAAGAAAGGATGGTACACCATAAGCATGCGGCTGCCGAACCACATCCCGAGTGCCCCGCCGACGAGGAAGGCAAAAATCACCACCACGAGGGCAAATTTACAGTAGTGCCAGCCGATGGTGCGGGAGGAATAGCCAAAGGCCTTCAACTGGGCGATCTGCTCGCGCTGCAGGTGGACAAGACGGGAGAGAGCCGCGCTGGTCATGAAGGCGGCAATGCTCAAAAAGATCAGGGGAAAGGCAACCGCCATGGTGCGCAGCCCCTTGATCTCGTCGTTCACCATTTTCACCGACAACTGCTCCGTGCGGTCGTAGGTCGTCAGCCCTCCGTACGGGGTGAGAATGCGGTCGAGATCCGCCTTCACCGCAGTCGGATCGCCGCCGGGAGCCACATCCACCACCACGTTGTTGAATGCGCCTTCGAGGCCGAGCGCGACGGCCAGCTCCCGTTCATTCATCCAGAAAACGCCGTAGCGGCGGTTGTCGGGCATGATGCTGCCGGGAGGCAAGGCATAAACATATTCTGGTGACAGCGTGATCCCGACAATATGCAGCCGTTCGCGGGCGCCGTAGATCGTCGCATCAATGGTGTCACCGGGCATAAAACCATGGGCCTCGGCAAAAGCATCGCTCACCACAACTTCTCCCCGGTTCCCGGCGACGGGCAGCCGCCCCACCCGCAGATAGAGCAGATTGAGATGCTGAGGGTGGTCCTCCGGCAGGGAGAGAAGCGTCCCTTCCGCCGTCTGTTTCATCCCCGGGATATCGAGGACGGCACTGCCCTTCACCCGGGTTTCAGCCACCGCGACACCGGGGATATGAGAGAGCCGGACGCGCAGCGAATTAGGTGCCCGCTTGAGATCACAGAAGAGGTCTGCCAGACGGTTACTCTGATAATATGCATCTCTTGATGTCTCCAGAGACACCACCAGCCCGCGCTCCATGATCATGACCATCAGCCCGCAGGCCATCACCATGGCAACTGCCGCCATCTGCCCTTTCATGGCCGCAAGATCTCGGAAGAGTTTCAGGTCAAGGGGACGCATGGCCGCTCACCAGGAAAGCTCGCCCACCGGGCGGCGCACAGGATTTTCCTGAATATGGGTAATTTTGCCATCGGAAAGGAAGATCACCCGATCGGCCATGTCGGCAATAACGGCGTTGTGAGTGATGATGACCACCAGCGTGCCCAGCTCCCGGTTTACGCGGTCGATGGCATCAAGCACCATCACCCCGGTTTTCACATCCAGTGCCCCGGTGGGTTCATCACAGAGGAGAACATCAGGGCGCTTGGCGATGGCACGGGCGATGGCAACACGCTGCTGCTGGCCGCCGGAGAGTTGTGAGGGGAAGTGATCCATCCGCTCGCCGAGTTCCAGGAGATCAAGCGCTTCTTCGGGATCCATGGGATCGGGGGCGATGTCGGTGATCAGAGCGACGTTCTCGCGGGAGGTAAGGCTGGGAATGAGATTGTAAAACTGAAAGATGAAACCGACGGTGTTACGGCGGTAGAGAGTTAACTCCCGTTCGGTCGCGGAGGTCAGGTCTTTACCGCGAAAGGTCAGCGTGCCATCGGTCAGCGAGTCCAGACCACCGAGGATATTGAGCAGTGTGGACTTGCCGCTGCCGGACGCGCCGAGCAGGACCACCAGCTCACCCTCGAAGAGATCCAGATCCACGCCGTTCAACGCCCGCACCTCCACCTCACCAGTGTGATATACCCTGGTCACTCCGCGGGCACGAAAAAGTGGTTCCCGACTTTTCGATGTCGCTGAAGAATGAGACAATGGGAGTGGATTTTCTGCCATGAGCTGCCTGCCCTTTCAGTCGGATGTGCGTCTGTTTCGCCTCTCTATAGAAAGTACTCTCTTCTTATGGAAAAGACGAGGGAGGATCAAAGAGGGACGGGAGAAGGGAGAAAGAAAAAGGGAGAAGGGAGACGGGAGACAGGAGACGGGAAAAAGCAAAAGGCTCCGTAGAGACGACCAATTTGGGCATCTCCAGCACAACGGGCGTTTCTACAATGAGATCAATTTTACATCCTCTTTATCCATTCCTATAGTCCCTGGCTGGTGAAGTGATACTCTTTTGAATTTATAATTGATGTTTTCCGTGTCCTTCCGTGCTTTCCGTGGTAGCAACCTGTATGAGTCCCCGTAGTGATAACATAGCGTGTATTCTTTTGCGGATTATCGGTAATAATTACCATTTCGTTAATTACCGCCACCGTAGAGACAAGGCATGCCTTGTCTACACAACAACATCGCGGGAAACCACCGCCGTGCCGATTTTCCACCAATGGTGTGTAATGTCATCGTTATCACCCCGTAGTGACAACATGGCGTGTATCATTTCACAGATTATCGGTAATAATTACCATTTCGCTAATTCCCGCCACCGTAGAGACAAGGCATGCCTTGTCTACACAACAACATCGTGGGAAACCACCGCCATACAGATTTTCCACCAATGGTGATATAATGCCACCGTTATCACCATTGAGATCAATTTTTGACAGTAACGAAGAAGATGATCAATTATTCAATTGTACCCTCATGGAGAATTACAGTGGACTACACAAACATCCTCGTAGAAAAAAACAAAACCTCAGCCATCGTCACTCTCAACAGGCCCCAAGCACTCAATGCCTTAAATAAAACAATGCTTGAAGAACTGCTCTTCTGTTTGACGAAACTGAGCCGAGACAAGACAATAAAGGTGGTAATTCTCACCGGAGCCGGTGAAAACGCCTTTGTGGCTGGCGCGGACATTGCCTTTATGCAGGATCTGACTTCTAATGAAGGAAAGCTCTTTGGCAGGCTTGGCCAGACCGTTACCCGGACTATTGAAAATCTGCCGCAACCGGTTATTGCGGCAGTAAACGGCTTTGCCATGGGCGGCGGTTGCGAACTGGCTCTTTCCTGCGATATCCGCCTGGCCAGTGACAATGCCAAATTCGGGCTGCCTGAGGTGAAGCTCGGAGTCATTCCCGGTTTTGGCGGAACACAAAGATTGCCGAGATTGATCGGCAAGGGCCTGGCCTGTGAGCTCCTCTATTCTGGAAAGGTAATCGATGCCGCTGAAGCCCGCCGGATCGGGCTGGTGAACCGGGTCGTTCCCCAGGAAAAACTTATGGAGGAATGTCTGGCACTGGCCGCATTAATCGGTTCCCGCGGGCCTGCGGCGGTGCAGCTGTGCAAGGAAGTGGTGAACAACGGGATGGAAATGGATCTGACCAGGGCCTGCTCCTATGAAGCGGATCTTTTTGGCCTCTGTTTTGGCGGTGACGAACAGAAAGAAGGGATGGCTGCTTTTTTGGAAAAACGTTCTCCTGACTTTCAGAAAACGAGATATTCTTGAGGTGGTTGGGCAACACCTCTTTACTGCTGCAAAATCATTGCTTTCTCGCTGATGGAGCCCCACAGGCACGTTCGTCCCTCACTCTGCCCTGTGGCGCACCATCAGCGAACCGTGCCTGCCCCCAACTGTTCAGGACCTCGAGCAAGACGAAAACCGTAGTAGCCGTAGTCGATGATGCCGTAGTAGCGACAGGCAGACCGCAGGCGCCAGCCGAGAGAGTTCCAAGACCCGCCACGACAGACAGCCCTGTTCTCGTCACCTCCCTCTTCCCAGGGAGAACCATCCTGAGGAGGTGTACCGCGATAGCTGTCATGCCATCTGTCCTGGCACCATTCCCAGACATTGCCGTGCATCTGGTAGAGTCCCCAGGGATTGGGCTGAAAACTTTTCACCGGCATCGTCTCTTTTCGATACTCCCCCTTTTTGCCGTTATTGTAGGGATTATCACCATCATAGTTGGCATCATCTGGAGTAAGTTCTTCCCCAAACCAAAACGGTGTGATCGTCCACGCTCTGCAGGCATATTCCCACTCCGTCTCGGATGGCAGACGCACATTCAGCCCTGCACTGCGGCTGTTTACGGCTGAAATAAACTCCAGGGCCATTTTCCCTCTTATCTCTTCAACCGGATTCAAGTTATCACTCTGAAACTTGGCAGGGTTATCCCCCATCACCAGTACCCAAAGCTGCTGTGTGCACACCGTTTCCGCCAACCAGACCCCACCCT
>NZ_JAFFPZ010000028.1 GCF_016918505.1 Desulforhopalus vacuolatus
GTTCCCACCCGATTTGCATATTGTTGCTCAAAAACCACATTATACTGTTTGGTTTTGTGCTGAATTCACAGCCGATGGTACGAAAATCAATTTCAGGCCGTTTTTTAGCTCCAACCGGGAATAGCTGGCGTGGTACCCGTGCCAGGTGGAAGATTGAAAATGAAATACTCAACATATCAGGGAAAACTATAAATGAACGAAAAACTTCCAAATGTAGTCTCTGTTATAGGTTGTCCAAGGTCGGGGACAACCTTAATGCAGGCGCAGTTAGCTCGACATTTTGATTTGAGCGCTATTTCAGAGACGCACTATATTTTTTTATTCTCAAAATATTTATGGCTGTGGCGCAATCTGAAGGATAAGAAAAATCGGCTTGGTCTCATTAAAGCTCTTCAGGATTTCACAAAAATCCGATGGGGAATTATCTCTGGTTATAATTTGGAAAAAGTTCGTCAAATAAGTATTTTAGAAAGTATAGAGAAGGTTGAGCAGCTAGCTGACGGTAGCGGTGATTACAAAAATCTCATTAACGATATTTATCGAGTTCATGCAAAAATTAAAGGGTCTGCTGGGGTCATAGAAAAATTTTCTTATTACTCTCCAGTTGATATTGAGTTCTTATCTACACTTTTACCTGAAACAAAATTTATTCATGTTATTAGAGATGGAAGAGATGTTAGCTTGTCTTGGAGAAAAACGTGGTTTGGTCCAAAATCAGTATTGAAATCGGCACTGTTATGGCAAAAGCATGTTACCCTATATGCTGATTGGGGACGCAGGAATCCCAGTCGTTATCTTGAAATTAATTTTTCAGATATTATTGAAAATGAGTATGAGGTGCTTGATGAAATCAGTAAATTTATAAGGATGCCGCTACAAGAAAGCTCTTTTAAAAATAATAATGTGTTTGCAGTTTTAGCTGAAAAAGAACATTATAAAAAATCAAAATCTTCCCCAGATAAAGAATTTCAATTAAAATGGCCTCTTGAGATGGAGGAAAAGCACAAAAAGTTGTTTATGAAGGTTGCTGGACGTTCTTTAACTAAATACGGATTTGAAGACTTAATGTTGAAGGATGACAAGCAAACGATATTTGTGTTTGCTTGGGAAATATTAAAAGAAATTAAAGAATTCTTTTTTGGTAAAATAACTTGGAAAAGGAGAGCTTTTTCTATCTTCCCATTAGTTATTAAAATTTCTCAGATATTAAATATTTCTTTGTATCAAACATTATCGTTAAAGAAAAAAAATAATCGTTAATTGAATAGAGTTTAAATTATTATCAAATGAGAATATTGAAACCGAAGTTACTATTATCATCTTTGGTAATAATTCTGCTTCTTTTTACTTCTTTTAGTTTATCGGGAAAATTTCCTGATTTAAATGACCTGCGTTCTATATTAAAGGACGGCAAATATGGATGGATATTTTATTCCTTTAGTTTTTTTTGCGCTAATTTTATTCGTTCTCTTCGTTGGCGATATCTCCTTAGAAAACATGTTCGCTTGACAATTTTTCAGGCATGGTCAAATTTTCAGTGGTTGTTTATGATAAAATCGATATCTCCATTTATGACAGGT
The DNA here is from genome assembly GCF_016918505.1 of Desulforhopalus vacuolatus. GTDB lineage: Bacteria > Desulfobacterota > Desulfobulbia > Desulfobulbales > Desulfocapsaceae > Desulforhopalus > Desulforhopalus vacuolatus. The sequence continues at coordinate 1,581 of NZ_JAFFPZ010000028.1, forward strand.
GAATTAGCGAGGGTTCTTTGGTTGAAGTCAAAAGGGGGGAGTGGTACGTTTGGGGTTGGCGTCTTTTTATTTGAAAAAATTACAGATGTTATCGTGCTGTTTTTTATTAGTATTGTGGTTGTATTTTATAGTTTTAACGATACTGTTACCATGACAGAAAAAAGTGTTATTGGGGGGATGATTTTTAGTGTTCTTGTTGCAATTATTTTTGCCGATAAACTAGAGGTTGTATTTCGATTTTTTATTCGCTTGTCTTCAATGAATGATGTTTCCAATAAAATATTTCACAAAAGAATTGTTTCATTGCAAAATGCTTTATTAAGCAATTTGTCTCCGATGCAGCGTACTAGAGTCATTTTTATGACTCTAGTTATTTGGTTGTGTTTAGCGCTGGGGATGAGTGGTGCAATGTATAGTTTAGGTGAATTGTTTCATTGGACTCAGGGGCCAGGTCTTGTGGTTTCAGCAAATTTCGCTGGTTTTATATCTCCGTTGCCAGCTAATATTGGGACATATCAATTTGCTGGTTCAAGTATTCTTGTGCATTATGGTGTTAATGTTAAGGAAGCGATATCTTTAACTGTTATCTTACAAATGCTGATGTTGTTTCAAGTGATTGCGATAGGCCTGATTACGTTTTGGTTGTTTGGGACGATAGAGGAGAAGGAGCACGGTAATGGCAAATAAGAATAAATTCATAATACTGCCTTTTGACAAGTGGTTAGGTCTGATTTTATTACTCAATATTTCCCTGAAATTGCTTTGGTTTTTTCAAGTTGCCATTGTGCAGGGACTTCATGGTGATGAGCTAAGCTATTTTAATATTGCTGCCAGCCTGCATAATTCTTCTAATCTTTACGATATTTTAATTTCTTTATTTAGTCATCAGCACAGGATGCCTGGGACAACCATTTTAATATTTTTTTCCCAGAGTATCTCGGACTCATTAAGTTTTATGCGGTTTGTTTTTATGAGTTTTGAGACATTTTTATTTGTAACAAGTTGTATCGTTGTATGCAGAATTTTTGGAAAAATAATCACCAGGATATTTGCCGGATTTATTGCTGTTTCTCCTATGATGATTTCCTTTTCATTTAATGTTTGGGGGGATTTTATAGCTGGATGGTTTATCTTTTTAACAGCTCTTTTTGCATATCAAGCAATTGTGGATAATGGAGTTAAGCAAAATTATCTCAAATATATATTTATAGGTGTTCTTTGGGGTGGAAGTCTGTATTTCAGGCCCAGCATGATTGTTTTTGGACCATTGTTGTATATAGGAATTTTGTTTCTAAAAATCAATTCACTATCATTCGAAAAAATTAAATATTCTTTAATATTAATTAGTTTTATTACATTAGGTTTTGCGATAAGCTGGGGCCCTTGGATGACCGGTGCTTCATTTTTTAGACAAGAATTAACTTATCAGCCCGGCCAAAATGTCAAACAAGAAAAGTGGCTAAAATGGAATATCTGGGCGCATTCTCCTGCTGACAGTGGTTGGGGGTATCGAAGAGGTGAACGGTATGATCATGATCTTGCTATTATGACGATGCAACATGGTAATAATAAAGAAAAAGCTCTAAAACGGATGTATGAAAAGGTGAAGCAGAATTCTACGCCAGCAACCTTGATTTCAGCCATATCGAGAAATATTTCCAATGTAATGGGAAATGAAAATCAATTTTTAGCAGGTACTATGAATACTGTTGGAATTGAAAATGAGCCGTCAGTATGGTTTCCGAAAATTAAAAGATCTGATACCATGGGTGGATATCGTCTCGATTCAAATTATTCGCCTGCTTCAGAAAAAGCAAAATTAGTAATTTTATTTAATTCATATTGGTATTATACGGTATTATTTTTATCAGTGTTATGGTTATTTTCTGTATTATTATCAATAAGCTCAATCGGAACCTTTTCCATTTTCTTTATGGCAAATGTCGTGTGTGTGATGTCGATGTCATTGTATCATCCGGGGCATGGACGATATGTTTTTTCTATGTTGCCAATGTGGGTATTGGGGGCATCGTTTTTCGGCAATGTACTCATAGAGAAACTTAAATGTGTTCCAAGGAAGTTTTTTCGAAGCGGTATGTTAATCTTTTTTTACTCGATATTTTTAATATTTTGGATGTTTAAACCATAATTCATTTAATTTTTAACAAATATTTTGTCTTCTTGAATTGACTTCACGGACAATACGTATCCGATATAATGAATTACCTTGAAATAGTGCTTTACTCCCTGGCTAAACCACGGAAGACAAGGAAAGCACGGAAGAGTAGAGAACAAAACACTCAATCTCAACTTTCGGATAACTCCCAAAGTTGATTAATAATCCTGGTTTTAAATTTGTTGCTTTAATATAATTGATGTTTTCCGTGTCCTTCCGTGTTTTCCGTGGTAGCCAGTCTTATACCATTCCTATTAAGTTGTGACCGTACTCAATGCCATTTTCACTTTCTATTGGCGAATGTAAAGGCAGGGGGATGGGAGACAGGAGAAAGGAGACGGGAGACAGGGAAAAGCAAAAGACGGAACAGCGAAAAACTTGAGAAAAATATTTTAAAATTAAACAGAGAATTGCTGTTGTTCTATCTTTACTCGCATCCTCTGGTTAATACAAAATGTAAATGGTATAAACTGCCCTTTTCGCATGTTTCGCTGGCAAAAAAAGGCCGCTTCCCCAAAGGGAAACGGCCTTTTCAACACCATTAGAATTTTCCTGGCTCTCAGGAATGCTTTCCGTGACCGCACTCACCGCTCATCTCCATACCACGAACATCATTCTGATGTTTGGAGATGGAGATAATATTTTTCACGGCGGCGGCATCTTCAGCGCTGAGTTTGTCCAGATTGATTTTTTCTGCTTCTTCAATAATTCCTTTGAAAGCGGATGCAATTTTGTCTACTGCAAGCATGGCGTATCTCCTTCCTTTTGAATTTTTTACCACTACATTGTGGCACAACGTGGGCACCTGATCCTGTTAAGGATACCCTGAAGATAAGAACGATTATCACCAACAGAACAGCGAAAAGATTTTTTGCCGTAAAGCAATTATTCCCCGCCTCATACCATTTACATTTTTTACTGACCAAAAAACACGACAGGACAAACAGGATGATACAATTAATTTCATTGCAGAAACATCTGTTGTGAGATGAGCCACCTGTTGTGCTGAAGACGCCCAAATTGGGCGTCTCTACAAGGACATCCTTTCCACAAAGACAACGCCATATTACCACCACGGGTTATCGCGGCAGAATTGTATCCGGATTTATACAATCAATGCCCGTAAGATAAATCGCCGACATCGTAGAGACGCCAAATTGGGCGTCTGTCCCACCCATCTTTAAATCCGCCAATACAAAATGTAATTGCTATCACATCACCATCCGTCGCCGCAGGATGAACCAGATAATCACCGGACTGCCAATTAAAGCAGTCACCGCGTTCAGCGGCAGAACCGTCTCAAAGCCCGGCATCTGAGCGATAATGTCGGCACCAAGGGCCGTCACGCCTCCCATCACCGCCGTGGCGGGCAGGAGAAAGCGATGGTCCGAGCTGCCAAGCAGCGCTCTGGCGAGATGGGGTACGGCAATGCCGATAAAGCCCACCGGCCCGCACCAGGCGGTCACCGCCCCGGCGAGGATGGCGGTAACAGTGATTATCACCAGGCGTATCCAGATGAAATTCACTCCCATGGAGCGTGCGTAGGTCTCGCCGAAGAGCAGCACATTCAGCGCCTTGCCGAAGGTACAGGCGATAAGGGTGCCAAGCAGCACTACCGGCAAGAATATTTTCAGCTCATTCCAGGTAACATTGGCAAAACTGCCGAAGCTCCACGCCATATAGGCCTGGGTCATCTCTGGTCGACTGAAGTGGATCAGCACACTTACCCCGGCGTTCAGTGCAAAACCGCCGAGCAGACCGACAATGAGCAGGGTCATGACGTTCTGTACCCGCTGCGCCGCCAGCAGAATCACCACCAGTACCAGCATGGCACCGAGGGTTGCCGCCACCACAATGGAAAGATTGCCACCCAGTCCCATCCCGCTGATCAGTCCGGTACCGCCCAGTCCCAGACCACTTCCAAGAACGACAATGGCCACCCCGAGACTTGCCCCGGCACTGATTCCAAGAATGGAAGGCCCGGCGAGGGGATTGCGAAAAAGGGTCTGCATCATCAGACCGCTCACCGCCAGCCCCATACCCGCAGCGATGGCCGCCAGAGCCTTGGGCAGGCGAAAGAGAAGCAGGATGGTCTTCCAGCTCGCAACCGAGGGGTCTCCACCTGTAAGCACCGCCCAGACATCATGCGGAGGAATGGTGACACTGCCCGTGGCAAGGTCGAGAATAAAAAAGGACCCCAGCAACGTACAGGCAAGCAGAGGAAAGAAAACACGTCTCATCATTTCTCCGGCAGACGGGTGTAGTAGTAGAGTTTGTGCTCTGGAACCAGTTCGGGATGAAAGATCGACACCATATCCGCGAGAATAACATCAGGAGCAATCACTCCGGATTCCCAGTAATCGTTCCCGCCGGAGGTGTTGGCCCGCCGGTTATTATTGTAAATTCGCCTCTCCTGCATGGCCTTGAAATACTGAAAGCGCATATCTACCGCCCGTCCCTCGGCCACACTTTTCCACGATCCGGGATTGAACCAGCAATCAGCATTCTGCCCACGGGCAAAAATCATCTCCACGTCCACCGGTTTTGACCCCCCATAGCTGGAATCCTTCCACAGATAATCCGCACCGGCATCGGCAAAGAGATGAGCCAGAAAGCTCTTGCCTCCTGCCACAAACCACTCCCCGTTAAAGGGCGCACCGGTTATCACCGTCGGCTTATTTTCTTTAGGCAGTGCAGCAACCTTTTCGGCAAGGCTGTTATAACGCTGTTCAACTCCGTTGAAAATTTTCTCGGCCTGCGCCTCTTTGCCCACAAACAAGCCAAAGTATTTAATCCACTCCGCCCAGCCAAGGGGATGATTCTCCATATACTCGGCCACCAGTCCCACCTTCAGCCCCGCCTCCATCAATTTGGGGTGAGAATCCCGAAAGGAGCCGGTAGCAAAGGAAAAAACAATCTCTGGCGACAGAGAAAGGACCTTCTCCACCCGCAGATTCGAACCCTCTCCCACCGCTGCCACCCGGCCCTCTTTGACCGCGCGGTGTACAAACTCGCTGTTCAATCGAGAGGGTGCACTGAAACCCACCAGCGTATCAAGGGCGTCCAGCTTTGTCAGAAAACCAATCGCCGGAGTGGAGAGTACCACCATGCTCCGCACCGGGACTTCCACCACCTGGCACTCCTCATAGCCTGGCGGAGTCTTCTCTCCTCTTTTTTTCAGGAGATAGTGAAAATCAGCTTTCAAACCAGCCCACGGCCGGTACACCGTGAGCAGGGTCACTCCGTTTTCTTCGTGTGCTTCAAAACCTGTGGCGTAGCGCAGTTCTACAGCCTGCAACTGTACCTGAAAACAGAAAAGAAGAACCGTCACCAGCCATACAGTCACCATCCTTCTCTTTATCCATCCCTCTCTTCCCACGTCTTTCTCCTTCACTCTTTCTCTTTTCGGCTTTTTACCCTGCTGATGCTCTCGCGAGTTCCATTTGTACCACCTTCAGCGCACTCCATGCAGGCTTCTTCTGCCTTTTAAATTCTGACGCTTTGTGCAGATATTGCCGGGCAGCGGACCAGTCCTTTCCCTGCAACGCAGAGTACCCTGCCATCAGCCAGCAGCGGCCTTTCTGGTGTCCCTTCAGCCCGGCCGCCACACGATAGGCCTCTGCCGCTTGAAAAAACTCCCGCCGCCCATAACGAATTTCCCCTTCAAGCTGCAGCAGAGATGCCGACTTCACCGTCTCTTCGCGATACTGCTGCAGAACCTTCAACGCTGTCTCATCCTTGTCTTCACGGTGCAGGGCAACCACCAGCCGTTGAAGAGTTCTCTGCCGATACTTCCTTTGCAAAAGTTGCCTGTAGAGAGGGGCTGCTTTCCCCGGAACATTCGTTTCCATATAGAGATCCGCCAGCAGTGTCAGCTCCTGCGCATCGAGCGGTTCCAGGTAACTGCAGGCAATAAGCGCGGCCAGTGCCTGCTCCATCCTTCCTGCGGCGAGCTGCAGATGGGCCAGCGCTTTCCACCATTTCACCTCACCGGGATCTGCCTCCGTGAGAGTGCGTGCGAGGGTCTCCGCCTGCGAATACATCTGTAACTCGACATACTGTGACAGCAGTATCTCCTGCCACTGCATTTTCATCTTTCCACTGGAAGTGGCAATCATCTGACGAATAAGCGGCAGAGCCTTCTTTATCTGTTCACTCTCCATAAGGGCATGAATATACTGCTCACGCCACGCAGAAGTTACCTTTTTGGGATAGAGCTGGAAAAGTTTCTCGAAAGCCACGACGGCCTTTCCACCATTGCCAGCCATACGCCAGGCCGTCGCCAGACAGAAGAGAATATCCGCCTTCTGCTCCTGCGGAGATGCCCTGTCCCACGCCTGCTGGAAAGAGTCTCCCGCTCCAGCAAAGTGTTTCAATTGATATTGGGCCTTTCCGAGATTCAGCCACAGACTGACAGCAGTATCATCACCTTTGAGAGCCTCCTTATAGTGCTGTACCGCAAGAGAAAACGTTCCCTGCAGCATGGCGCAGTTGCCGAGTTGCAGGTAGATCTCCTCATGCGTACCGCCCTTCTCCCCAAGGGCCTGTTGCAGGATGGCCGTCGCCTCCGCATACTGTTTCTGCCTCATTAAAGGGACAGCTTTGGAGAGCGCAATCCCCACCACCGGCGGATATTTTTTGTCGGCGAGAGCCATGCCCGGCACAAGGAACAACAACAGCATGGTGAAAGCGAGTAGACGTTTCAAGGTATCAGTCCTCCTCAATCCAGGTTAAAGGGTATTTTGAATAATCTTGTAAGACTGGTTATTCAAGGTACCCTGAAGATGATTTTTTGCTGCACACGTGCCTTCACTGGTATGCCGCCAATGGTCCCAGGTCTGAAACGCCAGTGAGAAACTGCCCGGATTACCGCCCGCTCAAAGGTACCTTTCGGCTGTGACTCCAGCACCTTCACATTCTCCACCCGTCCCTCCTCATTGACCACAAACTCGATCTTCACCCAGCCCTGAATCGCGAACCGCTTCGCTCTCTGCGGATAGTGCGGCGGCATCTGTGACATTCCCACCAGCGGGGCGTCCAGCGCTCCAACCTCAAACATGCCACTCATATCCGCCTGCGGCAGACTGGTATCAATCGGCGGCAGCTCAACGCCACCCTCGATCGCTGGCAAACGGGGGTTGAGTTCAAAAGGAAGCGACAGCTTCTGCGTCGGCAGAACCATCCTGTGAACAACATTTTCCACCTTCGGCTGCTCTTCCGGCGGTTTCGGAGGCTCAGGCGGTTTCTCCTTCTCAGTCTCAGGCTCGCGCACTTGAGTGAGGGTGATGAGCTGATCCATCTCTTCCAGCTGCTGTTTCTGCGGTCGCACCGCTGTCAGGCCCGGGATGACAAGAAAGAGCACAATATTGAGAAGGAGAGACACGACCCCCGCCTTCAACCAGTCCAGCCCCGCCCTGTTTCCGCTGCTCTTCATTCCACACTCACCGTGTCGGACGTTTCGCCGCAAGGGAGACAGAATGAGCTCCGGCCAGCCGCGCACCATCCATCACCTGAATGGCTGTCCCGGTACTGCTCGCCTTGTCGGCCACCACAATAACTGCCGCCTCCGGATTTTCCGCCAGCGCCCGCTCAACATTGGCACGCACCGCGCGAACATCGATCTCCCGGTGATCCATGTAAATACGGCCCTCTGTATTTATGGCAATGAGAATGGCACTCTGCTTTTCCACTGTGGCAGTAGACGCTGTCGGCCGCGCGACCTGCACCCCCGTTTCCTTGACAAAGCTGGTATTAACCAGAAAGAAGATGAGCAGGATGAAAACCATATCAATGAGCGAGGAGATATCCAGTCCCGGAGTTTTCCGGTTTCGCCTGCGTTCAGAACTTATACTCAACATTATTCGCTCTCCTTCCCATGAAGGTGACGGCGCAGAAAATAACCGGTACTGACAATTTGCTCTCCAATTTGCTGCGCACGGTGTTCGAGATAATTTTTCATATACATGGCCGGAATGGCTATAATCAGGCCGGTTTCGGTGGTAATCAGCGCTTCAGAAATGCCTGAAGCCATGCCTCTGGCGTCGCCGGTACCAAAGAGCGACATCACCTTGAATGTACTCATCATCCCGGTAACAGTACCAAGCAGGCCGAGCAGCGGTGTGAGAGCCGCAAGCACGCCAATCAGCGGGAGAAGACCGTTAAGCGGACGCTGGACGCTCTGCACCACCTCATCAAGAATTCGCTTGTCGAGCAGTGGATCTCCACTGCGTTCCTCCATAAAACGGCGGGTAAGCAGACCAGCCATTCCTCCTCTCCCGGCAGCAGGAATTTTACCCTGCTCAATATGTCGCCACGCCTCTTCCCCGCTCATCATCTTCCTGCCCATCTGCCGAAGGTACAACCAGCGCTCGGCAATCAGCAGCCAGACGACGAGACTGACCAGCAGCAGGGGCACCATAACCGGCCCGCCGGTATGAAAAGAGGTGCTCAAAGCATACACGTGTTCTTCAAAAAAGATCATCGGGTCGCGGTCTTCCCGCGCAGGACGCTTTCCTGACTGCGCAGTTTAAAGATAAGATTGACCAGCGATACCGACTGTTCTTCCATGTCGCCGATAATACGATCCACACCCCGGGAAATCATGTTGTGCAGCAGCATCAGCGGGATGGCAACAGAGAGCCCGAGCATGGTGGTTACCAGCGCCTCGGAAATTCCGCTGGACATCATCCGCGGGTCACTCGTTCCGTAGAGGGTAATGACGTGGAAGACGTTGATCATCCCGGTCACCGTCCCGAGCAGACCAAGCAGTGGAGAAATAGTGGTAAACATCCCAAGAGTGGAAAGTCCGCGTTCCAGCCGGGGAACCTCCGCGAGAATGGCCTCATGGAGAACATTTTCAATCTCTTCCCGGTCAAGAGTGCGGACGGAAAGCCCGGCCCCGAGCACCCTTCCCATGGGCCGCTTCTTCCATTGATTTCCCGCGCAGAGTTTTTCACAGGCTCCCCAGTTGCCTTTCCCGGCCAGGATTCGGATACGGGCAATAAGCGGCGGTTTCAACTGGCGATAGCGCAACAGGTAAAATGAGCGCTCTGCCACGATGAGCACACCGAAAAGCAGCAGAGCAAGAATCGGCCAGACGATGGGTCCGCCCTGATGGATCTGCTGAATAAAACTGACCCGGTGGCTGATCTGGCGCAGGGCACCGCCGCGACTGATATCCACCGGCACCGCTGGACTGCTGCCATCCATATAAGAGGCGATGTCCCTGCGCAGACTCGAATCCGGCAGGTTGGCAAGGGCAAAGAGTCTGTCACTGCCCGGCGTGAAATTGAGAAACCCGGTTTCACCGCCGAGCCGATAGACCCCGGTAAAGGGACCGACCATGACAACCTCCGCCTCACTTTCCCTGCCGGAACGGCTGGTAATCACAATGTTCTTCAGATTCACCTCACCGGAGCTGCGGATAATCTCCAGCAGCGCCGTATCCATTGTGCGGATATCCTCCATTCCCGGAAATTTTTCATCCCCCGCAACCGCAGAGAGAAAATTGAGGGGCTGTCCCTTTTTTCCGCGCCGGGCATACTGCGGATCCTGTCCGATCAGTTCATCAAGATCTTTGGCGTTGATACGAATCTGACCGATCAACTCTTTCACCATGCCGTCGATCTTGTGCAACTGCACGTCAACATCGCTCTCCTCCGCAGTGATCTGCGTCTCCTCCTGATGCAGGTTACTGACCGTGGCGTTGAGCCGTTTTTTCTTTGCCTCAAGTTCAGCCACAGCCTGTTCAAGGGCCTGACGGTCTGTGCGGATGGCGGCTTCAATTTCCCGGGCAGACTGCACCGCCGCAGCCTTTTCAGCCTGCGCTTGACGGACCAGCTCTGCCCGTTGGTGATCGGCCTGGCCGGCTCCAACCCTCGCGTCCTCAGCCAGAAGGGGTTCGACGAAAAAAAAGAGCAGAAGAAAAACCAGAACAGAGGATACATGCAGATATTTCATAAGAGACCTCAGTTTTGATTTTCGGTGAAGGAATGTGCGCCACTGATTTTACCAATGGGCAGATTCACCAGATCCACCGGCTGTTCTTTGCGCGCCATGGCGATAACGGTACGGATCTCGCGCAGCCAGCCGTCTTCAAGCTTTTCCCACGTGCCGGCCGCTTCGTTAAAACGGCCGCAGGTGAGCCCGTCAAGGCTGAGAGAGAAAAGGTTCAACCGACCAAAGCGGAAAATGTCCATCAGCATCGGCCCGGCACCGAGGTCAATCTCCTCGCGGGAGACCTCAGTGGTAAAACCGTATTCAGCCTCGATATGCAGGGCCTCCATCAGGCGGCGATATTTCTCGCCAACAGAGATGGCGGGATCTCCCATCATCTTCTCCATCCTGCTCAATCGCTCTGCACGCTCTTCCTGAAGGAATGGAGGGCCGTCCGCACTCACCTCCCGCAGCTGAGTCAGCAGTTCATCAAGAAAAGGGGCAATCTCTTCACTGATCTTTTTTATCTCGGCAAGCTGCTGCTTCTTTGCAGCAAGCCGATTGCGGGAAGCCTCGACGCTGTCCTTCAGCTTTTCGCTGTATGTGACAAGTTCCGCCGTCTCACTCGTCAGTGCGACAAAGCGGGAGGTGAGATCTGCACGATCGTCCTGCCACTGCTCCACCTTCTTCTGCGCCTGCTGACGGGTGTCGATGGACTGCCGAAGGGGTTTTTCCACCTGCTGCTGAACAGAGACCGCCAGAACTGCCGGTGGTGGAAAAAACAGCGACAGGACAAGAGCCGCTGTGAACCACAGTTGACATTGTGCTTTACCTGACATTCACAACTCCTCGAAAAAAGATATGATTCGTACTGCGTGATAAGAATTAACAGCTTTCCTGAATTCCCCGATACAGCGCACAGATCAACTGGCCGTCGTCACCATTCGTTAAAAGCCGTGAGGGACAGTCCCCCGGACAGCGACCCTGCAGTTCACATTCCACACCCTCGGGACACTGCAGGCGAACACTTTGCAGGAGGTGATGACGCGGTCGCGGGTCTTCAATACTCCCGAGGGAAAAACTCTCTTCATTCATCACCTGCCCGCAGGGATAAAGCCTGCCTGTGGGGGTGACAGCGAGGCTTCTGCCTGAGGCCGCATGACAGAAAGCTGCGCCGCGCCCCCGTTCCAGCAATGAGAGTTCCCGCAGCTGCAGGGGAATCTTTCTTCTGCTGTTGATAAACCGCAGAGTGCTCACGAGGCGCCGGACATTTTCTGTGAGTGACTCGGGGGAGGACAGCGCACGTGTTGTTCCCCGCCCCTTTTTTACCAGCAGATCAAGCCCCATCCCCCGACACCCGGAAAAGGCGGCAAGAAACAGCGCCAGTTTATCGAGCTGCCCGACACTGGCTGCGCTTACTACGGTGGTCACTCGAAAGGGAATCCGCTTCGCCTCAAGAAGACGCAGTCCCTTCAGGGCAGCCGTGCTGCCGCCCCGCAGCTCTTCCTGCAGTTCCGGTGGACCGTCAATGCTCAGGCCGGTTTCAATCTCATATTTACGCAGTATCGCAACCAGATGCGGGGTGATGAGCGTTCCGTTGGTCTGCAGGGCAAGACGCGGTTTCCTCCTGAACTGCTGCACAGCCCGGGCAAAACGTTCAATCTTCTCCGGCAGGAGAGTCGGCTCGCCTCCGGTGAGCTGAACCAGCAGCGGTTTACCATTGTCCATCCGCGCAAGCAGGGTATCCATCACCCTGTCATCCATATCATTTCCCTTCGCGGAGGCATTTTGAATACACCCCGCACAGTGAAGATTACACCTGCTGGTGAGGGCAACAATGAGATACGAAATCTTCCCGTAGAAAGAGGCCCCCGTCACGTCATTAGGACCAGCGGTCAACATATCCCGCCGCTATCGCTTCCCAGCAGAGCTGCAGAAAATCTTCAGTTTCCGTCCGCTCTCCCAGCCGTTCGCGGTACACCTCCATCTTCTCGAAATGGCCGCCTGCCGCACAGGCAAGCTGGGCCGCCGCAGCTCCCATAATCTCCATGCGGCATCCCTGCGGCAAAATACCCCAGCTCAATTTATCCTGCAGGTGGGCCAGCGCCGCCGCTGCGGCCACCACCAGAGGATCGTGATTGAGCGCCTGAAAATTATTCCCGAGGAGCTCTCCCGTCTTCTCATCAAGGCAGGCGACAATCCCCTCCTTCATACTGATATTGGTACAGCCAAAACGTTCCAGATGAATCTTTGCCGAACACTGCCCGGAGGGCGTAAGCCCATTCTGTCGGGCAAGGGTCTTCTTCACTGCGGCGGTAACCGCGAGGCCGATCAACTCGCCGAGTTTCGCGTGTTTTCCCGCCCAGAAAAGACGATAACTGTCGTCTTCGGGATCAGGCGCAGCCACAATTATCTGGTCGGTGCCGGTGCCCGTCGCCAGCCCCGGAGAATAGCGGGAATTAACCGCCAGCTCCTGCAGGGCAACTGTTTTCGCCTCAGTGGCAAGGATAATACAACGGGTAAGCGCCCCGTCCGTCAGCGGTTTGGAAATGAGCAACATAATGTTGATGGTACCGGGTTCGCGATGGCCATTGACAAGACGGAAAAAACCCTCCGGCGTCTCCACCACCGACGCCGAATCCCCAGCCCGTCCGGCATTACTCTCCACGCCGCCGGTAACCACGGCCGTCACTTCAAGATCCTCAAAGCTCCTGCAGACAATCGCCGCAAAGTGCATATTGGCGGCGGTTCCCATCATCACCGTCTTCTCCGGCGGCACACCCAGAGGTTCACAAACATAACGGCGATAGAGCCGCGGGTCACGGCAGTTCACGCTTACCTTGTGACTGCATCCCTCGCAGCTCTGGAAATTAATGGCATACTCCATCCCCCGCTGCAGACCTCCGTCCGCCGCTGAAGTGGAGACTACGCCGTACGGCCCCGGAAAATGGGCAATAAGTGCCTTCCCCTGTCGCTCAAGGGTCACCCCGCTGCTGAAAGTGCGCAGTTTCATTATTTCCCCCTGCCCGCTCTGTACTGGTGAACAGTATCAGGAATATCCATCAGCGGTTGACGACGGATACGATGAGGCAGAACCAGTTCCGCCGCCTCGCGTATATCCTCTGCCATAACCATTTTGCGACCGTACAGCGCAGCAAGCGTCTTCGCTGTTTTCAGCATGATGATATCTCCGCGATGGCCGTCCACGCCAACCTCGATACAGTTCCGTGCCACTTCCTCAAGCAGGGCGTGGGCAATGCTGACCTGCGGCAGAAGCGCGCGGGCTGCAATAATGGTGTCCGCCAGTTCCGTCGACTCCCGCTGCCACTTCTTAACAAAAGCCTCGCGATCTGTGTCGAAGGCCATGCGCCGTTCCATGATTTGCACCCGCTCATCAATAGAATTAATTCCACCCACATTGACACAGAGGCCGAAGCGGTCGAGGAGCTGCGGCCGCAGTTCCCCCTCCTCGGGGTTCATGGTGCCAACGAGGGTAAACCGTGCCGGATGGGAGAAGCTGATCCCCTCCCGCTCAATGGTATTTACGCCCATGGCAGCGGAGTCCAGCAGTACATCAACCAGATGGTCATCAAGCAGGTTGACCTCATCCACATACAGGATGTTACGGTGTGCCCGCGCCAGCAGTCCCGGTTCCACCCGCTTTTCACCCTCCTTCAGGGCGTGTTCGAGGTCGAGAGTACCCACCAGCCGGTCCTCCGTAGCCCCGACGGGCAGCTCTACCACCCGCACCCGCCGCCGGGTTGTGACAAGATCTTCTTGTTCCTCCACCGCTCTGCCAAGAGCCCGGCAGAGAGTGCAGTACTCTTCATAATCCTGTTGCGGATCAAGCTGAAAGGCATTCTCTTCGATAACCTCAATCATCGGCAGAATTTCGGCAAGCGCACGCACGGCAGTAGATTTAGCCGTGCCTTTCTCGCCGCGGATCAGTACGCCGGAGAGGCCGGGGTTGATAATATTGAGGATGAGCGCCTGCTTCATCTTCTCCTGACCGACAATGGCCGCAAAGGGATACGTTAGCAATTTCATATTTTGTGTTTGTCCCTGGATTAAGAATAAAAAATCATCATTTATATATGGCTGCCTGCTGTTCACTTCTCAGAAAAGACAAAAAGGGAGAAGGGAGACAGGAGAAGGGAGACAGGAGACAGGAAAAAACAGGATGATACATTAATTTCATTGCAGAAACGTCTGTTGTAAGATGAGCCACCTGTTGTGCTGAAGACGCCCAAATTGGGCGTCTCTACAAGGACATCCTTTCCACAAAGACAACGCCATATTGCGACCACGGGATTATCGCGGCAGAATTGTATCCGGATTTGTACAATCAATGCCCGTAAGATAAATCGCCGACATCGTAGAGACGCCCAAATTGGGCGTCTGTCCCACCTGCCTTTGAATTCTCCAATACAAAATGAAATTGGTATTATATAGAGAAACTTTCGCGTGTTTCGCAGGCCATCCAGGCTTTCTCTTTCCGTCTTTTGCCTTTCCCTGTCTCCCGTCTCCTGTCTTGCCTGCCTTAATTAAACAAAATCTTTGTCCTTAAATCTTTTTCGCCTTTATTCGCATGTTTAGAGCCTTTATTCGTTGGCAAAAAGTTTTTCGCTGTTCCGTCTTTTGCGTTCCTTCGCGTTCCTTCGCGTTCTTCGCGGTAAAAAATGTCTTATCGCTTTTTGCTGTTCCCTTTCTCCCGCCTCCTGCCTCCCGTCTCCTTTCTTCTTTCTCCCTGTTATCAACCTTGATTTGCCCGCACGATCTTAACCAGCTCTTCCGCCTGGAGGTCGCCGGTTTTGAAATATTCCGCGCCAAGCAGCCCGGCAAGACGATGGGCAAGCTGAAAGTTCACCGGTCCCTCCTCCTCAAGATCCACCACGATATAGTGCGCCCGCTCCTCCCTCTGCAGCGCAGCGGCGAGCCGTTCCATCTCCCGCACCGGCTTCTCCCTGCCAAGGCTCACATTAGCCTTGCCGTCGGTGAGGATAATGACGATGGGCCGCGCGGCGGGTTCCCGCACCAGCAAATTCCGCACCACCTCATACCCTTTCACCAGCCCCGCAGAAAGCGGTGTGCGGCCACCCACCGGCATTTCAGCCAGCATCTTGCCCGCCAGTTCCACCGAGCTGGTAACGGGCAGATTGACAACCGCCTCCCGTCCGCGAAAGCTGACCATCGCCACCTTGTCCCGCTTCTGATAGGCATCAAGCAGCAACGACATGATCGCCCCTTTGGAGGCAGTCATCCGTCCGCGTGCGCCCATCGAACCGGAACCGTCCACCACAAAGAGGAGGAGATTCCCAAGCCGTTTTTCCCGCACCTTGAAACGGATATCCCCCGGTTCCAGCCGAATTGCAAGCTGGCTGGCACCGCACCGTGCCCGGCGACTCTTCTGCCACGGTGCCGCAGCACGCAGGGTGGCATCGAGCGCCAGATCACCTTCCACTCCGGCTCCGCCCGCCATCGCCGCCTTCACGTAACGTCCCTGCTTCTGCAGCACCCGGCTGCGGGACCGGCGGCCACTGCCTCGGCGCGCCTGCCGGTCCTTCGGACTGACAATACTTTTCACCTTAAAGGGTATTCCCACCTCAAAAATGAGTTCCCCGCCGGGAGCATGAGGTTCACGTTCATGCTCATCGGCAGAGTTCTCATCTTCCCCCTGCTCAGAGGAATCTTCTCTCCTTTCTTCCTGCGCTTCTCCCTGCTCTTTCTGACCACTCTGCTGCGGTTCTTCTCTGTTCTCCGGGGAGTCGTTTTCCGTCTGTTGTTCATTCTGTTCGGCGGAGCTCTCCTCTGCCTCCGCTTCCGGCGGCGGAGGAGGTTCCGGCGGAGCCTCACCCGCCTCGCGCATACGGTGCGCCAGTACCAGCGGTGCGACGCGTGAGATATGACTCAGTTTCACAGCCCCGCTGCCCTCAAGGGCCGCGCAGGCGATGGCAGCCTGCTCAAGTACCAGATCGGCCCGGTGTCCGGCCACGTTGTTGTTTCGAGTCAGTTCGGCGATAAAGCCGCGCTGCTGCGAGGTGAGGCGCAGTTTCTGGACCTTTTTTCGCGCCGCAAGAATACGCTGCCGCTCCTGCTCACTCTGCTGTGCATACTGTCCTGCAAAACTCTGCGGGGCGCTGTCAAAAGCCTCTCTCCGCTGCAACAGTTCCACGCGAAGGTCTATATCCTCCAACCCCGCCATCTCTACGCAAAGCCCAAAACGGTCAAGCAGCTGGGGCCGCAACTCCCCTTCTTCCGGATTCATGGTCCCGATGAGCACAAAGGAGGCATTTTGGCGAGAACTGATCCCCTCCCGTTCCACCGTGTTCATCCCGGAAGCGGCGGTGTCGAGGATAATGTCCACCAGATGATCGTCCAGCAGGTTCACCTCATCCACATAAAGAATGCCGCCGTCCGCGCGAGCCATCAGCCCCGGCTGCAGCACCACCTCTCCTCTGCGTAATGCCGCCTGAAAATCAATACTCCCGGCGAGCATATCCTCAGTAGCGTTGAGGGGCAGGTTGATCAACGGCATCGGCTTTCCCTCAGCCCCGCTCATCAGCTCGGCCAGCCCGCGCACAGCGGTGGATTTAGCCGTTCCCTTCTCACCACGGATGACAACGCCGCCCACGGCGGGATTGACAATATTGAGAAGGAGTCCCAGCTTCAGCTCCTCCTGACCGACAAGGGCAGTGAATGGATAAACGCTCATCTATTCCGTCCGCTCCTCAATTTCCCCTTCCATCTCCAGATATTCATCGCGCAGCTGCTCCTCCATCTCCCTGCCAGCGTCCCACATGTCGCGGCCGATCGCCTCAAGAAGCTTGTCGAGAATATTGTGCAGAGCGTGGGGATTGACCTCCTTCATCCACTCCTGCATCTCCGGGTCCAGGGCGTATTTCTTCGCCACGGCTTCATACATCCAGTCATCCATCACCTCGGCGGTGGCATCCCAGCCAAACATGGTATCCATCATGTGGGAGATATCGCCCGCGCCCTTATAACCGTGACGTTTCATGCCCTCAAGCCATTTGGGATTGACCAGACGGGAGCGAAGAATATGTTTCGCTTCCTCGAAGGTGGAACGCATCTTCACCCGTTTCGGATCAGAACTGTCCCCTGCTATCGCCAGTGGCAGTTCTCCACGCACTGTCTTGCCAGCAACAATGAGGCCACCGTAGTAGTTATAATAGTCGGTGCAGGACATCATATCGTACTCACGGGAGTCCTCGTTTTTCACCGTCATCTCCATGCGGGAGAGCAGGCGACGAAAGGTGGCAGGTTTCTTATCACCGTAACTCCCTTTCCCGTAAGCGTGGGAGGAGTAACGAATATAGGCCTCGCCCAGCTCATCCTGCGTCTCCCACTGTTTCGATTCCACAAGCTCCGTCACTCCGGCACCGTAACTGCCCGGCGGACAGCTGAAGACACGAAAGGTCGCCTCCCTCTCCGCCTCCTCCCGGCTCATTCCCTGCTGCCGAAGTTCCTCCATATCGGCGAGCACATTGCGTCGCAGGATGTTGGATTCCGGCGGTTCCCGCAGGGCGGAGACAATGGCAACCGCCTCGTCAATCTGTTCCATCAGATTGGGGAAGGCGTCGCGGAAGAAACCGCTCACCCTTGGCATAACATCAAGCCGTGGCCTGCCAAGCTCTTCCCGGGGAATAACCTCAAGAGCAATCACATTGCCGGAGGATTTTTGCCACACCGGTTTCACCCCCATCAGATAATAAATCTCCGCAATATCATCTCCCCGGGTGCGCATGGTACCACCGCCATAGACAAGGATCCCCACCGAGTCCGGCCACCCCTCTTTCTCCTCCTGCCAGCGGGCAATAAGGGCATCACCAAGTTGTTTCCCCATCTCCCATGCGGCGGGAGTGGGAATCTTATGGGGATCAACCGAGTAGAAGTTGCGCCCGGTGGGCAGGATATCCGCCTGCCCGCGGCTCGGCGCACCAGAAGCTCCCGGTAAGACATATTTTCCTTCAAGAGCGGCAAGGGTGGAGTCCATCTCTTCAGTGGTGGCTGCTACCCGCACGGAGAGAGATTCAGCAACATAGGTGAGGGCCTCCACCACATCCCCGGCCCGGGCGGGAAAAGAATCCGCCACGATCTCTTTCACCGCTGCTCCCTGAAAGTGCTTCGCGGCCAGTTCTCTCACCAGTTGCAGACAACAGTCGTGGGCGGCGGCAATACACTGGCCGCCGGTTTTTCCACCATACGCAGGCAGACTTTCCCCGCAGTGCAGCAGCAGGTCGTCATAATCAAAGCCCATTGCCGTCACCACCGACTCGCGCAGGGAGGGCACATTGCCGTTATCGTTGCGGGTAAGCTGAGTGAGAAACTCCACCAGCCCCTCATCCTGCGGCGGACGGCCGAGGGTATGCAGTCCATCCCCGATCATGGTATCGGAGAGTTCGTGAAGAGAGCTGTGCATGCGCTCAAGAAAACCTTCAAAATCACTCATTGCGGCTGCCTCAGTCATGCCGAGATCCTCTTCAAGATGTGCTGCTATAACGGCCTCCCAGATGAGCGGTTTGAGTATATCCTTCTTCGCCGGATCCTCGGCCGAAGCCATGCTGTACTCTTCCAGCCGCTGGCTCAGCACCGCCAGCTCTTCGTAGAGGTCGGCGTTGGTGAAGACCGGGGTGAGATGATCGATAATGCAGGCGTAGCTGCGACGTTTGGCCTGGGTCCCCTCACTCGGGTCGTTGATGATATAGGGGTAGATATTGGGCAGCTCCATGATGGCCAGATCGGGCCAGCAGTTCTCCGACAGCCCGAGGGCCTTGCCCGGCATCCACTCCAGCGAGCCGTGTTTACCCACATGAATGACAGCGTCGGCCTTAAACTCATCACGAATCCAGCGGTAAAACGCCAGATAGTGGTGAGGCGGCGAGAGGTGCATGTCGTGGTAGTCTTTCTCCAGGTGATCAAAATTTCCCCGTGGTGGCTGGATGGTGACAAAGAGATTACCATTGGCCATCCCGGGAAAATAGAGGGTGTTATTATGCACAAACATCTCTCCCGGCATCCTGCCCCAGTCCGCCGTCATCTTTTCCCGGTTCCACTCAGGCAGCTCTTCATGCCACGGAGTGAAGCTCTCCCGTTTTGCCCACGCCTCCGCACGCTCCGCCAGTTTTTCCGGAGTGAGCCAGCGCTGGTCCGCCGTCACCCGCTTGAGCAGTTCATGGGCCATCTCAGTACCGTCTTCATACTCCCGCTCCACCTGATACCCTTCGCTCTTCAAACGGGAGACGAGATCACTCACCGAAGCAAAGCTGTCCAGCCCGGCGGCACAGCCGATACGGTCTTCCCGGGGAGGATAGTGATGGAAGATAATCGCCACCCGTCGCTCCTCATTTTTCAACCTGCGCAGCCGCGCCCAGTTCAGTGCGAGACGGACAAGCTTCTGCGGTCGCCCACCGAGAGGCTCGCAGCAGCAAAGCAGACCGCCGGTTACAGGGTCGATCTTTTGCTCTTCCCGCGTTGCTACGGGGACCGAGATCAGCGCGCCGTCAAACTCCGGCTGGGCGGCGTTAAAGCTCACATCCATGGTGCGCATTCCCTGCTCAGACTCCTCCCACTGAGCGCGGGTACCCATGGAAATCATCGCCTGCAGAAAGGGGACACCGAGCCGTTCCAGCAGGTCGTGGTAGTCTGGTGAGGCGAGTTTAAGGCTGAACAACATGGGGTTAAGCAGAGCATCAATACGCGGCGTGCCCTCATCCATAAAAAAGTGGTCCACCACGTAGTCCGCCCCGTGGTTGCTGCGGCTGCTCTCCTTGAAACGGAGATGAAACACCGGGATTACGTTCGCCCCCTCCGCCTCTACTGCGCGGATAAGGGCATCAATAAAGGCGAGATTATCGTTAAGCCAGTAGGTCTGATAGAACCAGATTCCCACGGTGAGACGCCCCGGCTGTACCCGCTTTTCAAGATACTCCTCCAAAGAGATATCAAGGGGCATGTCGGGATGATATATTCCCTCGTTGCGCTGTTTCAAAGGCGGCTCGACGG
This sequence comes from Desulforhopalus vacuolatus, assembly GCF_016918505.1. GTDB lineage: Bacteria > Desulfobacterota > Desulfobulbia > Desulfobulbales > Desulfocapsaceae > Desulforhopalus > Desulforhopalus vacuolatus. The sequence continues at coordinate 21,715 of NZ_JAFFPZ010000028.1, forward strand.
GAAGATTCTGCTGAAAGAGATGGTTGTAGACGGTGCGAAGGAGCTGGTTATAGTTGAAACGGCCGCCCCGCAGCATATATTTGTAGCAGGTATCCCATAACTCTGTCCCAAAGGTGGGGCAGTCCCTTTCGGCGGCAAGCATGGAATCCTCATCGCCGGCGGTTGGCTGGATATGGAGGTATGGACGTTTCTCCAGTGGCAGTGCGGCAAGAGCCTCCATCAGCTGATCAAAAAGCGGAAAACTCACTGTCCCTCCATGAAGAGAGAGAAGAACAGCATCGCTCTGCAGGCAGGAACGAAGAAAAGATGACTTCTGCGCCTCATCGAAAAACTGCTGACGGGTACGGGCATACACCTTCACCTTTCCGCCTTCATCACAGTAACTCGACACACCCTGAGACAGCGAAGTAAGATTCAGTTCACTGGCAATAAAAACACTGAGACGCCACTCTTTCTGTTCCATAACAATTCTCCTTCTCAGATCGCTGCACGATTCTGCAGTACTTCTTCAATAGCCGCAGGCAGATCACTGATCTTCCCAACCTGTACCCGACCGTTATCTGCCGTCCTCGTCTTGTGAAAACAGAAGACCGGTTTTTTCATCTTTGCCGCCTTGTTGAGCAGAACCTGATTTCCCTTATAAATTCCCTGCATATCGCAGCCGGCATCCACCAGACAGTCGCACCCTTCCATTTGCTGGAGCGCCTGATCAAGGGAGGGATCATCCACTTCAGCTGAGGGAACCTGAACAATATTTTTCACCCCGAGACTGTCTGCCACAAAGGCATCCAGATCGTTGGAAAAGAGCACGCCGCTGTGCAGAGAACAGTTGTATTTGCTGAGCAGGCGATAGATCTCCGCGCCGCAGCCCATTCCACCAACCACAAAGATTTCTCTGCCGGACTTCTTCCCCTGCAGTTCGAGGGAACCAAGCTTCCGGCTGAAACTGGCGCTGGTGAAATCGTACAGTTCCGAGACGACCCTGCTGCTGAGCACCTCTTCCGGCGCGCCAAAGGCAGTGATCCCGCCATTCTTCATCAGCACGACCTGATCGGAGACCTTGGCTGCGATATCTACGTCGTGCAGGGAGGCAATCACTGTGATATGACCACTGGCGCAGAGTTCCCGCAGGATGGACATCACCTCTACCCTGTGTTTCAGGTCGAGGTGAGAGGTGGGTTCATCAAGCAGCAGCACCTGCGGTTCCTGAGCCAGCGCCCGTGCCACCAGAACCTTCTGGCGTTCGCCATCCGACAGACTGGTAAATTCCCGTTTCCTGAGATCTGTTGCGTGTACGTCGGAGAGAGCCCGCTCCACCACAGCTTTGTCCCTCTTTGTCAGCCGTCCGAGAAAGTTGGTATGGGGATAACGCCCGAGAGCAACAAATTCAAAAACCGAAAAGAGCGGCGGAGTAATCCGGTCGGTAAGCACGACGGCCATGATCTTCGCCAGTTCAGACTGGTGCAGAGAGGCCAGCGGACGGCCATCAATGGTAACAGCCCCGGAGATCGGTTTCAGATGCCGGGAGAGCGTTCGCAGCAGGGTTGTTTTCCCCGTCCCGTTGGGTCCAAGCAGAGAGATAAACTGCGCTTCGCGAAAGTGCAGGTTGACATTGGAGAGCACCGCCTTGCCCTCATAGCCCGCACTCAGATTCTCACAGGAGAGTACACTCTTGTTTTCACTCATAATTTCACCCGTTTTTTCATCAGAAGGCCAATAACCACCGGCGCGCCAAACAGCGCGGTGATGGCAGAAAGAGGAAGTTCTACCGGTGCCATCAGACTGCGGGCGACCAGATCGCAGAGAGCTGTCACCATCCCGCCAAGAAGCATGGAGGCTGGAATAAGGATACGGTTGTCAGAGGTGGAAAAGATCATCCGTGCCATGTGCGGCACTGCAAGACCGATAAAGGCCACCGGCCCGGCCATTGCCGTCACCATCCCGGCAAGAGCACAGGAGGTGAGGAGAAGCGATACTCGAAACCAGCGCACCGGAATTCCCATGGAGAGGGCATATTCTTCGCCAAGCAGAAGCGCGTTGAGCGGTTTCGCCATCAGATAGATGAGAATCAGTACAGCCCCGCCAAGAATACACAGAAGCCCAATCTCTCCCCATCTGAAACCGGAGAAGGAGCCGAGCTGCCAGAGCACAAAACCCTTGATCTGCTCCTTTTCGGCCAGCGCGGTAAGCACGGCGGTCACCGAATGACAGAGGTAGCCCATCATCAGACCAACGATGAGCACCGTCACCCCGCTGCGTACCCTTGAGCTGATAAAGACCACAATGGACATCACCGCATACGCGCCGATAATGGCCGCCAGTGTCGTGGTAACAGAACTCATCAGGTGAAGCTGCACGGTGAGAGTGGTGAGCATGACGAGGGAAACCATCAGCGTGGCACCGGAGGAAATTCCGAGGATAAACGGCCCGACTATCGGGTTGCGGAAATAGACCTGCAGCAGCAGGCCCGAGACCGCGAGGTAGCCGCCGCCAAGCAGCGTCGCAAAAGCGCGGGGCAGACGAATCTTCCACACAATCATGCTCGCTGTGGTTTCATCGGGATGGAGCAGCAGATTCCATACCTCTGCCGGTGTAATACCAAGAGAACCGGTGCAGATACTCAACACCGCGACGCCGAAACAGGCAAGGAGCAGCAGCGGGAAAAAGATTTTCACCGCCCTCCCGTTATGCACAGCGGGTGGCTCTGCGACCGCAACGGCCCTCATATCCTTTTCTCCCCGTTTTTACTTCCTTCTTTTCCTTCGACAGGATCTTTTTCAGGGAGTTCCAGAAAATATTTCAAGGTGTAATTCGGGTACGCATCCGGGTGAATGATCGCCGCAATCTCGGTAAAAATCTCATCGAGTTTATCTCCCGACTGCGAGTACCAGGGCAGGGGTGAATACACACTGCCTCCCGGCCCGAGGGGGGTGATACAGGCCATCAACGGATGATTTCTCTTCAACGCTTCTTTCGAGGTGGCACCTGTTTTCGGAGTACGGTAGGTAAAATAGACCGTTGCATCGTTCCCACTGGTAAGAAAACGTTCCATGGAAATCTCAATACAGGAGGTGCCGTAGACATCTTCGAAGAGATAGTCAGACTGCACCAGCCCCACCAGCTCGCCAATCCAGGCGTTCCCCGGCTCCACCAGCACCCGTTTTTCATACATATCGCCCCACATCACCTTCGGCTGATCAGCCAGGTCTCTGGTACGCCTGCGTATAGCCTTCAGGCTGTCACCCACCCTCTGAAAATAAGCGTCCGCCTCCTGTTCTCTGCCGAAAAAAGGCGCGAGGAACTTCACATAACTCATCCGCGCGTTGAGACACATGGCCACCGGTGTGGAGGTGATAACCACCGGGATACCGAGCTCCGTCATCATGGGGACAATGGAAGGGTCCCAGGTGAGCACGACATCCGGTTTCTGCTTTTTGATAACCTCATAATCAACCCCGGAAGAGTTGCCGACCCAGACGATGCTCCCGTCGGTAAATCTTTTTTTCACCTCATCGACATACCAGCGGTTTTCAGGCGTTGTTGTGCCAACGAGGGTGTTGATTTCCCCAAGTACCCGCAGAGTTGCTACATCAAAGTTGCTGTATGCCACCACCCTTTTCATCGGGGTATGAATAATCATCTCTGGAGGAAAGCCCTCTGGATCAGCAGCTCCCCGTGGAACGAGGGCCAGATTGCGGCCAGCACCGTCGCGCACCACGGTGAGAGTATCGCTCTTCTTTTCAACGGTGAATTCACCAATGGTCAGAAAGGATTTTTTCGCCTTCTTCCCGGCCATTTTACTGACGACCGATTTTCCGTCCGGGCCGCCCTCTGAAGCAGGCTGCTCCATATCACAACAGGTAAGGGTAAACGCGGTAAAGAAGAGAAGTGCAAAAAGTACAAGTATTTTCATTATTTTTTGTGATGAAGAGGAATTGAATTTTCGTTCGTTCCCGTTTTTCGCGGACGGAAACAGAGATACCCGAGAACTCCGAGAACAAAAGCTGTCATGCCGCAGAAAGTAAGCGGAATACCGGGGTCACGGCGGACATCAAGCACAATATATATGTTCTTCGACATGCTTCCCTCCGACTTTGGATTAAATGTCTGCATAAAAAGAGACCAGCCGTGAAAGAATACAGGACGGTTCATGGAGATTTTCTGCACCTTCTCTCCATACCCCTTCAGGGAAATATGGAGCAGCGCTTCCGCATCAATACGACGACCTTCAAAAGCAGGGATTCCCTTCCCGCTGTAAGGGATCATCTCCATCTTCTCAACACGGAGCCGTAACTGCGTGCCGGGCACCACGGTGGTCATGCCGCTGTCTCCCACCGCCACACTGCTGTTTACCTCGCCAAAAATGTAACTGAGCAGATACCCCGCCAGCAGGACCACCATGGCGAGGTGCATGAGATGAACAGAGAGCGTGAAACGTCCGCTCTTCCGCTGCAGAGTCGCGTGGAAGTTTTTCGCCAGACGGGTGAGCTTTTCCCCGGTGCAGCAGAGGGTGTTGATCGCGAGAAAAAAGAGCAGTACCAGCAGCACAACAAACCACGAGGTGTGAAAGGGATCGGAGCGGCCGAAAGTAAGCAGCCACTCCACCAGGCCGGTGCGGTTCATCATCTGATAGAAACTGGTGTTGCCCTCCAGGCAGTACCAGCCAAAGAGAAGATCAACCACCAGCAGCAGAAACAGGACCACGCTGAGATGAAGGGAGGTGAAGAAGCGAAAGAGCAGCATCAGAGTACCCCCTGATACGGCCCGAGATCCGGCAGTACGGAGACAAGAAGAGTCAGCACACCGCCCGTTGCGAGGAAGGCACCCTGCCACCGCGTACTCCAGCTGCGGATATAATGCAGATGAAGGAAACAGCTCCAGTAAAACCACAGGGCGATAACTGTGGTAATCGCCGCGTCGTGCCATACGACCGGCGTCCCCCAGCCGAGATAGCTCCAGATCTCCCCGCTGAACATGGAGAGAATCAGCAGAAAATAACCGAAGGAGACGAGCCGCGAGGCTGCGGACAGCACTACAGCCTCTCCCCTGAGGAGAATGTCGGCAGCAGAAACCGCAGCAAGGATCAGCAATGCCTTTGCTCCGATTCCACAAAGAAGAAAGGTATGCGCAAAGAGTGACTGCGAACGGATAAAGGGAAGATAGAAATCTTTCGGGTAGAGCAGATTGCACAGTGCCAGCAGCAGGAGCAGAAGGGGAAGAAGAAGGCTCTTCTCTTGTCTGCGAAAGAGCACCTGCACACAGGCAAGCAGCAGAGAAATCCCGATCAGCCCGATATGCAGTGGCATAAAGGGTAACGCTGCTGTGTAGCGGCTAATAAAAAGCCAGAGGTTACTGAACATTCCGACGAGCATAAATCCACAGGCCAGCCGTGGACGCCTGCTGTAAAAAGAGACAACACCTCCGAAAAAAGCAGCACACATTACCAGCGATACATGTTCTGATAAAAAGGCCATTGTTTCCCCCATAGAGCTCCCCCCGCCTCCGGAATCACCTCATGACAGAGATGTTGTATTCCGGGGCAGGCGGGAAGGAACCCGGTCAGCCTTCAAGAAACTGGAACTAGAAAGAGTATGTGTAGTTTACGAAGAATGCGCGACCTGGTTTGGGAAAACCTTTCTTCTCATAGTAATATTCATCGAAGATATTATCGACGGTCAGTGCAATGCGGTTGTGCTCAAGGAAATTCATCCCGATGACAATATCAGCCACGGTGAACTCGGGATACTCTACTTCAGGATATCCGGCTGTATTCCAGTCTGTATCCCGCATCTTTCCCTGAGTACGGAAATGAAGATTGCCGTCAAACATGTCATCAGCATACATCAGCCCGTAGTTGAAATTGTAGTCGGCGACGTTATGGATATCCTGATCTCCTCCACCCGCAAGGTCCTCTTTGGCGGTGAAGATAGTGGTGGTATTGGTATAGAATTTGATGCTGCGCCCCATATCAAGATGTTGGCCGAGATCATAGGAGAATTCGATTTCCATTCCCTGAATCTCAGCGTCGAGGCTGTTTTGATACGTAGTGGTATATCCCTCGGTCACCGAGGTAATACGGTCATTAACATCGGTGTAAAAATAAGTGACATCGAAGTTCAGGCCCAGCTCCTTCTTCTCAAAACCCGTCCCGATATCCCAGGTGGTGGAGTTTTCCGGATCAAGATCTGAACTTCCTTTGGTAATCATGGTGACCCCGTCCACAGTACGCTCGGAATACCCGGCGAGCTGGGCCGCGCTCGGCGGGACAAAGGCCTGGCCAAGGGTCGAGTGCAGGCGGATACCGCTGTCGAAACTGTAGTTTACACCCGCCCGCGGGCTGAACCAGGTGAAGGACTCCGAATTTGGATCAAAATCGGTTTTATACGGAGTGGAAAGAGTCTCCACATCAAAATAGTCGTAGCGACCACCGGCGGTGACAGTCATCCGTTCATCGAAAAATTTCCATATCGTTTCGAGATACCCGGCGATGTTGGTACGCCCTTCATCGGGGGAATAAGGGGCTGTGCGGGAACCGTCCAGGTTGTAAGAACGGGAGGTCTTTTCAATATATTGATAGTCGATCCCGGTGATAATTTTGTGGGAGCCCCAGCTGTAGATATCCTTCAGTTGCGTTCCGTACCAGTTGATATCACTGTCATAGGTATGATAAGCCGGGACCTGGACACCCCCGTAATAATAGTCATACGTTTCAGACTCTTCTCTCGTCATATATCCGGAAATCTCCAGCTGATTATTCTCGCCAGCATCCCCTTTCAGCGTCAGATCAAGCCCCCAGTTATCAAGATCTTTCTTCCCGCTGTCAACAACTCCGTTGCTGATATCCCCGGGGGTTTCAATATCCCGCCCCTGGTAGAGATTGCCGCTCAGATCAGCCCGCCAGGTCTCCCCGATATCCGAGCCAACCCGCAGGTCTGCACTGCGGGTTTCCCAGGTGGTGTTTTCCCGTGTGTCACCATGGCCGTCTTCAAGGTCATCCTGTTGATCGTAACGGCTGGCGGAGAGGTCAAAATCCACCCGCTCGGTAACTGATCCACCAAGGTTTACTTTCTCTGTATTGGTGTTAAAAGAACCGTAACCAAGAGAAACATCTCCGGCGAGTGTACCAGCAGATTTTTTGGTGATGACATTGACAACACCGCCCATCGCTTCTGCTCCATAAAGAGAAGATGCCGGGCCCTTGAGGACTTCGATGTGATCAATATTATCTTTGAGGATGGTGGCGAGATTGGTCGCCCCTGCAGGGCGGCCATCAATGAGAACAAGGCTGTGTTTGGTAATCCCGGAGTATTCGGGACGGAAACCGCGGATACCGATTCCGGCAAGGGAACCAGGATATTCAATAACGTTGACAGAACTGGATTTTTTTAACTGCTCAGTGAGAGTCTCACCAGAGGTAAGGTCGAGTTCCTGTCGATCAATAAACTCAACTTTTGCAGGAATATTTTTGATATTTTCTTCACTGCGAGTGGCAGTAATCACCATGTCATCCTGCACAGCGGGCGCTTCATCTTCTGCCCATACAGGGCTTGCCATACACAGCAGCGCAAGTGTTGCGAAAACCTTCTTCTTCACTTTTTCTTCTCCATTATTTTCAGTTGAGACCAGAAATATATTCGGAGCTTCAAAAATGAAAAAACCCCGAACCTTCAATTATAAAAAGGTTTCGGGGATCCCTGTTCCACGAATGACCAGCCGCACCCCTTTTCCACGAGGGTTCGTATAGCAATAGAGCATATTCATACAGATATTCTGACTCCCGGTTCATCCTACTCCCTGCGTCTTCCCGACCAGTTAAAACTGTCAGTGACTCCATGCAGGTTTCATCCCCGGTTACAGCGGCGGGCCCGTCCCGGATTTACACCGGGTTCCCTGTTATTGAATATTGGTTTTTATATGTACCGAATACTTGCACTCTTGTCAATAAAGGAAAAAAAAGGATCTGTCTGACTCACTGCAGTCCCATTTCAAGGTTTTTACAGGGCATGCATTTTTCTCTTTTTTAGAAATCGACTTCCACATACGCGCCGTCCTGTATACGCAATACGCCGTCTTCGGTTTGCCGCCGAACCCGCTCACTTCGGGGATTCCGTACACCTGAGACCAATTCAGATCAACGACTTCCTTCACATTATCAGGATAGCTGCAGACCCTGGCGTATTGGAGTTCCACTCTGTTTTCATCCGCCTTTTTGGTGATATTTATGACACCGCGTGCAGCACCCTGCCTGCCATGCTGCTGCGGGTTCCACAAATTGAGATCAAAGATGAGCTGAAAGAGGTATGGTCAACGCCGGGCAGAGGTTCAAGTGCGTCAATAACCTGCTTTGCGCCCATCTCTTCGAGATCTTCGGCGGTGATAATGGAGATACTGGCGGGAGTCTCAACAAGCTTACTTTTACTTTTGGAGGCAACAACAACACTGTCGAGAACATGAATTTCTTCAGCTGAAAGCTGAACAGGAAAACCAGCAGGGGTGAGGTGAATAAATTGTCCTCATCTGATGCTGGATTCAAGCAGAAAATGCAACACGTTTGCCAGTAAGGCCTTCCAACCGTGTCAGTTTTTTTAAGATCTTTATACACGGGGAAGAAATGCTGTCCATCGACACAAGAATTTCATGTATCTTCGTATTTGTTCTTTTATTCTCATCGTCATTTACTTTCGCAGGCCAACAAAGAGATGGCAACACAAGCAACCAGTCATTTTCAAAAGCAAAAAGAATATTACTGCAGACTGTTTACCGGGATTATCATAAAACTTTTTACTGTGACTGCGGCTTCGAAGGGAAAAAAATCATTTATAACAATGGATATGTCCCGTACAGAAACAACAAGAGAGCTCAGAGACTTGAATGGGAGCATGTAGTTCCCGCTCAGGCATTTGGGCACAGTTTTTCATCCTGGCGTGATGGGGATGAGAGATGCGTGACCAGGAAGGGCAAATCGTTCAAAGGCCGGAATTGCGCCAGAAAAGCAAGTACAGAATTTCGCTATATGGAAGCCGACATGCACAATCTCATGCCATCCGTGGGAGAAATAAACGGCCTTCGCTCAAACTACAGCTTTGCCATGATCTCCGGGGAATCACGGAGATTCGGAACGTGTGACATGGAAATTAAAGACCGGAAGGCCGAGCCCCCCTTGAATATTCGGGGGGATATAGCGAGGACATACCGCTACATGGATGCGGCTTACCCTGGACATGGGATCATCTCAAAAAAGAATCGAAAGTTGTTTGCTGCCTGGGACAAGGAAGATCCTGTTGATATTTGGGAATGTGAGCGTGAGAGGCGTGTTGCAGGAATTCAGGGTAATCGGAATCGGTTTGTTGCTGAGATGTGTTTGGTTCCATGATTGCAATCAGCTGGCAGCGAGTGATGGTGCGCGGTAACCGTGGGGACGTAACCATACCGACAGCTCGCTCTTTTTCATATTACGGTGTTGTACCACTTATTGTACTAATTTAGCAGTTGCTTAGAAGTACGACTATCAGAGAGAAAACGTGTTGCAATTATTACTTTAATCCATCGTTCTCTAACGATTTATATTCTTGACGGCTGGCACTATATATGCTAAGTAAAAAAATAAGAGTTATGAATAGAATTTCGAAAAAATAAAGCTTAACAATGCAATCGAGAGAGACAATAGTATGCTGCCGATCGTTCCTTGATCTGGCAGTACCAGCGCCCTTCATTTCCACGTTATGGAGTCAAAAAAAATGAATGGAAACGATCAAAGCATACAAATTAATATATCAGAAGAAATCTTGGGAAAGTGGCAAAATATCGTAGATATTTTATCTGAATTAATCCATATTCCTGCAGCTCTTATCATGCGTCTAGTTCAATCTGATATAGAAGTTTTTGTTTCAAGCAAAAGCGAAAACAACCCTTACCAACCTGGTGATCATGAGCACTTCCTTGGATCAGGTTTATATTGTGAAACTGTGATTAAAAACAATAATAAACTTTTGGTTCCCAATGCACTTGCTGATGACAAGTGGAAAAATAATCCAGATATTAAATTAAACATGATATCATATCTCGGTTTTCCAATTCTTCTTCCAGACGGCAAACCATTTGGGACCATTTGTGTCCTTGATAACAAGGAAAATAGATATTCCAGAACCTATGAAAATCTTTTAAAAAATTTCCGGGATATTATTCAGTCTGAGTTGGGACTTATATACATGAACAGAATACTGGGTGAGGAAAACAAAAGTCTATCTGATTATTTTTCCGAAATTAAGACACTCCGTGGAATTATTCCAATTTGTGTGAGATGCAAAAAAATAAGAGATGATAAAGGGTTCTGGACACAAGTGGAAAAATATATTGAAGATCATTCAAATGTGCAGTTTAGCCATGGGCTTTGCGAAGAATGCGAAGAGGAACTCTACGGTGATCAACCCTGGTATCAGAAAAGTAAAAACAACCCCGAATAGAACAATGGGGTCAGGTCTTGGAAAGTTATTTTTCTTGACTTTGTAGACGACTGGTCTAATACTGTGCGTATGGAAGAGCAAACAACAAAAGAGCGGATCTTAACTGCTGCTGAAGAAATTATGCTGGAGAAGAGTTTTCACTCCGTTGGCTTGAAACAGATTCTTGATGCAGCCAGGGTACCTAAGGGGTCTTTTTATCATTATTTCAGCTCCAAAGAACAATTTGGAGTTGAGATGCTTAAAGACTATATGGGTGAGTCAACAACTGCAAAACAACAGGCTCTCAGCCCAAAAAATCTTGAAAGTGACCCTGTAAAACGACTGTTTAACATGCTTGATGGGGCAGTAACGTCAATTGAGTCTGTATCTGAAAAGTTTCCATGTCTTGCTCTGAAACTTGCCTCCGAAGTAGTGGATCTCAGCGAGCCAATGCGGGAAGAACTTGCTAAAGGGTTTGAGAAATGGATAACTCTTTTTGTGGATGTTTTTGAAGAAGCGAAGAAAAAAGGAGTGCTTTCAGAAACTTTGAACAGCTCTAAAGAAGCACAATTAATCCATGACCTCATGACGGGCTCAATTCATCGCGCAGTTATCAATCGAAGTGCGGAGCCTGTTCGTAACGCGGTAGAGAGCATTAAAGACAGGATTAGCAGTAAGAGAACAGGATAATTTTTTTTGCCCTGCGACTAGACGACCAGTCTAGTCGCTTCTTAACGTAGCTTCTTGACGTAGTCAGAATGAACATCAAAAGAGTGAATGCGATGCAAGCAATGCTGGAGGAAGACTCGATGAAACATCACGTTTCGCAGATATTTACCTTCGATAAACGGGGAAAGGCCCATAGCGGTAGATACAGCGGTGGAGTGTGGCCGCACTGTGGAAAAATGATTGTTAACCTCTAACCAGCAAAAATGTGTTTTTAGAGTTTTTCTGCCGTTCGCAACGGCGACACACAAAACCAACTATAAAATTACAAGAAAGGATGTAACCATGAATGAGAAAACAATCAGTCGATTTCCTGTGCCTGAGTATTCAGAACTGCCGGAAGATGTACAACAGATCTGTGATGGTGCCCAGGAACATTTCGGCTTCGTACCAAATGTTGTAAAGGCCCTTGCCCACCGCCCTGCAGAACTTCGTGCGTTTTTTGCCTATAATGCGGCCCTCACCGAAAAAGAGAGTGGGCTGACTGCTGTTGACAGAGAGATGATCATCACAGCCCATTCAGGTCACAACGGTTGTGCCTATTGCGTAGCCTCCCATGGTGCGGCACTGAGAATGGCCTCCGGAAACGCAACTCTTTCTGATCAGATTGCGGTGAACTATAGAGAAGCCGACATTACTCTGCGTCAGAAGGCAATGATTGATTTTGCCATGAAGGTGACTGACGATTCCAAATCCATCAATGAAGCGGATTTCGAAACCCTGCGCGGTCACGGCCTCTCGGATGAGGATATCTGGGATGTTGCCGGTCTTACCGCATTTTACAATATGTCCAACAGAATGATGAGCTTTCTTGCAGTTCGTCCAGATGACGAATTTTCCAAGATGGGCCGTTAATAAAAATACTGAGCAGTGTTTTTACAGAGCGCTTTCCCTCGGTCAAAAACAGAGGCGATGGAAAGCGCTTGTAGAGCAACGGGGTCAAGTTTTGACACCTGGTGCACCCTTATTTGACCGAACCTTTTCAAGGCCTGGTACACAACGCCAGCATACATACGGACGGGCAAAACTGCGCCACTTCGTTCTGCAGTGTTTCCCGCCGGTGATGCTGGCGTTTATACGAACAAAATAGAAAAGAAGAATGTGGTACGTTACCAACTATAACACCAAGTGATATAGTTATTTATGAAGAAATTAATGACTATAATCCCTCGCTGGTGAAGCGATACTCTTTTTAATTTCTAATTATCGATATATTAGTAAGTTAGCAGTATATGAGTCTTTTTCTGTGCTCACGAAGGAAATATGGTGCTTTTGCACGGATTCATCAAAAAAAGCCAAAAAACGCCAGATCATGAAATGGCGGTTGCCGTAAAAAGAATAAAAGGATTAAAGCCATGAATAAAGAAATAGAAAAAGGCCATGTTGGAGGTTCTTTCAGCGATTTTTTGAAAGAACAAGGCACCTACGAAGAAACAACGCAACAAGCCGTTAAGCGTGTCATTGCTCACCAGCTGCAGCTATGAAGGAAAGCGGGATAAATAAAATTGAAATGGCCAAACGGCTCAAAACAAGCTGTTCCCAGCTTGACCGCTTGCTTGACCCTGAAAACGATAAAGTAACCCTTGCCGCTCTTTCACGAGCCGCAAAAGCGATAGGGCGTTCACTTCGCCTTGAGCTCCAATAGGAAAAGGACTACCGCCATAACTTTTCAAACCGCGCCGGATTGGTGGCCGTGTACATAACGGTGTACTGAATGCAAAAGACAACGGGGTCAAGTCTTGAAATATCCAAGACCTGCCCTCCCCCTTTGAGCTTATCCAAAAAATCACTATTTTGAGGTATGATGAATCCTTGGAAATTATTAGATAAAACGGAAATACCCAATGACGGCGGACAGCTGGAATTGCTGCAAAGAGGGGATGAATTCTCCATCCGCCTTTCCGGTAATCGAGGTGAGCTCATGAATAGCCGATTGCATAATTCGGAAGAAGCCCTTGCCGAACTCGGATGTGCGCATCTCAAATCGACAGTTGGCGCACAGGTCCTGGTAGGTGGATTGGGAATGGGATTCACGCTTGCCGCTGCTCTAAAAGTAGTTCCTCAATCGGCAAAGATAACGGTGGCAGAACTGATACCTGCAGTTGTGGAATGGAACCGAGGCGCTCTGGGCGAAGGAGCTGGAAGACCATTGCTGGATGGACGTGTACGTATTCATACTGGTGATGTCATTGATTTGTTCAGCAAAAACAAATCAATCTTCGACGCCGTTTTGCTTGACGTAGATAACGGTCCTGAAGGGCTTACTCATTCAGCAAATCATCATCTCTATTCCTTGAACGGCTTAAAAACAATTTATAATTCCTTGCGCACTGAAGGTATGCTCGCCATTTGGTCGGCTGCGCCAGATGATACTTTTCTTCGTTCTTTGAAAAAGGTGGGTTTTAAAGTCACTACTCAAACTGTTAGAGCAAGAGTTGGTAAAGGAAGCCGTCATACGATCTTCCTGGCAAAAAAAACTTAATTAAATTAGAAAAGAGATGCAAACTCTTTGAGAAGATAAATTAGATCATATTTTGAATTTAGAGTTCGTTAAAAGCGAGTTTCAAATAGATCGTTTTTCGTCTTGATTCTCTAGCTTTTAATCGAAAAACAAATAGAAAATAAATAATCAGGGCTGAAGAATGTAGCTTCATACAATTACTTTTTCTTTGTTTTACCCTTCTTCGCCTTTTTAGCCTTCTTCATCATCTTCTTTTCAGCCTTATCGCTCTTTTCAGACACAGCCTTGCATTCTTCTTTTATGGGACAGCTGGAGCAATGTTTGTTGTTCTTTTTCCACTTACCGCAACATTTTTTTGACATATAATTATTTTCCTTGAGAGTACAGGGTTAATTTTGCCTTAAACAATCGAGACAGTTAACAACGGTTGAACGAGATATCCATTTGTATTACCATCGATATTGACCCTTACAGAACTTCGAGATCATTGCCACTACCGTCTCTACGAACTGTTGGGGACCTTGAATAATCGCCCATCTTCTTCGTTACAGTAAAATATTTTTAAAGGTACCCTTTATCTTATATTTCGCACTTTGTGAAAATATTATTCCTAATACCCACAGATGCTCTCGGCATGGTTAGGTCAGGACTCTCTTTTTTTTCAGCAATTCTGAAATGCTGATCTACTTGCAGAAACTAACCGTA
>NZ_JAFFPZ010000029.1 GCF_016918505.1 Desulforhopalus vacuolatus
CATCATAACATGCCGCAGGATTTTTAGATCTGCCTGGATGGCCGTCATTCCATTCTTTTCCGGTAACCATGGCCCCTATCTCATAGGCCATAACCGTACCGTCATGGGTAAGGTCACAGATGGGGAATCCATTGGGTTTAAAACCGCCGGCACCTGTACAGAGAATCACACTTTTTGCTTTGAAAAAATGAATTTTCTCTTCATCCAGACTGAAGCCTGCAGCGCCAGCAATCCGTCCGTTTTCCTTGATGAGGTGGGTGATGACGATTCTCTCTTTGACAGGGATATTTCTCTCTTTTATGGGCTTGAGAAAGCTTTTGTTATAAATGGGGGAGTCAAAAAAACCCCATTCTTTAAGGTCATTGACTCGAGCAAGGGAGTGTTCTGCCGTTTGCCGGGTGTAGACTGGATTGTTGGTCCCTATTGCGGAGCGGGAGACCGCAGCGACATACTCATCAAGGCTCATTTTGGCGGTATTGGGATCAAAGGCAAAAATTCCTTTTGCAAAAGGCGTCATCCCAGACGATCCCAACCGTCCCTTGGAGACAAGCATTACTTTGGAACCGGCGTCATGGGCCTTTACAGCCGCAAAGACTCCAGCCATGCCGCCGCCGAGAACCAGCACATCTGTTTCGCTTTCAACTGAGCTCATTGTATCCGCATCCACTTTCGGGATATTGGAGTGAGCATCTGCCCGATTCGGAGTCAGTCCCATGGCCGCCATGGCCGCAATTCCAGCTGCGCCACCTGCGAGAGTCATGAAGGTACGTCGGGATATATCTGTTTGATTTTTTGATGTTTTCATTTTTCTATTCCTGATTCAGAAAGACCTTTTTGCGTTGCATACACCTTGAACAGAAGAGCAACCCCGCCCGCCGCCAGCAGGCAGAGGACAACAGACATGACAAGCGTTACGTGACGTCCGAGATTCACCGCATGCCATACGGCTGTTCCCGCAAAGAGTATCGCCAGAACGCCATGCAGAACCCGCCAGCTTCTGTACTTCATTGGCAACCTTTTACGAAAAAGGGACGTCCCCCCCAGTGTCAGCAGCGTACACCAGGCGATAAGACCAGAAATAATTCCCCCGTTCATGGTGGTAATCATGGTGATCAAGGCATCACCCGGGGAAATACCTGCTTCAGTAAAGCGTGGTATCAACACAAAAAGCGGGTGAAAAAGGATGATGAGGACAAAGATATAACCAGTACATTTATGAGAGATCAGCACCTTGTTCATCGTCAGTTCCTTCACGGCATACCGGTTGCCGCGTGTCAGGAAAAACTGTCCGATCAGCTGGAAAAAGGCGATAATCGTTAAAACGGAAAGAGTCTCCATGTACAAAGATCTCCCCGAAACAGTGCCCCCTGCCCAGAGGATCAGCAGCGGAACAGCGGTAAACAACAGCAGTGACAACCAGAACGTTTTACTCTTTATATATACGTGCATTTTCATCCCCAGGAAACAATAACCGGAATGGATTTTTCCGGTGAAATAGTGATTGCATCCACAGGGCAATACATCTTGCACAAATGGCATATCTGACAGTCCGCCGGGTAGGCAATGAATGCCTTCTTCGTTTTCGGATCTTGACGAATGACATCCGTGGGACACGTCTCTACGCATATCCCGCAACCGATACATCCCTGAATCTTTTCAATGGCCATGATTTTCCTCCTTTCTCTTGTGCTGATAATCATTTGTCAGGTGCGTTAAGGGTTTCTCCAGGTCTTTCTTTGTCATCTGACCCTTCCTTCTTTTAATTAGCAGACTAAACGTGACATGTCTAACTGTCAAACAACTTTATTCTTTCAGGATAATTTCCTCTCTTCTTGCCTTTTAGACCAGGACAGGAAATTTTCCTGCATATTGCTGAGCCTTGTCATAAACGCATGGAATCCTGGAGTTCCACGGGCAGGATTCTGTTGAGAACATGATCATATTTTCACAGGAAAGGAAGGCAGTTCGTTCCTATTGCGAAACAAAAATTTGAGAGCCACCGGCCCTTCCAGGAGACGAACGATACCTGTCTCAATCCCTTGAGAGACATCCTTCGGACACTTTTCTGAGGGTGTTCCACCTTTATTTTGAATATATACTCAAAATAAATCTTGACTCTTCTCTCCTCTATGTATATTTTGATTGAACATTCAAACAAGATATCAATACTCAACAGACAGGAGGATCTCATAATGAAATTCACAGCAATCGTTCTTACAGCAATACTTTTTGCACTTTCGACAGCAACTGTCAGTTTCGCCACTGACACTCAAAATGACAGCTCCGATAATTTCATTGGCTACCGCTGGAACGGCAACCAGAATAAATAAGATTTTTACAACTCAAAAAACAGCACTCAATTCCCGCAGAGGTAATAATTATGAAAATCACAGCTCTCGCTCTCATCGCAATGATCTTCACAATCTCCATGGTTTCCGTCAGTTTCGCCACTGATACCCACAATGACAGCTCCGATAATTTCATTGGCTACCGCTGGAACGGCAACCAGAATAAATAAAATTTTTACAACTCAAAAAACAGCACTCAATTCCCGCAGAGGTAATAATTATGAAAACCACAGCTCTCGCTCTCATCGCAATGATCTTCACAATCTCCATGGTCTCCGTCAGTTTCGCCACTGATACCCACAATGACAGCTCTGACAATTTCATTGGCTATCGCTGGAACGGCAACCAGAATAAATAAGATTTTTACAACTCAAAAAACAGCACTCAATTCCCGCAGAGGTAATAATTATGAAAACCACAGCTCTCGCTCTTATCGCAATGATCTTCACAATCTCCATGGTCTCCGTCAGTTTCGCCACTGATACCCACAATGACAGCTCCGACAATTTCATTGGCTACCGCTGGAACGGCAATCAGAATAAATAAGATTTTTACAACTCAAAAAACAGCACTCAATTCCCACAGAGGTAATAATTATGAAAACCACAGCTCTCGCTCTTATCGCAATGATCTTCACAATCTCCATGGTCTCCGTCAGTTTCGCCACTGATACCCACAATGACAGCTCTGACAATTTCATTGGCTACCGCTGGAACGGCAATCAGAATAAATAAGATTTTTACAACTCAAAAAACAGCACTCAATTCCCGCAGAGGTAATAATTATGAAAACCACAGCTCTCGCTCTTATCGCAATGATCTTCACAATCTCCATGGTTTCCGTCAGTTTCGCCACTGATACCCACAATGACAGCTCTGACAATTTCATTGGCTATCGCTGGAACGGCAATCAGAATAAATAAGCGGGTATATCATAGGGGTACCTTGAATAATCTTCCCCCAAAGGGGGGCCTGGTGGCAACACCAGGCCCCCCCTTTTTTTCGTTTCATCCAGAACGGTCATGATCCCTGCGAGTAATACCATTTACATTTTTACTGACCCAAAAACACGACAGGACAAACAGGGTGATACATTAATTTCATTGCAGAAACGTCTGTTGTGAGATGAGCCACCTGTTGTGCTGAAGACGCCCAAATTGGGCGTCTCTACAAAAACCTTTTGCTTTTGCTTTTTCCTGTCTCCCGTCTCCCGTCTCCTGTCTCCCTTTTTCCGTCCCTGCCTTTGAATCCGCCAATACAAAATGGAAATGGTATAATCTCTCCTCCGGGAAAATATCAGGAAATAAAAGCAGGATGACGCAGCGTGCAGTCCCCAAAATAAATACCTCCCGGGACCACGGAGAGAAAAAAGAGAAAAGAATTGTTGCCGGGAAACCGCAGACCGGGAAGAATAAGGGGCGTGTATCGCACAAAGTCAGGGAAAAGAAACATTTACAGATCTATCTCACTGATATTTCGATTATAAATCCAAAAATACAACACAGAAATTGAAAGGGGCATCAATGATCCAGAAGTTCCCGGATTATTTGCAGGCAGACAGAATCGTGAAGTCGTGATAACTTATGAGAATAATCCATTATTGAGCACAGAATAGAAATTGTGAATAAAGATTTGCCGATAATATTTTACAGGAGGGAAAATGCATGTACCACAAATCCAGGTTAATCAATTTCGCAGTTGATATCTTGAATGACCAGATTATCAGCGGCTGGATCTTCTCGAAACTGCTTCAAAAAAAGCCGGTTAACCTCAGTATTTATCTCGATGAAGAATGTGTTGGTCAGGTTGTAGCTGACAAAAATCGAAAAGATGTTTTCAATCTTCGACTACACCCGACCGGCAGGTGCGGGTTTACCTTTGTTTTTCCAAAGGACATAGATGTTGCCACGTATAAGAAACTCACCGTTCGCTATGGTGCCTTTAAGGCCAGTCTTTTCTCCGTAAATATCTCTGAAATTCCATTTACCTTCCAGGAGCCGTTGCCCCAAATATTTTTTATGCATATTCCTAAAACAGCCGGAAGTTCTTTTGATAATTTTGTCCGCCGTCGCTACCCCGCCGAGTCAATATCCACACGGCTTGAATCGATGGACACACAACTGTATCCGCAGCTGGCAGCAGACAAAAAATATCTGGTCGGCCATCTGCCTCTGGGCAAAATTAAGAAATATTTTACGCTTGAAGACTATGCGCTGTACACCATTATCCGTGAACCCTGGCATCATCTGCACTCCCATTTGAACTGGATTCGCAACATTGGCAAAAATCCCGGGTCGGGTTTTTACCGGGCACATCCTAAATGCGTGCGCAAACTTGCCGATCGTCTCAATGATTCGAAAACAGAAATCACAGAGCAGTTGGAAAGACTTGTAAACAATATGGACGGCTTTGAATTTGATTTTTTCGATAACATCCAAACGAGATATTTCCTTGATTATCGACCGGAAAAAGTGGGAGATAAGGATATTGTCAACGCGTTGGAAAATTTCAAATATTTTTCAGATATAGGCCGGACTGAAGACTATCAGAGTTTTGCAGCACGGTTCTGTAAAAAATATAACCTGCCGTTTATTCAACAGGTACAACCGCTTAACTGCTCGGGAGATGCACCGCTGTACGATATTGCCGGGGAAAATTTCCAGACTCTTTTGCATCCACTGGTAAAATATGATCTGCAGCTCTACTCTGCGATTGCCGAAAGGGAGGAAAAGGATTGAGAAGATGCTGAACTCAAACCTGCAGGGAAGCTCCAATGAACAAACGTTACAGTTACAAAGAGTTCTCTCTGAAATATCAGTGGAAAAATTTGTTCTAAACAAAACACTATACGCAGTAGATGTAATTTATGAAGAGGGGTGAGTGGTCCTGGGAGAAGCAACCGAGGAATCGCACTCAGGACCATCAGAGATTCTCTGGAGGAATCTTGATTTCACCTGAAATGGAAAAGGCAACCAGAGGGTCGGGTTTCGCCAGTGGCACGGACAGGCTGACCTCGATCCTGTCGTTACCAGGCAAGCCATGGCAAGAACTGTGGGGTATGAAACAATTTCATGCGTAATTACAGATTCTTCCAGGGAACCATGACGTTAAAGGTTGCCCTGAAAAAAACATCAGGAATGTAACAATGCAAAGTAAACTGTACACAGTAACATTTTCTCCCACCGGCAGTTCAAAGTTAGTGGCCCGGGCCATTACCCAGGGGCTGGGATCGGAGAAAGGAGAAGACTTCAACATTACCCTTCCCACAGAGCGGAAACAACACGACTTGCTGCCGAAAAAGGATGATATGGTTATCTTTGCGATGCCGACCTACGCCGGGCGCCTGCCGGAACTGGCCTGCGAATGGCTGAGGGAGTTAAAAGTCGCTCCCGGCACACCTGCCATCTGTGTCGTCCTCTACGGAAATCGGGAATTCGATGATTCATTGATCGAATTACGGGATCTTGTTTCCACGCGCGGCTATAAACCCATTGCCGGTGCCGCCTTCATCGGAGAACATTCATTCTCCACTCAAAAATTTCCCGTTGCTGTCGGTCGCCCTCATAAAGACGACCTGGATCTTGGCATAAAGTTCGGCCGGGATATCGCCGCCCACTTCGATATTGACAACTGGATAAGCAACGCTGGAGAACTCAAGGTCCCCGGCGCATTCCCCTACAAAGATAAAAAACCGCCAAAGACCGATTTTATTGCCGTAAGTGATGCCTGCAACAGCTGTGGCACCTGCGTTACCGTCTGTCCTGTGGATGCTGTTGATGCCGATAATGGCTTTATCCCCATTGTTGACAAATGTATCCTCTGTTGTGCATGTATTAAAGCCTGCCCGGAGAATGCACGCAGCATAAAACCGGGTCCCGTGCTGGATATTTCCAAAAGATTGAACGAAAACTGCAGCATTCCGAAACGACCGACTTTTTACTGGCCGGAATAACGTCCATATTTCAATAGCATATCAGTATTGTTCGGTTGGAAATTTGTCTGTAAAAATTGTACAGGCAAAACCCTGACTCGACAATACTGGTTTTTTACTGCCGGTACCTTCAATTCCTGCTTTCCAGAGTAGAAAAATCTTGACAAATTGGTGGAGATCCATAATTTTTTCCTGTAACCAGGAAGATGAGCGAGTATTTAAAGTACCCATAACTCTATTTATGGGTCCCTTATGGAGAAGCAATATTTATGTCAGCCATATTCGTTGTCACCAACAATCGCGAATCTTATCGCTGCCTTTACAACTGCCGCATGTTTTATCAGTAGTCCCCCCTCTTTCGCTGTTCCTTATTTTCCGTTTCTCTTTGATTTTACATTGTTTCTTATGTATTTTCAGTGTTTGTGCATCTGAAAATCTACTCCCGTAAGAGGTGTTTCCATGTCTGAAGAATATGCCCCCGTCTGTACTGCCCCGGAAAGAAAAGCTCAGGCTGAAGGGAATTTTTACCCAAAAGACTCAAAGAATAAACTGCCCGGCATGAATCCCCGTATTCAACGTCTGCGCAAGCTGAGTGTGGAGGCAACGCCAATTATCTCCATTGAACGGGCTGTACATGAAACAGAGTTTTATCAAGAAAATTTCGGAAAATATCCCGTGCCGGTTCTGCGAGGTCTTAATTTTCTGGATCACTGCACCCGCAAGACCCTCTATATAGGTGATGATGAGCTGATTGTCGGTGAGCGGGGACCGTCGCCAAAGGCAATCTGTACCTTTCCTGAGCTGACCTGCCACAGCGTGGAAGATTTCCACGTCATGAACAATCGGGACATGCAGCCGTACAAAACGAGCCAGGAAGATATTGATACCTATGAGCGGGAGATAATTCCCTACTGGAAAGGCAAAACTCAGCGGGAGCGTATCTTTAATCATGTTCCAGATGAATGGCGTGCAGCGTATGAAGCCGGGCTTTTCACGGAATTTATGGAACAGCGGGCGCCTGGTCATACAGTGCTTGACGGGAAAATTTATAAAAGAGGAATGCTGGATTTCAAGGCTGAGATAGAGGCAAATATCGCGGCCCTTGACTATCTTAACGATCCGGAAGCAACGGACAAAGCTGAGCAGTGGGAGGGAATGTCTCTCTCCTGTGATGCCATCATTACCTTCGCCGAACGTCACGCGGATCTGGCTGAAGAGAAGGCCGAAACGGAGCGTGATCCACAGCGGAAACAGGAACTTGAAAAGATTGCTGCTGTCTGCCGCCGGGTTCCTGCACATAAACCGGAAACCTTTTGGGAAGCGCTGCAGATGTACTGG
This sequence comes from Desulforhopalus vacuolatus, assembly GCF_016918505.1. Lineage (GTDB taxonomy): Bacteria > Desulfobacterota > Desulfobulbia > Desulfobulbales > Desulfocapsaceae > Desulforhopalus > Desulforhopalus vacuolatus. The sequence goes on from NZ_JAFFPZ010000029.1 coordinate 7,617, forward strand.
TTTGTGCATCTTGGCACCATTACAGAACTCAATGGCTGGGATGCCATGAATCCCGGGCATCTCGACCAGCATCTCCGCCCTTTCTATGAAAAAGAGATTGCAGAAGGAACCCTTACCCGTGATGAAGCCAAAGAGTTGCTCTGCTGTTTCTGGATAAAGGTGAACAATCACCCTGCACCGCCGAAGGTGGGAATTACCTTCAAGGAAAGTGGCACCTACAACGATTTTACCAACATCAATATAGGTGGGCTTACCCCGGACGGCGAGGATGCCGTAAATGACGTAAGTTATCTCATGCTCGAGGTTGTTGAGGAACTGCATATTCTGCAGCCCGGCAATTCTGTGCATATCAGTAAAAAAACACCGGACGAATTCCTGCATGCCGCCATAAAACTGATTCGCCAGGGCCACGGATATCCCTCTGTTTTTAATCCGGACACCTATGTTCAGGAGATGGTCAACATGGGCAAAAGTCTGCGTGATGCCCGCGAAGGGGGCTGCTCCGGCTGTATTGAAGTTGGTGCTTTCGGCAAAGAGGCCTTTCTGCTGACGGGATATCTAAATGTTCCAAAAGTTCTTGAAATTACGCTGAACAACGGTGTTGATCCCATGACTGGAAAGCGGTGCAGTATAGAGACCGGTGATCCTCTCAGCTTCACCAGTTTTGGCGAACTCTACGCTGCCTTTATGAAGCAGATTCACTCTATCGTGGATCAGAAGATGCGGGTGAGTAATTATATCGACCGCATGTTCGCAAAATATGCACCTGCCACCTTCCTCTCCGTGGTCATTGACGACTGCATCAGCAAAGGAAAAGACTATTACGACGGTGGTCCCCGATATAACACCAGCTATATCCAGTGCTGCGGCCTTGGAACGGTGACGGATAGCCTTGCTGTTCTGAAAAAGCATGTTTTTGAGGATGGAAAAATCCCGCTGGAAAAATTGCTGGGGGCTCTTGCGAACAACTTTGAAGGTGAAGAGGTGATGCGCCAGACAATCATGAATCGTACACCGTTCTTTGGCAATGATGATGAGTATGCCGATGATATTGCCGTACGGGTCTATGACGATCTGGTAGACAGCATTGAAGGCAAGCCAAATATCAAAGGGGAAGTGTACCATCTCAATATGCTCTCTACGACCTGCCATGTCTATTTTGGCAAGGTAATGGGAGCAAGTGCCAATGGACGGCTTGCCGGGAAATCAATTTCCGATGGGACCTCCCCTTCTCACGGTGCTGATACCCATGGCCCTGCCGCAGTGGTTAAATCCCTTGGGAAGCTGGATCAGACGAAATCTGGCGGGACACTGCTCAATGAACGCTTTCTGCCGAGCCTGTTAAAACGGGATGAAGATGTAAAAAAACTGGGTCAGCTGATTCGCACCTATTTTAAACTGGGTGGACACCATATTCAGTTTAATATTGTTGATACGGCAACCCTGCTTGCCGCCCGCGAAACACCCGACGATTACAAGGATCTGTTGGTGCGCATGGCAGGATATTCCGATTATTTTAACGACATGAACGATGATCTGCAGACAGAGGTCATTGAACGGACGGAGAATGAGGCGGTGTAGGCTGCAATGTCTTAACTCATTCCAATTCAATACGGGAGGGACATGCAGCAAACGGCATGTCCCTCTTTTCATGGTTGTGAAATAACGAGAGGTTCACCGTGAGCTCCGGAATAATTTTTGATATAAAACACTACTCTATAAATGATGGCCCGGGAATTCGGACCACTGTTTTCTTCAAAGGCTGTCCCCTGCACTGTGCCTGGTGTCATAATCCTGAGAGTATTTCTCCGCTGCCGCAGAAAATGTACAACGAAAAAAAGTGCATTGGCTGCAAAGAGTGTGTGAAAGCATGCCCCGAAGAGGCCTGTATCCTGACTCCCGCAGGGATTGTAACGGACGTTGACATGTGTACTTCCTGTGGGAAATGCGCCGATGTCTGCCCGACACTGGCAACCGAGATGTCTGGAAGACGGGCAGAGGTGGAGGATATACTATTTGTGGTGGAAAAGGATCGCCCTTTCTATGAGGAATCCGGTGGAGGAGTCACCTTTTCAGGAGGAGAACCCACCCGGCAGCCCAAATTTCTTCTGGCGCTGCTGAAAGAGTGTGGTGCGCGCAGGTTGCACCGCGCTGTGGATACCTGCGGGCTGGTAAAGCAGGAAACCATGCTGGCCGTAGCAGAGGAATGTGACCATTTCCTTTTTGATCTGAAATGTATGGATACGGATACGCACCGCCTGTGGACAGGTTCCGGCAATGAATTGATTCACGAAAACCTGCGTGCTCTTGCCAGAAGAGATGCTGTAATAAGCATTCGTATTCCCCTTATTACCGGCATCAATGCCGATGAGAAGAACATTGAAGAGAGTGCCCGGTTTCTTGCCTCACTCGAAGGACAGAAGGTGGTTGTAAACCTTTTACCGTATCATGATATCGCCGTGAACAAATATAAACGTCTTGGTACGGAATACGATTCCAGCCAGATGATGGCACCAACAGAAGAGCGGGTAAAACAGATTATTGAACAATTTGCGGAAGTGGGACTGGTCGCCGGAGTGGGCGGGTAATAGAATTTACATTTTGTATTGGCGGATTCAAAGGCAAGGGACGGAAAAAGGGAGACAGGAGACGGGAGACAGGAGACAGGAAAAAGCAAAAGCAAAAGGTTTTTGTAGAGACGCCCAATTTGGGCGTCTTCAGCACAACAAGTGGCTCATCTTACAACAGACGTTTCTGCAATGAAATTAATTTATCATCCTGTTTGTCCTGTCGTGTTTTTGGGGGGGCAGTAAAAAATGTAAATGGTATTGTTTCTGCCTCCTTTCTCCCCCTTTTCCCTGATGTGGCTAACTCTCCCTGACATTATTCAAAGCCTCTCTTATCTTCACGGACAGCTCTTGTTTAGATAATGGTTTTTGTATGAAACAAACGCCTTCTTCCAGCACCCCCCTGTGAGCAATGATATCAGATGTGTAGCCGGACATGTAGAGAGTTTTAATATCAGGGTCTTCTCTTTGAATCCAATCAGACAACTCCCGTCCATTCATCTCAGGCATAACCACATCTGTTATTAAAAGATCTATATTCCCAATATTTTTTTCAGCTATTTTTATCGCTTTTGCCGGAGTAATTGCACAAAATACCGTATATCCCAAGTCCTTAAGCATCCTTTCTCCAAGCTTCAATATGGCGCTATCATCTTCTACAAGCAATATGGTTTCACCTTTGCTCAAAATCATTGCATCAGCACTTTCCAGGCCTAAGATATCCTTTTCACCAATATGTCTCGAAAAATAGCACTTGAGGGTAGTGCCTTTTCCTATTTCACTGTATACATTGATAAATCCATTATTTTGTTTGATGATTCCATAAACAGTTGATAACCCCAACCCCGTCCCCTCATGACGTTTTTTGGTTGTGAAAAAAGGTTCAAATATTTTATCGATTACATTCGGAGCAATACCCTTACCGCTGTCGCTAACCGCCAGCATCACGTACTCTCCGGGAATAAATTCCGCGTTCTCTTCACAATATTTCTCGTTGAAAATTATATTTTTTGTCTCAATGCTGACATAACCGACACCGGGTATGGCATCCCTGGCATTGACACAGAGATTGGCCAGAATTTGATCGATTTGTGATGGATCAATTTTTACAGGCCACACATTCTCCCCAGGGCACCATTTAAGATCAATATCTTCGCCGATGAGCCGTCGCAGCATTTTGAGCATGCTTTCTACAGCGTCATTTAAATCAAGCACCCTGGGGGCCGTGGTTTGTTGGCGTGCAAAAGCCAGTAACTGCCGTGTGATATCAGCAGAACGTTTGCCAGCGCTTAAAATTTCGGTGATGTCTTCTTGAAGCGGATCGTCAGAAGACAACTTTTCCAGGGCGGATTCAGAGTAGCCGATGATGATACTCAACATATTGTTAAAATCATGGGCAACACCACCTGCCAGCCTTCCCACGGATTCCATTTTTTGTGCCTGAATCAACTGGGCCTGCAATTTCTGCTGTGCCTTCTCTAAGTTCTTACGTTCGGTGATGTCCTCAAACAGCCCGAGGACGAACTGGGGCATACCAGTCGCATCGAAAATCGTCCCGCCATGAATGATGACGGTGATTTCGGTTCCATCCTTACGGATATAGCGTTTTTCCATAGTGAAACTGTGGGAATCCTCGGCGCTCGAGCTTTCAAAGAGCTGGCGATTTACCGAGCGGTCATCAGGATGTGTGAGGTCGTAGAAGGTCAGATTCTGCAATTCCTGTTCGGTGTAGCCGATTAATTTTTCATAGGCCGGATTAGCGGACACATACCGGCCGTTCAGATCGGCGACGCTGATGCCCAGGGAGGATTGATTAACGATCATGCGTAGTCTTGTTTCGCTTTCCCGTAGCGCCTCTTCCACCTGCTTTTTTTCCGTGATGTCTTCCACAAATGCGGTTCCAAATCTCGTAACGCCCTTACTGTCTCTTACTGCTGTACCGTTTATACTGACATTAATTTCAGAGCCGTCTTTGCGTATATATTTTTTTTCAAATCTGAATCCGGCTGTCCCCAAAGTAAACATTTTCTGGAAAAGTTCTTTGTTCTTTGGGCGATAATCCGGGGGAGTTATATCAAAAAAGCTTAGCCCGCTGAGTTCCTCCTTAGAATATCCCAGCATCTTTTCATAGGCCGGGTTTGTTGTAATAAAGTTGCCATGTAAATCGTTGCTACAAATTCCAATGGGAGAGTTATCGAAGATGAGACGTAATTGTTCCTCGCTCTCAAGCAGTTCCTTCCTTATCTTTCGACTTCGCGTGATATCAAAGACAAGTAGAGCTACAACAGTGACGAGAAAAGCGAACACCCCGAATCCAATCCAGACCACATGCTTGTTCAGTTCGTAAAAAGAAGCGGGTCTGTTGATAATAACACTGTCTTCAGGTAAATCAGATAAGTTGATGCCATATCTCTTCAGTTGTGGGTAGCTGAATATAAATTGCGAAGTGGGTTTGTTGTCAACCGGTATGGTTGCAATATTTTCTCCCTCCAAAATACGGATCACAATATCGATCGCCTGTTCTCCTTGATAATAGCCTTCCAGCACATTCCCACCAATGAGACCATATTTGAGATCCTGCTTTAAAAATGTGTAGACAGGCCGTTTGCTCGCCGCTGAAATTCGTGATACAACTTCCTTTAAGGGGAAATGATGTCCAGTCTTATCGCGCGTTATAGTGGCGTAAAATGAGATTGCGTCTTCCGGAAGATTTCTCATTTTGTCCTCAATTTCAGAAAGAGACAAACTGTCGTCAATACGGATAAATTCAAGATCAGGGTATTTTGAAATCAATGGGACGGTTTGCTTGTCCCAACGGTAATTTCCCGAAGGTGTTGTGTCCGCAATCAAGTAGATTTTCTTGAGGCCCGGATGGAGTTTCAAGGCAAGGTCTATCATCGCCTCCTGGTCTGGTGTCTCAAGCACCCCGGTAAAATATTTGGGATCGATAAGATCTTCGGCACTGCTATTATTCACTGCACAAAATACTATGGGAGTATCAGGGAACAATTTCTTATGAAATTCCCGCAGGAAATCAAATGCGTGATCATCTGAGCAAATAATTGCATCAAACTTGTAGTTGCTATATTTAAATGCATATAAATCATACAGATATTTTTTGTAAGCGGCATCATACGAATGTGCTTTGGTGTCCATATACTCGACTGTCAGGTCATAAACAAAACCCCTGGCGTCAAGACCAGATTCTACCGCTTCAACGATACCGTCTACCCAGGGAAACCCTTTATGATACGAATTCAGAATAAGAATTTTTGACGTTTTCGTATCTTGAGAATACGTTTGGTTAGGCAAAAACAGAAAAAAACAGATTCCAATCGTTAAAAATGCGATGGTCTTACTTGAAATTTTGAAGTTCTCTTTCAACTTTTTACAGGTACAGTTACAGGTACAGTTACAGGTACAGTTACAGGTACAGTTACAGGTACAGTTACAGGTACAGTTACAGGTATTGGCATTATCTGTACAACCGGATGCTATCAAGGATTCATTATTCATTTTTGAGCCTCCAGGCCATATAACGGGAAGTTCATCGGTCGAGTACAGCCCGGGGTTCTCCCCCCCCCGGCCCTCACAGAACTGTACGTGAAACTCGCGCTTTCATACGGCTCTTACTGTCCAACCACAATATTCCAGCCAGCGTTTAATATACAACAGATACCAGGAAATACTTGTATGGTTATTCACCGCTTTCAGCAGGATATCATGGTCCAAATTATCAAAAAAAACCTTTGATGTCCAGATCTACGCTCCAGCCATACTTCCAGCAGCGGCTCCAATGCAAGCTTGACTACCAGTTGTTCTCTGCGGTCTGATACCATTTACATTTTGTATTGACCAGAGAACGCAACTGCGTAGAGATCTTTTTTGGCGATTACGAATGGATAAACAGCCGAAAAAAGACAAAGACAAAAAAACGCCTTTTTGTTATCCCTTGATTAATGGGTGCCTTGTGTAAGAAAGGAAAGAACCTCATCCATCATCCTGTTTATTGATTTGTACAATTCAGGTTTTGCAGATAAAATTTCTGTTTCAGGCTGTACATACTTTGATTGGATCAATTCGTCTTTGCAATTGGAGACAATATCTCTTGCAGATTCGGGTGTAGTTTCAAGATGAAACTGTAATCCGAGAACTGAACGGTTAATTTGAAACGCCTGGTTTTCACATCCTGGGCTTCGTGCGAGTAATGTTGCTCCTTGTGGAAGACTAAAGGTATCACCGTGCCAGTGAAAAACCGGAGTCTCTGAAGGAAACCTGAAAGAAGAATCATCTCCCGTTGAAATTCCCTGGATTGGATACCATCCAATTTCTTTTTCTGCATTTTGATATACTTCCGCTCCCATCGCACTTGCAATAAGCTGTGCGCCAAGGCAAATACCCAAAACTGGCTTTCCTGAATCGATCACCTCACGAATAAAATTCTTTTCTTGAACGAGCCAGGGAAAACCCTTTATATCATTTACACTCATGGGGCCGCCCATGACAATGAGCATATCTAACATGTTGAGATCAGGTAATTTATCGGATTCAAAGAATTGAGTTTTAGTAATTTTGTATCCTGCAGATTTCAACCAGGGTCCTATGGAACCCAACTCTTCAAATGAAACATGCTGTAAAAAATGTGCGTTCATAAACTAACCTTATTTTTAGGGATAATGTTGAGTTGTGGGGTCGAGTATCCCGGGGTTTGTCCCAGGTTCTTACAGTACCGTACGTGAAACTCTCGCTTCATACAAACTCTTACTGTCCAACCACAATAGAAGAGCCAGTTCTCCAGTGAAGGCTTGGCTCTCGTTTGGCAAGGCGAGTAATCCAGCGGCCCTTCTTCATCTTTCATAAAGTTGGCGTGGCACACGCGATCATCAACGAGTCTGCGTTGCCCTGTTTGTTACCAAAAAAATTATATTTAAGATTCCAGGAACCTGGCCTCACCTTTTACCCAGGCAAAATATAGATTGATATCATTATTAGGGGACCTTGCAGAATAACCTGTTTTCCATTGTTTATCTGGAGATGCTAAGAATTGTTTCCAATTATCAGGCTTTCTTGCAGGGACCAGGATTTTATTTATGCAGTGGTCTTTTTTTATTTCAATTGTTTAAGTATGAGTCCACCCATGCGATCATGTTGGAACTCATTGTTATCGGGGTAATTCTCTTCTTCTGTGATGAATTCACCATCGTTCTTTCTGATTCTCAGAATTCTGTCTTCTTCGTACCCCTCGAGACAGAAGCTGTCACCAGCTGTCAGCCATTTTCCAACACGGCCTTGAGACAGAACAAGGGCCCCGTGTTCATCACCTGGGATGGGTGGATCATAGTCTGTTTTGATTGTGAACTTGTTCCTCTTAAACATTCGGATATCGTCTCGACGGCCGTCAGCATCTGCAAGGAACCTGTATAACAGGTTGAATCTTGATGTGGTCCACGAATCCCACGCCAGCATTGGGAGTGCAAGGAGAAGAACCAGCGTTCCGTAGTCGACCAGAATGCCTGCCCATGCATATCGGCTGGTCAGTGGAAAACCGAGCAACCCGAGAACAAGGAAGAAAGCACCAAAGAATGGGACTGAGGAGACGTTTTTTTCTGACGTGTAAGACGCATAGATGGTGTACCAGTTCATAATGGCGATGTAGCCACCGAGTGCTATGGATAATCCTGTTAGTATTGTGATCATCATCTTTCAAGCCGACGTCTTGTTCACACGCCGGGAACCCAATAATGACTTCGTTTTTACCACGTTCAACTCGAAATGACCTGTTGAAAAAGGCCACCCTGTGTTCCCGGTCCTTTGTGAACCCAATGCTTAAATGCTTTTACCAGCATACTGGAAGACAATACCATTCCATGTTTTTTCTATTTCTGGAAGGAGCTTTTGAAATGCGGCCTTTTCTGTAAGAACCCTCAAATCGTCGACAGTATCCGAGTTGCTCCAAACACTTGCATTTTTGCTTTCTTTAGCGGTAGCTTCGGAAAGACCAAAGAGATATTCTGTCCGAACATCAAAGAACCCAGCCGAAACAGTTGTCGTTACGGTAACCTCTTTATTTTTGAGGAAACCAAGCGAGATAACGTTAAGCGGTGCGAATTTTTGCTCCCCGGCGTGAAACGAAGTATCAAATGTATAGATAAGCAGAATATCGGCCTTTAGTCGTGCGGATGCCTCTCGCAAAGCCTTGATTGACTCAAGGTTTGTTGGGAGTAGTATGCGATTCAAAGGTGCAATACCAGCAACTTGCGGTAATTTTGATAACCTTTCAAAGTCCTGCTCTGATTCTATTTCTCTCGTAGTAACAACACTGTATCGGCCAGAGCCAAAACTATCAACTTTGCAGGATTGATACCCGGGAGCCTGTATTCTCGCGACTGAGATATTTGCCGGAAAAGACGCGGCAGGTTTTATTAACATCAATTCATTGATATTTACGTCAGACAGTTGGCTGAGCTGAACAGTCCCTCCAGGTGTTGTATATGAGGCACAGCCTGCAAGAAAAAGAACACAGATGAGAGCAAGAACTTTTGTCACTGTCATTACAACCCCCTTTGATTTTATGACATTTAACATTAGGGTCCCTTGAATAATCAGTCTTTCCTCAGCTGGATTTTGCACCTCCCCTTCTCACTTTGCAGCGTCTTGCGAGATGTGCCATTACAGCTGTTGCCGGTGTTGTGACCGACTGGCGACTGTTTGGTATACATGTCCAGCTCTCGGCGAAGAGCCATTTCAACGGTCTAAGTGCAGGATATAGAAAAATGGACAGTTACACAATTCATTTTACAGCCTCGCGTAAACTGGCCAGTTTTACTCTCTCTTATCATTGGCAGTCTGAATCTTCAGTTTGCCTGACACACAGGGTTCTATACTGGCCTGTAGCAACCACTGTGTTTACATAATTCACAAGAGTACACTGCCTTTTTAAAACCATCTTGAAATATACGCTAATTCCTGATAGCTATAAGTTAAAGAGTTTTCTAAAGAAAAGACACGACACAGGACTCCTTCTTTTTACATAACACTCAAAATAACAAATTATACAGAAACTATAGAATCACTTGTTCAAACGCTTTATACTTGAATCTGAACAATGACTCATGAAGATTTTCGACATCTGAGAGCAAAATGATGCCTGGAACAGGGGGGCTCTAAACAATGCACCTGACAACATCACGAATTAAAATGTTTGGCTATTTCCTGTTCTTGTGGATAGCCGCTGCAACAGGCAGTGGCTATTGCTACGCAGAAGATTCGGCAACGGTTCCCGAGCCCAACATTATTCAGATCCTGATTCCTGCGGATGGTCGAATTTTTGTTTTGACGGATGACGTAAACGGTCTTTTCTCTTCAGTTGACGGGGGTGCCAAATGGGAACAAGCCCTTCATCTTCCCGATGTATACCTCTACTCCGTATCCGCAGACGCCAATGGTCATCTTTTTTTGGCAACGTCCAAAGGCCTTTTTCGCTCCAGTGACGGCAAGAAATGGGCTCCCGCTGCCGCTTTAAACGCGGCCTTTACCGTCTTCCCCCCGAAAAATAACATCTGTTACGTAAAGATATGGGGAAAAGGTCTTTTTCGCACTTCGGTGGAATATTTTAGCAAGAAAATACAGGTTGAGAGAAAACAAGCCGATGTGGAAAAGGAGAAAGCAGCAAAGGAATTGTCCCAGCTGAATTCAAAGATCTGGCAAATCGGGAAGTTGCACAAATTTCCTGAAAGCCCGGAAGAGATTAGACAATTCGAAGATCAACAAAGGCGACTGGCACCTCTCCTGGCCCAACGGAGCAAACTTCAGAAAGTGCTTCACCAATCCGGTAAGTCCCAGATTGAAAAGGTGGAAGGACTTCCACAGACCCCTCTACAGTCGCTGATCCATGAGGGCATAGAGCAGGTTTTTGCTGGTTTTTTTGGGGAAGGTGTCTACCGCTCCCAGGATGGAGGGCAGAAATGGGAAATGATCAATGAAGGCCTGACGAACAGAGATATTCTGACGATTCAGAGAAGCCCGGGGGGGACCCTTTTTGCCGGTATATATGGGGGCGGACTGTTTCAGTTTTCCGACACAGATCAGCGCTGGTCACGAGTAGATGACGGACTGCTCAACGGTATTGTGCAGTGTATTGCTTTTGCTCCATCGGGTTGCATGTTCATTGGAACTCAAGAACAGGGTGTCCTCATTTCTCAGGACGAGGGAAGAACCTGGACCCGTCCAGCCGGGGTACTCAGGGATGCCAGCATCCAGGCGCTCGCCGTAAGCTCCAATGGATGGCTCTATGCCGGAACTCGAGGGAAGGGATTGTTTGTCTCCCGCGATGGGGGCCAGACATGGAAACACCAGCTGTTCGCTTATTTGGAGCACGTGAACCAAATCGGTGTGGACGAGGCTGGCGGCTGGTATGTGGATTTCAAGGGGCTCGGAGTCCTGCACTCCACGGATGCGGGAAGGAGCTGGACCGAGGTGGTTCTCCCATTCCGTCTCGACAACGGCCGGAAAATTGCAAAAAGTGTTTTCGACGGCTGTGGACAAAAAACGAGGTATCCTGGTGGGAACCAATCAGGGTCTTTGGTTCTCAACCGATCTCGGACGTACGTGGCAGGAGATAACACTGGAACCATGACAATGAACCGATCAAGGTGAAATTGATGCGCTTTTTATTTAAAACTCTATTGGTATCCTGTGCTCTTGCTACGGCTCTCCTTTTCTGGTGGCGGCCTGCCGGTGAACTGATGTCCCTCAAGCCGGTAGACTGGGCGGCGTTGTACGAAAAGCAATACACTTTTCGATCAAGTACCCTCTCTCAACCTCTTGCCGAGTTTGTACATGAAAGAATGTACGAAAAGCAACACACTTTTCGATTGAGTACCCGCTATCGACCTCTTGCCGAGTTTATACGTGAAGAAATCGAAGGGAAAGTTTCTCGGATCGAGGGAGATTCTGCGCAAACCTGGCGTGAAAGCCATTTTCCCAGGAGCAGGGATATTACACCGCAGGCTGTCTATTTCAACCCTGCCGATGTTTACATGAAGAAATTAGAACAACAGGGATACCTTGAAATACGGAGCCATGGGTCAATTGATCACCTCTCCTATATCCGCCTGGACGCTACCGATCTCGACAGGGGTAACATCCCCAACAGTCTTCGATTTCCCTATCGTACCCAGGCTTTAAGTATATTCGCCCTTGTATTTATTTTTTTGGGGCTGATGTGGCTTCGGCCGGGGAAACCCGATCTTGTGGGACAGAGTTCGGTCGCCAATGGGTGCAAGTTTTTTTTAGCGCTGCTGATTGGAGGCGTGGCTCTGGTTGTACTCCCGTTTCTCTACTTTGGTGGCGAGCGTCACAAAGGAATGGAGGCCATGGTCATCGGTTCTTGCATTATAACATTCAGCATTATCGGCCTTGCCATATATGGATACCTGGCGGCTGCGGTCAGTAAATTGATCCGGGGTGAGGGTCTTCTGGCCCACTGGATCTACGATCCTGACGAATGGCGGCAATACACGGAATTGAATTTTCGTGTCGAAAGATCGAAGCTCCGCCTGCTGGCGTTTATATCACTTATCATATTGTGTGTGAGTGGCAGCTTCTGCCTGACCGAGGAAAATCAGGCCGCCGTCTGGGTATTCGTTTTTCTTCTGGGCATACTGGTTCTCATCTGGCTCACCGCTCTGGTTGCCCCCTGGTTGACCTACCGGCGGAACCTCAGGGGCTCGGGCCAGGTGTTTATCGGGAAGAAGGGGATCTATTTAAACGGAACCGTTCATACCTGGGGCCTTCCTGGATCCAGGTATGAATCCGTGGAGTATATGGAAACGCCCGTGCCGGGCCTGGTCTTTGTCTATTCCTATCTCATGACAGTCGGTCAATCGCTGTCCTTTGTCCGCCAGTACGTCACGGTATATGTACCGATACCCAAAGGGAAAGAACAGGAAGGGAAAGACGTCCTGGATACGTTTAATGCCGATAAACGGTAGATTTATTTTTACATTGTGTATTGGCGGATTCAAAGGCAGGGGGACGGGAAAAGGAGACAGGAAAAAGCAAAAGGTCTTTGTAAAGACGCCCAATTTGGGCGTCTTCAGCACAACAGGTGGCTCATCTCACAACAGACGTTTCTGCAATGAAATTAATGTATCATCCTGTTTGTTCTGTCGTGTTTTTGGGGTCAGTAAAAAGAGAGGTAAAGGAATGAGAAAGTTGTGCACGGCTGTCACGGATAATGAACCAGCCGTACACAAAGGATGGTGCTGTTCCTGGTTACAGCGTATTTTGAACCTGTTCCAAATACTTTTTACCTATTTTTTTACCCCATACATCGTAGACAGGGTCACAATCTTTAATCATTGCGGCCTTATCTTCTTTTGAAAGCTCATAGAAGGTGACACCATCCTTTTTTGCTGCTGCAATCTGTTCTTCCTGCTGTTGTATCGTGAGTTTTCTGGTTATAGCACTTTCTTCTTTGACAACACGTAAAAATATTTCCTGCAGATCGGGCGGAAGCTTGTCCAACCACCGCTTATTGATGATATGAACATACAATCCCTGTGCATAATCGAGCTGGGTATAATATTTGGCAACAGTAAATTTTTTAGAAATATTACAGACTATCGGCGTATGATCCAAACCGTCAATTACACCGGTCTGCAAGGCCTGGGGAACATCAGGCCATGGCAAAACGGAAAATTTTAGATTCCATGCCTTATATATATCTATATTTACAGGTGCCTGGGCAATCCGGAAATTGACCCCCTGGGCCTGTTCTCTCGTTGCAACAGGCTTTGTTGTAGCCCAGCCGTATGAGCCATAACCAGTGAAATCTAAAACCTGCAGTCCTTTGGAAAGAGCCGCATCCTGATATGGTTTCCACAGCTGCTCATTTGATCTGAATTTTTCCAACTTTTCAAAGCTGTCCACAACATAGGGCAAATTGACAATACCTAGAACCGGGGCAATATTGGCTGCAGCAACGGAGGAACTCATCATGCCCTGTATTGCACCAAATTTTAATTTATTAATAACATCTTTTTCACCGCCCAATTGCGACAGGGGCCTGAAATCAACATAGATTTTTCCATCTGTCTCCTTCCAGAGACGGTCTCGAATTTTAAAACCCACGGCAACACCTTCAATCGCAGGATGCCCCACACAAGAAAGGAGATATACATATTGCGCTTTTGAAGGGTCAAAGGATGGGCTCCACTCCTCTAAAGGATCTTCTTTTGCGAAACTAGTTGAATATACAAACATATTCAACAATACAAAAATTATAGCCAGGCATACATTTTTAGAAAAACGCATTATTCCCTCCTAAAGGTTGATAGACATTAAAAAATTCTTTTACAAAAGGTACCAGATGTTGCCATGGAAATCAGCAGGAAATCCTGTTTAAGTCACTAAATCATCATGGTTTCCACACGCACAAGACATCACAGAAGGTTACCAGAAGCAACTTCATTCCTGCACTTTTTGTGTTCAGGCTCAAAGCGTGAAGCGATCAGTCTCCAATCCGCTTCCTCTCAGTTACGATCTGAGGGCGTTCTGTAATGTCTACGCGGTCAGGAACAAAAGCCCCCGGCTCGTTTGCGTCTACCGCCTTTCCAGCGACGTTTGCCATGCCGGAGTAGATACGTGTGGAGTTTTCCTCCCTTTTACGGTCTTTGTCAATCCACTCATAAACTGCCGTATGGCAAACCTGTTTTTCAACATAAAATCGAAAACGTAGAGATTCAAGTGACCATCCAGGTCGGGGTCCTTTCGAACAATCTGCACGACGTCAGGGCTTTGTTTTGTGGCCTTCACAGCAAAATATACCTTACATTCTTAACCAGAAAGACCGCAACACCGCATTTAATTCACTAAAAGGTTTACTTCTGGTAAAAATTTGTGGTAATGAAGAGCTCAAAAAACAAAGACATAGACCATGTATACCATCACCAAAACGAAAATCTGGATTAGAGAAAATAGATGAAGAAACTGCTCACAACAATGCTCCTTCTTGTTCTTGCTCTTTGCCTGCCGGGCTCACTTCTCGCAGCTGAAAAAGAGAAAAATCCCTTAGAAGACTGGCAACCAAAATTTGACCCTAAAGGGGCAAAATACACCTATATTCTTTCCAATGTCTCCCATCCTGTTATTGAAGGGGTGGCTGTTGGCTACGCGATCCGTGATCGCGTGTGGGAAAAGTCAGGCGGGCGTCTCTACGTAGATTTCCGTCCTCTTTCCCAAATGGGAGGAGAAAAAGATGTAATAGCAAAGCTCAAACTTGGAGCCATCCAGGGTATGATGAGTTCATCTGTTGCAGCTGCAAATGTCTCAGATCTCCTGGGAATCGTTAACCTGCCCTATGTTGTAGACACTTTTGATAAACTCGATACCTTTAGAAATACTCCGGCAACCTGGGAACCCTTTGCAAATGGTGCACAAAAGCAAGGTCTGCTGGTGGTTGACGTAACAGGTTACGGCCCTTACGGCTGGGCAACGACCACCCCTGTAAAAACAGTTGAAGATGCAAAAGAGACCAATTTTCGTATTGCCCAGGCCCCAGTAAATACCGATACCTACAAGGCATGGAATCTAAAATTTACTGTTATGCCCTGGCCTGATGTACCCCAGGCCTTACAAACAGGTGTTATTACAGGCCTTGACCACACTGCTATTGTATGCAACATCACCAAAAAGTTTACCATCGCCAAATCTTTTACTGAACTCAACTATGCACAAGGGCTCTTTGTCCATCTTATCAATAAGCGATGGCTCAAAAAGCTCCCTCAAGATCTGCAGGATATTTTACTTTCTGTCATTTCTGAAGAGAGTGCAAAAGCAAGAGCAGCTACCCGGACACAACATGAAGCTCAAGTGGCACAAGCCAAAGAGGCAGGCGTTGAGTTCATCACTCTTTCCGACAGTGACATAGCAACACTTAAAGAGATGGCAGAGCCAGTACTTGAAAAATGGAGCCAAAAAATAGGGCCAGAGTATCTAGAGACCGTACGTAAAACACTCAAGTAGTCTCTATCATTACTGCTGTAACCTGGTATCCTTGTGAAAAAGTAGAGATGAAGCAGGTAAGAACTTGCATTATCTCTACTTTTTTTGTTTTTTGGTGCTTCGTATGTACGAGTAACTGATTTGCCTGGAATGATCCCCAGAGCAATTGGGCCTTGACTAACACCGTAAAGTGCGGGAAAAACTAATATTGTAAAAAATGCAGCCTTTCCCTCACCGAAATCGTACCTCGCACTCCTGCCATAAACGGAGGTCTGCTCAACTCAGCGATAACGCCAGATATGTTTATTAAAACCTTTAAATCCATTGACAGAATTTTCTTACACATTGAAGAGTGGTCTCTCTTTCTCACGGTCTCCCTTGCACTCTGCACTGCCATGGCAAATGTCATTCTGCGCAAAGTCACAAATGATGTCAGTCTCTATTGGTCCGACGAGGTTGTGCGCAAAGTTATTTTCTTTTCAACATACATCGGTTGCGTGGCTGCCATACGTAACCGCTCTCTCATACGAATTGACGCCCTGCCCCAGATGCTTCCCATACTAAAGCGGCCACTCACTCTGTTTTCTCATCTGGCCGTTCTTATTTTTTCTCTTATGATGGTGTATCTCGGTGCACAAATGACCTTCATGATGTTCCAGGATGAATATGCCCGGACGGCAACCCTGCAAATCCCAGAATATATATTCTATGCTGTTTTACCAGTGATGGGCGTTATGATGTTTTTAAGAACTCTCATTGTAATGCGTGAAGACTGGATCGGTATCAAAGATATTACAAGAGAGCAATAAACCATGGATAACAGCTACCTCCTCATCTTTGCCCTTCTGCTGGGGTGCCTTGCCACCACAGTGCCCGTTTTTATGGCACTGTTTTTTTCTGGTACCGTCGGCCTTGTCTGTCTTGTTGGTATTGATCCCCAAATTGTGATTGAAGTGCTGTACCGAAGCATGGATAAATTCGCCCTTGTGGTTGTGATGTTTTTTGTCCTCTGTGGCAACATTATGACAACTGGTTCAATCGTAAAAAAACTGATTAATACTGCCAATGTCATAGTTGGTTTTTTGCCAGGTGGCCTTGCCATGGCGGGTATCCTTGCCTGTGGTTTTTTTGGCGCTATCTCCGGATCCACCGTTGCAACAGTGGTTGCCATAGGCGGGTTTATGATTCCTGCACTTATTGAAAATGGCTACGATGAGAAATTTTCAGTTGGAATCATGACAACGTCTCCTATTCTGGGCGTTATCATCCCACCATCCATTGCGATGATACTCTACGCCATGGTCAGTAATGATCAGCTGGAAGCACTGTTTCTAACCGGTTTTATCCCCGGAGTCATCATCATGCTGGCGATGAGTTTGTATGCCTATATTGCCTGTAAGAAGATGGGAATGAAGCCGCGACCTCGACCTTGTTTTTCTGAAGTCGTTGCGGTGATGAAAGAAAGTATCTGGGCCTTAATGCTCCCGGTACTCATCTTTGGCGGTATCTATTCTGGACTTTTCACCGCCAATGAGGCTGCCGTCGTTGCCTGTTTTTATGCTTTCTTTGTAGAGATAGTCCTACACAAGGATATGAAGATTACCGATATAAAAAAAGTAATCGTCTCTTCAGCCATTACCTCTGCGACACTCCTTATTATCGTAGCCGGAGCGTCTGTTTTCGGAGAATATCTGACCTTTGAACAGATACCCGGGAAAATTGCAGCGGTAGTCGTGGACAACATCTCCTCTCCATGGGTCTTTCTTCTTGCTGTGAACATCCTTCTGCTCTTTATCGGCATGTTCATGGACATCATCTCAGCAACGCTCATTCTCACTCCAATCTTTCTGCCTCTTCTTGGAAAATTTGGCATTGATACCATGCATTTTGGTCTCATCATGACCATTAATCTTGGGATAGGTTACTGCACACCTCCGCTTGGTGTCAGTCTCTATATTTCAGGTGCCACAGTCGACAGAGATATTGTGTATGTGACAAAAGCTGTGCTCCCATTTTTACTTATCCAGATAATCATTTTGTTTATTCTCACGTTTGTACCAGAGATTGTTTTACTCCTTCCACGGCTTGTATACGGCGTACAATAGGAGATGCGTTCACCAAAAAACCTGCTGTATATTTTCATTGCATGATCTTCAGCGGGATTATATCCCATAGGTATCACTGTTTTTTGACTCGAACCGGAAAGAGCTGGCTGCCACCCTTTCGTTTCAATACTGTCAATCTCGCCCGGGCAACTCAAGATCACTTTTAGGAGAAACAGATGGACCCTAAAATTCTAGTACCTTACGACGACTCAATCACCGCGAAGACGACTGTTGATACTATCATCAAATTAAAAGATCGTCTTTCAAAACACCTGACGCTGCTTTATGTGATTAATAATGATCAGCTGGCCTACAGAATGATTCCTGATTTCCAGGTTGAAATGGTCAAAGAGAATGCGACCAAAGCAGGGAATCTCCTCCTTGAACGTACAAGGAAAAAACTCGCAGAAGCTGGTTTCACCTGTGAGGTCATTCTTGAGTTCGGCGATCCGAGATCCACCATAGCCCACACCGCAAACAGTCAGGATTACGAACTCGTCGTTATCGGCAGACACGAAGGTGGGGGAGAAATAAGAGACGTAATTTTTGGCTCTGTTGCAAACCACGTTCTCCATAATGTCTCCTGTCCTGTCCTTCTCTTTTGAGAGATTTTGATCTGGGCCGTCCTGCCAGCAATCAGCTGAAGACTTTGGGGGATAACATCTTCATCGGTATCCAGAACGGGTATTGTATAGATTCATTTGTAATGTAGTAAAATGTAGCATATAGCAGAACGTTATAAGGATACTTTTACTAAAAGAATACTATCTTAAACGGTTGTATTTATAAATAAGACATGTATAATGAAAACTGAAAGCAAAAGGAACCTGCAATCCCTATAATTCATGTAAACTGTTGTACTACAGCAGCCATGGATATTGTAGCTCGGTAGAGTCTATCGAGTACATACGTGGAGAATCTTTTAAACTTCGGTTTTATCGAAGATCTTTAAGGATTTATAGAAACGTATAATTTTCTATAGTAGATAATAATTTACTATTAGATTTAAGACTATATACATATACAAGGGCGCTACCTCCATGATTCCTGCCTCATAAATCGCCCCCGGTCCGCCGACAGCAGGATCATTGAGGATGGGGGCAACAGAATTAACATCGTCAATATACAGATCAATACGTTTGGCTGCCAACATTTGAAGACCCTGAATGCTTTTGGTAACGGTATCCAATTGCTCTGCCCTCACAACGAATGATAAATTGATTTCACAAATTTGCATCCCACGCGGGTAGTCAATCTGATACTTCGTTCCACGGAGGCTCTCCCACCCCTCCAGTGAAGGTGCCGAAGGATTCGCCGTATAGGCGGCTACGGTCATGGTAAACACGGTTTCTTCAACCCGTATCAGATTCGGATAAATATCTCCATAGACTGCGATGCGTGCCGGTTCTCCGTCCAATCGGCCTTGCATTACCTCTTCAGTCGCACGCCGCAACGGATAATAGTGAGCCTTAAAAGGAATGCCAAGCCGCTTGAACACTTCGGTATAGATTGCGATACACCACGCAGTTAATGGGGTGGTTTCCGGCCGATTAATGGCCATCTGAAACGCTTTTCCCTCCAAAGAAGCCCCAATTTCCTGGCCGATTCCGTGCTTCGGAAGACTAAGAACTGCCGCGCAGAGCAGCAGAACAGTCACCAGCTTCAGAAGAATACGAGAGCAGGCCAATGGCTGTATAGTTAGAATTTTCATAATTTTATCCTCCTGTCAACATCACATGATTTCCATCTGGCATGCGAGCTGTGTCACACACCAAAACACAACATAATCACAACGACCACAGTTGTTAACCCGCCTGCCAACGGGCTTACTGCCAACTTGTAGCGGAGCTAAGTTGTTGGGTTAATTTCGAAAAATCGCACGTTGTCGAGAGTCGGCGTTGAACGCATTATTATACCATTTACATTTTGTATTGACCAGAGAACGCAACTGCGTGGACATCTTTTTTGGCGATTACGAATGAGTAATAATTCGTGTTTATCCGTGTCCATTCGTGGTTCCTTTTGTCGTTTGTAACCATGAATGGATAAACAGGATATAAAACAGTGTATAACTTAATAGAAATGGTATTATCTGTTTATTGTTATTAACCAAGAGGTGATGTGGAGCAAACGTTGGGCGTAGTCAACTCGCGCGTTCGCGCCGCATAGCGACGCGAACGCAAAACGAAGTGGGCGCGGCTTTTTGCGCTCCACTTGAGTGACAGATTCTGCGACATTACAAACAATTTTACTGACCAGTTGTATTACCGAAGCTATCAGTATAAACGTTTATCCTATCATTTCCAATTGAGCCGTTGGATCGTCAGTTTCTGCTTTTTGGTCTATATTAAAAGCCTTCATTTCTAAACCCGGGTATGATCTTCCCTCAAAAGAGTGAACACTCAGTTAAAAAATCCGAGGAAACGATAAAGCTTTTCCGAATCGGCACCACTTACAATGATATCTCCATTGGAGACTGCTTCTTGAGGGCCGCGCTTTCCTAAGACGATATTCTTCCACACCAGAGATTCAGCGGTGATGGTAAATGCTGGATTATCTGCGATCTGTGGCTGGACTTCAATGATGCCCCGGCGAAGGTGCATGGTATAGTCAGCAGGCTCCGTGCTGTTAGTCAGGTCGGTGAAATGTATGCCGATGACAATATTCTCGTCCAGGGATTTAGAAGCGTTTAAACCAACAGCCATTATTCCAAAGAGGGTATCCATGGGCATGAGGGCAACAATGTTGTCGTCAAGCTTACTGAAATCAGGTATCAATTTGGGTACCTGTCCGGTCTCTTCAAGGTACTCGGACAAGAGGTAGTTGCGTGTTTGTGCGTTGTACGTTTCTTCAGCCAGCGAAAGCATTGCCGAGTTCTTCACCGCGCGTGCTGCAGCATTCTTCGGTGTGAGCAGAAGCACATCGTCGGAAAATTTCAGTGCCCATTTCATTTTTCCTTTATTCAGAGCTTCCTGAGCTTTTGCTGCAAGTTGCTCTACTCCACCAGCCAAATCGGCCATTGCCTGGGCCTCTTCATTCAGAGACATGGGAAACATATCTCTGGATTTGCCGGTATACCACCCCATGTATTGCAGGAAAATCTGGAAAATATCTCGATCCAATTGACCAAAATATTCCTGCAAATAAGGATCATTGGCAAGGTGGGGCGGCAGCTTAACGACTTCGATGATTTCCCCGGGAGTCAACCCCTTGTTCATGTTTTGTACTGTCTGGTCATGAATAAATTGGAGCCCGTCACGATAGTTGGTGAGTATGCGGCTGATATTCTCTGCCCCGACCAGCGGCTTGCCGCCATGGATTAATACCAAATATTCAGCGTTCAGACTTCTCATCTTGTCTATGCTTTTTATATAATCCAGCGGATTTCGGAACGAAGCACCACGCAGAGTTGTAATTGCAGGAAGAGCCTTATAGAAGTTACCTATTTGTACCAAAACTTTCTTCTCCGGTAACCACGCAAAGATTATATCAGAGGTTTCACCAGGTGCGTGCATCAGCACGATATCCACCCCGGCAATAGTTGTCTCCAGTTTATCCTGGAAGGTTTTGGTTGGCGATAAGTAACCCGAGGGACCTGTAATCGAGAAAGGGAAAAGGCCACCGTTGACGAAATAGCCAGGATCCTGCTGGAAATGTATACCCATGTATTTAATTGCCCGATAGGCCTTAATGGGAAAGATCGAACTGTATACGGCACCCTGTGGGCTGAAGAGGTTCTTAACAAAGCTCTCATGAGCGATGATCTCTGGCGTATCATTGCCGGCGAATACCGTAGATCCGTGAATATGGCAGTCGTGATAGTGCGTATAGATAATAGCCTTAACCGGTTTTTTGGAGAAGATATTATCCAACTTCTTATTATACGCAGCTTTGACTACTTTTGCGGCCGTTTCACTCTCCGCAGGATCAATAATAATCAATCCGTCGGTTCCGTCTATTAAAACCGGATTGGATCTCGCGTAACCTACAGCAACATAAACCCCGTTAGTCACCTTATATACATTCTTCTCAAAATCTTTGGACAGGTTGACAAGCCTGGGGTTCGCAGGGACTTTCGTTGGTTCGAAGGCCGAAGCGTTACAGGCTATCAGAAAGATGAGACACGCCAGCATTGCAGCAAAGGAAATTACTTTCATTTTTTTCATACTTTTTCTCCTTCATTTTATATTAATATTTTTGCAGATTTTATCTGCTCCTAAGTGTTAGCTAACCGATCTTGTGCTGGAGTATTTACAAGCTTTAATCGGCCATTCATATATTTTATTACATTTATATCTGTGCATAAATCAACTAAATCTCCCCAGAATAAACACCCTGCCCGATCACTGGATGAGTACAATAAGTGCAACACCGTGATATAAAAAAAGAGTGAGCTGCCGGTATGGTTATGTCACCACAACCTAATCGGAGGATACCATGCACAGGTACCATTCCTTGCTACCAACAACTCACTCTTTTAGAAAGAATACCAGATCATGGCCTTTCTTCAAACAGGAAGATCTCAGACTGAGATTGCTGGTACACTAAATCGATTTAAGAGTACAATTTCACGTGAAATTTACCGTAACTCTTTTGAAGGAAAATATGATTCTTGTAATGCTCAAGTTACAGCGATCGCCAGACGAAAATTTGCTAAGAAGGCCACAAAACAAAGCCCTGAAGTATTGCAGATTGTACAAAAGTGGTTTCGAATTGGCTGATCACCTGAATTTATAAGCTGCCGGTTTTATGTTGAATTTCCTCTGTAAAAACACGTTTGCCATACGGCGGTTTATGACTGGATTGATAAAGACATGCAAAAGGGAGGGAACTCTACACATACCTGGCAAGATATGGCAGACTCAGAAAACTCTGGCCAAAAAAATTTGATAGAGCAACACTTTCTCAAGAGGAAAGAGACAACGGAGTCCTGTTGTTGAATTTGACACCGAGAAAGATCTTGGGAGGCAATTTTCAACGCTTATTGACATTCTGACGTTTAGAGCCATAATGGGAGCAGGAAGTCTTTGATTCAGTGGTTCAATAGATAAGGGTCCCTTGAATAATCTTGTATTTCGTTCATATTCGAGGCACAGGAGAAAATTTACCGGAGCTATATATTTGATATCTCGACGTCTCGTTCCTCGCTTTGTCGGAGGATAAATTTTTGACTGTAACGAAGAAGATGGGCGAAAGACTGATTATTCAAGGTTCCCATAAGGCAGTAGAGATCATCTACCTGGACTGGCACGTGGAAGATTATGCAGTAAAACGGAGAAAATAATCTCATGCTTGAAATGCTCATCATTGGCGGTGGTATTCACGGAGTTCATCTGGCACATTCTTTGCTGCAACAGACCCAGATGACGCACAATGATATTCGAATCCTGGATCCTCACAAAGAATTGCTCCATGAATGGCGTCGCTGCGTCCGAAATTGCGGAATGAAATATTTGCGTTCTTCCTCGGTGCACCATATCGACATCCCGGCCTTCTCACTGCGTTGGTATGCCGCACTACCTGAAAACAAAAAAGACACCAATTTTATCCCCCCTAAAGACAGGCCGTCTGTAGAATTATTTAATGCGCATTGCCAGATGGTGGTTGATGATCATCAACTGGAGTCTTTGCATATAAAAGGCCGTGCTTTAGAAATTCAAAATAAAGTCAATTATATAAGCGTGGTGACCGCAGAGGAGACAATCAACGCTCGATTTGTGCTCTTTGCGATCGGAATGGGTGAACAACCCCTGTGGCCGACCTGGGCGGTTCGCCTCAGAGAAATGGGAGTATCTGTAAATCATCTGTTCGATCCCAGTTTTTGCTTCGAGAGTTATAGAGCCGACGGTCCAGTTGCGGTGATCGGTGGCGGTGTCAGTGGCGGACATACTTCTCTGAGATTGATTGATAAATTGAATGCCGACGTTTTATGGATTTCTCGAAAAGAGGTTTCCGTCAGTGATTTCGATTTTGCTCCACGCTGGATAGGTCCAAGGCACATGGAAGAGTTCTGCCGTTCACCAATTGAACAACGACGTCAACAGATAGTCGCAGCCAGAGCCAAAGGCAGTGTTCCGCAAGACATTAAACTTGCAGTGGACAAAGCGGCGGCACTGAATCAACTCACCTTCATAACTGACGAGATAACCGACGTGAAATGCCAAAATGGAGGTGCCTTGCTGATTGGACGGCAAGGTCGATATGATTGTCAAAAAATCGTTCTGGCCACGGGCTTTGTAGAAAAACGCCCCGGTGGTGATTTCATAAACCAGGCAATGAACGAATTCGACCTGAAAACAGCTGCCTGTGGATTTCCGGTGGTAACTCCGTCCCTCCAGTGGCATGATCGGATTTTCGTTACAGGCCCCCTCTCTGAACTCCAAATTGGCCCTGTGGCAAGAAACATTGTGGGGGCAAGACGTTCCAGCAGCAAGATCACAGCGGCTTTCAAAAAGAAGTAAATATCATTTCTATTAAGTTATGCTCGTTTTACATCCTGTTTATCCGTGGTTCCTTTTACAGTTTGTAACCACGAATGGACACGAATTTTCACGAACAGGGACAACGCATTAAACGAAAACGTTTAATGCCGAAGTTAGGCCGTACAGTGCACCAGGAGTCTTAATCAATTTTGGTAGTCATCCGAAAGTCGAGATTGAGTGTTTTGCGCTTTAATATTCCGTGCTTTCCGTGTCTTCCGTGGTTTACCTGGAGCATTAGAACAGACCCTGCTCCTTATGGGCCGATAAGCAGAAACAATACATTGTCATAGTTCTCATGCAGTTTGCTACCACGGAAAACACGGAAGGACACGGAAAACATCAATTACCTCAAAGCAAATAACAGACCGATCGCATTACCGAATACCTGTTTCCGAAGAACTCCTGGTCTTTTTCTCCCAGGTATACAACTCCTGTCTTGATCAACAGATTCCGCGCGAAAGCTAAATTCTAAGGTAATTCGAGTTGGTTCTTATAGAATTCGACTACCGCTTCTTTCGACAATTTTCCTCCCGCGACACCCAATGTCATTTCCTCGAGTTCCTTATCCGTTGCCGCCAACTCGACGCCATTGACAAGCAGAAACAGTTCCGCTGCCGCCACAGCGACGCGATTGTTGCCGTCTACAAACGGATGATTTGAACAAAGGTGGAAGTGGTACGCAGCGGCTATTTCCGCCATACCCGAATGCAGATACTCCCCCGCAAACGAAGAGTGTGGCATTGCGACTGCCGATTCCAGCAGACCACGGTCACGCAGTCCAGGGTCGCCACCGAACTCCTCAATCACGCGGCGGTGCACCAACAAAACCGATTCTACCGACAGAAACTTCGTGCCACTCACTATTTCGCCAGTCGCTTCAGCACATCAGCGCGCTTCTTCAGGATGTATTCCAGATTCTCCTCGACGTCCGCCTCGCTCACTGTGTCAGGGAAAGCTGGCGTCACGATAAGATTTCCGTCCTGAATCGTCAGTTGCACCTGGCCGTCTTCCTCAAGTCCGAGGAGTTCCAAAATAGGCTTGTCGAGAATTAAGGCGTTACTGTTCCCAACTTTACGTAGTTGCTTGATCATTTCAACCTCCCGGTTATAACCAAATTATAACGCCAAGGGGCTGCCGCCGTCAACTGTTTTGAAGTCTGTTTAACGGCTGAGATCACTTGCCCGCCTATAATTAAGCAACGAACTTTATACGTAGCACAATGTTTGGACACTCTTCCATTTCACTTCGCCCCAAGATTTATACTGATTTTTTGAAGCGAAAACTATCCTGACACATAGGGCAACCACTGGACCCAATTCCGACGGTCCATTTTCAATTTAAGTAAAAAGTCCCTCTTGTGGCATCTGTGGGTAAGATGCCATACTTGACCAGGAATATAATGCCGTTTTGCTCTCGCCATAAGAAATTATTTTCTAATGCAGATCTATATTAACGTTTTTGAGCCTAAAAAACGCATTATTGACAGGTATAAGAGTTAAAAGAACACATCTTACACACGAATACAAGCACTTACCTTGGCCCGACCCTCGTTCCTTTTTTGAAAAAAATGGCAAATTCACTTATTTCTTTATTAGCGGTATAACCGGGAAAATGGGAATGCGCCCAGTCTCTCAATTAACACCAATGCTTCTTAAAAGTATCTTTTTGCCACCAAAAGAAGCCCTCTAAGAGCTAAAATGGCTCTTTCTTAGCAGCATTACGTTATAAAAACAAATACTTGGCGTGGTCCGCCCCCAATCGCAATACACAATCACAAGACCCTCATTGGCGCCCTTTCACCGGTTTATCCCTCCTCGGGCAGATCCTGAGAGTTTCTTTGGGCACCTTTGCCTTCACCTGCATATTCCCTCCTTTCAGGGTTATGACGGGACTTTCACCAGCTAGGAGGCTGTCCGAGAACAACAAAAAAAGTACAGATAAAACCAACATCCTAACTTACAGATATTTTTTTTCTGCGGCATCGGAAGCATTTTCGGGAATATATGCATAAAAGGTTTAGAAAGAATTGCCTTTTTAGCATAATTTCGATCCATTCCCCTCGATTATACAAGTATTGACTCTAAGTTTCCTGATTCTGAACGTACTGCTTTCTTGAAAAGAGATTTCATGATTTTTTTGATATTGTGGGCAGTACACATAAGAGAGAATTCGCCGCTTGTTTTTTCATATCCTCTGACGTTGAATCCTCGAAATCCTGTATTCTTGATTTGTCCGAACACTGGTTCAACAATAACTTTTCGTTTTTTATAGATTTCTTTGGAGGTTTCTGCCTCCATTTTTTCATTCATCTGTTTTCGTAAGGGTTCTTTGTCATCTGTATTTATTGTACGAGCTTCGCCTTTTGTAG
>NZ_JAFFPZ010000002.1 GCF_016918505.1 Desulforhopalus vacuolatus
TCGAACATTGCTATCTCAGTCCTTTGCCTCAAACCGGTAAAACAGCCACCCAAATGCCTGTCTGGATACAGCAAGGCCTGGATGGAAGCCGAGAACTTCGTCCTGTTTTCAGCCGAAAGCTGGACAAAAACGGAGAGCAAATATCTCTTGGCCAAGGCTATGAATTCACTCGAACCTGTTCAATAGACCAAGATGAAAAGAGAGTCGAATGGGAAGAGCGCGTTCTTCTTATTTGCTCCTCCAAATACAGGGAAACACTGTCGAAAAATCTAAAAAAACGACTCGCCACGGCCACCGAAAAGTTGGAGGCATTAACTCCCGCTCCTGCTCGCGGAAAACGTCAGATTCGGGATGCAAAAACGCTTGAAGAAAAAGCTGAAACCATATTGACACAATATAAAGTCCAGGGATTGCTTCGCTATCATTTTGAGCGTGAAGAAAAAGTACTCGTTCAATATATAGGACAAGGTCGCGGCAGTGAGAACCGCAAAAAGAAACAAGTCACACAGGTCCGATACCAGATTACATCCGTGGAAAGACGGGAGGATGCAATCACTGAATTAGAGAAAACATTGGGTTGGAAAGCGTACGTCACAAACGAATCTCCTGACCAGTTGAGCTTTGAAAACGCAGTGCTCACATACCGCGACGAGTGGACAATCGAAAGAGGATTTCATCGTCTTAAGGGAGCTCCGCTCTCCTTAGATCCTGTCTTTGTCAAAAGAAATGACCAAGTTGAAGGTCTGACAAATCTTCTGAGTATAGCCTTGCGAGCCTTAACGCTGATTGAGTTTGTCGTTCGTCGAGGTTTACAGCAAAATAGCG
The DNA here is from genome assembly GCF_016918505.1 of Desulforhopalus vacuolatus. Taxonomy (GTDB): domain Bacteria; phylum Desulfobacterota; class Desulfobulbia; order Desulfobulbales; family Desulfocapsaceae; genus Desulforhopalus; species Desulforhopalus vacuolatus. Next base: position 826 of record NZ_JAFFPZ010000002.1, read on the forward strand.
AAAAACTCACAGGCCTCCACGCAGAAAATCCCAAGAAGGAAACGGATTCTCCAACAGCGGAAAGAATCCTGAAGGCCTATTCCCAAATCACTCTGACGATCATCGAGTTAGCCGGGCAAATCTTTCACCATGTCACACCACTTTCACCGTTACAAGTAAGGATGTTGGAACTTCTTGGTCTGGGACCAGAAATCTATTCCGGCCTGGAGAGTAATTCCGGATAGTTTTTCAGTTTACGCGAATGGTGAGTTATACCATTCCTATTAAGTTATACCCCGTCTTGTATCCTGTTTATCCATTCATGGTTACAAACGACAAAAGGAACCACGAATAAACCACGGAAGACACGGAAAGCACGGAATATTAGAGCGTAAAACGCTTAACCCCGACTTTCGGATGACTCCCAAAGTTGATTAATACTCCTGGTTTTAAATTTGTTACTTTAAGATAATTGATGTTTTCCGTGTCCTTCCGTGTTTTCCGTGGTAGCCAATCTTATTCATAAGGGAACTTTGAATAATCAGTCTTTCGCCCATCAAGGCACCCAGAATAATTCTGGTGCACTGTACGGCTTAACTTCGGATACCCATGAATTATTACTCATTCGTAATTGCCAAAAAAGATGTCCACGCAGTTGCGTTCTCTGGTCAATACAGAATGTAAATGGTATTACGCCTCTTTTTTTCTGGAAAACGTGTTGGATTCCTGCGCCTGTGGTCTGTCGGAACGAGGTCTCTTTCTTCCCTTCGGTCTGGGCGGTGATTGTACGGTAGATGGGAGAAAATATCAGCGGGAATTGTGTTTCGTTTCATCTTCTTTTCGGAATATGGTACATTGTGCTGTTGTCTTTTTTCGCATTTCTCAGCGTTCTTCGCAGTGAAAAGAAAAGCTGTTTTACTGCAAAAGGTGCTAAGGTTGACAAAGGGTAAGGACAAAGAATTTTACCGCGAAGGGCACAAAGGGTAAAGACAACGGTTTTTCTTGTTCTTTGCAGTGAAAAAGAAGCAATATGCTGATATCGTTATTAATTTTTTTTGACTGTAACGAAGAAGATGGGCGAAAATTCCTAACAGGAGCAGGTCTCAATGGTCGCACCGTTTCAGGATGAGGTTGATACTTCCAATTACTTTCCGGGAGCAGAGTTTGAAAAAATTCTCTCAGGGGTAGACGGAGTTATTATCGGCGATGCCTCACTGATGATCCTTACCGGGCCTGAGGGAACGGGGAAGACCATGCTTTGTCGAATCCTCTGTGAACAGGATGATTTTGACAGCGTTTATTTCCCGCATACCGTTGAAACCTTTGGAGAGGTGGTGGCAACTATTGCCGTCGATCTCGGTATTTCTGATGAAGTTGAGGCTATAGATGGAGATCCTGATGATACTATCGGCAGGATTGCCGAGGCTCTGAAAAAAAGTGACAGACCGGCACTGGTGGTCTTTGATGAGGCAGAGAATATCTATCTCGCCACCCTTGAACGCATCCGTAAAATGATCGATATTTTTCGCCGCGAAGGGTGCAGAGTGCATATCCTTTTTGCTGGTCGGCCAGTTTTTATTGAAAACTATGAGCAACTCAATATCGTTGATTTTGAAGAGATTCCAGAGTCCTTTTATACTCTCAACCTGCTCTCAGAAGATGAGGCCAAGGCTTATGTTTTTAGTACGGTAGAGAAAAAAATTGATCCACTTGATGTCGCCCGCAATGCCTTCTCGCTTGAAAAAGTGGAGCAGATTTGTTCTGCTGCCCGCGGTTGTCTGCGGGCTGTGAATAGACTTTCCAGGGCAGCGATGAAAAACCCCGGCGATGACAGCTCCTTCATGACCCTGATTGATGAGGTGGAAGAAGAAAATTCAAAGGGCGGGTTCGGAGAGCCTGGTTTTGCTGAGATGCTGCGCAGGATGGGTTCGAAATTGTTCCGCAGTGCAGGTGGCTGGATGAAAGAACACTGGCAGCCTGTGCTTCTCGGTGTTCTGATCCCTGGCCTCTGTCTGTCTGCCTGGATGTTTTTCTCCGGAAGCAATGAGCAGGAGAGTGTTCCTGACGTGATACAAAACGAGTCCGGCGAGAGCGACTTTCAGAGCGGGAGTGCGGCGGAAGAAGAATTTAAAAAAGCTGAGCGGGATGCCCTGCAGGCTGCGATGACTGGAGAGGAGCCTGAGCGACCGGAGGCGATTACTGCTTCGCGGGTGAAGGTCTCCCACGAAAGAGAGACAGGTGAAAAGATCGCAGCAGCGACAGAGACAGAGGCAGCGGACGACGGCTCCGGAGAAGGGAAGATGGAGAAACTTGATGATGTTGGTCTTTCACTGAGTGGTGTGAGCAGGCCTGAAGAAATCGTGAAGATCTCACCGCTTTATCGGAAAAAAAAATATAATGTCCTGCGACCCAATGAAATTCTTGCTCAAGTGGTGAAAAAGGCAAAAACGGCACCAGCCCTTTCCTCACGAGCAACAAAGGAAAAGGTCGTAATATTGCATCCGACCGGGCGTGAAAAACGCCGTTCGGCCAACTTCGCAACAGAGACGACTGAAGTACTCTCTCCTCTGTCACTGGAGAATGTCTCGGCTTCCCCTGGTGAAATTCGCGTAGAGAGGTTGCTTCAGAATCGTCTCGTTGCCGGTATGGGCTGGAAGAACGGTGCTAAAGACCGCATGTACACTGTACAGCTGATGATCCTGACTTCACAGGTGGCGGTGAATAATCTCAAACGTATGCTGGCGGAAGAGCAGTATCGCTATCTTGCCAGCAATCTCTATCTCTTTATCAGAGGGAACAATCCAGGGCGGTTGATGGTTTTCTACGGGGAATATCGTACGATGAAAGAGGCAACCCGGGCGTTGAAAGGACTCCCTCCATTCCTGCGGAATTATCATCCCTGGGCACTTTCAATAAAAAATGCGATGGTCAAGGTACGCCGCTGAAAAAACCGGAGAGGAAGCCCTGAATGGCGTTCCTGTTTCGCCGAATTTAGAACTTGAATGTAACTCCTCCGGAGAGGACGGGGAACCAGCCATATTTCTCCAGCCCGTCCTGAACGCTCAACTTGTCTGCAGAGGTGTTGTTCAACTGTGAACAGCGCTCAACATCAGAACCGGTACAGTCATTTCCCTGATACATTATTCCCAAATCAAGATTGATAAACCAGTTCCCTTTTTCATCCGGAGAAAGCCCCCACCCAAAACCGACATAGGGTTTTTGTGAAAAAGACGCCGGATCCTGGGAGAGAGTATCCATTCGATGTATCGCATAATCGGAGTGGCGGTTTTCGATGGCACTATTCTTTAGCGATGAGACTGTATCCTGATCCTTTTGCAGAAGGCCTGCGCTGAGTCGAAAGGAACCGGAGAAAGGATGAATATCCGTGACGGAGCTTTTCGTATTGTCAGAATTGTTTTCGTAAGAAAAACTGGTGAGACCCGGGCGGACGGTGATATATCGACTGAGGGTAGATGAATCCGCAGAAAAAACGGAAACAGCATCCGTCAAACTTTCCGCAGCGCCTGCCTGGGCCGGGGCTATTAACAAAGCGCACGCAATAGTGAATTGTTCGATTTTATTCATTATTTCCCTCTTTTCCCCACAAGACAGGGAACTTACCCGCCTTGATTAGTCACTCTTCTCTGATTGCAATTTATCTTAATTTGTGCAAATTCACAAGAAAAAGAACTCATAAAGAGGGAGGGGCTTCTTTCGAGTTATATAATTCACATTTTATATTGGCGAATTTAAAGGCAGGGACGGGAAAAGGGAGACAGGAGACAGCAAAAGATGTCCACGCAGTCGCGTTCTCTGGTCAGTAAAAAATTAATGCGGAGGAATGGATGTCTGCAGGATCAATTCTGCAATATCCTGATATTGTGCAATTGTTCTGGACTTTTGAAGTTGTTTGAGCATCTTCTTTTCGGCAAAGGGGAATGAATTGAAAAGGAAGTTCCAGATCAGTTTCATCCGGCCAGTTATATGGGCGTCACCGGAAAATGCCGAGCTGTAACGGGTCAGAAGCTCCGCATGGAAGTGATGCAGGCGATTGGAGAGATCTCTGCACTCTCTTCCTTTGATTTCCTCGGCGAGAAAGGGGCGGGCAATGGCTCCCCGGCCGATCATCCAGCAGGAGATCTGCGGGAATCTTTTCTGCAGTGCGTGCCAGTCTGCACGTGAGGTGATGTCACCGTTGTAGATCAGGCGGTGGCTGCTCAGTTCAAGACAGTGGGTGAAGCTCTCTACGTCGGTCGTTCCCCGGTATATCTGGCTGCCGAGGCGGGGATGAATGGTGATCTCGCTGAGAGGAAAGGCGTTGAGCCGTGGCAGCAGAGCGAAACTCTCCTCCTGCCTGTGATACCCGAGGCGCATTTTGATCGACAGCCTGCAGCCCAGCTGTTCCAGTGTCGGCAGAACGGTATCAAGAAGGGCGACAACTTTATCCGGACAGGGCAGCATGCCTGAGCCTTTCCCTTTTTTTGCCACTTGAGGCGCGGGACAGCCGAGATTCCAGTTGAGATGGTGGTAGCCGAGTTCAACCAGCCTGCGGGAGAGGATGAGAAATTGCTCCGGTGTGTTTGTCAGCAGCTGGGGAATAAGAGGCAGACCCGGATTATTGACAGGTAAGACATCTTTCAGTGTTTTATCTGCGAAATCAGAGTTGTTTTGCGGGGTGATAAAGGGGGAGATGGCGTAGTCCCAACCCTCGAAATAATGCTGAAGAGTGTCTCGAAAAATGTAGTCGGTAACACCTCGCAGCGGAGCAAGAAAAATGGTTGGTGGCTGGCTCATGGCAGAAGTTTCCCTTTGATTGTACGCTGGTTATTTTTCATTGGATTTGGTCTGTTGCAGAAAATATGGTAATATATAAAATTTTCCCATGAAAAAATGAAAATCACCCGAACGGGTATCTTGAAACAGCCTGCATTTGTTCATATTCGAGGCACAGCAAGAAATTTGCCGCAGGCCTGTTAGTACCTTAGAAATTATTTTCGTGTTTTTTTGAAAAGAATTTCGTGAAGGGACTTATACCGGCTTACCGTTTATCACCGATATAACTTTGACCACGGAGTCTAGCGCTTACCTGGAGTCTGGCGCTTACCTGGAGTCTGGCGCTTACCTCCGAGGATAAATTTTTGACTGTAACAAAGAAGATGGGCGAAAGAGTGGTTATTCAAGGTCCCCATATATAATATGACCAATAGAGAAATACTCATCAACGCTCTCTGTGCGGTGGCGGAAGAACGTGGCCAGCTTTATGCTGTGGGCGGTCTGGTGCGTGACGCCCTGCTCAATCACCCGGCGGCGGATTTTGATCTGGTGGTGCGCACAGAACCTCTGGCCTGGGCCGGGGCTCTGGCCGCCCGTCTTGACGGCGGAGCGCTGGTGCCACTGTCGGATACCCCCGGTGAGGAAGCTGCCCGGCTGGTATGGCGGGGGGAACAGGTCGATTTTGCCGCGTGGCGTAACGGGGCGCAGAGTCTGGAAGAGGATCTGTGCCTGCGTGATTTTACGATCAACGCGCTGGCACTTCCCTTCGCTGATTTTGCCGCAGGACACTGTGATTCTCCCATAGACCCAACGGGGGGGGCACAGGACCTTCGGAACCGAATCATTCGCAGCCTTCCCGGGACTCTGGCTGACGATCCGCTGCGTATGGTGCGGGCCTATCGTTTCCATGCCAGACTGGGTTTCAGCCTGGACGCCGGGACAAGAACAGAGGTGAAGAAGCTCGCCCCGACCATTGGTCGGGTGGCACCGGAGCGGATCAGCAGTGAACTGTGCAGGATCTTTGATTCTCCACGCACTTCGGAAACCATCAAACTCATGGCAGATGATAACCTGTTGCGATACCTCCTGCCTGAACTGTATCTTGCCGAGGGGGTAAGTCAGCCGCAGGAGTTCCATCACCTTGATGTGCTGGGACACTCTTTTCTCGCGCTGGAGATGGCAGAGAAAATTATTGCCTGCCCGGAAACGTATTTCCCCGTTCCCGAGATTCTGGCGCAGGTGAACGGGTATCTTGCTGAGGAAGGCAGTTCTCGCCGCTTAAAATGGGCGGCACTTCTCCACGATATTGGCAAACCGGGAACAAAAAACGAAGACGAAGAAAAAGGCCACACCACCTATTACGGCCATGACCAGCTCAGCCGTAAACTGTTTGAGCAGTTTGCCAGGCGCAGTCGGTGGAGTGCTGCGGACCGCAGGCAGGTGGGGGTGCTTATCGGCATGCACATGCAGCCCTTTCACCTGGTGGGGGCTCGGCGGAAAGAGATGCTGAGTAAAAAGGGGGTCCTTCGTTTCTGTCGCAGGGCGGGGGATGATCTCTTCGGGCTCTTTCTCGTCGCTCTCTCGGATACACTGGCGGGAAATCCAAAACATCATGATTTTATGCGCGGAGAACTGGTAAAGCTCTTTGTGCTGGTGGAGGAGACCTGGCGGAACGACATCCTTCCCATTACCACCGGCGTGCCGTTGCTCAACGGGCAGGATCTTATCGATATGGGGTTTGTCCCGGGGCCGCTGTTCAGGGAAATTCTCACGGCACTTGATGAGGCGAGGGTTGAAGGTGAGGTTAACGATCGGTCACAGGCGCTGCAGTTTGCGCGTGGCTTCCTTCCTTAAGAGGGCTTGTAAAAGCAAGGTAAAAGGGCTAAAAAAGTGCGTAAAATAAACGATTATTATGCGAAAAAGGCAAAGAAAGACAAATATCCGGCACGCTCTGTCTATAAACTTGAAGAGGTGCAGCAGAAATATAAATTTCTCGGGCGGGGGGATTCCGTGCTTGATCTGGGCTGCGCTCCCGGAAGCTGGTCTCTTTATGCTTCGGAAGTGGTAGGGCCCGGCGGGGTGGTAGTCGGAGTCGATCTGCAGGAGACCGACCTGAGCCCTCGTCCTGATGGAGCTCCGATTTTCTGGCTTCAGCAGGATATTATGGAGCCGGAGCTGATACCGCTGGTTCGGAAATTTCGTCCGGCATTCAAGGCGTTGATCTCGGATCTGGCTCCAAAAACCACCGGCAACCGCTGGAGCGATTCTCAGAAGTCACTTCGGCTGGTACGTCACACCCTGGAGCTGGCCGAGACGTTGCTGTTGCCCGGAGGCCATTATATCGTCAAGGTATTTCAGGGAGAGGATTTTCCCGAATTTGTCAAGGAAATGAAACAGCGTTTTGCCATGGTCAAGGTGGTGAAACCACACAGTTCACGGGTGGAGAGCCGGGAGATATTTGTGCTCGGAATGAAGTACAAGAAGTGAGACCCGTTACTTTAAGCGGTCTGCTGGCCGCCCCATTAACATAAACAAGTAAGGTGCTTTTATGTCAGGACATTCCAAGTGGTCAACTATTAAGAGAAAGAAAGGCGCAAACGATGCAAAGAGGGGTCAGATCTTCACCCGTCTCATCAAAGAGATTACCGTGGCTGCCCGTTCCGGCGGCGGTGACCTCGACGGTAACTCGCGTCTTCGCTCCGTCGTGGCGACTGCGAAGGCTGAAAACATGCCCAAAGATAATATTGCCCGTGCCATCAAGAAGGGTACCGGTGAGATTGCCGGGGAGGTCTATGATGAGATCCTTTATGAAGGCTATGGCCCGGGTGGTGTTGCCGTGCTGGTGGAGTGCCTCTCCGACAACCGCAACCGTACTGCGGCTGATGTGCGCCACGCCTTCTCCAAGTGTAATGGCAACCTTGGTGAGAATGGTTGCGTCAGCTATATGTTTGATAAGAAAGGGCTCATCCAGGTGGATAAAAGTGTTATCTCCGAAGAGATTCTCATGGACAAGGCCCTTGAGGCCGGAGCTGATGATGTGGTGGAGGAGGATGATGAGTTTCAGATCTTCACCGCTCCGGAGGATTTTGATTCTGTCCGTGAGACGCTGGAAAACGACGGTGTGAAATTTGTTGAGGCACAGATTGCCATGATCCCTCAGAACATCGTTGCTGTCACCGAAGAGAACGTGGCGAAAAATCTGCTCAGGCTGATGGATATGCTCGAAGATCATGAGGACGTGCAGAACGTCTACTCCAACTTCGATATTGATGAAGATCTGCTGGAGCAGCTTTCCTGAATGGTGCGTGTTCTCGGCATTGACCCCGGCAGTCGGATTCTCGGCTATGGGGTTATTGAAGCCTCTGGCAGTCGGCTTGTCTATATCACCTGCGGGACAATCCGTACTACGGTGAAGTATCCGCTGGCCTGGCGTCTTAATGAGATTTTTGATGGTCTCAATGAAGTGATTCAGACTCACCGGCCGGAGGTGGCGGCGGTGGAAGATGTTTTCATGTCCTCCAATGCCCGCTCGGCACTCAAACTCGGTCAGGCGCGTGGAGCGGCGATAGTAGCTGCCATGCAGAACGGTTTGAAGGTCTATGACTATCCTCCCCGTCAGGTGAAACAGGCCGTGGCGGGATACGGCCAGGCGGAGAAGGTGCAGGTGCAGCAGATGGTGAAGGTATTACTGAAACTGCAGGGTTCGCCGAGTGCGGATGCTGCGGATGCACTGGCCGTGGCGATCTGCCATACCAATCAGCAGTTTTGAGGATCTCCGCAGGTTGCAGAACATTGTTGGATAAAAAATTATGATAGCACGTCTTTCAGGAAAGATACTTGCACTCTACGCCGACCGTGCCGTTCTTGATGTGCACGATGTGGGGTACGAGCTGCTGATGTCCACTGACACACTGTCGCGCCTGCCGGAGGTGGGCGGAAGCGTCTTCGTCCACGTTTATACCAACGTGCGGGAGGATGCCATTTCTCTTTACGGCTTTCTCGCGGAGGAGGAGAAGGAGCTGTTTCTTCTCCTTCGCACCGTCTCCGGGATTGGTCCCAGGGTGGCGCTGGCCATGCTCTCCGGGCTGCGGGTCGAGCCGCTCTGCAGTGCCATCGTCAATGGCGATGTGAAACGACTCACCACTCTGCAGGGGATCGGTAAAAAAACTGCGGAACGAATCTGCATGGAACTCAAGGATAAGGTCGCCCATCTTGCCAGCGGAAGAGTCTCCATTTCTGGTCGAACACCACTGACCGGAGGCGGTTCGGCGGTGCAGGACACTGTCTCTGCTCTGACCAACTTTGGGTACTCCGAGACCCAGGTACGTACGGCGCTGGCTGGAGTGAAGAAAGAGGTTGGCGAAGAGACCTTCAGCGAGATGGCGGTAGAGGAGTTGAGCCGCCTCGCCCTGAGGGCTCTGGCGTAAATGCGTTTAGAAGCAGGGCTTTTTTGATGGCACCCTGCATTCTCAGGATATGAACGGTATATGAACTACGAAGAAGACCTGCAAAGCGAAGATTCCCGCATTATTTCCCCGACTCCACAGGCCGTGGAGTCGGGGAACGAGAATGTGCTGCGTCCCAAAAGCCTGGATGAATATATTGGCCAGGAGCAGCTGCGCAGGTCGCTTTCCATCTTTATCCAGGCCGCCCGCAACCGGGGCGAAGTGCTGGATCACGTTCTCTTTCATGGCTTTCCCGGCCTTGGCAAGACAACCCTTTCTCATATCATCGCCCACGAAATGGGTGCTGGCATAAAAGCCACTTCCGGCCCGGTAATCGAAAAACAGGGCGACCTTGCCGCCATCCTCACCTCCCTTGAGGAGGGGGATGTCCTTTTTATCGATGAAATTCATCGCCTCAACCATGCTGTGGAGGAGGTGCTCTATCCGGCAATGGAAGATTTCCAGCTTGACCTCATTATCGGCCAGGGGCCCGGTGCCCGCTCAGTGAAGATGGATCTGCCGCATTTCACTCTCGTTGGTGCCACCACTCGTACCGGACTGCTCACCGCGCCGTTGCGGGACCGCTTCGGTGTGGTTCTGCGCCTTGAATTCTACAGTCCGGAAGAGCTTGTTATCATTGTGCAGCGCTCCGGCCATATTCTTGGCATGGAGGTGGACCGGACAGGTGCTTTTGAACTTGGCAGACGCTCCCGGGGAACCCCGCGTATTGCCAACCGTCTACTGCGGCGGGTACGGGATTTTGCTGAGGTTGGCGGTCACAAGGTGGTGAATAAAACGGTGGTGCAGGCGGCACTTGACCTGCTTGGTGTTGATCAGTTCGGCCTCGACGATATGGACCGCCGTATCATGCTTGCCATCATCGACAAATTTGATGGCGGCCCTATAGGTCTTGAGACCCTTGCCACCGTTGTCTGTGAGGAAAAAAACACCCTTGAAGATGTCTATGAACCCTTCCTGATTCAGTCCGGTTTTATTAAACGGACACCGCGCGGCCGGGTTGCCACCGCTCAGGCTTACGCGCATTTCAGTCGTAAAATGCCGCATCACCCGCTGTCTCCGCCGATTTTGTTTGACGAATAGAGCACTTTTTATACCATTTACATTTTGTATTGACCAGAGAACGCAACTGCATAGACATCTTTTTTGGCAATTACAAATGGATAAACAGGATGTAAAACGAGCATAACTTAATAGAAATGGTCTAATCATACGAAAAAGGGCATTTTTTATAAAAGCGTAACTTCTTAAAGTTTTTTGCCTTTATTCGCATGATTAGAGCTTTCCTTTGGCAAAAAGTTTTTCGCTGTTCCGTCTTTTGCTTTTCCCTGTCTCCCGTCTCCTTTCTCCTGTCTCCCGTCCCCCTGCCTTTACATTCGTATTAGCGGACCCTTCAGCTTTCCCCACAGTATCTTCTCTTTTAATCCTCTCTCTGTTTTTTTTCTTCTTTTCACGGTGAAAAGAAAAGCTGTTTAACCGCAAAGGGGGTAAAAGCTCACAAGGGATAAGGACAAAGATGTATTCCTCTTCAGCTCCCTGCAGAGGCCATGCACGTTAGAGTATCTTGAAGAACCTTCTATTTCTTCATCTTCGCTGTTCTTCATGGAAATGTACCCGCCTATAACTTTAGGGAACCTTTAATATCGGAGGCTGGCGTGTACCTCTGAGGATAATTTTTTGACTGTAATGCAGAAAACGGGTAATTATCCAATGTTGCCCTCTATGGATTCAAGCCGTTGATCAATCTACCAAACTAAAATAAGGAACATAACGTGGATACCAATAACAACCTGACAGAACTTTTTAAAAAGTACGAACAAGAACTGCTGACCGACTGGATCAAGGAACAGCTTGCGGTAATTCCACTGCATGAAAATTTGCTGACAGAGTTTGAGGTGAAGCAGGATACAACTGATTTTTACAATGCCTTTCAACTGGCAATTCAGGGTGGGGAGCTGGTCGATATCAAGGGGGCACATTGGGAAAAAACATTGCAATTGCTGGACAACATTACCAAATCACGCACCCGTCTTGGCTTTACCCCGACAGAAACAGCCACGTTTATTTTTTCCCTGAAACAACCGCTCTTTACTCTGATACAGAAGGAGTTTGGCAGGGATGTCAACACACCTGGCAAAGAACTGTGGGCAGCAACCGTGCTGCTCGATAAGCTGGGCCTGTATACTGCGGAGTCATATATAAAAACAAAGGAAGAGATCATCAGACGGCAACAGAACGAGATGCTGGAACTCTCCACTCCGGTGGTCAAAGTCTGGGACAAAATTCTTGCCCTGCCGCTGATCGGCACTCTCGACAGCATCCGCACCCAGGTCGTGATGGAAACTCTGTTGCAGGAGATCGTCAGGACAGAATCGTCGGTGGCGATCATCGACATTACCGGTGTGCCAACAGTGGATACGCTGGTAGCTCAGCACCTGATGAAGACAGTGAGCGCCGCCAGACTGATGGGTGCCGAATGCATTATCAGCGGTATCCGGCCACAGATAGCCCAGTCGATGGTACACCTGGGTGTCACCTTCTCGGACATTACCACCAGGGCAACTCTGGCCGATGCTATCCGTCACGCTTTTGCACAGACCGGCGTCAAGGTCTCGCGGGCATCGCGGCAGGTATAAGGAGCTGTCATGGATAACATTATGGATAGAATTCCTATTCTGAAGATGGGGCAGTTTCTGCTGGTCACCATTCAGGTGGACATGTACGACCGCCTCGCCATGGCGCTGCAGGACGATCTCACTACCAAAATTGTCGAGCACAATTCCAAAGGGGTGTTGATTGATATTTCGTCCCTGGAAATGGTTGACTCTTTTATTGGCAGGATGCTCGGCAGTGTTGCTTCCATGTCGCGCATGCTTGATGCGGTAACGGTTGTGGTTGGCATGCAGCCGGCTGTGGCCATCACCATGGTCGAACTCGGTCTGTCGCTGTCTGGGGTGCGGACCGCTCTCAATGTTGAACAGGGAATGTCAGTTTTGAATGGTCTCGTCGCTCATGAGGTGGAGGGCGCGGATTATGATTCTGAAGAGTGAAACACTGGAGCTGCGTGAAGACAATGCCGTTGTTCGGGTTCGTCAACGGGCGCGGGCTCTGGCAATAGAGATCGGTCTGGGGCTGGTTGATCAGACCAAGATCGTTACTGCCACCAGTGAACTGGCACGCAACACCGTTGATTACGGCGGCGGAGGCACGGCCACCCTTGATGTCATCAACGAGGGGAACCGTCGCGGGCTAAAACTTACCTTCAGCGATCAGGGGCCGGGTATTGAGAATATTGACCTGGCACTGACTGATGGCTATACCACCGGCGGTGGCCTGGGACTTGGCTTAAGTGGTTCTCGTCGGCTGGTCAATGACTTCTCGATCGATTCGACACCGGGAATCGGTACGACAGTCTCAATCACGAGGTGGATATGAAAGATCTTATCGTTATTCCAGTGGAGGAGAGCAGTCAGGCTGGCGAAGCCAGGCGGCTGGCGGGGTCATTCTGCCAGACTGTGAACTTTACTGAAAACGACAGTGGTGTTGTGGCGTTAATCGTTACGGAGCTGGCCACCAACCTGGCCAGGCATACGCAGGGGGGAGAGTTGATCCTCCGCCCGCTAAAATGTGGCGATGTCCAGGGAATGGAAATTCTCTCCATCGACAAGGGGCCGGGCATGGGCAACGTTGCCCGCAGCATGCAGGATGGCTTTTCCACCGCTGGCAGTTCCGGCACCGGTCTTGGCGCTGTGCTGCGGAATTCGTCCCAGTTTGACATCCATTCCCTGCCGGGGAAAGGAACGGTCGTCATGAGCCGTTTTTTGGCAGGCTCATCCCACACTCAACTTCCCGTTTTTCCCCTTGAAATCAGCGCTCTCCGCTTCCCCTTCCCGGGCGAAGAGGTTTGCGGTGACAACTGCGCGACGGAGCAGAACGCTGCAAGAAGTCTGGTGCTGGTGGCTGACGGCCTTGGTCATGGGCTGGATGCAGCTCTGGCATCTTTCGAGGCGGTGACGCTCTTCAGAAAAAACAGGGCGGCAACAGTACAAACCATTGTCGCGGCGTTGCATGCCGGTTTGCGCAGCACACGCGGCGCGGTGATCGCCGTGGCGGAGATCAATCATGCAAAAAAGATCGTTACATATTCCGGCATTGGCAATATCTATGCTCGTATAATTTGCGATGGAGTTGAAAAGAATCTGGTTTCGCAGAACGGCACCGCTGGCTATCAAGCACGCACGTTGCAGGAATTTACCTATCCCTGGGATGATAACAGCCTGCTCGTCATGCATTCTGACGGCCTTACCACCCATTGGAATCTGGGTGATTATCCACAGCTCGTACATTGCCATCCCTCGGTTATTGCCGCAGTGCTGTATCGCGATTTTACTCGCGGCAGGGACGATGTCTGTGTTGTCGTCGCTAAAAAAATCAAAGGGGTCGCTTGAAACATTTCTTTGATATTCGATGTCCCCAAAGGTCATAAAATGAATATCTCTCTGATCAAAGTAGCATTGCGTTATGAGCATGACATCGTCCTCGCCCGGCAGCGGGCGCGCACTATTGCCGGGCTGCTTGGTTTTAACAGTACTGAGCAGACCAGAATTGGTACTGCTGTATCCGAGATTGCCCGGAATGCCTTCCAATACGCCGGTGGTGGCGAGGTCGATTTTTTGGTGGGGGGGAGTGACCGACCACAACGCTTCATGGTTCGCGTCAGTGACCGGGGGGGTGGTCTTGAGGAGTTGGACGCAATTCTTGAAGGGCGCTATATTTCCAAAACAGGTATGGGCCTTGGTATCATCGGCACGCGCCGCCTGATGGATTATTTCCATATTGATTCAACGCCGGGCACGGGTACGACCGTTCTCCTCGGCAAGGAAATTCCATCGTCGGCAGCCGTGGTTACCCCGCAGGTTCTCGACAGGATTGCTGAAGAAATCAATCGTCACACGTCTCAGAACCCCTTTGAGGAAATCCAGCAGCAGAACCAGGAGCTGCTGGTCGCCATGAACGAACTGCATCAGCGCAAGGCCGACCTGGAAGCAATGAACAGAGAGCTGGAAGACACCAACAGAGGTATAGTCGCCCTGTACTCTGAACTTGATGAAAAGGCGGAACATCTGAATCAGGCCAATGAACTCAAGGTTCGTTTCCTGTCGGACATGAGTCACGAGTTCCGGACACCGTTGAGCTCAATTCTCTCTCTGGCGAAGATTCTAAGTGATCGGATAGATGGTGACCTCTCCAGTGAACAGGAAAAACAGGTGCGTTATATTCACAAATCGGCTGAAGATCTTTTAGTGCTGGTGAACAACCTCCTTGATATCGCCAAGATCGAAGCGGGCAAAACCGAGGTCCATCCGGAAAAGTTTGAGATCGGCAACACCTTCAGCACCTTGCGGGGAATGCTCAAACCGCTGCTGGTCAATCCCGCAGTAAAATTTGAATTTGGAGAGACTGACGGGTTTCCATCCATGCTCACCGATGAGGGGAAACTGGCGCAGATTCTTCGAAACTTAATCTCCAATGCCATAAAATTCACTGAATTTGGCGAAATCCGGGTGGAGGCAGAAACTGACCCGGACAGTTCGGAGATAACATTCAGCATAACGGATACCGGCATCGGAATTCCGCCGGGGGACCTTGACAGAATCTTTGAAGAGTACACTCAGGTTGACATGCCGCTGCACAACAAGATTAAGGGTACCGGCCTCGGGCTGTCACTCGCCAAAAAGCTTGCCGAACTTCTTGGCGGCAGATTGACAGTAGAAAGTATTCTGGGGGTGGGCTCTACCTTTACAGTCAGTATTCCGATCTGCTATGTATCATCGGCAGAGACTGTACCGAAATCAATGCTGCCCCTGCCTGACGTTACCAGGCTGCCTGCACTTGTAGTTGAAAAAATACTGGTGATTGACGACGAAGAGGTGGGGCGCTACATCATGAAAGGGCTGCTGACAGATACGAAGTATCGGATACTGGAAGCTGCAGGTGGTGTGGAAGGTCTGAAAACAGCGGCGGAACAGCAGCCGGATATTATATTTCTTGATCTGATGATGCCGGAGATGGATGGTGTCGAGACACTTATGCGGCTGAAGGCAGATTCCTCAACCTGCGACATACCCGTTATCATCCTGACCTCAAAGGTACTTGACGACGCAGAGCAAACGGCCCTGAGAAAGAGCGCCCTGGCTGTGCTTTCAAAGGAGTCTATCACACGCGAGGTCGTTTTGGTAAACATTCGGGATGCGGTCGTTCGTTTTGCAAAGCCGAAAATTTAGGAGAACATGTTATGCCGGCAGAAAAACAAAAACGGATTCTGGTTGTGAATGACAATGATGCAGGAAGATATGTAACGGCAAAACTGTTGCGGATGCATAATTTTGATGTCAGCGAAGCAATTAACGGACAGCAGGCACTGGAGTACGCCCGGCACATTCCTGACTTGATCGTTCTTGATGTGAAACTGCCGGATAAAAGTGGTTTTGAGGTTTGTGCAGAGCTGAAAGCTGACCCTCTAACCACTTTCATTCCCGTCCTGCATCTCTCCGCTTACTATATTGACGATACGGCAAAGGTCAGAGGGCTGGATGGTGGCGCTGACGGATATCTTGTGCAGCCGGTGGACGAGAACGTGCTTGTTGCCACCATCAATGCCCTGCTGCGGAGGAAAAAAGCCGAAGAACTGACGCAACAGCTGCTGTCGGAAAAGCACATAGATGGACGGATTATGGAGCTTTCACTTCTCCATCAACAGGCCGAAAAAGAAGCGCGGATCGATGACCTCACTCAATTGAACAACCGTCGTGGTTTTTTTGAAAAAGGTGAAATAATCCATAGTCAGGCCCGGAGATATCATAAACCCTATTCTGTCATGATGATTGATCTGGATCTCTTTAAAAATATCAATGATACATACGGGCATGCTGTCGGTGACAAGGTCCTTCAGTGTGTGGCGGAAACCATCATGTCTGTTATCCGGAAATCAGATGTAGCTGCACGAATAGGTGGAGACGAGTATTCAATAATTCTGAGAGAGACCGGGCAGGAGCAGCTCCTCTCCCTGGCCGAGAGAATTCGCTGTCAGATTGCTGCACACCCCGTACGCCACGAAAAGAGCACGATCAATATAACTTTAAGCATCGGGATTGCTCAGTATCTCGCTGAAGATGGAAGTATAAAATCGGTTTTGGAGAGAGCCGACAAGGCTCTCTATCATGCAAAGCAAAGGGGAAGAAATAAGGTGATAATCTACGCGGATTGATAACCCGCCATTCGCGTAAAATTATTTCAATGTCTCCTTTTTCCCAAACATCCTTTGTTCCTCCACTTTCTTCCACCGCCCTTTATTTGCACTCTTTTTGCTCACATTAACCATGTTTACACCTCCCTCTGGAAAGCCCGATTTGACGTGAAATATGGGGCTTTTCAAGGTGAAAATTGATTTTCTTTGAATTGTTAAAAGCTACTCTGTACAGGGTTTTCTACCTGTCGATCTACCATATATTGTATTTTGTATGAAATGGACAGTATTGTGCTATACTGTCGAAAATCCGATAGTTTTTTCCTTGACTCACCCCCTTTGATACTATAAAAAGAAAGAGAGTGGTGTAAAGTGGGGGAAAAGGGAAGACGATGGCGAACGATAGATTTCGCGGTCATTCGGCACATAAGATGGACGGAAAAGGGCGGGTCAGTATCCCTGCAAAAATTCGTTCCGTGTTGACTGTGCTGAATGCAGGTTCTCTTGTGCTCGTTCTCTGGAACGATCATCTCCGTGCTTATCCTGAAGATGAATGGGCAAAGTATGAAGACAGGCTGCTCGGCGATGGAGTTAAAAAAGGTATGGGCCGACTCTTGCGGGCACTGGTAAATAACTCAATTACGACCTCGGTTGATACGCAGGGTCGCCTGCTTATTTCTTCGGTTCACCGGGAAAAATTGAATTTCAAAAAGGAAGTGATTGTGGCCGGAAACGTTCATTGGTTTGAATTTTGGGATCCGCAGGTTTACGAAAAAGAAAATGCGAAAACCCTCGAAGATTTCGGTAAATACGAAGAAGAACTCTCAGAAATAGGGTTGTTGTAAATGTGTGATCCGGCATCTATTCACGTCTCTGTCCTGCTTGCGGAGTGCATGGAACTTCTCAGGCCCCGCTCCGGCGGACTTTATGTGGACTGCACACTTGGTCTTGGTGGCCATACTGAGGGAATCCTCCAGCGTTCCGGTCCTGATGGCAGGGTGGTTGGCTTTGACTGGGACTCCAGTGCTCAGCAGAAATCCCGGCAGCGACTGGCTTCCTTCGGAGAACGTTTAATCCCGGTTCGACGAAATTTTGCCGAGCTGGCAGAAGGGCTCGACGACCTGAACATTTGTGAAGTTGATGGCCTGCTCCTTGATGCAGGTCTCTCCTCCCTGCAACTGGACTTGCACGAGGGGCGGGGCTTCAGCTTTCAGCGGGATGAGCCGCTTGACATGCGCATGGATAATCGGCGCAGTGTTACAGCGGCGTCTATTCTCGCTCGGGCGGATGAGTCAGAGCTTGCCGATATTCTCTATTACTATGGCGAAGAGAGGCAGGCGCGGAGGATTGCGGCAGCAATCGTGACCGCAAGAAAAAAGGAGCAGCTTCAGACAACGAGGCAACTGGTGGAGGTCGTCAATGCCGCCGTCCCGAGAAGGTTTCACCCCAAAAGGATTCATATTGCCACGAAGACCTTTCAGGCCCTTCGTATTGCAGTAAACGGGGAACTGGAAAACCTTGGAATTGCTCTCGACAGTGGCGTCCGTTACATGAAGCCGGGGGCAAGATTCTGTGTCATTTCCTTTCATTCCCTTGAAGACCGGCTGGTAAAAAGGAAGTTTCGAGAGAATCCCGCACTTGAAGTTATCACCTCCAGGCCTGTAGGTGCCTCCAGTGAAGAAGTTGAGAGAAATCCCCGCTCACGCAGTGCCCGTCTCAGGGTGGCGCAGAAGCTGGAAAAAAGAGAGGAGAAGGAATGAGATTCCACAGCAGTACTCACGCATATGTACACCCTGGAGCGCGATACGGGCGGGCAGGTTACTGCGGAGGTCTTGTCGTCCTTGCCACCCGTCTGGTGGCACCCTTTGTCGAGGGGGTGGCTGGACTGACTGCAAGTGGGGCAATGGTCAAACGTTTCGGACGGGTAGCCCTCGTTGTGGTCCCCGTGGCGCTGGTGTGCAACTTGATCTGTACCTCACTCATTAATGATTCCGACGCCCGCATGGTGAAGATGACGGAACAGTATCAAAATCTGGAAATGATTAATATATCCCTGCTGGCGCGGCGTGCCCGAATATGGGGTCCTGAAAATATGGCAAAACTGGCGGAAAAACTTGATTTGTATCCGGCTTCCGGTCGACAGATTGGTGTTTATGACTCAAGTATCGACAAGTTTCGCTACTCTAAATACTCTAAACAATGAGGCATGGCCGTTCGCAAAACACGTATTCGCCTCTCCGGCAGGACCCGGAGTCGTCGTCTTCTATGGTTTGTGGCATTGGCGCTGGTGCTTGCCGTCGGAATCTGGATTCTGTTTCGTGGCGGAAATGGGGATAAGATCCCGCAACCAGCGGCAAAGATTGAAAAATCTGCCGGTGAGTGGGTTCGCGGTACAATTTACGACAGTCGTAAAAAACGTCTTGCTGAGACTATTGAACAGGTTTCCGTTTATGTAAGGACTCGTGAGACACGTTCGATTCCAGAGACAGCGAAACAACTGGCATCAGTTCTTTCTCTTGATCGTATTTCACTGGAGAGCAAACTGAAACAGGGGGCTCTGCGGGTATGGATTGCCAGACAGATCAGTCAGGAACAGGAAGACGCACTGGGCAGGCTGGCGTTGCCCGGAGTTTATCTGAAACGGGAGTGGCGCCGGAGTTATCCTGGTGGGACCATGGCCTCGCACCTGATTGGTTTCTCCGAGAACGGTGTTGGCCTTGCAGGAGTCGAACATCAGTATGACAGGTTGCTCTCAAAGCTCAAAGAGCCTCAGGGAGAAGGGGGAAAGGCGCGGACAGATCTGGTCCTCTCACTTGATCTGAAGATTCAGCAGCCGCTGGAAGATGTCCTGGCTGCGGTGCGGCGTCAGGGGACCTCCTGTGGTCAGGATATGCGGGTCGTTGGCTGTGTTCTTGATGCAAAGAGTGGCAGTATTGTTGCTCTCGGACAGCTCCCGGATTTTAACCCCAATGATTTTGCTCACTATGGTTCACGAATCCTTGACAGCATGATGTTCAAACCGATGCTGCTTCCGGAGACAATTCGCGTACTGTTACGGGACTCGGCAGCATTCCTCAAGGCGGATGATGAGGTTGAGGAGTATGGAGGCTGGTCCCTGATCCCACAGGTACAGGCTGGCAAACAACTCCAGCTTATTACTGCATTGAATCTGGACAGAAAAATTTACGCCGATTTCTACAGTGGTCCGCGTGATCAGAAGCCGTTTAACGGACATCTGCTGCAGCGGAATCGTGATCGCGGTCTGGATATGCTGCCCGAGGTCTCTACGCCAATGACGTTGCTGGTCGGTCTGAGTACCCTGCTCCATGGTCTGCCCGCAGGTGAACCGGCGGTGATTGCGCAAACGGTCCATTCGACAGATCAGGCCGGACAGCCGGTGGAGAAGATTTCTTTTCCGGGACCTCCACCCCGGCTGGTACAGAAGGGGGTTGACCGCCTCTTCACGGCAATGGGAAAAAAAGGCAGTTTTTCCACCATATATCTTGAGGGTAAGGCCTCGGGGACGATTCCTGAAGAGAACGCGGGTGATGTGTTTATTCAGGACGAGGTGGTTTTTGCCGATATTCCTTCTGGTGAGAGTCCGCTGGTGTTTCTGCTGGTAGCGGAGGTTCGTGGTTATGCTCCTTTCTCGCGGGAAAATACACTCAAGGCCCAAAAAATAAATATCCGTTCCCTGATCGATGAAAAAATGCGGAGGATTGGGATACTGCACATGGTCTCCGCAGGTGCTTCTGATCTGCTCTCGCCGGAAGAGGGAGACGGGGAAAACTGGCAGTGCAGGGGTACCATCGTCGTGCAGGGTGACAAGGTGATGAATCGGCAAGAGGGCAGGAAAGACGAACCGGTGAAGATGCCTGATCTCATGGGCAGGAGTTTGCGCAAGAGTCTGCGTATGCTTGAGGGAATTCCTCTAAAAATCTCAATCGCAGGTTCTGGACGGGTGGTTCAGCAGAGTCCAGAGGCAGGAACGATTCTAAAAAAGGATGCCTCCTGCCAGCTTGTTCTGAAGCAGAAACAGCTGGAGATATTTAAAGCTGTGAGCAAAGAAAAAACAATGCAGTGATGAAGTGCCTGCAGAAAGAACGGCTCTTCAGAATATACGGAAAAGTTGAGGCAGATAATGCACCTTAACGGTAAAAGGTAAAGACAATTGTAAAAGGTAAATGCAATGACAGAACGAACACTGGATTCCCTTTTAAAGCGATTCGGTGATCACGCAGAGTCGTCGAAAAATGATGGAGTCGAGAATAGAACATTGACCGCTCTCACCTGCGATTCCCGCGAGGTGAAGAGCGGTTCTCTGTTTATTGCACTGCGCGGAGCCTCTGTGGACGGGCACTCCTTTCTCGCGGATGTTGCCGACAGAGGTGCGGCTGCAGTGGTGTGTGAGACTGGTGGTATTTCGGAAAAGGTTCGTATTCTTCTTGCAGAGAAAAGTGTCATTGTTATTGAGGTTGACAATACTTCTGTCTGTTGTCCCGTTATTGCCTCCTGGTTTTACGGAAATCCGGCGAAGTCCCTGCGCCTGGCTGCCGTTACCGGGACCAACGGAAAAACTACGGTCACCTCGCTGGTGGAGCAGTTGCTTCTTGCAGACGGGAAAGCTGTCGGTGTTATCGGTACGGTGAATAATCGCTGTACGGTGAACGGGAAAACCCTCTCTTTTCCGGCGCACCTTACCACTCCGGAACCCATTGAGTTGCATCGACTGCTTCGGGCAATGGTTGACGCCGGTACGGAAATTGTGGTGATGGAGGTTTCTTCTCACGCCCTTGTCCGCAGTCGGGTAGACGGATTGCAGTTTGAAGCGGCGGCCTTTACGAATATCTCCCGGGATCATCTTGATTACCATGGTACAATGGAGAGATATTTCAACGCAAAGTCACTGCTCTTTTCAAAATATCTTGCGGATGACGGCGTGGCTGTGATTCCGAATCCTTCCGTTGAAGGGCATAAACTCGCTGTTCTTGCAGAAAGCCGCCCCGGCGTGCGAATGATTCGCTGGGGTGCGGCGGAGGACAATGATTTACGATTGATCAATTGCAGGCTGCACCTGGATTATACCGAAGTTGAGTGCCGCGCTTTCGGCAAAACCTTTTTCTTCAACACGCTGTTGATTGGCAGTTACAACGTGGAAAACCTGTTGACTGCCTGGGGGGTGGCCGCTGCGCTTGGCATGGTGACTCAGCATATTGCTGCAGATGTCTCCTCTCTTACAGGTGCACCCGGCCGGGTAGAGCGGATAAATGTAGAGGCAGCATGGGCATCGAAAGGGCCGGTGGTGCTGGTCGACTATTCCCATACGCCTGATGCGCTGGAGAAGGTTCTGGAGACTGTCGCTGTGCTGCCTCACCGCAATTTATGCGTGGTGTTTGGCTGTGGAGGGGACCGTGATTCCGGCAAAAGACCCTTGATGGGGGCAGTGGCGGGACGGTTGGCCGATGTCGTTGTTCTTACCGATGATAATCCCCGCTCGGAACTCTCTTCTGAGATTATCAGAGAGATTCTGCCAGGGGTTGAGTCTGCTGGCTGCCCTGTTTTTCAAAAGGACTGGCTTTTCACCCGTTCGGAAAAAGAGAAGGGGTGTGTTGTTACAGCCAGTCGAGATGAGGCCATTGATCAGGCCATCCGCTCAATGGGAGCAGGGGATGTGGTGGTTATTGCCGGGAAGGGACACGAACCCTATCAGATCAGTCGAAGAGGACGATGTTATTTCGATGATCGCCGTCGTGCTGAAAATGCACTCTTTTCCTGGACGTCACAACTGCTGGCAGAGGCCACCGGAGGACGGGTGGTCGGGAATGCCGGCATGTCTGGTGCTGTAACCACTGACAGCCGCATGGAAAATCCCCGGGGAATATTTGTCGCTCTCACCGGTGAACATCATGATGCCCACGATTTTGCTCCGGGCGCGGTGGAGAAGAACAATCTCTGTCTCGTCGTTGAGCGGGAACTGCCGCTTGATGTCTGTCAGGTTGTGGTTGCTGATACCACTCGTGCTCTTGGCAACATGGCTGCCTTTCGCCGCCGTGCCCTTGCCCGTTTTCTGGCCGCACAGGGGCGTGAACAGAACGTTGTCGGCGTGACCGGCAGTTGTGGCAAGACAACCGTGAAGGAGATGATTTTCGCCATTCTGCGCCGCAAATGGCCGGTGGGGGAATATTACCCAGAGACCTCCATACTGAAAACAGCGGGGAATTTCAATAACCTCATCGGCCTGCCTCTGTCGCTGTTGCCCATTGGTGTGGATCAGCGGGCAGTTATTCTTGAAATGGGGATGAATGCACCGGGAGAGATTGCCCGGCTTGCAGAAATTGCTGACCCGGACATCAGCGTCATTACCAATGTATTCGGGGCGCATCTTGCCGGTCTTGGAGACCTCAACGGTGTTGCCGCCGCCAAAGGCGAACTCTTCGCGGGAACCCGTGCTGATGGTCTTCTTGTCGTCAATATTGATGATGAAAAGATTCGCGCTCAGGCGGAGAAGTCCCTTTGTCGCAAAATTACCTTCAGTGCGGCGGGGAGCAGAGCCGATCTGTATGCCACCGATATTCGTCAAGCGGGGCGGGGACGCTGCAATTTCACCCTCCACTGCGGGGGGGCAAAGAGAGATATTTTCCTCGGCGCGGCCGGTGAACATAACGTGGGGAATGCCCTTGCCGCCGCCACCGTCTGCACTGCTCTGGGTGTCGATCTGGAGGAAATTGCCCTGGGTCTGGCCGACTTTCGCAATGTTGGCAGGCGTATGGAACTGCTCACTGCTCCCGGTGGATTTACAGTGATTAACGACTGTTATAATGCCAATCCGGGATCCATGGCAGCGGGCTTGAAGGTCCTTGCTTCTTTCCCGGGCAAGAAGTTTGCCGTGATTGGAGACATGCTCGAACTCGGCAGTTCCTCGGAGGCTGCCCATGAAAAAATTGGCCGACGTGCTGCAGAACTTGATATTGACCGGCTGGCCATTATTGGAGAGTTTGCTTCGGCAGTGAAAAAAGGTGCTCTGGAAGGAGGGATGGCGGATACCGACGTGGCGATTTTTGCGGATAAGGAGCAGTTTGTCTCGACAATTGACTGCTGTTGTGAACAGTTGAAGACGGATAAAGATGCCGTGCTGGTGAAAGCTTCACGGGGACTTGCCCTCGAAAGCATTGTTGCAAAATTTATGCGGGAGTAATAATGTTTTATCATCTTCTCTATCCCCTCCACACCGATTTCAGTGGTTTCAATGTCTTTCGCTACATTACCTTCCGCTCAATGGGCGCGGCAATGACCGCTTTCCTCATTCTGCTGCTGCTTGGTCCCTGGTTCATCCGGTTGATGAAATCTTGTCAGATTGGTCAGGTCGTGCGCGATGACGGACCGGCGACTCACCTTGCCAAGAAGGGAGTGCCGACCATGGGTGGACTGTTGATTCTCTCCTCAATCACCGTAACTACACTGCTCTGGGCACGGCTGAACAACTCCCTCGTCTGGCTGGTACTTTTTGTCACCCTCTTTTATGGCGGGATTGGCAGTCTGGATGATATTAAAAAGATTACAAAGGGAAATTCCACAGGACTGAGCGCACGCGGAAAGATGCTTCTGCAGATTGCCGGAGCGGCGGTTGTCGGCCTTTTCATTCTTATCCATCCGGGGTTTGACGGACATCTGAGTCTGCCTTTTCTGAAGAATCTTCATCCGGATCTCGGTGTGTTTTATGTTGTATTTGCGGCACTGGTGATTGTTGGCGCTTCCAATGCGGTTAACCTCACTGACGGTCTCGACGGCCTCGCCGCCGGACCTTCCATTGTTACAGCGGGTGTCTATCTTATCTTTTCTTATCTCGCCGGGAATATTGTGCTGGCGGAATATCTGCACCTGCCGTATGTGGCGGGGAGTGGAGAACTGGCTGTCTTCTGCGGGGCGATTTTTGGTGCCTGCCTTGGTTTCCTCTGGTTCAATGCCTTTCCCGCTCAGCTGTTCATGGGTGATGTGGGCAGCCTGGCCCTCGGCGGAGCTTTTGGCACGGTGGCAATCATAATCAAGCAGGAGTTTCTCCTCGTAATTGTCGGTGGTATTTTTGTCATGGAGGCGCTGTCAGTCATGATGCAGGTCGGTTATTTCAAGATGACCGGTGGCAAACGAATATTTTTAATGGCACCTTTCCATCATCATTTTGAGAAAAAGGGATGGCATGAGACCAAGGTGGTCATTCGTTTCTGGATCGTAGCCATTATCCTCGGTCTGGTTGCAATGGCAACACTGAAACTGCGATGAAAAATAACAATCCATATATTCCTCCGGGAACCACAGTTGTGATCATGGGATGCGGGGTTACCGGCAGTGCCGCAGTGGATTATGTCCTGAGCTGTGGAGCAAAGGTGCTGGTTTCGGATTCCCGTGACGAGGCTTCCTTTGCGAAAACTGCCGCCATGCTCAAAGAGAAAGGTGTAGAGTGGGAGTGTGGACACAGTCTCAACTTTATCCTGCGTGGCGGGATAGTGCTCCTCAGCCCGGGGATTGCACCGGATAACCCGCTGGTGCTTCTGCTGCGGAAACGGGGCGTAAAGGTGATGGGAGAACTCGCCGTGCTCGCGCCGGTTTTGGGCGGTGTGAAGGTGGTTGCGGTAACAGGCAGTAACGGCAAGACCACGGTGACCAGTCTTATCGGTGAGGTTCTGAAAAAGGCTGGCCACTCTGTATTCGTCGGTGGCAATATCGGTGTCTCACTCTATGACTACTGCGCGGGGAAAGGAGAACCCTGTGAATATGCTGTGGTCGAGGTGTCGAGTTTTCAGCTGGAGGTCGCTGGAGATTTTGCTCCGGACGTGGCGGTTCTGCTCAATATAACTCCGGATCATCTTGACCGTCATCATGGATTGCAGGGCTATATCGCCGCCAAACTCAATATTTTCCGGGCCCAGAGCGCAGAGCAGGTGGCAGTCATAAACGGAGACGATGCCAGCTGTCAGGACCTGCCGATGGACTTTCGTGCTGCGTTTCGTTCCTTCGGGTACGGCCCGAAAAATCAGGCCATTGTGGAAGATGGCCAGCTTCTGCTGGTGGAAGAAGGAGAACGAAAAGTTTTGCGACTGCCTGCTGGCAGCGCTGGCTTTGCTTCTGAAAATTTTGCTGCAGCAGCACTGGCACTGCGTGTCGCTGGCGTTGATATAAAAATTCTGGAAAAATATTTTGCAGAGTTTAAACGTCCGCCACACCGTATGGAGCTGGTAGCCGAGGTGGACAGTATCGCCTGGGTGAATGATTCAAAGGCCACCAATACCGGTGCGGTTATCGGGGCATTGAGACAGTTTGACCATCCTGTTATCCTCATTGCGGGGGGGCGGGATAAGGGTGAGGATTATCATCAACTCTGCGAGCTGGTGAAACAGCGGGTAAAGGCTGCCATTCTTATTGGGGAGTCGGCCGATGACATCGAACAGGCCATTATATCGTGTACTGAGATACATCGGGCGGCAAGCCTTGAAGAGGCAGTGTCGCTCGGACGTGAACTGGCGACTGCCGGGGAAACGGTTTTACTCTCTCCAGCCTGTTCCAGTTTTGACATGTTCAGGAGTTACGGCCATCGTGGTGAGGTCTTTCGTGCCGCTGTACATGCACTGGAGGCAGAGTAATGGCGATACGTCTTTTGCTTACCGGAGGTGGTACGGGCGGGCATCTTTTCCCCGCGATTGCCACGGCCCGGGAATTTCAACGGCAGTATCCTGATACAAAAACGATGTTCATCGGCACAAAGCGGCGGATGGATACCGAGAGCCTTCGCTCCTCGGGTTTTGAGAGCCGGGCGATTACCAGTTTTGGTATCAAAGGGAAAAGTCCTCTGCAGCTTTTGAAGGCTCTCGTAAGCCTGCCGCAGGGATATTTGGAGGCGCTGAAGATTCTCCGTGAATTTCGTCCCGATGTCGTGTTTGCGGTTGGTGGTTATGTTACCGGGCCGGTAGTTGCTGCCGCAAAGCGTCTGGGAATTCCGATTGTCCTGCACGAACAGAATTCGGTTCCCGGGATGGCCAATCGCTACCTGAGTCATATCGCTGACCGGATCTGCCTGTCACTCTCTGTCGCGGCGGGATATTTCAACGCGAAGAAGACGGTGTTTACCGGGAATCCGGTGCGGGAGAATATCCTTAACCTTGCTGCTGAAAGGCGAACGGCCGATGAAAAAATAATTCTTGTGCTGGGTGGCAGTCAGGGGGCTCACCGGCTCAATGTTCTGGTGCCCGAGGCTCTCAGAGCCCTGAAGGGAAAAGTTGACTTCAAGGTGATCCACCAGACCGGGAAGAAAGATGCGCAGGAGGTGCGTGCTTCCTGGCAGGCTGCGGAAATCGATGCAACGGTGGAACCATTTTTTCGTGATATGGCGGAGGTGTATCGTCAGGCTTCTCTGGTTATTTCGCGGGCGGGGGCGACAACCCTGGCTGAACTGGCGGTAATTGGCATGCCCGCAATATTGATTCCCTACCCCACCGCAGCCGACAATCACCAGTTGAAAAATGCTGAGCACTATGTGGCGGGAGGCGGGGCTATGGTTTTTGAAGAGGCGGGACTGAACGCGGAAATCCTCGGCTCAGCCGTGCAGACGCTGTTTGCCGGTGACAGACTTGAAGAGATGGGAGCGATGATGAAAAAACTCGCTGTTCCGGATGCGGCGGATCGGATCGTCAAAGAATGTCTTACTCTTGTCGGAGGGCAACAATAGTGTATCAAAAGACTCTCCACGTACATTTCGTCGGTATCGGCGGCATCGGCATGAGCGGTATCGCTGAGCTGCTGCTGAATCTCGGATATACGGTTTCCGGCAGTGACCTCGCCAGTTCGCAGATTACCAGTCGTCTCGCCAGCCTTGGCGCGAAAATAACACAGGGGCATGCAGCAGAGGCAATGGAAGGGGCCGCAGTAGTTGTTACCTCCTCCGCTATTCCTCCGGATAATCCGGAGGTGTTGCAGGCCCGGGCAGAGAATGTGCCGGTGATTCAGCGGGCGGAGATGCTCGCTGAGTTGATGCGAATGAAAAAGTATGGCATTGCCATTGCCGGCAGTCACGGCAAGACATCAACCACCTCGATGACCAGCTGGATGCTTGCTCATGCGGGGCTTGATCCCACCATCGTCATTGGCGGGAAGGTTGATGCTCTCGGTGGCAATGCAAAGCTCGGTGCCGGTGAATTTCTCGTCGCGGAGGCGGATGAGAGCGATGGTTCCTTTCTCAAGTTGTCACCGGTGATAGAAGTGGTGACCAACATTGACCTCGAACACCTTGATTATTACCGGGACCTTAATCATATCAAGGAGACTTTCCTGCGGTTTATCAATAAAGTACCGTTTTATGGTACAGCAATTGTCTGCCTTGATAATAAGAATATTGCCGACATTCTGCCAAAGATCCGCAAGCGGGTGACAACCTACGGCCTTACACCTCAGGCAGACATCTACAGTGACCGCCAGGAGTGGCAGAACGGACGGGTGAATTTCAACGTCAAGACTGCGGCAGGAGAACTGGGAGAGATCAGCATTGCACCTCCAGGTATTCACAACGTCTACAACGCCCTGGCCGCCGTGGGGACAGGTCTTGAACTGGAGATTGATTTCGAACGTATCCGCCAGGGGCTTAACAGCTACAGCGGAGTTCAGCGGCGCATGCAGAAAAAGGGTGTGGTTGCCGGAATTACCGTGGTGGACGATTACGGACATCATCCCACGGAGATTCTTGCCACCCTCACAGCTATTCACAAGGCATGGCCGGAGAAACGGCTGGTGGTACTCTTTCAGCCTCATCGCTACAGTCGGACAAAGGCGCTGATGAAGGAGTTTCAGGTCTGTTTCCACCTTGCCGAGCTGCTGATCCTCACTGATATCTACGCCGCTTCAGAGAAGCCGATTGAGGGCGTAACCAGTGAAGCTTTTGTTGATGCACTGCGGAGCCACGGTCAGCGGAATGCAGTGTATTTAGGTGGAGTTGATACCCTTGCCGGGCGCCTGCGTCCCGAACTGAGAGCGGGGGATCTGGTCCTTACTCTCGGTGCTGGAAATATTTTTCGCGCAGGGGAGCAGCTGCTGGAAATTCTGAAGGGGGAAGAATGAGATTTGATGATGCCATGAAAGAACGCCTGCAGCAGGGACTCAAGGCTGAGGTGTATTATGATATCCCTCTGCGGGATTGGACCAGCTTTCGTATCGGTGGCCCTGCTGCAGCGATTGCCACGGTGGAAGATCGTGATGATGTTATCTGGCTGCTTAACTTCTGTGCGGAGGAGAATCTGCCGTGGTGCTGGATCGGCAGAGGGTCCAATCTGCTGGTGGTCGACGAGGGATTTCCCGGAATTATATTTTCGTCTGGCAAGTTTTTTGAAAAGGCTTCTTTCCTGGCAAATCCAGCAGACCTCGGGGAAAATAAAAAACTCCTTTCCGCAGGAGCCGGAATTTCTTTGGCGAGACTCTCTTCCTTTTGCCTCCAGAACGGAGCTTCCGGTGTGGAGTTTGTCTCAGGCATTCCTGGAAGCCTGGGCGGAGCTGTGGTGATGAATGCCAGTGCCTTCGGCGGAGAGATGGCCCAGGTTGTAAGCCGGGTGGAGTTGATCTCTCGCAAAGGGCGTTTTTTTGCAGAGGGCAGTCAGCTCAATTTTGACTACCGGACATGGCCCTGGTATGCAGATCTCGCCAATGAAGCGGTAGTTGTCGGGGTAGGGATGGAATTGACTGCAGATGATCCGGAGGCGGTGCGGGAGCGGTGCCGGGAGTTAGTCGCCCTGCGCAGGGGAACACAAAAAGTTTCTGATCCCAGTGCCGGCTCTTTCTTTAAGAATCCGCCGCAGAAGAGTGCGGGGCGGCTGATTGATTCCTGTGGTCTCAAAGGCCTGCGTATCGGAGATGCGATGGTGGCAAAGGAACATGCCAATTTTCTGGTCAATGTTGGTATGGCAAGTGCTGCCGATATGATCAAACTGATGAAAACTGTACAGGAAAAGGTCTTTGCTGAACTGGGAATTCAACTTGAGCCGGAAGTGCGTATACTTGGAGGAGAGGGCGAACTATGATCCGCCGAAAAAAAACATTACTGCTGAAATCAATTCTGCACCGCGGGAAGCGAAAAGGATTGCTGAGTTCCCGGAGTGTGAAAGTTCGTCGACCGGTGGCCTCCAGGCAGACAGGTGTTACCCGACAAAGTCGGGGACAAAAAACCTGTGATCTTATGATGAGTGTTTTTTCCGGGCGTCAACGAAGTATGAAATCGATCAATCGCGGTTTCAGTTCCGGGCGGATACCCGTTTCCCGGCATTCGAATTATCGTCTGCGCCTTGCAGGAATGGCGCTGGTTGGTGTGTGTGCTCTCACCCTGGGGTACTGGGGGGGGGCGGCGCTTTATGACAAGGGACGGGAGGTAATGTCCCGACTGCTGGTGATTGAGGATGTGGATATAAAAGGGGCATATATTGTGCCGCGCATCAAGGTTCTGGAAGCACTGCAGGTGATTCGTCACAGAACCGGCATGTTTGATGTCGATACAGATCAGCTCGAAACGAGACTTGAGGCACTGCCCTGGGTGTGTCAGGCGGAGGTCTGGCGGGACTATCCATCTACGTTGTCGGTGAAATTGCAGGAGGAGAAGGCTGTGGCTCTGCTTCTTAAAGAGAATGGTGGAGAAAGAGAGCTGTTTTATATAAATCGTTACGGAAATGATTTCCAGCCGGTGGCTGTGGGCGGCAGGATTGATTATCCTGTGATTACCGGGTTGAATTTTGTGCATGATGAGAACGTCCGCCAGAAAAGCTGGCAGGATGTAATGGCTTTCCTCAAAAAGCTGGGGCAGAATAATCCGCACCTGCCAGCCTATTCTCTCTCTGAAATTCACCTCACCGGAGATGGCGGAATTATACTCTACCTTGTAGAATATCCGTTTCCCATTTATTTTGGTCACGGCGACGTAAACCGCAAGTACGCCCGCCTGATCAAGGTACTCAAGCCTCTGTATGAGTTGGATAATGGACAGAAGCAGATAGAAGAAATAGAATATATCCAAATGGAATATCTGGAAGATAAAATTCTTGTGGCAACACTCGATTCAAAACAGGCTGGAAGATAATGTCTAACGATCTCGAAATCAGTATTAACGGCGACTCGCCCGACAACCAGGGCAAAGGGAATCAACCTGAAAAAGATGATAACGTGAAGAGTATTCAGGCTGAGGTGGAAATCTTCGAAGAGGAGGTTCAGGAGGAGGTTCAGGAGGAATATGGAGAACTGGTGGTCGGCCTTGATATCGGCAGCACTAAAATCTGCTGCGTTGTTGGAGAGTTTCGTGGTGAGGAAATTGAAATTCTTGGGGTGGGGATTGCACCCTCTCACGGTTTGCGCAAGGGTATTGTCGTCAATATTGAATCGACTGTCGATTCTATCCGCGAGGCGGTTCGTATTGCGGAAGAAGATTCCGGGTATGAACTGAACGGAATTGAGGTGTATGTCGGTATCGCCGGCAACCACATCCGCGGCTTCAACAGTCCGGGAATAATCGGGGTTAACCGCGAGATTCGTCCTTCAGACATGACTGCGGTTATTGATGCTGCCAAAATGGTGAAGATTCCGGAGAATCAACAGATTATCCACGTTCTTCCCCAGGAGTTCATGGTGGATGAGCAGGTGGGAATTCAGAATCCCGTGGGAATGACCGGGGTGCGCCTCGCTACTAATGTTCATATTGTTACGGCGGATGTCGCGGCTGTACACAATCTTGTTGCCTGTTGTCGACAGGCAGGACTGGAAGTTGCGGAACTGGTGCTGGAGTCCATTGCCTCCTCAAGTGCGGTGGTGAGCAGTGATGAGATGGAAATGGGGGTTGCACTGATTGATATCGGTGGAGGTACCACCGATCTCGCCGTGCTTAAAGGTGGCAGTATTCGCCACACCGCTCAGGTGAGTCTGGGGGGCTGCAATCTGACCAACGACATAGCGGTTTGTCTGCACACACCTGTTCAGGATGCGGAGAACCTTAAAGAATTGTATGGCGGTGCCATTTCCTCAGTGGTGAAACCTTCCCACGTTGTCCCGGTGCCAATGGTTGGTGAGCAGGACCCGAAACAGGTTACGCAGAAAATGCTGGTAGAAATTCTTGAGGCAAGAGCCAAGGAGATCCTTGATATTATGAAAAATGAGATTGAGGACTCAGGTTACCAGCAGAAAATCAACGGCGGTATTATTCTGACGGGAGGTACAGCTTTGTTGCATAATATTGACAGGCTGGCAGAGCAGATATACTCTCTGCCGGTGCGTATCGGCCTGCCTGCCGGCCTGAAGGGAAGGAGCGAAATGCTCAACGATCCGCGATGTACCACGGCAGCAGGACTGCTGATTTATGCAAAAAAAAGACGGAATGAGGTGGCACGGCCGGAAGGAGGTCTGTTCAAACGAATTAAAGAGTGGTTCCGCAGTCTTCTTTTATAGCGTTTATTCCTTTCAGCAACTGTCCTTAAATGATATAATTAGAAAATGATATAATTAGAAAAAAGATAATAAGAAATGTCCGATAAAGCATTCTTCGCCTCTGTCATGGGGGTGGCGTGCGGGGAATAATACCAGGGGGGAAGCAGATGTCATTTTCAAATATTCAGATCAAAAATATAGCGCCAGCGACACAGTCGAAGAGTGAAGATTCGGGTGGAAACGCTTTTCGGGCGGTTGAACCTAAAGAGGTGGCTGTGGCTACTGTGAAGGTTATAGGTGTTGGTGGCGGTGGTGGAAATGCCATCAATACAATGGTCAGGGACAAGATTGCAGGTGTCACATTCATTGCGGCAAATACTGACAAGCAGGCGCTGGATCGCTCTTGTGCTGATATCCTGCTGGCCATAGGCGGAAAAGAGACGAGAGGTCTTGGTGCTGGCGCGGATCCGGAAAAGGGGCGCAATGCTGCTTTGGAGTCCGAGGATGATATCAGAGCGGTTCTGGAAGGCAGTGAGATGGTGTTTATCACTACAGGACTCGGTGGTGGAACAGGAACGGGAGCAGCCCCTGTTGTCGCAAGAATAAGTAAAGAACTTGGTGCATTGACGGTGGCTGTTGTCACCAAACCCTTCGGTTTTGAAGGTCAAAAACGGATGAGAAATGCCGAAAAGGGCTGGGCGGAACTGAAGGAGAATGCCGACACCATCATTACGGTACCGAACGATCGTCTGCTTGCCGATATGGAATCCAATGCCAAACTCGGTGACATGCTGGCCAAGGCGGACCATGTCCTCTATCAGGCAGTGAAAGGGATTAGTGACCTTATCAACTCTCCCGGACTTATAAATGCCGACTTTGCCGACCTGCGCACTGTCATGCGGGAGAAAGGTCCTGCTGTTATGGGTACCGGTGAGGCAAGTGGTGAAGATCGGGCTGTCAAGGCGGCAAGTATGGCCATCGATAATCAACTTCTTGAAGATGCTGGTATTGACGGTGCCAAGGGCGTCCTGATCAACGTTTCTGCAGCGAAAGAAACCTTCGGCATGCTTGAGTTGAACCTCGCCGCTTCCCTGGTGGCGGCCAAGGTTGATGAGGATGCCACCATTATTACCGGTGCGCTGTACGATGACTCTCTTGGAGATGTCATGCGGGTGACTGTTGTCGCTACCGGTATCGGTGACAGGATGGAGCCGATGGAGTCTGTGACGATTACTACACAGGCCCGGCCTAATGTCAGTGGTGTTAACCAGGTGGAACATCCGGTTCCGGCAAAACCGACCATGGCACCTGCCAATCCGCGCAACCGGAAGGGACTTTTCGCTGTGGGCGGAGCAGGAAGGAAAAAAACTCTCGGGTCCTCGAATCCTCCTTCCAAATCTGCCAGAGATGACAACTGGAACAACAGTGAAGAACTTGAAACCCCGCCTTTTCTCCGGCGCAGAGCAAACTGAAGGGTACCTTGAAACAACCTGCAGTCATTCATATTCGAGGCACAGCAGAAAATTTATCGCAGGCATGTAATTGAACTCAACGTCTCGTTCCTCGCTTTGTCGGAGGATAATTTTTTGACTGTAACGAAAAAGATGGGTGAAAGATCGGTTGTTCGATGTTCCCTGATGCGTGAGGCTCTTCCTCTGGACGTATCCCCTGAAGGTCCGCAATTTTTTTGAATTGCGGACCTTCTCTGTTTTCTAAAAGGTGTTCTATGAGAGAGAAGGCTCCAACTTCTCAACTTCCGGTTTCTTCTCCGGAAAAAGAGATCGACGAATCTGAGATTGGCTCTTTTAAACTGGTCAAATATTTTTCCTTTACCAGTCTGGGCGTTATTCTTGCGTGTGCCGTTCTTCTCTCCTGGTTTATCTCAGACAATGCCCGCACCGTGATGCTGCAGCAGAATGAGGAAAACTCCCGCCTGCTCGCTGAAAATATCAATCAGCAGGTTTTTCGTCGCTTTGTGCTTCCCGCTCTCATTCGCTTTGGCGACATTTCTCTGCGCAATCCGGAACAGGCAGAAATGCTCGATTCTGTTATTCACAGTACCATTCAGGGCTTGAAAATTGAATCCGTCAGTATTTATGACTCTGGTATGAATATCATCTCCTATTCCACGGAAAAGTCGAGGGTGGGGAAAAAGGATGCGGGCGGTGAAGAGTATTACTCTGCGCTCTCCGGGAAACCAGTCTCAACACTCACCTGTAGAGGTTCTGTTCTCAGCCTGCTGCATATCTCTGGAGAGGTCAGCTGTGTACTCAACACATTTATCCCCTTCCACCAGCTCGTTCGCGATGGGATCGAAGGGAAGAACATCATGGGGGTTATTGAGATTCAAAAAGATCTTACCTCAAGCTACTCCCATATTATCCGTTTCCAGGGTCGCATTATCAGTGTCTCTCTGTTTCTCATGGGGGGGCTTTTTCTCGTGTTGCGCAGTATTGTCTCCCGTGCCGGGGATAAACTGGAAAAACGTGCTGAGGAACGCCAGAAACTCAAGGAAAAACTGGATAGGGCCGAGCGGCTTGCTCATCTCGGCACCATGATTGCTATTGTCAGCCATGAATTGAAAAGTCCCCTTGGTATTGTCCACAGTACGGCGGAAATTCTTGAAAAAAGGATGAAAAAAATTGCACCGGGAAGTGAGGAGCTGGCCGCGATTGTCGTCAAGGAAACGGAACGCCTGAACAATATCGTTCTCGAATTTCTTGACTTTGCCCGGCCTCAAAATATGCGCATTGAAAGCGGGGATCTCAATATCACCCTGCGCAAGGTGCTGGCGTTTATCCAGCCGGAATTGAAGAAACAAGGCATCTCACTGATTACCAACCTTGATCCGGCACTGCCTTTGTTGAGGTTTGATATGGATATGATGTATCGGGCGGTACTCAATATCACAGTCAATGCTGTACAGTCAATGCCCGGCGGAGGAGATCTGATGGTTGCCAGCTGGAGGGAAGGGGATAATGTGGAACTTTCGGTGGCTGATACGGGAGAGGGAATGTCGGAGGAGGTTCGAAATAAAATTTTTCAACCCTTTTACACAAAAAAGAGGAAGGGTACCGGTCTTGGTCTTGCTATTGTCGGTGGAATTCTGGAGAAGCATGGCGCTGGATTTCGCGTGGAAAGTAAAGAGGGGGAGGGGACAACCTTTGTTATTTCTCTGTCGATAAATTGAAAGTTAGTTGAATCTTCCATTGCATAGTTTTGTTCATATGTGTAAAATTGAAAATTAATTTTCCAGTTGCCAAAATGAGAAACTGACTGTGAGTTAAAAGCAAGAGGAACCTGCAATCCCTATAATTCGTGTAAACTGTTGTACTACAGCAGCCATGGATATTGCAGCTCGGTAGAGTCTATCGAGTACATACGTGGAGAATCTTTTAAACTTCAGTTTTATCGAAGATCTTTAAGGATTTATAGAAACGTATAATTTACTATAGTAGATAATAATTTACTATTAGATTCAAGACTATAGTGTTTTTTTGTTTTAACTGAATGCGCGGAAATCCCCGTCGTTCAGACCGAAAAAGATTTTAACAATGAATCAAAAAACGTGATGAAGGTTATAGTGATTGCTATCGGTATTAGTAGTGCTACTATGGGGTTACTGTCTCTTTTTTGCTGATTTTTTTCCCCCGGCCAGTGCCGGGGAACTTCGACTGTGGGAAATCGTGTGTTTTTTTGCTGTCTGATTGAGAAAATGCACAGCATTTTTGTGAACGAAGAATGTATTCCTTACTTATTAACTAACTAAAAGAAGGAGTTTCACTATGGGCTTGAAAGTGGTTGTTATCGGTGCAGTTGCTGCGGGGCCGAAGGCGGCGTGTCACATTATGCGTCTCCTGCCCGATGCAGAAATAACTATGATAGATGAAGATTCTCTTATCTCTTACGGTGGTTGCGGTATCCCCTATTTTGTAGCGGGTGATGTTGCGGATGAAAAAGAGCTTCGTTCCACCAGCTTTCACATGGTAAGAGATGTTGATTTCTTTGAGAAAGCCAAAGGAATCAAGATGATGACTGAGACCAGTGCTGTCTCTATCGATCGAAAAAACAAGACTGTTCATGTTAAAAGCCTCAAGAACGGTGAAGAATCGGATCTTCCTTACGACAAGCTGCTGATCGCTACCGGAAGCAGACCCTTCAAGCTTCCTATTCCGGGTATTGATGCTGAAAATGTTATCGCTATCAGCACCCTGTCTTCTGGAATTAAGGTCAAAGACCTGCTGATTGCCAATAAAGTTGGAACCGCCGTTGTTATTGGTGGTGGTGCCATTGGTGTTGAAATGGCAGAGTCTTTCAGCGACCTGTGGGGAGTAGAGACCACTCTTATTGAGTTTGCTCCGCATCTGTTCCCGGGTGCAGTTGATGAACCCTGTGGAAACATCATGGCAGACTGTCTGCGCAGGAATGGCGTTGATGTTTATGTCAATGAAGGTGCTCAGGAAATCATCTGTAAAGATGGCAGAGCAGTTGCTGTTAAAACCAACAACAGAGAACTTCCCTGTGACCTCGTCATCGCTGCAACCGGTGTTCGTGTAAGAAACGAACTGGCAGTTGGTGCCGGACTCCATGTCGGTATGCGTGGTGGTATCTCGGTAAACAGCCGGATGCAGACTTCTGATCCGGATATCTATGCTGCAGGTGACTGTGCAGAGATCGTCCACATGGTTTCCGGAGAGCGCATGACCATACCTCTCGGGTCTCTTGCCAACCGTGAAGGTCGTGTTGCCGGTACCAATATCGCAGGTGGAACTGCTCAGTTTAAAGGCGCTGTCGGAAGTTTTATTGTCAAGGCTTATGACACCGCAATGGGTTCTGCGGGATTGACCATGCGGGCAGCCCGCATGGCAGGATTCGATCCAGAGTGTGTATGGATTGCAACTGGTGACCGCGCTCACTTCTTCCCGACAAGTGGTGCTCTTTATCTGTGCCTGGTTTACGATAAGAGGACGAGAAGAGTTCTGGGTATCCAGGGAACTGGTCCTGGTGAAAGCGACTCTCTGAGTGTAAGGCTTGATACTGCCATGGCCTTTATGACTCAAGGCGGGGTTGGTGATGGTGCAAAGGTTGAAGACCTCTGCAATGCAGAGACTGCTTATGCGCCTCCATTCAGTTCCGCTATTGATGCTATAAACAATCTGGGTTTCACTGCAGAGAATCAAATGGATGGCTACGTGAAGATGATGGATCCCATGGACTTCATCAAAGTAGCAGAGGCAGGATTCTCAGATCCGGACACTGTTATTGTCGATGTTCGGACATGGGTGGAAGTTGAGCCTTTTGTTGAAAAATACGGTAAAGACAAATGGATCTACTTCCCTTATGCAACTGCGCGGGCGAATAGTCTGGATCTTTTGCCGAAAGACAAAAATATCCTTCTGTTCTGCAGTAGCGGTGGTCGTGCTTATGAAGTTAATCGGGTTCTCTCTCATGCT
Source organism: Desulforhopalus vacuolatus (assembly GCF_016918505.1). GTDB lineage: Bacteria > Desulfobacterota > Desulfobulbia > Desulfobulbales > Desulfocapsaceae > Desulforhopalus > Desulforhopalus vacuolatus. The sequence continues at coordinate 38,172 of NZ_JAFFPZ010000002.1, forward strand.
GGATATAACAATATTCAGTTCGTTCCCGGTGGTCATGCATTCATGAGCAAGCTTTCTAAAAAATGGTTGCCTGAATCTCAGCAGTAATCTAAGGATGTACAGTCTGCCTGCAGACTGAGAAGGGGGGAAAACAGAGTACTCTGTTTTCCCCCCTTCTTCTATTTGTGCAACCCATCTCATGGGTACCTTGAAGAACCTTGTATTTCGTCCATATTCGAGGTACAGAAGGAAAGCAAAAGGTTTTTGTAGAGACGCCCAATTTGGGCGTCTTCAGCACAACAGATGGCTCATCTCACAACAGACGTTTCTGCAATGAAATTAATGTATCCCCCTGTTTGTCCTGTCGTGTTTTTGGGTCAGTAAAAAATGTGATTGGTATAAAACACGTGGTGCAGCACTGGTCATGGCATTATAAAGGGATAAAGAAAAAATGTTTACTTGAAGAGGGCAGGGATTCGCTGAAATTCCTGTCCGACGTCTCTGGGGCGGTGGGCATCTGAGCCCATAATAAATTCCAGTCCGAGTGTCCTGGCTTTGAGAAGGATGGGGAGGGCAGGAAACTGTTCTCCGCGCAGCGGAAAGCCGGAGGTGTTGATCTCCAGTTTCATTCCTTTTTCTTTCATGAGACGCAGTAATGAATCAATCTGTTTCAGATGCCGGCTGGTAAGGCTCCACCCTTTGATATGGCGCATGGCACCGTCGAGATGGCAGAGTTTTGTCGCGGGAAGGTACTCCACTGCCTCCTCAAGGGCATTGAGGTAACGGGAGAAGAGTTCCTCTGTGCCGAGCTTGATGATCAGTTGCTGGTCTTCTTCACTGCGGCTGAAGAGGTTAAGATGGTTGCTGTGTTCGGGAATTTTTAAAAAATGGCAGGAGATCCCAATCTCTGCCCAGTTACGGGCCAGAAGCCTTTCACGTAACTGCTGACGATGCTCCAGATTCCAGCCGCATTCTACGCCCAGACCAATCTTAATCCTGCCGGCATAACGTTTTTGCAGCTGGCCACCTTCAGTGAAATACGTGTCAAAGAGTTCATCGGTGAGCCATGTTCTCTTTTTCCAGTGGATATTTGCTTCGAGATGTTCGAGGAAGGTGATGCTGGTAATACCGGAAGAGATGGCTGATTGGACATACTCTTCCATACTCCCCTCTGCATGATTGCAGAACGGAGTATGGACATGCCCGTCAGAGGTGAAGTCAAGAGCTGGAAGGGGCAGATCAGGCATTGCCCCTTGGGAAAAAGTGGAGGGTTCCGTCTATGCCAGACATGTCACAGTAATGACCCTGGTCCAGCTCAAAGTCGAGAAAATCCTGCATGCCATCAACATCAAGGGCAAGGGCAGGACCATCCGGCAGGTGATAGACTACGGTTTCTACTGCAGTTAAATCTACGGGGTGAGTGAACATTTTTGCGTCAATCCTCTTTTTGTGCTGTGAAGCAGAGTATTTCAATACTCTACTGAACAAAATATACTTTGCTGTATACGGTTATTTTTCATAAACTTCAATATTATTCCGTTTTAGAGAGTGGAAAAAACAGTAAATATATGGTTCATATTTTCGTTTCTGCAGAAACCTGAATCTGCTTTCATGCAGGGAAGAATCTGTGAATTTAGTTTACTATTAGAGCTCTCCCCATTAAAATGACCCTCTTGTGTGAGAAATAGTGGCTCAATAAATATTGGGCCTGGCCATATTAATTTTGACTAAGGTGATGTATGAGTGATGAAAAGAGCATTTTTGGATCGGTGAAGAATCCTTCTGCAGTGGAGCCCAAAAAACTGACCCTCGACAGCAAGATAAAATTTCGTTGTCATCCCGGCGTAAGCTGTTTCACTGCCTGTTGCGGGGGAATCAAAATAGTCCTTACCCCCTATGATATTCTCTGCCTCAGTCGGCGTCTTGAACTTGAGCCTTCCGATTTTGTTCAGCGTTACACCGAACCCACCTGGCTGGAGAAAACAGATATGCCGGGGGTCCAGCTTAAAATGCGTGAGGAGGATGACAGGTGTCCCTTTGTAACCCCCAAAGGGTGTACTGTTTATACGGATCGGCCTACTGCCTGTCGCTATTATCCGGTGGGGATGGCAGATTTTCATGAGGGTGGCAGCAGAGACGCTGAAGGAAATGAGAACGCGGCTGCGGAGGATAAATTCTTTTTTATTGTGAGAGAACCGCACTGCAAGGGATTCGAAGAAGATAAAGAATGGACCGTAAGGGAGTGGCGTGCTGACCAGGGAGTGGATGTCCGTGACGAAATGAATAAAGGCTGGTTGAGGCTTGTCATGCGGCGCAAATCCTTTGGCCATCAGGCGAGTCTGTCAGAGCAGGCTAAACGTATGTTTTTTATGGCCTCTACAGATCTGCATACCTTCCGCCGTTTTATCTTTGAGAGCTCCTTTCTGGAGACCTACGAGCTTGACCCGCAAGTGATAGAAGAGATCAAAACTGATGACGTGGCTTTGATGCTTTTCTCCTTCGAATATCTTGCGGCGACACTCTTTGGCGCTACAAAAATGGACATCCGTCCTGATAAACTCAAGGAAAAGGTTGAACAGTTGAAAAAACGTCAGGGTGAGCAGGTTCTGCAGTCGGTGGCAGACTATGAGAAGATGAAGGCCGGGCGCGATAAGAAAAAGGTGGACTGATTGCGAGAAGTAAAAGGAAGAATTTTGTAAAGGAAAAGGGGGCACCGGAAACGGTACTCCCCTTTTTTTTATGAAAGAAGCTTTCAGGGGATGTCAAATGAGCTGGACGGCACCTGTGGAGAGGTTGTAAAAGGTGGGAATAACTTTCACCGTTCCTTCCTTGACGAGGTCATGGATAATGGGTTCAGAGCTGGATATTTTTTCGCAGATGTTACGAGTCAATTCCTTTGAAGCGTTGTCCAGCAGATCTCCCTCCTCCATATTCCTGGCAACCTTCAGAGCTGCGTCAATGGGTGGGATAAGGGTTGCAATGTGTCCGCCGAGGCGGGAACCGCTGGCTACTGCCGTAATCGCTCCACAGGAGCTGTGTCCCATGACCATTACCAGCCTGGCCTGCAGATGGGTAACGGCATATTCAATACTGCCGAGCATCTGATCGTTGACCAGGCCCCCGGCGACTCTCAAAACGAAAAGATCTCCAAGTCCGAGGTCAAAGATGTACAACGGGGGAACCCTTGAATCGGCACAGGTGAGAATCACTGCCAGTGGCTGCTGGCGTTCCGCATGCAGTTCAAGAGCTTCGCCGCAGTGGTCTTTGTGAGTGATATTGCAATTCATGAACCGCTGGTTTCCTTCAAACAGGATTTTCAACGCTTCATCCGCAGTATAAATTTCTTCTCGTACCATTGTTACCTCTCTTATATCAAAATGAAAAAGGAAGGGTGCAATATTGCAAAGTCAGAAAATATAAAAAAAAGGAATTGGTGAACATGTTCACCAATTCCTTTTATATAATGCCTTGATTAAATTAAAGCAAGTTGGGAACAAACCTGGTGCCGACAAACTACACGCAGCCTGTCGGCACTTTCCCCTTATTTAGGTTCCAGAGCACCTGCAAGACTGGTAAGGAATGCCCAGCGTCTCTCAACGTCACCCTGTGCTTCAGCCATCAGTTTCTCGGCATTATCCGGATTCATCCGTTTGAGTGAGCGATAGCGGTTTTCTGCCATGGCATACTCTTCGAATGGAATGGATGGAGCTTTAGAGTCAATAAGAAGCGGGTTTTTGCCCTCTGCGGCAAGCATCGGATTGTAGCGATAGAGCGGCCAGTGACCACAGGCAACTGCTTTTTGCTGCTGATGCAGACCATGGGCCATGTTGATCCCGTGGTTGATGCAGTGCGAGTAGGCAATGATCAGTGACGGACCATCGTATGCTTCTGCCTCTTTGATGGTTTTCACAGCGTGTGCCGGGTTGGCTCCAATGCTGATCTGACCAACATAGATGTTGCCATAGGTTGCGAAGATCATACCCATGTTTTTCTTCGGCATTTTCTTTCCACCAGCAGCAAATTGTGCCGTAGCTGCACGCGGGGTCGATTTAGACATCTGACCACCGGTATTGGAATATACCTCAGTGTCCATCACGAGGATGTTGATGTCTTCTCCGGAGGCGAGAACATGGTCAACGCCACCGTAGCCGATATCGTAGGCCCAGCCGTCACCACCAAAGCTCCATACAGATTTGCGAACGAGGTAATCAGCAACAGAGAGAAGTCGTTTGGCAAGAATATCGCTGCTCTTTTCAAGGACTGTTTTCAGTTCAGCGATACGGCCGCGTTGAGTCTCAATATCGGCCTGTTCTTTCTGCGTGGCGTTGAGAATGGATTCTGCAAGAGCCTTGTCAATAATACCGGCATCGGCAGTTTTGGTAATAAGTTCAGTGGCCTGAGAAGCAAGTTTCTTCACAGTGGTGCGCATACCTGCACCAAACTCAGCAGCATCCTCAAAGAGAGAGTTGGACCATGCAGGTCCACGTCCGTCGGCACGCTTGGTGTAAGGTGTAGTCGGCAGGTTGCCGCTGTAGATGGAAGAGCAACCGGTGGCATTACCAACCATCAGATGATCTCCGAAGAGCTGGGAGATCAGTTTAACATAGGGAGTTTCGCCACAGCCAGCGCAGGCACCGGAGAACTCAAAGAGCGGCTGCATGAGCATCGCGCCTTTAACAGTGCTGAGGTTGACGTCTGCAGGATTAACTTCCGGTTTGCTGAGGAAATATTTTACGTTGGGAATCTGTTGAACTTTCAATTCTTCCGTGTTGGGAATCATTTCAAGGGCTTTGGTTTTCGCCGGGCAGGCGTCAACGCAGAGAGTACATCCACAACAGTCTTCAGTAAAGATCTGGATAGCAAACTGTTTGCCTTTGAACTGTTTACCGACGGCATCTTTAGTTTTGAAGGATGCCGGGGCATCAGAGGCATCATCAATGACTTTGAGACGGATTGCAGCATGGGGGCAAACCAGTGCACATTGACCACACTGGATGCAGTTGTCAGCGATCCAGGTCGGAACGTTTACTGCAATATTCCGTTTTTCAAACTGAGTTGTACCTGTTGGCCATGTACCATCGTCCGGTATTTCAGAAACCTTGAGGGTATCGCCTTTGCCTTCGATCATTTTTGCAGTGACGTTTTTAACAAACTCAGGGGCATCATCAGGAACGGTGGGAGGCATGGCGTCGCCATCGGTGGCGCTGCCCAGAGCTACTTCAACAATAGCGTTGATGGCACCATCAACAGCACCGTAGTTCATCTGCACAACTTCATCACCTTTCTTGCTATAGGTTTTCTTGATAGCATTTTTGATAGAGGTGATGGCTTCTTCTTTCGAGAGGATCCCCGAAATCATGAAGAAAGCAGTCTGCATGATCATGTTGATACGCGCACCAAGGCCAAGTGCTACACCGAGTTTGAGTGCATCAATGATGTAGAGTTTGGCTTTCTTGTCAATCAATTGTTTCTGTACGGAACCAGGCAGCTGTGCCCAGATGGCGTCTTTATCGAAACTGGAGGTCAGCAGAAAGGTTCCGCCATCAACGAGGTGGCTGAGCATATCCACGTGCTTGAGGAACGTAAAGTTATGGCAGGCAACGAACTGCGCGTTCTGGATAAGATAAGGTGCAATAATTGGGTTCTTACCGAAACGCAGATGGCTGGTGGTAACAGAGCCGGACTTTTTGGAGTCGTAGACAAAATAACCCTGAGCTGAGTTATCAGTTTCCGTTCCGATAATTTTAATGGTGTTCTTATTGGCACCGACAGTTCCGTCAGAACCGAGACCGAAGAACATCGCATTGTAAACACCTTCTTCATTCATGTTGAAGGTCTTGTCATAATCAAGGCTGGCGTGGGTGACATCATCATCTACACCAACAGCATATTTGTTCATCGGTGTGGCTGCATTCATGTTGTCATACACAGCTTTAACCATGGCCGGAGTAAACTCTGCTGAACCAAGACCATAGCGACCAGAGAGAACAACCGGTTTGTCCATTTCACCGGCTTCCATAGCTTCACCGATGGCGGCGCGAACATCAAGATAAAGCGGCTCACCAGCTCCGCCCGGTTCTTTGGTGCGGTCAAGAACAGTAACTGTTTTCACGCTCTTCGGCAGGGCGGCAACCATTGCTTTACAGTCAAAGGGGCGGAAAAGGCGGACAATAACCAGACCGATTTTCTCACCCTGGGCGACCAGGTAATCAATGGTCGTAGCGATGGTTTCGCAGCCGGAAGCCATGGCGACGACGACGCGATCAGCATCGGGAGATCCATGGTAGTCAAAGAGGTGATACTGACGACCGGCGACTGTGGCAAATTTGTCCATGATATCTTGAACAATCTTCGGTGTCGCATTGTAATATTTGTTTACGGTCTCACGGCCAATAAAGTTGACATCGGGGTTTTGAGCGGTACCGCGGATGACCGGACGGTCTGGAGTAAGTCCGCGTTTACGGTGTTCAAAAACCAGATCTTCATTGATCATCTCTGCGATCTGATCCATGGAGAGCTGCTCAATCTTTTGAATCTCATGGGAGGTCCGGAAACCGTCATAGAAATGGATGAATGGAATACGGGTTTCCAGGGTTGCCTCAGTTGCAACGAGAGCAAGGTCCTGTGCTTCCTGGACGCTTGTAGAACCAAGCATTGCAAAGCCGGTTTGGCGTGCAGCATAGATATCGCCATGGTCACCGAAAATGGAAAGACCCTGGCATGCAATAGCGCGGGCTGTAACGTGGAAAACGGTTGAGATAAGCTCCCCGGCGATCTTGTACATATTAGGGATCATCAGAAGCAGTCCCTGGGAAGCAGTAAATGTGGTGCAGACTGCCCCGGTGGTCAGTGAGCCATGAATGGCACCGGCAACCCCGGCCTCAGATTGCATCTGAGTAACAACGGGAACTGAACCCCATATATTCTCCACCCCGCCAGTAGATTTAATATCTGCTTCAGCAGCAAGGGGTGTAGAGGGGGTGATCGGATAGAGGGTGATGATCTCACTCGTGGCGTAAGCCACGTGGGTACAGGCCTGATTGCCGTCAATTGTTACCATCTTACGCGACATAATGTTCTCCTTGGTTCGCGAGATTAAAAGTATTACCGGTGGATCCGGTAACGCTAGACTACAGAACTAAAGACGAAAGAGAGCGCAAAGAAACTGTCGTCGTCGGTCAGAACGACGAGAGTTTCCACTATGGCAGAGCAGGACGTGAATATTTCCAGAAGCCTCTACAGACGAAAAGGCCGCAGGACGAAAAACATTGTTAGAACCCATAATGATCCGGGCTCTATGATTTTCACATCCGAATGAGCCTGCATCTTTCCTTCGCAGGAAGCAATTCAGTCGATTCCAAACCATCTGACTGCGTATTCTGCCAGCCAGATGATTGACATCCTCCCGGCCTGAAGGGCGGGGATTCCTCCAGTGCCCGCGCATTTTCTGCGTGAGTCACTTCAGCGGGTTCCTGTTGCTGACGGCTTTTTACTCGACCGTTCACTTCACAGGCTAACCGGGCATGTCCTGCCCTTAGAAAACAGGAATACGTTGAACGCCTTTGGCGTTTACGCTTTATATCCTCGCCCTGAACGGCGGGGATTTCCGTGCATTCAATGAAACGCAAGATTTACAGAGTGTCGGGAATCAGAAAAAGGTCCGTTTGTTCCAGCCACTCGATACGAGCCGGTTCGTGAAAGAAGCCCCTTCGAATAACAGGAAAATCCCAAAGAAAAGAGGATGTTCCATCAAGGTTGGCAAGGTTCATTATGATTGCTCGATAATCACTTTGGAAAACAAGTATATGACATTTACTGTATGCTTGCAATGAATGAAATTGATACCAGGCAGTAATAAAACTGACAAAGAAATGCGGTGATCAGGAAGCGAAGTTGCGAGAGGAAGGAGAAATCAGTGAAGAGAGCCGCCTTCTGTGGAAGTGCGACTCTCTTTGAGGGGTAAAGATAAGGGTACAATGAAGAACCTGGCATCTCGTTCATATTCAAGGCACAGAAGAAAATTTACCGCAGGCATGTTGTTGATATATCGACGTCTCGTTCCTTGCTTTGTCGGAGGATAAATTTTTAACTGTAACGAAAAAGATAGGTGATTATTCGCTGTTCTGATGAGGCTGGAGGCAATGAATTCCCTCAGTTGACAAACTTTTTTTCATCCTCTGTACTGATGTCGACCGGCGGAATGACGAGGTCAAAAATTGCGCCCAGCTCCCGGATAGAAGTCATGAAACTGGAGGGGAGAGGTGTTTCCCGCTCTTCTGTCAGGTAGCCGTTACTCTTTGCCTTGTGCAGCAGGGCGGTGGAATTATTGCCTTCCTGGTGGTCACAGAGGGCCTGCACCCGCAGGGCATCAGTAATATGCTGGCAGAGTTCTGGCAGATTACTGCGTAAAGAGAGGAGTTCCTGTTCAATCTCGGCCCGGTGCTGCTGGCGAAAAAGAACAAATTTTTCCCCCGGATTTAAGGTACCAAACACTTCCCCGGTAATTGCCCCGGCAAGCAGGGCTGCTTCTGCAGAATCGCGTTTTTTATCCCGTGAGACGAGTACTTTTTTTGTCTCACGGTAAAAAATCATCTGTACCAGTCCGATGCCTTCACGAAGAATGTTCAGTAACCGTGTTCCATCGCTGTTCTGTGTTCCATTACTATTTTCAGTCATTTTTTTGCCTGTTTTAGAGAATAAATTTCACAGCGGATGCCTGTTTCAACTGCTCAAATATAGTGATACGGACCTCTTCACTCGGAACCTCAACCACAGCCTTCATGCTGTGATATTTCCCAGAACTGCTGCTTCGGGAGTGGTTAATCTCAGCCTTGTGAGGATGACACACCTCTTTGATGCAGTCTATCAGCAGGGCACAGTCTTCTCCAAATACCTTGTATTCCCAGGTACAGGGATATTCAATTTCGGGTTGGCCCTGAAGCGGGCAGCCATTTGTCAATATCATAGGTTATTCTCCTGTAGTTGAAATACCCTGAAAAATAAGATGCAGAAGGCGCTGCGTCAAGAACTGTCAGGGAGAAAGGAGACGGGAGGCAGGGAAAAGCAAAAGACTGAACAGCGAAAAGACTTTTTGCCAACGAATAAAAGCTCTAATCATGCGAATAAAGGCAAAAAAACTTTAAAATTAAACAGAGAATTGCTGTTGTTCTCTCTTTACTCTTTGCGTTCTTCGCTGTGAAATTTTTTGTCTTTTTAGAGCTTCTTTAAGAAGTTACTACAAAATGTAAATGGTATTATATGTAGAACTTTCATGCGTTTAGTGTACTTTGTTGGCTATCCAGTCTTTTGCTTTTCGTCTTCCTTCGTGTTCCTTCGCGTTCTTCGCGGTAAAAAAGGTCTTCCGTCTTTTGCTTTTCCCTGTCTCCCGTCTCCCGTCTCCTTTCTCCCATTTTTCCCGTTTTAATTTCGATGAACTCTTGGTGCTGAACTCTTTGTGCTTAAATTTTTTACTGTAACAAAGAGGATGGCTGTGATCGGGGAAGGCTTTTTTTGAGGTGTATTACCCGCAACCATGCCTCCTCAATTCTACTGCAGAGGTCAGCATTACTGCCTGCTCTTTTTGCCATCTCATCTTCTATTTCCTTCAGTATCTCAGGCTGGAAGTTCAAGTTGTTGCCAATAATCAGCAGATCCAGCCCGGCCGCGATGCTGCGGCAGCACGCATCAACCAGTCCCCACTTCTTTGTAATGCTCTTCATCTGCATATCATCACTGACTGCCACTCCGTTCCAGCCGCATCTTTCCCGCAACAGGCGATGAAGAATCTCAGGGCTGAGCGTTGCTGGAAGGGTGGCATCATACTGCCGGTGGCAGAGGTGTCCCACCATGATCAGGTCGACCGTGTCTGTCTGCACGAGCCGGTGAAAGGGTATCAGCTCTTCCTCGCGCCATGTTTCAGTGATGTCAACAAAACCAAGATGTGAATCAAGACGGGAGCTGCCATGGCCCGGGAAGTGTTTCAGGCTGGTGAGCACACCCTGCTTTCGGTGCTCTTCGATCCATGCGGAGCAGCACTTCGTCACCTTTTCAGGATCTGCAGAAAAGCTGCGTTCAATCCGTCCAATAATCGGATTCTCTTTGAAGACGTTTACATCTGCAACGGGGGCAAAGTTCACATTTATGCCAAGGCTGTTTAAGAGCCGGGCGGTTTGCCCCGCTGCAGTACGGATTGCAGCAGTGCCGGCTTCTCCCAGGCGGGCCGCTGAGGGCGTTTCTTTGAAACCGCGTTCTTTACGGAAACGGCTTACCTGCCCGCCTTCCTGATCAACAGCAATAAAAAGAGGAGCTGTACCTGCCGCCGCTGCCGCTTTCTGCAGGGTGTCGGTGAGTCTGCGGACCTGTTCGGCAGAGCGAATGTTGTTCTCAGGTTCCCGAGCTGCCAGGTTTTTGTCAAAAAGAATGACGCCGCCGAGGTTCAGTTCACGGATATCCCGCAGTATCGAGGGGGTGGGGACGGTGCCGGGGAAGCCGAGCAGAAAGAGCTGGCCAATTTTTTCTTTAAGGTTCGTCATCGTGTTTCTTTGTATGAAGGGTACCTTATGCCAATATAATATGCAGGGGAATAATATGCAGTGCCTCATTCAGTTGTTCTGTCTCTCCGAGAGACCACGAGGCACTTTTTCTGGTATTCCCGGGCAGTGCATCAATTTCTTTCACGAGGCCCCCGATGTTGATGATCGGGTGGCGGGTGAAAACCGGTGGCAGACCCGAAGTCAGATTGCAGACCAGGCAGCAGTTTGGCCGTTGATTGAGACGCAGTTCCATGGTCAACTCGGTTTCTGTTGCGTCCCGCCATGCAAGCTCAATATCATAGGCACCTTCAGAAGCATCCCCGAAGAGGGCATCAAAAAACTCATTGCTTCGTTCGGCCGAAAAGAGACGGGCAAGTGTCTCTCTGTCAAACAACTCTTTGAACATTTCCGCTGTCTTTCCCATAATTTCCTGTTTCCTTGTCATTCATGAATTCTTTTTGTCCCGTGGAGCGGGACAGCAGTGAAAGAAAGGTGGCATTATAAAGGGCGGTCGTGTTTTGTCAACGCCGTTGCGGGGGGTCCCTCTGCTGTGGTAGAGTGGCGACCATGAATAATGATCCCTTTGCTCCCATGTCTCCGTCCGTTTCCAGTCTCAATCTCGCAGATCTCAATGAGCCTCAGCGCGAGGCTGTCACTGCCACCGAAGGACCTGTACTGGTCATTGCCGGTGCTGGAAGCGGTAAGACTCGAACCCTTGTCTATCGCGTTGCTCACCTCGTCAATCAGGGTGTTCCCCCGGAGTCCCTTCTTCTGCTCACTTTCACCCGTAAGGCCAGCGAAGAGATGCTCTGGCGTGCAGGACATCTCCTTGGCGGTGACTGCAGGCGGGTGGTTGGCGGAACCTTCCACAGTGTCGCCAATATGCTGCTGCGGCGATTTGGTTCTTCTCTCGGTTTCAGCTCTTCCTTTACCATCATTGACCGCGCTGACGCTGAGGGGATTGTTAATCTGCTGAAGTCCTCACTTGGTATCGGCAAGAAGGAAAAGCGTTTCCCAACAAAGCGGGCTGTTATCAATATGATAAGCGGATCTGTGAACAAAGCCCTCGACCTTGAGAGTCTGGTGGAAGAGCAGTATTCTCATCTGCTTGATCATCTTGATGATCTCCTCTCCCTTGCCAGACATTACAAAGAGTTCAAGTTCAATCATGGTCTCATGGATTACGATGACCTGCTGGTCAACTGGAAGCGGTTGCTGGAGGAGTCTGTAGAAGTGCGGCAGAGAGTTTCAGAGCGTTTTTCTCACATTATGGTGGATGAGTATCAGGACACCAACCTGATTCAGGCCGATATCGTCCGAGGCATGGCACTGAGTCACGATAATGTCATGGTGGTGGGAGATGACTCCCAGTCCATTTATTCTTTCCGTGGTGCCGATTTTTACAACATCATGCGCTTTCCCAAAATCTTTTCCGGTACGAAAATGATCAAGCTGGAGGAGAATTATCGCTCAACTCAGCCCATTCTCTCCCTTACCAACAACATTATTGAGCAGGCGACAGAAAAATATACCAAGTCTCTTTTTTCTCGTATCGAAGGGGATATAAAGCCAAAGGTCTATGCCGGACGCGATGAGCGGGAAGAGGCGGGCTGGATTGTAAAGAGGATACAGCAATTAGTGAGCGAAGGGGTGCCACGCCATGATATTGCCGTGCTCTTCCGTTCCGGGTTTCATTCCTATAAACTGGAAATTGAGCTGACCTCAGCGCAGTTTGAATATGAGAAAAGAGGCGGGATGAAACTGACGGAGTCCGCCCATATCAAAGATATGATTGCTTTCCTGCGGGTGTTGGTGAACCGCGACGATACCCTCTCCTGGAACCGTATCCTGCTGCAGCTCGAAGGAGTGGGGCCGACCACCGCGCAGAAAATAACCGCTGCGGTTTCAACCTCGGAGGAGTGGTTAAAGACATTGCAGTCGTTGAAGCCCGGCAGCAAATGGGCTCCGAGCTGGAAGAAACTGGTCAAACTTTTTGAGGACCTTACCTCGGGTGAACAGCAGCCCGGTCGCCTGTATGAGCTTGCAAGAGCATACTATCAGCCTGTTTTTGAGAGACTTTATGCAGATGATTATCCCAAAAGACAGAAAGATCTCGACCAGGTGAAAGCTCTGCTGGATGACTATACTGATCTGCAGAGTTTCATCGATGATACCACCCTTGATCCTCCGGAAGAGGGAAGGGGAGAGCAGGAGAGTGATCGGATTGTGCTCTCCACCATCCACTCTTCCAAGGGCCTTGAATTTGAGGCCGTGTTTGTTATTGGCCTTGCCGAGGGGCGTTTCCCCCATGCCTCCGCCGGGTACGGTGAGCAGCTTGAGGAGGAACGCCGTCTGCTCTATGTGGCCGCCACCCGGGCAAAGAAATATCTCTACCTCACCTACCCGCGTAAACTGATGACCCAGGATCGCCAGTGGCACCGTTCCGGCATGTCGCCGTTTCTGGTAGAGCTCTCCCCCCGTCTGTATGAGCGGGCAGACGGTATGGCTGTACCGGAAGGATTCCAGGCCGGGGAACCTCTCCGTGAGCGGTCCATGCCCCTGCATAAAAAGGGGGCGAAGCTGAAAAAGAAAGACCTCTCTGTGGGACAGCGGGTCAGTCACCCCTTTTTTGGTGAGGGGAGTGTGACGATGATCGGTGAGGGGAAGTCAATTGAGGTCTTTTTTGACCGCCACGGACTGAAGGCACTCCATCTTGATTACGCCCGTCTTACTCTGGTATGATTGGCCATATACGAAACATGTACCTCCGGTAAATTTTCTTCTGTACCTCGAATATAAACGAAATACAACGTTCTTCAAAATCCCCTTATCCTGTTATTTTCTCTATGAATTATTCAGATGTCTGTGCATACCTTGATGTCCTGCAGATGCATAAAATCAAACTCGGCCTGGAGGCCATGCAGGCTTTCCTCCGGCAGGTCGGAAATCCGGAGGCGAAACTGCAGATTGTCCATCTGGCCGGGACCAATGGCAAGGGCACTGTCTGTGCTGCACTGCATGAGATTCTCAGTCGGGCGCACTATAAAGTGGGTGTTTACACCTCTCCTCATCTCAGTTCTCCCCGGGAGCGTTTTCGTGTGGGGCGTGATTTTATCAGTGAAGAGGATTTTGCGCGTCTCGGCAGCCACATTATTGCGGTGCTGGACGGAGAACAGATTACCTGGTTTGAATTTACCACTGCTCTCGCTTTCCTCTGGTTTGAGGAACAGGGGACAGATATCGTGATGATGGAGACCGGTATGGGGGGACGGCTGGATGCCACCAATGTCGTGCGGCCACTGGTTTCGGTAATTACTTCCATCAGTATGGATCACGAAGCCTGGCTCGGTAATACTCTGGCCACTATTGCGGGAGAAAAAGCGGGTATCATTAAAGAGCGGGTACCGGTAATCAGTGGCGCTGCCGGGGAGGCTGCGGTGGTAATTGCCTCTGCAGCACAAGAAAAAGATGCCCCGTTCTATCAGCTTCATCATGATTTTGACTTCGCTTGTGCTGACAATGGCAGCTGGAGCTGGCAGGGGAAAGGGTTACCCGGGGAACGGCAATACTCGGTTCTGCACTCGCAGAGCCCCAGCCTTGTTCAGCAGGAGAACGAATCTCTTGCTGTCGCGGTGGTGCAGGTGCTGGAGTTGTACGGCTTTCGTGTCGCCGACAGCGACATCATCTCCGGACTTGCGGCGCTGAAGTGGCCGGGACGGATGGAATTTTTCACTGTGGTTCGCAATGGACGTACACTGTCTTTTCTACTTGATGGTGCCCACAATCCGGCAGGGGTGGCAAATCTTGCCGCCACCCTTACAGCGCATTTTCCTGGCAGACGACTCGCCCTGTGGGGAAGCATGGCGGACAAGGATCTCGGCACGATGCTGCACTGCATTGCGCCGCTCTTTGACGAGATGGTGTTTACCCGGCCCCACGGAGAGCGGTCTGCAGAGCCGGAAGCGATCGTTGAATTTCTCTTGCCGGAAGATAAGCCGCGTGCATACTGCGAACGTCACCCTGCAGAGGCTCTTGAACGGGTCTGTGCTTCTGCGGGCAAAGATGATTTGATCGTGGTCGCGGGTTCGCTTTATCTGATTGGAGCAATAAGGCCAATGCTTGTGGGAGAAATTGTGTGAGTCGAAAACGGCGCAGGGAGAAGCCGATGGATTTCGGCTGGATGGATTTCGATGCCCCGGATGAGCGGATAATCCGTGCCGAACGGGATAAGGCACGTGCTTTGCGCAAGACGCGCTGGTGGCAGCAGAAGACGGCTGACGGGCGCTGTTCTTACTGCCATCGGGAGGTTGGTTTTGACAACCTGACCATGGACCATGTGCTGCCCCTGTCACGCGGTGGCCGTTCCACAAAGGAAAATATCGTCGCCTGCTGCGCGGAGTGCAATAAGCTGAAGCGATCGATGATGCCCATTGCGTGGGATGAATATTGTGAACAGTTTCAAGAGAAATAAAGGGATCCTGAATAATGGGTGCCTTGAATAATCTTGTATTTCGTTCATATTCAAGGCACCTGAGAAAATTTACCGGAGCTATATGTTTGATATCGGAGTCTGGCGCTTACCTGCGAGGATAAATTTTTGACTGTAACGAAGAAGATGGGCGAAAGACTGATTATTCAAGGTTCCCTTATGGTTTTTTCAGTAATAATTCGTGTTTATTCGTGTCCATTCGTGGTTCCTTTTGTCGTTTGTAACCATGATAGGAATGGTATTATTTCGTCGATGCTTTAACCAGGCGGGGGGTCCAGAAAATTTGTCTCTGCTCGGCAAGTTCATCGCGGATCTCTCGTCCGCTGTATTCACGAACCTGGTCAAGATAGCCTGTGCGCATGGCTTTTATGCTCACGGTATCTTCGTTCTCAAGCTGTTCCTTCTTTATGATCTCAGTGACATTCAACGGGGTGACTCCGAGATATATCCAGTGCGACTGCCCCTGACGATAGACAACATGGGCCCCTTCGGGGTCTGTATGAATATTGAGCTTCACGGAGTATTGGGAGGCGCAGCCGCCCGTCAGCAGTATGGCACAGAGGCTGGATGCGAGCAGCAGATTACGTATAAATGATTTTTTCATTGCGTTTCTCCTTACTCTTTTTTGAGTTCGACTTTTACATCAATGGGCTGGGCCAGAGCATCTGTTCTGCTGTCGTGACGGCGGTTAATCCAGAAAGAAGTTATGCGGTCAAGATAGCCAGGTTTTTGCAGTTGAATGGTTATCTGTTCAGCGGTATCGGATTTGCCGGGAAAAGAAATCTTTGCCGGAGTGACACCGAGATGGCTGTTGTCCTTGAGGTTTATGATTTCTGCCCCTTCGGGGATGCTGTAGATATTCGCTGCGCCATATTGTGTTCCGCCACATCCGGCGAGAAACAGTGCTGCCGTTGCAGGAATCAGCAGTTTTACGATTTTGTTCATAATTATCTCCTGAATAAATAAGAAATACAGTTTCCTTGAAAAACAGCGCAGATGTTAGCCAGTTCTCACTGAGAACGCAATAGAATTACGATGTTTTTAGGGGGTTTAAACGGTTTTCTCCTGTATTCGGGGACCTCCGATTTTCCCCTGGTGTTTTGTTCTTTATAAGGGGAAATATCAATTGTGACAAAAGAATGCACTGTGACAGAGGCTTTCGGAGAAAATAACATAACTTCTCAAAAAAACGCGGAAAACACAAAATAATAACGATATCAGTAATTTACGTATTGGACAGATTTTTTTCACCGCGAAGAACGCGAAGAAAGACAAAAAACCTGTAAGAACAAGGGGCTAATCGAAATTAAAACGGGAAAAAAGGAAGAAGGGAGGCAGGAAAGAGAGAACCTCTCCTGCTTGTTTTGTGGCTGTCTTGAATAATCAGTCTTTCGCCCATCTTCTTCGTTACAGTCAAAAATTTATCCTCGGAGGTACATACCAGACTCCAGGTAAGCGCTAGACTCCGTGATCAAAACTATACCATTTACATTTTGTATTGGCGGATTCAAAGGCAGGGGCGGGAAAAGGGAGAAAGGAGACGGGAGGCAGGAAAAAGCAAAAAATTTCCGTAGAGACGAGCAATTTGGGTGTCTCCAGTACAACGGACGCTTCTACCATGAGCTCAATTTTACATCCTGTTTATCCTTTTGTAATCGCCAAAAAAGATATCCACGCAGTTGCGTTCTCTGGTCAGTAAAAAATGTGATTGGTATGATACCGGTGATAAACCGTAAGCCGGTATACGTACCTTCACGAAATTCTTTTCAAAAAAACACGAAAATAATTTCTAAGGTACTCACAGGTCCGCGGTACAATTTCCTCCAGTACCTTGAAGGAACGAATGCAGCTGTTTCAAGGCACCCTGTACTCTCTGCTAATACAAAGATTCAGCATGTTTTCCAGATTTGAAAAGATTGTAATCAAGAATTATTTTAAACCATTTAATGATCCACAGATCCCATCCCGCGCGTTTTTTCTTTTCCGCAGGGCATTTTTCATTCTCTTCATTTTTATTCTGTTTCATTGTTCTTCTCCAGTTCCAGATGGGCGATTAAAATCCTCTAAAAAGTATAGCAGGATCAGCCAGAATTGCACAGGAAAACCCTTCATGGGGATATCGAATAATCCGTCTTGCACCCGGCTTCTTCGTTACAGGTTCCCTGCAGTCAAAAAATGGATGTCAACTCAGCATAAGCCAGACACCAACCACTGCCAGTAATACTCCGGAGATGCGGTTGAGCAGGGTGCAGCCTCCTTTTTTGCCGAGGAAGGAACGCAGTTTGCGCCCGCGCTGTCGGCAGAGCTGCAGTCCAGGGCAGATCAGCCATGCGTCGCCTGCCAGTTTGAGAATGGAGAATATTTCCGGAGAGCGCAACATGATTGTTGCCGCCCCGGCCAGAGAACAGACCGAGACAAGCATTACCCCGGTCAACTCGCCCCAGAACATCCAGAAGGTACGGCGCAGTCCAACGGTCATGCCCAGGGTAAGGGCACAAGAGTCATGCACATTCCCGGTGTCAGGGAAACAGCGATAAAGGTGGGAATGAACAGGGTAAGCAGAGGGAGGCTCGGCATGTCTCGGCTCAAACAAGGATCTGATTCAAAAATTCCCTCGTCCGTCTGTGACGGGGATGATCAAAAAACTCCTCGGGCGGGGCCGCTTCAAGAATTTCTCCCGCATCCATGAAGATCACCCGGTGTGCCACCTTGCGGGCGAATCCCATCTCATGACTGACCACCAGCATGGTCATACCGCTTTCCGCCAGCCTTATCATAACCTCGAGGACCTCTTTTACCATCTCCGGATCAAGCGCGGAGGTGGGCTCGTCGAAAAGCATCATCTTCGGTTCCATGCAGAGACTGCGGGCAATGGCGACCCGCTGCTGCTGCCCGCCGGAGAGCTGGCCGGGAAACTTGTGCGCCTGTTCAGCGATGTGTACTTTCTCAAGGTAGTGCATGGCTGTTGCCTCTGCTTCTTTTTTCGGCGTCTTGCGGGTGTAGATCGGACCGAGAGTGAGATTGTCAAGAATAGAGAGGTGGGGAAAGAGGTTGAAGTTCTGAAAGACCATGCCTACTTCAGTACGCACCCGCTCAATATCCTGCATATTGTCGGTGAGCTCAATGTCATCAACCACGATGCGGCCACTCTGGTGTTCCTCAAGGTGGTTGATGCAGCGGATCAGAGTCGATTTCCCCGAGCCGGACGGCCCGCAGATAACGAGCCGTTCGCCGGGACAGACGGAGAGATTAATTTCTTTGAGAACGTGAAACGATCCATACCACTTGTTCATGCCTTCAATCTGGATGATCGGGGTGTCGTTATTGCAGGGAGGAAGGGGCGTCATGGAATGTCCTGAGCTGTAAGGCCGAAGTCGTCGGTAGAGGGCTGGAGATGGCTGGAAAGTTCCTCCGGTGGAAAATCAATATGGGAAAAGAATCTTTTTTCCAGGGTGAAGCCGGTCTCAAAATTGGCCCTGATACGTTTGATGCGGTACGGATCATCTCTGCTGTAGCGCTCAAGAATATAGGCAAGGCGCTGATTGAGGGTGACCACTTCATGGTGATTAACGCGTTTGTCGGAGTAGAAGACCAGTTCTTTTGCTCCGAAGACTCCGCGTTGATATGCCTCGTCGTCAAAATGCTTCAGCAGAACGTGCTCTTCAACAATTTTAGCCAGTTCCGGCCAGCCGTGCTGCTGACAGATCTCCATCCCCACAACGGCGTGTGGTCTGTTGTCGTTGAGGCAGAGACTCTTGGCGATGTCATGCATCAGTGCGCCGATTATCACAACCCTTTTCTCCGGCAGATTCTCCGGGGGCAGGGCAGAGGAGAGATTGTCGTAGAGTGTCTCTGCCACCCGGGTCACCATTATGGAGTGTTCCCGGATGTTGTCGAGCATGGAGTATTGATCGAAACACTGAAAACACTCTTTGAGTTCTGGCAGTTTCATTTCTGGCTCAGTTCATGGACGGCATCAATCATTATCTTCGCCTGTTTCGGCGGAGTGAACTGATTGATACCGTGGCCGAGGTTGAAGATGTGTCCCTTTGCCATCGCCGCATCTTTCAACAGTTTTCCCACCCTGGCACGCAGTTTTTCCTTCGACAGCAGCAGGGCGAAGGGATCAAGATTACCCTGAATGGCACAGTCACCGATACGGGCAATGGCGTCGGCGATGTTGATACGCCAGTCGATGCCAATGACGTCGGCACCCGAACTGACGGAAAGCTCAAGCAGGGTGGAGCCATTGTTGGCGAAATAGATCACCGGTACTTCTTTTCCCTCAGGAAAGTCGTCTGCTTTCAAGGCGGCAATGATCTGAGTTACATAAGGCAGCGCATATTCAGCAAAATCGACAGGCCCGAGGACTCCGGCCCAGGAATCAAACAGTTGCACAGCCTGAGCTCCCGCGCGGATCTGCTCTTTAAGGTAGAGGATGGTTGCTTCGGTGATCTTTTCCATCAAAGCATGATATACCCCGGGTTTGGTGAAAATGAGTTTCTTGGTTGCCCAGAAGATTTTGGAGCTGCCACCCTCAATGAGATAAGTTGCGCAGGTGAAGGGTGCTCCGGCAAAGCCGATCAATGGTACCTGCAGTTCCCTGCGAAGCAGGCGGATGGTCTCCATGACGAAATCCATCTGCGTTGCCGGATCAGGAATCCGCAGCTTCTCCACAGCTTTACTGTCGCGGATAGTGTGCAGGAATACCGGCCCATGGTTCTCATGAAATTCCAGAGGTACGCCCATCTGCTCCATGAGAATAAGAATATCGGAAAAGAGGATGGCCGCGTCTACCCCGAGAATATCTACGGGTTGCAGGGTGGCCTCTACGCAAAGCTCGGAATTTTTACACAGCTCCAGGAAGGAAAGATTTTTGCGAATCGCCTGGTATTCCGGCAGATATCGTCCGGCCTGGCGCATCATCCAGACAGGTGTAAAACTGGTTGATTCACCTCGACAGGCGCGAAGAAAGGTGTCATTCATGGCAGACTCTTATTGTTGTTGATTCATTTAGTGCGCATTGTACGCGGAATATAGTTGCAGAAGGGTTCCCCTGCAAGGAAGTCTCCGGTCATGGACCAGGCTCGTGCGCGGCAACCGCCACAGACGTTAATATATTCACATTGGCCGCAGTTATCTTTGTAGCTCTTGAAATCGCGAAGCTGATTGAAAAGTTCCGAATCTTCCCAGATCTGTTTAAACGGTATTTTAAAGATGTTGCCGGCGGACAGGGGAAAATAGCTGCAGGGCTGTACTTCGCCGTCTACATCAATCAGGCAGATAAGCTGTCCGGCAAGGCATCCCTTGGAGCCGCCGGTGGAAAATTCAAGGTTGCGCCGCTGGACCTTCTCGCCTGCCTCTTTTGCCTTCTCACGGATGATGCGGTAGTAGTGCGGAGCGCAGGTCGGGCGCATCAGCAAGTCGTCTTCCTTTTTCTCAGTTTCGTAGTGCCATTCAAGAATCTCGTCGTATACCTCGGTGGGGATGAGCTCATCCATTACATCTTCACCGCGCCCTGTGGGGACGATCATGAACATATACCATGCAGTGGCACCGAGTTTTTTCACCATACGATAGATATCCGGGATCTCTTCTCGGTTGCGCATTGTGAAAGAAGAGTTGATCAGGAAGGGAATCTTATGCTCATTGAAGAGTCGAACGGCGTTCATTGTTCCCGCAAAAGCTCCCTCCTGATTACGGAAATTATCGTGGGTGGTGGCGTTGGAACCGTCGATGCTCATGGAGACCATCTTGATGCCGCTCTCTTTAATGTTACGGCAGGTCTCCGGGGTTACCAGTGTTCCGTTGGTGGCGAGACACATGCGTAATCCCTTTTGGGTTCCGTAACTGGCAATATCGAAGACATCGGGGCGAAGCAGTGGTTCACCGCCGGAGAGAACAAGTACCGGCGAGGCGTAGGAGACAATGTCATCGATAACCGCCTTTGCCTGGTCGAAAGAGAAGTCGGGATGTCCCACCACGGCCATTTCCGAAGAGGAGCGGCAGTGAACACATTTAAGGTTGCATCGGCGGGTAATTTCCCAGGCGATCCATTTTGGTTCAAATTTCATGATATTCCTTATTTGAGACCCTGCCCGGCTCCTGTTGCCCGCCCGGTTGTCGGTCCTGTCTGATTTTTTAATCTGTGGAAAATTTCCAGGGAACTTTGAATAATCAGTCTTTCGCCCATCTTCTTTGTTACAGTTAAAAATTTATCCTCGCAGGTAAGCGCCAGACTCCGATATCAAATATATAGCTCCGGTAAATTTTCTCCTGTGCCTTGAATATGAACGAAATACAAGATTATTCAAGACACCCTTTAGTGTTTTTCTTAACATTTGTATCAAATACTTCGATAACAATACCCCATCATTGCAAATTCTTAAATGTACAAAGTGCAGCGGGTTGACGGAAGGGTCCCGGAAGAGTGAATAACCACGGGTAAATTCTTGATGAATCGTATGGAAATGACAGAGATTTTCTGCAATAAAAAAAAGATAATCAGCTTTCTCCCGGAAGTTATACCATTTACATTTTGTAGTGGCGGATTCAAAGACAGGGGGACGGAAAAAGGGAGAAAGGAGACAGGAAAAAGCAAAAGGAACCACGAATGGACACCAATAAACACGAATTATTACTGAAAGATGAGGTTTATCAGATTGTGGGCTGCGCCATGGAGGTGCTGAACAGGTCAGGCCATGGATTACTGGAAAAACCATAAGAGAATGCCCTTGAGGTTGAATTCGATCTGTTATAATGCTTTTGGTAAACCACGGAAGACACGGAAAGCACGGAATATTACTCATTCGTAATCGCCAAAAAAGATCTCCACACAATCGCGTTCTCTGGTCAGTAAAAAATGTAATTGTATTATGCCCTTTAAATTTTTTTGCCTTTATTCGCATGTTTAGGGCTTTCCTTTGGCAAAAAGTTTTTCGATGTTCCGTCTTTTGCTTTTCCCTGTCTCTCGTCCCCCTGCCTCCTGTCTCCCTTTTTGTCTTTGTCTGTTTTCTCTCGTTTCTGCCGGTCCCCGGGGTCTCTTTCTAAATTAAAAGAAATATCGTATAGTGGCGGCTGTATTATCTTTGCCGTGGAATTTGGAATTGAAAAGGAGACAATTTATTATGCTGATTACACCTGTAAAACTGGGAACGGATGAGGGCAATGCCGTCCTCGAAAAAATTTTGGATCGCTTTCAGCTCGCCGATGCCGACTGTGCCGGTTCGGTGGCGAAAATTATAAAAAATGTTGCCGGGCAGGGTGATGAGGCGCTGGTGGATTATGGCCGCAGATTTGACTGCCCCGGGCTCACTGTAGAAAATTTACAGGTGACCGGCGAGGAGCTGCGTGCCGCCTATAATGAAGTGGACGAGAAAACTCTCGGTTCAATCAAGGCTGCGGTGGAGCGCATCTGGAATTTTCACGAACGTGAAATGGAGGACTCCTGGCTGCAGACCCGCGATGACGGCACAGTGGTCGGACGTCTGGTTCGTCCGGTGGACTCTGCAGGACTTTATGTTCCTGGTGGAACCGGTGGCTCTACGCCCCTGGTCTCTTCAGTGTTGATGAACGGAATCCCCGCTTCCATCGCTGGCGTGCGCAGACGGGTTATGGTTACCCCTCCGGGACGCGATGGTAAAGTCAGCCCTTTCCTGCTCGTAGCGGCCCAGGAGATCGGCATCAGCGATATCTATCGTGCCGGTTCGGCCTGGGGGATCGCTGCGCTGGCGTATGGCACGGAGAGCATTCCAAAGGTGGATGTCATCGTCGGGCCAGGCAATCAATTTGTTGCCGAGGCAAAGAAGCAGGTTTCCGGTATGGTGCGTATTGATATGATCGCCGGTCCGTCAGAAGTTCTGATCGTGGCTGATGCCAATGCCGTTCCCGCCCATCTGGCGGCTGATATGCTTGCCCAGGCGGAACACGATCCCCAGGCGCTGGCTCTTCTGCTGACCACCGATGAAACGCTGCCGGAGAAGGTGCTCGCCGAGCTGGAGAAACAGCTTCCGTTGCTTTCCCGTGAAAAAATTGCCCGTACCTCTCTCACCGAGCGGGGTGCGATGATGATTGTCAAAGATCTTGAGGAGGCCATACGGTTGGCCAACGATATCGCCAGTGAGCATCTTGAGCTTGATATCGTCAACCCCTGGGAGCAGATTCCCTTTATACGTCACGCTGGAGCCATCTTTCTCGGTGCTAATACTCCGGAGGCGGCGGGAGATTATTTCGCCGGTCCCAACCATGTGCTGCCGACCATGGGCACAGCTCGTTTTGCCTCGTCCCTCGGGGTGGAAACCTTTTTGAAAAAGTGTTCCATCATCAGTTACTCACGACAGGCAATTGAGAACGACGCCGAAGATATCATGCGTCTCGCCCACCTTGAAGGGCTCGACGCGCACGCCAATTCCGTTAACGTTCGTCTGAACCATGACTGAGAGCAGACTCCTGCTGGAGAAGGGGCTCAGCAGCCTTGGCAGCGCGTACGCCCCTGCACCGGAACGACTGGCTCTGCTTGAAAACTACTGTGCGGAGCTGCTGAAGTGGCGCGGCCGTATCAATCTCGTTGCCAAAACGGCCAGCGTTGAGGATATTGTGGAGAAGCACTTTCTCGACTCCCTTACGCTGCTGCCGGAGCTGACGGGCAATTGCCACCTGCTCGACATTGGCACCGGAGCGGGCTTTCCCGGCCTCGTCTGCCGGACGGCCATGCCGACGCTGGGCTTGACTCTGGTTGAGCCCCGTCAGAAACGGGTCAATTTTCTGCGCCACGTTATCCGCACCCTCGGCCTCTCGCAAGAGGGCGCACCGCTGGTTGTTCGCGAGGAGCGGCTGGAGGCGGATTCTCCGCTCACCGCAGAGAAATTCAGCCATATTACCTGCCGGGCGGTTACCGATGTCGGCTCCTTTCTTGAGCTGGTTACCGCCTTTCAGGATGCAACTCTGCTGCTGATGAAGGGGCCAAAATGGAA
Source organism: Desulforhopalus vacuolatus (assembly GCF_016918505.1). GTDB lineage: Bacteria > Desulfobacterota > Desulfobulbia > Desulfobulbales > Desulfocapsaceae > Desulforhopalus > Desulforhopalus vacuolatus. The sequence goes on from NZ_JAFFPZ010000002.1 coordinate 62,144, forward strand.
AGAGGAGTTGAAGGCTGCCTCTGTTATTATGGAAAAGAATTCTTATCGTCTTAAAGACGTTCGGAAAATTATTCTGCCATTCTCGAAGGCAGAGCGTTTTGTACTCACAATTTTACATACTTGAAAAAGGAGTTGCGGTTATGAAGAAGGTAGCAGTGCTGGCTGGAGATGGAATCGGGCCCGAAGTCATGGCAGAAGCAATCAAGGTGCTTGATGCGGCGCAGAAGAAGTTTGGTTTTGAGCTCAGTTATGAGTATGCCGATGTCGGCGGCTGCGCCATTGACAGCCACGGCGAGGCTCTGCCGCAGTCCACGCTTGATGTCTGTGAGAAGAGCGATGCTGTCCTCTTTGGCTCTGTCGGTGGACCGAAGTGGGAAAAACTGCCGCCTGCACAGCAGCCGGAACGTGCCGCGCTGTTGCCTCTGCGTAAACACTTCGACCTCTTCTGCAATTTCCGTCCCGCGAAGGTTTTTAAATCTCTTGCTGCAGCCTGTCCCCTGCGTCCCGATATCATCGCTGACGGTTTTGATCTTCTCTGCGTGCGTGAACTCACTTCCGGAATCTACTTCGGGACTCCCAAAGGCCGGGAAGGCTCTGGTGCCGATGAATACGCCTACGATACAATGGGGTACAAACGCAGCGAGATTGAACGCATTACCCGCATGGCCTTTGAAGCCGCGATGGTGCGCCGCAAAAAGGTTACCTCTGTTGATAAAGCCAACGTTCTTACCTGCATGGTCATGTGGCGGGAGATTGTCTGCGAGATCGCGAAAGAGTACCCCGAAGTGGAACTCAACCATCTCTATGTGGACAATACCACCATGCAGCTGGTGAAAAATCCCGGCCAGTTTGACGTTCTGCTCTGCGGGAACATGTTCGGTGATATTATCAGCGACGAGGCTGCAATGATTACCGGTTCCATGGGCCTGCTCGCATCTGCCTCCCTTAATAAAGAGAAGTTCGGTCTCTATGAGCCGGCCGGTGGTTCCGCGCCGGATATCGCCGGGCAGGGTATTGCCAACCCCATTGCCGAGATTCTCTCTGCGGCGATGATGCTGCGCTACAGCTTTGCAATGAATGATGTTGCCGAGGCAATTGAGGGCGCTGTCGCCCGTACTCTTGATGCCGGAATTCGCACTGCTGATCTTTTCGGCAGCGGGACCCCGGCAGGTACTGCTGCAATGGGAGATGCCATCGTCGCTGAACTGCTCAAGTAGGAAAAGGGCGGTGCCGGGTGGCAGGAGTAGCGCGGCACCGCACAATTCTATAAACAACGGGAAGAGCCATGCGAAAAAAAGAAGATGTTGTCCTTATAGCGGGAACTGCTTCTACCGATCTTGGTCAGTGTATCGCCGAGCGCCTGTGGATGCCTTTTACCAGGATGGAACGCAAACAGTTCGCCGACGGCGAATTCTGGCACGCCTTTCCTTTCTCCATTGAGGAGAAAGACCTTGTCATTATTGCTTCCACCCACAATGACAACTCCTTCCAGGAGTTGTTGGATCTCATTTCCGGCGGTCGTTTCTGGAACGCGCGCTCTATCAACGTCATTATTCCCTATCTTGGGTATTCCACCATGGAGCGGGCCAAACCGGGTATCTTTGAGATTCCCAAGGGAATCACCCGTACCCGGCAGATCTTCCATGCCCGACCGGATTATGTCGGTTTTGTCGATCTGCACAATGAGGCTGTACTGCACGCTCACAGCGGGTCCGTGAGCACGTATCACATCTGGACCGACGAAAGTTCGGCGAAGGCCATTGCCGGTCTCGGACTTGAAAATTATGTTCTCGTCTCACCGGACTATGGTTTCTCCAAACGGGTAGCCCGGCTGGCGAGTCTGCTCGGTTGTTCCCATACTGCCGCCGACAAGGATCGCTTCGACACCGACAAAACTATTGTCGGTCAGGTCTCCAGCGTGGTAAAGGGCAAGACGGCTATTATCTGTGATGACATGATCCGTACCGGCGGCTCCATCATCCAGACTGCTGAACGCTGTCTGCAGGCGGGGGCGAAAGATGTGTATGCCCACGCCACCCATCTGGTGATGGCAGGGGATGCGATAGAAAAATTTACCCGCAGCCCTGTTGTTAAGGTCATTGGTTCCGACACCTGGCCCGGCCGCAGGAGCGGCGGGATTCTTGAGGTATACCCCATTGCTCCATTGCTGGCAGAGGTGATTGAGTCCCATCTGCAGATTTGAGAGCCTTTAATAAAAAAACTGTTGAAACATAGAATACTTATGATACAGAAACGACTGCTGGCGGTTTTATTTCTGGCAATGTTCAGTCTTGCTTCTCCCTCAATTTCTTTTGCTGCCAATGCAAATATTCCCGATCTGCTCAGCGATGAAGATTCTGCAGGTGGAGAACATTGGAGTAATGCTCCCCCATGGGATGAAGACACGGGAAGTGGTGACGATTGGGGTGATGCGCCCTCATGGGATGAAGAGACTACTATTGATGAAGCCATGGGCTCTATCGCGGATCCGCTTGAGCCGATGAACCGGGTCTTCTATACGGTCAACGACAAGATGTATGTCTGGGTGCTGAGCCCGGTTTCCAAGGGATATGCGAAGGTTGTGCCGATTGGGCTGCGCACCGGTATTAACACCTTTTTTGAGAATCTCTATTCCCCGGTGCGCATGGTAAATGCTCTGCTGCAGGGGGATGTTGACAAGTCCGGCATTATTCTGGGACGTTTTGTCATCAACACGACGGCGGGTGTTCTCGGTCTGGCGGATGTGGCAGATCAGGAGTTTGGTCTGAAGAAACAGCGGGCGGATTTCGGGCAGACCCTTGGTGTCTGGGGAATAGGGAATGGATTCTACCTTTACTGGCCGCTGATAGGCCCCTCTTCGGCGCGTGATACGGTGGGGTTTGGCGTAGATGGCTTTTCCCGGCCCACCTTCTGGCTGATTGATGACTGGCTGGTCAGTGGGGAACTGGTTACCGCTGACAATCTCAACTTCCTCTCGCTTAATCCCCATTTCTATGATGAGTTTCGCAAGATGGCATTTGACCCCTATATCGCGACCCGTCAGGCTTACTTTGATTACCGCAATGCGCTTATTCGGAAGGGGAAGGCGGGGGATAACGATTAATACCATTTCTATTAAGTTGTGACCTCACTAAATGCTATTTTCACTTTCTCTTGGCGAATTTAAAGGCAGGGGGATGGGAGACAGGAGAAAGGAGACGGGAGACAGGGAAAAGCGAAAGACGGTAAAACATTTTTTACCGCGAAGAACGCGAAGGAAGGCGAAAAGCGAAAGACTGGATAAAATTGTCTACTTTAAGACGTGTGGTTTCCATCCATAATCAGTGAAGCAGGCTGGCGGGATCTCAGCAGCTGTGCCATCCGCTGCATGGCTTCTCCGCTGTGCCTGAAAAAATGTTTATAGCCGGCGCACAGGTAGTTCAGCCCCGGTTCTCCGTCCGGTGTCCAGGCAAATCGATTTTTGGGGCACTCTCCGTGACAGGCAAAGAGGACATCACAGGTGGTGCAACAGGTGGGCAGTGCCAGAGATTTGGCCAGTCCGAAGGCTTTTTGTCGTTCCCCGGTAAGCATGGTTTCCATATCCGTGGTCATGATGTTGCCGAGTTTTGTGGCCGGATAGACAAAATGGTCGCAGGCGTACATGTCCCCATTGTGTTCGAGAACTCCTGCCTGGCCGCAGTCAGGTGAATAATAACACACGACAGGCGGAGCTCCGAGGTGATTGGCCAGGGTGACGTCGAAAAGCTGCACGAATACTGTGCCCACATCATGGCGGACCCACTCGTCAAAGATGGTCGTGTAAAATGTACCAAAGTCTTCGGGGGATACACTCCACGGGGTAACCTCTATCCCGTAGTCTCCGCCTCCCCCCGGCGGGATATCCAGACTCAGGCCGAGACTCTGGGCTTCGGGACCGGGAATTCTTTCCACAAGGGGAATAAACTGTATGAACCCCTGGCTGATTTCCTTGAGAAATGCATAGGTTTCCAGAGGTCTTTTCGCGTTGGCATTGCTGATGGTTGTCAGGGTATTGAATTCTACACCGTGCCTGGACAACAGCGCCGCCGCCGCAATTACCGTATGCGCCGTGGGATTGTTCTGGTTGTCCCGACGGTACAGGTCATGAAGATCGGGCGGTCCGTCGATGCTCAGTCCCACAAGAATTTTGTTCCGGGTAAAGAATTCGCACCAGTTGTCGTTGATCAGTGTGCCGTTGGTCTGGATGGTGTTGGAAAAACGTCTTCCCCGGGCATAACGTTTTTCCAACCGGATCACCTTTTCAAAAAAATCAAGACCCAGGAGCAGAGGTTCCCCTCCCTGCCATGAAAAATCAGCACCGTTCGAACCATTGAGGGAAAAGTACTGGCTGATGAACGATTCCAGAACCGTATCCGGCATGACGAAGGTGGATACGTCAGGGTACAGGGAGACTTTTTCTTTGTAATAGCAATAGGAACATGAAAGGTTGCACAAGGGGCCGACAGGCTTGGCCATGACAGCAAAGAAGGGCATGGGGAGTGAGTTCCTGAAAGTTATCTGGTGGTTGTCAAGGATGGGGAGGGGCGAATTTTTTTATCTGGAATTTCAAGAGGCACGGCGTGCCGTGCCCCTGTACGAGAATGATTCTCTCTCAACAAACACCTGTTTGTTGATCAATCCCTGAAATCTGTCACCGCCCAATTGACATCGGGGTATCCCGGTAGTTGCTGTCCCTCGTCCTTGCCAACTTCGGCATCAATGAGCTCATTGAGCTTGTCGTTCATGGTCATGACCAGTTCCTTGTTTTTGGGAAGATGTATCGCAAGATTTTGCATTTCCCGGGGATCGTTGTGCAGGTCGTACAATTCCAGTTCGTTGTATTTGACCAGTTCTTTGTAGTCTCGGGGGGTGTTGTGTTCTACGGGAGAAAAATAGCGGGTAAATTTGTATCTGCCGTCAAATATGGTACGCATGGCCCCTCGTTTTTTAAGATCCGGTTTGATGTCCTGTTTTTTGAATTCCGCCTTTCCGCCACCCTCTGCCAGAACTTTGGCTGATTTCTCGATGAAGTCTGCATCTATGGTCATGAACATGTCGTAACAGTACAGGGCCCCGGGACGGATAGCGTCGAAGGTGACTGATGCTGGTTTTTTCAAAAGATCTGTTAGATTTTTTCCTGGAAGATCTTTGCCTGCTTCAGCTACTTTTTTGTGATCCATTCCGGTCATGGCCAGGATGGTGGGAACAAGATCCACATGAGAGGTTACAGCCCTGGTTTTTTGTCCGCCATCTATGCCAGGATGCATGACAAACAGTGGAAGATGGATATTTTCCTCGTAGGAAAAGGGTCCTTTACCTCGCAGGTGATGATCCCCCGCCATTTCTCCGTGATCCGCCGTAAAAATCACGATGGTATTCTCCATCATTCCCAACCGGTCGAGTTCTTCCAGAACATTGTTGATCTGCATATCTACATCTTTAAGACAATTCAGGTAATAGTCCCGGTACCGCTGCCAGTTCTGGTTTTTGTCCGGGATTTTTCCCAGCATGGCGTTCCAGCCCTTTTCATATTCGTAGTGAGCCCTGGGGCGACCTTTTTCCTGTACAGGCTGGTAGAGATTTTTCGGCAGGGGGAGATCAGGATGGGTTCTTTCGTATATGCTGTTTTTGGGGCCTGGTTTGATTTCGTTTAAGAGCGAACCATTATTCTGGACGGGAGTGCCCGGGGCATCGGTGTCAAAATACATAATGTCATGAGGATTGACCAGATTGACGCCCAGAAAAAAGGGCTGCTTTTTTTCTCCCAGCCTGGTACCCCTGGATCGGAGCCAGTCCACGGCATCGGCGGCAAAGGTGTTGTCATGGGTGTATCCGCCCTGAAGATGACCGTATTCATCCCCCCTGGCGTTATAATCCGAAAATCCGTAGGGTTCCATGGCATCGGTCTTGATTTTGCCACTGTCATCGGGCTCAACCTTGCGGCTCAGGTGTACCTTGCCTTTGTAGGCGGTATAATAGCCCAGTTCCCGCAACCGGTCGCCGATGGTGGGAATGTCCGTGGACATGTCTGGCTGCCAGGGACAGTTGGTGTTGTCGAACATGCCGGTTTTCTGGATATGCTGGCCCGTATAGATGACGGAACGTGAGGCTGTACACATGTTGGAGCAGGTGTAGTGGTTTTCAAAGCTGACACCTTCTTCCTGCATCTTTTCCCGGGCATGCAGTTCTGCACTTTGCGGATATGTTTCAAAGTAGCGTTCCTGGTCCGTGAGGATGAAAACAATATTGTACGGTCCTTTATGCGTACTTTTTGTTGCACGTTTTTTTCTGGACGGCGCAACGGACCCGGTTGTTGCGGCTAATGTGCTGCCTGCTCCCAAACCCGAGGCTGCAACCGCAAAAGCACCGGCGCCAGCAGCTTTGATGAATGTTCTGCGCGAAGTATTGTGATCGTCGTCAGGCATAACTCTCCCCTGCTGTGATGGTTGGCATATCCCCAAAGCTAAAGCGTTTGGAGTTCTTACTGTCACCGACAGTTTTCTTTTCGTTTTCACTGAACGAACAGGTCTTGCACCAATTACATTTTTACTGACCAGAGAACGCAACTGCGTGAACATCTTTTTGGGCGATTACGAATGGATAAACAGGATGTAATACCATTTCCATTTTGTATTGATTCATCACCATTGATGGAAAATCGGCACGGCGGTGGTTTCCCGCGATGTTGTTCTGTAGACAAGGCATGCCTTGTCTACACTGTGACGGGAAACGTAACGATAACAGTGGAATTACACAACCATTGGTGGGCTAAACTGGTAGTAATTCCCGGAATTATTAAGAGCAGATACAACCGCGATTGAGCCCCCAAATGAGGCATAACTTAATAGGAATGGTATAAATGGTTTCATTCAAAAAAATCTTTTTTCTCAAAGGTTTTTACGTTCTTTCGCGTGTGTAGTGTTTTTCGTCGGTTATCCAGTTTTTCGCGTTCCTTCGCGTTCTTCGCGGTAAAAAATGCCTTACCGCCTTTCGCTTTTTCCTGTCTCCCTTTTCCCGTCCCTGCTTTTGAATCCGCCAATACAAAGTGTAAATGGTAGTACACGAGTGTATTGTTCTATCAGACCAGCTTTCCTTCTTTCAGCGTGAGGCAGTGGTCCATGCGTCTCGCCAGCTCCCGGTTGTGGGTGACCATCACTGTGGTAAGTTTCTGCTCACGGCAGAGGCTGGCGAGCAGGTCGAAGACCAACTCGCCAGCACGTTCATCAAGATTACCGGTTGGTTCATCGGCCAGCAGTATTGCGGGTTCCATAATCAGGGCGCGCGCCAGTGCCGCGCGCTGCTGTTCTCCCCCGGAGAGTTCAGCCACCTTGTGATCACTGCGCTCGGAGAGCTCCACCCGGTCGAGCAGTGTCTCTGCCCGTTCACGCAGTTTGCGTTTGCTTCCACCTATAAGTCCAGGCATCATTACGTTTTCAAGGGCGGTAAAATCCGGCAGCAGATGGTGAAACTGGAAGATAAAGCCCACCTCTTTGTTGCGAAAAGCGGCCAGCTTGTCTGCCGGGCGTTTACTGAGAAGTTCATCCCGGAAATAGAGTTCGCCGCTGTCTGCCGTGTCAAGGGTGCCGAGAATTTGCAGCAGGGTGGTCTTGCCAGAACCGGAGGCGCCGATGATGGCGGTCATCTCACCAGCCTCTACGCTCAAACTTACCTCCCGCAGAACCTCGATGCGTCGCTCTTTCTCGCCATATCCCCGGCAGATTTTTTCCGCACGCAACAGGGTCATGAGAGTACCTCCGCCGGCTGTATCTGTGCCGCCTTCCACGAAGGGTAGAGGGTGGCGAGCAGAGTAATGAGAATCGAGGCACAGGCGATAATGGTGACATCCATCGGCAACACCTTGATGGGCAGAGTGGTCATGGGATAGACATTAGAGGGCAGTTCAATGAAGTGGTATTTCGACAGCAGCTTGCAGATGCCGAGACCGCCGAGCACCCCGAGCACCGTACCGGTCAGCCCGATGACCAGTCCCTGGAAGAAAAAGATCTTCATGATGGAGCGCGAGGTCGCCCCCATTGATTTGAGGATGGCGATATCGCGGTTCTTCTCCATCACCACCATTACAAGGGCACTGACGATATTCAGCGCGGCAACGAGGATGATCAGCGCCACGGCGATGAACATGCCGATTTTCTCCAGCTTGAAGGCGGCGAAGAGGTTGTAGTTCATCTTCATCCAGTCTTTGGCGGCCCAGCCCGGGCCGAGTTTCTTGACAATATCTTCGGCAATGCTGCCAGCGTTGTCAAGCTGGCTGTGCGCAACCTTCACTTCGATACCGTGGACGACGTTACCGAGGTCGAGGAAATTCTGGACCTGGCCCAGCGCCATGTAGGCGATGGTGGAGTCATATTCATACATGCCACTTTCAAAGATCCCCGAGACCTGGCAGGTCTTGATCCGGGGGATGACACCCATCGGTGTCAAGGGACCGGAGGGAGAGATCAGGCGCAGCTTTGAACCGACCTTTACCCGCAGGTCAGCGGCCAGTGCTTTGCCAAGAATGATGTTGGGTACCGCCACATCAGCGGGCTGGATGAGATCGGCGATACTGCCTTTTTTCATCTGTGTCGGCAGCCCAATGACACCCGCTGCGCTCTGCGGATCAAGTCCACGCAACACGACGCCGTTACCGCCCGAGGAAGAGCTGAGCAGGGTCTGGGTGTAGATATAGGGGGTGGCACCAACCACCTTGTCGGTGGAGAGCACCTGCTCCCGCACCGTTTCATAATTGTCAAAAGGACCGCGATAACTCTGTACGATGATATGCGAATTGAGGCCGAGAATCTGATCACGCAATCCCTCGGTGAAACCGGCATAGACAGCGAGAACGATGATGAGGGCGATCACCCCCACTGTAATCCCCGCCACCGAGATGAGGGAAATCAGGGATATGAAGCCATCTTTATGTTTGGCGCGCAGGTAACGGCGGCTGATAAACCATTCATACATAGCAGTTTGAGTGGGAAGGCTGGGGGAATACCCGTGGGGGCATGGTGCTGCGAAGAGGGGTCGTGTCGGGTTGCTGCAACCCCGTCTCCGCAGTGCGGGATCACTCCTGAACCTTGCTTTCCCTGTTCTCCGCCTTCAGATGCGGAAAGAGAATGACGTCGCGGATGGAGGGGGCGTCAGTGAGCAGCATGACCAGACGGTCAATGCCGATTCCCTCTCCTGCAGCCGACGGCATGCCATATTCAAGGGCACGGATGTAATCGTGGTCGAGTTCAGGATGAATTTCATCGTCGTCCCCGCGGTTGTCAATCTGGGCCTGGAAGCGTTGCTCCTGATCTACCGGGTCGTTGAGCTCAGAGAAGGCGTTGGCAAGCTCGCGCCCGGTAATAAAGAGCTCAAAGCGGTCGGTAATGTCAGGATTCTTCTCATTACGACGGGCCAGAGGGGAGACCTCCGCCGGATAGGAGGTGATGAAGGTCGGTTCGATCAGCTTCTCCTCCACGAGAAGTTCAAACAGCTCGGTGCGTGCCTTGCCGGGACCGGCATTTTCGGCCAGCTCAATGCCATGTTCAATGGCCAGAGCCTTCACCTTCTCATCGTCCTCAATGACAGCACGATCCAGCCCGGCGATTTCCACCAGTGAGTCGAGCATGGTCATCCGCCGCCAGGGCGGGGCGAGGTTGACCGGTGTTCCCTGATACTCAATCTGCATGGTGCCATTGACCTCATTGCAGACCTCGGAAAGCATCTTCTCAGTCAGTGCGCTCATATCTTCATAGGTGGCATAGGCCTGGTAAAACTCCAGCATGGTAAACTCGGGGTTGTGGCGGGTGGAGAGTCCCTCGTTGCGGAAGTTACGGTTGATCTCAAAGACTCGCTCAAAACCGCCGACCAGCAGACGCTTGAGGTAGAGTTCCGGCGCGACACGCAGATAGAGTGGCATCTCCAGAGCGTTGTGATACGTCTTGAAGGGTTTTGCGGTGGCACCACCGGGAACGGCGTGCATCATCGGCGTCTCCACTTCCATGAAGCCTTCCCGGGTGAGATAATCGCGAACAAGACGAATAATCTGAACTCGCTTGCGGAATGTCTCCCGGCTCTTTTCGGTGACGATGAGATCCACATAGCGCTGGCGGTAGCGGGTCTCGACATCGGAGAGGCCGTGCCATTTGTCGGGCAGGGGGCGCAGCGACTTGGAGATCATGACAATTTTCTGTGCCTGCAGGGACAGCTGCCCTACTCTGGTGCAGAAGAGGGTGCCCTCCACGCCGACAATATCGCCGATGTCCCACTTCTTAAAGGTCGCGTAGATCTCTTCGCCAACTATATCCCGCTTGATATAGCACTGAAACTGACCTGTGCGGTCGGTAATGGTGATAAAGGCAGCCTTGCCAAACTTGCGCATTGCCATAACACGTCCGGCAATGGAGTAGAGTGTACCGTTCTCGTCTTTCTGCTCCGCTTCAAGATGTTCACCTCTGGGAAGAAGATCGCTGATCTTGTTTGCGGGCGTAAAGCCGTTGGAATAGAGTTTCACGCCGAGATCGGCGAGCGCTTCTGCCTTTTCCCGCCGTTGGGCGAGAGTTTGATTTTCTTCACTCATGGGAAAGATATAAGAAATATTTCACAGGGGGCAGTGGCTGCTCCCCAAAAAAGCGGCGATGATCCGTCGCGCCGATGATATGACCAGCTCCACAGAAATACTAGAAGATGGGGGAAAAGTCAACGGGAGCGGGATTTCCCCGCATGCTTTCAGCCCAGTCGACCGGTGTGCAAAAACCAGCGCATCAGGGCGACCTGGGTGAAGGCGTGACGCAGAGTACCTTCTTTAATCATTTTGAAGACCTCATCCAGCCCGACGAGCCGTGTTTCAATGTCCTCCATGGGGTCCATCTTCGTCTCGGCCAGCTTCTCGGCGTCTTCGACCAGGATGGTAAACAGTTCATTGTCCTGAATAGCGGAATTAGGGGAGGTGCGGCCAATAACCTCGGCTTTTTTACCCACAAATCCGGTCTCCTCCTGCAGTTCACGGAGTGCTGCGGGCAGCGGATCTTCGCCGTCCTCCACAATTCCACCAGGCAGTTCCCACTCCATGGCTTCAGTGCCAAAACGGAACTGACGCACCAGTACAATTTCCTGCCGGGGGGTAAAGGCGAGTATATTAACCCACGGGGAAAGTTCAGAACGATAGTATGACTGAGTAATTCCGGTGCGCGGGCAGATTACTTTTGCAGTTGCTATCCGGAAAAAGGGAGATTCAAAGACCCGCCTGGTCTCTCCGATCTTCCAGCCGAATTTCTCTCGATATTTTTCGCTCATGTCTGTTCACTTCCTGTTGAGTGTCGTAGAATTAATAAAAGGGTACCTTGAATAACCAGTCTTTCGCCCATCTTCTTCGTTACAGTCAAAAATTTATCCTCCGACAAAGCGAGGAACGAGACGTCGAGATATCAAATATATACCTCCGGTAAATTTTCTCCTGTGCCTCGAATATGAACGAAATACAAGATTATTCAAGGTACCCAAAACTGTAATATTTGTGACGGCTGCTCCCCCGCAAAGTTAAATTATTTTAAGAGGAAACTATTCTATGTCCAATCGTAAAAAATTACAGGCAATATTTTTTGATTTTGATGGTGTGATTGTTGATTCAACTTCAGTGAAAACAGCTGCCTTCCGCACTCTCTTTACTGCGTATCCCGAGATTCTCGACCGGGTGATCGCACACCATCTGCGCTATGGCGGCATCAGTCGTGTGGAGAAAATCCGCTGGGCCCATGCCGAACTGCTGGGCAGGCCTCTCAGTGAAGAGGCTCTGGCGGTAGAGGCGAAACGCTACTCTGAGATGGTGCTTGATGCGGTGGTGGCCGTGCCGTACGTTCCCGGAGCACTCGAATTTCTACAGAAATCTCGACGTGAATATCCTGAAATCCTGCTCTTTGTTGTCTCCGGGACTCCCCAGCCTGAACTGCGCGAGGTCACCCGCCGCCGCAATCTCGACCACTATTTTGTCGAGGTGCTCGGTTCGCCTGCCCATAAACCCGAGCTTGTGCGGGAGCAACTCAAAAAACATAACCTGCAGAAGGAAAAGTGCGTCTTTATCGGTGATGCCCTTACGGACTATGAGACCGCCCGCGATACAGGTCTTGGCTTTGTTGGTATTCAACAGGTGAACAGGTTTCCAGAAAACACCGTTACCCTGCCGGACTGCACCGGGCTGGCAGGAGTGCTGTTGTGAGGGGAAGACATTGACTTCTGTAAAAAAGGATACTGCGGCTGCCGCCTTCCTTGAACCGGCGGCAGATTCTCTGCCGGTAGTGGCCGAGCTGACTGAAAAAAAGAGCCGATTCCTCGCCCGTCTCTATCGTATCGAGAGCAGAGAAGAGGCCGTGGCTCGTCTTAAAGACGAGGTTGTGGCGGAGAACAGCGCGGGGCATCACTGTTCGGCGTGGGTAGCAGGCGATCCGCAGCAGCCGCAGGCAATTCACTGCAGCGACGACGGCGAGCCATCGGGTACGGCGGGACGACCGATGCTGGCAGTGCTTACCGGCGGTGGATACGGGAACGTGCTGGTGGTGGTAAGCCGCTGGTTCGGCGGAGTGAAACTCGGTACCGGCGGACTGGTGCGTGCCTATTCCGGGGTAACAAGGCAGGTGGTGGCTGCGGCAGAATTCCTTCCCTTTGTATCGCAGACCCGGCTGAAATTCTCTTTTGCCTACCCCTTTGAACCGGGGGTTCGCCGTGTGCTGGAGCTGTACGGAGGACGCGTGGTCGGGCAGAAGTATGACGCGCAGGTTACTCTAACGACGGAGCTGGAGGCAGCACGTGAGGAGGAATTGTGGCTGCGGCTGATGGAGACGACGGCGGGGGCGGTGCGGTTGATACAAATATGATGCTGAACATAATGGGGAAGGACGGGAGACGGGAGGCAGGAGACGGGAGAAAGGGAAAAGCAAAAGGTGGTAAAACAGTTTTTTTTGCCAACGAATAATACCATTCCTATTAACTCGTTTTGTCTCCTGTTTATCCATTCATGGTTACAAACTACAAAAGGAACCACGAATGGACACGAATAAACACGAATTATTACTGAAAAAACCATAAGAGAATGCATGAGACCTATGGCAAGGTATTGTTTCTGCTTATCGGCCCATAAGGAGCAGGGTCTGTTCTCATGCTCCAGGTAAAAACCACGGAAGACACGGAATATGAGAGCGTAAAACGCTCAACCCGACTTTCGGATGACTCCCAAAGTTGATTAATACTCCTGGTGCACTGTACGGCTTAACTTCGGATGCAAACGTTTTCGTTTAATGCGTTGTCCCTGGCTGGTGAAGCGATACTCTTTTTGAGTTTATAATTGTCTATATATTGGTAAGTTAGCAGTATATGCTGGCTCAACTCAGCTGCTATGCACTATATGCAGAGAATTGCTGTTGTTCTATTTTTACTCTTTGCGGCCTTCGCGTTCTTCGCGGTGAAATTATTTGTCTTGTTTCATAGTTTTTTTGAGAAGTTACTCATGTTCTTCATAATGTAAAAGAGGCTTTCAATATGTGTAGATGTACAGTCGGATTGAAGACAGTCCTGTTTAGTCTTGTGGTGATAGGGATGGCGCTGCCAAACTCCTCTTTTGCAATATTTAAAGGTGATACAAATATTGCAAAAAATGACAGAATAAATAAGAAATTCACAGGCGATTACTCCGAAATGGTGAAACGGAAAATTATACGGGTTCTGGTTCCGTATAATCGCGCATTTTTCTTTTTTGATGGTGCCCGGCCTAAAGGAATCTCTTATGAGAATGGGGTGCAGTTTGAAAAATTTATCAATAAAAGAGAAAAAACCGGGACTCTAAAAATTAAAATTGTATATATCCCAACTCCTCGCGCGAAACTGCTGGAAAGGCTGGCAGGAGGCCATGGTGATATAGCAATGGGAAACATTGCCATAACTGATGGGCGCAGAAAGATTGTTGATTTCAGCGTACCATTTGCGAAAAATGTGAATGAAATTGTTGTGACAGGGAGTTCGGTTGCAACCCTCCAAAGTCCCGATGACGTTTCAGGCATGGAAATTCATGTGAGAAAGTCCAGCAGCTATTATGAAAATTTAATGAAACTCAATCTGGTGCTGAAGAAATCAGGCAAAAAACCCGTAAAAATTATTGCAGCCGATGAGCACCTCGAAGACTCGGATCTTCTTGAGATGGTCAGTGTCGGGCTCATTCCAGCTGTGGTCGTTGATACCCACAAAGCGAAACTCTGGAAAAAAGTGTTCCCTGACATAAAGCTTCATACAGAGGCCAAAATTCATAGTGGTGATCAAATAGCCTGGGCGGTGAGAAAGAACAGCCCGGAGCTTAAGGGCGTTATAGCTGAATTTGCTCAAGGTCATAAAGCGGGCACTTTGACGGGCAATGTCATTATAAATCGCTATTTAAAGAATACAAAATATATAACCAATGCTGCTGCTACTGCTGAAAGGAAAAAGTTTGATAAAGCTGTCGATTACTTTAAAAAATATGGGGATAAATATGATTTTGACTACCTGATGCTTGTCGCGCTGGCATATCAGGAGTCGACACTGGATCAAAGCGTGCGCAGTGCCGTTGGCGCGGTCGGGGTTATGCAGATGATGCCGGCAACAGCTGGTGATAAAAATGTGAATATTGCAAATATAGAAAAAATAGAACCTAATATTCATGCGGGTACAAAGTACCTTCATTTTATGGCAGACAGGTATTTCCCTCCAGAAGGAAATCTGGATACACTGAACAGGGCACTTTTTACTTTTGCTTCCTATAATGCAGGGCCGAACAGGGTTGCAAAACTCCGGGCTGAGGCAGAGAAGATGGGATTGGATCCTAATGTCTGGTTTGATAATGTTGAAGTCGTTGCGGCGAAGAGAATAGGTCGAGAGACCGTGCAGTACGTCAGCAACATAATGAAATATTACATTGCCTATAAAATGCTGCCTGGCCATTTTGATCAGGATGATGCGGAGAAATAATACCATTTACATTTTTGCGGATTCCAAGGCAGGGACGGGAAAAGGGATAAAGGAGACGGGAGACGGGAGACAGGAAAAAGCAAAAGGTCTTTGTAGAGACGACCAATTTGGGCGTCTCCAGCACAACGGACGATTCTGCCATGAGATCAATGTTACATCTTGTTTATCCATTCGCAATCGCCAAAAAAGATGTCTACGCAGTTGCGTTCTCTAATCAGTAAAAAATGTAATTGGTATTAGTGAAAATTCCAGCAGCCTTAATTGTACGCAGCACCCCTAATTATCCATCACCATCAGCAGCGTTCCCTCTGTGAAGCACACGAGGCAGGAGTCTTTCTCAATGCAGTTGCTCACGCAGCGGCTTGAGCCGAGACGGAGGTTGATGTGATCGACGGAGTATTCAAAGCCGATAAGACTCAAATCTTTGACATCTCCGGAGATGGGCAGGAAGGAGACTCTGGCACCTGGTATGCCATAAACGGTGTGGCTGCCGGGGGGGAAAAGGCGTACAAGGTTGTGGTCGCCGTGGATAGAGATGTCGAGGTTACGGTGGCCCCAGGCAGTGGGAATGAGAATGGTTGCCAGTGTCATGTCGAGACGGCCGCCGAGGCCTCCAAGAAGATGTACAGAAACCTTGTCGTGACGGTTGGACTTGTATTTCTCCCGCATTTTGACGGCGTAGTGCAGGGCCAGTTCAAGGTCGGTGTTGTCTTTGTGGGTTGGATGCTGATCTATCTTCACATGTTGCATCTCAAACTTCTTGCGGAGTTTCTTCGGAGTAGAGTCCAGGTCTCCTACCAGCAGATCAGGGATGATCCCGAGGTTGTCACAGTGAACGGATCCGCCGTCGGCACAGATAATAAAGTCGGCATCAGAGGCGATGCGGAGGGCTCTTGCTCTGTTTTTGAGTTTGCCGTTTGCGAAGATGACGATTTTTTTTTCAGTCATGGCCTGTCGCTTTCTTTAAAAGTGCCGGCCTGTGTGACTGCGGGATGGCAGGCATGGGAATTGGGAATTGGGGACGCAATGAGAACTGTCATGATGTCGTTTATATAGTCTCATGTCTCCGATTGCGCAAGCAGGACCATCGAATTCTCAGGGACATCTATCTCCACGACACTTCCTGCAGCGGGTGGTGTGGGGGCAAGGGGAATCTCAAAGGTCAACGGGGCGTTAAGGCCGTCAATCTTCTCCACCCTGAGTCGGTAATACCCGCCGAGGCAGATGCGGCTGCGCACTGTGCCGCTCACCCTGAGGCCTCTTCCCTCAGTCGCTCCTGCGAGTGTCGCACCTTCCGGTCTCAGCAGCAGGGTCCGCTGCTCCGGTTCATTCTTATTCTCCATGTCATCAAAACGCAGTCTGCCGAGCGGGGAGGTAAATTCGCAACCATCAAGGCGGCCTTCCACGAAGTTGGCAAAGCCGAGAAAGGAGGCGACTTCCCCTTGTTGCGGGTCGCGGTACACCGCTTCCGGTGTGTCAAGGCGGGCGAGGCGGCCGTCGAGCAGGACCGCGACCCGGTCGGCGACGGAGAAGGCTTCCTTTTGATCGTGAGTGACGAAAATGGCAGTCACCTCCAGCTGTTTGAGTATGATGCGGATCTCCTCGGCGAGGTGATCTCGCAGGCTGCGGTCAAGGGAGCCAAGGGGCTCGTCGAGCAGCAGCAGACGCGGGTGTGGAGCAAGACTGCGTGCCAGTGCCACCCGCTGTTGCTGCCCGCCGGAGAGTTCGTCAATGCGCCGTTCGCCATACCCCGCCAGATTTACCAGTTCCAGCATCTCCTTCACCCTTGCGGCGGCCACGTTTCCCTTCATTCCCTGCATCTCAAGTCCGAAGGCTATGTTCTCCGCCACATTTTTATGAGGAAAGAGGGCGTAGTCTTGAAACATCATGCCGAAGCCCCGGCGGTGTGGCGGGGTGTCGCGCAGGTCTCTCCCGTCGCAGGAAATGATACCGGAGGCGGCCTCTTCCAGCCCGGCAATGGCACGGAGCAGGGTGGTTTTACCGGAGCCGGAGCGGCCGAGCAGGCAGAGAATCTCCCCGCAGGCAAGAGAAAGGGTAACTCCGTGGAGTACGGGCTGGCTTTCATAATTGACGTACAGTTGTTCAATATCAAGCAGTGGTTTCATATTTTTGTCCGGTATTTCGGTAACGTGTCAAAAATTTATGGGAAAAGCAGGGCAACAAAACCTGATGACATCCATTGTGGTATGAAATTTTTTCAAGGTTCCCTTGTGAAAAACGAAACAGCGAAAAAACTTTTTGCCAACGAATAAAGGCTCGAAAAAGGCGAATAAAGACATTTTATATAAAAACGTAACTTCTCAAAAAAAACTATGAAACAAAACAAATAATACCATTCCTATTAAGTTGTGCCCCCCCCCGTTTTGCATCCTGTTTATCCGTTCGTGGTTACAAACGACAAAAGGAACCACGAATAAACCACGGAAGACACGGAAGACACGGAATATGAAAGCGTAAAAAGCTCAACCCCGACTTTCGGATAACGCCCAAAGTTGATTAATAATCCTGGTACACTGTACGGCTTAACTTCGGATACAAACGTTTTTGTTTACTGTGTTGTCCCTGTTCGTGAAAATTCGTGTCCATTCGTGGTTACAAACTGCAGAAGGGATCACGAATGGACACGGATAAACACGAATTATTACTCATTCGTCATCGCCAAAAAAGATGTTTACGCAGTTGCGTTCTCTGTTTAATTTTAAAATCTTTTTTAAAGTTTTTTGCCTTTATTCGCATGATTAGAGCTTTTATTCGTTGGCAAAAAGTTTTTCGCTGTTCCGTCTTTTGCTTTTCCCTTTCTCCTGTCTCCCGTCTCCTGCCTCCCCTTCTCCTGTTTTGTTTTTTACGAGGTTTTGAGGAGTATTACTCTTGCGCCGTTCCAGAAGTCCGATGAGGACGAAGCCTGATCCGGCAGCGGCCATCAGCAGGGAGGCCATCGCCATTGCCTCGCCGTAGTTGAGCTCTCCGGGACGGCTGAGGAAGCGGAAGATGGCCAGCGGCAGGGTGGGCAGCTGGGGTCTGGCAATGAACGCGGTGGCGCCGAACTCTCCCATGCTGATGGAGAAGGCGAAGATGGCTGCGACCACCAGCGCCGGGCGCAGCAGCGGCAGTTCAATGCGGCAGAATGCTGTGAACGGGGATGCGCCGAGCAGGGCGGCGGCATCGCGCAGGCTGGCGGGGATGCGGCGCACAGCGGGCAGCAGACTGCGCACCACAAAGGGAAAGGCGACGAGGCTGTGGGCCAGCGGCAACATGATAAAGGAATCACGCAGGTTGAGCGGCCAGTGGTTGAGGGTGACGATGAAGCCGAAGCCGAGGGTAACGGCGGAGGTGGCCAGCGGCAGCATGATAACGGCATCCCACAGCGAGGCTGTACGTCCTTGTGTTCCGGCAAGAAACTCGGCGCTGATCATCCCGAGTGGCAGGGCGATCAGGGTGGTGGTGAGGGCGATGGCAAAGGAATTGACCATGGCCGAGAGTGGCGGGGCGTAGAACAGGGAGGAGTGCCCCACGCTCAGCGCCTGATAGTAGCGCAGGGTGAATCCATTTTCGCCACTGAAGGAGGAGACGACGAGGGAGAGCAGCGGGGCAAGAAGCAGCAGGGCGATGAAGCTGAGGTTGACGGCGATAAAGAACCGGCGGGTCAGCGAAGTGGCATGATCCCCGGCAGGGGTTGTCCCGTTGAAAAAGGAGACACCGGTGCGGCGGCTGAGCAGGGCGTGTACCCACATCAGCGCAAAGTTGAAGATGATCTGCAGAAGGGACAGGCTGGCGGCCATTGGCAGGTTGAAGAGCTGCACCGTCTGCCGGTAGATTTCCACCTCGAGGGTGGAATACGCCGGTCCACCAAGGATAAGGATGATGGCGAAGCTGGTGAAACAGAAGATGAAGGTCAGCAGCGCTGCTGAGGCGATCGCCGGCATGAGCAGCGGCAGGGTGACGCGCAGGAAGGTCTGACGGGGACTGGCTCCGAGCATCTGCGCGGCGGCGGCGAGGCGCTGGTCGAGACCGCTCCAGTAGCCGCTGACCATGCGGGTGACCAGACTGTAATTATAAAAGACGTGGGCGAGCAGGAAAAAGAAGATGGTGTGGTCAATGACGATGGGCGGCGCAGTGAAACCAAGCTGGTGTACACAGAAGTCGTTGATCAGTCCCCCTCGACCGAGCATGGCGCGGAAGGCGGCCGCAGTGACCACCGTTGGCATGACGAAGGGGATGGTCATCGCCGCTTCGATAAAGCGCTTGCCGGGAAAGCTGCAGCGGGCGAAGAGCCATGCCCCGGGCAGTGCGAAAAAGAGAGTGAGCAGGGTGGAGAGCGCCGCCTGCCATATCGTGAACCAGAGGATGTGGCGATAGACCGGATTGGTAAAGAGTTTTGTCAGTGTACCGTCGGCGTCCGCCCTGAAGCTGATAGAGGTGATACCGGTCAGCGGATAAAAGTAGAAGAGGGTGAGAAAGAGCAGCGGCAGGGCAAAGAGCATCTTCCGTGGCGGAATGGCGGCGAGGCGGTGTGCGAGACGGGCTGCCCGGGGGGGATTCTGTGGAATAGACATGAGATGGCTTGCGCTCTTTCCTCTTTTTCTGTATCTTCTCCGCGCTCGGGGAGAGGCACGATTGCTTCTCTTTTCGCGGCGGTGCCAGAACCACCCGCCCTACATCAAAACTGGAGAAAACCATGATTCAATTTGTCGGATTCAATGAACTTCTGTGGTTTGCCATGCTGCTGGTAAACTTTCTGCTGATCCTCACCATCTACCGTTTTGCCGGGAGAACCGGCCTCTTCCTGTGGGTGCCCATCGCCACCATTGTTGCCAATATTCAGGTGGTAAAAATGGTGAACCTTTTCGGGATTGAGGCAACCCTCGGCAATATTGTCTATGCCTCTTCCTTTCTTGTCACTGATATTCTCTCAGAGAATTACGGTCGTGAATATTCAAGAAAAGCGGTGCTCTTCGGCTTCTTTTCGCTTTTCTCCTTCACCCTGCTGATGAATCTGGCGCTCTGGTTTGTGCCCTCATCGGAGGACTTTTCCCAGCAGTCCATGCAGACCATCTTCTCGCTGATGCCACGCCTCACCCTTGCCAGCCTCTGCGCCTACGGGCTTTCACAGTATCATGACATCCTCGCTTTCGATTTCTGGCGGCGGCGTTTCCCGGCGGCCGGGCATCTGTGGATTCGCAACAACCTCAGCACCATGGTGAGCCAGGGGCTGGACACTGTGGTTTTTACCGGGATCGCTTTTTACGGTGTCTATCCTCTCCCAATCCTGCTGGAGATCTGCCTCAGCACCTATCTGCTCAAGTGGCTGGTCGCCATGCTTGATACCCCATTCATCTATATTGCCCGTTCCTTCTATCTGAAGGGCAAGGTGACGGAAGCGAACTGAAGGGAACCTTGAATATGAACGAAAGACAAGAGTATTCAAGGTTCCCTGAAGAAATTATTCCTGCGCTCTCCTATTCCCGCGCCATCCTGCTGTACATGGCAAAGAGTGCCCGTCCGCCGATATAGGCCCCGGCGGCCTGGATGAGGTTGGGGACAATTTCCGCCAGTGCCCCGGCGAGACCGATCTGTGGCATCAGCGTCTCGCCGACAAAGTAGAGGGCTGCCATGGCCAGGACTCCGGCAAGGGGCAGCAACGCCGCAGCCGCTCCCGATCTGCCCCGTGCCATGCCGCAGAGCAGTCCTTCCACACCCTTGGCGACAAGGGTGAGCGGGGCAAACATGGCAAATCCTCCTATGACATCCGCCAGTGCCGAACCGAGGCCACCGGCGATACATCCACCCCGCGCTCCCAGTACCAGTCCGGCAAAGACAACCGCCACATCCCCGAAGTTAAAATAACCTCGACTGGGAATGGGAATGCGCACAAAAAGGGTTGTGAGCAGGACCACGATTACCATTGCCACCAGAAAATACCATCGCGTTTTCAGCTTTTTCATTTCTTTTTTCCTCTCATTTTTTCTGTCGTGAAACAGTGTTGTATGCGATTATCCATCAACTCCCCCTGCAGTTCGGCCTCGCGTAGAATATAAAAAATTAGTGTTAGAATAGAGATGAGCTGCCGCCGGAAGCGCCCCCCCATACTGCATTTCTGTTGCTGGTTCTCCGGAAAGAGGGAGGTGTGCAGCTCAATATTTTCCATGGCGTTGCGTGATGTGCTGTAGAGCGAGCTGCCGAGGAGCAGATATTTCTTGCGGCCGACTGCTATCGGCAGGGCAAAAATGTCCTCCATGGAGATAAAGGAGAGGAGAACGTTGAAGGTGAGGAGAGTGCTGAGAAAGAGTGCCAGCCGTTTGGCCGCAAAGATCGACCACCAGCTCAAAGGATGACCGTTGAGGGAGAAGATGCCAAAGATCAGGTAGAAGAGGCCCATCAGTACCACAAAACTGGCGAAGAGCCGCAGTTCCTGGAAGAACTGACGTGGCGAAGTGCGCACTATGCCTGCCACTGATATTCCCGCCAGGGCAAGACCCTGAGCGAGGCCGCTGTCCAGCCAGAGAATACAGAAGAGACAGATGAAGAGCAGGGCAAGAAACAGCAGAAGGGCGAGTTTAAAGGAGGAATTAAGGCTGGGCATAGTCTTCTTTCAGGAGGCTGACTCCCCCTCCCAGCGCCGTAAAGTTGAGCCGCCGCGCCTGAGGATAGCGGGCGAGGGTCGCGTCGCTGTGGCTGATAAGCAGCAGGGTGTGACGCGGGGCGAGACGGCCGTCCAGTCCGGGAATGGCCGCATACATCTCCGCTTCGTCAAAGAGGTAGAGAACCTCCCGCTCTTCTCCGGCGGCTGCGGCAAAATCGTTCAGCAGGGCTGTCATGGCGCTCTCTTCATTTGCAGGAATCGGTTTCCCGAGGGCGGCAGCCCGTGCCCGGATTGCCTCACACTGCAATTGAAAATCCTGCTCGAACCAGCAGATGAGCGGGGAATCCACGTTTTCACTGCGGGCGGCGGGGAGCACTATCCGGCGCACAAAGGAGCTTTTGCCAAGGCCGTTATCGCCGGTGAGCAGCCACACTTCACCGCTGCGGAGGATAAAATCTTCGCGGAGTTCAAGGATGATTCCGCCGCCGCGCTCCTTCTGATACAGCGGGCAGCTGCCTGCGGGAATGGTTATATTCACGTCTTTTTCCCGGTGTTGAGGAGTTTTTCCTCCGTCTCTTCATTCAGAATCCTGATCTCCTCCCGAGTGTCGCGCGCGGTCTCTACCAGTGCCAGTACCACCCGGCGGGTAGCAGGGAAAAGGGGGCGGAAAAAGTTGATAAAGAGGATTCGCGGAGCGGGGGAAGCGAGGGCGAAGAGGGTGGCGAGGATGATCTTCTGCCCGCCGGAGAGGCGGGCTGTCTGTGTCTCCATTGTCACCCCGCGCAGGGCGTCTTTCACTGCATCCGGCAAATTGGTGAGGAGGTGTTGCATCGTCTCAATGTTGAGGTTGTACAGGCGCAGTTCATCGCGTACCAGACCACCGGAAAGTACCGGCAGGCGACTGTCCATAATCAGGAAGCGGTCGCCGTGGGTTTCAATATGATTGAGAATTGAGGGCATGGCCGGGTGTGCGTGGGCCTTTAGTGGCGCAAGACTTCGTTGGTCCAGGCTTCAACCCAGCGTGCGCGGTTCTCCTCAATTGCCTTTGCACTTATCTCAACCGGCGTTTTGGCAATGGTGGTGTTTTTCACAAAAACTTCCGGCAGTTTCACCGTCTTGTTGGCCGGGAAGACGAACATCTGCAGTGGAATATCTTCCTGGAAGGGGGGGCTGAGGATGAAATCGACGAATTTCCGTGCAAGGGCTTCTTTTTTCGTTCCTTTGAGGATACCGATAAACTCAATCTGACGGAAAGCAGACTGATTCTCTGTGACTGCGGCAGTACGGGCAGCGGCGGTTTTGTCACTGGAGAACCACACGGCAGCCGCCGGACTGGAGGCATAGCTGACGACGATGGGCCGATCGCCCTTTTTTGAACCGGCAGTGAAATGACCATAGTAGGCGTCGCTCCAGCCGTCGGCAATATAGAGATCATTGGCTTTGAGTTGCTTCCAGTAATCAAGGTAGCCCTCTTCACTGTCGCCGTAATGGGCAACGGTGGTGAGCAGAAAGGCGAGGCCGGGGCTCGAGGTGGCGGGATTTTCGACTACGGTGAGGCTGCGATATGCTGGATCAATCAGTGAATCAAGGCCTGTCGGAGGGGCAATCTTGTGTTCGAGAAACCACTTTTTGTCATAATTGAGGCAGACATCACCATAGTCCACCGGCAGGAGACGGTGCTTTTTGTCGAGATCAAGGATGGGCATAATCTGACTGAGCAGGGGAGATTCCCACGGGAGGAAAATATCGGCCTCAAGGGCACGGGAGAGAGATGTGTTGTCCACGCCGTACAGGACGTCGGCCAGGGGATTTTCCCTGGAGAGAATTGCCTGCACGAGGGTCGCCCCGGCATCGGAGTTTTTCAGAAAACGCACTGTAACATCGTTGGCCTTCTCAAACTGCGCCATCACATCTGCGCTGACGCTGAAGCTGTCGTGGGTCATTACGGTGAGGGTTTCAGTGGCGAAGGAGGCTGTGCTGCCAAGGCAGAACATGGCAACGCTAAAAACGACAAGAACGGGACGGGTGAATTTCATGAGTGCTCCTGTAGCAGTATTTGCGGACAGGGCGGGGAGAAAACTTCCCTCCGCCGGCATTATCCGGTTCAGGTGTGGCGGTCGGGAAGCTGCCCCTCTCAGCCCTCTCGGGCTCCCGCAGTTCATCTCAACATAAGGTTTTTGTCTGCGAATTGCAAGAAAGGAGAGCGACGGAGGATTCGGTCCGGATCCCTTTATTCACGGCAGAGAATGGTGACAATCTCAAGGTGGTGAGTCTGGGGAAACATGTCCACCGGCTGCATGCCGGTGATATGAAAGCCGTGGTTGCGCAGGGCGGTAAGATCGCGCATGAGAGTTGCCGGATCGCAGGAGATAGAGACCAGCCGGGGAGCCAGCGAGGCCAGGATGGGGGCAAGAGCCGGTGCGCCTTCACGGGGCGGATCGATCAGGACGAGGTCAAAACGGTCTCCGGTGGCGGGCAGCTCCGCACAGGCAGTGTGTACCGGTACCTTGCGGAATTCCGCCGTCACTCCGGCTGCTGCGGTGTTTCTCTTCGCGCTGCGAATGGCGGAACCCTGACCCTCGATACCGAGGACCTCCGCACCCTGCAGCGCCATCGGCAGAGAGAAGTTGCCCATGCCACAGTAGAGGTCGAGCACCCGTTCTCCCGGCTGCAGACTGGCGAACTCCAGTGCTGTCTCGATCAGCCGCTGATTCTGGGCAGGGTTGACCTGGCAGAATCCGCCGACTTCAAAGCTGAAGTTCAGCGCCGGAGTAAGGCTGGATTGAGCGTAAGAGTAGCCGAGCAGGCGTGATTCTTCTCCGGATGCCCCCTGCAGGGCAAAATTCTCCCCGCAGAAAAAAAGTCGATTCACCTGCGGCAGCGTCTCGACGAGTTTAAGTGCGGCCTTGCGGTCGCCGGGGCGGGGCGGGCGCTGAAAGTGGAGGAGAATCACGACCTCGTCGGTGTGCGGATCTGCCATCAGCTCTACCTCACTGCACAGCTCAAGAAGTTGCCTGCCGCGAGCGCGAAGACCGGCGAGGACCTCGTTGAGCGTGGGCGGGGCGAGCATGCATCTGTCAATCTCCACAATATCATGGGAGCGGCTGCGGCGAAAACCGGGACGACCGTCCTGCACTGCCAGACGAAGGCGTTGACGGTAGCCAAATTCTTCCGGTGCCGCGAGTATCGGCCTGCGTACTGCTTCCACCTCTGCCGCCAGCTCAGGAGACTGCCGGTGCAGCAGATCACTGAGCATGGCCTCTTTCAGCTCCAGTTGCAGGGCGTATTCCGCATGTTGCAGATTGCAGCCACCGCATCCCTTTGCCAGCCATCGGCAGGGTGGTTTCCGTCGTTTTTCATGGGGCTGGAGAATTTGCTTCAGCGTGGCGAAAGAATAGTTTTTTTTCTCCTCTGCAGCGTTTACAATAAGAGTTTCTCCGGGCAGACTTCCAGGGATGAGCAATACTTGTCCTGAACTTCCACGGGCAAGGCCGAACCCGCCGTTAACGATTTTCTCAACGACGATATTTTCTTTTTTCATTGGCAGTATTTAAACGTGTTTCTGTGAGGAAACATAAAAAATTTAAGAGGGAAGACCGGATAACTGTGTTGCCCGTGCTTTTCCCCTCTGTGCGTAAATGAATCTTGTGGGGACCTTGAAACAGCCTGCATTCGTTCCTTCGAGGCACAGTAAAAAATTTACCGCAGGTATATGAGTACCGGAGAAATTATTTTCGTGTTTTTATTAGAAAAATTTCGTGAAGGTACGTATACCGGCTTACCTTTTATCACCGGTGTAATAGATATCGGAGTCTGACGCTTACCCGGAGTCTGACGCTTACCCGGAGTCTGACGCTTACCTGCGAGGATAACTTTTTGACTGTAACGAAGACGATGGACGAACGACTGGTTATTCGATGCCCCCTTGTGCATTTTTTTACCGTATTGCTCTCTTTCTGTCGAACACTATTGCTGTTGTGGCCGGTGTTGCTCTTCCCGGTGTGCTGCAGTGTGCACTCTGCAGCAGCGGCGGAGCAGATGGATGTCACTGCCAGAGACAGTGGCATCGATACGGAGAAAGATACAAAGAACGCGACGACTGTGCAGCGGCTGGAACATCTGCTTGGTATCAAGCAAAAAAAGGAGAAAGAGAAGCCGGTTCTGATTAATGTCAGCGTGACCGGGATTAAAGATCCGCTGCTGAAAAACGTTTTCGACCGTCTCTCTCTCTTCCGTCAGCGCAGTAACCCCGGCCTCAATGCCATCTCTGTTACTCAGCTCTTCCGTCGCGGACGCAAAGATATAAAGGGGGCACTGCAGCCCTTCGGTTACTATAATCCGCAGATCAAATCAACCCTTACCCACGGAGAGAAAGACGGCAAAATGAGCTGGGATGCCTCCTTCGTCATTGATAAGGGCACGCCGGTGGTGGTCGTTTCGCGGGAGTTGCGCTGTGAAGGTGAAGGGCGCAACAACTCTTCCATTAACAAGATTATCAGCAACTTCCTGCTGGTAAAGGGTGACGTCCTCAAACAACAGCTGTATGAGAGTGAGAAGAAGAAACTTCTCAATATCGCCATTCAGGAGGGCTATCTTGATGCCGCTTTCACCACCAGTGTCGTGCAGGTTGACCCTGTTACCAGCACCAGCACCATCGTCCTTGTGCTCAACACCGGCCGGGTCTACCGCTTTGGGGACACGAATCTCACCACCGATCCGCCCCAACGCTTTCGCGAGAAGCTGCTGCATGGTTATCTACCCTATCACAAGGGCGATTCTTACAGTGTGAGTGCACTTTATAAGCTGCAGTCCATCCTCTATCAGACGGACTATTTCAAGAATGTTACCGTAACAGGCCATCCTGAGAACGCACAAAACGGAGAGATTCCGGTAGCCGTAAGCCTGGAGATGCCCGATCAGCCCAATAAATACACCCTTGGTGCGGGCTATGCCACCGATACCGGAGCCCGGGTAACAGCCAGCTGGAAGAACCGTATGCTTAATTCCAGCGGGGATCATCTCGGTGCCGGGGTGGAAGTCGCAGAATTTGAGAAACAGGTTTACATTACCTGGGAGAAACCCCGCTCAGAAGATCCGCGCTATGATCACTACCTCTTGAGCAGTTCCTACCTTGAAAATGAATGGGATGATACATCTACCCGGCAGTTCAGCACCTCGTTCCTGCGGAAATACAGCGGCCCGAAGTTTAATCTCTCCGGCGGATTGGAGTTTGTGGACGAGTCCTATGACGTTGGCAGCAGCAGTAGCAGCAGCGGTACCGCCACCATTGTCATGCCGACCTCTACCTTTGGTTTTGTGCTCGCCGATGACCTTATTAATACCGGTAACGGTCTGCGCGTTTCCGCCGACGTCAAGGGTGCCCTGGATAATGCGCTCTCTGATGTCTCCTTTTTACAGTGGCAGCTGGGAGGCAAGGTGGTTCTTACGCCGATCAGTCGCTGGCGATTGCTGGGCCGGGCACGCTTCGGGGCGACACTGATCAGCGACATTGAAGATATCCCTCCCTCGCTGCGTTTCTATGCGGGGGGTGACAACTCCATCCGCGGTTACGCCTATAAATCTATCGGTCCCACGAATTCAGACGGCGATGTGGTTGGGGGGAAATATCTCACCGTGGAGTCGGTGGAGGTGGAACGCCTGATCGGCCAATATTTTGGGGTCGCTGCCTTCTGGGACGTGGGGACTGCCACCAACGACCTCTCACTGGATTTTCACCAGGGGGCGGGGGCCGGGTTGCGGGTGCGGCTGCCCTTCGGTTCCATCAAACTTGATTTGGCCTCGGCGATCACCGAATCGGGCTATCCGCTGCGGGTCCATTTGAGCGTGGGGGGTGACCTGTGAAACTGTTGGGATTCCTGCCTCGCAGGCGGACAAGTCGACTGCTGGTGCTGCTGTTACTGCTCTTTCTCTGTTTTGTCGGAGCGGTGTTGTCGCCGCTCGGGGTGCAGGGAGTGCGTTTCGCGGCCAACTCTTTCTCTGGTGGTCAGGTACATATTGGACAGGCCTCCGGGGCATTTTTCAACAGTTTCACCTTTGCTGACATCAGTGTCAAAGGCGAAGGTAAACCGACCACATTGAAAAAGTTTCTGATATGCTGGAAGCCCTTTGCCCTGCTGCGCGGCAAACTGCATCTGGAGCAGGTGGAAGTGGATGGTCTTTTTGTGGATGGCAGCATCCATAATTCTGAGCAGAAGGAGCCTGCAAAAAGTTCCTTTCAGCCGCAGAAACTTCTCTCCCTCTTCTCCGTGCAGGTAGACGATTTCTCCGCCAGTGACGTGGTGTTTGACCGCGGTTTTGACAAGGATGGTGATCCATGCACCTCTTTCCTCTTCGACTCTGTTCACCTTGCCTTCTCCGGTGGTCTTGACGGGGTACGGATACAAAAGCTCAAGCTTGACGGCCCGGATATGGCCCTCGATATGAAGGGCTCACTGGAACCGGGAACTCTTCCGGCAACGGACTGGCAGGTCGATTTTGGCGGTTTCTTCCGTTTCGCCGGTTTTGGTTTCCACTCAATGACCGGAAACCTGCAGCTCTCAGGAGATGCGGAAAATCCAGATCTCGCTGCCGTCCTGTTTACTCCCGGTACCCTTAGTGCCAATGTGAAGGTGCATGATCTGACGAGTGATCCGCACTGGGCCGGGCGTCTGCGCGGACACGATTTTGACCTTTCCGCGTGGATCAAATACTGTCCGTCGATCATCTTCAGCAATGTGGACGGGGATGTGAAGGGCGATTTCCATCATTACGAAGGGCATGCCGTTTTCACCGCTGACTGGGAGCATCGCAAGAATCTCCGTCTCGAAGGGGATTTTAACGGGAACGCCGACAAGATTGATCTCTCTGACATGCGCCTTCAACAGGGGGAGTCGCAGGTTACCGCCGAGTCTATCTGGCTCTACTGGAAAGAGGGCTTTGCCTGGCGTGGTGATCTGCATGGAAAAAAGATCGATCCGCAACTGATTGTCTCCCAGCTTGCCGGTCGTCTGGATGGCCGTTTTGAGACTCGGTTGAAGACCTCTGGAAAGATTCTCAACCATCTGGTGGTGGGAGAGGTCAATATCGCTGAACTGGACGGTGAGATAGATAATCAACCGGTGTGGCTCAGCGGCGATATCCAGCTGGACAACGAGTCCGTCTCCAGCGATAAATTGCTCCTGCGCAGTGGTGAAATGGATGGGGAGGCTGTGGTCGGCCCGGCCCGCTTTACGTGGGAAGGTGATGGCGGATGGCAGGGGAAGATTCTGCTGAAGAAATTTAATCCCGGCTTCTTCTCCCCCTTGTTTGAGGGGACTGTCGACGGAGAACTGGAGAGCAGTGGGCAACTGTCTTCCAGTTCTACCCCTTCAGAGAAAAGCGCAGACGGTGACCACCGCCGGAGTCTGCAGACGAAGCTGCGGTTAAAGGAGCTCTCCGGCACGATACACGGCAACAAACTCAGCGGCAGCGGTGAGATCAGTTTTGCCAATGGCGTCCTTCTCACCGACGGCTTCTCCCTTGCCCTGGGCCGTTCGCAGCTGCATCTTGCCAGGGGGAATGTCGCCACAGACAGTGAGTCGGGAAAACTTCGCCTGAAGGGCAGTTTTTCCTCACCGGACATCGGTGACTTCCTGCCTCGGGCACAGGGCAGTCTGCAGCTCTCCATGGACGGCAGCGGGACGCTGGCCCGCCCGGAAATTCAAGCAAAATTCAGTGGTAGAGGGCTGTCACGGGACGAGTTCTTTCTGGGGAGTGTTGACGGGAACATTCGTCTTGAAGGGGTGGAGAAGAGCCTGGTCAGCGGCACCCTGCGCGCGATGGAACTGAAAAACGGCAGGAACCGGATCGGCGGGCTTGATGCCGACCTTACCGGTCGCGTTGACAGCCATACGCTCTCTGTCCGTCTCACTGAAGGAAATTTCGGAGAGAGCAGTTTCTCCTCCTCTCTGTCTGTAAAGGGTGGTTACAGCCTCGCGGAGAAAAGGTGGAAAGGTGTTCTCAACGGTGGCAGACTGGAACTGCCGCAGGAGAAGGTGCTGCCCCGCCTGATACAGCAGGACGAGGCACAGCTTTCCCTGGGACGTGAGGGTGTTTCACTCAGCAGTTTCTGCCTCACGGGGGCGCCGGGGGAACTCTGCATCAGCGGAGAAGTGGACAGCGGCAGGGAAAAGGTACAAGCCGGAGAAGTCCAGGGTCCCCGCTGGCAAACCTCGCTGGACATTGCAAAACTGGATCTTGGAATACTCTCAAAGGGTCGTAACCCTCTGCTTCTCCTTACCGGTCTTCTCTCGGGTACAGCACAGTTCTCTGGTACAGGGAGTGTCCCGCAAAACGGGCAGTTTGCCCTGGAA
Organism: Desulforhopalus vacuolatus; assembly: GCF_016918505.1. Classification (GTDB taxonomy): domain Bacteria; phylum Desulfobacterota; class Desulfobulbia; order Desulfobulbales; family Desulfocapsaceae; genus Desulforhopalus; species Desulforhopalus vacuolatus. The sequence continues at coordinate 92,093 of NZ_JAFFPZ010000002.1, forward strand.
CTGCCTCGGGCGAAGCTTGAGTTTAACGATGGCATGGCAGATGGAGAGACTTTTGTTTTGGACAACACCCGTTTTGACGGCAGCTTCACCGCTGGCGAGCTGCGGCTCGCTGGAAACAGCGATGTGGGGAACAACGGTCTCTTTACCTTCAATGTGAACGCTGACGGAATCGACGACATTGGTACATTGCCGAAGCTTGCCACTCTGCCGCTTTCCGGCACCCTCTCGCTGAGTAATTTAAAGGTCGACATGCTCGGTGCCCTGCTCCCCGAGGGGCAGCCTGTGGGCAGACTCTACGCCGAGTTTGATCTCAGCGGTACTGCACGTGATCCGATGCTGAAGGGAGATGCGAGGCTTGATGGCAGCGTTGGTGTGCTCAGCCGGGGCATTGTTCTCACCGATGTGGGGTTCTCCGTCTCCGCCGACCGTAACAGCATGCGAATGGATGGCAGGGCCCGTTCAGGCAGGGGAGAGGTGAAAGTGGGCGGCCGCCTGGAATACCAGCCCGTTTTCTTTGGCATGTTCGCCATTACCGGAAAGGATTTTACCGCCGTCTCCCAGCCGGAATATACCTTTGAGGTTAACCCCGATCTGCATTTTCAGTTTAATGCGAAAGGGGGACGGCTCAGCGGAAAAGTAGCAGTCGCCTCCGGCGAGGTGGATTTGAACAACTTCACCCCCTCTGTCTCCGCTTCCGAGGATGTCGTTCTGGTGAATAAGAACGGCGCGGAGAAGACAGGCTGGCCGATTTCTCTTGATGTGGATGTGGCATTGCAGGATGCCGTCAAAGTAAAAGGATATGGCCTTTCCGGGATGCTCAGCGGCAACCTTGTGGTACACCGGGAACCCGAGGATGTGTTTACCGGCAAGGGGCTGCTGCAGTTGAAGAAAGCGAAGATCTCCATGTACGGGCGTACACTGGATATCACGCGGGGCAATATCACCTTTTCCGGTGGGCCGATTGATAATCCTGGCATTGACGTCCGCGCCCAGAAAACGATGACGGATGAACAGACTCTCGGCGAAGGATATACTGTGGGCATAGATGTGAGCGGCCTGGTGCAGAGCCTGCAGTATCACCTCTTCTCCAGTCCGTCAATGACCGAGACAGAGATTCTTTCCTACCTTATCCTCGGCCATTCCCTTGCCGGTGCAGAGTCTGGGGATGAAAGCCTTCTTGTCACCGTAGCAGACAAGCTCGGGCTGGCCGGTGGTTCGTTGCTGTTCGGTGATCTTGGCAGTATCTTTTCCATTGACGATGTCCATCTGGAGGGCAGTGCCAGTAAGGAGAACATCTCCCTTGTGGTGGGTAAACGCCTGTCGAGGGACGTATATGTCGGCTATGATGTGAATATGTTCAGCCAGGTTGGCGAATTCTGGATTCGCTACAATATGAAGCACGGCTTTTCGGTGGAAACGCACAGCTCTTCAGAATCAACCGGTGCGGACATTCTTTTCTCCTTTGAAAAGTGAAATTTTTCTTAAAAATGGGCGCAATGAGCGAAAAAGAGACCACAATTCTTGTTGTTGACGACGATCAGGCTCACCGTTATATGCTCTGCTCCATGCTCAGGACGTGGGGGTGGCGGACGGTGGAGGCTGACGATGGCGTTACCGCTGTAGCTGCCGTGGAGAACCACACCTACGATGCCGTGCTCATGGATGTCCGCATGACGAAGATGGACGGCCACACTGCCTTCCGGCATATTCATGAGATGCACCCGGAACTGCCGGTGGTTATCATGACTGCCTACTCTACAGTGGACGACGCCGTCGAGGCAATTCAACAGGGTGCCCACGACTATCTTACCAAACCTCTCGACTTTGAACGGCTTCGCCTTGCCCTTTCACGGGCGGTGGATCTGCGTCAGGTGCAGTCCCGGCAGGAGGAGAAACATGGCCGGGACGAAGAGCAGGGGAGGCTTGATACCCGAATCATCGGCGAATCTCCGAGGATACAGGATTTGCTGGAGATGATCAGTTATGTCGCCCCCACCGAGGCCTCGGTGTTGATTTGTGGAGAGTCCGGCACCGGCAAGGAGCTGGTGGCCGAGACCCTGTATCGCAACAGCGAGCGGAGCAACGGACCCTTTGTCACTGTCAACTGTGCGGCGCTGGCCGAGGGGGTGCTGGAGAGTGAACTCTTTGGCCATGAAAAGGGAGCCTTCACCGGTGCTGAAAGTCGGCGCGAGGGAAAGTTCGTCCAGGCTGACGGCGGCACACTTTTTTTGGATGAGATTGGTGAGACCACCCAGGCAATGCAGGTGAAACTGTTGCGGGTGCTCCAGGAGCGTGAGCTGCAGCGGGTGGGTGGCAGTGAGCTGGTACAGGTGGATGTGCGCATCCTCGCCGCCACCAACCTTGATCTGGAGAAGGAAGTGGCGGATGGCCATTTTCGGGAAGACCTCTACTACCGTCTCAACGTGGTCATGCTTACCGTCCCGCCCCTGCGGGAGCGGGGCGATGATCTTGAATTGCTGACACGTTTTTTCGCCGAAAAATATGCGAAAAAAAACCGCCGCCAGCTGGATGGCATCAGTCCGGAGTGCCTGAACATGCTGCGCAGCTGGTCATGGCCGGGCAACGTGCGCGAGCTGGAAAACGCCATCGAACGCGGCATCATCCTCATGCGCGGCACTGAGCTGACGGAGAAGAGTCTGCCTCTGACCGTGCAGCGCGGAGGCAGCACAACCGCAGCGCCGGTCGCCGGCACAGCCACCCTCGAAGAGGCCGAGAAGCGTTTTATCCTGAAAACCCTGGAAGAGACGGGGGGCAATAAAAGTGAAGCGTCAAGACGTCTCGGCATTACCCGAAAGACTCTGCTCAACAAGTTGAATCGTTATGAAGAGCAGGGGTGATATTCCTTTCCGGGTGATACCAGTGGTTTGTAATTCCGCTGTTATTAGCCCGTGGTGACAACATGGTGTGTATTTTTTCGCGGGTAATCGGTGATGGTTGCCATTTCGCTGATTACCGCCACCGTAGAGACAAGGCATGCCTTGTCTACACAACAACGTTGTGAGAAACCACCGCCGTGCCGATTTTTCACCAATGGTGATGTGATTCCACCGTTATCACCATTGAGATCAATTTCACATCCTTTTTATCTGTTCGTAATCACCCAAAAAAGATGTTCACGCAGTTGCGTTTTCTGGTCAATACAAAATGTAATGGAATTTGGTTGGCCTGTGGGTATGCCCCTGTGCCGATCCATTAAGGGGTACAAAGGACTGTGGAAAATCCGCGTAAACCTCTCTGGTGGGCGAATCGCAAGGGTTTTTTCCTGTGCTCATGAAGGGAATATGCTGCTTTTGTACGGATTCATCAAAAAAAAGGCAAAAAACACCAGATCATGAAATGGCGGTTGCCGTAAAAAGAATAAAAGGATTAAAGCCATGAATAAAGAGAGAGAAAAAGGCCATGTTGGGGGTTCTTTCAGCGATTTTTTGAAAGAACAGGGCACCTGTGAAGAAACAACGCAACAAGCCGTTAAGCGTGTCATTGCTCACCAGTTCGCGGCAGCTATGAAGGAAAGCGGGATAAATAAAATTGAAATGGCCAAACAGCTCAAAACAAGCCGTTCGCAGCTTGACCGCTTACTTGACCCTGAAAACGATAAAGTAACCCTTGCCGCTCTTTCACGAGCCGCAAAAGCGATAGGGCGTTCACTTCGCCTTGAGCTCCAATAAGGAAAGAACTACCGCCATAACTTTTCAAACCGCGCCGGATTGGATAACGGTGTGCTGAATGTTGCGGTGTCCAGGGAAGTCCTGAATAAGCTGCGTATCGGCCCCCTGGTCAGCAAAGTAAAGCCGCATCCGTGGCGGACTTGTAAGGATGGGCAGGTACGGCAAGGCTTGCTTTCTTTGCATAGTCGCAGATTACCACCCACGCCGTTTTTCGGCTTAATGGTATCCGGCGCTCACTCACGAAAAAAGAGTCTTCTTCCGGTTTCAACCTTTTTCTCTCAACAAACCATGCTATTTATCACTATGAAAGTATATTTACGCAAACAACTTTTCACAGGCACACTATTGCTTTTGATTATTTTTCACAGCTCTTCAATTCTCCCTGCACCTGTCTTTGCTGAGGAATTACCAGAACATCAAACCATATTGAAATCCGCCAGTGAACTCGATTATCCACCCTTTGCGATAGTAAAACCGGATGGCACGGCAGCTGGTTTTTCAGTTGACCTGTTGACAGCAGCGATTGAAGCGGTTGGCCTGTCAGTATCCTTTAAAGTTGATTCTTGGAATATAATCAAACAGGAACTTATTGACAAAAAAATTGATGTCTTGCCTCTGATGTCATATTCCAGGGAGCGTGATAAAGTTTATGACTTTACAGCGCCTTATTTGAGAATGAATGGGACTGTATTTATCAGAAAAGGGAATACTGAAATCCAGCACATCACGGACCTTCAAGACAAAGAGGTGCTGGTGATGGAGGGAGACACTGCTCATGAATATGTGGTGACCCACAAGCTGTCCAAAAATATTATTCCTACTGTCTCATATGAAGATGCTTTTACTCTACTTGCATCTGGAAAACATGATGCCGTTGTCGTCCAGCAAATTGTTGGACTTCAGATGATCAAAAAACTGGGTATTGAAAATGTAGTTCCGGTTGAGCAGAAAGTGGTTGCTTCACTTAAACCGATGACCTTGAAACTTGAGGGGTTCGAACAAAAATTCTGTTTTGCTGTTCCGGAAGGTCGTCAGGAAGTGCTCACCCTGCTCAATGAGGGGTTGGCAATTATATATTTAGACGGCACATACAACACTCTTTATGACAAGTGGTTTGGTCCAATTTTACCAACGCCGACAGTTTCTCTCAGCACACTGATAAAACAAACACTTTTAATACTTGTCCCTCTTTTTCTTGTATTTACTTTGGTGGGATTGTGGTACCTGAAACGGTTAGTTAATAAGAGGACAAATCATCTTGAACTGGAAATCAAACAGCGTAAAAAAATAGAACGTGAACTCGCCGAAGCCAATACTAAATATGTAAAAGCGCAAGAAATAGGCAAGGTGGGTAACTGGGAATACAATAACAACACAGAAGAATTTTGGGCTTCTACAGAGGCAAGAAGAATCTGTGGCTTCGATATGGATTCTGAGACACTTACCACAGAAGCAGTGGAAAGTTGTATACCAGAAAGAGAACGAGTCCACCAAGCTTTAGTTGACCTTATTGAAAGAAATGTCCCTTACAATTTGGAATTCGACATCATAACCAGAGATACTCACCAAAGGCGAACTCTAGTGTCTATCGCTGAATTAGAAAGGGATTCCGCTGCGAATCCAATTAGAACACGAGGTGTAATACAAGATATTTCTGCTCGTAGAAAAGTCGAAAAAGCACTGCTGGAGAGTGAGGAAAGATTGCGACTTCTGTTCGATAACTCTCCCGTTGGAATTTGCACCGTAGATTTGCTTGGCAATTTCATTTCCACAAACCCTGCTTACGAAAAAATGCTTGGTTATTCTAGCGAAGAACTCAAAGAACTATCCTTTTTTGATGTAACCCACCCAGATTATCGGCCCAAGAACAAAGAACTTTTTCAGAACATGTTTTCTTTGAACTCAACTGGTTTCAAAATGGAAAAAATATATGTCCGCAAGGATGGTGGTGTGATCAATGTCAGCGTGAACGCCACAGCGGTTATAGATGGTAAGGGAAACACAAGATTTGGAACCGCATTTGTTGATGATATCACTGAAAAAAAGCAGGTGGAAGAAGCATTGCTGCAAAGTGAAGCTACCATCAGGAATAAGCTCAAAGCTATTACAGAGCCGGAAGGAGATATTGGAACCCTTGAACTTTCTGATATTATTGATACTGAGATACTACAGTCCATGATGGAGGATTTTTACCAACTCACCGGAATGTTGGGAGCCGTTCTCGATGTATCTGGAAAAATTTTGGTTGCTGTTGGATGGCAAGATATCTGTACTAAATTCCATAGATGTAATCCAGACTCCCTCATGAACTGCCTCGCAAGTGATACCATTCTCACCCAAGGTGTATCAGAAGGCACATTTAAGTCTTACAAATGTAAAAACAATATGTGGGACATTGTTACACCGATTATGGTTGGCGGCAGGCATGTTGGAAATGTTTTTATGGGCCAGTACTTACTAGAGGATGAGGAACCAGATGTTGAGTTCTTCCAAGAACAGGCCCGAAAATACGGATTCAATACGGAAGATTACCTTGCAGCACTCGAACGGGTTCCACGTTTCAGTAAAGAAACAGTGGATGCCGGTATGCAATTCTACTCCAAACTTGCCAAGATTATTTCAACATTGAGCTTCAACAGCATCCAACAATCCAGAATGCTCACCGAGCGCAAACAGGCAGAAGAGGAAAAATTAAACCTGGAAAATCGCCTCCAGCAATCACAAAAGATGGAATCAATCGGCACATTAGCAGGTGGTATTGCTCATGACTTTAATAATCTACTTTCAGTAATCCTTGGTTTTACTGAAATGGCAAAGGATGATTGCCAACCAGGATCATCCATTTCCAAGGATTTAGATGAGGTGTTAGGGGCTGGCAACAGAGCAAAAAGTCTTGTTCAGCAGATACTCGCTTTCAGTCGCCAAGATGATATGGAACGTATGATCTTACAACCTGCCAGTATTGTTAAAGAAACGATTACAATGCTGCGCCCGTCATTACCAACAACTATTGAGATTGCTCAAGATATTGATGCCGTAACAGGTCTTGTTTTTGTTGACCCATCTAAGCTCAATCAAATTTTAATGAACCTCTGTACCAATGCCTTCCATGCCATGGAAGAGACTGGGGGGAAACTTGATATTTCATTAAAAGAGGTGACTCTCACCAATGAAGATCTTATACACGAACCAGATGTAACAGCTGGTACTTTTATTCAATTATCAATTGGTGACTCAGGCACGGGGATAGCACCAACCGTCAAAAATAAAATTTTTGACCCATATTTCACAACAAAAGAGATCGGTAAGGGCACTGGGATGGGCCTTTCAGTGGTTCATGGAATAGTGAAAAACTATGGCGGGTTTATCTCCCTCTACAGTGAACTTGATGAAGGAAGTGTTTTTCACGTTTTTTTACCTATCGTAGAGAAGGAGGCATTGACAGAAAATGAAATTAATGACCAGATTCCAATTGGCAGAGAGAGGATTCTTTTTATTGACGATGAAGAAATACTTACCAAAATGAGCAAAACCATGCTCGAAAAACTTGGTTACCATGTAACCGTAATAAATAACAGTCTTGAGGCTTTAGAAAATTTTCAAAACCAACCCGATAAGTTCGATATTGTTATAACTGACCAGACTATGCCCGGTATGACGGGTAGCGATCTTAGTATGAGAATGCTACAGGTTCGTCCAGATATTCCCATTATCCTTTGCACTGGCTACTCCACTATTATTTCGGAGGGAAAAGCAAAATCTATGGGCATAAAAGAATTTGCATTCAAACCACTTGCAAAAAAGGATATTGCCAAGTTGATTCGAAAAGTTCTGGATGTCTCTTGATGTGATAATCATAAAATAATTTAATGACCGAAACTTCCGCTGAAACAGATGACGGTAGGTGTTAATATACTTTCGACTAAACGAGTTATTTTATGAAGAAGGACTGGTGTTTTTGTAACAGTCCACTCCAGCCAGAGACAATTCCTCCGACGAGCCCATCTTAAAGCCCATTCTTAGAATTGTCTCTGGCTTACGTTCTCTCTGTGTTGTCCACAATTAAACGGCCTTTTTCATCTCAATATTTAGCGTGTACTCATTGGGTTCCTCTAAACAAAGGTCCGTAAAGTGCCACAGGATTAGATCTCCATGCCACCCCTTCTGGATGCTCCCCTCGCAGCTCTAAAAGAATGTTCTTTTCCGAACAAGCAAAAGAAATATACTATGCTGAATATTTGGGAATCAAATAAAGACAGAACACCTATTCCCAAGGAGGGTATTTTTCGGAGACAAATGCCTCCGTCTAATGCGTTGTCCTTAGTCGTGAAGATCCAGTGCACTTCGGTATCCATACCTTTATGACGTTTTGAACGTGTGTTCTCTTTTTCAGGGGGCACGTTTTTCTGGCACCCCGATTTTGACATTTCGGAGTATTGCGTTTGCATATCCTGCTGTATTTATTGTGTTTTTATGTTACATATTGACGAACAAAAATGGGTACATCATGAAGGGAATAATGACGTTTAAGTCTGGAAAATTTTACTTTAGCAAAAATGTTGATGATGCAAAAATAAACAATCTTCTCGTTCGAGCAATAGTATTAAACGAAACAGTCGTGGACCTCCCGATTTTACCAGAACTGGCAGCTGGTTTAGAACCAGGTATCATGTACAGTTCAATCTCTGGCACCGCAATGATAGAGGGTAATGCAATAATAGAAGAAGATGTTAAAAAAATTGCTGAGGGTGAAGATCTTGTTCATTACACCAAAAAGGATAAGCAAGAAGTTAAAAATATTATTAAAGCTTATGCCTGGCTCTCAAAAGTTGAACCTTCAGATTCCCCTTTTATTTTAACAGAGAAGCTCATTAAAGAGATCCACTCTATTATTACAGATGATGTTTTTTATGATGGGGGTATTCCTGGAATGTACAGAAACGTCAAGGTACAGGTCGGAGATAAAACGCATGGTGATACGTACATGCCTCCAAAGATATTAGATGATATAAAGAATGTAATGACTTGTTTTGTTGACTGGATTAATAGCGATGAAATTTTGTCATTAAATCCCTTTATAAGGGCATCTTTGGCACATTATTACTTATGTTTAATTCATCCGTTTGGGGATGGAAATGGGCGAACAGCTAGAATGATTGAAGTAATCCTGCTTCAATCATCAAAAATAAAATATGTTCCCAAAGAACTTTCTAACTATTACTATCGAAATGTGGATGATTATTATATTGCATTCTCTAAAAATATTAAAGATAGAAAAGATGTCACACCTTTTATAGAGTTTACCTTGAAAGGTGTGGTTGAAAGTCTTGAAAAGATTAAAGAAAGGATTATCTTTTTTATTAGAAAATTTGCTTTGAGATATTTTTATGCGTTGGAATTAAAGAATAAGGAGATAACCAGACGGTAATTTGAACTGCTTCTGTTGTTATTGGAAAATTCGTCATTGGAAAAGTCGAGAGAAGTTTCATTGAAAGATTTATTCGAAAAACGTCCTTTCTCCTTACTTTACAATCAGGTAACAACACAAACCGCTCGTCGTGATCTGAAAAAGCTGACAGCTCGAGAATTCCTCAAAGTTTCTGAAGACAATAGATATACCATAAATTTTAGAGCGTTGGGGTAGCAGTTTCTCATGGCCAGCGGACTGCATTGTTTTGGTTCAGCGCAAATTGGAGACTCCCCGCTGGAAGTCTTCACTGGCAAACGTGTTGCACTTATTACTTGAATCCAGCAAGGCTCTTGATATTGAAGCAATCAGACTCTTGATGCGATCTTCATCCCAAACCCAACTGCGCTGAAAATCCGGTAGCTGGAGAATCCCACGATGACAGTTTTCGAGAAGTTCATGCAAATAGTACGGGTTTGTTTTAAATGTCGATCCTGCCATTTCTTACAACGCTCCTTTTGTTTACTCTTTGAAATACCTGCTATGTTTTGATACCAAAAATCTGATCGAGAAATGGCTGCGTTACACAAAATTCTTTACAGAGTCGTAAAGGCTGCGATGAATTGTCTTCCCATCTTTTAAGATATTATTATGGGTACCTTGAATAATCTTGTATTTCGTTCATATTCGAGGCACAGGAAGAAATTTACCGCAGGTATATGATTGATATTCCGAGGATAAATTTTTTACTGTAACGAAGAAGATGGGCGAAAGACTGATTATTCAAGGTAGCCTTATGCTTTGGGTTTATTCTTTGTTCTTCCGAACAAATTGAGAAAACTTCGGTTGTATGCTGCAGAAGCCAGCCATGCAGTCACCAATAGCATTAATGGCAGCGTGTTCGTAGTCAATCAGTGCAGCAATAACATCTGCTGTAGAGGCTCCAGCAAATTCTCCCTGTTGATCAAACCAGCTCTCATTTTTGTAAGAGAAATGTGCTTCAACAAACGTTTTTTGTTCGTCTGGTGAAAGTTCGACAAATTTTCTATCTCCACAGTCAGGAAGTGTTCCTTCATCCAGTTGCATAAAGATTGTCTCCTTTTTTTAGGGGAATGAGTAATACTATTTACATTTTGTATTAACCAGAGAACGCAAAGAGTGAAGATAGAACAACAGCAATTCTCTGTTTAATTTTAAAATATTTTTTAAAGTTTTTTGCCTTTATTCGCATGTTTCGAGCTTTCCTTTGGCAAAGAGTTTTTCGCTGTTCCGTCTTTTGTTTTTCCCTGTCTCCCGTCTCCTTTCTCCTGTTTCCCGTTCCCCTGTCTTTAAATTCGCCAATAGAAAGTGAAAATGGCATTGAGTAAGGTCACAACTTAATAGGAATGGTATTACCGTGTTTTGCCTCAGATGGAAATGGAGAATTGCCCTGTTGGGTTCACGAGTTTAAAGTTTGACGGCAGAAAAGAGAAAACGGTTCACGCAGAAAAAAAATTCATTCTTCTCGCCTGATCTGACGAAATCCGCCAGCCAGGAAACAGCCTCCTCTTCACTGACAGCTCCCTGTTCCCGGGCATAGTGTGCGACCCACTTGAGTGTATCGACTGCAAAATTATCAGGCATATAGCTCGTGTTCAAGAGAGGAACAGGTTCCACACGAACCGCCGTGAAACCCTGCGCCCTGAGGAGCGGTGCCAATTGTACCGGCAGATTGGGGCTTGGTACTGCATCGTCCCAGGCCGCAAACATCCGCTGGCTGAGAATTTCATCGGAGCTGTTGAGAACAACACCACGCCAATCGGTTTCCAGGAGAACAACGCGACCACCGCGCTTGAGTACACGGTGCAACTCGCCAAGGGCTTTGGAGACATCGTGTACGTACAGCAAGACCTGCACGCAAGACACCGCATCGAAGCTGTTGTCCTTCTCGGGGATTTTCTCCACTGAACCTTTTTTCAATTGAACCTGGGGAAGTTCTTTGCAGCGCCTGGCAGCGAGGGCAAGCATGTCTAAACTGTTGTCGATACCAACCACACGGCCGTTCGGTCCCACAGCGATTGCAAGTTCTTCGGTGAGAAAACCCGTTCCGCATCCTGCATCTAAAACATGCTCATCCGGTTGAAGTACGAGCCCTGCTAACGTCTGGATGCGTTGATGCGCCATTTCCGGTGTAATGTAGTTGCGCTCGATCTTTTTCGCGGTCTTTTCATTATACTCAATCATTCGCATTCTCAATTTTGTTCTGGATCTTTTGCAGGGTGAACCGGAACAAAAATCGGCTGCAATTTTTGTGCTCTGCTTCCAGTATAACTCAACGCTGACCAATGGATTTTAAATTTTTATCATCCTTTTTGAGGATGGTCGTGGTTTCGGACTCATAAAAGGCCTTGTACTTCTGTGCATGGTAACCTCCGGTTACGTTGTGGTGACATAACCATACCGGCATTTCACTCTTTTTCATATCACGGTGTTGTACTTATTGTACTCATCCAGTGAATCTTCTGGAATCAGTGGCTGGATTGCTCTGGAATCTGCACGATCATCAGCGATGCATTAATCATTGCCGAGAAGACGCAGCTTACGGCCGTTTTTAAGGTTGGTCTCAATAGTTTCGAGTGCAACACCTTTGGTTTCCGGAGTAAACAGACCTACTAGAAAATACCCGGCGATACAGCAGAGAGCAAAAAAGAAAAACAAGACAGAACCGCCGAAATGTTCCATGGCCGACATGGAAAACTGCACCACAATATAGGCACCTGCCCAGTTAGTCAGTGTCGTAACAGTCATCCCCATATCTCGTACTTTCAGCGGAAAAATTTCCGCACAGATTACCCAGATTATCGGGCCAAGGGAAACCGCGAAAGCTATAATATATAGAATGGTGGCAGACAACATTACTATTTCATCAACCATCCCGAGATGATTCCCTGGAAGTATATGTTCTCTAATATGAAATATTATTCCTATTAAAATCAGGGTAATCGCCATAATTGTCAGGCCAACATACATAATCGGTTTTCTTCCCCATTTGTCCACGTACTTAACCGCAACTATCGTAGCCATGACATTCACAAGACCTATTACAATTGTGCCTACGGCAGGATCGATGAATCCCGCATTTTTAAAAATCATACTCGAATAATATATGACGCAGTTGATACCGCTTAACTGCTGCAGAAGTTGCAGAAAGATGCCCAAACACAGAACTTTTATAAAATAGCCCTGTGAAATAATATGCCAGAAAGACAAGCTCTCCTGCTCATCCAGGCTTTCTTTTATAGCGGCCATTTCTTCATTGACCTCGGCTTTATCAAACCTTGTTTTCTCCAACACATCTTTGGCTTCAGCTTGTCGGTTTTTCAACATCAGCCAGCGGGGAGTTTGGGGAATAAAAAAGACAGCGACGAACATTATGATCGCCGGGACCGCTATAACACCCAGCATCAGACGCCAGCTTTCAAAATGTTTTTCAATCAATGAATTTGATATATAGATCATAAAGATCCCGATTGTAATCATCAGCTGATACATGGAGATAAATCCTCCGCGTAATGAAGTCGGGGCAATTTCTGAAAGATACAGAGGAACACAAAATGAGGCACTTCCAACTGCCAGACCAAGGCAGAATCTGGAGAAAAACAAAATGAACTGAGAGCTGGTCAGAGCTCCCAAAGAGGTGAAAACGGCAAAAATTACGGCGGCCAGCAGAAGAGTTTTTTTTCTGCCCAGAGTGTGAGCCAGCCAGCCGCTTGCAATTGCTCCGAAAATACAACCTACAAGCATTATGCTGGCAAATGTTTCACCCTGCATGGTAGTCCAGTGGAATTCCTTTTTGATGAGTTCCAGGGAGCCATTTATAAAGCCCTGATCCAGTCCGAATAATAAGCCTCCCAATGCCGCGATTATGCATATTATATAAACATACAGATGTCTGCTCATTTGCCGATCCTCTGATAAATTTTTCTTTATTGAATGGTTGCGTATTCCACGACATCCGGCCACAGATCCCGTTTGAGAGTCAGGACCACATCTTAACAATCGCTTTACCCCTTACTAACCCCTCTGCTTCGAGAGAGAAAAGAAAAATAGGGGACAGATGATTTAATGAAATCATTCTGCCCCCCCCTATAACATGATCAAGGAACCGTGTTTACTCTCACGTTTATCTTTGTAGATTGACCACCTAAACTTCCGAATTGGCCGCCCACTACGCGGGAAACTTTCTTACGCGAGGTGTTCACTTTCCAGAAGAAGTTTTTCCACGTATTCTGCTTCAGGTGAAACAGGTAGGGCTTGAGTTTGCGCACCTGCCAGTCGTTACCATAGGAAAGCACGTTGTTCTGAGCGGTGATTTGCAGATTAGGCCGATCCACCTGATAGACCAGGTAAGTGTCATTGAAGAGCAGCTTAAAGCGGGTAGGGTTGCCTGGGCTGCCGACCGGATCCACGCGGATGCCAAGTTTGTTTTTCTGTCCACCCATACTTCCAAACTGGCCGCCCTTGACGCGGTAAACCTCTTTACGAGAGGTGTTGATCGTCCAGAAAAAATTTTTCCACGCCTTCTGCTTAATATGGAACAGATAGGGCTTTAATTTGGCAACCTGCCAGTCTCTGCCGGAGGAGAGTACGTTACCCTGGGTGCTAATCTGCAGAATGTTGTTACCAGGTTGATAGATAAGGTAGGAGTCCGGGAACATCAATTTGAAACGCTTAAGAGAGGCCGCTGGCTGATTTTGGTTTTGTTCTTGATTACCCTGGGCTGCGGCATTGCAGCTGAAGTGTATGCAAGTGATTACCTGACCGTTAGCGTTGAAGGCGCTGTGCAGTCCCCAGCTGCCAGGTACGCCGTTGAAGTATTGGCACGCGGCAGCAACTGCAGCGTTTCGTGCTCCCTGGTTGTCAGGGGCAGGACAGATCTCCTTTTGCGGAGGTGCAGCCTGTACGGCAGTGGCGAGGACGCCAAGGGTAAATACCAAGGATATGAAAGTTCTTGAGAAAAAAAACATAGCTGCCTCCTGTATAGATTAGTGGGATTAAACTCGACTGACAAGCCTGCACTAATAAATTTAAGAAATTAAAGATATTTGTGCTGATAACGCCGCTATAAATTTTGGCTTTGTAGTTAGTTTTTTTGCCAAAACTTCCAAGTTCTTTTTTTTGGTGAAGAAATTTTGTAACTGGTAGGCTCTTTCTCTTGAAGAGTTCTGTTGTCGTTGTACTCAATCCCCTGATAGCTACCATCATGCCCAGTTATAACAATTTTTCCTGAATTCAACCAGCCAATTACTTTCGATGCTTCTTCGGCAACTGCTGGATAAAAACCATCTATTAACCTGGATTGTTCGTTTTCTTCAATATAGTCTGCAGGTGGTACAACAACGCTTAGCCCATATCCTAAGCCAAGATTATCCAAAAAATTATAGCCATCACAGTACAAGTCATAGCATTTCTCAATATACCTGGAAGCATTTTCTGAATGATCAATTACTTTTTCTAAAACTCGCCGCAAACTCCATTCATAGTACTTACCAATATCAACATATCTCTTCAGAATTTTTTCAGCTTCGTAAAGTGAAGATGGCTGCTTGTAGCTTAGAGAAATGAGATTTAAGTAATCATCAGAAGTTAAAATCTGCTCAAGCTTTTTTTCTGAGTAAACCCATTGCTCAAACTCTTCAATTTGGGTTTCTCCAGCAATAAGCCTGTAAACAATTATTTCAAAGTTCTTCAATGTTTGTACTCAATGTTAAATGAGGCTAAGGAACAGTCTTATTTAACATTGAGTTAAGCTGCCAAAATATTCGGCAGCACAGACCGTCGCATTCACCAATGATGAAAAGGCGGTGCAGTATTTTCAATCACCTCCGTACTATTTTGGTCATCTCCACGAAACTTCGAAATTTCATTCACCCAACCGTGATGAAATAACAGTACGTTACTACACCCCTTGCGAGACCACCATCCCTCACACTGTATCTACATTCGTCTTGACCCGCCGGAGTCTGAATCGATGATATCACTCTCCAGGTTGAGGTCTTGATCAAGGAGGTTTTCATAAAAGACGACACCTTCTCCGCTGTCTACGGCTGTTACAGCAACTTTCATTGCCGGAACCATGGTCAGATTGTCGCCTTCACCTACCGGAAGCAGAACAACGGCCATTTTCACCTTACCACGGCTATTTCCTATAATACTGTGAACTTTCTCAGCGATCAAATGCTTGAGATTGTCCCGATTTTTTAGTTTATAGCTCCTGATTGAGGGTGCAAATCGGAAACGAGGCCATTTTACCGTCAACAAGTCCACATCATTATTTGAAAACGTGGTGAGTTTTACACTGTTTCCTTCGATGAGAATTCCATCGATGGCCCGGATTACATCTGTAGTGATACCGACCACCACCGGACTCGTCTTTTTTACCGGTCCCAGATTTGGATTGGTTTCACTCTGGGACATCAACAGTGAGGTCTGCTTAAAAAAAATCTGATCCTCTGCAATGCCCATTTTTTTAAGAATACCACCATGTATCCTTTTTAACTCACTCATCTTCTGCAGTCCAACCTTTTTAGAAAGTCTCATCGGCTGTTTGACATCTCGTACAAACTCAAGCTTTCCAACTACAGGATTGACCTCATAGGTCATGTCTTTTAATTTCTGTACTTTCAGCCTGGCAGGAGTCCTCTGGCTTTTTAGTGTCAAGACCTTTTCCAGATCGTTAAGGCTTCGTATCTTTAACGTATCAAGACCGTTGGGAAACTTTCTGACGATACTCTCAAACCGTTGCTGCAACTTTATGTTTTCGTACCGGGGCAACGCACGATTGACAAGATCGTTGTAATCTGTTGACACCATTTTCCTCGTCTCAACCGGTGACCCGAGATCATTTGCAAACGCACCAGAGATAAAGAAACTGAGAACCATCATGGGAATGAAGCACAAAATCCTGTTGAATTGTATATTCATGTTTTCCTCCTGCAAAGAATTCACATTCTGCTCATATTCTATGTTAGTTTGGCAATTTGTCCGCACCGTCGGGATCACAGCCCGGATAATACATATAGGTCATCGATCGCGGTGCCTTGTCGTCCCAGCGGTCATTGTATTTTTCGTTCAGAGCATTATTCGACTGTTCCCCGTTTTCACCGAAACCAAGAGCCATGGGGCAAATCGTTTCCCAGCCGTTGTACCAGTGATCCACATGGTGCATTTTTGACATCCATACCTTTGCAACCCCACTTGAAAAACCTCCACTGGCAAGCGATTTATACTCATCAACATATCTTGATCCTATATACATATATCCATGAAATCCAGTAACAACATGGACTCTTCCTGCAGCCGGGCCCCACCATTTTCCCATCTCATTCCAGTTAATACTGTTGCAGGAGGATAAATGAAGAAATCGCACATTGCCGCCCGAAGCCGGGCCGACCTGCATCTGATTGGTCGTGATGGCACAGCCGTTGCCATCATTGGTGTGCATCGAGCCCCGCCATCCGTCTGAATTGTTATGCCCGCCGTGGGTGCAGATGAGTGCAGCCTCGCCACCATCCATGCCGTTCCATTGATCATCCTGTCCCCATGAGACCTTGCTGTTGTCGGCAAATTTCTGTGCCCTGACATTACCGAAGTTACTCCACCACTGCTCCCAGCCTTTTGAGCCCATTCTCTTACGCCATCCCATACACATGTCATCCCACCAATCCCGGCGGCTGCCGGAACAGGAACCATCCCATTTGGTAATAGCAAAAGATCTCGCCTGTTCGAGATAATCTATTTTCAAACCGGAGACACAATTGCCATTCGTTGAAATAGCAGGAACACTGTTTTTTAACCAGCATCTTGCCTGGCTGCCCTGCACTCCAGGCTTCACGTAGGTATACGCTTTGCAATTGCTGTCTTTTGCGCATGCCGCAAGACAGAGATCTGAATTCGGAGATGAAAGGAAAAAACTTTTATAGTCAGATCCCGCGCGGTCCCTATTTATTTCAGTTGTCAGCACAACTTTGGAGTTTTTCACACCGGAGGTACAGCAGCTGTTCGAGCTCGATACCGGCCGACCTGACTTCAGCCAGCATCTTGCCTGATTTCCTTGTACCCCTGGTTTAACGTAGGTATACGCATCACATTTCGATTCTTTTGCACAGGCTGCAAGACAGAGATCGGGTTGGGGAGACGAAAGAAAAAAGCTCTTATAATCTATCCCCGGACGATCCCGATTGGTCTCGACAGTGAGCTTTCCCCCCCAACTTCCTTCAGCTAAAAACAGAACCCCAAAAACAACAATAAGACACATTTGGCATATTCTCATTTTGCCCTCCCCTATTATAGAATTGCGGTATAATCGCTGTTTCTTGAATACCGGAGTCCGGCTTCATCGACTTGGCGATCGTTTCTTTATATGCGTATATTCATTCAAGAAAATCTTGTAAGATCAAATCTGTAAACGTGAAAATATTATATAAAAAAACGTAACAGAAGAGAATAAAAAGTAATTATCCCGAAGACTGAGACGTCCCTCATACGATGTCTTAAACCTCTGAAATGCTCCGATAAAAAATGCAATATATTAGATTATATCAGGTAAATATATTGCACTGTTCAGTGCAAGTGGTTAATGTTATTTTTCTGGGTAACACCACAATAAAAAGTGTTACAGGTGATTATATTTAAGAATTTGGAGGCGTTTATGCTGGTTGTACCTGCAGATGTCAGGATCAGGTATGCTGATTTTCTCGACAAGAAAGGTATTGCTCTGCAACACATTTATAAATGCCAGAAATACCTGCGTTATTACTTGGATTTTTGTCAGAAATATCGTCATGAGGCATCGACCGTTCAAGGACTGGAAGTTTTTCTTCTTCAGCTGGCCGAGAAAAAAAAAGATGTAACTACGAGGAAAGAAGCTGAGAGAGCAGTCCAGCTCTATCAAGAATATTTGGTGCCTGGGAAAAACGAGGGCAAGAGCCAAAAAAATGATGAGATAACAGAGAGAGCTGTCAATGTTGATAAGTACATTACCAGGAAAGATCATAACAGAGATACGGTTTCCTCAACAATCGTAACCAAACCTGCTGAGAAAAATATCGATAGGATTGGAAGCTCCTGGAAATATGAATTTACAGAACTGGAGAATACCATCCGGATGAGGCACTACTCCGATAAGACACTTAAATCCTACAGAAAATATATACGCGATTTTCAGACCTATACCGAATCCCCGCAGCCTGATAAATTAACGGCTGAACACGTAAAAAATTACCTCACTCATCTTGCCGTCAAGAAAAAGGTATCAGCCTCAACCCAGAATCTGGCCTTTAATTCCCTTCTTTTTTTCTTCAGACACGTGCTTAACAGGGAATTTGGCACCATTGATGGAGTGGTACGCGCCAGGAAGAGGCCGTATATTCCAGTGGTCTTATCCAGAGTGGAGATTGAGAAGATATTTCAAGTACTTGATGAACCGTATCTGCTCGTTGTTAAACTGCTGTACGGTTGCGGGTTACGCTTGTTTGAGTGTCTGTCACTGCGTGTCCATTGTCTGAATCTGGAAGAAGGTATTCTTACTGTCCACAATGGGAAAGGGAAAAAGGATCGTACGGTACCTCTGCCCAAAAGTCTGTACGGTGTACTGCGCGAGCAGCTTGATACAGTTTATAATTTGCACAGTAAAGATATTGCCAGAGGATATAACGGGGTTTTTCTTTTCGACGCAGATGAGAGGGAATCGAAGAATGCCAGTCGTCAATTTATCTGGCAGTGGTTGTTTCCTGCACACAAGATCTCCAGGGTGAAGAAGACCGGAGCAATGAAGCGATTTCATCTCCATGAAACCCATGTTCAGAAAGCTCTTCGACAGGCTGTGAAAAAGGCCTGCCTTACCAAAAGGGTCACTGCACATACTTTCAGACACAGCTATGCAAGCCATCTCCTGCAGGCAAATTATGACATCCGGACAATTCAGGAATTATTGGGACACAGTGATGTGCGAACAACCATGATTTACACTCATACCGTCAAAAGTACGACGAAGAGGGAAGTAAAAAGCCCACTTGATTTTTAGTCGCATCTCCGTAATGGAGGATATTGTTTTGGTTCCTGTAACGGGGGGATCGGGATGTCATATTGAATTCAGGGGCATGTTACAGCTTTTATCCAGCTATTTTGCATTTTTCCGATGCCGCTCTTTTTCTTTGCGGATCACAAAATGATAGATATAGAGTTTTTCAACTTTCTCTCTTGCCCAGGGGGTTTTACGAAGGAATTTTAAGCTGCTGTTAAAGGTTGGATTTACACCAAATACTTTAATTTTTACCTTGGCAGCAAGGTAGGGAAAACCATGGTATTCTATTAAGTCTTCCAGCATATTTTTTAGCGTTACTCCATGCAGGGGGTCTTTACTTTTGGAATTATCTTTTTCTGTTGTCATAGTCTCATTATTTAAATGGTATAGGTTGTACTTCAAGTGAGGTTAATATAAGGGAACCTTGAATAATCAGTCTTTCGCCCATCTTCTTCGTTACAGTCAAAAATTTATCCTCGCAATATCAAATATATAGCTCCGGTAAATTTTCTCCTGTGCCTTGAATATGAACGAAATACAAGATTATTCAAGGAACCCATAATAAGAAATATTCAAATTTCAGAGATAAATTCAAACCTTGGAATTTTTCTACCCTCAACTTCAATTAATTCAGTAAACATCTCTTTTGGCCGCACCCACATGCTGTAGTCACTATATAAACATTGGTAAACAACAACTTCTTCTCTTGTTTCTGAGTGTGTTGCCTGGCAAATAACTTTATATTTCTTGTTTTTATAATGTTTGTAAATACCAGGTTTAATATCTGACATAATTTTTTATATAATTTTTATGGAGATAATGCTCCGTATCAGTGGTATGCCGCAGGCCACGGGTGGTATGCCGCAGGCCACGGCCGTTTGTTTGTGTTTGTTCAGTTGTATCTGTCAACTGTGATCCATGGATTTTAAATTTTTATCCTCCTTTTTGAGGATGGTCGTGGTCTCGGATTCATGATCAAAGACAATAAAGGCGTCTTTAGCTTTAAGTTGCAGTAACACCTGGGCAATTTTAGTCTCAAGTGAAATTTCGTCTGCACCATAATCCGTACCATTACGGGTTATAAATTCTTCAACAACAGCCTTCAATATTTCCGGACTCAATTGATTATATGGAATTTTAACAGCGTTCATTTTTTATAATAAGAGAAGGTTGGGGGTAATGGTACCCATAAATCTATTTAGGGTACCTTGAATAACCAGTATTTCGCCCATCTTCTTCGTTACAGTCAAAAATTTATCCTCGGAATATCGAACATATACCTCCGGTAAATTTCCTCCTGTGCCTTGAATATGAACGAAATACAAGATTATTCAAGATACCCTTTAGCTTTCGACAGAGGGCTTCGGCGACAACTCCATGCGGATGCTGGTGGCCCGAGAACCCGTAATTTCCAGTACTTCGGCTGTCGTTTCCCCATCAAGTTCAATCCGATCCCCAACGCTGAGCACCTGGCCTGTTCTTTCCGTTAACAGTCCCGACAGAGTTTCAGTCTCCATACTGCTGAGATGGAGCTTGAGTCGCTGGTTCACGACATCAATTCCGGTTCCGCCGGGAACGATGAATTTACCCGGACCATCGGGTTTGATCTGCAGCGGACTTGTGTCGAACTCATCCTCAACGGGTCCGACAATGCGTTCCAGCACATCTTCCAGGGTTATACAGCCGATGACAGTACCGTATTCATCGACGACAAAAGCCATGTGCTGATGTGTTTCCTGAAACTGCCGTAAAAGGCGACTGATTTGCAGCGTTTCAGGTATAAACTGAGCCGGGCGGGCAATTAAGCGCAGGGCATCCTCCATATCCGGGGAGACATCCAGCAAATCTTTGATGTGCACGACCCCCAGGACATTGTCTAAAGATCCGTCACATAAAGGATAGCGTGAATGCTTGTTTTGCGATGCCAGGGATCTGCATTCCAGAAATGTCCGGTTGATATCAAAAAAAACAATGTCGGCACGGGGTTGCATAATATGACGGCAGACGGTGTCATCAAACTCAAAAACTGCTTTTAATAAACGGTGTTCGGCCTGGCTCAGCTCTCCCTGTTTGCGAGACTGGTTCAACAAGGCCTTAATTTCATCTTCACTGTGAACTGTGTCATGTTCAGAAACAGCTTTCACCCCAATTTTTTTCAATAAAAATGAGGTGGTTGCATTTAATGCAATCATGAACGGAAAGGAAAGGAAGTAAAAAAATTTCAGAGGCAGGGCAAACCACAATAAGATCTTTTCCGGTCGTCTCAGAGCGTATATCTTTGGTGCCTGTTCACCCAAAACAAGATGAATCGCAGTTATTGAAGTAAACGCCACCGCAAAGGCAATTCCATGAATCCATATCTCAGAAACAACCCCTGCAGTCAGAAGCAGCGGCCGCAGCAGATGGGCAATTGCCGGCTCTCCAATCCACCCGAGGCCAAGGGAAGCCATTGTTATGCCAAGCTGACATGCAGACAATGATGCGTCCATGCGCTGGGTCAGCCAGTGTGCTGTTGCCGCAAAGGGTTTATTATTGGCTACGTGCTCCTCAAGCTTGCCGGGGCGAATTTTCACCAGCGCAAACTCTGCGGCAACAAAAAAGCCGTTTATAATTACGAGGAAAATTGCCAGAACAATATTTATAATATCAGTTGATAAGGTCGACACGTGGTGTCCTCCAGATGTAATTCAAGCGAGATCTTATCCCAGCCATCACAATTTTTTATTCATGTATCATTTCCGAACTGATGAACCTGATTATCATTGCGGAAATATTCATTTTGCCGAAACTCTCGGTTTGAGAGGATTGTTTAAGCTGAGGGGCATAAATACAGTTGAACCGTACAAAAAAATTTCAGATTTACAGCATAAGGGCGCCCGTGTTGCACTTCTTGTCCTCATCCACTGTCTGCCTTGAACGAGTTGTCAGCCAATAACTATTTGATCCGAATGTCCTTGCCCTCGGCCTTCATCAGCCTGGCAAATTTGGTCCAGGAAAGGCGTTTTTTGTTTACCGAATTGCCAGTGGGAACCCACTCAATGTTGCCCTTGCTGATAAGGACAGTACCCAGTTTGTGCCCATCTTTTTTGACTTCAATCGTCACGTCCTTGTGGAGTACGAACCTGGTGGAAATATCCATTGTGACTTCATGTGCCATGACATTCTCCTTTGCTGGTTGACGTTTTGCTCAGTTACCGCAAGGAAAGTGCAGTTGCTGACCGGTACTGTTGTGAAGGCTGAGCCCTGACAAAAATCGGCAGCGATTTTTGCCGTTGCTTCATTGGTAGTGTTTATTGTGCTCTGTTTCCTGTATAGATCGACGACGATCAATAATTCTAAAAATTTTATCATCCTTATTCAGAAGGCTACCTTATATCGACTTCTCCCGCAGGAAAAGCCCGAGTGAATTCTGCTGTTCAGGGAAACATAATGCAATTATTCTTAGTGAAAAAAACAGCAGTTCTCGACCGCCGAGATGAGAGCAACCATCCTCTCCTGAGTCGAACCTTTTCACAAACCAGTAGGCAACTGCCAACAATTGCCCAGATTAAAAGCTCTATCTATACTGACCGGCTGTGGGCCGAAGCCGGGGAATTCGACCGAAAAAAACACCTGCTGACCATCCTGCTCCGGGAGTCCTACGTCGGCCAGTCCTTTGTGCTTCTCACTGATGAGTTCGTCAGGTCGCTGCAACTGCTTTGTACCGATTTCACATGCATTGTTGAACTCGGGGCAGGCGTCGGCTGGCTTGGACACTGGCTCTGCAAATACGGTATCAGGATGCAAACCTCCATTGATAACAAAACCTGGCCTGATTTTCCGCAGGACCGGTATCTTGATATTGTCCAGAAAATGGATTCCCTGGAGTATCTGCGGCTTCATCCTGAAGTTGATTTGTTTATCCTTGCCTGGCCCCAGGAGGATGACCTGGCCTCCCGCATCTGGCAGGCTCTGCGTCCTGGCCAGCATCTTTTATATATCGGAGAGAACAAAGGCGGCTGCACAGCTGACAACATTTTTTTTGAGCTGATCCACGGCCACGAAGTGGAACATAATGGCACCAAAAAAATGAGAGAATCGTTTCTCTCATTTGATGATTTTCACGATCAGCCCCATCTTTATCAAAAAGCCTGATGTCTTTTAGATTTTTTAAGGACTGAACAGATATCAACCTGCTTCGTCATGACCTGCTGCTGAAGGGAAGCTGTCCATGTGCGGCTTTACAGCTTTGCCGAGCCAGGCAATTATTTCGCCAAGGTTTTTCATGTTTGCCAACGCCTCGGTATCCTCTGCGACATCCCCTTTGGCCAGTCCTACCCCCATATTCCAGTACGTCGACCCCGGGAGAATCATCTGGTTGATCTGGAACATATGATTGATGGTGTCGTACACATGAAGTGCACCACCGCGTCTGTTGGCAACCACTGCAGCACCTATTTTGCCACGCAACGCATTGTTATTTGCCAATCCTACAAAACCAGTTCTGTCAAGGAGAGCTTTCATCTCGGAGGTAACATCGGCGAAGTAGGTCGGTGAACCGAAAATAATGGCATCTGCCTGAAGAATTTCCTGGAAAAGATCGTTAAAGACGTCAGTCTTTATAGCGCATTCCATGTTCTTTTTTTCCCAGCATTTTCCACAGGCCAGACAGCCACGAATTTTATTCCCGCCTATCTGGACAATTCGGGTCCCCCATCCTGCACTTTTGAGGGGTTTCAAGACTTCTTCAAGCAGCATTTCTGTATTGCCACCTTTACGCGGACTTCCGTTTACAGCAAGTGCATACATTTTTACACCTTTTTCTTTGTTTTTTTATCCAGCGAAACAGGGGCTTATCATTCAACAATACAGTGCCACTCATTGTATTGTTGAGTGTACACCCCACTCAACAGTCAGGTTCTTCCCAAAAAAATCAGGTTCCGGTTTGACGGGAAAGACCTCAAAAAAATTCAATTTCTTACTTTGCTCAATATCATAACGAAATACAAGGTTCTTCAAGGTTCCCTGAAGAGGGACGCTTGTATCCGCAGGTTTTTTTCTCTGCACATTAAGAACCGGCTGCTCGCAGGCATAAATAAATTCATGCTCCCCCCCTTTTTGAGTTATATCTACATATACTGTATGTACATAAAGAAAGAGCGCAGACAGAAGAGTCTCTTGTGGGAACCTTGAATAATAAGTCTTTCGCCCATCTTCTTCGTTACAGTCAAAAATTTATCCTCGCAATATCAAATATATAGCTCCGGTAAATTTTCTCCTGTGCCTTGAATATGAACGAAATACAAGATTATTCAAGGAACCCTTGTGCTTTGCATGTTGCCCTGAGTCTGCTTTGGGTAAGGGGGGGAGATCGTGCTGATGGTTACGGGGCATGAATCCAATCATTTTTCTTACAGCCTGAGGATAATCAATGTCGAAAAATTTATATATTACTGCACTGGAACCTCACAGTGGCATATCTCTGGTTGCCCTTGGAGTGATGGAGTTTCTCGTGCGAAACCTGGGGCGTGTCGCTGTTTTTCGCCCGATAATCAACACTGACTATAGTACCGAAAAGAAAGATGATATTCTCCATTTGATATCAACGTATTACAATCTTGATATCGAGTATCGCCGGATGTATGCCTATACCTTTGACGAAGCGCGGACACTCGTTGCTGACAAAAAAAATGACAAACTTCTTGAAGGGGTTCTTGAACGTTATAAAGATCTGGAAGACGAATTTGATTTTGTTCTCTGTCTGGGTACAGATTTTGCCAGTGACTCGGCAGCGTTTGAGTTTGAACTCAACGTTGAAATTGCCAACAATCTCAATTGTCCGGTGCTGATGCTTGCCAATGCGCACCAGGGATCTCTTGAAGGTGTTGTCCAGTCGTGCCGGTTTGCTCTGGAATCTTTTGCAGAAAAAGGGTCGAAAATACTGTCGCTCATTGTCAACAGAACTCCGCCCGGCCTGCAGGAGGATATGCTGCAGGCTCTTCAGAGCAGGTTGCAGGATCAAATAGAGCTGATCTATTCAATTCCTTTTGAAGAGACCCTTGACCGACCGACAATGGCTGAGATCGCCAGTGCACTGGATGCAACAGTAATCTATGGCAGCCAGCTGCTGAACAAACCGGTGTCCCGTTTTGTTATCGCGGCAATGAACTTGAAAAATTTATTGCCAACAATCGAGAACGATAATCTTATTATTACCACGGTTGACCGGGTTGATGTTATTCTCGGGATGCTGGCCGCATCCCGATCGTCAAACATGCCCAATATCGGTGGCATGGTCCTTACCAGATATCTGGAACCTGATGAAAGTCTGCGTAATCTTCTCCTTGGGACTGACGACCTGGTTCCTATCCTCAAGGTGAAAGAGGATACTTTTACCACTGCGACGAAGATAACCGCTATTCACAACTCTATTACTCCTGATTCGACGCTGAAAATCGCCTCTGGTCTGGGGTTGTTTGAGTCCAATGTGGACACGACGGCGTTAAGAAAAAAAATTGTCGGTTACCGTTTACTGTTTACCACCCCGAAGATGTTCGAATTTGGGCTCGTCAAGCGTGCCCGTGCCTTTAAACAGACGATAGTGCTGCCTGAAGGGGAAGATGAACGGATATTGCGGGCGGCGGAAATCCTTATTCACCGGGAGGTGGTAGAGATTATCCTGCTCGGGAGATTGCCTGCTATTAAAAATAAGATTTTAAGCCTTGGGCTGGCTCTTGAGGGAGTTAAAATTATTGATCCGGTAGATTCGGATCTTCTTGATGACTATGCCGCGACCTATTTTGCACTGAGAAAACATAAGGGGATTACGCCGGATAATGCACGGGATGTGATGTCAGCCGTCAATTACTTCGGGACCATGATGGTTTATAAAGGGGATGCGGACGGAATGGTGTCTGGCGCAGTTCACTCCACACTTAACACTGTGCGGCCTTCTCTTGAATTTGTAAAAACGAAACCCGGCAGTACCATCATGTCATCAGTATTTTTTATGTGTCTTGAAGACCGTGTGCTGGCGTACGGTGACTGTGCCGTTAACCCCCGGCCGACAGCAGAGCAGCTTGCTGAGATAGCAATTGAATCTGCAAAAACAGCTCTGCTGTTTGGGATAAGACCTTATGTTGCCATGCTGTCCTACTCTTCCGGAACATCTGGTATTGGCGAAGAGGTCGAAAAAGTTAAAAAAGCCACAGAAATCGCCCACAGACTGGCGCCTGATCTGTTGCTTGAAGGCCCGATTCAGTACGATGCAGCGGTCGACCCCATAGTTGCCAAAACGAAGATGCCGCACAGTAAAGTGGCTGGCAGGGCGACTGTCTTTATCTTTCCTGATCTCAATACCGGCAATAATACCTATAAAGCTGTGCAGCGTTCGGCCGGTGCGGTGGCTATCGGTCCTGTTATGCAGGGTCTGAATAAACCGGTAAACGATCTCAGTCGTGGCTGTGTGGTCACAGACATTGTGAACACTGTGGCAATTACTGCTATTCAGGCTCAGGCGAAGAAAGGGTTGATCTCACCCTGATGGGAACATCCACCTGTGCCTCGAAGGAACGAATGCAGGCTGTTTCCAGGTACCCTGTTGTCTCTTCAAATGGCATTGGCCGATGAGAGATAAAACCACAGGATCCGAGTATTTTTCTCCTAAATGCCCCTTTTTCTTCTCCCTGGACTGCCTCTTGCTTTTTCCTGTGCCAATTCTTGACAAAGACTGACCCTTACTTATTTTTCTCCTGTTAACGGTGCAATTTTAAACAACTTATTGAATGAACTGGGCAGGAGATTACATGAGCGAAATAAAGAAAGAGAATGATACTCCGGGGATGAAACAGACAGAGAATGATCCGGTGCAGGAAGACGCGGAACAGACTCTCACCGATACCGATGCAGGAGATACAGATGCAGAGGAACCCCTTGAAGTGCAGCTGGCAAAGGCGAAGGAAGAGACTGCCAGTCTTAAGGACAGAATGCTGCGGTCGGCTGCAGAGAATGACAACTTTAAGAAACGTCTTGAACGTGAAAAGATTGCCAGCCTGAAGTACGCCGGAGAGACAATCTTCCGCGAGATTCTACCCTCAGTGGACAACCTTGAACGTGCAGTCAGCCAGGGAACGGCGGAAGGTGCAGATGCGGAGGCCAGACAGAAGTCGCTGATTGAGGGCGTGCAGATGACACTCAAGAGCCTGATGGCAACCCTTGCCAAATTTGAGGTGAAACCAATTGAAAGTGTTGGCAAACCTTTTGATCCTCAGCATCAGGAAGCACTGGTGATGGAGGCGAGCGATACGGTTCCGGCTCAGCATGTGGTCAATGAATATGAGAAGGGATTCTGGTATAAAGATCGGCTGTTGCGTCCGGCAAAAGTTATTGTTTCTTCCGGTGAGAAGAACGGTTGAAACCCCTTGAAAACAAGAGTTTCAGCCTTGACTTTAAGTGCGGAATGAGCACCTTTAATGCGTACTGAAATGGATAAAGTTTTTATAACCAGCGGAATTTAGGAGAAAAATTATGAGTAAAATTATTGGTATTGACCTCGGGACTACCAACTCCTGTGTGGCAATTATGGAGGGCGGTGAACCAAAAGTAATCGCCAACGCCGAAGGGAATCGGACGACACCGTCTGTTGTCGCTTTTACAGATAATGGCGAACGTCTCGTCGGACAGATTGCAAAGCGTCAGGCTGTTACCAATCCGACCCGTACGCTCTACGCGGTAAAACGTCTTATCGGTCGTCGGTTCAGTGATGCTGAGGTTCAGCGTTCTATTGACATCAGCCCCTTCAACATCGTTGAGGGTAAAAATGGCGCCGTAAATGTGGAAGTGGAAGGCAAGGATTATCGTCCTGCAGAAATTTCTGCCATGGTGCTGGCTAAGATGAAGCAGACCGCTGAAGAATATCTCGGTGAACCGGTGACAGAAGCAGTTGTTACCGTCCCTGCGTACTTCAACGATTCCCAGCGTCAGGCTACCAAGGACGCCGGGAAGATTGCCGGGCTGAATGTGCAGAGGATTATCAACGAGCCGACCGCAGCTTCTCTGGCTTACGGGCTTGATAAGACGGGCGAAGAGAAAATCGCTGTATTTGACCTCGGTGGTGGTACTTTTGATGTCTCTATCCTTGAGATTGGCGACGGTGTGTTTGAAGTAAAATCCACCAACGGTGATACCTTCCTTGGTGGCGAAGACTTCGATATGCGTATCGTCAACTGGATGGCAGACGAGTTCAAACGTCAGCAGGGCATTGACCTGCGCGGCGACAAAATGGCACTGCAGCGGCTGAAAGAAGAGGCTGAAAAGGCCAAGATGGAACTTTCTTCTACTAAAGAAACTGATATCAACCTGCCGTTTATCACCGCAGACGCATCCGGTCCGAAACACTTGAACCTCAAGTTGTCTCGTGCCAAACTTGAGACTCTCGTAGAGGATCTGATTGAGCGGACTGTCGGTCCCTGTCAAACTGCGCTGAAAGACGCCGGACTCTCCCCCTCTGAAATCAATGAGGTTATCCTTGTTGGTGGTATGAGCCGGATGCCTAAAGTTCAGGAGAAAGTAAAAGAGATCTTCGGCAAAGAACCACATAAAGGTGTAAACCCTGACGAAGTCGTGGCTATCGGTGCTGCAATCCAGGGTGGGGTTCTTCAGGGCGACGTCAAAGACGTTCTGCTCCTCGACGTTACTCCTCTGTCTCTCGGCATTGAAACCCTCGGCGGTGTAACCACCAAACTGATTGAGAAGAACACTACTGTTCCGACCAAGAAAAGTCAGGTCTTCTCTACTGCTGCGGATAACCAGCCGACCGTCTCCATCCATGTTCTTCAGGGTGAGCGTGAAATGGCGCAGGATAACAAAACTATCGGTCGCTTTGACCTTTCTGACATTCCGCCGGCTCCGCGTGGAGTGCCGCAGGTTGAGGTAACTTTTGACCTCGATGCCAACGGTATTCTGTCGGTATCCGCCAAGGATCTCGGCACCGGCAAAGAGCAGTCGATCAAGATCACTGCTTCTTCCGGCCTTACCAAAGAAGAGATCGACCGGATGATGAAGGATGCTGAACTGCATGCAGATGAAGATAAAAAGCATAAAGAGCTGGTTGAGGCACGTAATGGCGCCGACGCTCTGGTTCACGGAACGCAGAAAAGCCTCAAGGACCTTGGTGACAAGGTGGATGCTGAAACTAAAAGCAACGTTGAACGTGAGATTGAGAATGTCAACAAGGTAAAAGACGGTGATGATCTCGCGGCCATTACTGCCGCTGTTGAAGCTCTGACTCAGGCTTCTCATAAATTGGCTGAAATGATGTATCAACAGGCCTCTCAGGATGGTCCCGAAGGTGGCGCAGGTGCTGCTGGTGGTGCCGCTGGCGGTGACGCCGGGAAAAAAGGTGGGGACGATGATGTCGTAGACGCCGATTTTGAAGAGGTGAAGTAACAGGTTGCCTGAGCAATCAGGATTGACGAGACGGAGCGGGAAGAGTAATCTTCCCGCTCCGTTTTTTTATTTTTACTGCACTTAAACGCGCCTTTCTGACGACGCTTACCCTTTAGGCTGCCTCGAATATGAACGAAATCCAAGATTATTCAAGGTACCCTTTATTCATCACAAAAAAACATTATGAAAATACTCTCAGGAATACAGCCCTCCGGTCAGCTTCATCTCGGTAACTACTTCGGTATGATCGAGCCCATGCTCGCTATGCAGGAGGGCAACGACTACTACGTTTTTATCGCCAACTACCATGCTATGACTTCTGTCCATGACGGTGAGAAGCTGGCGCAGGGAACTCTCGATGTGGCCTCCGATTTTCTTGCCATGGGACTTGATCCCGAGCGCTGCATCTTCTGGGCACAATCCGATATTCCGGAGGTGCAGGAACTTACCTGGATTCTCTCCACCATCACTCCCATGGGATTGATTGAACGCTGCCACGGTTACAAAGACAAGGTGGCGAAAGGGATTGTGGCAAGCCATGGTCTGTTCTCCTATCCCGTGCTGATGGCTGCCGACATTCTCCTCTATCAGCCGGATATTGTTCCGGTGGGTAAAGATCAGAAACAGCATATTGAGGTAACACGGGATATTGCCACCAAGTTCAACAATCAGTTCGGGGAAACGTTCAAGCTGCCGGAACCGGGAATCAGTGAAACCACCGCCATTGTTCCGGGCCTGGACGGCCAGAAAATGTCGAAATCCTACGGGAATACAATTCCAATTTTTCTTGAAGGGAAGCCGTTGAAAAAACGGGTAATGGCTATTGAAACGGATGCTACTCCGGTGGAAGATCCTAAAGATCCCGATACCTGTAATCTCTACGCACTCCTGAAACTCTTTGCGGCACCAGAGCGTCTGCAGGAGATCCGCAATCTCTATATCAATGGCGGAGCTGCCTATGGGTATCTGAAACTGGAGCTGCTTGATCTGCTCAACGAGAAATTTGGTGCGGCGAGAGAGAAGAAAAAAGAGTTTCTGGCCGATCCTGGAGAAGTACGCAATATCCTGAGAAAGGGTGCTGGCAAGGCCCGGGAAAAGGGGTTGCCGACTCTTGAAGAGGTGAGGCGGAAGGTGGGGATTACCTATTGAGATTTCAGTTTGAGAAGATAAAAAGGCCTATTTCCAGGATGTTCTGGAAATAGGCCTTTTTTTATTACAGTCTTCTCTACAGAAGGTGAATTATACCATTTACATTTTGTATTGACCAGAGAACGAGACTGCATAGACATTTTTTTGGCGATTGTGAATGAGTACTAATTCGTGTTTATCCGTGGTTCCTTTTGCAATTTGTAACCACGAATAGACACGAATTTTCACGAACAGGGAAACACATTAAACGAAAACGTTTGTATCCGAAGTTAAGCCGTACAGTGCACCAGAATTATGAATCAACTTTGGGAGTCATTCGAAAGTCGGGGTTAAGCGTTTTACACTCTAATATTCCGTGTCTTCCGTGGTTTACCAGGAGCATGAGAACAGACCCTGCTCCAGATGGATCAATAAGCAGAAACAATACATTGCCACAATACTCATGTAGTTTGCTACCACGGAAAACACGGAAGGACACGGAAGGACACGGAAAACATCAATTACCTCAAAGCAACCACAAGGGCATTCTCTTATGGTTTTTTCAGTAATAATTCGTGTTTATTCGTGTCCATTCGTGGTTCCTTTTGTCGTTTGTAACCACGAATGGATAAACAGGATGCAAAACGGGTCACAACTTAATAGAATGTATTATACGGCCAGTTCACTGAAGCGACAGGTGAGAACCATGTCCCCATCTTCGAGACTGCTTTTCACTTTGTAGGGGAGAGATTTAAAGAGTTTGATCATGGCGCGATTGCCGGGATTGGTAACGGCGATCAGTCCTGAGATACCGTTTTCCCTCGCCACCTCCGCCAGCTTTTTGATGAACAGTCGTCCCAGCCCTTTCCCCTGATATCCCTCGCTGATGGAGAACGCGACCTCGGCCATATTATGGGCCTCAATCTTGATAAACTCTCCAACCCCCACCACCTTGCCGAAGCCCATTTCACCGGTAATGGCAAGAAGGGTGAGGTCATTGATGTAATCGACATAACTCTGGCTCTCAATCTCATCCGGTGCAAAAATCGTTTTGGGGCAGAAAAAACGTGATTCTACATCCTTTTCCGGCAGGTTGTAGTAGTGCTCCTGGATGCGCCGTTCATCCACCAGTTTTGCTGGACGGATGAGGATCTGTTCCCCGTCACGCTCTATAGTTTCCTCAAGATTTATCGGATAAACCGCCAGCGCGGCCTCACCGAGATTGCGCTCACTGCCGATATAACCCATCTCCTTGGCCCTTGCGAAGAGCTCTTCGCGGAAGTCTGGATGGGCAATGGAAATCATGGCAATCACCCGTTCCTGAATCGATTTTCCGAAGAGATTGACGGCGCCGTATTCGGTGATCACATAGTGTACATCGCCGCGTGGAACCACCGTCACCATGTCTTCAAGTTTCGGCACAATGTTGCTCACCAGCCCCGTTTCCGTTTTACTGACGGAAAAGAGCAGAAGAATGGATTTCCCTCCTGGTGACTGACGCGCTCCGCGGACAAAGTCCGGTATGCCTGAAACGCCTCCAAAGTGGGTAGCGGACATCGCCTCAGCGGTTGTCTGACCAGTGAGATCCATCGCCCGTGCGACGTTGATGGAAACCATGCGGTTGTGCTGGGAGATGATGAACGGGCTGTTGACGTAGTCTGAGGGGTGAAAGTCTACCGCAGGATTGTCGTTGAGAAATTCATACAGGTTCGCTGAACCGATGGCCATTGAGGCGACCATCTTGCCCTCATTGAATCCCTTCTTCTTGTTGTTGATGTTGCCGGTGGAGTAGAGGTGCATCATATCGTCGATCATGAATTGAGAGTGAACCCCGAGATCGTTCTTGTTGGAGAGCGCCTGCATGGTTACCTGCGACATTGCTGCGAGGCCAAGCTGCAGGGTGGCACCATCTTCAATCAATCCCGCTACATATTTTCCCATTTCCTGGGCCTGCTCCATTCCCTGAACAGGCGGTTCCACGGCGATCAGATCCTCATCGTGTTCTACGATCCAGTCCACATCATTCACATGAATGAAACTCTGTCCCATGATGCGCGGCATCTTATTGTTGACCTGAACGATGACCATATCCGCTGAACGGACCGCTGCCATGCTGATATCCACTGAAATCCCGAGGCTCATCCAGCCAAAGTCGTCTGGTGGGGAAACCTGCACAATGGCTACATGCAGTGGCATGCGTCGACTGGTGAAGAGCATTGGTATATCTGACATATTCATCGGCGTGATAAAACGCTGCTGACTGGCGATATTGCTGTCAATTGCGGCACCGAGATAAAAGGAACGGATGTTGAGATTGGTGTCGTGGGTGCGATCGGCAATGGCGGTGAGTGAGGCTGTTTCACGGCCGAACAGACGGACTATTTCCAGACCACTGAAAGCGTTGGATTTCTCTACCAGAGCCTTAATCAGTTTTTGCGGTTCACCGCAGCCAGAGCCTATATATACTCGTTGTCCGGAACGAATTTGGGAGACAGCACGTTCAGGACTGACTGATTTCTGGAGATAAGCATCGGCCCAATAGATACCGCTGGAGAGATGTGACATGGTAGATCCTTCGGAAGGGTGGAGTGGAAAAAATGTCTTCTGGCGTTTGTTGTCGGCTCCCCGTTGTCTCTATGTGAAAAAAGAGTGACTGGTGCAGGCAGAAGGACGTAAAGTAACAATAATTCTAATGGAAATGTGACGGAAAAACAAATCTATTCCATCTTTTTTGAATGAGTGATATGATATATCATAAAGTTTGATTTTAGCAGTTGAAGTAGCAGGTTGAATACAGTAAATTGGTTCGTAGTAAATGTAGTGTAAATGACTTCAGAGGCATGGATTGTTACGAGAAAGTATCTTCCGGCATAGCATTTTTCTGAACCAGTCCCGCTGGAGAGCGTTTTTAATGCGCTTCAACCATCGGAGATGTTACGCCGTTACGTTTCCCGCTTCATCTTCTCTCTTTCCATCCCCTTCCTTCTTTTTATATGTCGCTCTGCTGTGCATGCTGTCGTTGCGTGCTGTTCTCAAAATTTCTCAGTTGGTTATACAGGTTTTTCCCGGCCGCAATGTGTGGGAAAGGATCTGTGCATGTTATAGAGGAACGTTGCGAAGATCGTGTTCGTGACTGGTAACGGACACCCATCTTTATGGATGAGGTGCCTATTTTATTGTCAGGAGCTCTGCGGCTCCATAAAGTGTCAGGAAGGTTCACCATGAAAATTCATGAATACCAGGCAAAAGAACTCTTTCGCAAGTACAAGGTTCCCACCCTTGCGAACGGAGTAGCGACAACTGTAGATGGGATTATAGCCGAAGCTGCCAAACTGAAACTCCCTGTGGCAGTGAAAGCACAGATCCACGCAGGTGGACGCGGGAAGGGTGGTGGGGTTAAACTTGCCAAGACTGCTGAAGAAGTAAAAAAGTATGCCAATGAAATCCTCGGCATGACCCTTGTTACCAAGCAAACCGGGCCTGAAGGACGACTGGTGAAGACCGTACTCGTAGAGGAAGGCTGTAATATCGCCAAAGAACTCTACCTCTCTTTCATCCCGGACCGTGCAACCTCCACAGTTACCATCATTGCTTCTGAAGCTGGCGGGATGGACATTGAAGACGTGGCTGCCAACACTCCGGAAAAAATCATCAAGGTTCAGATTAATCCCACCACTGGAATCAAGGGCTTTCACCTCAATCAGGTTGCCTTTGGTTTGAACATGCCGAAAGAAGTCCTCAAAGAGTTTGCAGGTGTTCTCAGGGGACTCTATCAGCTCTTTATTGATTATGACTGCTCCATGGTTGAGATTAACCCGCTGGTTATCACCGGCGACAATCACATCATCGCCCTTGATGCCAAGCTGGATGTTGACTCCAACTCCCTCTTCCGTCATCCTGATATCGTTGCTTTCCATGATCCCAACGAAGATGATCCGCTTGAAGCAGCTGCTGCCAAATTTAACCTGAACTACATCAACCTCGACGGGAACGTCGGGAACATGGTTAACGGTGCCGGTCTGGCCATGGCCACCATGGACATCATCAAGCAGGTGGGTGCTGAACCTGCAAACTTCCTTGATGTCGGAGGCGGAGCTGATGCTGAAATGGTTGAAAACGGTTTTAAAATTATCCTCAGTGATAAGAAAGTGAAGGGGATTCTCATCAACATCTTCGGCGGTATTCTTCGTTGTGATGTTCTCGCTCAGGGTGTGGTACAGGCTGCCAAAGCTGTCAACCTCAATATCCCTGTGGTTGTACGCATGGAAGGAACAAACGTAGAAGAAGGTCGGAGAATTCTCAAAGAATCCGGACTCACTCTTATTACCGCCAAAAACCTTGCCGATGCTGCCGAGAAGGTTGCTGAGATTGTAAAGTAAGATTTACATAAAAATCGTTAATTCAACATAGTAGAGGTTCACAATGAGTGTTTTTCTCGATAAGAATACCCGTCTGCTTGTTCAAGGGATTACAGGGAAGGAAGGACAGTTCCACACCCGTCAGTGCGTTGCCTATGGCACCAACGTTGTCGCCGGGATGACTCCCGGGAAGGGTGGCCAGAAGATGGATGGTATTCCGGTCTATAACAGTGTGCGCGAAGCTGCTGAAGCAACGAAACCCAATGCTTCCATGATTCTCGTTCCCCCCCCGTTTGCAGCTGATGCCATTATTGAAGCAATTGATTCTGATATCGCACTGATTGTCTGCATCACCGAAGGTATTCCGGTAATGGATATGATGAGAGTGAAAAACTATCTCGCCCAGAAACCGCAGTGCCGCCTTGTCGGTCCAAACTGCCCGGGTCTGATGACTCCTGGTGAGTGCAAAATCGGTATTATGCCGAACAGCATGGGAAAAGCAGGCGGCCCGGTTGGCGTTATTTCCCGTTCCGGTACCCTTACCTATGAAGTAATGCATCAGTTGACAGAGGTCGGCCTCGGCCAGACCACCTGTATCGGTATTGGTGGTGACCCGATCAACGGCACCAACTTCATCGATTGCCTCACTGCCTTCAACGACGATCCCGAGACTAAAGCTGTCGTTATGGTTGGAGAGATTGGCGGGAATGCTGAAGAAGACGCCTGTGCATTTATCAAGGCCAATATGGATATTCCGGTGGTTGGTTTTATCGCTGGTCTTACCGCTCCTCCAGGCCGCCGTATGGGGCATGCCGGTGCCATTGTTTCCGGTGGTAAAGGTACAGCCGAAGCGAAGATTGAAGCCATGAAGGCTGCAGGTGTTCATCACTGCGATAACCTTGGCAAAATCGGTGAATTGGCGAAGAAAGTATTTTAAGGTGAAGCCATGAGACAGCAGGGGAGGCTACTGCTCCCCTGTGTAGAGGGTGTGAGAGAATAAGAGCCTCTACACTGTTACAGGCGGTTGCAGAGCAGATCTGTAACCGCCCTCAGACCCTGAAAAAAAGTACCAAGGAGATATTAATGAGTACAACTCAGGAAAAAATCGCAGAGCTGAAGACAAAGAGAGCTGAGGCTCTTCTCGGCGGCGGTCAGGCCAAGATTGATAAAATCCACGCCAAGGGAAAGAAAACTGCGCGTGAGCGGGTTAACCAGCTGGCAGATCCCGGGACCTTTGAAGAGTATGATGCCTTTAAACTTCACCGCTGCCATAACTTTGGAATGGAAACGAAACAGTTCCTTGGTGATGGTATCATCACTGGTATCTGCAAAGTTAATGGCCGCTCGGTCTATGTTTATGCCCAGGACTTCTCAGTTCTTGCTGGTTCACTCTCTGAAACGCTCGCGGAGAAGATTGTCAAGTTGCAGGATCTGAGCATGAGAAACGGGATTCCGATCGTAGGTCTCAACGACTCCGGTGGTGCCCGCATCCAGGAAGGAATTGAAGCACTGCGCGGCTATACCGATATTTTTACACGTAATGTTCTCGCTTCAGGTGTTGTCCCGCAGATTTCAGGCGTTTTCGGGCCGTGTGCCGGTGGTGCCGTTTACTCTCCTGCGCTTACTGACTTTGTTATTCAGGTCAATCTCCAAAGTTATATGTTCCTTACCGGGCCGAAGGTTGTTAAAGCCGTGCTCAATGAGGATGTAACGGTTGAAGAGCTTGGTGGCGCATCCATGCATACTACGACCTCTGGTGTCACCGACTATGGTGCTCCCACTGAGGATGATGCCCTTGAATATATTAAGGGATTGCTCTCCTTCTGGCCGCAGAACAACATGGAAGATTCTCCGGTTATTGAAACGGCAGATCCCTCTTCCCGTCGTTCAGAAGAGCTCAATACGATTATTCCTGATAATCCCAACGCGCCCTACGACATCAAAGACGTTATTCGCTCCACTGTTGATGATGGTTACTTCCTTGAAACCAAAGAGGCTTATGCGCCGAATGTCGTAGTTGGCTTTGGTCGCTACGGTGGAAAATCAGTAGGTATCGTCGCCAACCAGCCTGCGTATTATGCAGGGGTTCTTGATATTAATGCTTCCTGGAAAGCTGCCCGATTTGTTCGTTTCTGTGACTGCTTTAATATTCCGATTATTACTTTTGTTGACGTTCCTGGTTTCCTCCCTGGAAAAGAGCAGGAATTTGGCGGGGTTATCCGCAGTGGTGCCAAATTGATGTTTGCTTTCGCTGAGGCCACTGTACCCAAAATTACCATCATTACCCGGAAATCCTATGGTGGTGCCTATTGCGTCATGTCCTCCAAACATCTGCGCTGTGATGTCAACTTCGCATGGCCGACAGGTGAGATCGCAGTCATGGGCGCCAAAGGGGCTGTTGAGGTCCTTTATGCCCGCGGCGCGAAAGATGAAGCCGATCCGGCCAAATATCTCGCTGAGAAGCAGGCAGAGTATGACAAACAGTTCTCTAACCCGTATCGGGCTGCAGAACGTGGTTATATTGATGACGTCATTGAACCGGCAGAGACTCGTAAACGTATTATCGATGCTCTTGATTCGCTTAAGAACAAACGTGACGATACTCCCATGAAGAAACATGGAAACATCCCGTTGTAAGGGGTTTCACAATAATTCAGGGGACCAGATATGAAAAAAAATGCACAAATGAAGATGGCGGCGGCTATGGCGGCTGTCAACGCCTATCTCGAGCAGGAGGCTGAGGCCTTTCGCCTGGAGCAGGAAGCTGCTGATTCACGGGCGTATAGAGGACCGGATCTCTGGGCTGTGAGCGGACGACAACATCTTATGAGCATGCGTAATATGGTACAGAGACGCCTGCTCAAGTGAGCCATGACAGAGTTTATATTATTATATAAAGGAGATTTACCATGAGCGACCAAGTAAAACAGACCGCTATGAATTATGATATTGACCGTCCTGCTGCTGAGAATCCGATAAAAATTCAGGATCTCTCTTTGCGTGATGGCCATCAGTCTCTCTTCGCCACACGTGGGCGGACTGAGGATATGATTCCTGTTGCCGAAAAGATGGATGAAGTCGGCTTCTGGGCCATGGAAGTATGGGGTGGTGCAACTTTCGACACTATGCACCGTTTCCTCAATGAAGACCCGTGGGAACGTCTGCGGACTCTTAAACGCTACATTAAAAAAACCCCGTTCTCCATGTTGCTTCGTGCGCAGAACCTCGTTGGTTACCGGAACTACGCTGATGACCTCGCCGAGGCCTTTGTTGATCGGGCAGCTGAAAACGGTATGGATGTTTTCCGGACCTTTGACGCACTGAACGACTATCGGAACTTTGAGACCGTTGTAAAAGGCATCAAAAAAGCTGGCAAACACTTCCAGGGTTGTATCTGCTACACCCTGACCGAGCCGCGTCTTGGTGGTGACGTTTATAATCACGACTACTACATCAACAAAGCCAAAGCCCTGAAAGATATGGGTGCAGACTCTATCTGTCTGAAGGATATGGCTGGTCTGATGGCTCCGTATGATGCGTATGATCTGATCACGACCATCAAGAAGGAAGTCCCTGGTATGCCGATTCACCTCCATTCTCACTTCACCTCAGGGATGTCCTCCATGACAACCCTGAAGGCTATTGAGGCTGGTTGTGATATCGTTGATACCTGTATGAGCCCCTACGCGTTTCGGACTTCTCATGCAGCCGTTGAGCCTTTGGTCATGTCACTGCTTGGGACCAACCGCGACACCGGTTTTGATATTAAGAAACTCGCTGAGATCAACGAGATTCTTGAAAGAGAGGTTATGCCGAAATACAAGCATCTCCTCAACGAACCCAAGATGTCTATCATCGACATCAACGTGCTCCTTCATCAGACTCCGGGTGGTATGCTGTCCAACCTCGTCAATCAGCTTCGCGAGATGGATTCGCTGGATCGCCTTGACGATGTTTTCAAAGAGTTGCCGCGTGTTCGGAAAGACCTTGGTTCCGTACCGCTTGTCACTCCTACTTCGCAGATTGTTGGTGTTCAGACCGTTAATAACGTTCTTAACGATAAAGACGGTGAGCGTTACAGCATGATCACCGGCCAGGTCAAAGACCTCTGTTATGGTCTCTACGGTAAAACTGCTACGCCGATTGATCCCGAATTGCAGAAAAAAGCTCTGGTGGGTTACGCACGTGGAGAGACGCCGATTACTGTACGTCCTGCTGAAGTTCTTGAGCCTGAACTTGAAAAAGCCAAGGCTGAAATTGGTGATCTCGCCAAAGACATGGATGACCTCATTGTTTACGCTCAATTTCCGGTTACCGGGAAGAAATACCTGCAGTGGAAATATGGTGTAGTTCCTCCGCCGGACAGTGTCAAAGCAATCACCATGGAAGACGTGAAGAAAGCTGACGAACTGTTGAAAAAAGCCAAAGCCGGTGAGCTTATTGAACCCAAAGCAGGAACTCCTGACAAGAGCGCCAACGTCAGGACTTTCAACGTCTTTGTTGATGGTGAATACTTCGATGTTGATGTTGATCCTACCGGTGACGGCCCGATTATGGCTGCTGCTCCTGCTGCTGCCGGCCCGGCTCGTCCGGCTGCCGCTCCTGCCGCTGCCGCTGCTGCTAAATCAGCACCCGCTGCACCCGCACCCGCCGCAGGCGGTGCGGGTGCTGTATGTGCACCTATGCCGGGGATGGTTATCTCTTACAGTGTAAAAGTGGGCGATGCTGTGAAAGCGGGTGATACTGTTGTTATCCTCGAAGCCATGAAGATGGAAAATGCTCTGAAAGCACCTTGTGATGGTACTGTGAAGAGCATTGATTCTGAATCTGGCGAGTCTGTTCCGAAGGGAGCTGTTCTGGCTGTAGTTGAGTAAGGTCGCTTCTACTCAGGACACAGTTGTATGATTGATGTTTGTATCCAGGGCCTGTTCCTCCTTTTGAGAGGGGCAGGCCCTGTGTTTTTTTTACTGCAGGGAAGCCAGAACCTCTCAAAAGAGAAAAAGGACGTTCAGTTAATGGTCGGCGTTCTCAGATAAACTGAATTCATAAATGAGGTAAAAAATGAAGGCAAGTATCAGCTATTGTACAAAATGAAATTACCTGCCAAGGGCAACCAGTCTGGCTGCCAGAATTGAGAAAGCTGCAGGTGTGAGTCCTGAGTTGATTCCCGGAGAGCGCGGTGCGTTTGAAGTGGTTATAGACAGTAAACTGATGTATTCCAAATTGGAGACAGGCAGATTCCCTGACGAAATAGAGTTGACCGATGAGATAGTTCACGTCTTTGGCTGCAAATAGCAGACAGCAGAAAACGCGCAAGAATTTGGTTCCTGTGAATGTAAAAAGGCTGACAGGTCATATATGATCTGTCAGCCTTTTCTTATACAATTTCGACGAAAAGATTAGATGGCCGCAAGTGCCGCATCGTAATTCGGTTCGTTGGCGATTTCCTGCACCTGCTCGGTGTATTTGATTTTGCCATCAGCATCAATAACAATTACCGCACGGGACATGAGGCCAGTGAGAATTCCCTGAGTGAATTTCACTTTGTAGTCGTCGCCGAAGCTGGCGCGAAAAGTGGATGCAGTTTCAACGTCTTTAATTCCTTCAGCACCACAGAAGCGACCGAGAGCGAAAGGGAGGTCTGCGGAGACACAGAGCACCCTGGCGTCTGTCTTGCCAGCCGCACGTTTGTTGAATTCACGTACGGAGGTGGCGCAGGTTGGGGTGTCAAGAGAGGGAAAAATGTTGAGGACGAGGGTGCTGCCTTTATAGTCGGCGAGGGTTACTTCGCTGAGGTCCGCTTTTACGAGAGTAAAAGCGGGGGCTTTACTGCCAACAGCGGGAAGTTCGCCGATAGTTTCAAGGGCATTTTCTCCGAGGGTAAGCTTTGCCATGATATCTCCTTTGTGATGATATTCCCATTCGTTCGGGATTT
Organism: Desulforhopalus vacuolatus; assembly: GCF_016918505.1. GTDB lineage: Bacteria > Desulfobacterota > Desulfobulbia > Desulfobulbales > Desulfocapsaceae > Desulforhopalus > Desulforhopalus vacuolatus. The sequence goes on from NZ_JAFFPZ010000002.1 coordinate 133,098, forward strand.
TAGTATCCAGCTGGTACCGTGTTCTTTCAGATTGTAACTGCAACAACGTACAACACTAGAAATTATCCGTCGATTGTCAAGCAGAGAAGGGGTGTTACACCATTCCGATTAAGTTGTGACCTCATCAGATGTCATTTTCACTTTCTATTGGCGAATTTAAAGGCAGGAGACGGGAATCAGGACAACGCCTCTCCTTTCTTCATCAATCTGCAGGTAAAGTTGGGCGGGAGCTGCGGGGGAGTGGTACATTAAAAAATTATGAAGAAGTAATTTTTCTTCCTGCATCATTTTTCCCTCACGCATACCCATACAGAGCTGATAATCGGGTGTGTGGGTCCTTCGCATAAATGGTCCGTGGATGAGGCTTGAGGGGAACTTTACTTGACTATGGGCACCGCGAGGTGCTGTACGGACAACGCCCGCTTGACCGCTGAGACGAAGGCCTTTTCCCCCGGCAGGGTGGAGGTCTCGGATAATTTTAAAGGTACCTTGAGATACTTCTGCTGGATCAGCGGCGGGAACCGCTTCATCCCTTCAGTGGCAGGCGTAAATGTTTCTTAACCCGCAAATGAAGAGGTTGTACCATGATTCTGCGAGAGCTTAACGGGAAACTCCCGAAATACGGTGAAAACTGTTTTTTTGCTGAGACTGCGACGCTGGTGGGAGATGTGGAGATGGGAGACGATTGTTCTCTCTGGTATGGGGCTGTGCTCCGCGGTGATGTGCATTACATCAAGCTGGGTAATAAGGTCAACGTACAGGATAACGCGACCATCCATGGCACGTATCAGAAGGCACCAACCAATATCGGCAATAACGTTTCTATTGGCCACAATGCTGTGGTCCACGGCTGCACCATCCACGATAACGTGCTCATCGGCATGGGGGCGATTATTTTGGACGGCTGTGTGATTGAACCTTACAGTATCGTTGCTGCAGGGGCTGTATTAACTAAAAATACCGTTGTTCCAAGTGGAACAGTATATGCCGGAACGCCGGCGAAAAAAATCAAGGATATCGGGCCTGACCTGCTCAAGGGCGAAGTACAACGGATCGCTGAGAGTTATTTGAAATACTCAGGCTGGTATAAATAAGGGGCGCAAAGCAATGCGCATTGTCGTTTAAACAGGATATGGAAATGAATTCACATAAAATCGGCCGGAATGATCCCTGCCCCTGCGGTTCGGGAAAAAAGTACAAGAATTGCTGTTTGAAAAACCAGAAGCCGGTTTCCATGGCGGAAGAGTATCGCAGGCGCTACAACATAATATTGAAGACGCCGGAACAGGTGGCGGGAATTAAGAAGAGTGGTGAATTACTCACTAAGATCATGAACGGAGTAGAGGCAATGATTGCTCCCGGCGTGACGACGGATGAGATAAATACCTATGTGCATGAAACAACAGTGGCTGGCGGTGGTATCCCTGCACCGCTCAATTATCACGGTTTTCCCAAAAGCGTCTGCACCTCCATCAATGAGGTTATTTGCCATGGTATCCCGAGTGAGCGCAAACTGCTGGACGGAGATATTGTTAATGTTGACATCACTCCGATTCTTGATGGGTATTATGCAGACGCCAACAAGACCTTCTTTGTTGGCGAGCCTTCCGATGATGCCCGCAAGATTGTCAGTGTGGCTGCGGGTTCTCTGCTGGAGGCCCTTGCAGTGGTCCAGCCGGGGGCGACGCTGGGAGATATCGGCTACGCTATCCAGCACTATGCAGAGGGTGAAGGTTGTTCGGTGGTCCGGGAGTTTGTCGGTCATGGAGTGGGAATTGATTTCCATGAAGCACCGCAGGTCTCTCACGTTGGCCATCGTGGACAGGGATTGCCCCTGGTACCGGGGATGGTGTTCACCATTGAGCCTATGATTAATCTCGGTGGCCGTCACCTCTATGTCATGAGTGATGACTGGACGGCAGTGACAAAAGACAACAGTCTTTCAGCCCAGTTTGAACAAACCCTTGTGGTAACAGAAAAGGGATATGAGGTTTTAACCCCATATAATTTGAGAAAATTTATGATCTGACAACTCCATGTCGAGCCAGGAATGTCTGCACTGCACACTCTGGCTCGACTTTTATTTCGCTTTTGAGCAACGCCATATACTTTCCGCAGCTCCTGTACTGTTTGCAACGGCAGGAAGCTCTTCCGCAGCGACTCTTGTCTTGATCTCTGTTCCTGGGGGATGTCTCAGGTGCGACAGTTGCGTGCCATTCTGTTTACCATCTCATACCATTTACATTTTGTATTAACCAGAGAACGAGTAAAGATGGAACAACAGCAATTCTCTGTTTAATTTTAAAATCTTTTTTAAAGTTTTTAGCCTTTATTCGGATGTTTAGAGCTTTTATTCGTTGGCAAAAAGTTTTTCGCTGTTCCGTCTTTTGCTTTTCCCTGTCTCCCGTCTCCTTTCTCCTGTCTCCCATCCCCCTGCCTTTGAATTCGCCAATAGAAAGTGAAAATGGCATTTAGTACGGTCACAACTTAATAGGAATGGTATCACTCATTACATTCTCCTTATTGCCGGGGAGATTGGTTTAAAAACCGAAGTTGTACCTTCAGGAGAAAACATCTGTACATCGCAGATAATTTTCAACACTGGAGAAAGAACCATACCATGCTGTCTGCAAAAAGGAGAGATACAACGAGGCGTACCGCCGGGAAGACACAACCGGTGAGCCCCCTGCCGGAAGTTATAGCACATATTGACATCCTCCCCGGCCTGAAGGACGGGGATTGCTGCGGTGGCCACGCTTTTTTTGCGTGAGTCACTTCGTGAGTTCCTGTTGCTGACGACTTTACTGCATCGTTCATTTCACAGGCTGCGCGGGCATGTCCTTCCCCTGGAAAAGAGGAATACGTTACACGCCTTTGGCGTTTACGCTTTACCCTCGCCCTGAACGGCGCGGATTTCAGCACATTCAGTTAACTGTACCAATACAGTTATTTCATATTATTGTGATGTGATTCCTGTTTCAGCTCTTTCATGCAGGAGGTTCGAAAAATCAGCGTGTTCCTCAATTTTAGAAAAATAACGAAGAAGACGCTGGTTCTCTGTCATTTCACTTTATCCAGAAATTCAAGTAACATATCCGAGGCTACACCTGGCGCGATAACACCATTTTCCACTTTTATTTTCAGCCCCGGAAGAAGATCTTGCACTTCGGCGCGGTTGAAAAACCATGCCGCCAGGCCTTCGTCTACCAGAAACCCCATCCAATCCAGAGCCTGCTGCTTGCGGCGGTAGGGAATTTCACCTGACTGGGTCAGTTTCTGTTTGTGATCGCAGATAATATCCCAGATATCCTCAATGCCTTCTCCGGTGATAGAGGAACAGGTCTTCACGGGAGGACTCCAGTTGGGGCTGGCGGGCATAAGCATGTGCAGTGCCGATTCGTAATCCCGTTTTGCCAGCTGCGCCCGTAGAACATTATCTCCATCCGCTTTGTTTATGGCAATGGCGTCAGCTACTTCCAGCACTCCTTTCTTGATTCCCTGCAACTCATCGCCTGCTCCGGCAATCATCAATACGAGAAAAAAATCGACCATGGAGGCTACAGTGGTTTCCGACTGACCGACACCCACCGTTTCAATAATCGTTACATCGTAGCCCGCAGCCTCACAGATAAGCATACTCTCACGGGTCTTACGACCAACACCGCCAAGTGTCCCGGCAGATGGAGAGGGGCGAATAAAGGCATTGGGGTTGACGGCGAGTTTTTCCATGCGGGTTTTGTCGCCAAGAATAGAACCACCGCTTCGACTGCTTGAAGGGTCAATGGCAAGAACGGAGACCTTATGTCCCTGTTCCGTGAGCATATTGCCGAAAGCCTCAATGAAGGTACTTTTGCCCGCGCCGGGAACTCCAGTGATCCCGAGCCGCGTACCTTTCCCTGAATACGGCAGCAATGCGTCAATAACCTTTCTGGCGTGAACCTGGTGAGCGGGGAGGATACTTTCAATGAGGGTGATGGTGCGGGCGAGCATCAGCTTGTTGCCGTCGAGGATGCCCTTTACATATTCGTCAACTGGTTTCAGCATATTGTGCCCTTTTTATTGAGTTGGATTTGGGGAAGTTTGATCTTGTGCTTCCTCGTTAATCTCAAAACTTTCCCTCTGGCAGCGGGAAAATGAGCTCTTGCATTTTATTCCATGGTTGTCGTAAATATTTCCGCTTATGCTTCAACTCTGGCTGAATTTTTTCATTATGTAAAGCAACTTCCTTTTTTTAAAATTTCTTCAACAGAGGTGCAGCTGGCGCATGGAACATGAAAACAACATCGTGAAGAGTTCTCAGCCTTCGGGAGCAGGAATATCGGATATTCCACATTACAGATTCCTGTAATGTCCAGAGCCTGAATGCTCTTTTTTTCATCTCTTAGCATAAGGGAACTTTGAATAATCAGTCTTTCGCCCATCTTCTTCGTTACAGTCAAAAATTTATCCTCGCAATATCAGACATATAGCTCCGGTAAATTTTCTCCTGTGCCTTGAATATGAACGAAATACAAGATTATTCAAGGGACCCATAAAAAAAGGTCTGGCAGATCCCAGAGAACCGTCAGACCTCCAATAAATCAGTGCGCAGCGGAAAACCGCTGCGCACTGTGAAGCAATTTATTTCCCTTCGATCAGATCAATGGTTTTCGTTGCTGATTCAGGGATCGGAGTACCTGGGCCGAAGATACCTTGAACGCCGGCATCATAGAGGAATTGATAGTCAGCAGGCGGGATAACCCCACCGGCAACAACAATAATATCATCTCCGCCTGCTTTCTTGAGTTCTTCAATCAGTGCCGGAATCAACGATTTATGGCCAGCTGCAAGAGAGGATGCACCTACAACATGCACATCGTTCTCAATGGCCATTTTGGCCGCTTCTTCCGGTGTTTGGAACATCGGACTGATATCGACGTCGAAACCGAGGTCGGCATAGGCGGAAGCAACGACCTTGAATCCGCGGTCATGTCCATCCTGACCCATCTTGGTGATGAGTATTCGCGGACGACGACCATTTGTTGCAAGAAAATCGCTGGTGCGTTTCTGCAGTGTGGAAATGGCATCAGTGTCGGCACCGAATTCAGAGGAATATGCGCCGGAGATGACACTGGTAGTGGCTACAAAACGTCCAAATACAGATTCCATAACGTCAGAAATTTCTCCTACGGTTGCGCGGGCGCGCACTGCGGGAAGGGCTGCTTCCAAGAGGTTGCCGTCGTTTTCAGCGGCAGTTTTAAGATCCGCCAGTGCTTTATCGACAACAGCCTGATCGCGGCTCGCTTTAATTTCTACCAGACGGGCAATTTGTTCGTCGCGAACAGTGCTCGGAACTTCGCGTACGTCAAAGTCAATTTTTTCATCTTTAAGGGTGTATTTATTGACACCGACAATAACGTCTTGACCGCGGTCGATCCGTGCCTGTTTACGGGCAGCAGACTCTTCAATCCGCATTTTCGGCATCCCTGACTCAATGGCCTTTGCCATGCCGCCAAGTTCAGCAACTTCATCAATGATCTTTTGTGCTTCCTCAACGATTGAGTTGGTAAGGCCTTCAACGTAGTAGGAACCACCGAGAGGATCAACTACATGGCAGATTTGAGACTCTTCCTGGATAACAATCTGAGTGTTTCGAGCAATCCGTGCAGAGAACTCGGTGGGCAGGCCGATGGCCTCGTCAAAGGAGTTGGTGTGCAGAGACTGGGTGCCGCCGAGTGTGGCGGACATTGCTTCGAGAGTAGTTCTAATAATGTTGTTGTAGGGATCCTGCGCTGTGAGCGACCAGCCGGAGGTCTGACAGTGAGTCCGCAGCATGGATGATTTCGGGTTCTTCGGATTAAACTGCTGCATATTGCGGTACCAGAGTACCCGTGCGGCACGCAACATGGCAATATCCATGAAGAAGTTCATGCCGATACCGAAGAAGAAAGAAAGACGCGGCGCGAAGGTATCAATGTCCATGCCGGAGGCGAGTGCGGTTTTCACATACTCAAGACCGTCAGCGAGGGTAAAGGCAGTCTGAAGCACGCTGTTGGCACCGGCTTCCATGATGTGATAACCGGAAATGGAGATGGTGTTGTATTTCGGCATCTCTTTGGAGCAGAACGACATGATATCAGAAACAATCCGCATGGAGGGAGTCGGCGGATAAATATAGGTGTTACGGGTAAGGTATTCCTTGAGGATATCATTCTGAATGGTACCCAGGAGCTGTTCGTGCTTCACACCCTGCTCTTCGGCGGCAACGATATAGCCAGCGAGAATCGGCAGAACAGCACCGTTCATGGTCATGGAGACGGACATCTTGTCCAGCGGAATACCATCAAAGAGGATCTTCATATCCTCAACAGAGTCAATGGCTACACCGGCTTTTCCGATATCTCCGGAGACCCGTGGATGGTCGGAGTCATAACCGCGGTGAGTGGCGAGGTCAAAAGCTACGGAAAGACCTTTTTGACCGCCGGCGAGTGCTTTGCGGTAGAAGTCATTAGATTCTTTTGCTGTGGAGAATCCGGCGTACTGACGGATGGTCCAGGGGCGGCCTGCATACATGCTTGCCATGGGTCCGCGCATATAGGGGGCTGTGCCTGGGAGGGAGTTTACATCTTCCATTCCCTCAAGATCTTCCTGCGTATAAAGGGGTTTTACCTTGATTCCTTCCGGGGTATCCCAGTCAAGAGATTCAACGGGTTTGCCCTTCATTTGTTTTTCAGCGAGTTCTTTCCATGTGGGGTAATTCGGATGTTGTGCCATTTTAAACTCCTTACATGTTAAATTGTGTAATTCGTCACTCAACAGGCAGTGATGAGTTTCTCAAAAGTATGCTCGGAGTCCACGCCGTCTGCACATTACAATACACCAGTATAGACAGGGTTTTCTGGCTCTCGGATTCTCCCTTCACTGCACCTTCCCAATTTAAATATTTCAAATCAGTGGCATTTTGCAGTGTCGGTCCCCGATTACAGCGGCGGGCCCGCAACGGCTTTTAACCGTTTTCCCTTCTGTCAATACTGTTAAATAAATCTACAACTTTAGAAAGCTGCTTTGATTCTCTGCTCTTTTGGAGAGCAGAGAAAATCTTTCAAAAAGTCTTGACTTATTCAAGGGCCCTGTCAGTCACGCTGGCAGAGTTCAACAAGAATACCACCGGTAGCTTTGGGATGCAGAAAAGCTATCTGAGCTCCACCTGCGCCACCACGGGGAGTTTCGTCGATCAGTTTCACACCTTTTTCTTTCAGCTCTGCCAGAGCTGCCTTAATATCGGCAACCTGGAACGCAACGTGCTGAAAACCTGCACCTTTTTTTTCAATAAATTTGGCGATGGGACCGTCGGGAGCGGTGGATTCAAGCAATTCAATTTCGCTCTGGCCGATGGGGAGAAAGGCGGTGGTTACTTTTTGGCTCTCAACGGTTTCCTTTCCTGCCATTTTCAGGCCAAGGATCTCGCTCCAAAACTTGTTGCCCTCATCAATACCGGGGACTGCGATGCCAAGATGGTCAATTTTGAGAATTTCCATGAATCTCCTCCTGAGGTGACTGCTGTCATTGATGGTCTGGAGGTGCAGGGTTCACACCTCCATGAAAGCCGAAAATACGGCTGTAAAAGAGGTCGAAATCTGGTGTCGACGAACGCCGAGAATGTCTCATAAGAAAATACTGTCTGAATCACAAGTGAATATGATACATGAAAGAATATACACATTCAAGCAAAACAAACAAATGGTAAAGAGAGGAAGGAAAAGAAAAAAAGAGACGGGTCTCTCTATTGAAGAGAGACCCGAAAAATGGAGGGAATCAGTTGCTGAACATGGACAGCAAAACACCTGCTGAAACGGCAGAGCCGATGACACCGGCCACGTTGGGACCCATGGCGTGCATCAGCAAAAAATTGCCCGGATCCGCTTTCTGACCTTCCACCTGAGAAACGCGGGCGGCCATTGGAACAGCGGAAACACCAGCTGAGCCGATGAGCGGGTTGATGTTCATATTAAACCATCTGTTCATGGCTTTGGCGAGCAGTACGCCTGAGGCAGTGCCGATGGCAAAGGCGACAACGCCGAGTGTGAGGATTGCCAGCGTTTCTGGAATGAGGAAATGCTCTGCGGTGGCAGTGGCACCAACGGTAGTTCCGAGGAAAATGGTGACAATATTGATCAGCGCATTTTTCGCCGTATCTTCAAGACGGGCGGTAACGCCGCATTCACGGAAAAGGTTGCCGAGCATCAGCATCCCGATCAGGGAGGCAGATGCCGGCACCATCAGGGTTACCAAAATAGTGACAACAATGGGAAAGATAATCTTTTCTTTCTTACTTACCTCGCGCAGCTGACTCATTTTGATGACCCGTTCCTTCTTTGTGGTCAGCAGGCGCATGATGGGCGGCTGAATAATCGGTACCAGCGCCATATAACTATAGGCTGCAATGGCGATGGGGCCGAGCATTTCAGGAGCCAGTCGAGAGCTGAGGAAGATGGCCGTCGGGCCGTCAGCCCCACCGATGATACCGATGGATGCTGCCTGCTGTGCGGTGAAGAGTCCGGAGGCAATGGCACCGATAAAGGTAATAAAGATGCCAAACTGGGCCGCGGCGCCAAGCAGCAGTGATTTGGGATTCGCAATCAGCGGGCCGAAGTCGGTCATTGCTCCAACCCCCATGAAGATGATCGGCGGGAAGATCCCGAGGTGGTCTCCCTGGAAGAGATACCAGAGGAGTCCTCCCGGTTCCAGTGTCTCAATAACGTGGGTGGTTATCCCCCCCTGGATCACCTCTTTGATGTGCATTACCGGCTCGGCCATCAGATTGGCACCAGGCAGATTGGTGAGCAGGACGCCGAAAGCAATGGGCACCAGAAGCAGTGGTTCGAACTTTTTGACGATGGCGAGATAGAAGAGGAGGCAGGCAATGGCGATCATGATCACCGAGCCGTAATTGAGTCCGGCAACGCCTGTATCCAGTAAAAAATTCTTTAATATTTCCAGCATGATTTCACCTCTCTGTCAAGCGGTGAGCTGAACTAAAATTTCTCCAGCATCGACGGATTGTCCTTTCACTACTTTCACTTCGGCAACTTTACCATCGGCGGGTGCCTGGATCTCATTTTCCATTTTCATGGCTTCGAGCATCAGCAGAACATCTCCTTTTTTTACGGCCTGTCCGTTTTCACAGTTTATGCTGAGTACGGTCCCCGGCATTGGCGCAACGATACGGCCGTCAGCGGAGTTATTGACCATGGCGGATGCCGCCGTCGGTCTGGGAGCAACAGCGGGTTGTGCAGCCTGATGCGGAGAGGCTGCGGGGACCGGTGCGACGGGAACTGCACCGGGGAAATTGCCGGTCTCTTCAATCTCTACTTCGTACTCTTTACCGTTTACCTTGACGCTGAAAGTTCTCATTGTTTTTTCCTGAAGCTGTATTTTTTAAATGTAAAAGAGATGTTCTGTTTCAGTGGCGGGTTACAGACGTCGCTCAAGCTGATCAATAAGGCCTGCCTGAGACCAGCGCGGGTTAAAGTCCTGTACCCTGCGGATGTTACGGATAATCACCTTGTTGTTGTGGCTCGGTCGGATATAGAGGTCAATGGCGGCGGTGATGGCTGCAACTACTTCATCCATCTCTTCATCAGCAGAAACGCTGCCGGTGATTTGTGTGGAGACAGAGGGCTCTGCCTCTGGCTTCTTTGCCAGCACCCGATTCATCAGAGAGATGGCAAAGAGAAGGATGATGAGAGCCGTAAAGGTGATACCCATGCCCACAACGGTGGTGATCAGAGAGGCGTTCAGTTTGTCGCCTGCGCTGAGAGCCTCTATCCTGGAAGGGTCGGAGAATATCTCCATCAGTGTCTTTAAATCCATGATGTTTCTCCTTACAGCGGCAGGTTGCAGTGTTTTTTACGGGGATGCTGCTGGCTCTTGCCTTCAAGCATATTGAAGGCATCGATGATTCTCAGGCGGGTAATTGCCGGCTCAATAACATCGTCGACATAGCCGCGTTCAGCAGCCTGATACGGAGAACCGAATTTCGTGCGATATTCAGCGAGCAGTTTCGCCCGGGTGGCTTCTTTGTCTTTGGCTTTGGCAATCTCATGTTTGTATACAATATTTACCGCACCTTCCGGTCCCATGACTGCAACCTCAGCCGACGGCCATGCAAAAACAAGGTCAGCACCGAGGGATTTGGAGCACATGGCAATATAGGCTCCGCCGTATGCCTTGCGTACGATGATAGAAACCTTGGGGACCGTCGCCTCGGAGAAGGCATAGAGCATTTTCGCACCGTGGCGGATAATCCCGTTGTGCTCCTGAGAGGTGCCTGGCAGGAAACCGGGGACATCAACGAGGGTGAGCAGCGGAATATTAAAGGCGTCGCAGGTGCGGATGAAGCGTGCGGCCTTGTCGGAGGCGTTCATGTCAAGGCAGCCGGCCATGACATTTGGCTGGTTGGCGACAATTCCCACGGAGGCACCGTTGATGCGGCAAAAGCCGGTGATAATATTGCAGGCGTAGAAATTCATATAAGGGATGAAGGCCTGGTCATCCACCAGCTGATAGATGATCTCCATCATGTCATACGCTTTGTTGATATTGGCGGGTATGATGTCGTTGAGTGCTTCTACCCGGGCGTTGATATTTCCGCTTACCTCAAAACGTGGCGCTCGTGCCAGATTGTTGGGGGGCAGATATTGAAGAAGTTCACGGATGGAGTTAATGCACTCCTGTTCGTTTGGCATATAGAAATGGGCATTGCCACTGACGCTGTTGTGAAGCATGGCGCCGCCGAGGTTTTCGGCACTGATCTCTTCGCCGGTCACCGTTTTAATAACCTGTGGTCCGGTGATGAACATCTGGGATGTGCCGTCCACCATGAAAATAAAGTCGGTAAGAGCCGGAGAATATACTGCACCACCGGCACAGGGTCCGAGAATGGCGGTGATCTGTGGGATTACTCCAGAGTAGGAAGCATGCTTGTAGAAGATATTGCCGTAGCCGTTGAGCGCGTCCACTGCTTCCTGAATCCGCGCCCCGCCAGAGTCGTTGAGGCCGACGATGGGAGCACCAATCTTGGCAGCGGCATCCATGGCGGAACATATTTTGGCGGAATGCATTTCACCGAGGGAGCCGCCGGTGATAGTGAAATCCTGGCTGTGGGCATAGACGATACGACCGTAGATCTGACCATAGCCGGTAACAACTGACTCCGCCTGATATTTGCGGCCGTCACTGTGGCGGGCGCGGACAAAAGCGTCCATTTCAACGAAAGTTCCCTCATCGAAGAGGAGATAGAGCCGTTCTCGGGCGGTAAGCTTTCCCTTGGCATGCTGGGTCTCAATACGTTTAAGGCCTCCCCCCAGTTCTATCTCCTGGCGTTTTTCCAGCAGCTGCTGGCGCTTTTCCTCAGACATAAATATCTCCTGCAAAAAAAAGAGTTGAATAAACACGAATGTTTATCTCTGCGTAAAATGTGTCGAATTTAATCTTCTCAAGAGAGAAGTCAAGCACAAAAGGAGCGACTTCTGCTTCTTCAGAACATCGAAAATATTGTCGTACAAACCAATAAAGAGAGTCTTTCGGAAGGAAATAAAAAGAGGAAATATCAGGGCAGAGCAGGCAGGGGAGTGAAAAAAATAAGGATGAAGTAAATTTTTCTCTCGTGTAACATATTTTTATCATCTCGGGGATGGGTTGGATACTCCGAATAACTCTCAAGGAGAAAGATATGACTGTCAATACTTTTAAAGCACTGGTGGTTCGTGAAAGCGAAGGTGGTACATTTACACGTGCTGTTGAAGAACGTAATATCAGTGATCTGCCCGATGGGGACGTTTTGATTCGGGTTATCTGGTCCTCCCTTAATTATAAAGATGCACTTTCCGCTACCGGTAATCACGGCGTGACGAGGCACTTTCCGCATACGCCGGGAATTGACTGTGCCGGAGAAGTCGTGCAGAGCAGTGACGAGCATTTCAAACCGGGTGATCGTGTGCTTGTGACCAGTTATGATCTCGGCATGAATACCGACGGTGGTTTTGCCGAATACGTGCGTGTTCCGTCCGGCTGGGTTGTTCAAAGGCCCGCAGGACTTACCGCGAAAGAGGCAATGATTTATGGTACTGCCGGGTTTACCGCCGGATTGTCGGTCTATGCCCTCAACGAACGTCTTTCACCTGAAGCAGCCGGAGAGAGAGAAGTTCTTGTTACCGGAGCAACCGGCGGGGTTGGTTCCGTCGCGGTGGCACTGCTCGCAAAGCTTGGCTATCGGGTGACAGCGGTTACAGGCAAGGCGGAGGCTGCGGAATATCTGCGCGGACTTGGTGCTTATAACATCTGCTCAAGAGAAGATGTGACTGCCGGGAATGACCGTCCGCTGATGAAACCCCGCTGGGCCGGGGTTATTGACTGTGTGGGCGGAGAGATGCTCACCGCCGCCATCAAGGCCACTGCACCGATGGGAGTAGTTACCTGTTGTGGGAATGTTGCCTCTCCAGATCTTCCTCTCAACGTTTTTCCTTTTATCCTTCGCGGGGTAACCCTTGTGGGGATCGATTCCCAGAACTGCTCCATGGAGCGGCGGCTTAAGGTCTGGGAGAGACTGGCCGGCCTGTGGAAGCTGGAAGGCCTTGAAGACCTGAGCCACGAAGTAACCCTTGAAGGTCTTGATGACCAGATTGACCTTATATTGAAGGGAGGTCAGCGCGGTCGAGTGATCGTGAACCTTGGCTGAAGTTATGAATGAAACGGGAAAAACAGGTCTTGTCTGTGATGAGCGCTGCCTGCTTCACGATACCGGTGACCATCATCCCGAGTCGGCGAGTCGGTTGCGTGCTGTCTATGCCTGGCTCAAGGAGAGCGGACTGGCTGCGCAGCTGGTACCGATAGAGGCGCAGCCGGCAAACCAGCGCTGGATTGAGGCTGTACACAATATCCATTATATTCGCAAATTTGAAGACGCCTGCCTCTATGGACTGCCGGACTTTGAGCATACCGACAACGTTATTTGCCGTGACAGCTATGATGCCGCGCTGCTCTCTGCGGGTGGGGTGCTGGAGGCAGTAGATGCTGTGGTATCCGGCCGGCTCGACCGGGTTTTCTGCGCGCTCCGGCCGCCGGGACATCACGCCGAAAGAGATAAATCGATGGGCTTCTGCTATTTCAACAACGTTGCCATTGCCGCCCGTTACCTGCAGCTGCAGCATGGCATAGAGAAAGTGGCAATCATTGATTTTGATGTTCATCATGGCAACGGAATTCAACATATCTTTGAGGAAGATCCCACCGTTCTTTACTGTTCTTTGCATGAACATCCGTCCTTTGCCTGGCCCGGGACGGGACGTGATTTTGAGGAAGGGAAGGGGGAGGGGGAGGGCTTTACCTTTAACGTGCCGGTGCTGCCGGGGCGTGGCGATAAGGAGTATCGCAAGGCAGTGGAGATGCGGATCAAGCCAAAGGTGAAGGCCTTTCAACCCGAGTTTCTCCTGGTTGCCATGGGGTTTGATGCCCATGCAGATGATCTCATGGCAGATATCCAGTTAACGGCAGAGGGTTTCGATTTTCTGTCGAGAACGGTAGTAGAGCTGGCGGAGTGCTGCACCGGTGGTCGGGTTATTTCGGTTCTTGAGGGGGGGTATAATCCGCTGACATTACCCCGCCTTGTAGAGAGTCATCTGCGAATTCTTGCCGGACTGGAAAAATGAGAAGAGGTTTCCTGCGTATGGAGGTGGAACATGTTTGTCAGAGATAAAATGGTAACAGAACTGGTTGTGGTCAGCCCGCAGGATACGATTCTCGGGACGCGCCGGTTGATGATAGAGAAGCAGATTCGGCACATGCCGGTGGTGGAAGACGGCAGGCTGGTTGGTATTGTTACTGACCGGGATATTCGTGATGCCATGCCCTCTCTTCTGTTTGAAGAGGGAGTAGAACCTGAGGTGTGTAAGGAGATTGCTGAGCATATAATCTCCGATATCATGACCCCTGATCCGATTACCATCAGCGTGGTGCATACTCTGCAGGATGCGCTGTTGATAATGTATCATAAAAAGGTCGGTGCTTTTCCGGTGGTGGATGAAGAGGGACATCTGCTGGGGATTATCGCTATCCGCGATATTCTCAAGGCTTTTATCAACCTGCTCAATATCGAAGAGCCGGGAACGTTGCTCTGCGTGGTTGTAGAGGAGAAGCCGGGGCAGATGAAGAAGGTGGTGGATGTGATTACCGAGGAGAATATCAGTCTCGGGAGTGTGTTGGTGGCCCGTTACTGGGATGAAGACCACCGGGCTCTTTTCCCCTATCTGCTGACCTGTAATGTGGCAACCGTCAAGCGTAAATTGATGGATCTGGGCTTCGAGTTGATTGAGCCGATGGATATGCTGCTTGATCAGGTGCCGGTAAACGAAAAAGAGTAAACTTTTGACCTGTTTCTCTTCTTATGAGCACTTTGCTGAGAGCAGGGACTGTCGGCGTGGGGAAATTGTAAAAATAAAAAAGGTCATTGGTAAATATAATGACAAGGATTTTATCCGGCCTGGCTGCTATCGCATTCTTGAAAATCAGGCGGGTTACTTCACTGAACTAAACGGAAGAAGTCCGTCAGAAATTCTCTGCGCCAGCCCTGTTGCTGGCGCAGAGCTGTATTCTTATTGTCTTTTTTACTGCAGAGAAAACGCGTTAATGTCTTTATCTCTCCGTTGTTTCCGAGCAGGCCGGGCGCGACTCCGAGAGTCTCACCGGTGGTATCAATATAGTCGTGCAGTTCCACCAGCATTTTCTCTTCCTGCCGATTCATCTTTTTCGGCCGTTTTTCACCGGGAAGAGACGGTTCACCTTCCGTCCGCCATTTCGCCAGCAGAGCAATAAGTTCATCGCCGTAATGCTGGCAGGCCTTGTCGGAGATGGCAGTTCGCTCTTTCAACTCACTGCGGGATACGGGCAGGGTATTGCAGATATCGCACAGAATATTATCTTGGAGAATATGGCCGCGCGGGCGGTCAAGGGTCTCGGCGGTTTCTTCCCGCCACTCGGCAAGACGGCGTAGAACTTCACGGGCTTTTGGGAGCAGATGACGTCCGGCTTTAATCTTTTTGCTGCGGTCGGTGCGCAGAAAGGTATTGTAGTTTTTCGGATGGTCAAGAAGTTCCATCTCCTCTACCAGCCATTTTTTCACTGCGGGTTCAGCAATGCGGGAAAACAGAAGTACTCGCACTGCGCGCAGATAACGGACGTCATCCTGAGCGTAGTATACCTGTTTCTCTGTGAGCGGACGTTTGAGCCAGTTGGTGCGGGTTTCGGTTTTGTCGAGATGGATGTTGAGCAGACTCTCCACGAGATTGCAAAGTGAAAGAGTGGCTGGAAAACCGGCAAAACCTGCAGCGAGACGGGTGTCAAAGATGTTGCACGGTGTCGCACCCGTGGCCTGGACGAGAATACTCATATCCTGGGATGCATCATGGAAAATCTTCACCACTCTCTTGTCGGCGAGCAGGTCGCCCAGGGGGGAGAGGTCGGTGATGGCCAGCGGGTCGATAAGAAAGCAGGCCTCGTCGGAAAGACCAAGCTGAATAAGGCCGAGACGGGGAAAAAATGTTCGTTCCCAGAGAAATTCAGTGTCCAGTGCCACGGCGTCCATGGTCCTGGCGTATTCCATGAGCTGTGCCAGGTCTTCGTTGTTGTCGATAATGGTTTTGAGTGCTCTCATGAGTTCCAGGCTGGTTCTGTAATCAAGCTGTTGGTTACGTACATTTATCTTCAGGAACCCTTTCGTTCGTAGAAGTTGAACATCTAAAAAGCCACACCGTTGATGAAAAGACAAGTCTTATTCCCGAAGCGGGGAATTTCACAAAGATTGCGCATGGCATGGTCCCCTGTATTGACTTCCGGCCAGTTTCGCTTTAGATTTGCGGCTTGTATTGTCTGCACCTTGAAAGGGGAAGTCTCTTTTCTGATTTCATTGTTGTCGGCAATTTCTTTCTGCAGATTTTTCCGGGATCGAAGCTGGTTCCATCTATTTCCCCGGCTCTGGAGGTTGTATAGATCATATGTCTAATCCACTGGCGCGACTCGGCGATACAGGCCTCTATATACTTGAGGATCTTGGCTGGATGACGAACTTCTTTTTTCAGTCAGTCCTCGGTATTTTCAAACGCCCATTTCGTTTCTCAGAACTGCTCAGGCAGATCAATTTCATTGGCTCAGGGTCGATAGTGGTTATTTTTTTCACTGCGCTTTCCACCGGAATGGTGCTGGGGCTGCAGGGCTACTACTCACTTAATCGCTTCGGTGCCGACGGTTTTCTCGGTTCAGCCGTCTCGCTTTCTATTATTATGGAACTTGGGCCTGTGCTTACGGCATTGATGGTGGCAGGCCGGGCTGGCTCGGCAATGTCTGCTGAGCTCGGGATCATGCGGATCTCAGAGCAGATTGATGCTCTGCAGTGCATGGCGGTTGATCCCTATCGCTATCTTATTACCCCTAAATTCCTTGCGGCATTGATTTCCATCCCGCTGCTCACCGCGCTTTTTGATGTGGTGGGAATCTTTGGTGGTTACCTCGCCGGGGTGAGCATGATGGGAGTGAGCCCCGGAGCATATTACGAGGGGATGCGCAGCAGTGTTACGAATCATGACATCTGGCTGGGGGTTGTGAAATCATTCGTCTTTGCCGGCCTTGTCGTGTGGATCTGCTGTGGTCGTGGATTTTTCGTGCAGCAGATTCGCGGTGCCGGATTTGGTGCAGAATCGGTGAGCCGAATGACGACTCAGGCGGTGGTTCTTTCCTCCATCTCTGTACTGGTCTTCGATTATCTCCTGACCGCAGTCTTGCTCTGAGGGGAAATTATGAGTGAAAGTGCCATAGAATTTGTCAATATATGTAAGAGTTTCAAGCGCAAGGACGGTTCACTGCAGCATGTCCTGAATAATATCAGCTTTACCATCCCGGCCGGGAAGACGACTGTTATTGCGGGGGGAAGCGGGCAGGGGAAAAGTGTAACCCTGAAGCTGGTCCTGCGTCTTCTTGATGCAGACTCCGGGTCTATTCTTGTTGATGGAGAAGATATCACCGCTATTCGTGGTCGGAAATTAAATCAGTTGCGGACCCGCTTCGGAGTTCTCTTTCAGAGTTCGGCTCTTTTTGATTCGTTGACCGTATTTGAGAATGTGGCCATGCCATTACGTGAGCGAACCAGAAAAAGCGAAAAAGAGATTCACTCTCAGGTGATAGAAATGCTTGCGCAGTTTGATCTGGCAGGACACGAGTTGAAATATCCTGCTCAGCTCAGCGGCGGAATGAAAAAGCGTGTGGGGCTGGCGAGAGCGATGATGCTCACACCTTCCATTATGCTTTTTGATGAACCTACTACCGGACTGGATCCGGTGATGACAGGAGAAATTTATCACCTTTTTGCGCGTACACAACAGCAGTATGGGTTTACCTCTGTTATTGTCAGTCACGATATCCCCAAGGTGTTTAATCTTGCTGACCATGTGATTCTCCTCAATCATGGAGGGGTGGATGCTTTTGACAGCCCAGAGTCTATTCAGTGGTCTGAAAAAGCGGAAATTCAAGAGTTTGTCAAAACGACGATGGGCGAGATTTACCAGAGTCGCAATGTGGAAACGGGAACATTATGAGAAAAGGATTGTTAGAAACGATGGTTGGCCTCTTTGTGGTTCTTGGTTTTGCAGCCTTTTGCTGGCTTGCCTTCCAACTCGGAGAAGTGCCTTTTCTGACCGGTAATAAAAATTATACCCTCAATGCCGTGTTTAATAATGTCTCCGGCGTAAAAAAGGGGGCATCCGTGCAGATATCTGGCGTAGATGTCGGAGAGGTGGTCAGTGTGAACCTCAGCGGAGGGCAGAGGGCTGAACTGCTGCTGCGGATTAAAAATGGGGTGAAGATTCCCGCCGATACCGCCGCCCTGGTCAAATCACAGGGAATTATCGGGGATAAATATGTTCAACTTGCCCTTGGAGAATCTGCAAAAGAGCTTCATGACGGAGACAAAATTCAAGAAACAAAATCAGCACTGGATATTGAGGAACTGATCAGCAGCTTCGGGTTTGGTTCGGGTTCGTTCAACGGCGATAAGACCTATGAGATAAAAGCCATTTTTGACAACGTCTCAGGGGTGAAGCAGGGGGCGACTGTTCAGGTTGCCGGCGTGGTCGTCGGAGATGTATCAGCGATTGAATTGAATGAGAATGCCGCAGCGAGACTGGTGTTGCGCCTTGACAGCAGTGTTCAAATTTCGGTTGACTCCATGGCTTCGGTAAAAACGCAGGGGATTATCGGCGGGAAATATATTGCGTTGAGCCCCGGTGGAGATGAACAACTGCTCAAGCCGGGTGGAGTTATTTTTGATACAGAATCCTCAGTGGATATTGAGGGACTGATTAGTAAATTTGCTTTTGGCAGTGCGAAGTAACTGCTGCAGGGAACTCAAATTTATGCCTGCGGTAAATTTCCTTTTGTTCCTCGAATATGAACGAAATATAAGCTGTTTCAAGGTACCTTTATGAAAATGAAATGTGTAATACTGGCTGTGCTGCTTTTCTCTGCGGGTGTGGTGATGGCCGCTGACGATCCGGAAGGGACAATGAGACCGATTCTTGATCAATTGACCGGGATTATTCAGAGCTCGGAGATGCAGGGTGCGGAACATAAGGTGGAGCGCCGTGCAAAGATCATGGAAGAGGTGAAAAAAGGTTTTGATTTTCGCGAGATGTCAAAACGGGTCCTCGGCAGACCATGGCTCGGGCTTGATGAAAAGGAACGCACTCACTTCGTCGGCCTGATGACGAAGCTGCTGGAAAATGTTTACATCGGGCGCTTTGAGGATGAAGAGAAGCAGGCAGGAAAGTATACCGTGAAGTATAACGGTGAACGGATAAATGGCGACCGGGCGCAGGTTTCAACCGAGGTGAGCGACGGGCAGCAATCTTTTCCCATATACTATATCCTGAGCAAGAGGAGCGGGACGTGGATGGTGTACGATGTCAACATTGAGGGTGTCAGTCTGATTAGAAACTATCAGGAACAGTTTCGCTCTATTCTGCGCACTGATGAATATTCGGGTCTGGTCAAGGCTATTGAAGAGAAGATTGCCTCCTATGAAGAGGAAAAAAAGTGAGCATTTCCGGATTTGATTTATCTTCACTGCCCTTTCTCAAAGGGTCGAAATCTTTTATCTCTGTATTGCAGGAGCAGCATTTTACTGCCGGAGAGAAAATTTTCGATTGTGGAGATGTGGTGGAAGGTCTGGGATTCATTATTTCCGGGAGGGTTGGTATCAAACAGCAGACGGGGTTTGAAGGGAAAACCCAAATTATAGCTCTGCTTGATCCTGGAGCGCCTCTCGGAGAGAGGCTGCTTACCGGGCTGGATACTCACACTGCCGGAGCTGTTGCGGTAGAGGAGACGTATATTGCGCTACTTTCCAGGGATGCCTGGGTGAAGATTTGTGAAGAAGAGGCGAATTTTGCCTGCGATCTGCTGAAGTGGGTTCTCGGAAGAGTTTCTCTGCGGCTGGGAAAGGCCTCCGAGCGCCTCGCACATATTCTTTGATGAGGGTGCAGGCTGTAGTCAGGCGTGGGCTCTGGCACGTTTCTTATACAATGTATATTTTTTTACTGGCCTATTCGGATAAAATTTATTATTCTGACTGCTTTTGTTTCTACTCTCTCGGGTATGACGGGGACAACAATGAAGTTACGCTTTGAGGAGCTGTCGGATTCGCCAAAGAAGATTGTGCTTGATAATTACATCCTTACACTGGATTCAGCGGATGGCAGGGTACAGTTGGACGGGGTGCTTATGGCCCGTCGCAAGAGGGAAGACAGCGCTGTTCTTCACGTAGATGTCAGTGGGAAAATGATGATTCCCTGCAGTCGATGTGCAACTGAAACTCTCTGGACCTTCAGTGAGATTTCAACATATACACTGATTGCAGGTGAAGAGCCTGCACCCGTAAATACCGAGGTTGAGAGTCGAGAGGAAGATGTTGATCTTCTCTATGTGACTTCACCGGAAATTGATGTAGATGAAATTTTGAAGGAGCAGGTTTATCTCAGCCTGCCGCAACAGATTTTATGTGTGCCAGACTGCAAAGGACGATGTTCTGAATGCGGAGTGGACCTGAACAGAGCAGAGTGTCGCTGTGGTTTGGACTGTTCCACATCTCCTTTTGCCGTACTGGGCAAGTTGAAAAAGAAGTAATATTGTTGGCGTATAAACGCTGAGCAGGAGGAAAAAAAATGGCCTTACCGAAAAGAAGACAATCTCATTCCCGTACACGTCTGAGACGTTCCCATGATGGACTGAAAAAACCGGGCATTTCTGTTTGTCCGGAGTGCGGCGAGCCCAAAGAGCCCCATCGTCTCTGTGGCAACTGTGGTAAATATAGAGGGAGAACTGTGTATTCCCTCGATGTGGATCTGGACTGAGAACGTTTATGCATGTTGCTCTTGATGCCATGGGTGGAGACCGCGGCTCCAGAATATTGGTGCAGGGTGCTGCGGCTGCTGCAGAGACCGGGGAAGTGGAGATTTCCCTTGTTGGTGCAGAAGATGTTCTGCGGCAGGATATTAACGCGTTATCCCTTGCTCCGGATGTGGTGTCGAGACTGCATATTGTTCATGCCTCGGAAGTCGTGGAAATGTGCGACAATCCGGTGAATGCCATCCGCAAAAAAAAAGATTCCTCTGTTCTTGTCGCCTTTCATCTGGTGAAAGACGGGAAGGCATGTGCTGCCATCAGTGCAGGAAATTCCGGCGCTACAATGGCTGCAGGGATTCGTACACTCGGGCGGCTTGAAGGGGTATCCCGTCCGGGAATTACCTCAATTTTCCCCACTCTTAAAAAACCTGTTGTCCTGATGGATATTGGGGCAAATGTAGACTGCAAGCCTCACCACCTGCTGCAGTTTGCGGTGATGGCTTCTGCCTACTCACAGATCATGGGATCGAAAAATCCCCGGGTTGGTTTGCTTACCATCGGAGAGGAAGCCGGTAAAGGGAATTCCCTTGTTAAAGAAACCTGGCCGCTTCTCAAGCAGAGTTCACTCAATTTTATTGGGAATGTTGAAGGGCGCGACGTTTTTCGCGGAGATGTAGATGTGATCATCTGCGACGGTTTCGTTGGTAATATCTGCCTGAAAATGAGTGAAGGATTTGCTGAGGCTGCAATGACCATGATGCGGGATGAAATCAAATCTACACTGTTGACAAGAATCGGTGGCCTGCTGGTTTACCCTGCTTTTAAGTCCTTTCGCAAGCGGGTGAATTACGAACAGTATGGTGGTGCACCGCTGTTGGGAGTGAATGGGATTGGTATCGTCTGTCACGGCAAATCATCAGCTGAAGCAATCAAGAATGCGTTGCTTCAGGGAGCGGCGATGGCGAAGGGCAACATGACCGGGATTATTCAAAA
Organism: Desulforhopalus vacuolatus; assembly: GCF_016918505.1. Classification (GTDB taxonomy): domain Bacteria; phylum Desulfobacterota; class Desulfobulbia; order Desulfobulbales; family Desulfocapsaceae; genus Desulforhopalus; species Desulforhopalus vacuolatus. Next base: position 154,515 of record NZ_JAFFPZ010000002.1, read on the forward strand.
AAGTCTGGCTGCAAATAATGGTGCCAGAGGAGCAGAAGTATAATGGGAACTGTAGTACTTGGAACTGGCTCATGCCTGCCTGAGCGAATTGTCACTAACGTTGACATGGAGAAGATCGTTGAAACCAGTGACGAGTGGATTCGTACTCGTACCGGGATTGAGGAGAGACGTTTTGGTGGTAAAAATGAACAAAACTGGCAGCTCTCTGCAACTGCAGCCCGCAGGGCACTTGAAGCTGCGGGTGTTGATCCGAAGGAACTGGGATTAATTGTCGTCGGTACAATCAGTTCTCATATGATGATGCCTTCTACTGCATGTTTTGTGCAGGCTGAGCTCGGCGCAGATAACGCCTTTGCTTATGACATTAATGCCGCCTGTTCAGGTTTTTTGTTTGGACTCGACATGGCGGACAAATATATCAAGGCAGATCCAGAGATGAAGATTCTGGTGATTGGTGCGGAGACTCTTTCTGCCCGCCTTGACTATACTGATCGCAATACCTGTATTCTCTTTGGGGATGGTGCCGGTGCGGCTGTTTTTGGGGCTGCTGAAGGACGTGGTTTCCTCTCGAGTTTTCTGCGTGCAGATGGAGGCCTCTGGGAACTCCTGTATATGCATGCCCCCGAGAGTACCAACCCTGATCTGCGGGTGAATGGCTCCACCGGTCCTCTGATTCGCATGTCTGGAAAAGAGGTTTTCAAGTACGCAGTGAAAGCCATGGCCAGTGCTGTGGATGCTGTAATGGAGAAGGAAGGATTTACCCCTGAAGATGTTGATATTTTTATCCCTCACCAGGCAAATATGCGGATTTTGACGAATCTTACCAAACGTCTGCATTTTCCTGAAGAAAAGGTTTTTATAAATCTCCCAAAATATGGGAACACCTCAGCCGCGTCCATCCCTATCGCCCTTGATGAGGCAAATCGTGCCGGTCGAATAGCGAAGGGTGACACCGTCCTGCTCTGTTCTTTTGGTGGCGGATTTACCTGGGGAGCAGCCCTGCTGAAATGGTAACAGGAGACTGGAATGGATTATTTTTTGACTGAAGAACAGCAGATGATCGTTGATATTGCTTCACAGGTAACTGATGAGCGTATTATTCCGCAGAGAGCGGAACTTGACGAGAACCACACCTTTCCCCGCGAAATTCTCAACGAAATGGCTCAGGCCGATTTGTTCGGTATCCCGATTCCAGAGGCCTATGGAGGCTTTGGTGGCGGGTGTATGGATATTGTCCTTGCTGTAGAGCAGATCGGGCGGGGGGATGTCGCTGTTGGTACCGCTTTCGCCGCTAATTTCCTCGGAAGTTTCCCTATTATGCTGAGTGGTTCTGAAGAGCAGAAAAACAAATATCTGCCAGAAGTCGCCAGTGGAAGAAAATTTGCCGCTTTCGGCCTGACTGAGGCAAACGCCGGATCAGATGCGTCTGGTATCCAGACTACTGCTGTTCTTGATGGCGACGAGTGGGTGATCAATGGAACAAAACAGTGGATTACGAATGGCGGAGAGGCTGATATCTACAGCGTTGTCGCCATCACTGATCGTGCCAGAGGTCCCCGTGGCGCGTCCATCTTTATCCTGGAAAAAGGGGATCCCGGGTTTACCTTCGGCCCCAAAGAAAAAAAAATGGGGATTCGGGCATCTTCGACCACTGAACTGATTTTTAAAGATTGCCGTATCCCGAAAGATCGAATTGTTGGACGTGCGGGAACCGGTTTTATTACTGTAATGAAAACGCTTGATATTTCACGGCCGGGAATTGCTTCTCTGGCTGTGGGCCTTGCTCAGGGTGCTCTTGATGAGGCTGTACCCTATGCCAAGCAGCGGCGTCAGTTTGGTAAACCGATTATTGCTTTTCAGGCTGTTCAGCACCTGCTTGCGGATATGGCCATCGGCATTGAATCAAGCCGGGCTCTGGTCTATGCCACAGCACGCCATATTGACGCTCACCCAAAGAATGTGTCCCGTGTCAGTGCCATGTGTAAAACCTGTGCAACCGATATGGCCATGAAGGTGACCACAGATGCAGTGCAGGTCATGGGAGGATATGGTTATATGTGTGACTATCCGGTAGAAAAAATGATGCGTGACGCAAAGATTCTGCAGATCTACGAAGGCAGTAATCAAATTCAGCGAAACGTTATCGGTCAGGAACTGAACCGGGAGTATTCCTGATTACCATGAAAATAATAGTCTGTATAAAGCAGGTTCCGGACGTCACTGAGGTTCACCTTGATCCGGAAACCAACACGATGACAAGGGAGGGGGTCTCTGCAATAATGAACCCCTACGATCAACATGCTCTGGAAGAGGCTGTACGCCTTCGTGAGAAGCTGGGAGGGGGTGAGGTTACAGCCCTGACCATGGGACCTCCGCAGGCAGAAGGGATGTTGCGTGATGCCGTTGCTCTCGGGGCAGACCGTGTTGTGCTGGTCTCGGACCGTGCTTTTGCCGGTTCTGATACCTGGGCGACTTCATACACCCTGGAACATGCCATCAATGCACTTGGCGGGGCAGACCTTATCCTCTGCGGGAAACAGGCTATTGATGGTGATACGGCTCAGGTTGGTCCCGGTATGGCCGCACGTCTTGGAATTCCTTTCGTCACTTGTGTTCAAAAGGTGCGGGAAGTCGATGAGTCCAGACTGGTTGTCGAGAGAATGATGGACGACGGGTACGATGTGCTGGCTGTGAAGCTTCCGGCTCTGCTCACCGTGGTAAAAAATATAAATGAACCCCGTGTTCCCTCTCTGAAAGGGAAAATGAAAGCGAAAAAAGTTGAGATCGAACGACTGAACGCTGAGACAATTGCAGCAAAAGCCGATTGTATAGGTCTCCCCGGTTCTCCGACTCAGGTGGCAAAGGTGTTTGCTCCGGAAGCAAGAGGAAAGCGAATTGAACTTCAGGGTACGCTTGAAGAACAACTGGCTCAACTCGCCGTGAAACTTGTTGAGCTTGCTCGGGGACAGGAGGTCCGCTGATGTTGATTCTTGATAAAGATTTGTGTATCAGCTGTGGCGTCTGCGAGGAGAGTTGCCCCTTTGGTGCTGTCACCATGCAGGATGGTTATCCGGTTATCGGCGACACCTGCACCCTGTGCGGCACCTGCGTGGAGAACTGCTCTGCGGGTGCGCTTTCTCTTTCGGTGGAGAAAGCTGAACAGGGTGATCTGGCCGAGTGGAGCGGGGTGGCTGTCTATTGTGAATACTATCGCGGTGAACTTAATCCTGTCTCCCTTGAACTTCTTGGTGAAGGACGTCGTCTCGCTGACATGCGGGGTGTGGAGCTGAATGCGCTGCTTTTCGGCAGCAGATTCTCCGGTGAGTTGGATGAAGTGGCTGAAAAACTCATTGCCCATGGTGCCGACCGTGTTTATGTCGTTGTGGCAGATGCCCTTTCAACTTTTCGGGAAGATCTTTATTGTCGGGTGACTGTTGCTCTGTTACGCAGGTATAAACCGGAAATAGTTCTTGCCGGAGCGACTGCCATCGGTCGTGCATTTATTCCCGCCGTTGCGGTGACAATGCATGCCGGGCTCACGGCCGATTGTACTTCTCTTGATTTACGCGAATCTGACGGTGCTCTTTTACAGACCCGGCCGGCCTTTGGCGGCAACATTATGGCGACGATTGTTTGTGAAAATACCCGTCCGCAGATGTCTACCGTTCGCCCGAGAGTAATGAAGGCCCTTGATCGGGATGATACCCGCGCTGGTGAGGTTATTGTCCTTGAGGCAGGGGAACTGCTTCCCGAAGAAGACGGGCTGGACAGCCGCGTTGAGGTTCTGGAAAGTGTGGCCGGGGCGAGCGGGGCAGTGAATATTCAGGAGGCGGATGTCCTTGTTGCCGGAGGACGTGGTCTTGAAAACGCGGAAGGTTTTGAACTGCTTGCCGAACTGGCGAAGCTGCTGGACGGAAAGATATCGGCTTCCCGCGCTGTCGTTGATGCCGGGTGGATTCCCTATCCGCATCAGGTTGGTCAGACCGGTAAGACTGTTGCCCCAAAGATTTATATTGCCTGCGGGATTTCCGGGGCGGTTCAGCATGTCGCCGGAATGCAGTCTGCGGAGACTATTATTGCAATCAATCGTGACGAGAATGCATCTATTTTTAACATTGCTGATTACGGAATCGTTGGTAACCTCAGTGAGGTCCTGCCGATGTTGATTGCTAGAGTAAAGGAGCTGAGCTGATGAGTCTTGAAGGAAAAATCGCCGTTGTAACAGGTGGCAGCAGGGGAATTGGTCGGGCTATTGCTCTGCGGCTTGCCCGTGATGGAGCAAAGGTTTATATCAACTACGTCAGCAGAGCTGATGCCGCGAATGCTGTTGTCAAAGAAATCTGTGATGCAGGTGGCAGCGCAGGGGCTGTTCAATTTGATGTCGCGCAGTCCGATGCTGTACAAAAAGCTTTTGATGGAATTATTGCTGAAGCGGGAACGATTGATATCCTGGTTAACAATGCCGGAATTACCCGTGACGGTCTGCTGGCACGAATGAAAGAGGAAGACTGGGACGCCGTCCTTTCGACGAATCTCAAGGGTGTTTTTCTCTGTTCCAGGGCAGGCGGAAAGATTATGATGAAGAAACGCACCGGACGGATTGTTAATATCAGCTCCGTAGTTGGTGTTACCGGTAATGCCGGACAGGTTAACTATGCTGCTGCCAAGGCCGGTCTGATAGGTTTTTCTAAATCCATGGCCCAGGAATATGCTTCACGCGGGATTACTGTTAATTGCGTGGCACCCGGTTTTATCGAAACAGAGATGACGGCTAAACTGAAAAAGGATGTTCAGGATGCAATTCTAAAGAGTATCCCTCTTAAAGTTCTCGGCCAGAGTGAAGACGTGGCTGCTGCGGTGAGATTTCTGGTCTCTGATGACGCACGTTATATCACAGGCCATACGTTGCATGTTAACGGTGGTATGTATATGTAATTCGGGTACTCCTCAGAGGAGTCCCGCTGTTGGGCATTGCACAACAGCTTTTTATTAAAGCAGGTTTGCATTACGCAAAACAGACAATTCGACGCCTGTATGGTGTCACGCAAAAAGGAGAAAGACATGGCTATTGAACAGAAAATGATTGATATTATTGCGGAACAACTCAGTGTTGATAAAGAAAAGGTCGTTTCCGGAGCATCTTTTACCGATGATCTCGGCGCTGATTCTCTCGACCTCGTTGAACTTATCATGGCTATGGAAGAAGGCTTTGACATTGAGATCCCCGATGAAGATGCGGAGAGCATCACCACCGTACAAAATGCTATTGATTACGTGAAGAAACTTAAGTAAGAGTTTGACAGTCCTGCTGCACTCTGTGCTGCAGGGCTTTTTTGTCCATTTGCAGGTTTTGCATATTGGAAATAAGCGAAGCAGAGGAGCCCATTGTGGAACGCAGAGTTGTTGTCACCGGGATAGGTCTTGTCACCCCCGTAGGAATTGGAACGGAAACAGCATGGAAAAATATCTGCGCAGGTGTAAGTGGTATTGATACTATCACCCGCTTTGATGCAGGCGATTATGCTGTAAAGATTGCCGCCGAGATTACCGACTACAATACTGAGGATTTCTTTGAGAAGAAAGAGGCCAGACATCTTGACCTCTTTGTTCAGTATGGGGTTGTCGCCAGTCGAATGGCTCTCAAGGATAGCGGGTTTGCCATAACTCCGGATAATTGTGGTCGTGTCGGCGTTATCACGGGATGCGGCATGGGGGGGCTTCCCAATATTGAGAAACAGCATAATGCACTGCTTAATCGTGGACCGAGGAAGATCAGCCCTTTCTTTATCCCCATGGTGATTCCCAATATGGCCTCCGGCAATATTTCCATTGATATCGGCAGTAAAGGCCCCAACCTGACCCTTACCACCGCGTGTGCTGCAGGGACTCATGCCGTAGGAGAAGCATTCAACTATGTGAAAAATGGGACCTGTGATGTTGTCATCAGTGGTGGAACGGAAGCCGTTATCTGCGGGCTCGGGGTTGCAGGTTTTTCTGCCATGAAGGCTCTTTCCACTCGTAACGATGACCCGAAAACTGCCTCTCGTCCTTTTGACAAAGATCGTGACGGGTTTATCATGGGAGAGGGTGCCGGCATGATAGTGCTTGAAGAATATGAACACGCAAAGGCACGTGGGGCAAAAATCTATGCTGAAGTCATCGGTTTTGGTCTTTCGAGTGATGCCTACCATATTGCGGCACCGCCGGAAGATGGTGAAGGTGCTGTCCGTGCCATGAATAATGCTCTTCTCAGTGCTGGCGTAAGGCCTGAAGATATTGATTATATTAACGCTCACGGGACTTCAACATCCCTGAATGACCGTGGAGAAAGTCGGGCTGTTCATCAGGTTTTTGGTGATCATGCCAATAAAATTGCCATAAGTTCCACCAAGTCGATGACCGGGCACCTGCTTGGTGCAGCTGGAGGTATTGAAGCTGCTTTTCTTGCACTGAGTATTACTGATCAGATTGCTCCTCCGACTATCAATTTACACGAACCGAGTCCGGAATGTGATCTGGATTATGTGCCCAACAAAGTTCGTAAAATGGAGATAAAGGTCGCCATGTCCAATTCCTTTGGTTTTGGTGGTACCAACGGCTCTTTGATTATGAAACGAATGTAAAAAAAGATTGTTTCTCTGGAGTATACAATGAAAATTGCAGTAGGGTCGGACCATGGAGGTTTCCTTTTGAAGCAGGAGGTGGCCAGGTTGATCAACTCTCTGGGACATGAGGTCCTGGACATGGGCTGTTACAACGAGGATTCTGTGGACTATCCGGACTATGCCAGCAAGGTTGTGACTGAGATAGAGGCCGGGAGGAGCGAACGAGGTATTCTCGTTTGTGGAACCGGTATCGGGATGTCGATTGCTGCGAACCGTTCAAAGAAAATTCGCGCAGCTCTCTGTCATGATCTCGAAACAACCCGATTGAGTCGTGAGCATAACGACGCCAATATCCTCTGCATGGGAGGACGGGTTCTTGATACGGCTCTGGCGCTGTCGATGGTGGAACTCTGGATTGCTGTTGAATTTGCTGATGGAAGACATCAACGGCGTATTGACAAGATGAGTTGAAAACAGATGAAAAGCAGACCTGCGGCATACACTGCACTAAAACGTCTTCTGTGGCGTGATTGGGGCAGTGGTGTTCAGAGTCTTGCTTCGGAATATTTAATGGAGGCCGATTTCGTATTACGCGGAATCGGCCTTTGCTGTATTTTGAAGAGGGAGATACATGAAGTGTCCGTGGTGTGAACATCTTGATAACAAGGTTATTGATTCCCGCTTGAACAAGGATGCGACGATTACCCGCAGGCGGAGGGAGTGTCTTGCCTGCGGACGGCGCTTCACGACCTATGAACGACTGGAAGTCATGTTGCCGATGCTGGTTAAAAAGGATGGCCGCAGAGAGTCCTGGGATAGACAAAAGCTAACAGCTGGCTTGGAGAAAGCGTGCCAGAAACGTAATGTCAGCCGGGATAAAATTGATTGTTTTGTCGATGATATCGAGCATAAACTGCAGGATTATAGTGCCAGGGAGATTCCTTCCCAGGTCGTGGGGGAGTGGGTGATGGAGGGTTTACCGGCTCTTGATGAAGTTGCCTACGTGCGTTTTGCATCTGTGTATCGACAGTTCAAGGACGTGAATGAATTTATGGCCGAATTGAAGACCCTGCTTGATTCCCGGGATATGTAATGGAAAACTCAGAAGATGAAAAATTCATGGCACTGGCTCTCGCTGAGGCGAAGAAAGGGAGCGGACGTACATCCCCTAACCCCTGTGTTGGTGCTGTAATCGTTCGAGATGGACGTCTGCTTGCCACTGGATGGCATAAAAAAGCAGGTACACCGCATGCAGAGCGTAATGCAATAGCCAATGCTCTTGCCGCCGGGGGGAAACTGCAGGGGGCCACGATGTACGTCACCCTTGAACCCTGCAGTCATACGGGACGGACCCCTCCCTGCTGTGATGCGCTGATTGCGCATCACTTTTCCAGAGTTGTTGTGGGGATGGGTGATCCCAACCCGCTGGTGAATGGTCGCGGAATTGGCCTGCTCAGGGGTGCTGGAATTGAAGTAACCTGTGGGGTTCTTGAGGAGGAATGCCGGGCAATTAACCGGCCCTTTCTTAAATATATAACCACTGGCCGCCCCTGGATGATCATGAAAGCCGGCCTCAGCCTTGATGGTCGTTTGAACTACAGACGTGGAGAATCCGGCTGGATGACCGGGGATGAATCTTTGCACCGGGTGCACCAGATTCGTAACTGTGTGGATGCCATTATGGTGGGGCGGGGCACTGTGGCCGTAGACAATCCTTCTCTGACTACCCGGCTGCAGGGTGAAGAGACCGGGAAGGATCCGGTGCGGATTATTCTTGACTCACATCTCTCCCTGTCGACAGATACAAAAGTCTTTCATCTTGAATCAGATGCTTCAACACTGGTCTTCTGTGGTAACGATGTCCCGGAGGCAAAGCGGAGAGTTATTACACGACCGGGGGTTGAAGTATGCAGTGTCGAGTGTGACGCCTGCGGACTGGACCCTGGATTCGTGCTTGATGAGCTGGGACGGCGGGAGATCTGTTCGGTTCTTGTTGAAGGTGGTGGAACTCTGCACGCGACCTTGCTGGCCAGGCATCTCTATGATGAAGCTGTGCTTTTTTACGGGCCACTGCTTGCCGGTGACGGGGGAATACCGCTCCTGGAGGGCTGGAGTGCAGGAAGTCGGGGGGAAGCGCCCCATATCAGTTCTCCAGAGTATGAATATCCCGGTGGCGATTTGATGATTCGCGGGCTGCTCGAATATCCATGAAACCTTCATTTTTTTTCTCTCTTAAGCCAGACTTTGCAGGCTTCCATGTCCGGGAATGTCAGGGAGAGAGTCACATCGTCTCTCTCGAAGGCGGGAGAGTGATTCAGCTCTGCTCTTGAGGGCAGCTTGAGCTCACGAACTTCCTCCCGAAATTTTTTCTCCCGGGCGGAAGACTCGGCAAGCAGATGTTGCTGAAGGGTTGCATTGAGATGCTGTATCTTCTGAGGAACGTTGAGCTGTTCGTGATTGAGAATTTCTTGAATTTCCTGTGAATCAAGCAGTTCTCCAATGCTCTTTCCTTCCTTGCCTGCGCAGTCACGTAACTGTTGAAAAATACGTTTCTGTTTTCCTCCCCCCAAATCCCACTCTCGAAAAAGTTGCAGGAGACGTTGCCGGTCTTCAGGATTCGGCAGCTGCTGTAATTCTGCGAATATCTGCAGGGAGAGACGGCTGTGATGAATGTCTCTGATAATATCTGCCGACTGTGTATGCAGTTGCGCAAGCAGTTCAACCTCGGCCTGTTTTCGCCATAAACCCAGACTTCGAATAAAATACTTCTTTAATTCCTCTCCTCCTGATTCTTTGGCAAGTTGCAAAAAACGGGCTTTTTCCGCAGGAGAAAGTTCCCCGGTGCTTTTCTGGTCTTCAAGAATGAGAGTCATGATTGCTGCAGGTTCGATTTCTTTTTTAACGATGGCACAACTGATCTGTTTCAGACCTGCCTGCTGAGCATATTTTAATCGACGATAACCACAGAGAAGTTGATACTTTTCATCTGACTGGATAACTACTGGAGGATGAAGTATTCCTGCCTGATTGAAAGATTCTTCAAGTTCCTGACTTCTCTCATCTCGAACCCACGGATGCAGATTCCAACGTGAATCTGTAGAAATGTCGACGAGTTTAATTGTGTCCCAGCTGCAGAATATGTTCATTGTTTTATTTTTCCATAAAAAAGAAAACCCTCTGAACACAGCATTCAGAGGGGGCTATTGTTCAAATTGGGGGAAATGATCAGGACGTTCCGTTAATCTTATCTCTCAATATTCCGGAGGGTTTGAAAGTTACTACTCTACGGGCATCCAGGGTTAGTTCATCACCGGTCTGGGGATTTCTTCCTCTACGGGCATTCTTTTGTTTTACATGGAATTTACCAAAACCACTCAAGAGAAGATCAGAACCGTCAATCAAAGATTCTTTGCTTATTCTGAGGAAGGCTTCAACCGATTCAATGGCCTGGGCCTTGGTCAAAGTATTATGGTTTTTGTACACCTGTTGGATTAAATCCGCCTTTGTAAGAGTCATGCGTGGTCCTCCCTGTTCACGGCTGTTGACGAAGCAATAAAAATATTGCCCGTTAACAAGACCTTTTATGGTTTATCCACCATCTACAGAAAATTCCCAATAATATATAAAATCAGCATAACCTGTTCAGAAGTAAAGTCAACTTAAACCGGTATACCTCAACTGCTCTGGACATGGCGTAAAATCAACACGTTCAATCATTTATAGCCCCCCGGAGCATTAACCTGTTTCATCTCATGGAGATGATATATAAGAGAAACTGCCCGGGCTGTAAAAGGAAGATGGATCTTCCCAGAGAACCTTGATCTCTTTTTTTTTGTTACATCATTCCTATTAAGTTATACCCCGTTTTGTCTCCTGTTTATCCATTCATGGTTACAAACGACAAAAGGAACCACGATGGACACGAATAAGCACGAATTATTACTGAAAAAACCATAAGAGAATGCCCTTGTGATTGAATTCGGTCTGTTATTTGCTTTGAGGTAATTGATGTTTTCCGTGGGAGCAAACTGCATGAGAACTATGGCAAGGTATTGTTTCTGCTTATCGGCCCATAAGGAGCAGAGTCTGTTCTCATGCTCCTGGTAAACCACGGAAGACACGGAAAGCACGGAATATGAGAGCGTAAAAAGCTCAACCCCGACTTTCGGATAACTCCCAAAGTTGATTAATACTCCAGGTACACTGTACGGCTTAACTCCGAATACAAACGTTTTCGTCTAATACCATTTACATTTTGTATTAACCAGAGAATGCAAGTAAAGAGAGAACAACAGCAATTCTCTGTTTAATTTTAAATTTTTTTGCCTTTATTCGCATGTTTAGAGTTTTTATTCGTTGGCAAAAAGTCTTTCGCTGTTCCGTCTTTTGCTTTTCCCTGTCTCCCATCCCCCTGCCTTTACATTCGCCAATAGAAAGTGAAAATGGCATTAAGTACGGTCACAACTTAATAGGAATGGTATAATGCGTTGTCCCTGTTCGTGAAAATTCGTGTCCATTCGTGGTTACAAAATGCAAAAGAAATCACGAATGGACACAAATTATTACTCATTCGTCATCGCCAAAAAAGATGTCTACGCAGTCGCGTTCTCTGGTCAATATAAAGTGTAAATGGTATTACATCATGACACTGGAAAGTTTAAATATAGGCAGATACATGGCAACAACGATACCCCCGATCATACCGCCAAGAAAGACCATCATGAACGGCTCGATAAGCGAGGTGAGGTTCTCAACTGCCTGATCTACTTCTTCATCATAGAAGTCTGCAATCTTTTCAAGCATGTCATCAAGGGCACCAACGGATTCACCAACGTTGATCATCTGGACAACCATATTCGGAAAAACACCTGTCTCTTCCAGCGGTTCTGCTATGGGGCGACCTTCCGCAATGGCATCTGCCGTGCGAAGGACGGCTTCTTCAATAATCTTGTTTCCCGACGTTTTGGCTACCACCTGCAGTGCGTCAAGAACAGGAACACCGGCACCAAGCATGGTGGAGAGAGTTCTGGTGAACTTGGCAACGGCCACTTTGCGCAGTAACGGCCCGAATACCGGCATGTAAAGCAGTGTCCGGTCAATGACCTTCTCACCATTTTTGGTCGCGTAGTATTTCTTCACGGCAAAAATAACAAGGGCAATGGCCAGGAAAATCCAGTACCAGAAATGTTGGAAGAAATCACTGAGACTGACAACTATTTGAGTTGGAACGGGAAGCGCATGGCCAAATCCTTCAAACATCTGTCGAAAAACCGGTACAACAAAAACGAGAATAACGACAAGAATAAGCAATGAAATGATAAGACAGATCACAGGGTAGGTGAGTGCCCCTTTGATTTTCTTTTTCAATGTCATCGATTTTTCCATGAAGCCGGCAAGGCGTGAGAGAATAGTGTCAAGGATACCACCGGTTTCCCCTGCCTCGATCATGTTGGTGAAAAGGTTGTCAAAGGTTTTTTTCTTCTTCCTCATTGCATCGGCAAGAGTGGAACCTGCCTCAACATTCTGTTGTATTTCAGTGATTTCCTCTTTGAAGGTGCTGTTGTCCTGTTGCTTTCCAAGAATTTCGAGTCCCTGGACCAGGGGGAGACCGGCGTTGATCATCGTAGAAAGCTGACGCACAAAGATGACAATATCCTTTGCCTTGACCTTTGGCTTGAAAAAGGAAATCCCTTCCAGAATATCTTTGGGCTTCTCTTTTACCTTTGTATTGGTGATTCGCATACGTTTGACAATGGCCTGAGCCGTTTTCAGGTCAACAGCTTCCACTTCACCTTTTCGTTTGTCACCGTAGGAGTTGGTTCCTTTGTAGGTATAAATCGGCATTTATTTCCACTCTCTTCCTAATGTTAAACGGGAACTGCGCTTCTAAAACTTATATCTTATATATAGCCGAACACTTGCTGGAAGACAAGACCCGTTCCTCAAAATATAAGGAAGCATGTTGAGGCATAAAGACTTCCCTTCACAGACGGCCAGATTGTGTTCTGCGAACAAAGCTGCTCACACTGATATTCTCCCAGAATGTTATGAAAAAAAAAGGCATAAAGATGATTTGAAAAATCATCTTTATGCCTGAACATCAAGTTTCATTCATACGTTGGCAGAAACTTTTTAACAGTGACTCTGTCAACCCAGCCCGATTTTACTTTTCAAGCTGTTCCACATTTCGCCAGCAACCTTTTTGTCGCTCATGGCAATTGATGCAAGAAAAATTCCTGTAATGGCAGTAATTGCAATCGCCAGGCCTATGGCAAGACCAAACAGGAAAAGAATGAATTGAAAGGGAGACGCTGTCACTCCATTGCTGGCAGTACCAAGACAACCAATAAGGATAATAACAGCACCCAGAAGGATGGCTGCCTGTTTCAGGGGCTTGCTCATTTCTTTGTTCATGCAGTGCTCCATAATGCAGAGGTTAAAGGAGAAAAAGCTAAAAAAATATCACGAAATGATAATAACATGAAATTTTAGCTTCGACATCGATATTTATCGGTAAGAGAGGGAATCAGAGGGAATCCATACTTTGATTGAATGAGAGGGATTGAAGGTATTGCAGGCGTTGCCGCAGTGGAGGATGACTGTAGTGAAGCAGGACATACAGAGGATGTTCTGCAGGGCCAGAGATGAGAGCGAATAAAACAAGTCCCGCATAAATGGAGTCGGTGTCCATGTTGAGAGCATGACGTGTCCCGGGACACTTGAGAAAAAGGGAGAGAAGGGAGAAAGTGAGGCCCGTCTGGATGGCGAAAAAAATAAAGTTCACACCAATGTGGTGAAGTTTGCAGTGGCCCATTTCGTGCGCAAGAACGGCGACAATCTGTTGAGAATTCAACCTTTCAACAATGGTGTCAAAAAAGATGATCTTACGGAAGCGGCCGAAACCTGTAAAAAAAGCGTTAAGCCGGGTTGACCGTCGCAGAAGGGTGGATGTAACGAGCAGGAGTGGAGTATTCATGGCAGAAAAAAAGGGCTTTGCCGTTATACGGCAAAGCCCCTGCAAAAAGAGTATTCCGGTGTCAGCTGAAGGTTGTACTCAGAGCTGCAGCAAGTGTATTGACAACCGGATTGGCAAACACACCCATGGCGATGATGGTGATCAATAGAAAAAATGCCGCTGCATTGACAAGAAGGGAAGGTGTAGCCGCAGGTCGTTCTTTATCATCGGTACACCATGCCTGCCGGACAATGGAAAGATAATAGTAGATAGCAATAGCTGTATTAATAGTCGCAAGGACAACAAATACAAGATAGCCTTTATGCAAAACTTCAACCATTACCATGAACTTGCCCATAAAGCCGACAAACGGAGGAATACCGGCAAGTGCAAAGAGGGCACAGGCCAAAGTTATGGCAAGCAGCGGTGCGCGTTTGTACAGACCTGCCATATCGCTGACCTGAAGGTTGGAACCATTGCGGGAGAGTGTGCAGATGACAAGGAAACAGGCCAGCGTCATCAACAGATAACCAATAATATAATACATGGCGATAGCAAAACCGTAGAGTCCCAGCATGGCAACAGAAAGAAGGGCGAAACCGGCATGGGCTATGCCGGAATAACCAAGCAGCCGTTTCATGTCTTTCTGTACAAGCGCTGCGAGGTTGCCATAAAACATGGAGATAACAGCGCAGGATCCGAGAACCCATGTCACTTCCTGACCGGAGGCGGGAATGAGACTGGCGATACGAATTAACAACGCTATTCCGACAACCTTGGGGACGGTGGCGATAAAGGCAGTTGCCTCATTGCCTGCACCTTCGTAAACATCTGGAACCCAGAATTGCATGGGGAAGAGAGCAACTTTGTAAAAAAATCCTGCAAGGATGAGCAGCACAGCAACAACGGCCACCGGAGCCGGAAATATTTTGGCAAGTGCTGGAGCAAGGACAGGAAGTTCTGTAGATCCAGTCAGACCGTAGATATAGCTCATGCCGAAAAGCATGAGTCCAGAGGCGGTAATACCGTAAAGCAGGTATTTCATGGCTGCCTCACTCTGCATTCCCTGACCTGTCTGGCAGAATATGCCTGCATGTCCGTGACCTGTACTGTCCTGGGCTGTTCCATTGACCAGTGCCCCTGTATCGTTCTTGCGCATGGCAACCATGAGGTAAACGGTAAAGGAAGAGAGTTCAAGGGAAACAAAGATTGCCAGCAGTTCATTTGCAGAAACCAGCATCATCAATCCAAAAACTGACATCAGCATGAAGAGGTAATATTCGGGCTGAGTGCCTTTTTTTACGCCAGCATCCGGATTGGAGAAGAGCATGATAATAAAGGTCCCGAGGACCACTATACTCTTAATAATCTGCGTGAAGAGGTCAACCTTGAAGGCACCAAAAAACATGGTTCCGTTATTTCCAATAGAGCAAATAGTGGTAACCAGGGAGATCAGGAGCACATAGGCGGTAATATTTTTGACCGTTCGGGGCTGGAATTGGCCAAGACTTACCGCAAAAAGAGCAAGACCTGCGCCCAGTATTGTCAGTTCAGGGAGGAAGAGCATCGTAATTACCTTTTCAAATTCCTTAAATTAGTTCAGGATAGTCCCGGCTATTGCCACCGCTTTTGCCTGGCAGGTTGCGAAATTCTGAACCAGTGCACTTACGCTGGAGTGCATTATATTCAGAAAGGGTTTCGGGGCGAGTCCGACCCACAAAACAAAGAGGAGGAAGGGGGCCAGAGTTATAATTTCTCGAATATTCAAATCATGCTCCTTGAGCCAGGAGTTGTCCGGGTTGTGTTCGCGTCCCCAGATTTTCCTCTGCAGCATGCGCAGCATGTACGCAGCCGCAAGAACTGCTCCGGGAATGGATGCGAGAGCAAGCCACGGAAAATTCCCCTGGGAAAGGCTGTATTTGAAGGTTCCTGCAATGATCATGAATTCTCCGACAAAGCCGTTGGTTCCAGGGAACGCAAAAGCTGCAAGGGAGAAGAAGGTAAAGAAGGTTATATACACCGGCATGTATTTACCGATACCCGTTGCAGATTCAATGTCACGGCTGTGGGTGCGCTCATAGATCATTCCGATACAGAGAAAAAGTGCACCGGTTGTGACACCGTGGTTAATCATCTGTAGAACTGCACCCTCAATACCGTCAAGGTTCAGGGTAAATATTCCAAGAGTGATAAAGCCCATATGACCAACCGAGGAGTATGCGATCAACTTTTTCATATCCGACTGGGCAAGTGCTGTAAAACCACCGTAAATAATTCCAATAATCGACAGCCAGAGAACCCAGGGCATCATGATCGCAGTCGCTTCCGGAGTAATCGGCAAAGCAAAGCGAAGAAAACCATAGGCACCCATTTTCAGCAGGAGACTGGCAAGAATAACCGACCCCGCAGCAGGAGCTTCAACATGCGCTGCCGGCAGCCAGGTGTGGAACGGGAACATTGGTACTTTAATGGCAAAGGCAAGAAAAAAAGCAAGAAAAAGAAACATCTGCGCTGAAGTGGAATAACTTTGCCACATCATGTCGGGGATGAAAAAACTATACCCGTTCTGCATATAGAGCCAGATAATTGCCACCAGTAACAGTACCGATCCAGCCAGTGTATAGAGGAAAAACTTGACAGAGGCGTAAATGCGCCGTGGTCCTCCCCAAATGCCAATCAGCAGGTACATGGGAATAAGCATTGCCTCCCACATGACATAAAAAAGAACGAAGTCAAGTGCGACAAAAACCCCAATCATGGCAGTTTCCATGATGAGCATGCAGATCATGAAAGCCCGAACTCTTTTTTTGATATAGGTCCAGGAGACCAGCACACAAAACGGCATGATCAATGTGGTTAGGAGCAGCAGGAGAATGGAGATGCCGTCGACTCCCACCGTATAATTGATATTGAAAGCCTCAATCCATGGTCTCATTTCAACAAATTGAAACCTGGCTGTTGTCGAGTCAAAACCAGAGAGCAGTGTCAACGACAACAGAGCGACAACTGTGGTGAAAGCCAGTGCCGTCCAGCGGCAATTCTCCTCATCTTTGATGAGAAGCAGGACCAGGGCTCCCAGCATCGGCAGGAAAATCAGCACGCTGAGGATGGGGAAACCGGAGTTTAAAAGTAATTGATCCATCGAATATGATCCTTTCTTTGAAACTTAGTGAAATGTCAATCCATCAGAGCCAGACAAAGGCTGTCAGTAAGATTGCTGCGAAGGTCAGAGATATATAGAGCGTCTGTTGAATCTGTCCCTTTTGCAGAACAACCGTCACCCGGCGTCCGATTCCCAGAACACTGCGGGCGGTTCCGTCAACAATGGTATCAATAACATTCCAGTCAAACCATGACCAGAACTTTGCAGAACTCATCAGGTCAGCCATGCCAACATTTTTGTACAGTTTCCCCCAGGCGGTATCTGCACTCTGGATCGGTCCGGAAGCAAGTTTGAGAAAATATTGTCCGCCACGACGGTAGAACCAGTCCAGGTCAAGGCTGATGGTATTTGTCGGTTTCACAAAACCTTTCAGGAAAATGAACGCCAGAACTGTAAAAGCAATAATCTGCAGGGTTTCAACAACGTGGCCTGTATTGTAAGGATTATACTCCACTGCATAGGGAAGCATGTTGTAAAGGAAGGGCAGATAACAACCGACTACAAGACAGAGTCCTGCAGCAATGGTCATGGCCAGGGTCATATTCCACGGCGGATCCACTGCCTTCTTCATCGTTTCTTCTGAGCAGTGGCTTTCGCCAAAGAAAAGGTAGTAGGGCAGTCGCAGGCCAGCTACGAAGAACGTCCCGACAGAGACTATCGACAACAGAAAACCGGCAATGACCAGATGATCTTCAAAACTGGCAGTAATGATCATGGACTTACTGACAAATCCGGAAAACCAGGGGAAGGCGGAAACAGATACCCCGCCAACAAGAAGAAAAATCAAAGTCAGGGGCATTTTTCGGAACAGCCCGCCAAGCTCAGTGAGTTTGGATTTTCCTGTAGCGTGAACCACGGCACCGGCTGCCATGAAGAGCAGACTTTTGTAAAGGATATGGGCAAAGGCATGGGCACAGGCGCCGTTAATTGCCAGTGCTGTACCGATCCCGACTCCGGCTACCATGTAACCAACCTGTGAAACAATCTCCCAGGCAAGCAGACGGCGGATATCATTCTCCATCATGGCGTAAATAATGCCGTAAATTGCCATGAAGACGCCGAGATAAATCAGAATATCAAAACCGGCAAACCCTCTCGCAAGTGTGTAAACAGCTGTTTTTGTGGTAAATGCGCACATGAAAACGGCACCGGCGACACTGGCCTTGGAATAGGCATCCGGCAGCCAGGAGTGAAGCGGGGGCACGGCGGCGTTAAGCATCAACCCGGCCATGATCAGCCATGTATACAGGTGAGTGGTTTCTTCGCTGAGTTGGACAAAATCCATATTGCCTACAGCCTGATAGCGGAGAACAAAACCGAGCAGGAGAATTACTCCTCCAGTTGTATGAACCAGAAGATAGCGATAGCCAGCTTGAAGGGCACCCTGTTCTGTATTGCACCAGACAAGGAACGTTGAAGCAACAGCCATCATTTCCCAGAAAAGAAAGAGTGTGATGTAATCGCCGCAGTAAATGGCCCCAAGACTGCCTGCAACATAAAACCATGCCGCGACCTGGACCCAGACATTTTTTACATTCAGACTGTAGATAGTACCGATAATGCACATCAGTGCCATGATAAAGCCGAATACCGATGAGAGACTGTCTACCCGACCGAATGTCAGCGTCCATTTCCCCATGAAAGTAAGGATTCCATGCATACCGGGACTGGTATTAAGAGCCATGACATCCATGAAAACAATCAATGGCACGACAAGCAGAAGAAACCGACGTGTTAAATCCTTTGTCAACGGCAGAAGTACTGCGCCGATGATCAGGAGGAGGGAGGGATGTATGAAAAAATCAGATGTCATAATAGTCCTCTTTCCGTTTGATTCCTGCTGCCCCGTATATTCGGGCAATACCAGCCAGTACGACACAGGCGATTAAGGTAAAAATTGTCCAGAAGGCCGGGATATTCGCCTCCAGCCAGGTATGGGGGTGTGTATTGTGGACAAAAAAGAGGGTGTAGAGAAGCACGACTGCTGCAAAAATGTAGCAAAAAAGACGTACTATCAGCCCGTTCCTGTTGAGCATTTCAAAGAATTTCGCAATCATCCCGTCACCGCCTTGGCAAATTGCAACATGAAGTTTGGATAAATCCCAATGATAATAGAAACTGCAGCTGCGATTACAATCGGTACCAGCATCGCCAGTGGTGCTTCTTTCACCTTGTCGTATATCACCCCGTTGGCAGGTTTAGCAAAAAAGGCCCGGTAGGTGATTGGCAGAAAGTAGGCTGCATTAAGAATTGTTGAGGTAATCAGCACGAGAATAATGCCGATCTGATTGGCATCAAGCGCCCCGATCAACAGATCCCATTTCGTAATGAATCCGGCGGCAGGAGGAACACCTATCATGGTCAGGGACGCAAGGAAAAAGGCCCCGAAGGTGAAGGGCATGGCCCGGCCAAGGCCATCAAGTTCAGAGACGAGTTTCTTCTGAGTGACAACGAAAATTGCCCCGGCACAGAAGAAGAGAGTGATCTTGGCAAAAGCGTGGTTGACGATATGAATCAATCCACCCTGAATCCCTGGAGTGGTAAGTAGAGCAACCCCGAGAATGATATAACTGAGCTGGCTTACTGTTGAGTATGCCAGTCGTGCTTTCAGATTGTCTTTGGAGAGGGCAATAACGGATGCCACGAGGATGGTGAAGCTGACAAACCACGCGGTGGGAATTCCGAGATTGAGCAGTGACATGAGATCGGTGCCGAAAACATAGAGCATGGTGCGGGTGGTACAAAAAACCCCGACTTTTACCACTGCCACTGCATGCAACAGGGCTGAAACCGGTGTCGGTGCAACCATTGCTCCTGGAAGCCAGTGGTGGAGAGGCATGATGCCGTTCTTGGCGAATCCGAACAGGCAGAAGATATAGAGCATGGTAACCAGCGTTGAGTTAACCTCCGCCGGAAAGATGCCTGTTGTGCAGTTTGACGCAAAATCAAGAGAACCTGTAAGAACATAAATGAGGATGATCGCCGGCAACAGGAAAAGTTTTGCCGTCCCTGTCAGGTAGACAATGTACTTGCGCGCTCCGTTGTATCCTTCTTCATCCTGGTGATGGGCAACCAGCGGATAGGTGCAGATGGAGACAATCTCATAAAAAAGATACATGGTGAAGAGATTGTCTGAAAAAGCAACGCCGATGGCTCCGAAGATTGCCAGCGCGAAACTGGCATTGAAACGGGTCTGTGCATGTTCATTCAGGCTGCGCATGTAGCCGAGAGAATAAAAGACAGCGATGGTCCAGAGCGAGGAGGCAACGAAGGCAAATATCATCGACATTGCATCTGCCCGCAGAGTAACAGACACGCCGGGCAGAAGTGAAAAGAGTTCCAGCTTCAAAACATTACCGTGCAGGACAGAAGGGACCATCCCGCCGACAATCACCAGCAGCAGAAGCGAGGTGACACTGGAGATCGCCTCCCGCACGTTTGGCTTGTTTCCGTTAAGAAGCACCCCGATAGTTCCCCCGAGGGGAAGGAGCAGGGCTAAAATAAGTGAATAATCCATCTCAGACAGCTCCTTGATTAACCTTTGAGTTGAACAGCATCTTCGGCATCAATCGAGTGGTAATGCCTGTAGATGGCAATAATGATGCTCAGGCCGATTGCAGCTTCGGCAGCAGCCACGGCCATGATGAAAAGGGTGAAAACCTGGCCGGTGACCGGGTCGGGGGCCAGGAATCGATTGAATGCCATGAAATTAACAGCGGCTCCAACCAGAATCAACTCTGAGGCAATGAGCATGCCGATGAAGGACTGCTGGGCAAGAACCCCGTAAACACCAAGGGCAAAAAGAACCGCTCCAAGAATCAGAAAGCAGTCCAGTTGATTATAGAGTCCGAGAATACTCATGCGTCTTCCCTCCTTGTACGGGCAATCACCAGCGCGCCGAGAATAGCGATGAGGAGAACGATGGAGATCAATTCAAAAACCATAGAATAGTTGGTAAGCAACTCAATCCCGATGCTTTTCATGGAACCATCGTTGATACGCTCCAGCGGTTGCCACGTATAACCAACAGAAAGAGCGGAAAAACTGATGCAGAGCATAATTGCGCTGACTATACCAAGAGGACCGGCAATTACTCCCCGGCGGGTACTTGCCATTTTCTCTTCCGGTGCAGCCAGCATGACTGCGAAGGAAATGGTAATGGCTACTGCTCCGACATAAATTAAAATCTGCATCATGGAGACAAAAACCGAGTTGAGAAAGAAATAAAGTCCTGCAACTCCCACAAAACAGACAATCAGACCGGCGACAGCATGAATAACTTTTTTAGAAAAAGCAACTGCAACCGCCCCCAGAAGGGTAATCCCGATGTTAATGAGAAAAACAAATCCCACCACACCGTTCACGGAGAAAATCGATGGGGCTGTATCTAATGGTATCATTGGTTTCTCTCCCTGAGTCGGGCGAGCAGGTCGAAGTGAAAATCTTCTTTGTTACGGCTCGCCAGATTATACTCTTTGCTGTGTTCAATCGCGTTGAAGTTGCATGCTTCAACGCAGGCACTGCAGAGAGAACACTTGGTGAAGTCAAGATTGTAACTGGTCAGCACCTTTTTTTTCCCTCCTTCCGGTTTTTCTCCGGTAAGAGAAATACACCCGGAAGGGCAGGCGCGTACACACGACATGCAGCATACACAATTGGGGTCCCCATTTTCATTCTCAATAAGTTCAATGTGACCACGGTAGGCATCACACATCTTCAGTGTTTCATAGGGATAGGAGACAGTGACTTTGGGGGAGAACGCCTCAATAAAGGTGACCTTCATCCCCACAAAAAGACTCCAGAGGCCACTGAAGATTTCGCGGAAGTAGTTGATCATTAAAACACCTTCATAAGTCCTGCAGTAAGCAGCAGGTTAACAAGTGAGGCTGGAATAAGAATCTTCCAGCTGAGGTTCAGGAGACCATAAATAGTGGTACGTGGAAAGGTCCAGCGAATCCAGATAATGGTGAAAATGATGGCATACATTTTGATTAAGAACCACCATACTCCTGGAAAAAGCCCGAAGGGGCAGGACCAGCCACCGAGAAAGAAAATTGTTGCCAGGGTGGCTCCTATGACGATGTTGGCATACTCTCCCATGAAAAAGAGACCGAATCCCATTGAGCCATACTCAATGTGAAAACCAGCAACCAGTTCACCCTCTGCCTCACCCAGGTCAAAGGGAGCCCTGTTTGTCTCTGCCATGGAGCAGATAAAAAAGATGAGGAAGGAAAACGGCATTAAAATATTATGCGTTTCCCCGAACAGCGGGAAAATGTTCCAGTGGAAAAAATTCTCAGACTGCTGGGCAACAATAGCATCAAGATTCGTCGTTCCTGCCATCAGGGTGATGGTCAGTGCCGTAATAATCATGGGGATTTCGTAGGCCACTGCCTGAGAGACAGAACGCATTGCGGCCATCAGGGAATATTTATTACGTGAGGACCAGCCGGCAAAGACGATTCCCATGGTGCCCATTGAGGCGAAGGCGAAAACCATCAACAAACCGACGTCAATGTTCTGGGCCTGCAGCCAGTCTGAGTAGGGCAGGGCGACAAAGCTCATAATCGCCGGGCACATAACCAGTACGGGGGCACTGATGTACATAAATTTGTCTGCACCGTCGGGAATAATGAGCTGTTTGGCCATAAGCTTGATGCCGTCGAGGGGCGGCTGCAGCAAACCAAAGGGACCGTTGATGTTCGGTCCCGGACGACGCTGAATTATTCCCGCCCCGCGTCGTTCCGCGAGCACGAGATAGGCCGCGTTAAACGCAGCCCAGGCAATAGCAATGATAACGGCAAGCAGAATTGTCAGTGTAAGTATCATAGTAACCTCTTATCTGTCGATTTCCGGGATAACCAGATCAAGAGTTCCCATCATTGCCATGGCATCCATGATCATCAGCCCTTTGCAGGCTTCATCAAAAAGGTGCATGTTGGAATAGGTAGGGGAACGCAGTTTCATGCGATAGGGAGTCGTGCTGCCGTCGCTGACCAGACGGACTCCGAAGGTCCCGCGAGCCGTTTCTGTTGCCTGGTAGTAATCGCCTGCTGGCGGTTTGATATTTTTGGGCGCTTTTTTCGGCATGACAGGACCATCAGGCAGTTGGTCGAGAGCATGCTCGACAATGCGCAGGCTCTGTTCAATTTCATCCATGCGCACCATGTAACGGGACATGTTATCGCAACCATCATATACCGGAACTTCGAATTCAAGTTCAGGATAAACTGAATACGGTTCGTTGCGGCGGATATCAAAATTGATTCCTGCCCCACGGGCAACTCCGGAAGAAGCACCATATTTTCGACACATCTCCGGCGAAATATGGCCCATTCCAATCAATCGTTTCTTGAAAATAATATTGCCGGTAACGAGCTTGTGATACTTGACGAGTTCCTTGCGCATGTATGGCATAAAATCGCGGGCAGATTGAATGAACTGATCATCGATATCTCTGCTGACGCCACCAAAGCGAATATAACAATAGGTGAGGCGGGCACCGGTAATACGCTCCATCATGTCAAGAATGTGTTCCCGTGCCTGAAAGGTGTAAAGTAACGGGGTAAAGCCTCCAAGGTCCATGATAAAGGCACCGAGCCAGACAAGGTGAGAAGATATCCTGTTCAGTTCGACCATGATAACACGGATATATTCGGCACGTTTCGGCACTTCAATCCCCGCTGCTTTCTCTACGCAGAGAGCATGACAGTGGCTGTAGCCCATGGCTCCGAGATAGTCCAGTCGGGAAAGATTCATGAGGAACTGCGGGTAGGTCTTTATCTCCCCCATTTTTTCATGCATGCGGTGGATATATCCGACGACAGTTTCAGCATGGACAATATACTCTCCATTCATCTCCATCTTTATCCTCAGCACACCATGGGTCGCAGGATGCTGCGGCCCTACATTGAGGACAAATGTCTCATCCGGCTGGAGTTCAACTGGTTGATTCATGGCTTAAAATCCTTTCTCAGGGGGTGAATATCGCTGTCTTCAGGAAGAAGCAGGTTCACGAGGTGGGGATGACCGATAAAGTTAATGCCAAAGAATTCGGCGGTCTCACGTTCATGCCAGTTGGCACCCGCATAGACTCCCGTAATGGTTGGCAGTTCCGCATTATTTCTATCGGCGCGGGTACGGACCACAACCCGGCAGAGATCAAAATCGTAGCGGGAGAAATCGTACACTACTTCAATTTCGCCTTCCTCAATCCAGTCGACACCAGTGATGGACTCAATGAAAAAATCATTCTGGTCAATGATGGAAACGACTTCCACCAGTTGTTCTGGAGTGGCTTTGATATCAAGATGGTACCCGCATTTGGCATAATCAGTTTCGATTACTGCCTCTCTCTGGGGTGTCGGCGTTTTTTCAGCGGGTTCTTCCCCCTCTGCAACAATGACCGGTGGAATGGTCTCCTCTGCAGGGAAAAGAGGCTTAAGAGCCTGCTTCAGTTTTTCACAAATCATGATCAAACTTCCTTATCTGCCTGCGCCCGAATGGACGGCTGGCGGGAATGAGCTTTTTCCGGGTCTTTGAAGCGCTTCCAGTCTGAGACCAGCTCCTCCAGTTCAATTATTCCCTGAAGCAGACCCTCGGGGCGCGGCGGGCAACCGGGTACGTAAATATCTACTGGAAGAAAAGTGTCTGCACCAAGCACCACGTTGTAATTTTCTTTGATTGCGAAGGGGCCTCCCGAAATTGCACAATTACCCATGGCCATAACCCACTTCGGTTCCGGCATCTGATCATAGAGTGTCTTAATCCCGGGTTGCATCTTTTTCGTTACTGTTCCCGCGATAATCAGAAGGTCAGCCTGTCTTGGTGAGGGGCGGAATACCTCAGCTCCAAAACGGGACATATCAAAGCGGGATCCACCGGTGGCCATCATTTCAATGGCACAGCAGGCAATTCCGAAGGTAAGCGGCCACAGTGAATTTGCACGACCTATTTTTATAATGTCATCGGCGATAGCCAGCTGGACTACCGATTCAGGTATATTTTCCTTTCCCACTTGAAGACTCCCTTAGTCCATGAATAAATGATTGCAAGAGAAAGAATTCCCACAAAAATAACTATTTCAATGAAATCCCTGCATCCTCCGGCGAAGATGGCATTATCGTAAGCCTGTACTACGGGGAAGAGAAAAAGGACATCAACATCAAAGGCGAGGAATATAAGCGCATAGAGGTAAAAAACCACATTATAACGAATCCAGCTGTCCCCAATGGGAGCCATGCCACATTCGACAGCCTGGGATGTCTTTTCACTGATATTTCGAGTTTTCCCGGATGGCATGAAAAGGTAAACAATAGCAATAGGGCCGAGGGCGAATGCCAGACCTCCAAGGCTGAATCCACTAATCCAGAGTACGAGTTCTGGATACATGAAAGCTACTTGTGACTCCATGACAAAAATCTCCCAGTCGATACTGAATATTAAAAACCCTGAAGAAAGTATTGCCTGTCCAGGATTCATAAAACAAACAAGCCCTATATAGCCCTTTTTTTAAAAAAAACGCTATTATTTCATAACCCTTTTTCCCTCTCTTTTTCTCATGAAAACTCATGAAACTGTATCAGTGGAGGAAACGGAAAACGGTTGTGAAAGTTGCTGAATGTGCTATCTTTTAAAGAAATATAAATATTAAACATCATTTATAGTGAACGGATTATACCACTTGAGGGGGCAAATGTCTATCACTTTAAGGCAACTTGAAATTTTTATAGCGGTAGCAGAAACAGCCCAGGTCACCAAGGCAAGCAAGAAACTTTTTGTGACCCAGTCCGCAGTCAGCATGGCTCTTGCAGAATTGGAGAACCAGCTCGGGGGTTCCCTTTTTGATCGTCATGGGCGAAGTCTGATTCTCAATGAACGCGGCCGATATCTCCTTCCACAGGCGAAAGAAATTGCATCCCAGATTGCTGACATCAAGGCGGCCATGTCGGAAAAAAACGACAGCCTTGAAGGTGTTATCAATATGGTGGCAAGCACGACGCTGGGCAACTATATCATGCCCTATCTGATCGGTGCATTTACCAGGATGCACCCAGGCGTTCATGTCAATCTGCTTGTCTACAATACTCGTGCAGCTGAGAAACTGGTGTTGTTTAAAGAGATGGATATCGGCTTTGTTGAAGGGCATCTGTCTGACAGTGAAGAACTGTTATGGCAGCCGTGGTTCAAGGATGAGCTGGTGGTTCTCTGCGGAGCGTCTGACCCACTGGTAAACAATGACGTATTTAATATCAAGAAAGATTTGAAGGGGCGCAAGTGGATTATGCGCGAGACAGGTTCCGGAACCATGGCTACTATTCGCGAACGTTTCGGAGCATACATGAAGGATGTCAATGTTGTTATGGAAGTCGGTCATCCCGAGGGCGTGAAGAGGGCGGTGGAGTCGGGGGCCGGTATTGCCTGTCTTTCCTCACTCTCCATCTGCCGGGAAGTCGAGTATGCCTGGCTCAAGGGACTGCATATTGAAGGAGTGGATATGCAGAGGCAGTTGCGGATTATTCAGCGTAAAGACCTTGAGATGACTGATCTCCTGGCAGAATTTATCAATTTCTGCGATGTTATGACCCTTTGTGAAGACTCCCAGATTTGTCTTTCAAGTCCATGGAAGCTGCAGTCACTTCTTGCACGCTACTCAGCTCTGAAGAAGAAACGCTGAGGCGAATTTCTTCAGAGAACATTGAATAATCGCCCATTTTCTTTGTTACAGTTAACAAAATATCCCTGGAGATACGCGCCAGACTCCCATATCAAATGAGATTTGCGGTAAATTTTCTTCTGTGCCTCGAATATGAACGAATGCAGGCTGTTTCAAGGTCTTCTTCAATAGTTCAATAGAATACCTTTTTTAAAAAAAGAGCGTGGGCGGGGGCCGTTACTCCTGCTGCTGATCTGTCCTTCGCCTGCAGAATTTTCGCAAAATCTGCTGAGCTGATTTTCCCTCTCCCTGCATCCAGCAGAGTTCCCATAAGATTTCTCACCATATTTTTCAAAAAACCATCCCCGATAAATTCAAAAATAAGGTGTGTGCTGTCTGCTGTGAATATCCGTGCTGAATTGATGGTTCGCACTGCTCCCCGGCCGGTGACGATTCTTTTGTCCCGGGTACCGGTGTTCTCGAAGGATTCAAAATCATGTTCACCTTCAAGCACGCCAAGGCATCTGGAGATGGAAGAAAGGTCGAGTGCTGCTGTGACATGGAGTGAATAGAGACGCCGGGTAGGTGGCTGTATAAGGGCAGTGCAGAGGTGATACTGGTAACACTTCCCTTTTGCGGAAAACCGGGCGTGGAACTCGGCGGGACAGGTTTCTACTGTAAGGATCCGTATATCCCCTGCAAGCATGGAGTTCAGCCCATACAGGAAGCGAGCGTTCGTAATGCCGGACGTGCAGTCGAAGTGGGCAGTCATGGACTCTGCATGCACACCCGCATCGGTGCGGCCTGCCCCGTGAAGATTAATTTCTGTTCGAGTCATGGTGCGGAGGCAGGTCTCAATTTCCTGCTGGATGGAGCGGCCATTTTTCTGCCGCTGCCATCCACAGTATCGCGTGCCATCATAGGCGATGGTGAGACGTATACGCCTTAACTGCAGCTCTGTCATCAGGGGAAAAAGGGTGCACCTTCAAGGCCGCTGCCTTCCGGCAGGCCGCACATCAGGTTCATATTCTGGATTGCCTGGCCGGATGCACCTTTGACAATATTATCGATGGCGGACATAACGACTACGCGCTGAGTTACCTTGTCAAAGGCTACGGCAACGTCGCAGCAGTTGGAGCCCCGGACGTTTTGGGTGGCAGGGTATTGGCCACTGGGAAGGACACGAACGAAGCGTTCCCCCGAGTAGCGTTTTTCAAGGATATTTTGCAGTTGTGCAGCATCAAAACCCGGCGTAAGCTGGGTGTAGATGGTGCTGAGGATTCCCCGGGCAATGGGGAGAAGATGGGGAGTGAAAGAGATTGTGATCTTCTCCTTTGCGTGCAGGGTCAGCTCCTGTTCAATCTCAGGGATGTGGCGGTGGGCCCGGCCGACTTTGTAGGGACGAAAACCGTCATGTACTTCGCAGAAGAGTGAGCCGAGATTCAGCCCGCGTCCTGCTCCAGTCGTTCCGGATTTACTGTCAGAAATGATAGGGGAAGGAAGAATCGCGCCAGCTTCGAGCAGCGGAGTCAGCCCGAGAATGATGGAGGTTGGATAGCATCCGGGATTTGCTACCAGCTGTGCCCCCGCAATTTTGTCTCGATAGAGTTCCGGCAGGCCGTAAACTGCTTTCTCAAGGAGTTGGGGGGAACTGTGCGGCACATACCATTCTTCATAGGTTGCCTGATCATGGATGCGAAAATCCGCTGACAGATCGACTACTTTCTTTCCGGCGTCCAGCAGCGGAGGAACTACATCCATCGCCGTCTGGTGGGGGACTGCGGTAAAGAAGACGTCTGCTTTTTCCGCCCAGGTATCCGGAGTACTCCCGTCGCAGACAATATCAACCAGATTCCGCAGATGTGGGAATACCTCTGCGAGCTTCCTGTCTGCAAATTTCCTTGAGGTGGCAAGGGTTATTTCAAATTCAGGGTGAGAGCAGATGATTCTCGCCAGCTCTGCACCCGTATAACCGGATGCTCCAATTATTCCAACTCGTGTCATGGCTGTTTTCCTCGGGAATTTCCATCAGGGCAGTATCAAATGTGTTGCCACAGTGTATTAGCGGAAAAGAGAACGGAAAAAGGGGAATGACATTCGTCATTCCCCCCGGCTTCATCAGTATAATGCAGCAGCCCGCATTTTCCAGCAGATTAACGCTTGGAAAATTGGAACTTGGCACGGGCGCCTTTTTGTCCATATTTCTTTCTTTCTTTCTGCCGCGGGTCGCGGGTAAGCAGACCGGATTGCTTCAGGGGAAGACGATTCTCCAAGTCTACTTCCAGCAGTGCACGGGAAATTCCATGAGAGAGAGCATCAACTTGAGCAGATTTTCCGCCACCTTTGAGAGTAGCGATAACGTCATATTGTTCAGTGGTATCAGTCACAACAAAAGGTTTAACAACCTTATGATCTTTGAAAATTGCTCCAAAGTACTCAACTGCTTCCATTTTGTTCACGGTTACTTTACCGTTTCCAGGAACCAGCCAGACTCTGGCGACTGCACTTTTTCTTCTTCCAGTGGCGTAAAACTTATCTTGAGCCATATCTTGTCTCCAGAATTAAATATCGAATACGGTGGGATTCTGAGCGGCATGCGGATGCTCAGGACCGGCGTAAACTTTGAGTTTCTTCAGTTGTGCCCGGCCAAGTTTATTTCTTGGCAACATCCCTTTTACCGCATTGATAATAAGATCTTCGGGATGCTTCTCACGAAGTTCTTTTGCACTGGTTTCCTTAATGCCGCCAATGTAGCCGGTATGACGATAATATTTTTTATCGTCCCATTTCTTGCCGGTGAGGGCAACTTTATCAGCATTGGTAACTACAACGAAGTCACCATTGTCCATAAATGTAGAAAATGTGGGCTTATTTTTTCCACGCAGGCGGTGGGCGATCTCAGTGGCAAGACGACCAAGAACTTTATTCTCAGCATCAACTGTAAGCCACTCCTTCTGAATTTCGTCAACCGGAGTAAGATAGGTTTTCATTTTAATCCTCAACT
Organism: Desulforhopalus vacuolatus; assembly: GCF_016918505.1. Lineage (GTDB taxonomy): Bacteria > Desulfobacterota > Desulfobulbia > Desulfobulbales > Desulfocapsaceae > Desulforhopalus > Desulforhopalus vacuolatus. The sequence goes on from NZ_JAFFPZ010000002.1 coordinate 183,897, forward strand.
GATGAAACATGATAAAAAAAAAGGCTCGAACATGTCGAACCTTTTCAAATATTTGGAGCGGGAAACGAGGGTCGAACTCGCGACTTCAACCTTGGCAAGGTTGCACTCTACCACTGAGTTATTCCCGCTTGCTTCTTGTAAAAAACAGGTAGACTGTTTACCAAATGATTAAGCTTCTGTCAATTAAAAAACGAGGTGATGTTCTTTTTTTACAGCTCTTTACCCTCAAAATTCAAAGCACCAGAACCTTCGTACAAATTATTGTACTTTTTTGGCAGGAAATGGTAAAGGTGAAGAGTGGCGACTTCACTTTGAGGTTGCGAACCGGTTCCTTTCAAAGCCAATAAAAACAGGATATCACAATATAAAGAATGCGACACTCAGAAATTAAAAGAAAGACCAGCGAGACAGATATCGATCTCTCCTTTACCCTTGACGGTAATGGCCGGTATGACCTGTCTACCGGAATTCCCTTTTTTGACCATATGCTAACCCTTTTCGCTGTTCACGGTTCCTTCGATCTGAAGCTTCACGCAGACGGGGATATCGAGGTGGACGGGCATCACACGGTTGAGGACATTGGTATCTGTCTCGGACAGGCATTGAGTGAGGCCCTTGGTAACAAGGCCGGTATTACCAGGTATGGCAGTTTCTCTCTGCCCATGGACGAGACGCTTGTTCGAGTTGTACTTGATCTCTCCAATCGCCCCTTTTTGCACTATGAAGCACCGGTTCGGGAACCGATGCTGGGAAGCTTTGATACCATGCTGTCGAAGGAATTTTTCCGGGCCGTTTGTCAGCATGGCGGGATTACCCTGCACATTGATTTACTCCATGGCGAGAACGGACATCATATTATAGAAGCAGTCTTCAAGGCGTTCGGCCGGGCTCTCGCAGAGGCGGTAACACCGCTTGCCGACGGTAGAGTTATGTCCTCCAAGGGATGTCTGTAAGACGTGTTGAAAATAGGGGTACCTTGAATAATATTGTATTTCGTTCATATTCGAGGCACAGGAAGAAATGTACCGCAGGGTTTGTGGCTGGTGGTTGATATCGGAGTCTGGCGCTTACCTCCGAGGAAGATTTTTTTATTGTAACAAAGAAGATGGACAATTATTCGATGTTCCCCACAGCGTTGCAGCAGGGAACCACTGCTCTAAACACAGGGGTGGAGAACTTCCACAGACTCTTGACCGGCAGCTTACCCAGGGTCTGAGCAGGGCCTGGGACAATGAAAAGAATCCCTGCCGGGGGCGGGGAAAAGGGGGGAAAGTGAAAACAAATATTGTGAGTCTTTTGATGGTTGTTGCTCTGCTGGCAATCTCAGGCTGTGCCACACCGGAGAAAGAGAGTCCGAGGGCATTAAAGCCATTGAAGTGTATTGCGGTAATGCCCGTGATGGCTGGGGGAGAGGATGTTGATTTACCCCTGCAGGATTTGCAAAAAGGAGCAGCTTTTGCCACCAGTGAGATGACTCTTCTTCTCGCTGACAGACCCAATATTGAGCTCGTCTCTTCCCGTCAGGCCGGGGGCTTTCCCCCCGAGATAATCCACGGGCGCTCTGGAGCGATTGCCGCTATTGGTGAACAGACCGGATGTGACGGTGTACTTCTCACTCACCTGGAGTATTACAGTGAACGTGTCGGAAGTGAATATTCCGTTGACTCACCGGCTTCCGCCTCTTTCAAAATGGCTCTTTTTTATGCTCCGACCGGTGCTGTCCTCTGGACTGCCGACTTTCGTGAGACTCAGGAATCTTTTCTGTCAAATATTTTCTCCAGCAAGATGGGCAAACGCGGTTTTCGCTGGATAACAGCGCAGGAACTCCTCAGGCAGGGACTCGAAGAGCGTCTTGGAGAGTGTCCATACCTGAAGTAATTCTTGTGATCCGCAGGTCTTGTGATCCGCAGGAGTAAATAACTTTTAATCCCGCCCGGCCCGTAAGGGGAGGCGGGTTTTTTTTATCTGAAAAAGAATGAAACAAACCATTCCCCAAAAGCTGCGTCGTAAACTCGGCCGAGCCATGCACGATTATGCCATGTTTGAAGAGGGGGACCGTATTCTGCTGGCCGTCTCCGGCGGGGTGGACAGCCTTGTCCTTGCCGGAATACTCAAGATCTGGCAGGCCCGTGCTCCCATCACCTTTGAACTGCAGTGTGTTCATATTAACCATGGTTACACGGGGGGAGGCGGCCCTGAAAACACCATTGCCCCTCAGCTGGCGAAATTTGGTCTCTCCCTTGAGATTTATGCGGAACGGGAACTCCCCGGAGAGCGAAGCTGTTTCCTCTGCGCGCGCCATCGTCGCAGCCAGCTTTTTGATCTCGCGGAAAAATACGGCTGCAGTAAAATCGCTTTCGGTCATCATCGGGATGACCTTATTGAAACCTTCATGCTGAACGCCTTTTACTGCGGGAGTCTCTCCACCATGCTTCCGAAGCAGGAGCTTTTCAATGGGACTCTTGCCCTTGTTCGGCCGATGGCTTATCTTGATAAAACCAATGTCAGGGCTCTGGCCGTCGACTGGAAACTGCAGCCGGTGAGCAACCTCTGTCCTTTTGCCGAAGAGACCCGCCGCGAGCGGGTTCGTCGTTTCCTTGATAAATTTTATGCGGAGGAGCCGCAGGCGAGGGCCTCTCTCTTTGCCGCTCTCTCAAATGTTCGACAGGATTATCTTCTCAAGGTGAATCATGAAGTTGCGCATCAAAAACATTCTGAATAAACCGCCCCTCGGTGAGACTCTCACCCTCTGCGGCTGGCTCCGCACCCGTCGTGATACCGGTGGCTTTTCCTTTCTCGAGCTTAACGACGGGTCCTGCCTGAGCGGTCTGCAGGTGATTGCCGATGCCTCTCTGGCCAACTATGACAGCGACATCAAAACCCTCAACACCGGAGCCAGCCTGCAGATTACCGGTGAACTGAAAGAGAGCCCGGCTCAAGGACAGGTGGTGGAAATGCATGCCACTTCGGTAGAGGTGGTGGGCGTTTCATGTCCTGATTATCCCCTGCAGAAAAAACGACACAGCTTTGAATTCCTGCGGGAGATGAGCCATCTGCGGCCGCGTACCAATGCCCTCGGTGCCGTTGGCAGAGTGCGTTCGCGTCTTGGATACGCAGTGCACAATTTTTTTCAGGAACGTGATTTTATTTTCCTCCATACCCCGATCATCACGACCTCCGATTGCGAAGGGGCGGGAGAGATGTTTCAGGTGCGCACCGGGCATGAACACGGCAGTGAAAGCCATTTCTTTGGTCACCCTGCAGGGCTGACGGTGAGCGGACAGCTTCAGGCTGAAGTCTATGCCATGGCTCTCGGAGACGTCTATACCTTCGGCCCCACCTTCCGTGCGGAAAACTCCAATACCTCGCGCCACCTTGCCGAATTCTGGATGATCGAACCAGAGATGGCTTTCTGTGACCTGCAGTGCAATATGGAGGTTGCCGGTGATATGCTCAAGTATCTCATCGCGGATGTCCTTGAACACTGCGTTGAGGATATGCAGCTTTTTAACAACTTTATTGAAAAGGGACTGCTGGAGAAATTGAAATCGGTGGTGGAAAAAGATTTTGTCCATCTCCCCTACACCGAGGCCATTGAGCTGTTGGAAAAATCCGGCCGCTCCTTTGACTATCCGGTGAAGTGGGGAATCGACATGCAGTCGGAGCATGAACGCTATCTCTGCGAGGAGGTGTTCAGCTGTCCGCTCATCGTTACCGACTATCCCGCTGCCATCAAACCGTTTTATATGCGCATGAATGATGATGGCCGCACCGTCGCTGCCATGGATATTCTCGTGCCCGGGATCGGTGAAATCGTTGGTGGCAGCCAGCGGGAGGAGCGCCTGAAAGTGCTGGAAGCCCGGATGAAAGAGGCGGGGCTGTCTCTTGAAGAGTATGACTGGTATCTTGACCTGCGCCGCTATGGTTCTGCCCCTCACTCGGGCTTTGGCCTTGGCTTTGAACGCCTCGTGCAGTTTGTCACCGGCATGAGCAACATTCGTGAAACTATTCCATTTCCGCGTACTCCGGGATTCGCACCCTGCTGAGAGAAGGACTCCTGCAACTCATGACAGAAAATAAAGAGACAAACCAGGGCCGGGGACCGGCAGTACGCAATATGTTCGATGCTATCGCCGGTCGTTACGACCTGATGAATCGAGTGATGACCTTTGGTCAGGACCAGCGCTGGCGACGCCACGTGGTAGCCGAGGCTGGTGATCCGGGAGAGGGAAAGGTTCTCGATCTTGCCACGGGGACCGGTGACATCGCTGCCCTTATGGCTGTCAGTCACCCGCGCTGCGAGGTTATCGGCGGAGATTTCTCCGCCGGGATGCTTGCCGAAGCAAAGCGGCGGTTTCCCTCTTCACGTATCAGCTGGCAGGTGTGCGATGCCAACGCGCTCCCTTTTGCCGACAACAGCTTTGAGGCGGTTACCTTTGGTTATCTTCTGCGCAATGTGGATGACTCTCTCAAGGTTCTGCGCGAGGTTCATCGTGTGCTGGTACCGGGGGGCAGGGTTGTCTGTCTTGATACCACCCCGCCACGGAAAAATCTGCTCTATCCCTTTATCCGCCTCTATCTCCGCTTCGGTATCCCACTGCTCGGCAGGATGCTGGCTGGCGATGAAGATGCGTACGCCTATCTCACGGGTTCTACCCTGGCTTTTCACGATGCCGAAACACTCTCTTCCATTTTTCGTCAGGCCGGGTTCGACAGGGTGAGTTACCGCCGTTTCATGTGCGGTTCCATCGCAGTGCACCGTGGAGTAAAAGAGGTGGGTTAAGCCAGAGTGTTCTCCTTGTCGAAGAAAGGGTACCTTGAAACAGCCTGCATTCGTTAAATGTACCCGCCCATAATTTTGATATCGGAGTCTGATGCCTGGCTCCGATGGATGCCACGCTGGAGGCTGCAGGAGGAGAACCTGCTGGTAAATGGACGATGTCTCTAATGTTACAAATATGAAATATCGTGACATTAAAAATATCAAAAACGTACAAATTTTTTTTCAAAGAAAAAAATATATGTGCTTGTAATTACTTGAAATATAAACAAAAAACACATTTCACAGTAATCTGGCGGGTACTCTGGTTAATGCTAACGTGTTAATAAAAGGTCCTTACAACCAGCTTGTGATGTGTAATATGAAACTTCAATACCCGGCGGGGTAATAACACCTTTGTTCGTTTGGCATGATATTAGCATGTTCAAGGTCAGTGGATCTTTAAAAAAGGCTTCGATCTGGCCTGATTTCTTCATGCCTGATCAAGGCATGGAAAGAAAAATTCCCAGACTCGTATCTTGTAAAAAAAATACGGAAAATCAGTATTTTGTGAGAAGGTTACGTTTTAATTTTAGCCCAATATCTCCTCTTGCATGAGCACATCATGAAACAATCCGGTTTCCTTGACTTTAATATGGCACAGGAGGAAATGTACCGCAGATCTATGAGTACCGTAGAAATTATTTCCGTGTTTTTTTGAAAAGAATTTCGTGAAGGTACGTATACCGGCTCATCGTTTATCACCGGTATAGCTTTGACCACGGAGTCTAGCGCTTACCTGGAGTCTGGCGCGTACCTCCGAGGATACATTTTTGACTGTCACCAGAAAGAGGGGGATTATTCGATCTCTCTATAAAGTAACGTTTGCGATTTACCCCTACAACCAATTACAAGGAGTAACAAATGCTGCCAAACTTTAAAATCATGACGAGTAAATTCCTCAGTTCAGCAATTGCAGTGGGCCTGGGCCTTGCTGTATGCGCTACGAATGTAGCTGCCGCAGAGCATAATTGGCGCTTTGGAAATTTGTATGGCCGAGGAACTGCCTTTGGAGCACTCTATGAAGATCTGGGGAAAAATATCGACGAAATGTCTGATGGCAAAATCAAAGTTCAGGTTTTATTTGCAGGTGAAGGTGTTGGAACCAGCGGTATGCTGAGTGCCTGCAAGAGCGGTCTTCTCACAATGGTGGCTCCTTTCCAATCCATGCATGCTGGTGAATTACCGGCCGGTATTGTTGAGATTGGCCTCCCGGGTGGTACAAGTGACACAGATGAGCTCTACTCTCTTTTTCATGACAAAGGCTGGGGACCTATTCTTGATACAGCCTATGGTGAACATGGACTGGTTCGACTGGAGCCATACATTCAGCCACCAGTTTACATTTTAACCAAGAAAAAAATCAATTCTGTTGAGGACTTTAAAGGTCTCAAGATTCGTGCACCAGGTGCGTATGGAAAATTCCTTCGTAAGCTGGGGGCCTCCCCTGTTTCTCTTGCCTGGAGTGAAATTTACACCAGTTTAGCTACTGGCGTTATTGATGGAGCTATCGGAAGTAATATGATTGATCACCGTGATGGTAACCATGTTGAAGTTGCAACCTATATGTACCCGTTACCCCTTGCAGGGGCACAGGTTCTGCCAATCCTTGTTAATCAAAAGGCATGGAACAAACTGTCTGATGATCTTAAAGCGGTAGTTATGAAAGCCACTGTTATGCATGCAAAAGCACAACTGGAAATGTCCAGAAAGTGGGAATCTGAAGCTGTCACCGAGATGGAAAGCAAAGGCCTTCTGTGGAGCCCGGAGCCGAGCGATGCAGATAAAGCTGCCTGGACTGCGGCAGGCGAATCACTCTGGGGCGAGTACGCAAATGAAGACAAATACAGTAAACAGCTTATCGAAGTAATGAAAAAGAACAAGAAATAATAACATATCAGTGGTTTGAAATATTGGGAGGATGAGCCTTGCACAAGGCTCATCCTCTATAATTTTAATGGGTGTTATTATGTTGTTGTCATTTTTACGTGGATTTTGTAAAAAAATTGATTTTATCGCTATGCTGGCGGGGTATGCTGCATCGTATATGATGCCCGTACTTGCCCTCATTGTTGCTTCTGAAGTTTTTTCTCGTTACTTCCTCAATAAACCAACAGTATGGGCTTTTGATTTGTCTCTTTTCCTTTTTGGCTATATTGCCATTCTGGGTGGAGCGTATGCACATCAGAAACGGGCTCATATTGTTGTAGATATACTCTATGTCAGAGTTTCCCCCAGAACGAAACGAATATTTAATCTGATATCGTATTCTCTTGGGATTTTTTTCCTGGTCCTGATTGTTTATATATGTCAGGAAAAGCTGGTCGATGCATTTAAATTTGGTACACGCAGACAAAGTGAGTGGGCACCTTATATGCACCACTTCTGGATTATGACGATTGTCGGCAGCACTCTGTTTATTGCTCAATTAGTACGAGATATGATCGTTGATATTTTTTACCTTTGCACGGGGACCGATTTGCTGAAAAAGGGAGAACTATAATGGGAATTGAAGCTCTTACTGGTGTTCTTCTTTTATGTATTTGTATCTTTTTTGCTCTTGGTGCCCCTGTTGCTCTGGCTCTCGGTGGTATTGCAATGGGGATAGGCTATCTCACCTGGGGGGATGCCGTTTTTAACATCATTCCAACAACAATTGAGAGTACCTACTTCAGTTTCATACTGTTGGCCATTCCTCTCTATATTTATATGGGACAATTTTTCACCAAATCCGGAATTGGTGATGCGATGTTTGACACAAGCCAGCTGCTGATCGGCAAAATCAGAGGCTCACTTGCTGTCAGTGTTATTATTGTTTGTTCCATGATTGGTGCAATGGTAGGCATTATTGGTGCAGGTATTATGACATCAGGTTCCATTGCGTTAAAACCAATGCTGGACAGGGGGTATGACAAAAATCTGGCCATGGGCGTCATTATGGCCGGTGGTGGTCTGGGTATCCTTATTCCTCCCAGCATACCAATGATTATGTTTGCAGCATCAACCCATAATTCAATTGGACGAATGTTTATTGGCGCCATGATGCCTGCCCTGGTTACAGTCGTTTTAATGATATTATATGTTGTTATCAGTTGTAGAATTTCTCCCCAAAAAGCACCTTTCACTGCAGCAGATACAATAAACCAAAAGAAGCCATTCGTCGAAAAGTTGTCTATTGCCCGTGACGGTTTTCTTGCAATGATGCTTATTGTTGCTGTACTGGGAAGTATTGTTTCAGGAATTGCCACTCCCACAGAATCAGGTGCAATTGGTGTTGTTGGTGCTGTCGTCCTCTCTATATTATTTAAACGATTCAAAGTAAAAATGTTTCTCGAGGTTGGCCTGCAGACAGCTTTACTCGTCAGTGTAGCAATGTGGATCATCTTCGGGGCGTCAGTATTCAGCAACTTTCATCTGTTGATGGGAGTACAGTCCATGGTGTCAGACTTTGCTGTAAATCTTGATTTACCGCCCATCATGATCATCATGATGTTCCAGGTCATCATGCTGCTGCTTGGATTCGTTATAGATGAGTTTATTATTGTTCTTATGTGTGCACCACTCTTTACCCCCATTGCTGTATCATTCGGATATGATCCAATCTGGTTTGGCGTACTGATGATTCTCAACATTCTTATAGCCGTTCAGACTCCTCCCTATGGTTTCGCATTATTTTACCTAAAGGGGATAGCACCTGTAGGAATCGGCATGGGAGATATATATAAATCAGTCATTCCTTTTGTCATGATTAACTTCACCGTTCTTGTATTGTGTATGATCTTCCCACAGATAGTGTTGTGGCTGCCTACCTTGATTCTCGGGTAATATGAAACATGCGCACCAGATTATTTGTAGTTCGAGGCCATATCTGCGGTAGAGCACAATACGCTCAAAGCTCTATACCGTAGATATGGCCTTTTTTTTCTCCTGACTCCCCCTTTCTTCCGTCTTTCTCTCCTTAATTCAACAAAATATTTAGTCTCAAATTATTTTGCCTTTATTCGCATGTTTAGATCTTTTATTCGCTGGCAAAAAGTTTTTCGCTGTTCCGTCTTTTGCTTTTCCCTGTCTCCCGTCTCCTTTCTCCTGTCTCCCATCCCCCTGCCTTTGAATTCGCCAATAGAAAGTGAAAATGGCATTTAGTGAGGTCACAACTTAATCGGAATGGCATAAGGTTCCCATAACCATTGACAGATCTCTCTCTTCCACTTTTTGTGAGGCCAGGTTTGACAGGGTGACTTTCCGCCGTTTTATGTGCGGTTTATCGTGGGGGAAAGGGGGTATCAGGAGCTTCTCTGACAGTTTCCTGGAGCCTGATTTTTCTGATTATTGAAGAAAGGAACCGCAGCAGATGAAATACGTGGAAAAACAACTGGAAACAGCAGTGGAAATATTTGAATTTTTGCAGGAAGTGTGGAATACTGACAAATAAGAAAGAGGTAAGGATGACTGACTTGAAGACGTTGTCTTCTATCAACGTCCCCTCATCAAGGTTTCGGGAACAGGCGCCACTGCGGTGCCTGCCCGGTGCCCTTCATCTCAAAGCGGGAGGTGTCTATGGACGGTATGATACACGAAATTACAAAAGTGGTAACTCCGGTTGACTTTTCTGATAACTCCAAAACGATTGCAGAATCTGCGGCCTACATTGCCGGGAAATTCGGGGCGGAGATGCATCTCGTTTTTGTAGTGCAGAATTTTGAAGATTATTCCGGTTTCTTCGTGCCGCAGATGACACTGCCGAATCTTGAAGGCGAACTGTTGAAGAGCGCGGAAACCAAGATGGAGTCGTTTTGCAAAGAACTTGAGGGAGACGCAACCAAAGCGGGTGTAAAAAGCCTTGTTTTCAAGGTCTTCATGGGTGACGTAAGTGAAAAAATTGTTGACTATGTCTCTGCAATTAATGCTGACATGGTTATTATGGGAACCCACGGATACAAAGGGCTGGAGAAAATCATGTTCGGTTCTGTAGCTGCCAAAGTTGTTCGTAATGCGGCCTGCCCGGTCTTGACTATTAATCCCTACACCTGCTGCTATACCCGTGCCGATGAGGATCACGGATAAAAGACAACGGTCGTGTGAATGTTGAAATATTTTTGAGCCCCTTTCCTTACGGAAAGGGGCTTTTTCTTTGGAATTATCTCTGTGTAAAATTTCAGTGCTGGTTTTTTCCCTGGAGCGTTACCCCTTCACCACCAGCATTACCCCATTTGAGGTCTCCCCCGCTGCAATCCTGCCGAAGCCACCACGAAAGAGCCTCACTTCCACAACGCGCCGGCCATATTCCGCCGCCGGGAAAGCACTCTCCAGAGCCTTCTCCCAACTGACAATGTTATCCATCTCCAGGACAGCAGACCCGTTTTGCATCTCAGTGAGCCACCGGCTGATATCTTTGACATTCTCCTGATACTGCTGATGAAAGGCGGCAATTTTCTCTATCGCTTCTCCTGCATTGCGTCCGACGAGAGCTGGAAGAGGAAAGTTCGTGACATGCACGACCGATTCCACGCTGGCTTTTTCATATCTGTTGATCAGTATATCTGCAGCATCCTCGCTGTCGGTGAGAAGGATACCATCCCCGCAGGCTGCTCCAAAGAGCGTGCACCAGGCATGAACTCGCCGGACTATACCTGATCGTGTTGGGGTGAGATTCTGTTGCACCTCCCGGAGTTCCGCAAAGAGAGATTCTTCATCTTTTTCTGCTTCGCCCTGTAAATCTTCAAAGAGTTCATGGGTATTGTCATCGAGAGTGGCAAGTTCTGCGGCAATATCCTCCTCTTCACGGTCTAAAATCTCTCCGAGGGCAAGCACCAGCCGCGCCTGCCATTGCTCCTCTTCGTGTTCCACCGGGACCTTTGTCTGTCCGGTCAGAGCCCCGAGGATTGCCCGCTCGGAGTGCTCTTCATTCTTTTCTGGTTCCGTCATGCCGGCGAGGGTCAGCGAGCTGAGCTGCCCGGCGTAATCATCCCGACGGGTGGTAATATCTTCAATCAGATGAAGAAAACGCTTCTCATCAGCGGTATCGGCAAAGGGTACAGGAACCTTCACTTGACAGAATCCCGCTTTCGTGAAAAGATTGAGGGTTTCAGAGGCTTCCCTCCGCCATCCCTGCATGATGAGCAGTTGAGGTGCAGGCAGAAAAAGCGGAAACTGGCGGATGGAACAAATGTCTGTACGGGGAAAAAAAATCATCTTCATAACACTCCTGAATTATGCAAACTCTTCGCGAAAAAATTACCTTCACTTTCTCAGCGCTGCTTTACCTTCTTTTCAACCTCGGGCAGGGAACAACACCGATAGAGATTTTTAAAGGGACGGTCTGGCAACTGCTCTCCATGTTCCCCTATACGGCTGGAGTTACCTGGGTCATTGTGATTTTTCTCAAACACATGGCGGGCAACGAAATGTTACCATGGGATCGTATCATACGCATCTTTTTCATAGTAGGAATACTTTTTGCCCTGCTGCTTGCCATTTACCAGTATGCAGAAATGGGGGCAGCTGTATGACACATGGTTTTTTTCTGCACGCCTCCAACCGCACTGAAGATCTCCTTGAGCATCTCGCCGCTGTATTGCAGAGTGCCCCGCAGAAAAGCCTGTTTGGAACTGAGATGTTCCTCATCCAGAGTCAGGGAATGGGGCGCGTTGTCTCGCAGAATCTGGCCGACCGCTTTGGCAGTTTCTGTAACTTTCGTTTCTACCTGCCGCTTAATTTCCTGTGCCATATTGCCAACCTGCTCGACCTTGACATCAGTCCGGACGGCTTCGATCGCGGGATTCTCACCTGGCGGCTCGAAGCTCTGCTGCGCGACTGCGACGGGGAAAAATATAAGCCATTGCACCGCTATCTCCATGGTGACGAGCCGTCACACCGACGCTATCAGCTTGCCAGACGTATTGCTGACACCTTCGATCAGTATCAGCTCATGCGCAGTAAAATGGTGCTCGACTGGGAGGAGGAGCGAGCCACCTTTCCCGACGGGCCGGAAGCTGTTGACGAGGAATGGCAGATGGCCCTCTGGCGGCGGCTTGTTGATCAGCCGGAGGGTGGAGCTCACCGCGCCCTGCTCTTTCAACGGGTTATCGATTTTCTCAACAAAAGCGGAGAGGGGGAACTAAGCGCCCGTCTGCCGCAGCGGGTCTCCATCTTCGGCGTTCACACCCTGCCGCCGCGTTTTCTCGAATATCTCGCCACTCTCTCCCGGCAAATAAACGTTCATCTCTACCTCCTTTCCCCCTGCCAGGGGTACTGGGGGGATATGACCGGCGAGAAGAAGGTCTTGCGCACCGCCCTGAAAACCGGTCTCGATGTTGCCGAAGGAGAGGGGGGACACCCTCTCCTTGCCGACCTCGGCAGGCAGGGACGTGATTTGCAGGAGATAATGCTTGAAGATATCGATTTCACGCTTGAAATAACTTCATGGCATGATCCGCTGGAGAATGCGGCAGAGGGCAGCTCTCTGCTGCTTGAACAGGTTCAGCATGACATCCTCAAGGGAAAAGTTACTCCGGCCCGACTCGCCGCCGACGATTCCATACGTGTTATATCCACCTACTCCCGCTGGCGGGAACTTGAGGTCCTTCACGACCACCTGCTGCAGTTTTTTGAGGACGATCCTTCTCTAACGTTGCGGGACATCGTGGTCATGGCACCGGATATTCAGCATTACGCTGCCCTGATCCCCGCCGCCTTCAATGATATCCAGTACTCTGTTGCTGATCGCAGTCTGCAGTGGCGCAACCCGGCCATTGCCGCCTTCTCTCTCTTCCTCGATCTTTTCAAGGGGCGCTTCGGCCGCAGTGAGGTTATGGAACTGCTGCAGCACCGTTTTATCGCCGGGCGTTTTGAGCTGAATGAAAAGGATGTAGAGGAGGTGACCCGCTGGACGGAGGAGGCGGGGATCCGCTGGGGGCTCTCCGTGCAGCAGCGCAGTGAGCTGGGACTTGATTTCAGTGAGGCCACCTTCCGCTCTGGACTTGACCGCCTGCTGATGGGCTTCATGATAGACAGTGACAACTTTGTAGACGGGGTGCTGCCATGGCCTGATCTCGAAGGCAGAGGGGCGTCGGCTCTTGGCGGTCTCTGCCAGTTCTTTGCAGTGATTGAACGGGCAGAGGCTGAATTCCACGATCCCCGCAGCCTTACGGCGTGGTCAACGCTGCTGCTGGACACCATGGAAAACCTGCTCACCGACACTGGTGCCGGTGAGGTGGGAGAATTGCGAACGTTGCTCGTCGGGCTGGCCGAAAGTGAGCCTTTCACCGGGGAGCAGGATGTCGATTTTACTGTGATCTGTGAATGGTTTAACGACTGCACGGCAGAGAGCTCCTCCAGCGTTGGCTTTCCCGGGGGGCGGCTCACTTTCTGCTCCATGCTGCCCATGCGCTCCATTCCCTTTAAAGCGATTTGTCTCCTTGGCCTTGATGACGGCGTCTTTCCCAGGACTGACCGTGCTGACAGCTTCTCCCTTATCGCCGCCGCCCCGCGTCCTGGCGACCGATCTCCGCGCAATGATGATCGCTACCAGTTTCTTGAGGCGATCCTCGCCGCACGCCGGGTGCTCTATCTCAGTTATATTGGTCTCTCTGAGCAGAACGGGGATGTTTTACCGCCATCGGTGGTGGTCTCCGAGTTTCTTGACCTGCTCAGCCGCAGTTATGGGGTGGCAGATATCGTCTGCGAACATCCGCTCTATTCTTTCAGTGAACGCTATTTTGATGACAGTTCTTCCGCATTCTTCAGTTACAGCGGGCACAATCTGGCGGTGGCCCAGGCACGGCAGGAGGCGTGGAGAGAGAAGCAGGTTTCGCTGGAAACAGCACCGTCTCCGCAGAGGGTTGACGAAGTTTCCCCCTTTGGCTGGTGGCGGGGTGAGGTTGAGCAGGACGAGGCGGAGTCGATTTCCGTCGGGGAACTTTTCAATTTCTACAAAAATCCCCCGGCGTGGTTCGTCAACAACGTCCTCGGAATTCGGCCGGACACCGGAGATGTTCAGCGCGATGATCGGGAGAGCTTCAGCCTCAATTTTCTGGAGAAGGCCAGAGTCAACAGGGTTCTCTTTGATGAGATGATTGTGGCTGGAGGAGCGCTGAAGGAGACGGCGGAGGAGAGCCTTCTGCATCGTCTGCAGAGTCAGAGTCTGTGGCCTCTGGGCACCAGCGGCCGGTTGAACTTTGCCGAACAGCAGCAGGAGGTACTGACGTACGTTGAAAGGCTGCAGGCTCTGAATCTCGGTGACCCGCAGCCTGAGAAGTTCCTTGATATACCGTCGACTCCGGCTACGGACAATCTTGCTCTTGGTGGTACCCTGACTGATTTCTTTGCTGGTGGAAATTTACAGCTTCGCTTTGGTAAACTGCGGGGAAAAGATCTTTTGCGGGGCTGGCTGTACCATCAGCTCAGCTGTCTTGCCGGCCTGTCCGGTGAGACCTGGCTTCTCGCAGCAGACGTAACCCTTCATTTTAACGGCGATATGACGAAAGATGACGGCGGTCTCAATCCCGGGATTACAAGTCTGCTTCGTCTCTGGCGTGAGGGGCGGCGACGTCCGCTTTGCGCCCTTGTGGAACCCGCGTTTGACTGGGCTGTGAAGGCTGTGAAAAAGGGGATCGGGATGGAGGCTGCCGCACAGTCAAAGCTTGAGAGGGATCTGGAGTACCTCTATGAGCCGGAACTGGCACTGCTTATCGGGGAAGGAGAGCCCGCCGCGCTGCTGGACGAAGAGTTTGAGCAGTTTGCCGAAAAGGTAATGGTGCCAGTCTATAAAGCGGGCATGGAGGGGGCGTGATGGAAGAGTTTGATGCGGTGCATCTCAAACTGGAGAAGGGCGTGTACCTGGTCGAGGCCAGCGCGGGGACCGGAAAGACCTATGCCATCGCCATGCTGGTCCTGCGTTTTGTCGCCGAACTGGGGTTGGAGATTGACCATATCCTCATTGTCACTTTCACCCGTGCGGCTACCGCTGAACTGCGTGCGAGGGTGCGTCAGAGACTGGTGGACGGCTGGTTGATTCTCAGCGGGGAATCGGCGGATGCGGATGCCACTCTCACCGCCTGGGCACAGACCATTCCTGATGCAAAGCGGACGGAGGCACGGATCCGCCTCAAGCTGGCTCTCGCCAACATTGATCAGGCAGCTGTCTTTACCATCCACAGCTTTTGTCAGAGGATGCTGCGAGAGCATGCCCTTGAGAGTTCTCAGCCCTTCGATTCCGAATTGCTCACTGATACCGGAGCAGTGGTTCAGGAGGTGGTTGACGACTTCTGGCGGGAGAATCTCTATTCTGTTTCAAATCTTGCAGGATCTATTCTGCGGGAAGTGGCCGGTACCCCGGAGGAACTGTTGAAGACGGTGAGTCAGGCGAAGGGAAAGGGAACACTTTTGCCGGAAACGATGCCACCCTTTGCAGAAGCGGAGGATACCCTCAACGCTGCCGTAGCAGATTTTTGTGAATGGTGGGCGGAGCATGGGGAAGAGTTGTGTGACCAGTACGCGAAGGACGAGAAGGCCGGGTTGTTCAATAAGAAGTTGAAAGATGGCTGGCCGGTTCTGCTGGACGGGCTGGCGCAGATGCGTGCCGGTACCGGCGCGCCGGAGGATCTGAGTATCCTTGATCCTGAGGTTCTCACCGAACCAGACTCCGGCCTGTTGCAGAAAGTAAAACTGAGAAAGCTGGGGAAAGAAGGTTTTTGTGAGAGTCGAATCTTTCCGCCGCCGGAGACGTTGAAAGCCCTGATCGAAGCACTTGGCACGCTCAAGCTCTCCTGCCGCTGGCAGCTTGCCGGGACGCTGCGGAAAGAGGTTCGCCGCCGAATGGGCCGCACCGGCAGCCTCAGCTATGATGATCTTATCCATAATGTTGTCGCCAGCCTTAAGAGTGACGGCGGGGCACTGTTGCAGGAGAGTCTGGCACAGCGCTTCGGAGCCGCGCTGATTGATGAATTTCAGGACACGGACAGTGACCAGTATTATATTTTCTCTCGTCTTTTCGTCGATGGAAAGCATTTGCTCTTTCTCATCGGGGACCCAAAACAGGCAATCTACAGTTTTCGCGGGGCGGATATTCACAGCTATTTCCAGGCGCGGTCCAGTGCCGATTACCAGTTGACACTCAAAAAGAACTATCGTTCCCATCCTCGAATGGTTGAGGGGATCAATCAACTCTTTAAGGGGCGTGAAAAACCTTTCCTCTACGAAGAGGAGAAACTTCCCTTTTATCCTGTACAGGCTCTTAAAGAAACTGAGATTGCCGGTTTTTCCGGACCGGACGTTGAGGAGGCCAGTGGTCTTGAATACTGGGTACTGCCGGAACCGGAAAACGGGAAACGATGGAGTTCGGGTAAAGCTCAGGATTGTATTTGTGCCCATCTGGTTGCTGAAATCAGCCATCTCCTCACTGACGACAGATGGAACATTAGCAATAACGGGGAAAATCGTCCCCTCGTACCGCAGGATATTGCCATTCTCGTACGTAAGAACAGCGTGGCTGCAGATTATGTCAACGCCCTCGCCAATGCGGGGATCCCTGCGGTTACACTGAGCCGGGACTCGGTGTATGCTTCGGAAGAGTGCCGTGAACTGCTCCTGCTGCTGCAGGCGATTCTTGAGCCGTCCAGGCAGCGTCAGTTCAAGGCGGGGCTGGCACTCCGCTGGTTTGGCATGAACGGACAGGAGCTGCGGGCTGTCTGTGAAGATGAGGATGTGTTCGGTGCCTGGCGGGTGCGCATGGCCGAGTATCAGCGGCAATGGCGGGAGGAATCTTTCTTCGCCATGATGGTGTGTCTGTTGCGCGAGGAGGAGGTGTATCATCGGCTGATCACGCAACGGCGGGGCGAACGCATTATCTCCAATATCCAGCAGTTGCTTTCGCTGGCGCGGGACGAGGCCGAGGATCGACGTCTCGGACCACTTGAACTGTTCCAGTGGCTGCGACGACGCCGCGAAGATGAGAGCAGAGAGGAGGCTGAGCTGCTGCTTGAGAGTGACGAGGCTGCAGTGCAGGTGGTTACCATGCACAAGGCCAAAGGGCTGGAGTATGGTATTGTTTTCTGTCCGGACCTCTGGCGGCCGATTGATCTGCTGAAGAGTGAAACGAACCAGATTGTTGTCTGGGACGGTGGTGACATGGTGCTCGATCTTGGCTCAAAGGAGTTCGACAGGCACAGGGAGATGGCGCGGTGGGAAAATCAGGCGGAGGCACTGCGTCTGCTTTATGTTGCTGTCACGAGGGCTAAATTGCGCTGTTATGTCGTCTGGGCGGACTGCTCTGCGAAAGGCAGAGCTCTTGACTCCTTCCTCTCTCCGTTGAGCTGGCTTCTCTTTGGGCTGCGGCAAAATGCCAATGGCCGCGTAACTCCGCTTGCCCGGGATGAGCAACTGCGGATCCTGCAACAGGCAGCGGACGGAAGTGGTACGGGGCTGCGGGAGCTGGAGAATGTCCCCCCGCAGTCAGTGAAAACGTCGCCGGGTGGAAATAAAAAACTGAGTGTGCGCGAAGTCAGTCGCAAGCTGGTCACAGACTGGCAGCGTTCTTCTTTTTCTTCCCTCTCAAGGCTGAGTGATTATGAGCATGAGGGGAGCAGTGAGACTGCAGGCGAGGAAGGGAATACTGCGTCTATTCCCCTGACCGGTTTACCTGCCGGGCCCCACTTCGGGAATCTGATCCATGGCCTGCTGGAGGAACACTCTTTTTCTGAACTTTCCCAAATTGAAAAAAATGAAAAATTTGTGAAGCGTTGCCATGAGTTGAGCAGGCGTTTCGGCGTGCAGGTGGAAACAGAAAAACTGGCGTTGCTCCTCCGGAACGTGATGCAGGGCAGTCTCACTCCGCCGGAGGCGGCAGGAGAGTGCTTTTCCCTTGCGCAGATTGCCGACACTGTCTGTCTCAAGGAGATGGAGTTCTACATGAACCTCGGCCATTGTGAGGCTGCAGATCTTGGCAGTCTGCTTGCCGCCGATCCGGCCGTAACCTCTCTGAGGCCTCACGCCCTGGAGGGCTGTCTTACCGGTTTTATTGATCTGCTGTGTGAGTATGACGGCCGTTACTATCTGCTTGACTATAAGAGTAACTATCTCGGTGACCGTCTTGCTGATTACGAGGGGGAGTCTCTCTGCGGGGCCATGCGGGCTCATAATTACGGACTGCAGTACTGGATCTACACACTTGTGCTCCATCGCTGGCTTGGCAGGCGGATTGAAAACTACAATTATGCGCAGCACTTCGGTGGTGTGTTCTACCTCTTTGTCCGTGGCATGACGCCGGGCGGTACGGGGGGAATCTACACTGCACGACCGGATGAAAAGCTGTTGCGCGAATTCGACAGAATAACAGGAAAATAATAATGGATTCCATGGAACTAAAAATAACCCCGCCGACCATGACCATGATAACGGTGCTGGTGATGCTCCTCTTCTCTCTGCTGTGGCCGTCCTCCTGGCCGTTGTGGCTGCGTTTGTTTCTCTCGCTGCTCTGTATCCTCTCCGGGCTGGTGCTGACGGTGCTGGCCTGGCTTCCCTATCATCGTACAGGGACCACCTGGCGACCCGACGACCCTGAGGAGGTAAGAAATCTGCTTACTGAAGGGGTATATCAGTACAGCCGCAATCCGATGTATCTCGGCCTTGTGTTGATCCTTGTCGGATGGGGATGCTGGCTGGGATCTTTTGCTGCCTTTCTGCCGCTGCCATTCTTTGTTTACTTTCTCACCCGTCTCCAGATTGTGCCGGAAGAGCGGGCGCTGGAAGGTCATTTCAATGAGGGTTTCCGGCGCTACAGCGCACGTGTACGCCGCTGGCTGTGAGAAAGGGAATGGAGAACGAAAAACAGGAATATGATACGGGGACTCTGTCTGGCTTTTATCTGGCGCAGTTTCTCGCGATGCGCAGCGGGCTTGAGGGGGAGGTGCTGGAGCAGTTTCGACTGCTGGTGGTGCGGCTTGCTGATGCCCTCGAGGCGGGAGACAGCTGTATAGAAGCTGAGCTGCCGCCGCTGCCGGAGAGTGTCTGCATCAGTGCCGGAGCGTTTAGCAGCGGCGCCGAAGCTCCCCTCGTCTATGACGGGAAACGTCTCTACTTCCACCGTTTTTATCGTTTTGAGTCACGTCTTGCAGCACAGCTGCTTCGCCTTGCCGGGCGACGGCGGAAACTGCCAGCGGGGGCAGGGGCGATCCTGGAACAGCTTTTTGACGGCGCGGGACTGGAAAAGGGTGAGACGGATTTTCAGCGGGAGGCTGTGGAACTGGCACTGTGCAGTCATCTCGCCATCATCAGCGGCGGGCCGGGAACGGGCAAGACGACTACGGTGGTGAAACTGCTGGCTGCACTTGTGCAGAGTGAAGGTGAACTGAAGATTGCCCTCGCTGCACCTACCGGCAAAGCGGCCATGCGACTGGCAGAGTCGGTAAACGGGGCGCGGGCAAAACTTGCAGGGGATGTGGCCGCGAAGATTCCTGCGGAGGCTTCCACGCTGCATCGACTTCTTGGCAGCCGTCCGGACAGCATTAATTTCCGCCATGATCACACGGCGCCGCTGGCCTTTAATGTGGTGGTGGTTGACGAGGCATCCATGGTTGATCTTGCTCTCATGAGCCGTTTGGTAGACGCCCTGCAGCCGGAGACAAGGTTGATTCTGCTCGGGGACAGAGATCAGCTTTCTTCGGTGGAGTCCGGTGCTGTGCTTGCAGACTTGCTGGCGAGCCTGCCGCAGTGCGGGGTGGTGTTAAAGAGAGCGTGGCGCTATAACGATAATATCCGGGATCTCGCTGCGGCGATTAACGAAGGTGAGACAGAGAAGGCATGGGAACTGCTTAAAAGTAGTGAGAATCTGCAGCTGCCTGGCAAAGGGTGGCGTGCAGAACTCGGACGTCGTTCTGAGCCTTATATGAAGGTGGTTGGAGAGGTGAGGCAGGATGGCTGTGATAATGCGACTGCGGCGAATGTCTTCCGCGCCTTTCGTGCGTTTCAGATTCTCTGTGCCACCCGTCGGGATTCGCGCGGGGTTGAGCAGGTGAATGCTGCTGTAACCCGCCATCTCGCTGCTGCCGGGTTTTACTGTCCGGGTGAGGAGTGGGGAGAGCGCTGGTATGCCGGGCGACCGGTAATGGTTACTGCCAACGACTACAGCCTTGACCTTTTTAATGGAGATATTGGTATCTGCCTGCCGGGGCGTGACGGCGAAGGGGAACGGGTGTGGTTTGAATCAGGGGCGGGCTTCAAGGTCTTTCTGTTGAATCGACTGCCGGGCCATGAAACCGTCTTCGCCATGACTATCCATAAAAGCCAGGGTTCGGAATATGATACGGTTGCGGTTGTCCTCCCCGATGCGGAAAACCGTCTCCTCAGCCGTGAACTGGTCTATACCGGAATAACGAGAGCCAGAGAGGGGGTTCTTGTCGTGGCAGAGAAAGAGAGCTTTAAGCGGGCAGTTATTACGCCAGTGCGGCGGCAGAGCGGATTGCGTGAGTTCTTTAGTCGGAGGGTGTGATATTGATATAATACCATTCCTATTAAGTTGTGACCATACTCAATGCCATTTTCACTTTCTATTGGCGAATGTAAAGGCAGGGGGATGGGAGACAGGAGAAAGGAGACGGGAGACAGGGAAAAACAAAAGACGGAACAGCGAAAAACTTTTTGCCAACGAATAAAGGCTCTAAACATGCGAATAAAGGCAAAAAACTTTAAAAAAGATTTTAAAATTAAACAGAGAATTGCTGTTGTTCTATCTTTACTCGCATTCTCTGGTTAATACAAAATGTAAAGGGTATGAATTCAGCAATACGTAAACAACTGAGGTTATCTGAAATGTCCGCCTCCGCCTCCGCGTCCACCACGGGAACCACCCTGACCAGATCCGCCACCGTCTCCACGATGGGGTCCGAATCCCCGGGGACCACTCCTTCGCTGCATTCCTGCATTGCCTTCTTTCTCCCAGGTGTGAAGCAGTTTGCCAAGAAGTCGTTGCAGCTCTTCCTGTTCTTCTAAGGAAAGGGGGGAAAATGGATCTCGATCCCCGGCACTTTCTCCGATTGCCGCTTTTCCCGCCTCCGTCAGGTTGACCAGAAAACTGCGTCGATCTTCAGTGCTTCGTTCGCGCTGAATAAGCCCCTTGCGTTCCAGTTTCAGGAGCAGTTCGCTTACTGAAGCGGAACGCATAATAAACATATCCTGCAGCTGGCGTTGACTGAGACTTCCTTCCCTGGCAAGGGTATGCAGAATACGACCCTGCCCGCGGGCAGGGTCGTGATGATGTTTCCCCTGACCAAGGAGAACGCCACCCACCCGATGAAGGAGGGCCGCAAGCTCTTCTTCATTGCTCATTAAAAGTTACTCCCTCTGCCGTGTCCCTGGAGGGTGCCACCGTTACAAATTCCTGTTCCCTGCCAATATCGATTTTGTCTTTGATCGAATCTCTTCATTGCTGTTTCCTCAATCACATCTTTTACTGACCAGAGAACGAGTAAAGATAGAACAACAGCAATTCTCTGTTTAATTTTAAAATCTTTTTTAAAGTTTTTTGCCTTTATTCGCATGTTTAGAGCTTTTATTCGTTGGCAAAAAGTTTTTCGCTGTTCCGTCTTTTGCTTTTCCCTGTCTCCCGTCTCCTTTCTCCTGTCTCCCATCCCCCTGCCTTTGAATTCGCCAATAGAAAGTGAAAATGGCATCGAGTAAGGTCACAACTTAATAGGAATGGTATAATTTAACAGGAAGGGTGAAATAATGCGAAAAGTTCTTCACTGTTCCGTCTTTTGCTTTTCCCCGTCTCCCGTCTCCTTTCTCCTGTTTCCCGTTCCCCTGCCTTTAAATTCGCCAATGGAAAGTGAAAATGGCATGTAGTGAGGTCACAACTTAATCGGAATGGTATCACATGGTCTTGCTGCGGTACTGCAATGTATTCCCTGTCCGCAGAATCAGTCCTCTTCACAAACACGGCAAACATTCTACCGTGCCCGTGAAGAGAGGCCTTTCTTACTCAATTACTCAACGGGGAGCACATCTTTCTTTATCTGTTTCCCCGTCGTCCACCACCGCCCTGGCCAACGCCGTTACCGACGCCGAGTCCTCGACCGCTGCCACCGTTCATCCTGCAGCCACCTTGCCTGGCACTCCCGCCCTGACTCATTCCGCGACCTCGACCGACGCCAAGTCCCCGACCACTGCCGCCATTCATTCTGCAGCCGGTTTTCCCCGCGTTTACACCCTGTCCCATCCCGCTGCCGTTTCCACCGGAATTTCGGGATGTTGCAGCTCCACCTGTATTTATTTGATTCTGGTTGTTGCCGTTTTGTCTTTGATTCATTTCTTTCATTGCTGTCTCCTCAATTTTTGGGTTTTGAAGGTTTACTGAGGCAACCCATGCCTCTCCCTTTGGGCACTGCAAATCGGTGACTGGACAATGCTTTTCGCATATCGGGCAGTGTTCCTGATTTATATTTTCCAATGCGTCCTCCTGTTTTTGTATTGGCACCATTGCAAGGTACCTTGCATCTCCCAAAAGAATAACCCTCTCCGGGGCGAAGTCAAGAAAAATATAAAGGTACCTTGTGATTTGCATAAAAAAAAGCGACGACAGAGAATTCCTGTCGCCGCATAATTAAAGATTTAACACTTTTTAAGAAAGTAAAAAATCAGGCCCGTTTTACAAAGATCCCAGTCGGGTCTATTTCTTCACGAATCAATCGTACCTCTTCCTCAGTAGGCGGGGCAAACGCGGTTACGTTGTCGGCGAAGAGCAGTTCAAAGCCGGTTTCAGCCTGGATTGACTCTTTCGTCTCTCCGGGGAAGGTTTGCAACAGACGCATCCGATGGCTTTCTTCCTCAAAGTCAAAAATACCTTTGGTGGAGATGAGGCGATAGGGGCCAGAGCCCTGCATTCCGGCTTTCCAGCGAGCGTCTTTACTGCCGTCGAGATGTCCGGGAGATGTAAGGTACTGCAGTTTTGCACTGAATTTCCGTTTGTCATGGGGGACGATGAGAATCGTCTTTTCACATGAAGCTGCCATATCGGAAGCGCCACCGGAACCAGGCAGACGAATCTTCGGTTTCTGATAGCCATCGGGGAAATCCCCGATCATGGTAGAGTTGAGATTGCCATACATATCAACCTCTGCGCCACCAATAAAGCCGTAGTCGGCAAAGCCGCGCTGGGTCATTTCAAAGGCACTGTTGAGACCCTTTACAAAGGACGCGGAGGTAAAGGTCTTGGAGTCGCCCACTGAAACGGGCAGACCTACAGCGAGATCCGGGCCGACAGCCCCGGCTTCAAATACGGGAATCAGGCTGGGGGCATGGGTCATTTTAGCCAGTAATGAAGCCACCATCGGCAGGCCAGTGCCGACGAAGACAACCTTTTTATCTTCAAGAACCTTGGCACCCGCGACAATAATTATTTCCTGTGCGGTGTAGTCTTTTGAAACGGTCATAGAGTTCTCCTTTATATCAGTCCTTACACCAGACGTTCACAGTTAGCTGCTTCCAGTTTCTTCGCTTTGAGCAGTTCGGCAACGCCGATTTTTTCAAGGAAGCCGCTGAAATCGTCCACGCCGAAGATATATTCATCAAAATATGCCTGCAATTCATCCTTATTTTCGGTTTTGCACATGAGAGATGTACGTCTGTGCAGGTCGGCGATGTGTTCCTTGCTGTAATAATAGCTGCGGCGGCAGGCACCAGGATAGGCGCCGTAGGGAACTTCGATTACGGCATCAACTCCGAGGAAGGGGATGGCAATGTCTTTCGGCAGGCTGGTGATTGTTTCGTGGGAGAGCAGTTGTTCACAGGTGACAATGGTATGTGCCGAGGCCATGGAAATCTCGGCACAGGTACAATCTGAACCTCGGACAATACAGTTCCCGTATTTGTCGGCGGCATTGACGTGAATAATTGCCACATCGGGATGGCACGCCGGCAGTAGAGCTATGGGGCGGTTGGTGAAGGGGCAGTCAATGATTTTTGTCCGGTTGCTTTTTGCCACATCTCCAGCGATCGGGCCCCGGGTGGGGATGAAAGGGAGGCCCATGGCACCGGCTTTAAAGCGGGCTGACATGTTGGCGTTGGACCAGTCTTCAAGCTCTATCAGGCTGCGTTCAGCGAGGTAGCGAAACATGGGGGCGAGACCAAAGGCCTCATGAGCCCAGTAGGCAAGTTCAAGGCGTTTGATGGAAAAGTGATCGGGATTGAGCATCATGGCGGCGCCAAGATAGTCTATAGCCATACCTCCCGACTGGAAGGAAAGGGTGAGGTCTTTGAAGCCATGGCGGACCATCTCATGGGTGGTTGCCACTGGCTGGCGAATGTCAACAAAGCCACCGATCCCAACGTTGTCTCCATCATGAATGAAGGTGTCTACCGCTTCCTTCAGACTCATGGTTTTGTCGCGCATGGATTTGTCTTTGTTGACCAGCGCTTTGCGCGCTTCATCGGGAGATAATCCTGTCCAAAACATCTCTGGTGTGTCTTTCAATGTTCTACCTCTCAGGCAAGGGTGAGCGGAAACGGACGAATTCCAACAGCTGTTCGGGCGTCTCCTTTATCGGTATTTCTTGAATAACCTGGTGTTTTGCATCTCGAAGTGAGATCCCTGGCTATTAAAGAAACCCATGAGGTGGAAGAGGATATTCCTCCACTTCCCGAAAATAAAAAAAACCGGTGTTTACTGCAAGTCCGGCAAAACCGGTTTGTGAAAATCTGTACAGGGACGAAAATACAGGCCTCAGGATGAGGTCTATTGTGAAAAGAATTTGAGCCATACATTTGAGCCATACAGTTGCTTCCTCTCTTTTTTGATGTCGTACAGATGCCCGACATTGCGGTAAAGAGCCAACTTCCTGTGCCTTGAACAAACTTGCCATAAATTTACATTCTTTACAAGGTCTTCTATAGGACCAATCAGCAGATTTTTCTAAAAAAGGATCATTGCAGTGCTTTTTGTATTGCTTCTCTCTTGTCTTTGATAAAAGTGTCAAAAGTCTTCATCTGCTCGGAGTTGAGGCTTTCTTTTACCTTGTTGCGCATTTTGCTGACGACGGCATCATATTCTGGCCGAAATTCCTCCCAGCGCACTTTCCCTGAGGCGATTGCTCCTCCTGCAGCCTTACGCAGGTCTGTAAAGCCTTCACTGAGTGCGGGTTTTACTTTCGTCATCTGTTTTTTGGAAAGTGTAAGCATGTCGGCGAGGTGGTCGCCAGGGGCGCTGCCTGTGCCCATGCCATCGTCACCGGTCCCGGAAAAAAGCCCCTTTAGTGCCTTCACTTTTTCACTGTGCAGAAGATCGTCCAGCTTTCCTGCGGAGGTTTTGCCCTCTCT
Organism: Desulforhopalus vacuolatus; assembly: GCF_016918505.1. Taxonomy (GTDB): domain Bacteria; phylum Desulfobacterota; class Desulfobulbia; order Desulfobulbales; family Desulfocapsaceae; genus Desulforhopalus; species Desulforhopalus vacuolatus. The sequence continues at coordinate 209,020 of NZ_JAFFPZ010000002.1, forward strand.
GGCAAGTTGTTTCTCGAACAGATCCAGATGGGGGCTGATGGCATCGACGGTTGATTGATCAGCAAGGCCCTGCTGTTGGAGGAGTCTGAGGATGGCTGCACTTGCAGTGGGGGTTGCAGTGGCTGCCTGTTCGCCGGGGGCTGTGGTTTCTTCCGCCTGTGCTGTGAAGGAGAACAGAAGGGGGAGGAGGGCTGCCGTAAGAATAAATTTTTTCAACATATTTTCTCCTTTTCAGGGGCTCTGATTGCAAGTCGGTGATGGCCTTCTCTGCGGCCTCGTTGCGTGCTTTTGAATTGTTACACCAGAAAAGGACAGATGAGAACATCTTTCAGAGTAATTTCATCCCATGTCGCCCCGACATGGGGGGTGATATTCCCGCAAGTCCGGGGATGTCACCCGGTGTCTACTGGCAGGGAGGATGTGGTGGCGTAAGGTGTGACTTCAGAGGCGGGGAGAGAATAACAACGCTTCCCGAAATGAAAAATCACATTTGTACATGGAGGTTCCATTATGAACACAGCAACACTTGAAAACAGCTGTAACAGCAAAAAAACTCAGAAGAAAAAAGGCCGCTTTACTCCCGGTATTCTTGTTGCACTGACCTGCCTTTTTCTCCTGCCGGCTGTGGCCTCTGCTGAACGCCTGCGCCTGCAGATCGATATGGGGGATACGGTTTTTCAGGCGGGTCATAATCAGACAGCGGTGTTGCCATTGAAACGACTTTTGCGCCAGCAGTATCCCGGCATTAAACTTCAAAATATGGAGTTGAAGAGGGTGGTACTGGTCGCGAAATCAAAAGGAGGACACGGCCTCGCGAACCTGCGGGTTGGAAATAAAGTCAGTCGGGAGAGATTGATCAACGGACAGCCGCAGGATTTCAACCGCCGGTCGACCGCTACTTTTGACAAGGTACGCTTCTTCAACCCCGCAGGCAGTACCCGTGGTACATGGCAGCTCCAGCTTAAAGGAAAGGTCAAAGTCCGCAAGGTAATCGTCATCGCTGAGGACCATCAGCGTCGGCGGCGGCCATGTAAGGAGTTCTGCGGCACCACTCCACACCATTTTTGAGCTCTTTTTCGAACAGAAAGGCTTCGCTCTTCGGTAATAAAAAGGTGTTCATCGGCTGGTACGCAGCGTGTTGTCGATTGGCAGAGAATTTTTGTCAGAGAGGGTAAAATGTTGTCAAAAGGTGTTTTCTCACGGGGGGGAATACCTTTTGCCTCTTGACAAGAACGCCTCTTTATGGTTAAATTTGTGGCCTAATTCGTTCTCACCGTTATTTACTACTTCAAGTAGGGGAATGAGTTTGTTTATACCTTCCAAGCTGTTACGAAGTCGCCTGCGGTGCGATTTCACTCTGTGTTTCGCTTATGGCGTTACGTGGAATAAAGGGGGGAGTTGTAACGGAAGTGGGCCCTGCCCGCTTTTTTTTGTGCCTGAATCCGGTAAAACCAGGGAGTAAAAATGAGTGAGCCTGTCCTTGCAATAATCCGCCGTTATCTTGATGATATCCTTCCGGAAATGGGGCTGGAGCTTTTTGACCTCCAGTTTCATCGGGAAGGACATGGTCAGGTCTTACGGGTAACTGTTGATGTCCCGCAGAGTGGAGATACCGGCGTTACCCTCGAGAAATGCAGCGCTGTCAGTCGTGCGCTCGGGCAGTATCTTGATGTGGAAGACTGCATTCCCGAGTCGTATTATCTTGAAGTTTCCTCTCCAGGGCTTGATCGTCCGCTGCGTAGCCCGGCAGAATTTGAGAGATATATCGGGAAAATGTGCAAGGTGCGCACCCATTATCCTGTGGATGGTGACAAGGTGTTTGTTGGTGAAATTAAAGCAGTGGAAGATGGCGAAATCACCCTCGAACTTGAGGCTGGCCAATCTCTGCGGATTGAACACGAAAATATAAATAAGGCACGGCTCTGGTTTTGAGCTGAGCGAAAGTTATAGCGACGGAGTTGGAACATGCTCTCAGAATTAAAACGTATCATCGACCAGATCAGCCGGGAACGCGGCATTGACAGATCTCTGCTTGTTGAGGCCATTGAAGAGGCTGTGCAGTCTGCGGCGCGGAAAAAGTATGGCAGCCGTAGAGATATTGAGGTGCGCTACAATGAAGAGTATGGCGAAGTGGAAATTTTCCAGTTTCGCATGGTAGTGGAAGAGGCCGGGGACGAACAGACCGAAATTAATATTGAGGATGCCAAAGTTCTTGATCCCGAGGCGCAGGTTGGCGATGAGCTTGGTGAGAAAATACCCAATATTGCAGGTCTTGGGCGTATTGCTGCCCAGTCTGCCAAACAGGTTATTATCCATAAGATGAAGGATGCCGAGCGGGAAGTTATCTATGGCATGTTCAAAGATCGTGTCGGCGAGGTGGTAAGTGGTATCGTGCAGCGTTTTGATCGCGGTAATATGGTGGTCAACCTTGGTCGTACTGATGCTATTCTGCCCCGTGATCAACAGATTCCCAAGCGTTCTTTCAAACAGGGAGACCGCATCCGTGCCTACTTGAAAGAGGTGCGCCAGACCAGCCGGGATTCGCAGTTGATTCTCTCCCGAACCTGTAATGAATTTCTTGGTAAGCTCTTTGAGATGGAAGTTCCGGAGATGGGAGAAGGAATTGTCCGGGTTCTCGGAGTCAGTCGTGAACCGGGTTTTCGCGCGAAGATCGCTGTCAGCTCTTCGGAGAGTGATGTCGATCCGGTAGGTGCCTGTGTCGGGATGAAAGGTTCCCGTGTGCAAAATGTGGTTCAGGAACTGCAGGGAGAGCGTATTGATATCGTTACCTGGAGCCCCGATCCGGCAAAATATGCTTACAATGCACTGGCTCCGGCCCATGTGAGTATGGTTCGAGTGGATGAAGATAATCACACTCTGCTGGTGGTTGTGCCTAATGATCAGCTCAGTCTTGCCATCGGTCGCAGTGGGCAGAACGTACGCCTTGCCTCTCGGTTGATGGGCTGGGATATTGATGTGAAGAGTGAGCAGCGCTATAAAAATTTGCAGGATCCGGGCTATCAGTCATTGCTCAAGCTTCCTGATGTCGATGAAAGTCTGGCAGATCAGCTGTTCAACAAAGGGGTAACCTCCACCGCAGTTCTGGCTGAAACAAGCATGGATGACCTCATGGCCTTTCGTGCCATTAAAGAGGACTACGCAGGTCTGCTGATCGCTGAAGCGGCGAAAATCTCGGTGACGATGCCTAAAGAACAAGGCACTGATGCTGCTGCCGAAGATGTAGACGGCAATGCCGTTGAGAAGGCTGTTGAGACGGAAGAAGCTGATGATGTCGAAGCGGCAGAGGATCCTGAGCAGCCGGTTGATGTTGAAGCTGCGGAGGACCCTGAGCAGCCGGTTGATGTTGAAGCGGCAGAGGATCCGGAACAGCCGGTTGATGTTGAAGCGGCAGAGGATCCGGAACAGCCGGTTGATGTTGAAGCGGCAGAGGATCCGGAACAGCCGATTGATGTTGAAGCGGCAGAGGATCCGAAAAAACCGGTTGATGTTAAACCTTCAAATGATCCTGAGCTGCCGGTTGAATGACAGAGCCGATTCGAACCTGTGTTGTTTGCCGGAAGAAATTTGGTAAATCAGAACTGGAGCGCTATGTCTGGCGAGAAGGTAAAGTTGTTGCTGATCCGCAAAAGAAAATGGCGGGGCGGGGGGCATATTGCTGCAGCAGTTGTTGCCGCGAAAGATTTTTAGCAAAGAAGAAATACTGGAAAGTTGTGTTCCGCATTGGCTGAAAAGCCGGTTTTCGGGATGTCAGAGTTGATTGGAACAGTGGTGCAGGGGGATATAGATGAGCAAAGTCAGAGTGTATGAATTGGCCCGAGAAGCCGGAATGAGCAGCAAGGTGCTCACAGACAAGTTGCTGGAGCTGGGGTATGACATCAAAGGACACAGCTCTTCAGTTGACGCTGAGACCGCCGATCAGATTCGCAAAACAGTACTCAAATCCGTGAATTCCAAGCTTGTGGAAAAGCGCATTGAGAGTGAGGCCGATGAAAAGAAAGGAAAGGCAGTTATTCATCATCGGTCGACAGTTATCCGTCGCCGTGCAAAAAAGGTAGAGCCGGAAAAACCTGTTCTTGCCGAGGCAGCTCCAGAGAAGCCTGAAGAGAACACTGAGGAACAGGTTTCCGCCCCGGTTCTCGCCGAAACGCTCAAAACTGAGCCGAAAAGGGCCGAAGTTACCACAGAGCCGAGAGTCGAGCCGCCTGCAAAACTTCCAGTCGTAGAGAAGCCCTTGATTGTAGAACCTGTAGAACCTGTAGAACCTGCAGCGGAAAAACGTGCAGTTCAGGCATCTGTTCCGAAAGATGCCATCGTCGCAGCTGACCCTGCAGAATCCGCTGAGAAAAAAGAAATGAAGGCAGCACCGGTTGTTAAAACCGTGGCTCCTGAAATAATTGCAGAAAAAATGACAGCAACGGAGAAAAAGGTGGAAGAAAAACCGGCAGCTCCCGGAGTGGAAAAACCTGTGGAGAAAAAAGTGGCCGAGAAGAAACTGGAGATCCCTCCTCCGCGTAAAGGAGCGGCAAGAATTCTGCGTCGTATCGAACTGCCCCCTGAACCGTCCCCCTCTCGTCCGAAGAAAAAGAGCAGACCTGCTCCGCGCCCCGGTTCTGCTGGCCCGGTTTCTGCTGCCCGCCCGGGTTCTGCTCCACGCCCTGGTTCTGCTCCTCCGCGCCCTGCTTCTGGACGTCCCCCTGCTCCGGGAGCGCCTGGTGCTCCCGGAAACGAACCCCGTGGAAAACGTAAAGGGAAAAAAGTGGGGCACAGTGAAGATCGTGATAAGGATCGCCACAGCAAAAGGGGTGGGAAGAATGTCAAGTACACCCACTTCGGTCCTGATTATGGTGAGACGGATGGCCGCGGTCGTCGTCGGAAAAATAAAAAAAATGCCAAACCGGTACAGCTCGCCGCTGAGATGAAGGCCAGTAAACGGAAGTTTACTGTCTATGAATCCCTCAGTGTTGGCGATCTTGCACTGAATATGAAGGTTAAGGCGGGAGAAATTATCGGTAAACTGATGGGGATGGGAGTTATGGCTACCATCAATCAACAGGTCGATTACGATACCGCTGTTATCATTGCCTCTGAATTTGATTACGAGGTTGAGCAGGGCATTACAGAAGAGATTGGACTGCAGCTTCTTGAAGAGTCTGAAGAGGGTGGCTCCCAGAAAAATCGTCCGCCGATTGTTACCGTTATGGGGCATGTCGATCACGGAAAGACATCCATTCTCGACGCTATTCGCAAAAGCGACGTTGCTGAAGGTGAGGCTGGAGGCATTACTCAGCATATCGGAGCCTATAATGTCCGGTCTGCCGCAGGAAACATCACCTTTGTTGATACTCCCGGCCATGCCGCCTTTACGGAAATGCGTTCCCGCGGTGCTCAGATAACGGATATTATCGTACTGGTGGTTGCCGCTGATGACGGTGTCATGGATCAGACGAAAGAGGCAATTGCCCATGCCAAAGCTGCCAACGTGCCAATTATTGTGGCAGTGAACAAAATCGACAAGGACAATGCCGATATTGAGCGGGTGAAACGTGAACTTTCCGAGCTCAATCTGATGCCGGAGGATTGGGGTGGTGACACAATGTTCGTGGAGACATCCGCCAAGCAGAATATTGGCATCGATACTCTCCTGGAATCCATTATGCTCCTTGCCGAGGTGCTTGAACTTCATGCCGATACACATCGCAAGGCACGTGGTCGTGTTGTTGAAGCCCAGCTGCATAAAGGGCGCGGCGCCGTGGCTACCATCTTGATACAGGACGGGACCCTGCGCACCGGTGACTATTTCATCGTTGGCCGGTTCAGCGGCAAGGTTCGTTCGATGCTTGATGACCGCGAACGCAGAGTTGAGGTGGCCGGTCCCGCCATGCCGGTAGAGGTTCAGGGGCTCTCAGGTGTACCAGGTGCCGGGGATGAATTTATCGTTGTTCCCGACGAGAAAATGGCGCGGAGTGTCAGTCATGAACGGAGTCTCAAGGTTCGTGAAAGTGATCTCGCTGTTACAAACCGCGTGACTTTTGAGAATCTCTTTGATCAAATGAGTCAAGGGGAGATCAAAGAATTGCGCGTGGTTCTCCGTTCGGATGTTCAGGGAACTCTTCAGGCCTTTGCCAAGGCTGCAGAGGATCTTTCTACCGATGAGATCAAGGTCAAGGTGCTGCATGCGGGTACCGGTGCTGTAACAGAATCGGATATCCTGCTTGCTTCAGCATCCGACGCCATTATTATCGGCTTCAACGTCCGTCCGCCTCTTAAGGTAAAAGAGCTGGCGGTAAAAGAAGGTGTTGAGGTTCGCTCCTATGACGTCATTTACCACGCTCTTGACGATATCAAGAAGGCGATGGTCGGAATGCTTGATCCCTCCTTTGAAGAGGAGATTATCGGGACCGCTGAGGTGCGTGATGTCTTTAGTGTCCCGAAGGTTGGCGTTATTGGCGGTTGTTTTGTCCTTGACGGCAAAATACAGCGTGGGGTGGGAGTGCGTGTCCTTCGTGACAGCGTAGTGGTCTATACCGGTAAAATTGAGTCCCTCAAACGTTTCAAGGATGATGCGAAAGAGGTTGCCAGCGGCTACGAGTGTGGTATCGGGGTTGAGAAGTTCAACGATATCAAAGTTGGAGACCTTTTTGAGGCGTTTATCATGAATGAAGTGGAGGCTACCCTTTAATCATGGCGATATGGAATCCTAAACAGACACTGGATGATATCGGTCTCGGTGAGAAAGGAGCGCGCAGTGGTAAACGCTCTGACCGGGTGTCGCGTGCCATCCAGCAGGAAGTCTCTATGCTTCTCGTGGGGAAAATATCTGACCCGCGTCTCATCGGTGTTTCTGTCTCCCGAGTGGAGGTTACCTCTGATCTTGCCGAAGCAAAGATTTACTACACGGTACTCGGCGGACCGAAGGCTGTAACTGAGGCGGGCAGGGGATGGAAACGGGCTTCAGGGTTTGTTCGCAGTCACATTGCCCGCACTCTTAACCTGAGATTTACTCCTGCTCTAAAATTTCTCTACGATAATACAGTGGAGAAGGTGGCGGAACTGGAGGAAATTTTTCAGGAAATTGACAGGGAACGGAAGGAAAAACTATGATTCCACAACAGGTTCTTGATGATTTGCGCAACAGCAGCAGGATTGTTGCAGTAACGCATATTCACCCTGATGGAGATGCCCTCGGATCATTACTTGCTTTTGCTTCCATTATGGAATCACTGGGCAAAGAGGTTTTCTGTCTGCTGGAAGAACCTGTTTCGCATCTCTATTCTTTTCTGCCTGGACAGGAGCGATTGAGCTGGGATTTCAAAGAAGTGCGGGCATTTTTTGAGAAAACCGGAGAGAAAGTGACCGGCGTTTCTCTGGATTGCGGGGATGCCTGGCGCATCGGCAGTAATATTTATAAGGAAATCTCTGCGGCAACCCCTTTTGTTGTTATTGATCACCACGCCTCCCATAAAAAGTTCGGGAACAGCAGCTGGGTCGACGAGCATCGTTCTTCCACCGGGGAGATGCTCTATGAAATCGCCGAGGCCCTCAGCGCTGAGATCAGCTGGGAGGCTGCCTATAATCTCTATGTTGCCATCATGACCGATACGGGTTCTTTCCGCTACGAAAACACCTCTTCCCGCACCATGCATATCGCAGCAGAACTGCTGGAGAAAGGGGTGAGTGCTGAGGACGTGGCCGCCAGAATTTATGATAATTACAGCCCGGCCCGACTTTGCCTGTTGCAGAAGTGTCTTGGTTCAGTCAATCTTCTTGAGAACTCTCAAATAGCTGTCATGACTCTCAGCCGGGAAATGCTTGCCACAACCGGGGCATTGATTGATGATGTGGAAAACTTTATCAATATTCCCCGTGCAGTAAAGCCGGTGAAGGTTGCAATGTTTCTTAAAGAGGGAAGCGGAGGGCAGGTTTCTGTCAGTCTGCGTGCCAAAGGTGAAGTGGATGTGTCGAAGATTGCTGGTCTTTTCGGGGGTGGAGGTCATCATAACGCCGCTGGTTTCCAGATTAACGGCAGCACCCTGGAAAAGGCTGAGGCTCTGATTCTCAAATTGCTCCGCAAAGAGCTGTAAGGGGTGGTTATGCAGGAGGACGCTGTTTTGCCCGCCGGAGTGCTGTGTATCGACAAGCCCCCTGGCCTCACATCTTTTGGCGCAGTGGCGCGGGTTCGACGTATTCTCGGTATTAAAAAAGTTGGCCACGCGGGGACGCTTGACCCTTTCGCTACTGGTTTGCTGGTTATTTGTGTCGGACGATCGGCCACCAGGCTTATCTCGCAATTCATGGATGGTGAGAAGGAATATCTGGCAACTCTGCGACTCGGCATTGAGACGGAGACCCTTGATCCTGAGGGAGATATTGTTTGCAAAAAATCCGTTGGGGAACTTTCGGAGGGACAGATCGAGGATGTCCTTGCCACCTTCCGTGGTGTACAGATGCAGAAGCCGCCCATTTATTCTGCCCTGAAGCACAAGGGAAAACCGCTTTACTGGTATGCCCGCAGAGGAATTGCAGTGGAGAAGGAGCCTCGGAAGATAGTCATTTCTGAGCTGGAGCGGGTCGGTAATGGTTCCTGCAGTGATGACCGGCCAGAGTTGAAGATCAGAGTTCGCTGCAGCAAAGGAACCTATATTCGGGTGCTGGGAGCGGAGATAGGCGAGACTCTTGGCTGCGGTGCATATCTCACGGCTCTGCGGAGAACCAGCAGCGGTTTTTTCGGGTTGGTGAAAGCAGTGACGGGGGAAGATTTTGAAGCAGAAAATGCACGGGAGCTGTTGCTTTCGAGGATGCTTTCTGTTGAGGATGTTGTTAAATTGTTGCATTAAAAGTTGGGAATGGATAAGTTCGAACCGATTCAGGGAGCGGTTGTCGTTCCCTCACTCTGCGAGCGAGGACCAGTCCCGCAAGCGGTAATTCAGACCATTGAGGAAAAGCATGGCCCAGTCAGCAGCACAAAAAAGCGAAATTATTGAAAAGTTTAAAACTCACGAGGGTGACACCGGTTCTACTGAGGTTCAGGTCGCGTTGCTCACTGACCGTATTCAGTATCTCACCGAGCATTTCAAAGTGCATAAAAAAGACCATCATTCCCGTCGTGGTCTCCTCATGCTCGTTGGTCAGCGCCGCAGTCTGCTTGACTATCTGCGCAAAAAAGATATCAACAAATATCGTGATCTTCTGCAGGCGCTCAATCTGCGGAAGTAATCAGTGATTGATGTTTTTAAAAAAAACACCCCGGGTAATTCCCCGGGGTGTTTTTTTATAAGGGGGTAGAGCCCCTGCTAATGCAGTTTCCACCGGCAAGTCCGGTGAAGCGGAGCATCTTCACAGGGAAGGCGCATCCGTGTCCGAATTCGAAAAGAGCATAAGGGGCTGGTGGAGAATCCAGTCAGGAACTTCCTTCTTATGGCACATTCCGTTGCCGTTGGGCCACACGCCTATCCCTGATGCACATATCTGGAGTAAACATGTTTAACAAAGTTGAAGCTGAAATCGGTGGAAAAACTATTTCCATTGAAACAGGAAAGATCGCGAAGCAGGCATCGGGATCTGTCATCGTGCGTTCCGGCGAAACCGTAGTACTTGTTACCGCCGTAGGCGCAAGTTCTCCACGCGCGAACGTTGATTTCCTGCCGCTGACCATTGAGTATCAGGAAAAACTGGCTTCTGTAGGACGTATCCCGGGCAATTACTTTCGTCGGGAAATCGGCCGCCCGAGCGACCGCGAAGTTCTTACCTGTCGAATGATCGATCGCCCTGTTCGTCCGCTTTTTCCCAAAGGATGGAGTAATGAAACCCAGGTTATCGCCACTGTACTTTCCGCAGATCAGGAGACCATTCCCGATGTGCTGGCAATTACCGGGGCATCTGCCGCTCTCTCTCTCTCGAATATTCCCTTTGCCGGTCCCGTGGCTGGCGGCCGTATTGGCCTCATTGACGGCGAATATGTGCTGAATCCCACCGAGACGGAACTGAAGACATCCACCATGGACATCATCGTCGCCTGCACAAAAAACGCAGTAGTCATGGTTGAAGGGGAGGCTGACGAACTGAGCGAAGACGAGGTCCTCGGTGGTATTTTCTATGCCTTTGAACAGCTTCAGCCGCTCCTCGATATTCAACTTGAACTGCAGAAATCAAACGGGAAAGAGAAAATTGCCGTTGAATCTCCAGTTATTGACGAAGCCCTGAAGTCGAAAATCAAAGAGATCACCGCCGGTGGCCTTGCAGATGTCTTCGAGACTGCTGATAAAATGGTGCGCAGCGACAAATACTCTGCATTGAAAAAAGCGGTAAAAGATGAGCTTGATCCGGAAGGAGAGCGTAACGGTGAAATCTCCGATCTGCTTGACTCCTGTCGTAAAAGCTACATGCGTGAACGCACCGTCAATACCAAGACCCGGATCGGCGGTCGCGGTTTCACTGAGGTTCGCGACATTAACTGCGAGGTGGCCGTGCTGCCCCGCACTCACGGTTCTGCGCTTTTCACCCGTGGTGAGACCCAGGCTCTTGTCTCCGCTACCCTTGGCAGCGAACGCGACAGACAGCGGGTTGAAACCCTTAACGGTGAACTCAATGTCCGCTTTATGCTGCACTACAACTTTCCTCCATACTGTGTGGGCGAGGCCCGCATGATGCGTGGACCCTCCCGTCGTGATATCGGTCACGGGACTCTTGCCAACCGCGGCCTCTCCGCCGTACTGCCTGATGCAACCGATTTTCCCTACTCCATTCGTGTTGTCTCTGAGATCATGGAATCCAATGGTTCCTCTTCCATGGCGAGCGTCTGCGGTGGTTCCATGGCCATGATGGACGCTGGTATCCCAATCAAACGCCCGGTTTCAGGTATCGCCATGGGGCTGATCAAAGAGGGTGACAACGTTGCCATCCTCTCCGATATCCTCGGTGACGAAGATCACCTCGGCGATATGGACTTCAAAGTGGTTGGTACCATCGACGGTATCACCGCTCTGCAGATGGATATCAAGATTGACGGTGTTAACCGTGACATCATGGGTACCGCGCTGGCTCAGGCCAAAGAGGGGCGCATGCATATCCTCTCTGAGATGGAAAAAGGTATCTCCGGTGCCCGGGATGAGGTGAGTGATCACGCTCCCAAATATATGGTTCACAAGATCAACCCCGACAAGATCCGTGATATCATCGGCCCCGGCGGTAAGATCATCAAGGAACTTTCCGCAGAGTTCGATGCCAAAATCGAAGTGGATGATTCCGGCCTGGTGAAAATTTTTGCCCAGAATGCTGTTCTCGGTGAAGCACTGCTCAACAAAGTGAAGGCGATTACTGCCGAACCAGAAATTGGTGCAACCTATCACGGTGTTGTCCGCAGTATCAAAGAGTTCGGTGCCTTCGTGGAGATTCTCCCCGGGACCGACGGTTTGGTTCACATCTCTGAACTTGACCATAAACGGGTAGCCAAAGTCTCCGATGTCCTCAAGGAAGGGGACGAGGTTGATGTTAAAGTGCTTGATGTGGATAACCGCGGCCGTATCCGTCTCAGCCGCAAGGCTCTGCTGGAAATGCCTGCTGAATAATTCCCAAAAGTCTTGAAGGTTCCCTGAAGTATATTTTTGCTGGAGCCCGTTTGCAATTGCAGACGGGCTCTTTTTATGGGTACCTTGAATAATACCATTTATACCATTCCTATTAAGTTATACCCCGTTTTGTCTGCTGTTTATCCATTCATGGTTACAAACTGCAAAAGGAACTACGAATGGACTCGGATAAACACGAATTATTACTCATTCGTCATCGCCAAAAAAAGATGTCTACGCAGTTGCGTTCTCTGGTCAATACAAAATGGAAATGGTATTATACCATTTCCATTTTGTATTGGCGGATTCAAAGGCAGGGACGGAAAAAGGGAGACAGGAGACGGGAGACAGGAGATAGGAGACAGGAAAAAGCAAAAGCAAAAGGTTTTTGTAGAGACGCCCAATTTGGGCGTCTTCAGCACAACAGGTGGCTCATCTCACAACAGACGTTTCTGCAATGAAATTAATGTATCACCCTGTTTGTCCTGTCATTTTTTTTGGTCAGTAAAAAATGTGATTGGTATTACATTTTGTATTAACCAGAGAACGCAAAGAGTAAAAATAGAACAACAGTAATTCTCTGTTTAATTTTAATTTTTTTTTAAATTTTTTGCCTTTATTCGCATGTTTAGAGCTTTCCTTTGGCAAAAAGTTTCTTGCTGTTCCGTCTTTTGCTTTTCCCCGTCTCCCGTCTCCTTTCTCCTGTTTCCTGTTTCCCGTCCCCCTGCCTTTACATTCGCCAATAGAAAGTGAAGATGGCATTTAGTACGGTCACAACTTAATAGGAATGGTTTTACCGTCTGCTCTGTGTGGTTGAAGAAGCGGTTGAGGTGAAGGACGGTACACCTTGAGGCAAAGAAAATCCGCAATGTTGTGATGGGTATCTTGATGATTATTCCTGGAAATTTTAACTGTTTGAAAAGAGAACTCTTTGAGGGAAAAAGCGTATGATTTTTTCTTGAAAACAGGCTATGATTGAATTTTGTTGTGCTTTGAATATGTAGAATTTTTGATTAACTTCAAGGCTCAGTAAAAAGTTTCCAGGACATATATTTATGATATCGGAGTCTGGCGCTTACCTGCGATGATAAATTTTTGACTGTAACGAAGAAATTGGAATAAAGACCAATTGTTTAAAGTTTCTGCAGCATAATGGTTTATTTTTCAGCTGACAGCAGTTGCAGCAGCTGTATTAACCTTCCGGCTTACTTTTTAGACCAATATAAGGGTACCTTGAAAAAACCTGTATTTCGTTCATATTTGAGGTGTAGAAGGAAATTTATCCGCCTGTAATTTTGATATCGGAGTCTGACGTTTACCTCTGAGGATAAATTTTTTACTGTAACGAAGAAGATGGGCGAAAGACTGATTATTCAAGGTAGCCGAGTATTCAATTACCCATAACACTGGAGCACCCATGATTCGTTTCCTGCTGGTTGTAATACTGGGAATTATCATAGGACTGGGCATTGCCCTGGTCAGCGCAGAGATGATAGAGAAGACTGCGGACGTTGAATTCTGCTCCTCCTGTCATTCTATGGAAGGAGTGGTTGAAGCCTATGGAAATGCAATCCATGGCGGCAATAATAAGGCGGGTTTCCGCGCTAAATGTACTGCCTGCCATCTCCCCCATGACAATGTTCTGCACTATGTTATGGTGAAGGCCGAGAGTGGTATGAAAGATGTGTTGGGCGAGGCATTCTGGGTTGATTCCGTTGACTTCGTTGGAAACCTCAAAAACCGTGAGGAGTTTGTTTATACCTCCGGTTGTCTTCAGTGTCATGATATGGAAGCCATGAAATACGATATTCCCAAGGCATATCTGGCCCACAAAGATTTTAAAAATGGTGTCGTTAAATCATGTGTAAGGTGCCATGAGAATGTCGGGCACAAAAATATCAAGGACCATCTGGTCAAAAATGAAAAATAACAGGAGGAGAAATATGCGAATACTTTTATCGCTGCTCTTTGTTGTCGGTCTTGTCACCTCTGCATACGCAGGAACGGTGGAAAGTGCGGTGAAAACTCTGAAAGTGGATCACGGTATTTCTCCCGAAGGGCAGAAATGTGTACAGTGCCACCAGGAAAAAACCCCGGGTATTATTGCCGACTGGAAAATGAGTCGCCATGCCCATGCAGGTGTTTCCTGTATTGACTGCCACACCCTTGACAAGGGCAGCCCTATGGCTGCGCAGAATTGTCCGGGCGTGAAGGGAACCGATATGTATGTCAGTATCCTTGTTTCCCCGAAAACCTGTGCCCGCTGTCATGCCCAGGAGGTTGAGCAGGCTGGCAAAGGTGGTCACTCCCGCGGTGCACTGCAGTATCAGGATCCTGAAAATCCCGGTTATAAAACTTTCTTCGAGGGTCTTATTAAAACCCATGAAGGTCAGAATTATCCGGAATGTGTTGAGTCTTCCAACATAACGGGCTGCATGCAGTGCCACGGATCCATCATCAAGCTTGACGAAAACAAACGGCCTACGTTCCAAACCTGGCCGACCTATGGTGTCGGTACGGTATATCCTGATGGTGCCATCGGGAATTGTGTCACCTGCCATACCCGCCATACTTTCAAGATCTCCGAGGCCCGTAAACCCGCAGCCTGTGCGTCCTGTCACCTTGGCCCGGATCATCCGGATATCGAGATCTACAATAACTCCAAGCATGGACATATTTTCAACGCTGAAGGTACCACCTGGAACTACGACTCAGCACCGGGTGCATGGCAGCCGGGTGACTATCGTGCTCCTACCTGTGCCACCTGTCACATGAGCGGGATTGGTGATCTCAGTACTACCCATAATATCTCTGAGCGTCTCTACTGGAACCTGTGGGCCGGACGTTCCGAGGTCCGCAATGGTACTGATCCGATGGATCCTCTCGTTGGAAATGGACCTGAAGGTCGCCAGAAGATGAAGCAGGTCTGCAGCAACTGCCATACCGCGCTGCACACGGAAAGTTTCTTCAAGCAGGCTGATCCGCAGGTGAAACTCTACAATGAGGCGTATTACGACGAGGCTTTGAAAATGAAGAAAGCCCTCGCCGAGAAAGGACTGCTCAAGAAAAATCCCTGGGCTGATACCTTCCAGAATACGTTTTATCATCTGTGGCATCATGAAGGACGCCGCATGCGTCAGGGCGCTCTGATGGGCGGACCGGACTATGCACACTGGCATGGTGTGTTTGAGACCATGCAGGATCTGTATGAAATGCAGAATATCTACAACAAGCGCATGGAAACCGGAAAGATTGAAGACTGACGGTTAACATTGCAGGCAGTAAAAAAAGAGGCTGTCCCGTAAGGGGCAGCCTCTTTTGTTTTTTGTCTGGAATAAATACTATTTACATTTTGTATTGACTAGGAAACACGACTGCGTGAGGATCTTTTTTGGCGATTACGAATGATACCATTTCCATTTTGTATTGATTCATCACCATTGATGGAAAATCGGCACGGCGGTGGTTTCCCGCGATGTTGTTCTGTAGACAAGGCATGCCTTGTCTACACTGTGACGGGAAACGTAACGATAACAGTGGAATTACACAACCATTGGTGGGCTAAACTGGTAGTAATTCCCGGAATTATTAAGAGCAGATACAACCGCGATTGAGCCCCCAAATGAGGCATAACTTAATAGGAATGGTATGAGTAATAATACCATTCCTATTAAGTTGTGACCGTACTGAATGCCATTTTCACTTTCTATTGGCGAATTCAAAGGCAGGGGGATGGGAGACAGGAGAAAGGAGACGGGAGGCAGGGAAAAGCAAAAGACGGAACAGCGAAAAACTTTTTGCCAACGAATAAAAGCTCTAATCATGCGAATAAAGGCAAAAAACTTTAAGAAGTTACGCTTTTATAAAAAATGCCCTTTTTCACATGATTAGACCATTTCTATTAAGTTATGCTCTTTTTACATCCTGTTTATTCATTCGTAATCACAAAAAAAGATGTCCACGCAGTCACGCTCTCTGGTCAATACAAAATGTAAATGGTATAATTCGTGTTTATCCGTGTCCATTCGTGATTTCTCTTGCCGTTTGCATGGTTCAGGTTCCGCAGAAGGTGTGAAGTACCCGCTCTTCAACTTTTGGTGCTTTGGCAAATTCTGCAAACTCAGGTTGTTCTGTAAAGGGTGTCTGGAGTACCTGCAGGAGTTTACGGGCAGGGGTAAAGTCATCATGTTCCTGTGCCGCGTGTATGGCCTGTTCGATGCGGTGATTCCTGGGAATAAAAAGTGGATTGACGGCTTTCATTCGCTGGCGGTTCGTCGCTGGTTCTTCTTCTGCTGCTTTCATTCGTTTCTGCCACCTTTCCAACCAGGCGGGCAGTTCGGTATTGTTGTGAAAGAGGGTAGAGAAGGGTGTGGTATCTCCATCAAGGCAATCTGCGAGGTGGTGAAACGTAAGGGTGAAATCGGTTTCCTCTTGCTGCATGAGAGCAAGCAGTTCCTGCAACAGGGAAGAATCACCCTCACGGGGAGCTTCGATGCCAATCTTGCACAGCATTGCCTCCGTTAACAGCTGCATAAATTCCTGTTCAAACGATCCTGTTACCGTCTCTATAAACGCCTCCCCATCCTGGCCGAAAAGCGGCAGCAGACAGTTGCCGAGTCGGCTGAGGTTCCATTTCATAATCGAGCCCTGTGCCGAATAGCGGTAACGGCCGGAAAAATCAATGGAACTGAAGACCCTGTTCGGGTGGTAGTGGTCCATAAAGGCACAGGGACCGTAATCGATGGTTTCTCCGCTCACGGCGATGTTGTCGGTATTCATCACTCCGTGGATGAAACCCAGTGCCATCCACTGTGCTGTGAGTCGTGCTCCGGCCGAGGCAATGGCGGCAAAGAGGTGATGGAAAGGTTTTTCGTTTTCTGCAGATTCCGGGTAGTGGCGGGCGATGACATATTCTGCGAGCTGGCGTATGGCTTCTTCATCATTGCGGGCGGAGAAATATTCAAAGGTACCGGTCCGTACCAGTCCGGAAGCGACCCGGACGAGAATTGCGCCGGGCAGCGCACCTTCACTCCGCACTACTTTTTCACCACTGGTCAGGACTGCAAGAGAACGCGTGGTGGGGACGCCAAGGACATGCATTGCCTCGCTGACGATGTATTCGCGCAGTACCGGTCCCAGAGCGGCCCGGCCATCACCGTTGCGGGAAAATCTGGTTACGCCGGAACCTTTGAGTTGGAGATCAAACCGCCGTCCGTCTGCAGTCACCTTCTCTCCAAGTAAAATTGCTCTGCCGTCCCCCAGCTGCGATACAAACGAACCAAATTGATGACCGGCGTAGGCCATGGCAAGGGGGTGTGAATCGGCAAAGAGAAGGTTACCGGCAAGGCAGGCGGTCAGTTCCGGCTCTTTCGCGTCGAAGGGGAGTTCAAGTTCCTCTGCAAGTTCGTGATTAAAAAGGCGTAACTCAGGAGCTGTTACCGGCTGAGGTGAGCAGAGTTGATAAAATTTCTCTGGCAGCTGCAGGAAGGTGGTGTCAAATCCGCAGCTGAGGCGGGCACGGGGGATAGGCATGGCGTTTCTCTCTGTTGAGTGAGAAAGATGGTCTTTCAGGGTAAGGATGTAGCTCATGAATGTCAAAGCCATTCAACGATGAGACAAGGCATGCCTTGTCTCTACAACAACATTGCGGGACTCACCGGCATTTAAAAATACAGAACCCTTCCAAAAGGAGATGTTATGCATCCTCGTTATAGTCTTCATAGAGTCTGACGAGGGTGGAAAAGAAGCATGGCGCTTGTATAATACGATAATTTAGCTGGTTGTGTATGTCTTGTTGTTTTTTCTTGTTATGGGTACCCTGAAAGAAAAGCTGTTTTACCGCGAAGAACACAAGAATAAATACAAAGGTTGAAAGAGATGGCACAAAGGTTTTTGAAGATACTTCTTCCGTGGGTGGAGAAGGAGCGGTCCCTTGGCCTGCTCAGCCAGTATGAGGAGTTGTATTACTGGCAGGAGGAATTCTCGAAGGAGAACTTTGTGGTCAACGTGCTGGTTGAGGCGGAGAGGAGTGAGATTATCATGGATGTCTTTGAACGGACCTTTACCGGTATTAAGGGCTTTCATCTTATCGTTTTCTCCGTGGTTGCCTCACTGCCACGCCCCCGGGAAGCTGAGCGGGAGAAGAAGGATAACGGTGAGAAGACGGCGGAGGAGATTAAGGAGGAAAAATTGACGAAGGCAGCGCGGGTGAGCCGGGAGGAGCTTTTTGCCTCCATCTCCGACAGCGCGCGTCTCTCCCGTACGTTTATGGTAATGACTACGCTTGCCGCAGTGGTCGCTGCTGTCGGTCTGCTCACTGATAATGTGGCGGTGATCATTGGCGCGATGGTGATTGCTCCTTTTCTGGGTCCCAATGTGGCACTGGCTCTCTCTACCTGTCTTGCCGAAAAAGAGCTGGGCAATCGCGCCTTGAAAACCCTTACCGCAGGTATCGGCCTCGTGCTGGTTCTTACGATATGTTTCGGGTTCTGCTGGCAGCAGTTCAACCCGCAGACGTCGCTGCTTACTCTCAGTGAGATTGCGGCCCGCACCCGGCCGACTCTTTTCGATGTTGTGCTGGCCTTTGCTTCTGGTTGTGCCGGAGTGTGGGCTATCACTACCGGGACTTCTTCCACCCTTATCGGGGTGATGGTGGCGGTGGCCCTGCTGCCGCCGCTCACCGTTGTTGGTCTGCTGCTGGGTGCAGGGGAGCTGCAGGCGGGGCTTCGTGCTTTTCTCCTCTTTGCTGCCAATATCATCGGTATCAACCTTGCCGGGGTGCTTACCTTCCGTGCCCGCGGTGTTACCCCCCGGACGTGGTGGGGAGAAGGAAAGGCAAAGGCGGCACGGCGCAGGGCCGTGGTGTTGTGGTCTCTGTTGCTGGTGTTGCTGGTAGCGGTGATTTTCTCTTCTGCTGCTCAGGAAATCATGCAGTGAAGAAAGCAGAATGGGGCTTCTCTCGGAAAAGAGAGGAAGGTTAATCAGAGGGCGGCGCACAGCACGATAATTCTCCTCCCCGAGCTGCTTTGGGCCGTCTGCAGGAGTTTTTCTATGGACGGACTTTCTTCTTATTGGTATTTTGAAAAATTTTGCGTTTCGTTATATGCGAAGTGCAGAAGGAAATTTACTGCAGGTTTAACTTTGATATCGGAGTCTGGCGCGGACCTCCGGGAACTCATTTATTTAACGTTCTTTCCTTCTCCTTTATAGTGTCATGTCACTGCCATTTGAGACTGAGACTTTTCCCTCGCAAACACGATATCGTTTACGGTTTATCTTCAGCTTCCTTTCCTTCGGGATACTGCTGATAGCGATGACCATCGCTGTTCTCTACTCCCGCAGTTCTCAAGAGATACATGAGCAGATTCGTCAGGATTATCAGTTTGCCCTTGAGCAGCGTCGTTTTATTTTTACTCTGACAAAAGAACTTGAAGAGACTCTTTCCGGACTGCAGCGCAGTCCCTTTCTTACCCGTTTTCTTGAAATGTCGACTCCCGCCACTCGCCAGCGGCTGATTGAGTTGTTTCTCTTCACTGTTGAGGATCATCCCGATTATATGCAGGTGCGTTATCTCGACAGTAAGGGGAATGAAGTCATTCGCATAAATCAACGGAAGGCCGGGCAGGCGCCGCAGATTGTCAGCGACAATGGGCTGCAGAACAAGAGCGGGCACTCGTATTTCACCAGAACAATGGAATTGCCGGAAGGGGATTTCTGGCGCTCCGATATTGATCTTAATAGAGAGAAAGGCAGGATAGAAGTCCCCTGGCAGCCGACCCTGCGCGTTGCTGTCTCCATATTTCACAATGGTCGGAGGCGGGGAATAATAATCATCAACATGCTCCTTGAACCTCTGCTTCAGCGTCTTGTGAAGTCGCAGAAGTTCACTGTGTTTCTCATTGATTACAAGGGAAACTATATCTACAGTGTCGACCCTCATCTGTGTTGGAGTGTGCAGCTCGCTACCGGTCGCAATATGCTGCGGGAAAATGAAATGGATGCTCTCAATCTCAGCGAAGGCAGAGATATCGAAGTAAAGGGGTTCTATTTCAATTACGTGGGAAAATTTCTGGAAAACTCACAGCATGTTTTCCTTGTTTTCAAAGAAAAGGGTGAATACCTCAGCCGTCTGCAGCAGGTCAAAAATTTTACCCAGCTGTGGATGCTCTTCTTTCTGCTGGCAGTGAGTATCCCGCTCGCCTGGGTTCTCTCAGGGTATCCGCTGCAGCTGCAGCGGAAACTGAGGGATACGGTGATCCGGCTGCAGAAGTTTGATATTATCATCGACCGTTTTGTCATGGTGCTGCACGTGGAAAAAGATGGGCGTATTATCGATGCCACCTCTGCTTTTCGCAGACAGTTGAAACTGGATCCTGACGAGGTGACCGGCCTCCATTATGCAAACCTTTTTGAGTGCGCAGAGAAAGAGATTGGCCAGCGTAATAAAGGGGGGCTGGCTGATATCCTTAAAGCAAAAGAATTGAAAGGGATTACCGGAGACGGTCGCAGCTGGTGGGTTACGCAGACAGTCTCTGGTGAACACAACGGTGAAGAGAACTTCTATACGATTATCCTCACCGACATCACCCAGAGGAAAGTGGTTGAGAAGATGGCCGTCACCGATTCGCTCACCGGCGTAAGCAACCGCATGGGAATTGACAATTTTCTCAGAGGAGCATTTGCCCTTGCGGAACGGAACAGTACGCCTTTTTCCTTTATCATTGCTGATATTGATTTTTTCAAAATAGTCAATGATTCCCTTGGCCATCAGGCGGGGGATGATGTCCTGAAAGAACTGGCACAGATTTTCAGAACTCAGGTTCGCGCTTCGGATCTTGTTGGCCGTTTCGGCGGGGAGGAGTTTGTTTTTATTCTGCTGCAGACCAGGTCTGGCGGAGCGGTGGCGTTCGCCGGGAAACTGCGTCAACTGGTGGAGGATTTTAAATTCTCACCGGGATGTCCGCTGACGATCAGTTTCGGAGTAGCACAGTACCATCCGGGAGATACCGCCGAATCCTTATTGAAACGGGCGGATTCCGGATTATATGAAGCAAAAGAGAGTGGCCGGAATCGGGTCGTGTTCAAGGATGTGCAGGAGGATTAAACTTTTGCTACCTTCAGCTGTGAGGTCTTGAAAAGAGCACGATGGCAGTGAGGAAACAGCAAAGCGGATTCCAGCCCGGTGCCGGAATCCACTTTCTTGTGTACAGGGAACATCGAATAATCACCCATCTTTCTGGTGACAGTCAAAAAATTATCCTCGGAATAGAAAGGAAATACAGGTCATTTCAAGGGTCCCTGTTGTAATCGTGACGATTTATTTGAAGTCAATCAGCTCGACATCAAAAACCATCCAGGCGTTGGGCGGAATCGGTCCACGACCCTGTGGTCCATATCCGAGATCGGGCGGAATGATGAGAACACGCTTCTCGCCTTTTTTCATGTGGATCAAAGCCTGATCCCACCCCGGGATTACCTGGCCGGTATCAACTTTGAACTCAATCGGTTCCCCGCGGTCAACTGAACTGTCAAACTTGGTTCCGTCGAGCAGACACCCGGTATAATGCACCTTGATGAGATCGCCTTTCTTCGGGGACGGGCCTTCACCCTCTTTCTTCACTACATATTTGAGACCGGTGTGGGTGAAGTGATGATCAGGCCATTTCTGATTTATAAGGCTTATCTCTTTAGCCTGAGCCTCTTTCTCGCGGTTGCGTTTGTCTTTGTCAAGATTGTTGAGCAGGGAATCAAAGGCGGCCTGATCGCTTTTAAAGGCTGTAGCCTTCCTGCCAGCACGGATAATTTCCACGGTGTTTATGCTGTCACCCTGGGCGATTTTGTTGACGACATCCATACCTTCAACTACATGGCCGAAGATGGTATGTTTTCCGTCCAGCCACGGAGTGGGAACGTGAGTGATAAAGAACTGGCTGCCATTGGTGGCGGGGCCGGAGTTGGCCATGGAGAGGATGCCGGGTTTATCGTGTTTGAGGCTGGAGTCAAATTCATCGGGGAAGTTGTAGCCCGGGCCACCGGTACCGGTGCCGAGGGGACAGCCTCCCTGAATCATAAAATCAGGAATCACTCGATGGAAGGTGAGGCCGTCGTAGAAACGGCTGCCGGATGCCTTGCCGCCGCCGAGGTCTTTGGTGCCTTCAGTGAGGCCAACAAAGTTGGCAACAGTGAGCGGGGTTTTTTCAAATTCGAGTTTGCACAGAATCTCGCCCCTGGAAGTGTCGAATTTGGCGTAGAGTCCGTCTTTGAGCGTCTCTTTGGTCATTGCGCTTTCTCCTGATAGAAATAATAAGAAAAGGGTTGAAAACAGGATGGTCAGTGTCTTTTGCATGGTGTTTCACTGCCGGGAGTCAAAAAAAAATAAAAATGGGAACAGCGAATAATCGCCCATCTTCTTCGTTACAGTTAAAAATTACCCTCGGAGGGAAGTGCTGGACTCCAGGTAAGCGCCAGACTCCAGGTAAGCGCCAGACTCCAGGTAAGCGCCAGACTCCAGGTAAGCGCCAGACTCCGTTATTAAAGTTATACCGGTGATAAACGGTAAGTATACATACGTACCTGCGGTAAATTTTCTCCTGTGCCTTGAATATGAACGAATGCAGGCTGTTTCAAGGTACCAAAATATTAAAGGGAACAGCAAAGTGAGAAACAAGGTAGTGAGAAGCATAAAGGCCGTCAAGGAAATTTCTCTGATCGGGATGGAGAGCAATGAAGAATAAAACAATCAAACTGGTTGGTATCAACGGCCGTTATACCCACTCCTGTCTTGCCCTTTTCTATCTGCGCGGTGAGCTGGAACGACGCGCCCCGCAGCTCGACCTTGAGCTTTGCCAGTTTACCATCAACGACAACCATTTCGAAACCCTGCTGCGTCTTGCCTCCGGAGAACCGTCGGCAATACTCTTTTCGGCGGTGATCTGGAACAGCGACCGGGTGGAGCGGCTGATTATCGATCTGCGTCGAATTCTGCCGCAGACGCTTCTTGTGGTTGGCGGTCCTCAGGCCGAGGTAGTTGGGGGCAATCTGCCCGGCATACGGTTGACTGTAGTAAAGGGAGAAGTGGAGGCCCTGCCCGATGCCTTTTTTTCCGGACTTGCTGAAGGAACACTGAAAGAGCGATATGAGGTCTCTTTCTTCAAGATGAGCGGGCGTGACTTTGCCTTTCCCTATCGCGATGAGGATTTTATCGGGGATGATGCCCCGCTGGCCAATCGCCATGTCTATTATGAGAGCTCCAAAGGCTGTCCTTTTCGCTGTTCCTATTGCCTCTCCTCCGTTGAAACCGGTGTCTACCACAAAGATGTGCAGAGGGTGAAGGAGGAGCTGCGTGCCATCCTGCGGCATCAGCCAAAAATTATACGCTTTATCGACCGTACCTTCAATGACATCCCCGAGCGGGTGATGGGGATCTGGCGCTTTCTCAAGGAAGAGGGCGGAGAAACCTGCTTCCATTTTGAGATGGCACCGGACCGCTTTACCGAGGAGATGTTTACCTTTCTGGAAGATGTGCCGGTGGGCCGTTTCCAATTTGAGGTTGGGATTCAGTCCACCGACCAGCAGGTGCTCGATGCGGTGCACCGGACAACGGCAGGAAAGGCGATGCGGGAAAATATCTTCCGGTTGTCGGCAATGGGCCGGATTCATCTCCATCTTGATCTTATTCTCGGGTTGCCCTTCGGTACGCGGGAAAGCTTTGCCCGTTCTTTTCGTGACGTTTTCGCCATGGGTGGACATTATATACAAATGGGACTGCTCAAGGTGCTGCCGGATACTGAAATGGCGCGGCGGGCGTTAGAATACGGCATGGTCTGTACGGCGGAGACCCCCTATGCGGTCCTCCGTACCCGCTGGCTGCCAGCGGCGGAACTCGCCAGTCTCTACTGGTATTCCGAGCTGGTAGAGAAATTTATGAACAATCGCTGTTTCAGTGCCCTGTGGAGCTGGTTGAGGCGGACTGGAGAGGACATCTACCTCTTTTTTGAGCGGTTACTGGAGATTTGCAGGAAAGAGGGTTTCTTCTCCCTTGCTGCCACCCATGAACTGATGTGCGAACAGCTGTTGCGACTCTTTGCCGGGCGGGCAGATGAAACGCTGCTGCGTGAATTGCTGCTCTTTGACTGGTTGCGTTGTGGACACCGTTTTTTGCCGAAATGTCTTACGGAAGAAACGGGGGAGACACCCGGAGAGACCCGCAGTTTCTGTCAGCAGAGTGCAGCGGAGGAGATCGACGGACTCTACGACCGTCGGGGACGGGGACGTTTTTTCCGCAAGGCATTCTTTGTGAGAATCTCACCTCAACTGAGTCGTATCCTTTGTGACGAGTACTCCCTGCACCAGCCGGTACTCTGTGTGCTTGCTGAGCATGATGGCGGACTGCAGGGGTGGAATCGGGTGGTGCTGCTGGAGACGGAGGGAGAAACTGATTATGCCGGAGAGGTGGCTGGCGGAGTCTGAAAGATGTTCTGAACAGTGTTTCTCAGAAGAATGGATTTGCTTTGCATATACGCTGCAGGGATGTGTTTATGTCAGGTAAAATGACGCAAAAAAAAGGGCTTGCATTGTATTTTTCAAATTATACCATTCCTGTTAAGTTGTGACCCGTTTTGCATCCTGTTTATCCATTCGTGGTTACAAACGACAAAAGGAACCACGAATGGACACTAATAAACACGAATTATTACTGGAAAAACCAGATGAGAATGCCCTTGTGATTGCTTTGAGGTAATTGATGTTTTCCGTGCCCTTCCGTGTTTTCCGTGGTAGCAAACTACATGGGTACTGTGACAATGTATTGTTTCTGCTTATCGACCCATAAGGAGCAGGGTCTGTTCTCATGCTCCTGGCAAACCACGGATGACTCCCAAAGTTGATTAATAATCCTGGTGCACTGTACGGCTTAACTTCGGATACAAACGTTTTTGTTTAATGCATTGTCCCTGTTCGTGAAAATTCGTGTCCATTCGTGGTTACAAACTGCAAAAGGAATCACGAATGGACTCGGATAAACACGAATTATTACTCATTCGCAATCGCCAAAAAAGATGTCCACGCAGTCGCGCTCTCTGGTCAATACAAAATGTAAATGGTATTAGACTTTGAGCTGAAATATAGAAGGCGTAAAAAAAATTGTACAGAATTCTTTCGCCAGAACAATGAACGATTTTTCCTGAGATTGAATTTGTACTTATATATGGTTAAAAGTCGAAAAAATTGTACAGAATTAAGAAAAAGAGGGTGCTTGTCGAAGAGGAGAATGTACCTGTAATCTCCCGGAAAGTCTTGTCAGGCGGGAGTTTTTCTCTTTTCTTCTCTCTCGGTTTTTAAACTGGCATGGGAAGTGCATCGAATATTATGCTTTATCTCTTCTCTCTTTTCTCCTGGAAAAACCGGGTCCATTCTGGACCCGGTTTTTCTTTTTGCAGACCGCAAAAATTATTTTGAGTAGACTCCTTCCTTTAACCACCGACTTTTAACTGAATGCGCGAAAATCCCCGCCGTTCATGGCGAGAATGTCATTCATGAGTAGGATGTCAAACTGAATTCTGTTATAATTACTGGCTTTTTTGCAGTTGCTGCAAACAGGTTTGATGAGCAGAAGAATCTTCCATGAAAGGGGCAGGATCTTTGCACCCCGCAAGACAGGGATTTGATATGATTGATCTGAAAGGAAAAACCGCTTTAATCACTGGCGGTTCGAGAGGGATTGGCAAGGCTGTGGCACTGCGTCTTGCAGAAAACGGAGCCGATATCGTGGTCAACTATGTACGCCACAAAAAAGATGCTGAAGCGGTGGCGAAGCAGGTTGAGAAACATGGCCGTCAGTGTCTTGTGGTTCGGGCTAATGTCGCCGAGACCACCAGCGTTGAAAATATGTTCGCCGAGATTAAAGAGCGTTTCGGCAAAGTGGATATCCTTGTCAGTAATGCCGCTTCCGGAGTACAGCGCCCGGCGCTGGAAATTACTGAACACCACTGGGACTGGGCAATGGAGACCAACGCCCGGGCTCTGCTTACCCTCGTGCAGCAGGGCATGCCGTTGATGGCAAAGGGGACACGTATCATGGCAATTTCCAGCCTTGGTGCTCTGCGCGGTATCGAAAACTACACCGTGGTTGGTGCCTCAAAAGCGGCACTGGAATCGCTGGTGCGTCACCTCGCTGTGGAACTGGGACCAAAAGGAATCAATGTCAACACCATCTCTGCCGGAGTGGTGGATACTGATGCCCTCAAACATTTTCCCAACCGCGACAAGATTATTGGTGTCTCTCTTGAGAAGACACCCATGGGACGTCTTACCACCCCCGATGATGTGGCTGATATGGCCCTCTTCCTCTCCAGTGACCTCTCCTCCATGGTGCAGGGTCAGGTGCTGATCGTTGATGGTGGTTTTGCCATCTGCGGTTGAGCTGCAGCGCAGTCCGGATACCCGCCTGCCGTGATCGGACTGCGTCTCCTTCCTTTTTACCATCCCCGTAATGCTTTCATTCCGCGTCTGCAGAGAAAAAGTCCCGCAGCGAGTGAAACCAGCGTGCTGCCAGCAAGCCATATCACGACCTCCGGTACGCCGCTGGTCATCAGATCCAGCCCACGCATCTCACTGCGCACGATCAGCCAGGTCGCGCGGATTCCCAGCCCGAGTACTATCAGTTCATATAAAACCCCCGTAAAGAGAAAGAGGATTGCCCCCGGCCCCATGGAGGCGGCACGGTTCTCTGATTTGAAGTCGGCGAAGATTGCGCCGAAACCGATGGCCAGCGCCACTTCTGTCAGCGCGATCAGCTCTGAGGTAAGCAGGGAGATCCACCACAGGGAGCCGCTGATCTGCAGCAGGTGATTGGAGGCGATAAGCAGGATCGCCGTCAGCGCCGAGAAGGGCAGGGCATAGAAGAGATATTTATACCAGAGGAAGCGTCCCATCCCCAGCGGTGAACTGGCAATGAGGTAAAAGGCTCCTTTCTCTGCGCCGATGGAGGGGTAGGCAAAACGGGCGGCGAGGGCAGCGGCGATGAAACCGGTAAGGCCGATGTTGGCAAAACAGATAAGGTTGGCGACGTAAATTGAGGGGAACGGCGAACGGTCCAGCGGCAATGCCTTGAAGTTGTAGAGATAGACCACAACAAGGGCGGCGATCATAAAAAACTGTGACCACTCTGCAGAATCGCGGGTGAACTGATGCAGCTCCTTGCGGAAAAGGTTCCGCAGGATTCCTCCGTGCCACGCGTCATTGTTGAAGAAGGAGGGCAGCAGGCGAAAACGGCGGAAGGCCCGGCTGCCACCAAAGCTCTCCTGGGAACGGGAGAAACCGATGACAAACAGTTTGTCCATCGCCCACTCCCCGAGCCAGATGAGCAGCAGCGGAGTCGTGGCGAGCAGTCCGACGAGTATCCAGTCGACGCTGTTTCGGCGCAGTACGCCAATGAGCATATCTGCTGCCCAGCCCGCCGGAATCCACGGCCCGCCTGGCCGGGAGATGGCGTCGAAATATTCAATAAATTGAGCGAATTGCTCCGGATTGACCAGATCCTCGGGACGGATCATGCGGAAGATGAGATAGAGAAAAAGGCCAAAGCAGAGGCTGAGATAGAGGGCGATATCCTTCGTTCGCCGTGCCGGAAAGAGTGCCACGAGGCAGATCGACAGCAGCACGGCAGTGGAGGTTGCGGTACTGCTTACCAGCAGCACTGAGGCAGGCATCAGCAGCCAGTAGAACCACGGGGCGTGAAAGAGTATGCCACAGGCGACGAAGACCGGCAGGGAGAAGATGACCACCATCCACGCCGTGGATATGGTGATGCTTGTCAGCCGCATGTGAAAGATCTCCTTTGGCGGTACAGGCGCGGCGAGAAGAATCTCGTTGTCTTCAGAGAGATAGAGGGTAGAGACGGCACTTACCATGGAAGAGAATACGAGCATGGCGAACAGGAGAATCCAGCTCATCTGAAAGAGTTTCATGGAGAGGAGGATGCCGAGTTCATCCTGGGCGAGAAAGTAGCCGAGGGTCTTTATGGTGACGAGGTAGATCACCACGCAGATCGTCATCCCGAGGACGGCGAGAAGGGCGGTGCGCAGGCGGGTACGGCGGCCGCGCAGGAAACGGTTGCGATTGATCAGGCCGTGGATACGCAGCAGTCTCGGCAGGGTAATCCCCATCAGGCATCTCCCTCTTTGCGCAGGGCGTCGATGATCGCCTGCAGTTCCCGGGCACCGGTAAGCTGGAAGAAGATATCTTCCAGATTGACCGCACCGTTACGCGCCGACTGGCGCAGCTCCTCCACGGTGCCGACGGCGGCAATGTTACCTTCGACGATAATGGCGATGCGGTCACAGAGCTCTTCAGCGATTTCCATGCTGTGGGTGGAGAGGAAGATGGAGCCGCCCTCATTGCGCCTGCTGCGTGCCTTGAACATCTCTTTGACGATTCTCGCGGACTTGGGATCAAGGCCGACCATCGGCTCATCGACAACCATCAGCGGGGTCTGCAGCATGAAGATGGAGGCCATGATCAGTTTCTGACGCATGCCGTGGGAGTAACCTTCAATGAGGTGGTCAAGCCAGCGGGTGAGGTCAAAAAGTTCCAGCCGGTGCTCCGCTTCGCGGCGGTATTCGGCGATATCACCTCCCGCATAGAGGCTGGCGATAAATTCCAGATATTCGCGGCCGGTAAGTTTTTCATAAATGAAGGGGCGGTCCGGAATGTAACCGGTGCGCGACTTGCACCACGCGGGACTGTTGTGCAGGTTACGGCCGCAGATCTCCACTTCGCCGGAGGTTGGCAGCAGCAGACCGGCGATCATCTTGATGGTCGTGGTTTTACCTGCACCATTGGGCCCAAGAAAACCGAAGATTTCACCGGGGTAAACCTCCAGGCTGACAGAATTTACGGCGGTGAAGTCGCTGAACTTCTTGCTGAGTCGGTTGAGCTTGAGCAGAGGCGTCATGGCGTTTTATCCTGGATTCGAGAAAGCAGCCCGCTGGCGAGCAGCGAGAGGGTTGGAGGAATTTCCACCGCAGTCGCCGGCATTTCGTGAGCCTTGAATTTTGTCTCCCGAAGAAGAGTGAACCCGGCGGGCAGTTCTTCTTTAAAGGTGGTGCCGTGGTCATCAATCCAGAAGCTGAGATTTTTTCCGCCCGTGACGTGGCTGAAGCGGTGCAGGCGCAGCATTCGACCACCGATTTCGACAGTCTCCCTGCCGTGATACTCTACCACCTCATCGTGTCCGGAGAGGGTGAGCAGGTCAAAGCCAGGGAGACGTCGCTTGTCACCCTGCCGCAGTGTCCCGGTGAGCAGCCATTCGCGGCGGGAGAGGGTGAGGCGTGGCGGGGAGTGGAAATGAAGGGAGCTCTGCCGGGCAGTGCCGGCTGTGGTGAGTGTATAGTTGAGATCCTGTCCTGTCACCCTGCCGTGTACCGTCAGGGGAAAGGGTGTGAGTTTGAGGAAGAATTCCTGCAGCAGGTTGTTGCCGGTGAAGGTGGCGTCGAGGTCAAGACCGGCTTCGTGTACCTCCTTACCGCTTTTCAGACGGAAGTGGGCAGTCTGGTGCAGTCCCTGCAGGCCGTTTTCGTCACGGTAGATACTCTCAATCCAGCCCAGTTTTTTCTTGTTGAAATAGAGGGAGTGGTATTCACTGGCCTCGGCCCGGGCGATGGTCTGCTGCACTTTCGCAACGGGAGCTTCCCCGATAAAAAAGTCCCGCTGGAGCAGACTGCAGAACAGCACCAGCCAAAGGCCGGTAACAATAGTTTTGCCGGGGTGTGATGTAAGGAAGGTGAGTAATTTCATAGCAGAGAATATATTACTTCTTTCTTCCCACGCATGAAATATCAGGAATATGTTTTTGACTGTAACGAAAAAGATGGGCGAAGTGTATCTCAGTGGTGGAAAAAAAGAATCATTATACTGAGGAAGAGGAGAAAAAGAAGAATCAGTTTTCGGAAGAGCTTTTCGTTGAGATGGGCGCGGACTTTCGTTCCCGCAGCCACCCCGATCACGGAAACAGCGACCCCGACCAGGGAGAGAAGGAGCTGCTGTGTGCCGAGCAGCCCGCTGCGCCGGAGCAGAATGAACATCGTGATTATGCCAATGGTAAAAGAGATGTTGAGTGCCTGAACCAGCTCATCTTTTTTTAATTTAAGGGAGAGCAGCCAGGGGAGCAGTGGCATGACCTGACAGCCGGTAAGACCGTTGATTGTTCCGGTGAGCAGACCGGTAACAGCAGCGCAGCCTCTGCTTTTCCTGCAGGGGTAACGGTCGAAGTGGAGAAGAGCGGAGAGGGCGTAGAACAGCAGGATAATACCGAGAGCCGTGCGGCTGGTGCTGCCACTTACCCTGGTGAGCAGCCATACGCCAGATATTAGACCGGGGATGGTGGCGATATAATAAAGTCGGAAGCGTTTGAGTGTGGAACGGAAATGCCCGGTGGTCAGGACTACCATCAGGTTGGCACAGAAGGCAGGCAGCAGGATCAGCGGGATGGCAGCCTTTGGATCAAAAAAAAAGGCCATCAGGGCGAGACTGGAAATGGCAAAACCCATTCCGGTCATCCCCTTGATGAAGGAGGCGGCGAAGAAACAAAAAAGAATACAGGCTGTTTCAAAAGGGGGCATTGAGACTCCAGTTTTTCAGGGCAATATTTTTTCACGGATTGCTGGTTGTTCAAAAAGAGTGCAAGTGTAAAATCTGCACAGCAGAAATTCAACAGGAGATTTTCATGGCAGGAATGTATTACAACAACGGGCCATTTATTCTGGCTTCCGGCTCCCCGCGGCGGCAGGATTTCATGCGCTGGATGGGGCTGGATTATACAGTGGAGAGTGCTGATATCGATGAATCACGCTGTCCGGGGGAAGCCCCGGAATTCTATGTTTGCCGACTGGCCCGGGAGAAGGGTGGAGCCGTAGCGTCGGAGCATCCGGAAAGCTGGGTGGTGAGCGGAGATACTGTCGTTTGTCTCGATGATGATGTACTCGGCAAACCAGAGAATGAAGAGCATGCCGTGGAGATGCTGATGCGTCTCTCTGGACGGCGGCATGAGGTGCTTTCGGCATGGTCGATTCTTAACCTTGAGCGCGGTATATCTGAGAATGATTTTTGTCGCACCGCTGTCACGTTCACAAATTTTCCCGAGAGTGTCGCCCGGGCCTATGTCGCTACCGGTGAGCCCCTCGATAAAGCCGGAGCTTACGGGATTCAATATCGCGGAGTCGCCCTGGTGCAGGAAATTACGGGATCCTATTCCAATGTAGTGGGGATGCCGCTGGCGGAACTGATGGCGGCGCTGGTTCGTCTCGGGGCGGTGAGCGCCGGTGGGGGGGACGGGAGACGGGAGGCATAACTTTGATATCGGAGTCTGGCGCTTCCCTCCGAGGATAATTTTTTGCTGTAACCAGGAAGATGGACTATTATTCAATGTTCCCCGATGCTTGTCTCTTTCTGTTGACAGAGAGGGTACAGTTTTTTAAAAAAACAGGCATTTTGCTCATATCTCTACTGGAAACACAAGCCGTATTCGGTTATAGATAATATTATTAGAGATAAAACCTATTTTTATTAGTAAAAATCCCAGAATGGGGGTTCTGCGCTTCTTTTAGGATTAACGGAGACAGGGATGAGACAGGCAGACGCAAAGGGCAGATGTATCAAAGCCTTGAAATTATTGAACAATGCTCTTACCACGAAGCTCCTCTATCCCCCCGGGACACCGCAGGTCAGCGCGGCGGGGGAGCGGGCCTTTAAAGGATTGATGGATATTATCAGTGAAGACGGTCAGCTGGAGTTTTCTCTCCTTGACGGCAAGCCCTGTCTGAGCTGTCTGCTTCTCACCGAAGAGATGCTCTCCACCTTTTCCAACCTCGTTATCTTTCGGCAACTTGGTTTGCTTGGCAAACCCCGGCTGGTAATGGATTCCAGTCTCGACTCTTTCTCTTTCGAGCAGATTCTTAACGTTATGTCAGCCTCCAGTTCGCTGATCGAAAACAGCGGCGGGGGCGAGAAATTCATTCTTACCCTTAATCTGATTCGTTTTTTTCCCCCTGCCGATGCCGATGCCGCTGCCAACTGCAGGATTCGCTCCGGCGAAGATAAGGTTGTTTCAATCATTCGACCCGATCTCATAGAGTGTGCACTGGGCCGGGACAAGCGACAGCTGCTGGAGAAAGATCTTAACAAACGCCTTGCCAGTGTCGGTTTTGTGATTGACCTGCTCCATGCTTCCACTGCGCAGGTGCTGCAGACGATTCGCAAGGCGAAAAACATTACCGCCACACCGGAGTTTTCTGCTTTAATGAAACGCCTCGATGCTTGTCTTGCAGGAAAGAACCGGGCCTCCATTATTGCTAAATACAGCGAATATTGCTCAAGAAAGCTCAACGAACAGGCCATTGCTGCCATTCTCGCCCAGGATTTTTCCAGCACAATTGGTGGTGAGATCTACAGCGCCACCCTGCAAAAGATGGACAGAAAGCGCATCGGTGAAGTGATACGATTCTATCGCAAAAGTGCAGCAAAACTGGAGAGCATTCTTCCCGGTCACGGGCTGCATCTTGAACAGTCATTGAAAACTCTGCTTGCTACTGATATCGGCAGGAGCGTCTTCGCCTCGGAGAAGGCGCAGCGTCTGCTCTCGATTGGCGAGAAAACTCGCCGCAAGAAGCGTATTGAGGCTGGTGTGAAGCGTATCCTCTCCGGAGAAAAAGATGTTCTGGCCAGTGAAGAGATGCTGCAGTATCTGCCGCTTGCCATCGGCAAGCTGGGCAGAGGCGGCCGGACCGGGACTGCCATGGCTTTGCTGGAAGAGCTGTGCAGGACCATCGACGCGGACTCCGGCAAAGCGCAGAAGCACAGGACACCGCAGGTGCAGTCCCTCGTTGCTCTCGGGGAATTGCTGCTGAGTACTGAAGAAAAAGAGGAAGATGAGAGTCGTGACGAAAAACTGCTGGTTCGCACCGGCGAAGAGCTCTCTGGACCTCTGCTTGCGGAGATTACCGAACCCGGCCTGTTTACCGGTGTTATACGCCTGCTTTACCGCATAGTGTATTCACACTGGGAGGACAGTGGGCGTGCTGCAGCCGGTGATGCTCTGTTCGCGATCCTCTGCAGCGTCCGTGCTGGCGGGTTACAACACAGTGCTGCCCTTCAGGAGATTGTTGACAATATTCAAAATGAGCTGCTGACTCGCCGACAGTTCGACAGACTGTTGGATCTCTATCTCAACTCCGTTGACGGGGAGAAGGAGGGGAACCGCCTGATTATGCAGGGGTCGACAGCCCTCCGTTATCTTGTCGATACCATCATGCAGATGGAGGACGGGGGATATCGCGACCGCCTTATCAAACTCGGCGTCCGTTTTGGTGCCGGTCTTTCTCTATATATTCAAGAACGGATACCGGGACATATGCCGTGGTTTGCCAAACGCAATCTGCTTAAGCTGCTTGCTCAGGTCGGTTCTGAAGCCAATGTCGACGACGTTATGGCGTGCTTCCGTCACCCTGATCTGCGGGTGCAGCGGGAGGCCTTTCTTACCCTCAACACTCTTGGTGGCCGCCATCGTCGCTCGCTTTTCATCAAGGCGATAGATCACAGTACGGAAACGGTGCAGCTCATGCTGATCAAGGCCCTCGGGGAAAGGGGAAATCGCGAGGTGGCACTGAAGATGAACGAGATGCTCGAAGATTTCGATTCTATCAAAGAGAAATGTCGTGAGGATATTCTTCTTGCTGTTGTGGAAACCTTGAGTCGATGTAATTGTCAGGAAGCACTCGACATTCTCAATAAATTGCTTGAGAGGCGCTATCACAGGGCATGGAAGAGATTTTCCGCCACCGTGTGGGCGAAGGTCAAAAAGGGTGTGCTTCAGCTTCAGCAAGACGTAAAGACAATCAAAGAGCAGGGCAACATTGCCCGGAAAATTGCCAAAAACGCCATGAGACAGGCCGCCCGTATCGGGCGTTCGGCCAAACTGGAGAAGCCGCCGCAGCTGATGATCACCGGCCTGCCCCTTGAGCAGACCATACACAATGTACTGCGGGACGGAGGCCGGAAAGAGGAAGCCCTGCGCCTGATTCTTGAACTTCTGGGTCAGGTACTGCACAGTGGCAACTTTACTCAGGCCAAACGCTTGAGGCAGTGGATGGTGCATATTGATAACACTGCCGTTGCCTCCATCATGAAGGCTGATGATATGATCAAAGAGGAGCATGGGCGCTCGGTATTCACCTGCCATCTCGATGTCTGGGGTGATCTCTACGAAGGGCTTTCATCAGAGGAGGTTGACGAAATTTTCGGCAGCTTCAGCCATCGTAGATACGAGCTGGGCGAAACCGTCGTCTCTCAGGGGGACAAGATCAGTGCCCTTTTCTTTATCAACTCCGGCCGGGTGCGCTTTTTCTCTATGCATGAAGACCACAACAAAGTGGTGAAGATTCTCGGGCCAGGTAAAGTCTTTGGCCTGGAGATCTTTTCTGATGTCTCTGTCTGGACGTTTTCCGTCGAGGCCATGGAATCGGCAGACATCTCCATTCTGCCCTACGACAGCGTTCTCTCCTGGCGCAATACCTTTCCCGGGCTGGATCGCAGGCTGAAGCAGTTCTGTGACGGTCTGGAGAACGAACAGTCTATTGCCCACCCCGACCATAACCGTCGTCTCCACGAGCGTTTCCTGATAAATGGCACTGTGAAGGTTTCATTCCTCGATTCCGAGGGGTGGCCTCTGGGGCTTGATTACCTGCTGCCTGGTATCGATATTTCACGGGGAGGTGTCTCCTGTTGTGCGGCCACCCTTGAACAGAAAAATCTCCAACCGCTGCCTGGTCAGAATGTGGATTTCAGTTTTACGCTGAAAACCGGTGAGACAAAAAACATGAAGGGTGCTATCGTGGCTGTGCGGTTTAACCGTCGGGCGGGGAATCCCACCATTCATGCCAGTTTCAAAGAGCTGCTTGATGAGAAGGAGGTTGATATACTGCTGGAGACCTTCGGCAAGAGAACTGAGCTGTGAGCGGGTCTGCTTCCGATCCGATTGCGCAATTCTACCTTTCACAGCTTGGTGGGAAGTATGGTGACACTCTCACCGTTCCCTGCCCTTTCTGCGCCAGTCGGGGGTTTGAGCCGGGGCGTCTGCAGGTGGTGCTCAACCGCAGCAGTTTCCTCTACGGCTACTTCCACTGCCAAAATCGCTGCGTGCCCGGTGGTTATCCCCTCTGGTTTGCCCGCCTTGCCGGTATTCCGCTTGACATTGTTCCCGGCTATGTTCCCGAACGGGAGGGCAGGGTGCAACCCGAATATCCTCTCATCGGTATTGATGAAGAGGTGCGAACCTTCGCCGGTCGCTTCAGCGGCGATTCTCTTGAACGCTACACCCGGCGCGGTATCCGGCGTGAAATCCTTGCCGAGCTGAAGATTGGTTTCAACGGCCGCTACCTTGTTTTTCCTTATATCCAGGAAAACGGCAACTGTTACTCGGCTCGCTGTGTTCACCCTGAAAAGCCCTCCGATTTTTTCTGGCAGGGTGATGAACAGTTCAGCACCGAACCCTTCAATATTTTCAACTCCCAGGATATCTCCCGCTGTGAAAACGGTTCGCTCTTTCTCTGTGAAGGGGAGGAAAACGCCATTGTTCTCAAGCAGCTCGGCTTCCCTGCTGTGGCTGTGCCTGTGCGTGCGGTGCTGGAAAGGCTGGATGTTTCCTCTTTTGCCTGGTTGGACAACCTCTTTATCTGCGTGCGCAACACCCCGGATTCCATGGAGACGGCACGCGGCCTCGCTGCCCGTATTGGCTGCCGGGCGCGTGTTGTCGGCTGGCCACAGGGCACCCCCCGCGATTTCGACTTCTGGCGACTGGCCGAAGAAAAGGGAACGGCGAAGAAGATTTCTTCGCTTATCAGTGCGGCACGCCCCTTCTCACCGTTTACCTCCGCCGAACGCGAGTTTTCATTATTCAACAGCAATATTCTCAGTCAGGAGATGGAGGCGTATAAAAACGTAGTCAGTGGTTTTCCTCTTCTCGACGAGAGGTTGGAGGGAGTGCGGGGTATCAATGTGGTCGGCGGGGCCCCGAAAGCAGGAAAATCGACGTGGCTGATTCAGATTGCCACCGAGCTGACCCGGCGCAGGGTGCCGGTACTCTACTACGATTTTGAGAATGGACGCCAGCGTATCTATCAGCGTACGGTAAGCCGACTGGCACGGCTGGAGGTGGCACAGCTCAGCGGCACCAGTCTGACAGAAGAGGAGGCGATACGCCTCGCGGAAGCGAAGAAAACACTGCAGGACATGCTCCACTATCTGCGGGTGGTCAGCGACCGCGGCATCACCCCGGAGCTGATGAAAAAGCATATCGAATTTCTACGCCATGAAACCCGCAGTGACTATGTGGTGGTGGCGATTGACAGTCTGCACAAGCTGCCCTTCAAGGAGTTTGGTGAGAAGAGGGCGGGAATAGATGGCTGGCTGCGGGAGTTTGAAGCTATGCGGGATGGACTTGGTGTTTCCTTTATCGTTATCTCCGAGCTCTCCCGACAGGAGAACGGAAGCTATGACGGTGTGCCACACATGGGTGTCTTTAAAGGTTCTGGCGATATTGAATACAGCGCTGACAACGCCATGGTGCTGATGCCCTCCAACAATGGCGGCGGGCGGTACAACACTCTCTGGCTGGTGGCCAGCCGGGAACACGCCCCCGGCCAGGTGGCGCAGTATAAACTGGATTACCCCTTCTGGGGGTTCCGGGAAGAACCTGTGCCATCGGACGACGCCGCGTAGTTATCCCAATTACATTTTTTACTGACCAGAGAGCATGACTGCGTGGATATCTTTTCTGGCGATTACGAAGGGCTAAAAGACAAAAAGGGAGGCAGGAGAAAGGAGACGGGAGACAGGAAAAAGCAGGACAATACAACTCGATGACATCCGTTGTGGGATGAGACGGTTTCAGGGTATCCTTGTGAAAGACGGAACAGTGAAAAGACTTTTTATATATAAGGTACCCATAAAAAATTTCGCGTGTTTTGCTGGCTATCCAGTCTTTGTCTTTGTCTTTGTCGTCTTTTGCCTTCCTTCGTGTTCCTTCGCGTTCTTCGCGGTAAAAACTGTCTTTCCGTCTTTTGCTTTTCCCTTTCTCCCGTCTCCTGTTTCCCGTCTCCCTGCCTTTACTTCTTCTGCGGGGCCTTGAACAGTTGCTGGCCTTCCTCATCAATAAATACGCAGTTGTCCAGAGTCAGTCTGGCCTGTCCGCGAGTGGCGATGTCGCCCCCTTTTTTGGCGAAGTTATCGTGAAAATGAGACAGGCTCACAATCAGTTTTGAGGCACCGTTTCCTTCTACTGCACCGCCGAAGAGTTCGGCACGATTGCCGCTGAAAAGGGTGTCAATCACCTGCATTTTTGTCTCCTGGTTTTTCCCGGATTCGCTGGCAAGCTCTATGGCTCCGCCGTTTTTTCCCGCTGTATTATTGGTAAAAAGGGTTTTGTGCAGCTCTGCCTTTGTCCCGCCGTCGGCGAAAAGGGCACCCCCTTCATACTGCGCCCGGTTATTGAAGAAGTGGACGTTATACATTTTAAAATTCACCCCGTTTCGGCTGGCAACAGCACCACCGTAGAGGGCTCTGTTGTTTTTGAAATAGGTGGTGTGCACCGTTGCACTGGAGATATTTTCAGTATACCATGCCCCGCCGAGATCGGCGTAATTGTCGTCGAAAATCACTTTGTTGAGCGTGATGGAAAAATTTTTGATGGTGCGGTCGTGGAAGGTGACAAGTCCGCCACCCCGATTGTTAAAGAAGTCTCCGTCGGCCTGGCCGAGGGTAATTCTCACTCCGTCAAGCGTGACCCGGTTGCCAGCAGTGACCACATGGTAGCAGTTGTCCTCCCGCAGAAAGGGGCTGCCGATGTTGCCGCTGAGGATAGTGGGCGTGGTGACGGCGTTGGCCTCTTTCCGACTTTTTACTCCGGCCTGCATGCTGCCGTATATTTTTACCCCGTCGGGAACAAGAAAGGTGGCGGTGCGGTTGTCACTTGCGGGCAGGTAGAGTCCTTTCGCCACCCATACTTCGGCACCGTTGCGGGAAGCTGTATCAATGCCTTTCTGCAGTTGTGCAAAGGCCTTCTTCCAGCTGGTTCCGTCTCCATCCGGAGTGGCTGCGGCATCAACAAAGACCACATCTCTCTTTGCACTCTTTTTTGACGGAGAGACAGTTCTCCTGCTGTACTCTTTCAGCATTTCTTCGCGCCGGTTCTCATCTGTACTGTAGAGGTTGTGCAGTGCAGATCCGTGGCTCTTCCGGTCCCAGGCAGCATCGCGCCAGTCTTTGAGATCGCGGACTTCAATGCCGTCGAGCTGATTTTCTCCCGCGCCGGTGACAACGAAGAAAGAGTCATCAGCAGTGGAATCCGGATCGCCGATATTCCCGCTGAGAATGGTGGGATTGTTTTTGACATCACGCTCGGCAGGAGTTTCCTCGGTTCCGGCAAATCCCCCGTAGAGTTTTACCCCTTTTTTAAGGTGGAAGGAGGCATTGCGATCGCCAATTGCGGAGGGAAGATAGATCCCCCTGGCAATATGGATTTCATCGCCGTTCATCGCCACGGCAAGGGCTTCGTTGAGGGCAGGATATGCTCTCTGCCAGCTTGTGCCGTCTGCTTTCTCCGTTTGCTGTGTGTTGACATAGATGACCTTCGGCTGGCCAATGCGGCTCACGTGGTCGACCATTTCAATGTGAGCGGAACAGCCCGTAAGGGCAAGGAAAAGGGGAATACTGAGGTACTTTTTCATGGTGTTTTTTACATTACAGATAAAGTTGAGAGGAAAGGTGTCGTATTCTGTCCATTCTCCTCCTGAAGGAACAGAAAGATAATTCTCTACCATAAACGCAACGGAAGAAATGCAGAACATTTTTTTTCATGCTTCAGACAAAGAAAAACGCCCCGAATCGACAAGATTCGGGGCGTTTTTCTTTGTGGAAAAGAATTTCGTGAAGGTACTTATACCGGCTTACTGTTCATCATCGGTATAACTTTGATATCAGCGTGTGGCTTCCCTTCAGAAGCTTATACCAATTGGTCTAATCATGCGAAAAAGGGCATTTTTTATAAATTTTAGTGTGTTTCGTGTGTTTCGTTGGCTATCCAGTCGTTGTCTTGCTTCGCGTTCTTCGCGGTAAAAATGCCTTACCGTCTTTTGCTTTTCCCTGTCTCCCGTCTCCTTTCTCCTGTTTCCCGTCCCCCTGTCTTTGAATCCGCCAATACGCTGGAAATAGTATTACATCTCTGCCAGCCACGTTTCCATTGCTGCAGCTGAGAGTTTTGCCCGTTCCTCACCACGAAATTTCTTGCGGATTTTTTTCTTCCAGTCGGGAAAGAGACCGAAGTTTACATTGGAGGGCTGGAAGTGTTTTGCTTCACTCTCGGTGAGATGGTGAATGAGGGCACCGAAGGCGGTGTGCTGCGGTGGCACCGTTGGCGCAATACCTGCTGCCAGCCGCGCGGCATTAATTCCCGCCAGCAGGCCCATTGCCGCCGACTCCACATAGCCCTCAACGCCGGAGAGCTGTCCGGCAAGAAGCAGGTCGGCGCGCTGTTGAAACTGCAGGGTGGGGCGGAGGAGTTCCGGGGCAACAATGAAGGTGTTACGGTGGATGGAGCCGAGGCGGGCGAATTCGACGTTTTCCATCCCGGGAATCAGCCGGAAGACACGCTTCTGCTCTGGATAGGTGAGCTTGGTCTGAAAGCCGACCATATTGTACGTGGTCCCCGCTTTGGTC
Organism: Desulforhopalus vacuolatus; assembly: GCF_016918505.1. GTDB lineage: Bacteria > Desulfobacterota > Desulfobulbia > Desulfobulbales > Desulfocapsaceae > Desulforhopalus > Desulforhopalus vacuolatus. The sequence goes on from NZ_JAFFPZ010000002.1 coordinate 248,367, forward strand.
TCCTTGCGCAGCTGCACCACGGCATAGGCACTGCTGCCATCAGGTTTCTCCAGACCCACCGGTTTCATCGGCCCGAAGCGCAGGGTGTCATCGCCCCTGCTGCGAATTATCTCCACCGGCAGGCAGCCTTCAAAATACTTTGCCTTCTCAAAATCCTTCAGCGGCATATATTCGGCACTGGCCAGCTCGGTGATGAAACGTAGATATTCCTCTTCGTTCATTGGACAGTTGAGATAGTCGCCGGGGCCGTCTTCCCAGCGGGATTTGCTGTAGACGATATCAAAATTCAGTGAATCTTTATAGACAATGGGGGCAATGGCATCGTAGAAGGCGAGGCGGTCGCGGCCGGTGAAGGCGGCGAGGGATTCGGCCAGTGGTTCTGAAGTAAGCGGACCGGTCGCGAGGATGACGGGTGCGTCGGTTTCCGGTGGTATCTCCAGAACCTCCTGCTCAATTACCTCCACCTGAGGATGATTTTTGATGCGCTCGGTAATGTACTGCGAAAAGTCATCGCGGTTCACTGCCAGAGCACGACCGGCGGGTACCGCAGTCGCCCGTGCGGCCTCAATAAAGAGCGAGTCCAGTGCGGCCATTTCCCGTTTCAGCAGGCCGACGGCGGAGGTTGGATCGTCGGAGCGCAGTGAGTTGGAGCAGACCAGTTCGGCCAGGCCGTCACTTTCATGGGCCGGGCTCTTTCGCCCTGGTTTCATGTCAATCAGGCGGACACTGCCGCCGCGTTTGAGAATCTGGAAGGCTGCTTCGCAACCGGCAAGGCCGCCGCCGATGATGGTGATTGGGGTCATATTAATTTGCTTGAATCCCTTGTGGAAGGTTTAGTTTTTTGAAAATAAAAAAGAATGCGGTACAGAGCCATAATCAAGAGGGCAAATTACGAAAAATGATACCATACTTGTCGGTCTTGATGTGTATAAAAATACTATTGGAACAGCATTTGCTGATGACAACAGGGATGGAAAAAGGGAGACGGGAGACGGGAGACAGGAGACGGGAAAAAGCGAAAGACGGTAAGGCATTTTTTACCGCGAAGATCCCGTCTCCTGCCTCCCTTTTTATCTCTTCCCCAATACATCTAAGCTCAAATGGATATTTTTTTTGCACCAGACCTAAAGAGAAGGGTATGCTGTAAACACTCTTCTTCATCCCATGGCGGATTTGTACTTTCAGGTAAAATAACCCATGCTCAATATAACCTTTGGCATAGCTGTTTTGCTTTCAACCGGGCTGCTTTTTGCGAAAATTGTGCAGCTCTTTCGTCTTCCTTCAGTGACGGGGTATATTCTGGCAGGTCTTGTTCTTGGTCCGTCGGGGCTGGGGATTCTCACTCCCGAGAGTGTCGGCCATCAATTAGATCACTTTACCCAGATAGCTCTGATGATGCTTGCTTTCGGTATTGGCGAACATATAGAGTTGCGCCGACTGCAAAAAATCGCCAAAGATGTGACGTATATCAGTTTTGTTCAGGCTTTCGCCACATACCTGTTTGTTCTGGTTGCAACCTGGCTTGTTGCTCAACAGGTCTCTCCCGCAACCAGCCCCCGTGATAATTTCATTCTGGCAATGCTGCTCGGTGCCATAGCTGTCGCAACTGCACCGGCGGCCCTTCTGCTTGTTGTGCGTGAGTTGAAGGCCAGGGGACCGTTTACCTCAACGCTGATGGCGGTCATTGCTATTGATGACGGTATATGTATCATGTTGTTTGGTATTACTGTTTCCATCGGTCACCAACTGATCGGCAACAGCGCTGTTACCCCTGTTATGGGAATTATGGGGGCAGTCTCCGAGATATTTTTTTCTGTTATAACAGGCGTTGCTACCGGATTTTTACTTGATCTGGTCATGGACAAACTCCAGCGAAAAGGAGAAATGCTGACAGCTGGCCTTGGCCTTTTGCTGCTCTGTGGAGAAGTAACCAGGGAACTGCATCTCTCGCCGCTTCTTGCCGGGATGATGGCAGGTTTTGTCATTATCAATCGTGCCAAAAGGGACGTCCGTCTGTTCAGAGTAATGAACAATTTCGAGCCTCCTGTTTATGTCCTTTTCTTTACACTGGCCGGTGTCCATCTCAATCTGGAGGCTCTCTGGCTGGCCGGGTGGGTTGGTCTCGCCTATTTTATTGCCCGTGTTGCTGGAAAATATTTTGGCTCTTTTCTGGGCGGGACGTTGTCTGGAGCATCAGGTGCAGTGCGAAATTATATGGGACTCGCTCTCCTTCCCCAGGCAGGGGCTGCCATCGGCCTGGTGTTTATCGTTGCCAGTGATTCGCGGCTCGGTGGCTGGAGTGAAATCATTACGCCAGTGGTTTTTGCCGGGGTAATGGTGTCAGAGCTTATCGGCCCGTCCCTGGTACGCTTTTCTCTTGAGCAGGCCGGAGAAACGAGATTCACCAAAAAACATCACCAGTCGCTCGGAAAATCCCTGCTGAAAAATTTCTCTGGACGTTCACAGGATTGCTGGCTTCCTGACCCCTGGAAAGGTGCGCCTCTCCATCCGGGAGAGAACTCCTGCGGAGTAATACTGTTTGGCGCTAAAAATTGCAGCTCAGTTCGAGGCCTGGCGAGGATATCAACTCTTTTTGCCCACCATTACCAGGCCATGCCAAAATCGGTCCGGGTCCTTGCACAGGAGCGGGAAAACAGCCTGAGCAAAAAAGAAATTGAACAGCTGTTTTCCATTGAGCAAAACGAAACAGAAACTCTGGGATATCCCCTGCAGAAAGAGCTCGTTTTCAGCAGCCCGGAACAGGGACTGCTCGAAGCGGTGAATAAAAATCAGACCAGACTCCTGGTCCTTGGGTATCATGTCAGTTCAAAGCCTCTTGCCATAAAAAAGGTGTTCACAACAATCACCGATAACGTGTCCTGTCCGGTGGTAGCAATCCGGTTTGCAGACACGCTTTCTTTTGATCGTATTCTGGTTCCCTTTATTGCCCTGGAAGATCTCAATGAGATGCTGCCGGTATTACAAACCATGGCAACGACAGGTGAACCATACTTCAATTTTATGCATCTTCTGTACGCTGATAGTACCCGACAGGAATTGCTCGATGCCGAGAGAGAGTTGCAGCTCTGGAGACAGAGGAACCTTTTTGATCGTGATAATGAGCAGATAGTTATTGCCGCCGATTCACGATTAGAAAAGATCCTCAAAACATCGGCTCATTATGACCTGATCATAATTAAAGCGGCAAAAAAAGTTGGCGTCAGACGTTTTTTCGCCGGCTCTCTGGCTAATTCCGTCATTCAGAACTGCCGATGTTCGGTTTTTTCTGTTTATATTCCGTCTCCGGAAAAGGGAGAGGACAGCAGACAGCAGAGCTCAGACTGCGGGCTTCTTAAATAATTAATTCCTGCATCAACACCTTTACACGATGTCGTAAAATCAGGTTTTTTTGGTAAAAGCAGTTCGCTCAAAATGAAACGGTAAAAAAGAAAGGATCTTTTATCGCAATTCAGCACTCTTCAAAGAGTATTTCCATGGTGATATATGAAAAAAATTTGTCTCTTTATAAGTATAAGCTTTTGCAGCTGGCTGGGGTGGGAAGCGGGATCTTCCTGGGGGATAATGACAGCATACTGGATCAGTTTTTTTGGCAGCCTTGCTGGCGTTGTTCTGGGTGTTTTAATTAATCGAAAGTTTCTTGATTATTGACCAGAGAATGCGGCTGCGTGGACATTTTGTTGGGTGATCACGAAGGGATAAAAAGGATGTAAAATTGATCGCAATGGTGATAACAGTAACCTTACACATCATTGGTGAAAAATAGCCACAACAGTGATTCCAGCAATGATGTAGAGACAAGGCATGCCTTGTCTACACGATGACGGTAAACGTAACCATAACGGTGGAACTGTAACCGAATACGAAACACCGATACCCCAAACATACACGCCACATTGTCACCACGCGGTGATAACGGTAACCTTACACATCATTAGTGAAAAATCGGCACAACAGTGATTCCAGCAATGATGTAGAGACAAGGCATGCCTTGTCTACACGGTGACAATAAACGTAACGATAACGGTGGAATGACTTGTAACGCATGGAATAAACCGGTAGCAATTCCCAGAATTATTAAGAGCATATACAATCGGGATTGGGCCTCCTTAAACGGGGCATAACTTAATATGGATGATCTCATTCAATTAACAGGACTGCCGAACAATCAGCTTTGTTTTGAGAACAACCTGGCGGTTTGAACGTGTCGGATCCTGAATTCTCTTGATAAGAAGTTCAGCGGCAGTCCGGCCTATTTCATAGGTTGGCTGTTCAATTACTGTAAGGGCCGGGTCAATCAGCTTTGCCCAGGTGGGGTTATCGAAGCTTACCATGGCAATATCATCTGGAATTGCCAGTTTACTTTCACGAATTGCCAGAAGAGCTCCTGCGGCTAACAGACTGTTGCTTGTTAATATTCCCCGGGGAGGATCCGGGTTTTGCAGCAGCTTCATGACCATGTTATATCCGTCTTCTGCTTTGGGACTGGTGAACTTTATCAGATCTGTTGCAGGCGTAATGTTATGATCTTTTAATGCCTGCATAAAACCTTCATGTCTTTCACGGCCGGTTGTACTGCCCATACCAAAAATTCCACCTATTCGCTGACAGCCATGTTCAATTAAATGGGCTGTCAGCGTGCGGGCTGCCTGAACGTTATCAATGATGACATTATCAATGTTCAGATTATTCACATACCGGTCAATTATCACCATTGGCATCTGAAAATCAAAATCTTCTCTAAAATTGTCGAGAGCCTGTTGTGTCGGAGATAAGATGACACCGGCGAGATTCTCGTCCCGAAGAAGATTCAGGGACGCCTCTTCCTTACCGGGATTTTCATCTGTGTTACACAGTATGACGCTGTATCCATACTCAAATGCTGCATCATCGACGGCTCTGCTGACACGCTGAAAAAACGGGTTTTCTATATCGGAAACAATCAGAGCAATAATCTTTGATGTGTTTGAACGAAGATTTTGAGCAACTCTATTTCTCCGATAATTCATCTTTTGCACGATCTGCATGACCCGCTTTTTTACTTCAGGGCGCACGTGGGGCTTGTTGGACAGGACCCGCGAAACTGTTGCTGTTGAGACCCCCGCTGCATCGGCAATATCTTTTATTTTAACCATTTGAATACGCTCTTGTTCATGGAATGGACATGTAAACCTGACTCTGTATTGTAATCGTTTACTATTTCTTCGTCAAAAATATTCGTGGCTTGCTCGTCTCTACGGAAATTTTTTGCTTTTTCCTGCCTCCTGCCTCCTTTCTCCTTTCTCCCTTTTCCCGCCTCTGCCTTTGAATCCGCCAATACAAAATGTAAATGGTATCACTCAGGTCAACCTGACCGGTCACCGGGGTAAAGGGTTGGCAATGCAGGAAATGGATGCTTTTCTGATACAGGGCGTCAGCATGTGTTGCATGACTGCTGGTTCGCGGGCGTCCTGACACATAGAGGGAAACGGTACCTGAGTTTTATGCCCGTGAGTTTGGCCTGCCGACTGATGGAGAAAGGGGCTCCTGTAATCAGATTATATCTGAAAAATGAAGAATTTTATTATTTGACCTTATATTTCGCACTTTGTGAAAATATTATTCCTAATACCCACAGATGCTCTCGGCATGGTTAGGTCAGGACTCTCTTTTTTTTCAGCAATTCTGAAATGCTGATCTACTTGCAGAAACTAACCGTATTCTTCCATCTCACTTCGTCCTTGGATTTATGATGATTTTTTGAAGCGAAAACTATCCTGATACATAGGGTTACTAAAGGCTAAGAAAAGTTTACGAAGACAAT
>NZ_JAFFPZ010000030.1 GCF_016918505.1 Desulforhopalus vacuolatus
GACTGAAAAAATATGAGACCGCAGTCTTGCTGTTTGCAAAAAAGCCCTATGTCCCATTCACTAATAATAGGGCAGAACGAGATCTCCGTATGGCGAAGGTAAAACAAAAAGTATCTGGTTGTTTCCGGAAGAAACTGTATGCCCAAGCTTATTGTAGAATCTCGAGCTACCTGCAAACAATGGCAAACCAAGGAATCAATCCGCTTGTCGCTATTCAGTTGGCTTTAGGTGGTAAAATTCCAGGACTTGAGGCTGGTGGGGGTGAGTAGTTACTTTTTAATTATGGTAACTTAATCGTGCAGCAGCGTTTACTGTCCTGGTGGTTGAGCGAAAAGGGCCTCCGCCAATCAAGGCAGAGGCCCGTCATCGGTGGGAAATCGCTGCAACAGCCTCAGTCATCCATGCCCTGCACATCGAATCGCAGTACGGCTTTCTCTGACAGGGCGCGCTTATCAATACTGGGCAGATAGCTCGTCAGCGATTTGACGACTTCCTGATTTCTGCGTAAATCGTGGACGAAAACGTTGAGCAATTGCAGCCATTCCCAGTCGCCTTTTTTGACGGCGATCCCATATACATCCGGTTTTACTGGCGGATCAATGATACGCAGATGGATGCCGGCGCGCCTGGAGTTGTCACGCAGCCAGACCTTGAGAAACACTTCATCGTGCAGCATGAAGTGGGCGTCGCCCCTGAGCGTGGCTTCAGCGGCATCAGCATTGTTCGGAAAGCTCATGATTGTGGCTTGCGGAAAGAGCTCTGCGGCCATCTGCTGTGGCGCCTTACCTTCGGTTACGGCAATCGTAAGCCGGTTGCCGATCCCTTTAGCGTCAATATCATCGAGAAAGGCCTGTGACGATTTCGGGTGGGAAATGCCGAGTCTCGACAACGCCGCGATATTGCTGAGTATCGAGATCCCCGTGTCGAAATAGGGGTCAGTGAAGTTTACGACCCTGGCGCGGTCGAAGGTTATGCTCATGCCGGCCATGACGGCATCAAGACGATCACTTTGCAGCATCGGAATCAGCTCACCGAAAGTTTCGGGTACGATGATCTCGAGTTTCACCCCGAGTGCATTGGCGAGTTTCGTGGCCATATCAATATCAGTACCGACGCGTTTGCCTGCTTCGTTCTCATACGAGAAAGGTACCAGGTTCGGGTTAACGCCCACCCGCAGGCTGCCACAGCTGGTCACCGCCTCCATTGTCGACAGAGATTGTGTTGCCTCATTGCCGATAACAGCTCTGGTTGACTCCTGTGCACCGAGCGGTTGTTCGATCAGGCTGAAAGCCAGTACGCCCGCCATCAGTACAATCAATCGAAATATCATCTGTTTTCTCAGCATAGCAGGTACCCCCTGGTTCGGTTGTGGTTGTCCCGGTTTCATGATTTTTTGCGTGACTGCTGAACGGCTTCCGCCATCTCTTTTTCGACCGCCTCGTCGATATCCAGATCCTCGTCGTGAATGATACCGGCGTTGGGATCATTGAAAACATCTACGTCGAGTTTGCCTTCGCTTTTGGCTACGATGGTTGAGACCACTGCGTCACCCGATACATTGACCGCCGTGCGTATCATATCGAGCAGGCGGTCCACACCAAGGATCAAACCTATGCCCTCAACAGGCAGACCGACCTGGACGAAAACCATGGAAAGCATGATCAGGCCAACGCCGGGAACGCCAGCGGTACCTATCGACGCCAAGACTGACATCATGATCACTGTCAGGTAACCGCTCATGCCGAGATCCACATTGTAGATGTTGGCAATGAAAACCGTGGCCACCCCCTGCATGATGGCGGTACCATCCATGTTGATGGTTGCACCGAACGGCACCGTGAACGCGGCGACCGAGTTGTCGACCCCCATGCGCTGCGTGACCGTGCGCAACGTTACGGGAATGGTCGCGTTGGAGCTCGACGTACTGAAGGCAAACACCTGAGTGTTGCGAATCTTGCTCATAAATGTGAACGGGCTGAGACCGGAGAAAATTTTTAGTACGAGTTGAAGAGTCACGAACAGGTGGAGCAACAGCACCCCGATCAGCACCAGGACGTAACCCAGCAGTTGCGCCAGCAGATCCAGGCCAAGATTAGCCATCGCTTTTGACAGCAGACAAAAAACGGCATAGGGGGCCAGGGCCATGATGATACCAACCATCTTCATCATCACTTCGTTCGACATTTCAAAGAGATTGATCAACGGCTTTGATTTGCGTCCCACCAGCAGCATACTGATCCCCAGCAAGATGGCGAAGAAGATGATTGACAGCATTTCTCCCTGGGCCATGGCATTAACGGGGTTCGACGGTACGATGTCGATGAGAACCTGCGACAGTGGCGGTGCTTCACGTCCAGTGAATTCGGCGGAAGATTGGGCGTTCATGCCTTTTCCGATACCAAGGGTGGCGGCAATGCCCAGTGCCGAGGCGATGGCAATGGCTGTGGTTAGCATATAGAGCACAAACGCCTTGCTGCCGATTTTGCCAAGTAATTTGACGTCACCGATTCCACAAACACCACAAATCAGGGAAAACAGCACGAGCGGAACAACCAGCATCTTCAGGGCGTTGACAAACATCGTGCCAACTACATTGAACAGGCCGTTGACGAGGTATAAGTTGACCAGTGAGCCTTCGGTATTCAGCCCGGTAAGGTTGATCCCGATTCCCAGGACTATTCCAAGAATCATTCCGAGTAAAACTTTCTTTGTCAGACTCATGGACTCTCCTCAAGTTGTTATGTTGTTATGAAATGGTATTGAACGTAAAAAACCTCAGTGCCCAAAGGTAAAAAAGCTAAAAAAATATATCGGCGGCAGATACTCAGACGATAGAAAATTAATTTCTAATTGAAATATACTACGTTGTCAAGGGACGCATTCTGCCCGTAAGCAGTATCTCCTTCCCAGTCTCCAATCCGCTTCCTCTCATTCACGATCTGAGGACGTTCTGCAATGTCTACGCGGTCAGGAATAAGAGACACCCCGGCACGTTTACCTCCTTTCCACCGACGTTTGCCATACCGTGGGAAATACGTGTGGAGTTTCCCCCCCTTTTGCCGGTCTTTATAAATCCAGTCATAAACCGCCGTATGGCAAACATGTTTTTGCAGAGGTAATTCAAGATTCTCAATATAAAATCAATAGATTATAGACTCTGGAGACCACCCCAGTCGGAGCCACTTTCGTACAATCTGCAATACTTCAGGATTTTGTTTTGTGGCCTTCTCAGCGGATTTCCGTCTGGTCATTGCTATGACATGAGTAACACAGGGCTCATAGGTTCCTTCAAAAGGGTTGCGATAAATTTCACGTGAAATTGTACTCTTAGAACGATTCAAGGTCTCATTAATATCGGTATGAGATCTTCCTGTTTGAAGAAATGCACTGATCTGGTATTCTTTTAGAAAGAACGCTGTTGCACTTATTGTACTCATCCAGCAATGCACTAGATTTTTACATCGCATGTTATGTCGAAAAAATGTCGGTAGAAGATAAAGACGGTTATTTTTATATTGTTTCAAAAGATACATGGTTTGACTTTTTAGTGAAGTACCTTAGAGCTAGAAAAATAAAAACACTTTCTAATACTATAAATTTGCTATTTACGAAAAAGATTGAAGAAAATGAACTGAATGAGGTCTTTAATGGACTTTTCCCCTTTAACCCACTACTAGACAGCGAGGAAAATAATGACAGAATATCTCCCACTTATAGCCGATAACGGATTTCAACTTCTCATTGCTATCTTTCTTTTGTATCAGTATTTCAATAAAAAGAACCAAAAGACGTACAAAAAGAAATGGATACCTGTAGTTGTCGTCGTATTAGTCTCTGTATCAACATTTCTTGCCTACGACGATCTTAGAGAAATAAAACAAAAAGAAGACAATAACAGGATGCCAACAACAGCAGAGACTAAAAACGCATTCGAAAAAAAAGGCCATTATGCGTTAAATGAAGAAATATATAAATCAGAAGATGGCTACACCATAACCATACCTAAAGGTTTCTTATACCTCCCAGATAGAGATGGTTCTTTATCTTTTGCTGCTGTCAGGGAAGCACAAAATACAAAATATGCCATTACCATAGCCAGACAAGAAACTACAGGATATGTTTATAATACAGTGCCCAAAATTATCAAGGAACTGCAATCCAAATACGAGGGATTCGAATACACGGTATCAGGCACCGGTAAAAGTCGAACTATAAAATTTATTTTTACAGACGTAGACGGAAATAACAAATCAACAATGCTGGTCAGCAAAAGAGGGGGAACTTTCTTTGTTGTTTCGGCACTCGCCAAAAATGTTCCAAATGAAGATGAAACAATTCAAAAAGAATTAGACAGAATAGTTGATTCTTTCAACTTTATATAAATATCTAACAAAAAAATGCACTTGATCGGAAGCAGCCATTAAATTTTTTTTCGACCTCTCTTTACTGTTTTGACAATCAACCAAACAATCCCGATAAAGATGTAATAGCCAACAGCAAAAATCATAAAAACAGAAAATGTCATTCCATTCATGACGTAAGCCTGGCGCCACTGAATTGCGATATTTTGGATATCTTTAGATGTATTGGTAAAGGGTATCTTACTTATTTGACTTTTTTGATAATCCAATAAAAAACTCTCTTGTTCTTCGTGGCTGCCCCATGCGATTACTTCAAATTCCGGGTCATCATCGACCTGCACTGCTTTAACAAATCCACCGCCAAACATGTCCTTGTTAATGGTCAGTCGAAAATTTTCACGGTGTTGACCATTTTTTTCACGTAGAAGAATTTCGAAAGTCTCTTGTTCTCCCAAAGAACGTTGATTTACCTCAACGGTAATTTGCTCACTCCCTTGTCCCCAAATCAGGCCATTGGCTTCCAGTAATGTATCGTCAACACTTGCCTGGCTTGAAAGGGTGATGAAGATCAAATAGACCAATACGGAGATCGGCCAGAGAAAAATCAAATACTTGATTGCACACTTCATGTATTGGCCCCTTTTCTTGAGTAATAATTCGTGTTTATCCGTGTCCATTCGTGGTTCCTTTTGCAGTTTGTAACCACGAATGGACACGAATTTTCACGAACAGGGACAACGCATTAAACGAAAACGTTTGTATCCGAAGTTAAGCCGTACAGTGCACCAGGAGTATTAATCAACTTTGGGAGTCATCCGAAAGTCGGGGTTGATCGTTTTACGCTTTCATATATCAATTACCTCAAAGCAAATAATAGACCAAATTCAACCACAAGGGACCCTTATGTTTTTTTCAGTAATAATTCGTGTTTATTCGTGTCCATTCGTGGTTCCTTTTGTCGTTTGTAACCATGAATGGATAAACAGGAGACAAAACGGGTATAACTTAAGGCTGCCTTGAATAATCAGTCTTTCGCCCATCTTCTTCGTTACAGTCAAAAATTTATCCTCGGAATATCAATCATATACCTTCGGTAAATTTCTTCCTGTGCCTCGAATATGAACGAAATACAAGATTATTCAAGGTACCCTTAATAGGAATTATATAACTGCCTGCAGAGTGCGTCTATTTTTTCAAGCCTAATATCTATTTGTTACCCACATACCCTAAAGCACATTCTGCTATTACTGTATCAGGATCATTCCTGCTTTTTTGGAGTCGCAAAATTGCCCGTTCATCACTGCTTTTACCCAGCAAATGGCATAACCTCAAACGTATTTGTGTGGCTGAATACTCTGGGGAAAAGTCGTTAAAAGCATCTATGAGCTTCGGTACCGCTTCGGATCCAAAACGATGCAGCGCGTTCATTGCCACCTGGGTTGTTGTCGGGTCTTCCTCCGGCTGAAGTGCCAATATTAATGTCGGTATAACCCTCTGGTCATCAAACTTTGCCAATGCCTCAATGACAGATTCCCTCGCATAGCCGCGTTCTACGGCTTCCAGAAGTACTGGTATCGACTCTGTGGCGCCGATGTTACCAAGCGCATTCGCCGACATTTCTCTGCCTGGCCAATGATCATCGCTCATTGTTAACGTCTGCTCAAGTATTGGAACGGCTGCGGAATCTCCCAATCTTCCGAGAGCCGGAATGATCCAGGCCCACAAGCCGGTTCGCACTTTGATATCTCTTTTAAGAGCGGTGATGAGCGGTTGAACAGCACGGGGATCATTGATCTCACAGAGGGCTTTAATACCTTTCTTATATACTGTTATATCTTGAGATCTGACCTGAAATAAAATGTCATCGAGGTCACATGACTGTTGACACTGTTCCTGTATGGCCTCAAACCCGACAGAGGCCATTTTATTTCGTTGCATACATTTCTCAAGACAATTTAAATTGCCAAACGAATCAACTGAAATGGCAGGAAATCTATTGGGTCTTGAGTCACCATAAATCGAATCTTTCCCCATCATTTTACTCTTCTCCGCCGGGTCAGCTACAGCACAAAGCAGATTTGTAAAAATGAGAAGTAACATCAAAATCATCGCAAAAAAATGTTTGTAAACACGCATTTATTAACCTTTGTCGTATTTTGATTGGAGGAAGAGTAAAAATTCAAAATTTTAATCCGGCCCACTGTTTTTGAATGCGCCAATACAAAATGTAAATGGTATTACTCGCCGATGAGAAATGTGTTTGCCATTCACAGTCACGCTTGACATTAATAACGTCACGCGTTACTATGATAAACATTATAAGATCTTTTAAATGTAAATAAACAAAATCACTCTCAAAAGGTCAACGTGCCAGGCGATTTATAAATATTGAAAATGTTGCACGACGTAAGCTTCGACAACTTGAGATTGCTACTCAGCTTGACGATTTAAGAGTTCCGCCTGGAAATCGCCTTGAAATACTCAAGGGCGATCGTTCAGATCAACACCGTATCCGCTAACGACACTGGTATATTTTCTTTTATTGGACGAATGAAGGTTCGGAAAATGTGGAAAGAGTTTATTATGAACAAACGTAAAAATATCACTCTTGGCGAGATTCTCTCAAACCTATGGGGATTAGTCAATATCGTTCAACCAAAGAAATTGACGTTCCCGCTCAACGTATTAGTCAATAACTCAATTACAGAAAAATGAAAAAAAAGAAAATATTTTCATTGAAAGATGATGAAATATGTAAATTATTTGACAGATTTTCCCATCCTATTACAAAATCTGCAATTACTGAGTCACAAAAAAATAAAGCCTCAGAAATAATTAAAATACTTTGGTTGTTGTTTATAACTGGAACTGATTCAGAGGAAAATGTCTATAAAATTTTAAATTATATAACCTCAAATAATCACGAAAGTAATATTGGTATAGGTTCTCTTTATTACCACAAAATGAAAAAATCACTAACGACAGTTGAAATATTAAGAATACGGAATCATTATAAAAGTCTTGAGAACTTTAACAAATTAGAAGAGTGGGGAATATCGCCGCAAATATTAAATAATTTTCACTGATTATTCAGGGTAGCCTTATACCTCCGTTTAAGGAGGTATAATCCCGATTGCATCTGCTCTTAATAATTTCGGGAATTGCTACCAGTTTATTCCATGCGTTACAAATCATTTCACCGTATCGTTACCTTTCTCGTCACCGTGTAGACAAGGCATGCCTTGTCTCTACAACACCATTGCTGGAATCACTGTTGTGCCAATTTTCCACCAGTGGTGATGAAATGCCACCGTTATCACCATTGAGATCAATTTTACATCCTGTTTATCCATTCGTAATCGGCCAAAATCTTTGTTCTCAAATATTTTTTTTCTTCCTGACCAGTTCCGTATTGGCGTTTGCCTTGAGGAATTCGGCGAAATTCCGTTTTATCTTCGGCAGCTTGTAGAGCTTGCCGTAAACGTCCTTGCTGGTCTGCTTGGCGACGGTGGAGGGGTCAAAGTAGGCCTTGGCGTTGTCCACCGTAAGAACGAAGGGCGGCTTGCCGTTCTTCACCAGAATGTAGCCCATCATCAGACACCCGGTTCGATGGTTGCCTTCAAAAAAGAGCTGAGGCTGACTCACCCCCATGATGTATATACCTGCCGCCTGCACCCAGGCTGTATTTTTTTTATGCTTTTCTGCCCACTTGCGCATGTGGCTGATGCTGAACTTCTCTGCTTTGTAGAAGCGGTCAGTGGTGTATTTGATATGTTCGGCAAAGTCTTTACGTCGCTCCGGGTTGGTGCCGCAGAGGACGATATGGTTCATCTCCAGGTAATGATTCAGCTCATAGCGGTTGAGGGGATTGATGCCCTTGCGCAGGAGTCTGTCAACATAGGTGTAGCCCGCCAGCATGTTCTCAATAATAGTGTCATCAAGAACCTCGCGCCGCATCATCAGGCTGGCGTTAATCTTTTCCCAGTTTTTTTGGACCTGTTTGAGAGACGTTTCAATCTCTTCCAGATTCATTTTGTATGATTTTGCCATAACTTTCTCAGATTCTCCGGAGAGGGAAAACATGTTGTCACCTTAAAAAAAAGACAAAAAGGGATGCTTCTTAAAAGCATCCCTTTTTATACTCATGATTCTTCTTGAAAAAAAGGTGCTCAGGAAAAATCCCCATGCAGATACTCTTTGGTGAGTTGTTCCTGCGGGTTGCTGAAGAGCTCTTTCGTGGCGGCCATCTCCACGAGATAGCCGGTGCGTCCGCCTATGGAGAGATCAACACTGAAGAAGGCGGTCTGATCAGCCACCCGCTGCGCCTGCTGCATGTTGTGGGTAACAATACAGACCGTAAAGCGTTCCTTTAATTTCAGCATCAGTTCCTCAATTTGCCGGGTGGCAATGGGGTCGAGTGCCGAGCAGGGTTCATCCATCAACAGAACCTGCGGTTCGGTGGCGATGGCGCGGGCGATACAGAGACGCTGCTGCTGCCCGCCGGAGAGTGACAGTCCACTCTTTTTCAGCTTGTCTTTCACTTCATCCCAGAGGGCTCCGCCGCGCAACGCTTTCTCTACCTGATTATCCATATCGCCTTTGAAGCGGTTGAGGCGCAGGCCAAAGGCGACATTCTCGTAGATGGACATGGCAAAGGGGTTCGGCTGTTGGAAGACCATGCCGATGTTACGGCGCACGGCAACCGGATCAACCTTTTTGTTGTAGATGTCCATGGTGTGAAATTGAATGCTGCCGAAGAATTTGAAGCCGCGGATAAGGTCGTTCATACGGTTGATGCTGCGCAGGACAGTCGATTTGCCGCAGCCGGAGGGACCGATGAAACCGGTGATCTGATTCTTTCTGATCGGCACATGGCTGTCACGCACGGCAAGGAAATCGCTGTAAAATATTTTATCTGCTCTGCAGTCGAGGATGATGTCGTCCTGAAGTAATGTGTTCATTTTTGTCCTTATTTACGAGTGCGGGAGCCGATCCAGCGGCTGACCATGTTGAGGATGAAGACCAGTACGACAAGAACGAGGGACGCGGCCCAGGCCAGCTCAAGCTGGTTTTCCGAGGTTGAATTCGAGTAATTGTAGATGAGGACCGCCAGGGAGGCGGTGGGATCATTGGGTTCCAGAGCGTATTCACTGAAGATTGCAGTGAAGAGCAGAGGTGCAGTCTCCCCCGCCGCACGGGCAACGGCCAGTACAACACCGGTGATGATGCCCGGCAGGGCCATTGGCAGGACGACCTTTGTCATTGACTGGCTCGGGGTACATCCCATGCCGAAGGCCGCCTCTTTCATGCGTTTTGGCACCATCTTGATCGTCTCTTCAGCAGTCAGCAGGATGGTGGGCAGCATGAGTACAGCCAGAGCGACTCCCCCCGCCCATGCAGAGTAGCCGCCCATGGTGATAACCATGATGGCATAGGCGAAAACCCCGGCAATAATGGACGGCAGTCCTGACATCGTTTTGGCGGAGAAGCGGGCGATGGTGGCGACTTTACTGTATGGGCCGAGTTCCGCGAGATAGATGGCGGCCAGCACACCGAAAGGAATTGTGATCAGAGCAGCGATACCGACCATGAAAAGTGTCCCGATAATAGCGTTGCTGATCCCGCCGCCGTCGAACTGAAAGGCTGTGGGGGGCAGGGCGGTAAACAATTCAAGGCTGATACGTGAGCCACCGCGGTAAATCAGCATAACCAGCACCGAGAAGAGCGGAACACAGGCCAGCACGGCACAGATGATGGTGATTGTGCTCAGCAGGATCGATTTCAGTGCCCGGGGCTCAAAGGGCTGGCGCTCCAGATTGGGCAGCTGCAGAAGGTCGTTTTTCGTTTCGTTCATCGTTCACCCCCCTTTGTTGTGGTTGTGCTGATGATGAGGGTCCCGAGCATGTTTACGACAAGGGTGATGAGCAGCAGGGTACATGCCGCGTACATCAGCACGCCGGTCTGGTTCAGATCTGCCTCGGGAAAGTTGAGGGCGAGCAGGGCGGCGAGGGTGCTTGCCGGGGAGAAGAGGGAGAGTGAGACGGTGGCGCTGTTGCCGACCAGCATGGCAAGGGCCATGGTCTCACCGAGGGCGCGGCCGAGGCCGAGCACAAGAGCCCCGGAGATACCACCGGATGCGGTGGGAAGGATGACCCGCAGGATTGCCTCCCAGCGGGTGGTTCCCATGCCGAAAGCAGCCTCTTTTGTTTTTCCCGGGACAGCACGCAGGGCGTCCTGAGATATGGCGGCGATAGTGGGCAGAATCATGATGGAAAGGACGAGGGCGGCTGAAAACATGCCGAAGCCGCTGAAGCTGGTGGAAAAGAGTGGAAACCAGCCAAAGGAGCTGTGAAGCTTGTCGGCGGTGGGCTGCAGGATGGGGATGAGTACATAGATGCCCCAGAGTCCGTAAACGACGCTGGGAATGGCCGCAAGCAGTTCCACAATATTTTTCAGGATTATCTCAAGTTTGTGGGGAAGAAAATCCTGGGTGAGGAAGATGGCGATGGTAATGCCAAAGAAGCCGCCGAGTACCAGGGCGAGCAGAGAACTGTAGAGTGTCCCCCATATCTGCGGCCAGATGCCGAACTGGTTGTTGTTGACGTCCCAGTCGGAGGAGACGAGCAGGCCGAGGCCATACTCCTTTATAGCGGGGAGCGCCTGTCCGCCGATTCTAAAGACGATGAAAGCAAGAAGAAGCACCGTCGCCCAGGTGAAAACAAGGGTGAGAGTGCGGAAGCACTTATCGAAGATTTTGTCCACAGTTGTGGGCGGAGCGGCAAGGGTTTCCGCGTGGGGCAGGATGCTTTCTTCCCTGTTTTCTGCTGCCATGGTTTTTTTCTCTCTTCCTGGTATTTATCCCGGAGACCATCTGGAACGGCGTTCCGAGAAAGAAGTTTCTCTGCAATGCAGGAAAAGGACGCACAGCCTGTTGCTCTGCGTCCTCTGTTACAGCAGGAGAATCTTTACGTACCTTATTTGATGTTTTCTGCTGCAACCTTCACCTGTGCAATCACATTGGCTGGCAGCGGGATGTAGCCCATCTGGTCGGCAATGGCCTGGCCGTTGTCAAGACAGTAGTTAACCATTTTGCGCAGAACCCTGGCTTTACCGGCATCGGCATATTTTTTGTGGAAAATCATCCAGGTGTAGGTGGCGATCGGGTAAGAATCTTTTCCTGCAGGGTCAGAGACCCAGGCTATCATGTTCTCGGGGATTTCAACATTGGCAAGTGCGGCCTGACCGCCAGTGAGACCGGGGGCGACATAGCTTCCCTCTTTGTTTTCAAGAGAAACCATATTCAGTTTGGCCATGCGGGCGTAGGCGTATTCGGTATAGCCAATTGCTCCTGTGGCTCTTTTGATGGAAGCATTTACGCCGGCATTTTTGGGTGATTTGATCATGTTGATATCTGTGGGCCAGCTGGGCTGTTTTGCAACGCCGACCTTTTCTGCAAACTCAGGGGAGATGGCACTGAGGTGTTTCGTTAAAACGTAAGTTGTTCCAGAACTGTCCGCCCGGGCAACTACGGTAATCGGGGTGGCGGGGAGTTTCATCCCGGGATTGGCGTCGGCTATGAGGGGATCATTCCACGTCTTCACCTTGCCGAGGAATATTCCTGTATAGGCTTTGCGGGAGAGTTTGAGATCTTTCACGCCTTTGAGGTTATAGGCGAGAACAACTTCACCTGCAGTCATCGGGAGAAGCTGCACCCCGTCTTTTACCTTTGCCATCTCCTCTTCCTTCATGGCGGCGTCAGAGGCGGCGAAGTCCACCACACCGTTGAGAAAGTCGCGGATCCCCGCACCAGACCCCTTGGACTGATAGTTTACCTGGATCCCGGAATTGGCTTTACTGAACTGGCTGAACCAGGTGGAGTAGATCGGGTAGGGAAAACTTGCTCCCGAGCCAACCAGTTTTACTTTTCCGGCGAATGCGGAAGACCCGGCGACAGTCAGCGCGAGAGAAACTGCGGCAATTGTAATAAATTTACGGACTTTCATCTTTTCTCCTTGTAAACTGAATTTTTCTTGAAGCAGAGGTAAAGTGGAACACCTCATCTTTTGAAGAGGGCTGCCTGTGCTCCCTTCATGCATGCAGGAGAGAATACGCTTTAATTGTACAGGTGTTGTCAGAATAGTGTTTGGAAAGTGTTAGAGATATCGTTTTTTTTCCCGTAGAAACGGCTCTATTTTTCCTTCCCCCCTTTCTTTCTCGACAGAAGTGGAAACCAGGCTATAATCTCCCCGAGATCCTTTTCACTCTGTTCTTTTTACTCCTTTTACCCCTCTTTTGTCATGACTCGAATACTTCTTATCCTCATTTTATTGCTGTCCTCCTCTTTTTCTCCGCCCCCTGTTTTTGCCGGAAAAGCTGTTTCTTCTCCCAGCATTGCTGCTGAAATCGCACGCAGGCAGGTGAAGGTGGATAAGATTATGGCTGGACTTGATGCCAGCACAGACCTTGAAGAAATAACGAACAAACGCACGCAGATTCTGGAACTGCAGACCTCTACGCAGACAGAACTGGATGCGCTGGAGGGTGAATTGGGTCAGCTCACCAGCGTGCTTGTTGATATTTCTTCCAGAAGCGAAGGCGTCGTCTCCCAATTACCTCCTGCAGCTGTTTCCGGGAGCAGTCAACAAAAAAAAGGGGCCGGGGCGGATATTGATTTACATCAGAAGAAGTTGATACTGGAGCAGCAGGTGGGCAACTATAAACTGCTTCTTCTTTCCTGTGAAAACGCGCTGAAGACCCTGGAGATCGCGCGTAAAAAGCGGGCCAGCCACAATCTTGTCTATAAGGGGGATGACATCGGCTCTGTTGCCATGGGGGTAACGGCAAAATTTGATGTGGAAAAGTGGCGGACGTATTTTTCCTGGCCGAAACGGGTGACCAGCCAGGAACTGGATATCCTGACCCCCAATTTTTTTGACCTGCTTCCGGCGTTGCTGGTCCTTCTACTCGAGTTCCTGCGAGGTTTGCCTAAATTACGTTCTTTTCTTATGTCATTTGTCGAAAAGGACAACCTCTTTTATTACCTTGACAGGTTCCTGCTGTGTAAGAGTCTTTTTTTCAATCTGTTCGTCGGACTTTTTGCCGGAGCGGTGCTGGTGAGTTATATCAATCCTTCTGCCAATTTTATTTCCATTGCCGCCTGCTGGCTCTGCATCTTTCTTTTTTATTGGACGGCGGCACCTCTCTGTGTCCGGGCGGTGCTCTACCGGCTGGTGATTTCGAAAACTGGCGAAAGCGAGAAGATCAGGCCGGAGCAGATCGCACTTTTCTGGTTTTTCTTCAGTTTCTTTACTGCCCTTGATGTGCTTACTTTTTCCAATATCCCGGGATTTATCTTTGATTTGCAGCTTCTGATATTGTGGCGTTTTTGTGTGCTCTTTTTCTCCCTGCTTTTTCTCGTGTTGACCCTCCGCAGCCTGCGCCATAATTATCCGGACTCAATCATCTGCCGAATCCTGTGGCTGCTTATACTGCTGAGTTCCATCGTGCTGATTGTCATGGAGGGACTGGGGTACCGCAACCTTGTCACCTGGCTGTTCAGGGGAATGTGGCAAACGATGGTGCTCTTCGCCTTTGTGCTTTTCATCAATGACGGAATTGACCTCTTTTCTGCTGTTACCTCGAAATACTCCAGCAGAATTCTTGATGTGTTGTTTCACGACGAGAAGGAGAATGTTCTCCCCGTGGAGAATGCTGACGGAAATAGTGGAGCACTGGTGAAGTTCGGCTTGAAGCTGTTACTGTACCTCAGTTTTCCCTGGCTGATTTCGACCATCTGGGATGGCGCGGCCGAGGAGTCCAACCAGTTTCAGTTGCTCTTTACTGAAGGTTTTCATATCGGAAACCTGCTTGTTTCCCCGTTACGTTTGATGGTGGCGGTATTGACAATGCTCATCGGCTGGTCTCTGATCCACTATCTGCGTCGTATTCTCGATAAATTCTGGTTGCGGCAGTCTAATATCTCCAATAACTCACGGGACACGATGCTCACCCTTTCGGGGTATCTGGCAATCGGTGCATTGATCCTTGTGTCGCTGAGTATCGCCGGGTTTAAACTCACCGGACTGAGCATGGTTCTCGGAGCGTTGTCTGTTGGTATCGGTTTCGGCCTGCAGAACGTAGTGAACAACTTTATCTCCGGCCTGATCCTGATGTTTGAGCAGCCGATTAAAAAGGGGGACTGGGTGAAGGCGGGGAGTACGGAGGGTACTGTCAAGAAAATCAGTATCCGCTCCACGATCATTCAGACATTCGATTACGCCGATGTTATTGTGCCGAATTCTGAGTTGATCTCTTCTTCGGTGACCAACATGATGTTTCTTGATTCACGTGGCCGGGTGAAGACTTTCGTGGGAGTAGCCTACGGTTCAGATGTTCGTCTGGTGGAGAAACTTCTCTATGAGGCTGCAGCCGCCTGCAATCTGGTTATTCGTAAAGAGGAGTGGCATGCCATGCGGCCGCGGGTCTATTTTGCGGAGTTCGGTGACAGTTCTCTCAACTTCGACCTTCATTGCTACCTGCGCAATATCGGTGATATCCGCGAAGTGCAAAGTTTTTTGCACTTCGAGATTGACAATCTTTTTCGTAAAAACAATATTGAAATTCCCTTTCCGCAGAGCGATGTTCATATTCGCAACAATTCTCCGGTAGAAGTTAAAGTAAAAAAGGAGGACATTGAGCAATGACACTGGAAACATTTGTTGCCGTCCAGCTTGATGGCAACGGTGGCGGAAAAAGAATAGAGATGGCCGAAGCGGAAAAATTACTCAGGGAGCGCAGCGGGATGGTGTGGCTGCGTTTTAACGCTCTCAGGGAGGAGGTCGAAGAGTGGCTCAATCACTCGGAGCGGTTTGATTCGGTGGTGGTAGAACACCTTTCTTATGACGAGTCGAGACCTCGCAGTCTGCTGTTCGAGGAGGGACTTCTTTTGTCCCTGCGGGCGGTAAACCACAACGAGAGCAAAGATCCGGAAGATATGATCGCTATCAAAATGTGGGTGGAAGAACAGGTGATTCTTACCTCTCGAGATCAGAGCATCAAATCCTTCAATGATATTGAGAAGAGTCTCGAGGCGGGGAAGGGGCCGCGGACGGCATCACAATTCCTTTCCATCCTCGTCAACTATCTCGCCGACAATACCGAGTTAACCATGGATGACCTCGAAGACAGTCTTGAGGACCTTGAGGAGAAGATCGAACCGGATGATATCACGGAGACCCGCAAACAGCTCACTGACCTGCGCCGTTTTGCCCTGCGCCTGAAGCGCTACCTTACTCCCCAGTGCGAGGCGCTGAACCACCTTGTGAGTGCCCCGCCGAAGTGGCTGAAGAGAAGGGACAAGACCCTGATTATGGAGAATATTGACCAGTATAACCGTTTCCTTGACGACCTCCTCTTCTCCTCTGAGCGGGTGCGGGTGGTACAGGAAGATCTGCAGAACCTCGACGCCGACCAGCTGAACGGGAGAATGTATACCCTTACCATTGCAGCCACCATCTTCCTGCCGCTGAGTTTTTTCACCGGGCTCTTCGGTATCAATGTCGGGGGGATTCCCCTCGCCGGAAGTGGGATGGGCTTTCTCTCTTTCTGCCTCTTTCTCGTTGGGTTCGTGGTGGTGCAACTTCTTATTTTCAAACGAATGAAGCTGCTTTGAACAGGAAAAATATGAAGATACTGACTCTTGTCGCCTCTGATCAACCGCTTCAGCCCGACCTGCTGCAGCAGGTGAGGGCCCTTGTTGACTGCATCCGGGTGGAGTGGCTGGCACCGCAGAAGGCGGTGGAAATGCACCTCGCCGGAGAAAAGGAGCTTGACCGGGCGGCGCTCGCAGCGCTGCTCGCTCCCTGTCGGATTGATCACTTTCTCCAGGATGGTGATGCACCCCGGCGCAAAAAGCTGTTGATCAGCGATATGGACGCTACCCTCGTGGCCGAGGAAACCCTCGACGAGCTCTCAGCCAGCATCGGGCTGAAGGATAAAATTGCTGCTATCACCGCTCGGAGCATGGCCGGTGAGCTGGACTTTCACGAGGCCTTGCGTACCCGCATCGATATGCTCAGGGGATTGCCGGAGAGCGCGATCGGTGAGCATCTGCAGCACCTGCCGTGGGTTGTTGGAGCGCGCGAACTGGTGGCCACCATGGTGGCAGACGGCGCGGCAACAGTACTGGTCTCCGGCGGCTTCACCTGTTTCACCGGAGCGGTGGCAGAGAAGCTTGGGATGCAATACCATCACGGCAACACCCTTATTATTAAGGACGGAGTGCTCACCGGCGAGGTACACGAACCGATTCTCGGCCGTGAGGCCAAACTGGAATTTCTCCACCAGTATCAGCAGCAGTATGGCCTGCAGCGTGGCGATATCCTCGCCATTGGTGACGGTGCCAACGATCTTGAGATGCTGCGTGCGGCGGGGCTCGGGGTCGGGTTTCATCCCAAAGAGTTTTTGCGCCGACAGGTTGAAAACTCCATCCTCTACGGCGATCTTACCGCATTGCTTTATGCTCAGGGGTATCGAACGGAAGAGATCATTTCCAGCTGAACCTTCAGAGTCCCTTCATTTGTGCGGCGATCATTGCCACATCGTCGGGGCGGTCTACGCCAAAGCCCTGATAGTCGGTCATTACTACATGTACCTTTACCCCGGCCTCAAGGAGGCGGAGCTGCTCCAGTTTCTCCAGTTCTTCAAGGGGACTGGGAGGCAGATTGGTGAATCTGCGCAGGACGGGCAGGCGGTAGGCGTAGAGACCGATGTGCAGCAGGTAGTCGGCGGCTTTCTTTTTCGGGTCGCGGACATGGGGAATCCTGGCGCGGGAGAAGTAGAGCGCGTTGCCGTTCACAGCACGGACCACTTTCACCCGATCCGGGTTTTCTGCCTGCTCAGCGTCGATTACCCGTGCGAGGGTGGTGACCTCCACCTGCGAATCGCGAAAGGGTTCAATAAGGCTGGCTACCATTTCCGGGGCCAGCGCCGGTTCGTCTCCCTGTATATTGACCACCACTGCCTCCTCTTCCAGCTTCAGCTTTGTTGCCGCTTCCATGATGCGGTCGGAGCCGCTCGGGTGGTCGACGGCAGTCATCACTACGGGCACGCCGCGTTCTTCGGCGGCAGTGAAGATGCGCTCGTCATCGGTGGCGAGCCACACACTCTTGAGGGAACGACAGCTTATCGCCCGTTCATAGACCCACTGAAACATTGGTTTACCGAGGATGTTCACCAGCGGCTTGCCTGGAAATCGACTGGACTGGTAGCGGGCGGGGATAATGGCGTAGCTTGGTGGCAGGGAACTCATGGGAACTCCTTTTACGGTTTGGCGTTAAGCGCAGCGAGAATCTCGGTGCAGGTGACGGCGGTACCGCCGCGTTTTCCAGCGAAAAGATTTTCGATGCGGTGGCGTACTTCGTCGCGGTCGTCAGGGGTGGAGAGTCTTTCCAGCAGGGTCCGGGCGAGCTGTTGTTCCTCCTCCACTTCACTGACGAGGCCGCAGGATATCACTTCGCGGCCGATCCAGGCGAAATTTTTCCAGTTGAGACCAATTACCGGCCGCACGCCGAAGGCCAGGGGTTCAAGAAAATTATGACCGCCCCAGTCGCAGAGTGATCCGCCGACAAAAGCTGCATCGGCCCGGGACCAGGCGGCGGCAAGGTCGCCGAAGCTGTCCCAGACGATTATCGTGCCGGGAGCGCATGTCTCTTTGAGGGAGGAGCGCAGTCGGGCGGGTAACCTTCGGGTGGCAAGCATCTCGGTGAGGGCCGGGGCGCGGCCGGGGTGTTTGGGAAAAAGGGCAATGGTGACATCAGGCCGGGCCTTGCAGAGGATATCCAGACAGCGGGCGATCTGCTCCTCCTCTTCTGCACGCACTGAGCCGAGGACGATGAAGGGTGAGTTCTCCGGCGACTGGAAGGAGAAGGGCGGAGTGCTGTTGCTGAAATCCATGCGGTCAAACTTGAGGTTCGGGACTGTCTGTACCCGTTCCGGCGGCAGAATGGAGCGGAAATGGGCCGCATCCTCTTCTGACATTGCCAGCACCCGGCCGGGACCAAAGGCGGTGAAGAAACGGCGCAGGCGGCGGTAGGATCGGCAGCTCTTGTCGGACATGCGGCCGTTGACAAGCAGGACCGGCACCTTCATGCACCGGGCGGTGATGAGCCAGGCGGGCCAGAGCTCGGTTTCAATGAGGACGGCAAGACGTGGGCGGAAGGCGTTGAAGGCGCGGGTTATAATGGCCGGGGCGTCGAAGGGGAAGAAGGCGACTGTGAGGTCGATATTATCCGCCGCCGGGGTCTTGCGCAGGGTGTTGATGCCCTCACGGGTGGTGGCGGTGGCGAGGATACGAAGTTTTTTATCGCTTCCCGCAAGCTGTTCAGCGATGCTGGTGAGCACCATCTGGCTGAGCAGCGATTCGCCGCCGGAGGCTGACTGGATCCAGAGATCGAAATCGCGACCCGCTGTCCGGGTGAGGGTGCGCTCCTCCCAGCCGTCGGCAAGGCGTGGTTTGCGGTGCAGAAACGGCAGAGCGATACGCCAGAGCGCTGCATAGGTGGCAAGAAAAAGTTTGAGCAAAATGCGCCCTCTGAAGTTCGGGTGATGGTTCGGAATTGGAATTAATCACCGATTTTAATAGCCGTATCCTGCTTTGTAAAGCAGGATACGGCCTCCTCTGTCTTGTTTGAGAGTTGAAAAATATGGAGTGGTGGGTATATTAGCGCTGTTATTTCTTCGTAACTTCAATTCTATCCGGATTTTTTATGACCCGTCTGCAGGCTAATGCTGTTCTTCTCCTTACCGCCCTTATCTGGGGCAGTAGTTTCGTAGTGCAGCACATTGCGACCGGAGAGCTCGGAAGTATCACCTTCACCGGCTCGCGTTTTTTGCTCGGTGCTTTCGTTGTCGCCCCCCTTGCCCTGCGCCAGCTCCGTAAAATGACTGCAACGCAGCCGTTGCGGCAGAGTGACTGGCTGTGGATGGCGCTCACAGGTTGTGTGCTGATGACTGCGGCCGGTCTGCAGCAATACGGTATCCTTCGTACTACGGTAACCAATTCCGGCTTCCTTACCGGGCTCTATGTCCCAATGGTGCCTCTGCTCGGAATGCTGTTTTTTCGGCGGCGGGTGCATCTCTTCATCTGGCCCGCCGCTGTGGGGTGTCTTTGCGGAACGTGGCTGCTCAGCGGAGGTCATCAACTTGACGGTTTTGCCCCTGGTGATCTGTGGGTTATCGCCTCCGCCTTCTTCTGGGCGGGGCATGTCCTGCTGGTGGGACATGTAGCACAGCGTACCGGTGCCCCGCTGGTACTGGCGCTGGTGCAGTTCTTTGTCTGTGGCATAATCGGTCTGCTGGTTGGTTGCATTGTGGAACAACCTTCGATTGCCGCATTTGGCGGGGCGTGGAAGGGTATCGCCTGGATGGGGATCATGTCGGTGGGAATTGCCTTTACTCTACAGGTGGTTGCTCAGCGCTGGTCCCCCGCTGCGGACGCCGCAATTATTCTCAGTTCGGAATCCGTTTTTGCAGCACTGGGGGGAATGATTTTTCTTGGCGAGCGGATGGTGCCGGTGCAGTTTTGTGGTGCAGTGTTGATTTTTTGTTGCATTCTTGCGGTAGAGCTGGTTCCGCTGCTGCGCCGGAAACAGGTTCTGGTGTGAGGAGAAGTTATACCATTTACATTTTGTATTGGCGGATTCAAATATTGGCAGATTCAAAGGCAGGGACGGGAAAAGGGAGAAAGGAGACGGGAGACAGGAAAAAGCAAAAGATATCCGTAGAGACGACCAATTTTGGCGTCTCCAGCACAACGGACGTTTCTACATTGCGATCAATTTTACATCCTGTTTATCCATTCGTAATCGCCAAAAAAAGATGTCTGCGCAGTTGCGTTCTCTGGTCAGTAAAAAATGTGATTGGTATTATATAGTATTCTGTTTTTATCTTGAGTCTTTACAAGGCTCATTCTTACGCAGGCACTGCATCTGTCTGCGAACTTTTATTCGAGGGAGAATCCCATGTCCGTTCATGTCGTAAATCACCCGCTGATCAAACATAAACTTGGCCTTATGCGGCAGCATGATGTCTCCACCAAAGATTTTCGTGACCTCGCCTCGGAGCTGGCTCGCCTGCTCACCTATGAAGCCACCAAAGATTTGCCTACTGAAACGGTGACTATCCAGGGCTGGGCCGGAGATGTGCAGGTGGAAATGATCAAAGGTAAAAAAGTGACCATCGTGCCTATCCTTCGTGCCGGTCTGGGAATGATGGACGGTGTTATCGACATGATTCCTTCGGCAAAGGTGAGTGTGGTTGGTTTTTACCGCAATGAGGAAACCCTGCAGCCGGTGGAGTATTATATCAAATATGCCAGTGAGATTGGAGAGCGGATGGCGATGATTCTTGATCCCATGCTGGCCACCGGCGGTACGCTGCTTGCCACTATCGAGAGCCTGAAGGCCGCAGGCTGTAAAAAGATTAAAGGACTCTTTCTTGTCGCCGCCCCCGAGGGAATCAAACGCGTATCCGAGGCCCATCCCGATGTGGAAATATATGTGGCGGCAGTGGACGAGCGGCTCAACGAACACGGCTACATTCTGCCGGGACTCGGTGACGCTGGTGATAAGATCTTCGGCACCCGATAAGGAGAGACGATATGGCAGACGAATCCTTTGCATCAACGACCTACAACTTTCGCCTGCGTGATGCTTTTTTCGGCGGGCAGATGCTCTTTGTTGCTTTCGGGGCACTGGTCCTGGTGCCATTACTCACCGGCCTGAATACCAATGTAGCACTTTTTACCGCCGGTTGCGGCACGCTGGTCTTTCAGCTGATCACCCGAGGCAGGGTGCCAATCTTTCTCGCCTCTTCTTTCGCCTTTATTGCACCGATCATGTTTGGTGTGCAGCAGTGGGGCGTACCGGCCACGCTCTGCGGGCTGGTGGCCGCCGGTGTCTTTTATATAATACTTAGTTTCTTCATTCGCTGGTCAGGTCCTGGTTTTCTCAACCGTTATCTTCCTCCGGTGGTGACCGGGCCGGTAATCATGGTTATTGGTCTGGTGCTTGCTCCGACCGCCGTACATATGGCCATGGGACGCACCGGCAGTGGAGATGCCTGGCTGGTGCCGGAGCCAACGGCAATGATTATCGCGGGCGTTGCTCTTGCCACGACTGTCCTGGTGGCACTGCTCGGCAAAGGCTGGTTTCGACTGGTACCGATCTTCAGTGGGATTGTTGCCGGGTATGTTGTAGCTTTGATCCTCGACTTTACTGGAACTGCCGCCTCCCTGCAGGCGGGGTTTGCACCGGGAGATCTTGCCAACTATACGTCGACCCGACTGATCGATTTTACTGCGGTGAAGGAGAGCCCCTGGCTGGCAATACCCCATTTCGTTTTTCCCGAGTGGAGTCTTGATGCTATTTTCTTTATTGTGCCTGTGGCCATTGCCCCGGCCATTGAGCATGTTGGTGATATCCTCGCCATCAGTTCGGTAACCGGGAAAAACTATGTCGAGGATCCCGGCATTCAGAATACAATGCTCGGTGACGGCATCGCGACCTCCATCGCCTGCATGCTTGGCGGGCCCCCGAATACCACGTATTCTGAGGTGACCGGGGCTGTTGCACTGACCCGTGCTTTTAATCCGGCGATCATGACCTGGGCAGCCATTACCGCAATTCTTCTCAGTTTTGTTGACAAGGTGGGGGCGCTTCTTGGCACCATCCCTGCTCCGGTAATGGGGGGAATCATGATACTGCTCTTCGGTATGATCACGGTTGTTGGGATAAATACCCTGATCAAAGCGCAACTGGACTTGTCTATTGCACGAAACCTTATTATCGTTTCTGTCATTCTCGTCTGCGGAATTGGCGGCATGAAATTTACTGCCGGCGCCTTTGCCATTGAGAAAATTGGCCTTGCTGGAATACTCGGCCTTGTGCTGAATCTAATACTGCCGCAGTCTCCAGCAGCAAAAAAGAAATAATCGATTTCACCATAATTCAACAACTTTTACTCTCTACAAGGAGTCGCAATGGATTTCCCCATAGATCTGTCCACCTTTACCCCACTGAAATTTGATCTGAACCAGCCTGAACTCTCTGAGGCGAACAGGAAAACGCTTGAGGAAAATATCCAGCTCGTTCGTGATGCCGTCATTTTTTTCACAGCTCTTGCCAACGTGAAGGGCCTGGGCGGTCACACCGGCGGGGCCTACGATATTGTCCCGGAGATGCTCATTGTGGATGCCTTCATGAAGGGCTCTGACAGCATTCATCCTGTTTATTTTGACGAGGCTGGACACCGCGTTGCCATTCAGTATCTCATGGCGGTGCTCAACGGGTACAAACCGGCGGAATCTCTGCTGCATTATCGCGAGTTTGATCACGGATTCTATGGCCATCCCGAACGCGATGAAGAAAACGGCGTTTTCTTCTCATCTGGACGTCTTGGACATCTATGGAGTTATGTCAACGGGGTTGCCGAAGCTGATAAGAGCAAGACTGTGGTCATGTTTGGCAGTGACGGTTCGCAGATGGAGGGTGATGACGCAGAAGCTGCCCGCTATGCGGTGGCACGCCAGCTGAAAGTGAAGCTCTTTATTGATGATAACGACGTTACTATCTCCGGCCATCCCACCGAGTACATGCACGGTTATGACGTGGTCAAGACTCTTGAGGGACACGGGCTGTCAGTCAGCTTCGGGGAAGGTGAAGACCTTGCCGGCCTCTACCGCAGGATTCAGCAGACGCTGATCTCCGGCGGGCCTGCCGCCGTGGTCAGCCGTCGTTTGATGGCACCCGAGGTGGAGGGTATTGAGGGATCTCCCAAAGGGCACGATGTTATTGCCGTAGATCTCGCTTTGAAATACCTGAAGGCGAAAGGCTGCGATGCTGCGGTCAAGGCGTTGGAAAGTGTCAAGGTGGAGAAGACCAAAGCCTCTTATCTTGGCAGCACCAAAGAGATGGCGAAGGTTCGCGACGACTTCGGCCGGGTGGTCTGCGAAATCCTTGATACGATGGAAACACCGGAAGAGAAGGTTCTGGTGGTTGATTCAGATCTTGAGGGGTCCTGCGGCCTGCACCATATCGGCAAGGCTTTTCCGCAGTGTTATGTGCATGGCGGAATCATGGAGCGTAACAACTTCAGCGTTGCCGCAGGGTTTGGTTCAGAGAAGGGAAGGGTGGGGATTTTCGGGACCTTTGCCGCCTTTATCGAAATGGTGATCTCTGAAATTACCATGGCACGTCTCAACGATGCCAATGTCATTGCGCACTTCTCCCATTCGGGGATTGATGACATGGCGGACAATACCTGCCACTTTGGAATCAATAACTTCTTTACTGACAACGGGCTGGCAGAAGGCGATAACACACGTCTCTACTTCCCGGCGGATGTCGGCCAGCTGCGGGCGATTCTCAAACGGGTCTTCACTGATGAGGGCCTGCGCTTCATCTTTTCCACCCGCTCTGCGACGCCTTCTCTGCTTGATGCCGACGGTCAGCACCTGTACAGCGATGGCTATACCTTTGAGCCCGGCAAAGATGAGATCGTTCGGGAAGGAAAGGATGGTTATGTGGTGAGTTACGGTGAAATGGTCTATCGCTGTCTTGATGCGGTGGAACAGCTTCGTGCCGACGGTCACGATATCGGCCTGATTAACAAGCCGACCCTGAATGTGATTGATGAGGAGATGCTGAAGAAAGTGGGCAGCAGCCCCTTTACCCTCGTGGTTGAAAGTCAGAATACAAAAACCGGTCTTGCCTCGCGTTACGGCACCTGGTTGCTGGAACACGGGCTGGCTCCGAAATACGCCTCTATGGGAACCTCAAAACCCGGGCGCGGCGGCATTGCCGAACAGCTTCCCTGGCAGGGTCTCGCGGTAGAGGATATTAAGAAAAAAATCCTGGCCCTCAAGGGCTGATTTTCCCCCGCATGCTTTTCACGCGGCCTGTCCTGTGAGGGACAGGCCGTTCCTGTGTAACTTCTAAGGATCTGCAGATATGAAAAAGATAATCCTCTCCGGTTCCATGGCCTACGACCGCACCATGAATTTTCCCGACCTCTTCCAAAATCACCTGCTGCCGGATCAGCTTGATCAGATCAGCGTCAGCTTTATGGTGGACGGGGCGACGGAAGATTTTGGAGGTACGGCGGGCAATATTGCCTTCGGATTGAAACTGATGGGGGAGGATCCGCTCCTCAGTGCCACCCTTGGCCGTGATCACTTTCGCTACACCGGCTGGCTTGACGCCAACGGCATCAGCAGGGATATGATTGTTATTGATGAGTCGGAGCTGACGGCGGGGTGTTACATCACCAACGATAAAAACAAAAACCAGTTTACCATCTTCAATCCCGGTGCCATGAAACAAAGCTCCGGACTTGATTTTGATTCCATCGGCACTGACAGTGCAATTGTGCTGGTTTCTCCTGGTAATCTTCATGATATGCTGACCTACCCCGCAGAGTGTCTCAAGCGGGGAATCGAGTATATCTTTGATCCGGGCCAGAACCTGCCGGTATTGCCCAAAGATCAGCTGATAAAAGTGATCTCAAGAGCGAAACTGCTCATCGTCAACAAGTATGAGTGTAACCTGATCCTGGATAAGACCGGGCTGGCAAAAGAGGAGATGGTCAAGCTGGCGGAGAATACCATCGTGACTCGCAGTGAAGAGGGCTCGGAACTCTTTAAACGGGAGGGTGGTTTGATAGAGGTCCCTCCCTGCAAACCAGAGACGGTGATTGATCCTACGGGTGCGGGAGATGCGTATCGTGCGGGTCTGGTGAGCGGTCTTCTGGAAGGAAAATCCCTGCACGAGAGCGCACTGCAGGGCAGTGTCTGCGGTTCTTTCGCCGTGGAGTGCAACGGTACGCAGAACTATCGTTTCACCCGTGATCAGTTTGAAAGTCGTCTGTCAGCGGTACACTGAATATAATTGAGTTGAAAAACGAGAAAAGAGCCGGGAATATATTGCTCTTTTTGTTGAGAAGGTGTAGTGTGATTTTTCGTTTTTCAGCTCCAATGTCGGGGAGTGGCTCAGTCTGGTAGAGCACTGCGTTCGGGACGCAGGGGTCGGAGGTTCAAATCCTCTCTTCCCGACCATAATATAGAGATAAAATGGCGGTGGAAATTTAATTTCCACCGCCATTTTTGTTTTTATGGGGGGAGAAGGGAGACGGGAGAAGGGAGACGGGAGAAAGGAGACGGGAGACAGGATGTAAAATTGATCTCAATGGTGATAACGATGGCATTACACATCATTGGTGAAAAATCGGCACAACAGTGATTCCAGCAATGGTGTTGTAGAGACAAGGCATGCCTTGTCTACACGGTGACAGTAAACATACAGACCCTGATGGATGAATGTCCAATGTTACGCCACTGTGCGTGAGTTACGCTGGCCTGAAGGCCGCGAGTGTCCGTTTTGTACTTCGAAGAAAGTTATCAAAAGAGGTTATGACGACAAGGAACCTGCCAGACAACGCTATGAGTGTAAAGAATGTGGTAAACACTTTGATGATCTGACCGGCACTATCTTTGCCGGGCATCATCAACCTCTTAAGGTCTGGATATTGTGCCTCTATTTTACGGGCTTAAACCTCTCTAACAAACAGATCTCCGCCGAACTGGAGTTGAATCGTACCGATGTTCAAAAGATGACCACTCAGCTTCGTGAGGGTGTGATAAAAAAAAGCCTCAAGTGACCCTTGAAGGTGAAGTAGAGTTCGATGAGGTCTATATTGTGGCGGAGCACAAAGGGAATCCTGAAGCCGTGAGTAAGAAGGGGCGTAAAGGTCGCCGTAATCGCCTAAAGGGTGCTCGTGGCCGCAGTACATTGGAAAAAGAAAAACCACCCATTTTCGGTATGATCCAACGCACTGGGCAAGTCGTGATTCAGATGCTTGCCAATATCCGCCAGGTAACCATCAAGCCATTGATAAAATCCACTGTGTTACCTGGAACTTTGGTTTACACCGATGAGTACAGTATCTATTTCCGGCTGGAGGAATGGGGTTACAGCCATAAAAGCGTGAACCACGGAGCTGGTGAATATGCCAGGGACGAGGATGGAGATGGTTTCCATGAAGTCCATGTAAATACAATGGAAGGCTTCTGGTCTCTGCTGCGCCCACACCGGGGGATCTCACAAGAGAAGCTCCCTTTCTACCCTGGTTTCTTCGAGTTTGCTCATAATGTTGGCAAGCGCGGGAAAACCTTGCTTCACTCGCTGGTTGAAGTGCTGGTTAAATAAGACCCTGAAACACAACATGAGCCATAAAATAATGTGTGTCCCGTATATTCTTCAGGTAAAAATCAACCCGAATATTTACAACTTTTCTTAGTCTTTAGTAATGATTTCAGTATATTAAGCCATTTATATCCCGGAACTGCTAGCTTTCTACAGAAGACAGAGAAACTTAAAAATATTTCTCCATAGATATCACTTTATCAAACTCAGGTGTTGCTATAGCTTCAACTTCAGACTGTTTTAATACTATAAGCCCCTGTGATTCAAAGAACTTTTTAAACTCATCATACGTAGCCCCCGTTCCAGTATATTCTTTTAATATGATTACATTAGATCCATTGGCTTTTACCTGTCGTAACACTTGAGGGAAGTCATCACCGATTGTTGGTTTTAATTCTATACGGAATGTCCGGTAGGTATTACACTTCCATAGTGTTTCAACTGCTTGTTTTACCTTATAATTTTCATGTCCATTCGAGCCAATTTTCCCGTAACCATATTCAACTTTATAAACAACATCAACACCTTTATGCTCAAACTTTACGCCAGATATATACGCAAAACTCAGACCATTTAACGTTGTCAACTTTTTTTGTAATGTTTGATGTGACCTTACATCACCCTCAAACTCTTTCAGTAATTCTGGCAACATTTCATCAATGTGACTCTGGTTGTACTTGAATAACGTATCACCCATAACAGCATAGGCAACCTTCATCCTGTAATCAGCACTAATATACTTAACTTGCATTGCATTGTGGTCCGCTGTATCTACAGGTTCGGTACTAAAGTTATTCACAATTAGAGTATAATGATTACTGAACTTCTCCCGAAACCAAGACTGATCTTTCAACCAGTTAGCGTATTGTTCATCCTGCATTAGAATTTCAATCGGCTTCCCTTTGTACTTACCAAAAGGTATTATTACGGGCTTATTCTCATCCATAATCTAATCCTCAAAATATAGTTAGGCTCATTTTGCGTTTCGGGGTCGTGATTTGGTAAAATAACGCTTTCCTTTTACCAACTACTGAAAAGAGGCCAGCACCATGAAGGTAAACATACAGACCCTGATGGATAATGTCCAATGTTACGCTACTGTGCGTGAGTTACGCTGGCCTGAAGGCCGCGAGTGTCCGTTTTGTACTTCGAAGAAAGTTATCAAAAGAGGTTGTGACGACAAGGAACCTGCCAGACAACGCTATGAGTGTAAAGAATGTGGTAAACGCTTTGACGATCTGACCGGTACTATCTTTGTCGGGCATCATCAACCTCTTAAGGTCTGGATATTGTGCCTCTATTTCATGGGTTTAAACCTCTCTAACAAACAGATCTCCGCCGAACTGGAGTTGGATCGTACCGATGTTCAAAAGATGACCACCCATTTTCGGTATGATCCAACGAACTGGGCAGGTCGTGATTCAGATGCTTGCCAATGTCCGCCAGGTAACCATCAAGCCATTGATAAAATCCACTGTGTTACCTGGAACTTTGGTTTACACCGATGAATACAGTATCTATTTCCGGCTGGAGGAATGGGGTTACAGCCATAAAAGCGTGAACCACGGAGCTGGTGAGTATGCCAGGGACGAGGATGGAGATGGTTTCCATGAAGTCCATGTAAATACAATGGAAGGCTTCTGGTCCCTGCTGCGCCCACACCGGGGTTTCTCACAAGAGAAGCTCCCTTTATACCTTGGTTTCTTCGAGTTTGTTCATAATGTTGGCAAGCGCGGGAAAACCTTGCTTCACTCGCTGGTTGAAGTGCTGGTTAAATAAGACCCTGAAACACAACATGAGCCTTTCTTTTTTCTACACGCAAAATCTTAACCGGACACTACTGGCTATAACTTCGCCTTTGCAAAAAAAAAAGCTTTTACCCTTCCTCTATCTTCTCCCTTCGCGCGTGACGCGGGATATATGTGTTTCTTTCTCCAGTTCTCCAATTTTCCTGTGGATATGGTTAAGTCATTGAAGTAGCTATATATTTTGCAAGGGAGGAACGCGGGAGGTTACGGAAGTACGGGAGTTTATTGCTGTTCATACGCGTCTCCAATCATTTTCCCGTCATCGAGTGTCACTCCGCGAAAGAAAATAGTTGAGTTTTTAAACTTTTCGAATTTGTCTTCCAGCAAGGCAGAGAAGCGTCTCTTTGATAGTTCTTTGGATGGGTTGTTATTCTTCCACCACGTTTTGTATTTTTTATACAGTGCACCCAAAGAGGAGCTGCAGTTGGGGTTGCCAATATCGACAAAACAATTTTCGTCAAGGAACGATTGCAGGATGTCTTCGCTGGCCCGGTACTGATCCAGGAACTTGATGACCTTTGCCGGTGGTGACGTCGACCCTGCGTCCTGCCAGTCCAGACAATAGCGGACAAGACTGGCGAGGATGCCGGAATGCTCTGCTGCAAGCTTATCGCGCAATGAAGTATCGGCGTGCCACTGGAACTCCTGCAGTGACCGCTCAATCTCGTTGCCGTCCTCGTCGATCTTCTTCTGTCTAATCACAAAAGAGAGGGTCAGTTCGAGGGGGCGCATCCTCTCCCAGAACGCGCCGTCATTTGCGCTGGCGTGTGGCAGGTGGTTCGACAAGAGAAAGAGAGTGAGACTGGGGGTGAAGGTGATATTCTTTTCGTGAAGCTGGCGGGCAGTGATTGAGTCTCCACCAGTAATTGCTTTTAGTTGCCCGATAGCATATTCCCGGTTTTCGTCTGGCTCAACTCCCCAGACGATCCGTTTACCCTGCATTGATACAAGGGTCGGGGTTGCCTGATCAGCACGGCCACCGCCGAATTTTTGTCTAAGGAAAAACTCTACCGGGATCGCGCCGGTTAGTTCTGGTCCGAGCACTTTGGCGATGGTCTCCAGCAGGGTGGTCTTGCCGTTGCGACCGTGCTTGCCGTAGAGCAAAAAGAAGTCTGGTTCGAGCTGCTGGCCAACGATCGCCATGCCGAGGATCCGCTTGATGTAGTTGATCATGTCAAGGTTTCCGGCGAAGATATCAAAGAGGAACGCTTCCCATACCGGAGCTGGCGAATCAATCCCGTCCCAGTCAACAGGAGCATGGACAGAGCAGAAATCATCCGGGCGGCCATCTCTGATATGCCCGGTGCGCAGGTCAATCACGCCGTTGTTTACCGGGAGGAGCCATCCGTTCTGGTTAAACTGATCACTGGTGCAGTGGATCGCCGTCTCTTTGAGTACTGTATTGATAACATCAGCACGGCCACCGGCAGAGAGCAGCCTTTTGATGCGGTTTTTGTATTCTTTATTCAGGACTTCTGCAGGCTTCGGGTGGTCTTTCTCCTGCAGATATTCAATTTTCGGCAACAGAACAGCCTCGTAATACCGTTCGAATTCTGCAACCACTCCGGCGATAGCAGAGAATGCTTCTGCCCCGAGATAGTCAACGTCCCAGAAATGATCTTTAAAAAAGAACCACCGCCCTGCGTTTACGTCAAATCTGTGCCGGGATTGATTCAGCGCCACATAAAGCCGCGCTTCTCCGACGTTGTTGGTGTCATAACAGGCAGCAATAAAATCGAGACTCAGCGCTTCCCGAGCTTTTAGAGCTTTCGGCTGCGGCATGGCAAC
This sequence comes from Desulforhopalus vacuolatus, assembly GCF_016918505.1. GTDB lineage: Bacteria > Desulfobacterota > Desulfobulbia > Desulfobulbales > Desulfocapsaceae > Desulforhopalus > Desulforhopalus vacuolatus. The sequence continues at coordinate 30,214 of NZ_JAFFPZ010000030.1, forward strand.
GCGCTCTTCTTTACGCCGTCTGGCTACCGCTGCTTTGATTTCTTTCTTATCCATTCTCTTTCCTTCGGGATGGCAGCTGTTGCCGCAACATTCACGGCTTTGGCATGTGAGCTGCCTTTGCTTTTGATCTCGTTGGCAGAGTGGCAGGGAGCGCCAGCCTCTGCATCTCAAGGCCCTTGATGGCCTCCTCTATTGCGTGCAGCACCTGTCTCGCTACTGTTCGTCACTCACTAAGGCTGACACCCTGCCAAGTGAACCAGTGCGACCAGTTGCAAAGTCGCTTTCCTTCTCAGGTTGTCTGCACCATGCCCGAATAAACTGAGGGGATACGTCAAGGCTCCGGGCCAGTTCTACGGCGTCGCTACGGTTAAGCACCTCTTCCATCACCTCGTAATCCCGTTTGCGTTTCGTTTTGCTCTGTTTCACTTCTTTTTTCCCTCTATTTTTGTTAGTAATCTGTAATTATAGGGCACTTGATAAACAGGCCAGCGCCGTATAAAATCAAAAATGGTATGTCAACTATCTTTGCCCCAAACCCCTTCATACGGCCTGTTTGCGGGATTTGGCGATAGCTTCACGAACATAGCGCGTATGGCGCTTACCCATCACAACCTGATTGACGGTTGTGATGGGGACACCCAATTCACGAGCAATCCCCGCTTGGGTTGCTCCAGCTTCCTTCAAATACTGTTTTATTATATTTCTTTTTATATTCATGATGGTGTTTAAAATAGGGTAAATAGAGCGCAAGGTCAATAAATAAATAGGAATAGTAGGGGAAGAAGGGGGGTAAAATACATGTTTCATCAACGATTACAAGCTCTTATCGATAAAAAAAAGGTACCACCTGCTGAGGTTGCAAGGTCCCTTGGAATGAGTTCTGCTCGAACATCAGAGTGGCTCTCTGGAAAAACTAAAATGCCTCGGCGAAAAACACTAATTGCGCTATCTAATTATTTTGAGTGCGACTTGGACTGGTTATCAACCGGAGAAGGCACACCATATCCAGATGTTAAACGTGAGAGGCCAGCTGCAATCTGCGGAGGTCCCTTGCCAGTTAGGGAAATCCCGGTAATATCGTATGCGGAGGCGGGGAAATGGATGAGCATTTGGGAAAATTATAAGCCGGGGAAAGACGGCGAAACGATACTTTCTGCGTCAGATCTGGGACCACGACCGTATTCAGTCAAAGTAGTGGGGCCGTTTATGGCACCGGAGTTTCGGGAAGGGGATTATCTCACCATTGACCCAGACCACCAGGCAGACTCTGGAGACTACGTCCTTGCCAGGCACATCGGGCAAAAGCCCATTTTCCGGAAATACTATCAAGAAGCGGGCAGAGGGTTTCTGGTGACGCTGGATGGAGACTGGGGACGGCCGATAGAGATCACGGAAAATGAATGGTCAATCCTTGGAAGGGTGATGGAGAAGGTTAAAAAATACTAAGAGACTGGAAGATGGATTTTACATTATTAGGGTTTGTCGCTTTGCCGATGGTTATCGCGGGGGCTGTCCCCATTGCCAGCGCTATATGGGTCTATGATGACTGCAAAAAAGCAGGTGTCAGGAAAGGGATGACAACAGGGATCTTTGATATGGGACCTTTGGGGTGGAGCCTTTGCGTGACTGCTCTATGGCTCCCGGTCTTTATCATCTACCTGGTAAAAAGGAAAACCCTTGCCCATATCGCAAAAGAGACAGCAGATCTCGAAAAGGAAGGGGATGCCCCCTTTCCGGGCTTCATAAACCGGGCATCAAAGAGCGTTGCTGCCATCTGGTCATGGACCATGATCCTTTTCGCCGTTTTTTGGCTGGTTGCTATCAGCGGGATATTTCACCCCGTGGGCAGTGAAGCAGAGAAGATCGCTCTGACTCACAGAAATTGGACATTTGCTGTCCGTCTCATTATCGCATGGGCAGTAATCACTCTCCCTGCAGTGATTGTCTACATGATCACAAAAGAGGATGATGTCTTTATCCCTATTGACCACCCGCACGAAACAGAAAAAACAAAAAAATGCCCATTCTGCGCCGAGACAATCAAGGCGGATGCAAAGTTCTGCCGCTTTTGTTCTCACGACCTTCCTCAGGAAGAGAAACCGATACCGCAGAACAAAGAGAAGCACTGGGAAGAACAGGGGAGAGAAGACTGCAGGAGGGGCGAGTACATGCCAGCGGCTGCAGCTTTTACACAGTCACTGAGATACAAAGAAAGCGCGAGGGTCTTTTACTTAAGAGCCCTCGCATTCGCAAAAGCAGGGGACAAAGAGAAGGCACGTGAAGACCTGAAGACAGCGGCTGCCATGGGCCATAAAAAAGCAGCTGCCGCGCTGGCGAAGCGTGACACCACCCATCCACATGAAGAAGCCTCTGCCCAAACGTAAAGGACAACGCCATGAGCATCCACCAGACCAGCGACGGGCGATGGTATTGCCAATTCCGCAAATTATAGTGCATAGCAGCTGAGTTGAGCCAGCATATACTTCTAACTTACCAATATATCGACAATTATAAATTCAAAAGAGTATCGCTTCACCAGCCAGGGACTATAGTTGTCTCTACGGTGCCTTTTGCTTTTTCCTGCCTCCTTTCTCCCGTCTCCCCCTGCCTCCTTTTTCCTGTCTCCCGTCTCCCTTTTCTCATCCCTGCCTTTGAATCCGCCAATACAAAATGTAATTGCTCACCATTCGCGTAAACTGAAAAACTATCCGGAATTACTCTCCAGGCCGGAATAGATTTCTGGTCCCAGACCAAGAAGTTCCAACATCCTTACTTGTAACGGTGAAAGTGGTGTGACATGGTGAAAGATTTGCCCGGCTAACTCGATGATCGTCAGAGTGATTTGGGAATAGGCCTTCAGGATTCTTTCCGCTGTTGGAGAAT
>NZ_JAFFPZ010000031.1 GCF_016918505.1 Desulforhopalus vacuolatus
AATTCTTTCTAAACCTTTTATGCATATATTCCCGAAAATGCTTCCGATGCCGCAGAAAAAAAATATCTGTAAGTTAGGATGTTGGTTTTATCTGTACTTTTTTTGTTGTTCTCGGACAGCCTCCTAGTCACTAATTACAAGTCACCAGTTACTTGTTTTTAGTCACCAGTTACACATTTGCCGAGAAGAAGGATGGTACGAACGCATAAAGATTTGGATGTTTGGAAAAAGTCTATTGATTTTGTCACCTGTATATACAAAATGACAGAGTCATTCCCTAAGAGTGAACTGTATGGGTTGACTTCTCAAATTCGACGTTCTGCGGTGTCGATACCATCCAACATTGCTGAAGGAGCCACTCGAAAGGGGAAAAACGAATTCAAGCAGTTTCTCTACATTGCCTTGGCAAGCGGTGCCGAACTTGAAACACAGCTGATTATCTCCGGCAATCTGGGTTATGCGAAAGAAGAACAAAAAGAACAGCTAATCAATGAATTGGCTACTATTTCTCGAATGATTCAGGGCCTCCTCAAATCGATTTCAGGATGAATATAATGAATGATGAAAAGAATGTAACTAGTAACGAATCACCAGTTACCAATAACCAGCAACCAGTTACCAATCACCAATCACCAGTCACCAATAACCAGTCACCAATAACCAAACTAAAAGTCCTAACCGTCGTCGGCACCCGGCCTGAAATCATCCGCCTTTCCCGTGTTATGGCCAAAATGGATGAGTATTTTGAGCATATCATCGTACATACCGGGCAGAATTATGATTATGAGTTGAATCAGATTTTTTTTGATGAGCTGGGTATCCGCAAGCCGGATTATTTTCTGGAAAGCGCCAAACCGGGGAACAGTGCGTGTGCAACTGTGGGTGCTGTGATTTCCAAGGTAGATGAGGTTCTGGCAGAGGTGCAGCCGGATGCATTGCTTATTCTTGGGGATACCAACAGTTGTCTGGCTGCGTATCCGGCCAAGCGGCGGAAGATTCCTGTGTTCCACATGGAAGCCGGGAACCGCTGTTTTGACCAGCGGGTGCCGGAAGAAATCAACCGGGCCATTGTGGATCATATCAGTGATATCAATATGTGCTACAGCGATATCGCCCGGGAGTATCTTCTCCGGGAAGGGCTTTTGCCGGATCGGGTGATCAAAACCGGAAGCCCCATGTTTGAGGTACTGAACCACTACCTGCCCGGGATCGAGGCGTCGGATGTACTGGAACGGCTCGGTCTGACTGCAGGAGAATATTTTCTGGTCAGTGCTCACCGGGAAGAAAACATTGATGACCCGGCTCAGTTCGAAAAATTCATCACCTGTCTGAATACCATTGCCGACTACTATCAACTGCCGATTATCGTCTCCACACATCCAAGAACTCGAAAGAAGTTAGAAGAAGTGACTAGTGATCAGTTACTGGTAACTGGTAACAACTCTCAAAGCACCAATCACCAGCCACCAATCACTAGCAGTCACCAATCACCAGTCACTAGCCGTCACCAGTCACCAATCACCAGTCACCAGTCACCAGCCGTCACCAGTAACCAGTCACCAATAACCAGTAACCGTCTCATCCACTTCATGAAACCTCTGGGCTTTCTTGAGTATGTGCATCTGCAGATCCGTGCCAAAGCAACCCTCTCCGACAGCGGGACCATCACTGAAGAAAGCTCTATTTTGAATTTCCCAGCCCTTAATATCCGCAATGCCCACGAACGGCCGGAAGGCATGGAAGAGGCCTCCGTTATGATGACCGGCCTTGAACCAGACAGAGTCATGCAGGCTCTGGCCATCCTGGAATCTCAGCCTCGGAATGAAGAACGGCTGCTGCCAAGGGTTGCGGATTATTCCATGCCCAATGTATCGGACAAGGTTGTCCGGATCATTCTCAGCTATACGGATTATGTGCGCCGCTATGTGTGGCACAAGGGGTGAAAAATATGGACGTGCAACGGATTGAAGGCGGCCTGCATGTAGATCAGCGGGGCGTGGTTTCTTTTGTGAACGATTTTGATTTGAAGAACGTGGACAGATTCTATACAGTCCGCGCCCATACCGTGGGCGAACCCCGGGGATGGGTTGGACACCGCAAAGAAGACAAGTGGTTCACCCCCCTGGCAGGTACCATGCTGATCTCCGTGGTCGCTCCGGATGACTGGGAACATCCAACTACAAATGTAGTGGTCCAACGCTACATCCTCTCTTCGCTGAAACCTGCAGTACTTCATGTCCCCGCCGGCCATGCCACCGCCAGCGTAATGCTGACTCCCGACGCCCTGCTTGGTGTGTTTTCTTCAGGCAGAATCGAGGATGCCGGAAAAGATGACTATCGGTTTGATGTTGGAACGTGGGATATAAGGGGCTGAGGTCAATGCGTATTTTATTTTTAAGCCAATGGTTTCAACCCGAGCCCTTTTTTAAAGGATTACCCTTTGCTAAAAAACTTATGGCCCAGGGTCATCAGGTCGAGGTTCTGACCGGTTTTCCGAATTATCCTGGAGGTAAGCTCTACCCCGGATATGGATTTCGTTTTTTTCAGCGAGAGAACATGGAGGGGATTCGGGTTAACAGAGTCCCGCTTTACCCGAGCCACGATCAGTCCGGTTTTCGCAGAATTGTTAACTATTTGAGCTTTGCATTGTCTACCTTGTTTATCGGCCCGTGGGTGGTCCGCAAGCCGGATGTAATTTATGTGTTTAATCTGATTACTCTGGCCTGTACGGCCTCATTGCTCAAGAAAATATACGGATGCAAGATTGTTTATGATGTCCAGGATCTATGGCCTGAGTCCGTGGCTTCTTCCGGCATGTTAAGCAATGCTTTGTTACAGAAATTGCTCCATAGATGGTGCCTGTGGGCGTATCGACGAGCCGACAAAATTGCAGTGCTTTCTCCTGGTTTTAAGCAGAAACTGGTTGCTCGGGGAATTCCAGAAGAGCGTATCGAGGTTATTTACAACTGGTGCGATGAAACCTCCCTTGCCTCAATACAGAATGATCGGAGTTTGGCAGGAGAACTGCACTTGGAAGATACATTTAATGTGGTCTTTGCAGGTACCATCGGCATCATGCAGGCTCTGGATGTGGTCCTGAATGCAGCCCAAATATGCACAAAGGAAATGCCTGAGGTCCGCTTTGTTCTCGTGGGCGGTGGTGTGGATGTAGCTCGTTTGAAATCAAAGGCAAAGATGCTGCATCTGGATAATGTCGTTTTTGTCCCTAGAATACCCATATCCGATATGGGAAAAGTCTTTGCCCTGGCAGATGTCCTGCTTGTTCATCTCAAGGATGATCCTTTATTCTGGGTTACCATTCCTTCCAAAACCCAGGTGTACATGTGGGCAGGTCTTCCGATTATCATGGGAGTCAAGGGAAATGCTGCTGATCTGGTACGGAAAGCACATGCCGGGCTTGTCTGTGAACCTGAAAATTCACAATCTATGGTACAGGCTGTTTCCAGCCTCTATCACATGAATGAAAAAGAAAGGGAAAAAATGGGGATGAATGGAAATGCGTTTTATAAAGAATGGCTTTCTTCGGATGTTGGGACTGAAAAGTTTCTGAGACTGTTTTCATAAGTCGATTTTTTGAAAGGATCTTGTCTGAAGGAGGGAGAAGGATTAAATGATTAAACGTATATTTGATTTTCTATCTACTGCTATCGGACTGATTTTTATCAGCCCGATTTTGTTCGTTCTTTGCTACCTTGTGCGCAAAGAAATGGGTTCCCCTGTTTTTTTTAAACAGAAACGCCCCGGCCTGCACGGCACGCCATTTTACATGTATAAATTCCGCACCATGACCAGCGAATGTTCCAAAGACGGCACCCTCCTCCCTGACTGTGACCGCCTGACCCCCTTGGGCAAATTTCTGCGCGCCACCTCTCTGGACGAACTTCCCGAACTCTTCAATGTCTTAAAAGGCGACATGAGCCTGGTCGGTCCCAGACCGTTACTCATGCAGTATCTGGATCGCTACACCCCGGAACAGGCCAGACGCCATGAAGTGCGTCCCGGAATTACCGGCTGGGCACAGGTGAATGGTCGCAATACTCTTTCCTGGGAAGAGAAATTCAAGCTGGATGTATGGTATGTAGATAACCGGAGTTTTTGGCTGGATCTCAAGATTTTGTGGATGACCATGATCAAGGTTGTTAAAAGAGAAGGGATTTCCGGGGGGGGGTGTGAGACTATGACGGAATTTGAAGGAAGGGAAAGCGAGGAGACAGGAGACGGGAGACAGGAGACAGGAAAAGGCTTGGAAACAGGAGGACGGTAAGTCTGGAGGACGGAGACAAGGGACAGAAGCATGTAGAGGGGGAGATATTGTTATTATATGAATGGGCTGAATTTTGAGCTCCAGGGAATAATTTGTGGACAAGACAAAGATTTATATCATTGGGGCCAGTGGTCACGGTAAAGTGATCGCCAGCGCAATAATTTCTGCCGGTTTCACTCCCGCTGGTTTTTTTGACGACAATTCCAAAATTCATGGAACAACATTTTTTGGAATTCCCGTGTTGGGCGGACAAAAAGAATTTGCAACCTTGGCCAACCCCCAGGCTGTTATTGGTATTGGAGATGGAAAGATCCGACAAAAAATTATCAGACGATACACTGGAGGGGCCTGGATGTCGATTGTGCACTCTTCCGCCTGGATAAATACCTCGGCAACCATTGAACAGGGGTCGGTTGTTTTTGCAGGCGCTGTCATCCAGCCCGATGTTACGATTCATCAACATTGTATCATAAATACAGGTGCAACGATTGACCATGATTGCACCATCTATGATTTTGCTCATGTCTGCCCGGGAGTAAACCTTGCAGGGAATGTGACCATCGGCAAAGGAGCATGGATTGGCATCGGCAGTCAGGTTATACAAGGTGTTTCAATCGGAGAAGGATCTATTATAGGTGCAGGCGCAACCGTCATCAATGACATACCCGCCAATGTGGTTGCAGTTGGGACTCCTGCTCGAGTGATTAAAAGAATGGAGACAGGAGACAGGAGACGGGAGACGGGAGACAGGACAAGACGAAAAGGACGAAGTCTGAAGTCTGTAATCCGAGGTTGGCCAGGAAAAGAAAGGAGAACGGAAAAGCAGTCCTTCCTGCTTCCCGCCTCCTTTCTCCCGTTTTTTGTCTCTCTCTATTTCCAAATATTGAAAAAGGTGCAACATGCTAAACACAAAATTCTCCCCCTGGCCCGTATTCGAGGCCGACGAACGTGACGCGGCCATGAAACCGCTTTTTTCTGGTAAAGTAAACTACTGGACCGGGCAGGAAGGCCGGGAATTCGAAAAGGAATATGCCGCCTACACCGGTCGCAGTCATGCCATTGCCCTGGCAAACGGCAGTCTTGCCATCGAGCTTGCCCTGTGCGCTCTGAACATCGGCCCGGGCGACGAAGTCATCACCACGGCGCGGACATTCATTGCCTCGGCAAGTTCCGTCGTCATGCGCGGGGCTGTTCCCGTGATCGCGGATGTTGATCCAGTATCCCAGGTCATAACGGCTGAGACCATCCGTGCAGTGCTCACGCCCAGAACCAAAGCGATCATCTGCGTTCATCTGGCAGGCTGGCCCTGTGACATGGATTCTATCATGGAACTGGCCAGAGAAAAGGGAATCTACGTCATTGAAGACTGTGCCCAGGCCCATGGGGCCCGGTACAAGGGCAAACCTGTGGGGTCCTTCGGCGATCTTGCGGCCTTTTCCTTTTGCCAGGACAAGATCCTCTCCACAGGTGGTGAAGGCGGCATGCTGATGATGGATGATGAAAAACTCTGGAAAAAGGCATGGGCCTTCAAGGACCACGGCAAGAGCTGGGACGCAGTCTACGAACGCGACCACGCTCCGGGATTCCGCTGGCTTCACGAATCCTTCGGCACCAACTGGCGCATGACAGAAATGCAGGCAGCCATCGGCCGGGTACAGCTGCGCAAACTGGATGGCTGGGTTGCCAAACGCAGAGCAAACGCTGCGAAGCTTACGGAATGTTTTACAAACCTGCCCGGGTTACGTGTGACGTTGCCGGGAGATGAGATTTTTCATTCGTATTATAAATATTATGTGTTTGTCCGGCCTGACATGCTGAAGGAGGGATGGGACAGAGACCGGATCATGAATGAAGTGATGAACATGGGCGTACCTTGTTTTTCCGGGAGTTGCTCGGAGATTTATCGGGAAAAGGCATTTACGGATGCGGGGTATGGGCCGGTCGGGAGATTGCCGGTGGCGAAGGAACTGGGGGAGACGAGCCTGATGTTTCTGGTACATCCAACGTTGAAGGAAGACGAGGTTGGGAAAGCATGCGAAATAGTTGAAGATATAATGAAACTCGCGACGGTATAGCGTTAAAAGCTGAAGAGAGAAAAAAATAAGGACAAAAGAGAGAAGGACATTTACCACGAAGAGCGCTAAAATATAGAAAGGGAAAATCTATAACTGCAATCGGTTACTCTGTTTTTATCTTTCTTTGTGTTCTTTGCAGTGAAGCAATTTTTTTGCCCTCCAATCACTTCTGCCCTTCAACCGCTTTCGAGAAAAAATGCTCAAACAATTTAAAAATCGTAATCTTTATTTAGTGCTGACCACGGACGTTCTGATCTTCACCGCGTCCCTCACCCTTGCCTATCTGCTGCGTTTTGATTTTTCACCTGATCCGCACTACTGGAATCTCTTCTGGATTTCCCTACTCATTCTCGTGCCCTGCAAGATATTTTTCTTTTCTCTATCAGGCCTCTATCGGGGGATGTGGCGGTATACAGACATCCGGGATTCCTGGCGGCTTTTTCGATCGGTTGTTTTGGCGGAGGTTCTGGCCATTGCCCTGCTCTCCTGGTATGCACGATTTTCGGGATACCCACGGTCTGTTTTTATTATTGATGCGGTGTTAACCTTTCTGCTTGCGGGGGGCGTGCGCGTTGCTATTCGTTCCTATTTTCTTACCCATGGAAAATTCCAAATATCCAGTCTGCTGGCCCCTGCCCTCTACCGTACCCGGCGCAAGGATCTCAAGCGTATTCTCATTGTTGGTGCCGGGAATGTGGGGGAACGCATCCTGCGCGAAATCATTGAAAGCCCTCAGCTGAACTTTGAAGTAGCGGGGTTTCTGGATGACGATCCAGACAAACAGAAGCGAACCCTGCACGGAATCCGGATTCTCGGTACCATCACGGATCTTGAAACCGTGGTCCTCAAGCATGATGTAGAGGAAATTCTCGTTGCCATGCCTTCGGCCACCGGGGAAGAACTCCGCCGGGTTGTCGAGCTCTGTGAAAAGATCCAGATCCCCCACAAGACCCTGCCTGCCATGGGGGCCCTTATGGACGGGCAGGTGAGCGTCAATCATTTCCGCGAAGTCAGTTATGAGGATCTTCTGGGACGTCCGTCTGTCCATCTCGAGAACGCGGCCATCTCCTCCCTTATTACCGGGAAGACCGTCATGGTAACGGGGGGCGGAGGCTCCATCGGGTCGGAACTGGTGCGCCAGATCGTCCGGTTTGAACCCAAATGTCTGATCATTCTGGAACGTTCCGAATGTCATCTCTACGCTATCCAGATGGAACTCCACCATACCCTCAAATTTCGCCACTATGTTCCGATTCTCGGCCGGGTTCAAGACCGGAAGCTCCTTGGCAGAGTCATGGAGATATACAGTCCTCAGGTTATCTTTCATGCCGCAGCCTACAAACACGTGCCCATGGTGGAATGCAACCCCTGGGAAGGCGTGTTCAATAATGTCTGGGCTTCGCAGGTGCTCATGGATGTGGCCGCTGAATACGGGGTGGAACAATTTGTCCTCATTTCCACGGATAAGGCGGTGCGTCCTACCAATGTGATGGGAACCACCAAACGTATCGTCGAGCTGACCCTGCAGTCCCAGCCCCAGAGCACAACCCGCTTCATGGCCGTGCGTTTCGGTAATGTGATTGGCTCGTCGGGTTCGGTCATTCCACTGTTTAAGGAGCAGATCCGTAATGGCGGTCCGGTCACGGTCACCCATCCGGAAATGACCCGATATTTCATGACCATCCCTGAGGCCTGCCAGCTCATCCTGCAGGCGGGAACCATGGGCACGGGGGGAGAGATATTCATTTTAAAAATGGGTACTCCTGTGAAGATCGCGGAGATGGCAAAGGATCTCATCCGTCTTTCAGGCAAGGAGCCTGATAAGGATATCCGCATCGAATACTCCGGTGTCCGTCCAGGGGAAAAGCTTTATGAAGAGCTCATTACCCACGGCGAAGGTGTGGTCTCCACAACTCATGACAGCATTATGGTTTTGCGTCCCGAGTCTGAGGCAGCCGGGGTACTTTCCCCGGGCTTCAGGGAACAGCTGGAAATGCAGCTTGCTCGGCTTGTTGAAATCGCCAAAGACTATGACGTGAAAAAGATCAAGACGCTGCTGCATGAGATTGTGCCGGAATATGATGTACGGGATTGCGATTGTGTTTTGGAAAGGGAAAAAGGCTGGGAGACGGGAGAAAGCGAAAAGCGGTAAGGCAATTTTTTACCGCGAAGAACGCTAAAGAACACGAAGAAAGGCAAAAAGCATTTAAGAATAAATTGAAACCAAAGCGGGAAGAACGGGTTTGTAACCACGAATGGACACTAATTTTCACTAATATTAACTACATTTTTTACCGCGAAGAATGCTAAGGCAGGTAAAAGCGAAAAGACTTTTTGCCAACGAATAACTGCTCGAATAAGGCGAATAAGGGCAAAAAGCATTTGAGAACAAAGAATTTTTAATTTAAAGCGGGAAGGACGGGAAAGGCGAAAAGCGGTAAGGCAATTTTGGGCGATTACGAATATCAATTACATCTTTTACCGCGAAGGACACGAAGAAAGGCAAAAACATTTGAGGATAAGAGATGACACGTTATCAGGAAGTACAGGAAGAACTGCGAGCCAAGCCGAGGACATGGCTCATCACCGGAGTGGCTGGATTTATCGGCAGTAATCTGCTTGAGACTCTGCTCAAGCTTAATCAGCGGGTGACTGGTCTTGATAATTTTGCCACAGGATATCAGCATAATCTTGACGAAGTACAGACACTTGTATCTGCAGAGCAATGGGCTGGATTTCAGTTTATCGAGGGAGATATCTGCAATCTGGAAGACTGTCGCCGTGCGGTAAATTCCTCTCAAGGGGGAAGCAGTGCAGTCGATTACGTTCTCCACGAGGCCGCGCTCGGCCTGTGCCGCGCAGTATCGAAGACCCGATTACCACCAACACCAACAACATCGCTGGCTTTCTCAACATGCTGGTCGCGGCCCGTGATGCGAAGGTCAAGCGCTTCGTCTATGCCGCAAGCAGCTCCACCTATGGTGATCACCCCGATCTGCCCAAGGTGGAAGACAAGATTGGCAAGCCACTTTCACCGTATGCTGTTACCAAGCTGGTGAATGAACTCTACGCCGACGTCTTTGCCCGCACCTACGGTTTCAAAACTATCGGCCTGCGCTATTTCAATATTTTCGGTCGTCGCCAGGATCCCGATGGTGCTTATGCTGCCGTGATCCCCAAATGGATATCCTCGCTCATCAAAGACGAACCGGTCTATATCAACGGTGATGGCGAAACCAGTCGTGACTTTTGCTATATTGACAACACCGCACAGATGAACGTGTTGGCCGCTACCTCGGAAAATCCGGAAGCAGTCAATCAGGTGTATAATGTTGCTGTCGGTGATCGCACTACACTTAACCAGTTGTATGAAGCTTTGCGTGTGAATCTGGCGGTGCAGTTTCCTCATCTGGTTGATGCCACACCTAATTATCGCGATTTTCGTGCTGGTGACGTGCGCCATTCTTTGGCTGATATTTCTAAGGCCAAGACTTTGCTTGGATATGCTCCGGCTTTTCGGATTGGGGAGGGTTTGGAAGAGGCTATGGCCTGGTATGTTGGGAATGAGGAGACGGGAGACGGGAGACAGGAGAAGGGAAAAAGCAAGGGCGGGAAAGGCTAAAGGCTGGGAGACGGGAGAAGGGAGACAGGGAAAAGCGAAAAGCGGTAAGACGGTTTTTTACCGCGAAGGACGCTAAGAAAGGCGAAGGAAGGCAAAAAGCATTTGAGAATAAAGAGTTGATTGAAACTAAAGCGGGATGGGAAAGGTAAAAGCCGGTACGACAGATTTTTTTTGGCAATTACGAATGGATAAACAGGATGTAAAATTGATCTCATTGTAAAGATATCGGTTGTGCTGGAGACGCCCAAATTGGTCGTCTCTACAAAGACCTCCTGCCTCCTGTCTCCTTTCTCCCGTCTCCCGTCTTTGCTTTTTCCCGTCTCCTGCCTCCCGCCTCCCGCCTTTGCTTTTTCCTGTCTCCCGTCTCCCGTCTCCTTTCTCCCTCTTTCCCTCCCCTGCCTTTGAATCCAGCATTCCCTTTAAAAATCATCTCTCGGGAGAGGAGGGATTGCAGCATATTCTACCCCGAGGCGATTTAAAGCCGCTTTGCCACGGATGGTCAAATCGGTCACAAAATTGAACTGTTGGCGGGGTTCAATCGGGTAGGCCTTGAGGCGGTAATGGGTTCCCCATGGTTTTTCCGAGATAATGACGTTTACGGGTTTTTTGATCTGTAAAAAAGCGCTTGTCAACGCCACATCAAAAAGAATTTTCTTCATCTGTATTGCATCGTGGCGAGGGTGAAGATAGAAATCGGCAATGCATTGCAGGTTCTGGCTCCCGTCATTCCCATTAAAAATTTGCTGGTCCCACATTTTCAGATGGGGAATAATGACAACCGTATCATCAGGGGTGACAATCTCTGCGCTCCGCATGTTGATAGCCTTTACTTCCCCGTATGCCCCGTTGATTTCAATCCAGTCGCCAGGACGATAAGGAGCTTCGTAAAGGGTGACGACCCCGGCAATCAGACTACTCGCATAGTCTTTGAAGGCAAACCCCAGACCAAGCCCAAAGACCCCGAAGAGAACCATTAAATTTTCAATGGTTGGCTCAATCACCGAGGTGATGGTCAACACCAGTGCCATCATGATAATAATCAGTCGCAGCACTGGTATTGAAGAGAGGACATAGAAACGAAAACGGCCGGAGACCCTGTTGGCCACCCAGGCCAGGAACCTGGAACTGAGGCTGATCAACAGCCAGGCGCTGCATGCAATCAGGCCGACCTGAAGGAAATTCACATCGCGCAGGGCTTGCAGTAACTCGGAATTTTCAGTCAGACTGTTCATGTTTTCTCCTAATTACATTTTTTACTGCGAATAATGCTAAGGAAGGTAAAAGCGGTAAGACAATTTTTACCGCGAAGGACGCTAAGGAACGCGAAGAAAGGCAAAAAAGCATTTGAGAACAAAGAATTCATTGAAACTAAAACGGGAAGGACGGGGTTTGTAACCACGAATGGACACTAATTTTCACTAATATCAACTACATTTTTTACCACGAATAATGCTAAGGCAGGTAAAAGCGAAAAGACTTTTTGCCAACGAATAACTGCTCGAATAAGGCGAATAAAGGCAAAAAGCATTTGAGAACAAAGATTTTTAAATTTAAAACGGGAAGGACGGGAAAGGCGAAAAGCGGTAAGGCAATTTGGGCGATTACAAATGGATAAACAGGATGTAAAATTGATCTCATTGTAGAAATATCGGTTGTGCTGGAGACGCCCAAATTGGTCGTCTCTACAAAGACCTCCCGTCTCCCGCCTTTGCTTTTTCCCGTCTCCTGTCTCCCGTCTCCTGTCTCCCTTTTTCCCCTAAAATTGATCAACCAGATACCCGTTACTCTCAAGAAACTGGCGTGCAGCCGGATATCCCTGAGCGGTAACCTGCCAGACGCTGTCATTTTGCTCCACCAGCCCCTCCTCTTCCAGCCAGTAGATATTCTCCAGTACCTGGTCTGGCGAGAGCAGCAGCTTGAGGATATCAAGAGGCAAACCGTTATGAAGGAGCAGTGTGTGCAGGACAAAAGCCACATCACGACCAGCGCTGGCGGGAAGTACGGGAAGCTTGAGCTGGTTCCAGGGGATAATCCAGACAGTCTGGTGAGGGATATCGCCCTCTTTGTTCTCATCCTTTTCTGACATTTTTTCATCTGGTTCAGTCTGCATACTGGCTCGCCAGATGGCCCGGGAAACACCCAAAATACCTCGGCTGTGCGCCGCCAGTATGTGCAGAAAATTACTCTGCCTGGATGTTTTTTCGTTTTCTACTGGTGGAGAGAGAACGTAATACCCGTTATCAGATAAACGAAAAAGAAAGGGATTGCTCTGAGATACATCGCTGGATGGCTGAAAGTGTGCTGTCAGCCGGGATTCATCAAAGGCCTGAAGGGTCAGCGTGGCAGGTGTTCGACCATGCCACAGGTGAGAGAGAAAAGCCCAGGCCCAGCTGTCACAACCAATGATCCCTCGACCAATTTTCCCTGCGCAGGCAAGATCAAGAAAGTGGCGTATCAGTTTTAAGCCATCCACATGCCGGAGATACAGGTTTTCCAGATTTGGGAGGACCCATGGGCCATCCCCCTCACTCTGAGCAGAGAGCCAGCTGGTATCTCCGGCAAGGATCTGTTCTGGAGAAGGTCCCGCTAAAGTCCGCCAGGAGTACATCTCCGCCCACGCCTTCAGAGTCTCGATATTCCCGCTGTGAGGTGGCCCGGCGATGACAAGTACCGGTGGAAGAGGATTTTCCTGATGCAGCCACTCGTTAAGTTCACTTCTCAGCGTCTCTGCGGAACTCTGCCAGTCAGGAACCGGGGCAAGACGATCCAGTTGAAAATGCGGCAGTGACAGCAAGTTCTCTGCAGTTATCAGGGGCAGATCCGTCTCCGACCTGTCCCGCTGAAACAGGCCGCGAAGAGATGCATAGCGTTTTCTGGCACTGTAGGTAACTGGTGCGCTCGGTGGTTTATAGCTGGCAACGGAGACATATTCCCAGGCTGGTGTTTCTGTTTTTTCGGTGGCAGGAGTTGAATTCATTTTTTTCACCGCGAAGAGAAAGGGAGGGACAACTGCTTTTTTACCGCGAAGAACGCGAAGAACGCGAAGAACGCGAAGAAAGGCAGAAACAAAAGGAACCACGAATGGACACGAATAAACACGAATTATTACTCATTCGTAATCGCTAAAAAAGATGTCCACGCAGTCGTGTTCTCCGATCAGTAAAAAATGTAATTGGTATAAAAAACAGAACAGCGAAAAGACTTTTTGCCAACGAATAAAGGCTCGAAACATGCGAATAAAGACAAAGAATTTCACCGCGAAGGACACGAAGAGCGCAAAGCATAAAGATACAACAGCAATTCCCTGTTTAATTCAAAAAATATTTGTTCTCAAAGGTTTTTGCCTTCCTTCGCGTTCTTTGAAATTATCTTAAGATGGAAACCTTGAATATGCACGGAATACAAGCGGCTTTTGTGTAGACAAGGCATGCCTTGTCTCTACGAAAGCGACAACCGCAACGGCGATGGCAATCGTAACTGAAATGGCGACCATTACCGCTCCCCCATCTCTTCGCTGCACATTTGAATACGCCTTCAAGCTTGACCTCTCTGCGTCCTCTTCTTATTTTTCATGGATGTTTCCCCGATATATTGCGGGAGATGTAAGACATCACGGGATCACGCATTTTCTGCGTTTACCTCCTGCTCATGCACCCTTTACACTCAGGATATTATCATGAAAAAACGGACTTTTTTCTGTGCTGCAGCCCTGTTCGCCCTCTCTCTCCAGCCTCTGAATGCGTTGGCCATGCCCGATGCCGGGAACGCTGGCGGCAGTAATGCAGTCGTTACCGGGACAGTGCTTGAGACGATGAACTCCGGCGGATACACCTACATGAATGTCGCCGAAAAGGACGGCCGCACGGAATGGGTTGCCATCCCTGAAAGTGTCGTGGAAAAAGGTTCTGAGGTGAAATTCCACGAGGGAATGGTCATGAAGAATTTCAAGAGCAATACCCTGAACCGAACCTTTGATGAGGTCATCTTCAGCGCCGGGATTGTCAGTGATGCCGCCACGTCCCCCCAGGGAACCTTTCATAAGAGTGCTGAGGCAACAAAAGCCCCTGCAGCGGCCAGTTCCTTTGAGGCAGCCGTAGAGGCTGAGAACAAGGCACCAGCTCCTGCCACCACCCCGGTAGTAATGACCGCAACCACCTCAGGCGGCAGCGTTGCAGCAATTGTCCCCTTTGAGAGACTCAGTGTGCAAAAAGCGACGGGCAGTAATGCCAGCACCGTTGGGGATATTTTTACGAACGCGGCAAAGCTGGATGGCAAGGATGTTGTTGTTCGCGGCATCGTGAGGAAGGTAAGTCCCCAGATCATGGGACGGAACTGGGTTCATATTCAGGATGGAACGGGTGATGTCATGAAGAACCATCATGACCTTGTTGTCACCACTGCTGATACCGTAACAACCGGTATGGAGGTTGTTGTTGAGGGTGTTCTTGCTGCTGATAAGGATTTTGGTGCTGGTTATAGATATGATGCGATTGTTGAGAATGCCAGTGTGACACCGGTTGAATAAAAGGAGACAGGAGACGGGAGACGGGAGAAAGGGAACGGCGAAAAGCGGTAAGGTAATTTTTACCGCGAAGGACGCGAAGAACACGAAGGAAGGCGGGAAGGACAGGGAAAAGCACAAGACAGGACAACAGATTTTTTTGCCAACGAATAAAGACTCGAATAGGGCGAATAAAGGCAGAAAAGATTTAAGGACAAAGATTTTTTTTAATTGAAGCGGGAAGGACGGGAAGGACGGGTGACGAAATTTGAGGGGTATCTTGATGGCGTTCGTTGTGGTGTGAGACGCCTGTTGTGCTGGAGACGCCCAAATTGGGCGTCTCTACAAAGACATCCTTCAATATATGCCGCGTTGAAAAAATGGGGATCTGGGATTTTGGGCGAGATTATAACAGTTGGTATTGTAATTACGGTTGTTATTGTCGCTACGGTTGTCGCACCACCGTAGAGACAAGGCATGCCTTGTCTACAGCACAACATTGGCGGAATTACCGTTGTGCTGATTTTTTATCAGGGGTGGTGCGACCGCGCGGTTGTTCCCCCGTGGTGATAAAACATGGCGTTGCATTATTTTGCGGTTTTCCGGGAATGGTTATCGCTACGGTTGTCGCACCACCCGTAGAGACAAGGTATGCCTTGTCTACAGCACAACATTGGCGGAATCACCGTTGTGTTGATTTTTCATCAGGGGTGGTGCGACCGCAACCCTGCCCCGTATTCGCGATAATTATCAATTCCGTCAATTTCGCTGTAGCCGCCAAGGGCGATGTTGTTAGACAAGGCATACCTTGTCTCTACAAAAGACTACGTCATTGCGGGAATCATCGTTGTGCTGATTTTTTATCAGGGTGGTGCAACCGCAACCCTGCCCCGTATTCGCGATAATCATCAATTCCGTTAATTTCTCTGTGGCTGGCGGGGGCTATGTTGTTAGACAAGGCATACCTTGTCTCTACAAAGGACCACATCATTGCGGGAATTACCGTTGTGCTGATTTTTTATCAGGGTGGTGCGACCGCAACCCTGTCCTGTATTCGCGATAATTATCGATTCCGTCAATTTCGCTGTGGCTGGCAAGGGCGATGTTGTTAGACAAGGCATACCTTGTCTCTACAAAAGACTACGTCATTGGCGGAATCACCGTTGTGCTGATTTTTCATCAGGGGTGTTGCAACCCCAACCCTGCCCTGTATCCGCGATAATTATCAATTCCGTCAATTTCGCTGTGGCTGGCGGGGACTATGTTGTAAGACAAGGCATGCCTTGTCTTACAACAAGCTTCTTTCAGGGCTCTAATTCTTTCATTTTTTTGCCTTTCTCCCGTCTCCCGTCTCCTTTCTCCTTTCTCCTTTCTCCCTTATCCCCTCTCCTTTCTCCAATTTCCCTTTGGCCAGCCGGCAAACACGGCGCCTACAGAAACGAAGAGGAGAACAACACAATACCAGTTGTTGAGTGACACCTCTACGGGTGAAATTCCTGCAATTGACCCCGCCAGTAAAACCTGTGCCGCATAAGGGACAAGACCCTGGACAATACAGGAGAAGATATCGAGAAGACTGGCGGACCGCTTCGGGTCAACGCCACTCTCTGTGGCAATTTCACGGGCCAGCCTGCTGCTGATAATGATAGCCACGGTATTGTTGGCGGTACAGACATTCGCCAGGGCAACCAGCCCGGAGATACCAAATTCACCTCCAAGCCGACGATTTCCACGGGCCAGCTTTTTGGAGAGAGCATTTACCTTCTCAAGCATCCACTGCAGACCGCCCTGAGACCGGATCAGCTCGCCAAGACCACCAATCATCATCGACAGGATAAAGATCTCCTGCATGTTGGTGAAGCCTCTATAGATATCGCTGGAATATATCAGCAGGGAATATCCATCAAGGCAAATGAAACCCACCCCGCCACAGAGCAGAATCCCCACAGTCAGCACGACAAAAACATTCACTCCGGCAATAGCCATTCCGAGGATGAGAAGATAGGGGATAATCCGCAGAAACTCCCAGTCTCCGGCCTGTGGATCGGGTGCGCCGCCGCCAAAGGCAAGGAGCAGTCCGATCGTCACCAGTGCCGCTGGTGCGGCAATGAGCAGGTTCATACGGAACTTGTCGCTTAATTCACACCCCTGGGTGCGGGTGGCGGCAATGGTGGTATCAGAGATCATCGACAGGTTGTCTCCGAACATCGCCCCGCCGAGGACGGTGCCCATCAGCATCGGGGTAGACATTCCTGTCTGTTCGGCTATTCCTGCAGCAATGGGAGCAATAGCGGCGATGGTGCCCATGGAGGTCCCCATGGCGGTGGCCACAAAGGCGGTAATGATGAACAGTCCCGGCAGGATATAGGAGGGAGGGATGAAGGCAAGCCCCATGTTCACTGTGGCGTCTACTCCGCCGATCGATTTTGCCACCGAGGCGAACGCACCGGCGAGGAGGTAAATCATGCACATCGTGATTATATTGATATTCCCCACTCCGCCGAGAAAAACGGATATCTTTTTATTGAGGGTGTCTTTGCCGAGAAAGATGGAGATGATGATCGCGGGGAGTATTGCTACAGCGGCCGAAAGCTGGTAGAAGGCCATATCGATGCCGCTTCGTGTGAGCCATATCCCGGTGCCGAGAAATAAAAGAAGGAAGAGTACCAGGGGCAACAGTGCGACACCGCTGGCGTTTTCAGTTTCAAGGAGACCACGCTCAGGATTTTTCGATTTTTCCATAACAGTACCTTTATTAGTGTAAAAAATTAGTATAAAAAGAAGTTTTTGCCTCTGCCAAAATGGTCTATCATACCCGAAAATCTGTGGAAAGCAAAAGACGGGAAGACAATTTTTTACCGCGAAGAACGCTAAGACCGCGAAGGAACGCAAAAGCATTTAAAAACAAAGATTTTTTGAATTAAAACGGGAAGGACAGGGAAAGGCAAAAGACAGGACAACAGATTTTTTTGCCAACGAATAACAGCTCGAATAATACGAATAGGGCAAAAGACAATTTTTTACCACGGAAAACACGGAAAACACGGAAAAAGGCAAAAACCTTTAAGAAAAAGATTTTTTAAACTCAACAGGGAATTGCTGTTGTTGGTCTGTCTTTACTCTTCGCGTCCTTCGCGTTCTTCGCGGTAAAATTCTTTGTCTTTTTCATAGCTTTTTAAGAAGTTATGCTTTTGTCTAAAATGTCTTTATTCGCCTTATTCGAGCTGTTATTCGTTGGCAAAAAATCTGTTGTCGTTCCGTCTTTTGCTTTTTCCCGTCTCCCTTCTCCCGTCTCCCGTCTCCCGTCTCCCTTTTTTAAAATCCTCCCTCAATATGGACACAAGATGAAAATGCCCCCCTCAATATCGCCCCTCGAAATCGGTTTTGACTTCGACTGCGTTATTGCCGATACAGCTGGAACCTTCCTGAAAATTGTCTGCGAAGAGTACAATTATTGCGGCTACTCCCTGGAGGATATCTACAAATTTGACATCACCCAATGCCTCAACATCCCCTCGGAGCTGGTGATGGATATTTTTTCCAGCCTTGAACACGACTCAAGCCGCGTGCCTCCGGTCAGCGGAGCAGTAGAGATCCTGACAAAACTGGCGCAGCAGAGCCACCCCACCATTATTACCGCCCGTCAGAAAACTGGCTCCGTAGGTACCTGGCTGGAAAATAACCTGCCCGCCTCGGTGGATATTGATGCCTTCCGCCTGATCGGTTCCGGCAGCCATGACGATAAACTGCGTCATATTCACGAGTTCGATCTCCGCTACTTCGTTGATGACCGTGCCGAGACCTGTGAAACTCTTGCTGGAGAAGGTATCGATTCCATCGTCTTTGACCGCCCGTGGAATCACGGCCGGCATAACCTCAAGATGGTGAAGGATTGGAAGGAGATTAACCGTTTGATACGTTGGGGGGAATAAAGGGAGACGGGTTAAAAGAAAGGGAGACAGGAGACGGGAGAAAGGAGACAGGAGGCGGGAGGTTTTTGTAGAGACGACCAATTTGGGCGTCTCCAGCACAAGGGATATTTCTACAATGAGAGCAATTTTACCTCCTGTTTATCCCCTGGTATTCGTAATCGCCAAAATTGCCTTACCGCTTTTCGCCTTTCCCGTTTTAAATTAAAAAATATTTGTTTTCAAATGCTTTTTGCCCTTATTCGCCTTATTCGAGCAGTTATTCGTTGGCAAAAAGTCTTTTCGCTTTTACTTTTCTTCGCGGTAAAAAATGTAGTTGATATTAGTGAAAATTCGTGTCCATTCGTGGTTACAAAAATGTTTTTTTACCATGTCATAAAGGAGGAACAACCATGAAATGCCCGTACTGCAATCACGAAATAACCGTCTACCGCAATCCCATTCCCACTGTGGATATCATCATTGAGAGAGAGGGGAAGATTATCCTCGTCAAGCGGAAGAATCCGCCCTTTGGCTGGGCTATTCCCGGCGGTTTTGTTGATTATGGGGAGAGTTTTGAGACGGCCGCCGCTCGGGAGGCGAAAGAAGAGTGCAGTGTCACACTGACCAGTCTGCAGCAGTTCCATACTTACTCCGCCCCCGATCGAGATCCGCGCATGCACACCGTCACCACGGTCTTCATCGCAACCGCCGAGGGAATTCCAGTCGCGGCTGATGACGCCGTTGATCTGGATTTTTTCACCGAGGACACATTGCCGGAGGAGATCCCTTTTGACCACCGGCGGATTCTCACGGATTATTTTCAGTTTAGAAAGTAGAAGAAAGGAGACGGGAGACGGGAGAAAGGGAAAAGCGAAAGACATTTTTTACCGCGAAGGACGCGAAGGAAGGCGGGAAGGACAGGGAAAGGCACAAGACGGGACAACAGATTTTTTTGCCAACGAATAACAGCTCGAATAATACGAATAGGGCAAAAGACATTTTTTTACTGCGAAGGACACGAAGAAAATCAGAAAGCATTTGAGAACAAAGATTTTATTTGATTAAAGCGGGAAGGACGGGGGAAACAGGGGAACAGAACATGAGGGATATTTTGATGATGTTTGTTGTGGAATGAGAGGCCTGTTGTGCTGAAGACGCCCAAATTGGGCGTCTCTACAAAGACATCCCCCTTCCAGAATACATGCCGCGTTGAAAAAGTGGCAACCCGGGATTTTGGGCGGGATTATGATGATAATCCCGGCACATTGCCGCGACAGTCGCCGCACCACCGTAGAGACAAGGCATGCCTTGTCTACAAGCACAACATTACCGGAACCACCGCCGTGCCGATTTTTCACCAGGGTGATGCAATCTCGCTGTTGTTATCCTGTGGTGAAAACATGGCGTTGTATTATTTCGCGGGTTTCCGGTGATGATTATCGCGACAGTTGCCACACCACCGTAGAGACAAGGCATGCCTTGTCTACAAGCACAACATTGCTGAAACCACCGTCGTGCTGATTTTTCACCAGGGTAATGCAATCCACCCCTTGCATCCGCGATAATTACCAATTCCGTCAATTCTGTCGTGGCTGCCAGGGCCAATGTTGTTAGACAAGGCATGCCTTGTCTCTACAAAAAACCATTGCCGGAACCACTGCCGTGCTGATTTTTCACCGGGGGTGATGCAATCTCGCTGTTTTTATTCTGTGGTGGTAATTTCGTATTCCGTTACGGTGGTGCTGTTACCGTATGGCTACCGTCAGCGTGTAGACAAGGCATACCTTGTGGCATACCTTGTCTCTACAAAAGGCCACAACATTATCGGAACCGCTGCCGTACCGATTTCCCACCAGGGTAATGCAATCTACCCCTTGCATCCGCGATAATTACCAATTCCGTCAATTCCGCCGTGGCCGTCAAGGCCAATGTTGTTAGACAAGGCATGCCTTGTCTCTACAAAAGGCCACACCATTGCCGGAACCACTGCCGTGCTGATTTTTCACTAATGATATTACTGACTGCTGCCAAAAAATTTATACATCAGCCAGAGGACCAGAATCCCCGCACCTGCGGAGCCGTACATTATCATTCATGGTGTGCAGCTGGCAAACTTCTTCTTTAAGAATATGCCACAGGCGAAGGCTGCGGCCACCGCCAGTACAATACTTAGTATTTTTTCCATGTTATTCTCTTGGGAACTTTGAATAAAGGGAGACAAAAGAAGGGAGGCAGGAGACGGGAGACAGGAGAAGGGAAAAAGCAAAAGCCGGAAAGACATAGACCGGGTAGCCAGCGAAACACGCTAAACACACGAAAGCTTCTCTCTATAAAAAGCCTTTTTCGTATTATTCGAGCTTTCCTTTGGCAAAAAAATCTTTTGTCGTTCCGTCTTTTACAAGAAACGCTTTAGCACAACAGGCGTCTCATCCCACAACGAACATCATAAGGGTACCCTGCTTTTTCCCGTCTCCTGTCTCCTGTCTCCCTTCTCCCGTCTCCCTTCTTTTTCTCCCTTAAATCTTTCCGCCAGCACGCTTGCGCAGTCGGATAGACAGAGGTGTTACTTCAACCAGTTCATCGTCGTTGATATAGGCGATGCAGTCCTCAAGGGACATCTCTTCCGGCGGAGTCAGGATAACCGCTTCATCTGTTCCGGAAGCCCGCATGTTCGTGAGTTTTTTCCCTTTAGCCGGGTTGACGACAAGATCCGTGGAACGGGCATGTTCGCCAATAATCTGTCCGGCATAGAGTGGTGCCCCGGGGAGGATAAAGAGTTTACCGCGACTCTGCAGGTTAAAGAGCGCATAGGCCACTGAGGTACAGGGTTCCTTGACGATCAGCACCCCGTTCACCCGGTTGACGATATCCCCGGCATGGGGACCATACTCCTCGAAGATATAGGACATCATGCCCATACCCTTGGTATCCGTCATGAACTGTGAGCGGTATCCGAGCAGGCCACGGGTGGGGATAACGAAGACCAGACGGGCCATGCCGTTGCTGCTCGACATCTCCTCCATCTGTCCTTTCAGACGACCGAGTTTCTCAATAACCGCACCCTGATACAGTTCGTCCACATCAACAGTCAGGCGCTCATACGGTTCGAGTTGCTTCCCGTTCTCTTCGTGCATGATAACCTGAGGCCGGGTGACCTGAAATTCATATCCTTCGCGCCGCATCTTCTCAATCAAGATGGAGAGATGCAGCTCGCCGCGACCACTTACCCGGAACCCAACACAGTCGGTGAGGGGCTCAACCTGCAGAGCCACGTCAGCGAGAATCTCCCGGTCAAGGCGATCCCCGATATGACGGGAGGTAACAAACTTGCCCTCTTTACCGGCAAACGGTGAATCGTTGGGCACGAAGTTCATGGAGATGGTCGGTGGATCGATGTCAACCAGCGGCAGCGGCGTCGGATTGTCAGTATTGGTGAAAGTGACACCAACGGTAACATCGTCCAGCCCGGCCACAGCAACAATCTCCCCGACATGTGCCTCTTCAATAGCCACCTTCTGGTCAGATTCGAAGCGATAGAGCTTGGTGATACGCACCGGCTCAATGGAACCGTCGCGACGGCAGACCGCGATCGGCTGGTTGATCTTCATGGTACCGTTGACCACCTTGCCAATGCCGAGACGTCCAAGGTAGGGAGAGTAGTCAATGGTATTGACCTGCATCTGCAGAGACTTGTTCGGATCTCCAACCGGTGCCGGAATATGATCAACGATCATAGAGGAAATCGCCTCCATGTCTCCGCCGTTCACAACTTCATCAGTGGGGTCAAACAGCGAATAGCCGTTTTTCGCCGAGGCATAAACAATGGGGAAGTCAAGAATCTCGTCCGGGGCGTCGAGTTTAACGAAGAGATCGAAAACCTGGTCCACAACCCAGTCACAGCGGGCGGCGGGTTTATCGATTTTATTGATTACCACAATGACCGGCAGGTGATTGGCCAGGGCCTTTTTCAAGACGAAATAGGTCTGGGGCATCGGTCCTTCCTGGGCATCAACCAGCAGCAGTGCGCCATCAGCCATGCGCAGAACCCGCTCCACCTGACCGCCAAAGTCAGCATGGCCCGGGGTATCAATAATATTTATTAAATAGTCTTTATATTTATAGGAACCATTTTTCGAGGTAATCGTGATCCCGCGCTCCTTCTCAAGATCCATGGAGTCCATGAGACGCTCAGCCACCGCTTCATTGTCTCGGAACATACCGGATTGTTTGAAGAGTTGATCGACGAGGGTAGTTTTGCCATGGTCAACGTGAGCAATAATTGCTACGTTGCGAATTTTGCTTTGGTCCATTTTTTGTCCGTTGTTTTGCACTTAAGCGTACGATTGCAGGCAGGAAGAAAAGAGAAACAGCACAGACCGTTAATGCGGCTGTGCTGATAAAAATTACGTAGCATAAACCTTTTCACCGAAATGAGCAAGCACAAGCCGGGAGAAACAACCTTCGAGATAGTTGTAAAACTTTGAAACTGGGCCGGAATGCGCGGCGCAGGGGGGAGTTATTTTTGAGTATCTTCATGATATTGTTCATGTTTTTTTGTTCATGGAGAGGGGGGAAAGCGGAAAAACGATTTTTTACCGCGAAGGACGCGAAGGAACGCGAAGAAAAGCTAAAAGGACGGGAAAAGCAAAAGACAGGACAACAGATTTTTTTGCCAACGAATAAAAGCTCGAATAATACGAATAGGGCAAAAGACAATTTTTATCGCGAAGGACGCGAAGGAACACGAAGAAAAGCTAAAAGGACGGGAAAGGCAAAAGACAGGACAACAGATTTTTTTTGCCAAAGGAAAGCTCGAATAAGGCGAATAGGGCAAAAGACAGTTTTTTACCACGGAAAACACGGAAAAAGGCAAAAGCATTTGAGAACAAAGATTTTTTAAACTCAACAGGGAATTGCTGTTGTTGGTCTGTCTTTACTCTTCGCGTCCTTCGCGTCCTTCGCGTTCTTCGCGGTAAAATTCTTTGTCTTTTGCCTTTATTCGCCTTATTCGAGCTGTTATTCGTTGGCAAAAAGTCTTTCGCCGTTCCGTCTTTTGCTTTTTCCCTTCTCCCTTCTCCTTTCTCCCGTCTCCTTTTTTTTCTCCTTTTAAAGACGAGAGAGAACCAGCGCCCGGGCCTGGCCGGAGCGCATCAGAGTTGGAATATTTTCATCCACATAATCAAAAACCCGCGCCCGCTTGCCTTGTGCCGGACGCATCACCCGGCCAATCACCTGCAGCAGCCGCCCCTCGAAGCGGATGGGTGTGCAGAGAAAGAGAGTGGAGAGATCCGGGCAGTCAAAGCCCTCGCCGATGAGTTGCAGGGTGGCGACCAGGACACGCACCTCTCCCCCTCGCACCGCGTCCACCACCGCCGCCCGTGCCTCGGTGGGCAGTCGACCGGAAAGGAGGGCCACATTTGCCCCCGCCTCGCGAAGCTTGCGCTCAAAAAATTCACAGTGGTTCAGCCGGTCGGAGACCACGAGGATGGTACCGCTGTCCGGTTCGCGGAGAATCTTTAAGATATCATTGAGGATCATGATATTGCGACCCTGGTGCACCACCAGCGCCTTGATCAGCGCCTGATAATCTCCGGTATAACGAAAGCTAAACGGGGTGCTGCGACGGATCACCTCCGGCGCGAGAATTGCCCCCACTGCCACCAGCTCCTCCTGCAGCACCTCGTGGATACGATCACCGAGAAACCAGTAAATCAACCGGGTCATCTCCCCCTCACTGCGGAAGGCGGTGGCGGAAAGACCAAGCAGAAAGTGGCTGTCAAAAACCGACACCACGTCGGTGAAGAGGCTGGCGGGGACCCGGTGACACTCATCGACAATCAACTGACCGAACTGCGGGACCAGTTCCGCCACCCGTTTGCGGGCGGTGTTGACGATGGCGATGGTCAGCGGCTTAAGCTCAAAGTTCCCGTCTCCCACAAGGCCGGTCTCCACCCCGAGAAACTCGAGGGCACGCTGCTGCCACTGGTACAGGAGCTCACGGGTATGGACAAGAACAAGGGTCGGCTGACGGCGACAGGCAATAATCGCCAGCGCTATGACCGTCTTGCCGCTGCCGGTTCCGGCCTCAATCACCCCGAAAGATCTCTGTGCCGCCTTCTTCACCGCCACCTGCTGATAGGGGCGTAATTTGCCGATGAAGTGAAAATCAACCTCCTCCAGCAGCCGCCGTTTATCAATAATCTCCGGATCCTGCCCCTCCATCTCGCGGCAAAGCACCACCGACCGGTTGGCGAACCCCCGGGGAAAACGCACTCCCCCCGGCGCGGGCTGGTAGTATTTGAGTTTCGGCTGCAGCTTTTTACCGACCCAGCGACCATATTTTTTAGCGTTGGTATACTGAGGATTATCGATGGTGAGTCGTTCTTTCAACTCCTTCTCCAGTTCACTGCTGAAGCCCTGAAGGAGGCAGTCATTGCCGACGGTGAGAGTAAGGGACATTATTTCTATATTTTCAGTAGTAGGTTATAGTGGCACCATGCCGAATACCTTATGTCACATCGCACTGCAGGCCCCGCCAGCCCGGCAGAGGCCGGAATATCTGCCATGGATTCTTCTCGGCTGCATCCTGCCCGATGTACCGTGGATCATGCTTCACCTGCTCCTGCCCACTCATCTCTTTGAGCCTTTTGCCCTGCGTTTTTACGCCACAGCCCAGGCGAGCTTTGCGTACTGTCTGCTGATCTCGGCGACACTCAGTCTCTTTACCCGGCACAGCGGAGTGGTCTTTGCCCTGCTTGGCGGCAACTGCCTTTTCCACCTGCTCCTCGACTCCCTGCAGGATAAATGGGGCAACGGCGTCAATATCCTCGCCCCCTTCGACTGGCACCTTTTCAGCCTCAATCTGATCAGCACGGACAACTATCTCACCGCTGTGGTCACCACCTGCGGTCTGATTCTGCTGACGGCCCTGTGGGGAAAAAGCTGTGCTGCCCTGCGCCAGTCACCACCGCTGCAACTACCCCGTGGGAAGAAGGCGCTGTTCGCCCTGCTCTTTGCCGCACTTTACCTGTTTACTCCGCCGCTCTTTTACGGGGAAATGGACCGGGCCGACACCTGGAATCTGCACACCGTGCGTCTCAAGGCAGAGCGCCCCGGCAAAGCAATTTCCTATGACCGCGGCCGCTACGACGCGGCAACACAGACCCTGCAGATTTTCTCCGGCGAGAAACTGCACCTTGAAGGAAAGCTGCCGGGGGAATCCGGCCGCGTCTCCATCAAGGGGGTCTTTATCAGCCCCGAACGGGTACGGGTCAGCGCACTCCATCTGCACAACAGCCACCGGGACCGTGCCTCGCGCCTCGGCATCCTGCTGGCTTGCCTTTTCCTCTGTCAGTCACTATTTTTTCCGCGACTTTCCCGCCTTTGGCGGCACAGAATATAATCTTCCAAGGAGAACCCAATGTCCAGACTGCCCCCCCTGAAAATCCTGCCCCTGCTCGCCCTGTTCTACTGTCTCCTGCTTTCAGGCAGCGCTTTCGCGGCAGCACACGTGCAACCGATCACCGTCACCCTGCCGGAATCACTGCTCAGAGAAGCGATAGCCTCCGTGGTCCCGATACAGATTGACCCGCATGTCCACAGCATGCGCGGAGAGATTGAAGTAAAAAACATCTCCAACCTCCAGATCAGCAAAGGACGTATCGCCTGCCGCATGCAGCTGGAAGGCAGACACCTCGGTGTCTCCACCAATGTAGGCGGGCATATTCTCAACCTCAACATTGGCTCTTTGTCAGTGGACGTCAACACCGACTCCGCGCTGCGCTTTGACGCGCAGAAGCAGATTCTCTACATTCGCCCCACAGTGAAAAGCTCCAGCGCTACACAGGGCCAGGCCGACAGCCTCATATCCATGTTCAACGGCAATGAGCTGCCCATTGCCCTGCAGAAACTGCAGCCGCTTGTCTCTCAGGCCGGGAACAAAATGCTGATTATCAACGGACGTATTACCGATATCGTCGCCGAGCAGGACCGCCTTGTGCTCAAGCTGCTCCCTACCATCTCCACCCGTAAGGTGAGATAAAGGGAGAAGGGAGACGGGAAAAAGCAAAAGACGGAACGACGAAAGGCTTTTTGCCAACGAATAACTGCTCGAATAAGGCGAATAAAGACAAAGAATTTTACCGCGAAGAACGCGAAGGACGCGAAGAGTAAAAACAGAACAACAACAGCAATTCCCTGTTGAGTTTAAAAAATCTTTGTTCTCAAATGTTTTTGCCTTTTTTCGCGTGTTTCGAGTGTTTCGTGGACTATCCAGTCTTTCGCTTCCCGCTTTTTGCTTTTCCCTTTCTCCTTTCTCCCGTCTCCTTCTTCTGCTTTTCTTCGTGTCCTTCCGTGTTTTCCGTGGTAAAAAATTGTCCTTTGCCCTATTCGCCTTATTCGAGCTGTTATTCGTTGGCAAAAAAATCTGTTGTCCCGTCTTTTGCCTTTCCCTGTCCTTTCCGCTCTTCTTCGCGTTCCTTCGCGCTCTTCGCGGTAAAAAATGTCTTACCGCTTTTCCCTTTCTCCCGTCTCCCTTCTCCCGTCCTTACCACATCAAATCATCCGGCACCTGAAAAGCAGCATAAGGATCATCAGCGTCAGCCGTCTCCTCCTGCGCCCTGGCGAGATGGATGAAGAGCGAGGAGTTGAGGCTGCGGATTTTTTCAAGAATAACCCTCGGCAATACCTCAAAAACCTCCCCGCTTCCCGGCATGCGCACAATACCCAGCACACCGTGACTCAACTTGTCAGAGGTCTCCTTATCCACAAAGACCCGATAAATCTTCCCTTCCATATTGAAGCGGAAGGCGAGTCCCTTATCATCCTTCTTCAGCCGGTTCTGCTGAATCATCTGCTTCACCGTGGCTGCTGACGCCCGCTTCCGCAGCTTTTCATCCCGCTCACGGTTGAGCACGCGCACCCGCGCCTTCTTCTTCTCATCCGCCTCCTGCTGAATGCGAACGTTCTCCTCAGCAATGGTGGGTTTTCCTTTGGCGACCTTGGTACTCTTTTGTTGTTTATGCTTTTTGGACTTTGTCTCGGCGACCTGTTTTTTATTTACAAGGCCGAGTTTTAAAAATTGATTCTGAAATGTATTTCCCATTATTTTTTCCTGTGGATATTGGTTCATGGTAAGACTGCCCGCCCATTCTACCCGGCCGGGCTCTTTTGTGTAACTTCTTAAAGAAGTTAAGAAAAAAAACGAAGAAAAGCAGAAGAAGGAGACGGGAGACGGGAGACAGGAGACGGGAAAAAGCAAAAGACGGAACGACAACAGATTTTTTGCCAACGAATAACAGCTCGAATAAGGCGAATAAAGACATTTTAGACAAAAGCATAACTTCTTAAACAAATTATAAAAAAAGACAAAGAATTTCATTCTAAAAATCTTTTTCTCAGATGTTTTAGCATGTTTCGTTGGCTATCCTGTCTTTTGCTTACCGCTTTTTGCTTTTTGCTTTTCCCTTTCTCCCGGCTCCTTCTTCTGCTTTTCTTCGTGTCCTTCCGTGTTTTCCGTGGTAAAAAATTGTCTTTTGCCCTATTCGCCTTATTCGAGCCTTTATTCGTTGGCAAAAAGTCCTTTCGCTGTTCCGTCTTTTGCTTTTTCCCCTCTCCCGCCTCCTTTTTCCTGTCCTGCCCGCCTTAATTAAAAAAATCTTTGTCCTTAAATCTTTTTTGCCTTTATTTGCCTTATTCGAGCTTTTATTCGTTGGCAAAAAGTTTTTCGCTGTTCCGTCTTTCGCTTTTCTTCGCGTTCTTCGCGGTGAAAAAAATGTCTTACCGCTGCGCAAGGGGTTGCACCCGGTGCCGATGCGCTCCCAGCGCGACATTGGCGCTGAAAATCAACAGGGCCCCGCACCAGCTGGCAAAACCAAGGGGTGGATCAAAGGCAACCAGCGGTCCAAGCAGTGCCGCGATCAGAATGCGGCTGGAACCGATGACCGAACCTTCAAGCGCTGTCACATAACGAAAGCCGAAGGTGAGGAGATACTGTCCCGCAACCCCGACTGCCGAGCAGGCAAAAAGCCAGAAGAACTCGGTTCTGTCCGGCCAGAATATCTGTTCATGAAAGAAAATGTAAAGCAGTACCGTGCCAATGCTGAACATAAAGAAGAGAATTGTCTGCGAATCATGCCATCGGCGGCTGAAGTTGAGGTAGATGATGGCTGCGGCAGCAGTTATCCCGGAGGCGACGCCCCAGAGGTTATCCACCGGAAAGGTAAACTCTCCCGCCGGCATCAGTACCAGCCAGATACCGAGAGTGGCTGCAAGAACCGCGATTATGGAGAAGGTATCGGTCTGGGTGCGGAGAAAGATGGCAGAGAAGAGGGCCACATAGAGGGGGTAGGTCATATTCATAATGTTGGCCTCGGCCACCGTGCTTACCTGCACCGTTTTATAAAAACAGAAGACGGCGACAGTGTTGGCCACCGCCCGGCCGAGCAGCAGATGCCAGCGTACCGGCTTCAACTTCTGTTTGGAGCAAAGCATGGTCGCGGAAACAACGCAGATACCGAGAAAAAAACGGGCAAAGACAAAATAGGAGGTGTGAATATCCACTGAGACCTCCGCCCGGCGAATAATCACCGTTGCGAAGTAAAAGGCAAAGGCGGAGGCGAAGAGGGCCATCCAGCCCAGCAACTGACGGCTGCCGGGTCGTTGAAAGAATGCAGTAAGTACAGACAAAGGAAAAAACCTCCGTGGAGAAGAGAAAAAACCGGAACAACACCCCCGCCACCTCCACCGGAGGCCCGGCCGGTCACCGGGAGCACCGCTCCACAATACAACATCATGCACCAATAAAAAGGGCTATTCCTTACAATTTTATAAACAAAAAAGGGAGGGAAAGGCAGGAGATGGGAGAAAGGAGACGGGAGACGGGAAAGGGCAAAAAGCGGTAAGACATTTTTTACCGCGAAGAACGCGAAGGAACGCGAAGGAAGGCGGAAAGCATTTGAGAACAAAGATTTTATTTGATTGAAGCGGGAAGGACAGGGAAAGGTAAAAGGCAAGACAACAGATTTTTTTGCCAAAGGAAGGCTCGAATAATACGAATAGGGCAAAAGACAATTTTTATCGCGAAGGACGCGAAGAAAGGCAGAAGAAGGAGACGGGAGAAAGGGAAAAGCAAAAAGCGGTAAGCAAAAGACAGGATAGCCAACGAAACATACGAAAGAAGGCAAAAAACAGGGAATTTGTCCTTCGTTGTGGAATTCTTTGTCTTTTTTATAATTTTTTTAAGAAGTCATGCTTTTGTCTAAAATGTCTTTATTCGCCTTATTCGAGCTTTTATTCGTTGGCAAAAAGTCTTTCGCCGTTCCGTCTTTTGCTTTTTCCCGTCTCCTTTCTCCCTTTTCCCGTCCCCCTGCCCTTGAATCCGACAATACAAAATGGAAATACTTTAGCCGTACAGTGCGCCAGGATTATTAATCAACTTTGAGAGTCATCTGAAAGTCGGGGTTGAGCGTTTTGCGCTCTAATATTCCGTTATTTCCGTGTTTTCCGTGGTAGCCAATTTTATTATACAAGACTTTTTTTCTCGAATTCAATGCGGGGTCTGCTATAGTCTTAAATCTAATAGTAAATTATTATCTACTATAGAAAATTATACGTTTCTATAAATCCTTAAAGATCTTCGATAAAACCGAAGTTTAAAAGATTCTCCACGTATGTACTCGATAGACTCTACCGAGCTACAATATCCATGGCTGCTGTAGTACAACAGTTTACATGAATTATAGGGATTGCAGGTTCCTTTTGCTTTCAGTTTTCATTATACATGTCTTATTTATAAATACAACCGTTTAAGATAGTATTCTTTTAGTAAAAGTATCCTTATAACTCACCATTCGCGTAAATTGAAAAATCTATCCGGAATTACTCTCCAAGCCGGAATAGATTTCTGGTCCCAGACCAAGTAGTTCCAACATCCTTACTTGTAACGATGAAAGTGGTGTGACATGGTGAAAGATTTGCCCGGCTAACTCGATGATCGTTAGATTGATATGGGAATAGGCCTTCAGGATTCTTTCTGCTGTTGGAGAATCCGTTTTCTTCTTGGGATTTTCTGCGTGGAGGCCTGCGAGTTTTTCGCTATTTTGCTGTAAACCTCGACGAACGACAAACTCAATCAGTGTTAAGGCTCGCAAGGCTATACTCAGAAGATTTGTCAGTCCTTCAACCTGGTCATTTCTTTTGACAAAGACAGGATCTAACGAGAGTGGAGCTCCCTTGAGACGATGAAATCCTCTTTCGATTGTCCACTCGTCGCGGTATGTGAGCACAGCGTTTTCAAAGCTCAACTGATCAGGAGATTCGTTTGTGACGTACGCTTTCCAACCCAATGTTTTCTCTAATTCAGTGATTGCATCCTCCTGTTTTTCCACGGATGTAATCTGGTATCGGACTTGTGTGACTTTTTTCTTTTTGCGGTTCTCACTGCCGCGACCTTGTCCTATATATTGAACGAGTACTTTTTCTTCACGCTCAAAATGATAGCGAAGCAATCCCTGGACTTTATATTGTGTCAATATGGCTTCAACTTTTTCTTCAAGCGTTTTTGCATCCCGAATCTGACGTTTTCCGCGAGCAGGAGCGGGAGTCAATGCCTCCAACTTTTCGGTGGCCATGGCGAGTCGTTTTCTTAGATTTTTCGACAGTGTTTCCCGGTATTTGTGGGAGCAAATAAGAAGAACGCGCTCTTCCCATTCGACTCTCTTTTCATCTTGGTCTATTGAACAGGTTCGAGTGAATTCATAGCCTTCGCCAAGAGATATTTGCTCTCCGTTTTTGTCCAGCTTTTGGCTGAAAACAGGACGAAGTTCTCGGCTTCCATCCAGGCCTTGCTGTATCCAGACAGGCATTTGGGTGACTGTCTTACCGGTCTGAGGCAAAGGACTGAGATAGCAATGTTCGAGGCCATGCAGATGAGCCCGTGTAGCCAACGCTGACATTTTGCAGTCTCCCACGAACAGGAGTCCTTTTTTGTCCAATGCTTTCAACGCTTGATCAATGGCGGGAACGTATAAACCGTCATCGGCGCGTTCTCCAGATACTATTGATGTCGCCAGTGGAAATCCCAGGGGATCAAGGCTCGCCATCATAATTTTTATCTGTCTAAGTGCTGGATTATCCTTACTGTTTCCGAACTGAAACAAGCTGCCTGATCCGGCATCATGATAACCAGAAACCGTTGTAGCATCGACACGTACTATTTTTTGATCAAGATCGTAAACTTGAATAGAATTCTTCCCAAGCCCTCTTTCGACATC
>NZ_JAFFPZ010000032.1 GCF_016918505.1 Desulforhopalus vacuolatus
CGTAATGAAGCAAGACAGCAGGCAGCAGAACAGGCAGCAGCTATGCAAATACACAAACGAAAATGCAGTCCACGACCACGAAAACGGTTAAAAAAGAAACATGCAATTTTCTAACCGGACACCACTGACTGACAGCCCGTAAAATGATACACGTCACACTGGCACTACGGGGGAATTTCTCAAATGCTTTTCCCTTTCTCCTATCTCCCTTTGAATTCGCCAATACAAAGCGGAAATGGTATAATATTTTTTTGACAAATCCCCAAAATAGAAGTTTTTCAAGGTCCCCTTTGCTTTCACGGATGCGCTCATCATTATCGCCCCGCCATCCTCTCTCATTAATTTTACTGTATTCCAGAGGTTCTTTCATTCATGAACATCACGACGCTGCCCGTAACCCAACGCTCCTTCAAAGGAGTAGACTATTTTCTCCTCTGGTCCGGGGTAGCCGTCTCCCTGGCCGAAATATGGGCAGGAGGGTTTCTGGCACCCATGGGACTCGTCCCGGGAATTATAGCCATTCTCCTCGGGCATGTCATCGGCACCACCCTTATGGCAGGCTGCGGCATTCCGGGATCTGACCACGGGGTCATGGCCATGACCTCGCTGCGCCCCTCTTTTGGCATCCGGGGCTCGGTCCTGCCAGCGCTGTTAAACATTACCCAGCTTGTAGGCTGGGCGGCCATCATGCTCATCATCAGCGGGCACGCCGGAGCCATGCTCGCCCATTTCGCACCGGTGCCGTCATCGGAAAGGTTCTGGATCGTAGTCATCGGCCTGGGCACTCTGTTCTGGGCGCTGCTCACGGAAAAGCCCGCATGGAAGACCCTGCAGAACACGGCGGTCATCGGCCTGCTCATCGTAGTCTGCCTCATGACAGTGGTCTCCTTTAAAGAAATCGGGGTGGCAGCCGCCATTAACACACCTCAAACCATGAGTTTCATGGGCGGCCTTGACCTCGTCATCGCCATGCCCATTTCCTTCATGCCCCTGGTAGCAGACTATGCACGGTTTTCCACAAACACCAAAACCTGCTTCTGGAACACCTGGTGGGGATATTTGACGATCTCTTCCTGGATGTACATTCTAGGGCTGGTCGCCACTCTCATCACCGGCGAGACCGATCCGGGTATGCTCATCCTGAAAACCATGGGATCTCTCGGACTTGCCGTTCCCGCACTTCTGCTGGTGGTTTTTTCAACCATAACCTCGGACTTTGCCAACCTCTACTCCTCCACCTGCTCGGCCCTGAATATTTCCGAGCGCATCCGCCCTAAAACAACCATCTGGATCGCGGGTATTCTCTCCATTCTGGTAGCCCTGGTCTTTCCCATGGCCCGGTACGAATCCTTTCTCCTCTTCATCGGAGCCATGCTTGTTCCCATCCTCGGCATTGTTCTCACCGACTATTTTATCCTGAACAAACGCACCATGGACACTGCGGCGCTGGACGAAAAAGACGGCCCCTACTGGTATTTCAAGGGAGTCAACCGGGCGGCACTTACGGCATGGGTCAGCGGATTCGCCGTTTTCCAGATTCTGGCTGTCATGAAAAGTCCTCTGGGATCGTCGATGCCCTCTATTGCTGCGGCAGGCTTCATCTACTGGCTCTTCATGCGCCGCAGCAAAAAATAAAGGAAGACAGAAAAAGGGAGGCAGGAGACGGGAGGCAGGAAAAAGCAGAAGATTTCCGTAGAGACGATCAATTGAGGC
The DNA here is from genome assembly GCF_016918505.1 of Desulforhopalus vacuolatus. GTDB lineage: Bacteria > Desulfobacterota > Desulfobulbia > Desulfobulbales > Desulfocapsaceae > Desulforhopalus > Desulforhopalus vacuolatus. The sequence continues at coordinate 1,714 of NZ_JAFFPZ010000032.1, forward strand.
GTCTCCAGCACAACGGACGTTTCTACAATGAGATCAATTTGCCATTCTGGGTATCCGTGTCCATTCGCAGTTGCTTTTGTAGTTTGTAACCACGAATGGATAAACAGGATACAAAACGGGGTATAACTTAACAGAGATGGTATAACACCATGAATATTTCCATTCTGGCGACGGAATCTCTGGGTGTGCGGGGGCTTTCCTGCCTGGTATGCACGGGAGCCCGGCGCATCCTCATTGACCCGGGCATTGCTCTGGGGTACCTCCGCCACGGCATGCTTCCCCACCCCTTTCAGGTACGTACCGGGAGCATGCTCAGAAACACCATCCTCCACAACCTGCACACGGCAACAGATGTCGTGATCAGTCATTTTCACGGGGATCACATTCCTCTCAAAAAAGCCAATCCTTTCCAGCTCTCCCTCACCGACGCGGCCCCCTTTCTCGCCACGGTACAGCTTCACGCCCCCGGGGAAAAAGATCTCCCCGACGTCATGCTCCAGCGACGCCAGGATCTGGAACAGGCCGCAGGTCACGATATTGGTGACGCATCAGGCATGAGCATCGGCCCCATGCGCTTTTCTCTCCCGGTCTTTCACGGCACTCGTGGCAGCAGGCAGGGAACCGTCATGATGACCCGAATTTCTGAACCGGGAACCACCTTTGTCCATGCCTCGGACATCCAGCTTCTGGATCAGACAGCCATCGACACCATCCTCGCCTGGCATCCGGATATCGTGCTGGCATCAGGTCCTCCGCTCTATCTGAACCGGCTCTCTCCTGCAGAGCAGGACACGGCGTGGGCCCATGCAGTGGAACTGGCTCTCGGCGTAGAGACCCTGATTCTGGATCATCATCTTCTGCGCTGCGAGGAGGGGATTCTCTGGCTGGACCGGTTACGTCAGAAAACCGGACGTAACGTGCTCTGTGCCGCAGATTTCATGAAAAAACGACGGTGCTTCCTCGAAGCATGGCGGAAAGAATTATATGAAGACATGCCCGTTCCCGAGGGCTGGCACGCAGCCTGTGCCCGGGGAGACGTCGACACCTCAGCCTGGTTGTCATGGCGAGGATTCAATTTGAGATAAGGGGAACACGCGGGAAGAGATGAGAAGATGTTCACGCAGTTGCATTCTATGGTTAATACAAAATCTTTTTTAAAGTTTTTTGCCTTTATTCGCATATTTAGAGCTTTCCTTTGGCAAAAAGTTTTTCGCTGTTCCGTCTTTTGCTTTTCCCTGTCTCCTGTCTCCTGTCTCCCATCCCCCTGCCTTTGAATTCGCCAATAGAAAGTGAAAATGGCATTCAGTACGGTCACAACTTAATAGGAATGGTATTATATGCTGCCCGGCCTCTTTATACCCTGAATTTTTTACCGCCCCGGCGAGATGCCTTCTTGTCAAATGTTGTCAGATATAACTGCTCAACCCTGTCCCTGGCCCACGGTGTTCTCCGTAAAAACTTTAAAGATGAATTCATTGTTGGATCACTTTTGAAACAATTTATATTAATTCTTTGAGCCAGATTGTCCCAACCGAAGTGTTCCTGCAATTGAATTACAATGTCCTGTAGAGTTACGCCGTGCAAGGGATTCTTTGGTTGCTCCGGTTGCTTATTATCCATACTTGATACCATCTTTTTAATATTTGCACCGCTTAAAGGCGTTATGCTTTCTTCTTTTCAGCTTTTTTAACACGAATTTTACTCCTGGCAATATCCTTACCATTCAAATTTTTCACAGCGGCTTTAGCGTCTCCCGGCTTTGGCATTTCTATAAAAGCAAACCCCTTGGACTCGCCGGTGTCTTTATCCAGTACCAGATCACAAGATTGTACGGTGCCATATTTGACAAAGAGGATTCTCAATTCTTCTTCGGTGGTACTGCGTGCAAGATTTCGAATTAATAATTTCATAAGTTAATACACCTTTTTTATTTCGAGTAAATAGGTAAAAATCCACAGTTAAGCGGAGTTTTTATTGTAGGGGGACATCGAATATGAACGAAATACAAAGTTCTTCACAGTACCCTGAACGTAGACTCGCGTTACCAGTCGTGAACAGAGGTAAAAATTTTCGCTCACGATGTGTCAGCCAGAGCGTGAAGCGCGTGACGATCACGTTGTTTGAGTGAGGATCAACGGCGGGGCATCAGCGCAGACAAGCGGCACCTGTCTGCGCGCACAGCAGGACAAGCTGACAGTATCACAGGTATTATGGAAAACAAGCCTAAACTTACCCCCGGCAGTTCCCGAAAACCCCTGAAACGCCGCAATAGTCTAATTTTTTAAAGGGATCGTAACTTCTCAAAATCCCGTGGGAAACAAAAAAACGTTGAAGAACAAAGAGTTCATCGAAATTAAAACGGGAAGGACGGGAGACAGGAGAAAGGCAAAAGACGACAAAGCCAAAGACTGGATGGCCAGCGAAACACGTGAAACACATAAGGGTACCCATAAAAAAGTTTCTACAGGCAAAAGTTCCTACAGGCGTACCCAAAAGTTTCTACAGGCAAAAGTTCCTACAGGCGTACCCTGAACGTGATCCCGCTAAAGATGCCAGAATCGTATGATTCTTCTAAAATGGAGTGCCCCTGGCTGTTTTCCAACGTTACATTTCCACCCGTTTCTACCCCAGCCATCACGCTGATTACCGCACGGGGACTGATGTTGCAGCTGCAGCTGGCAAAGAGTGGAAAAGAGGAGTCCTCACCGATACCATTGACAACGCTGCCGTCCTTATCCAAACGAAAACGCAGCTTTTCGTATCTGCCTCCCACAGCAAGACGGAGGCTGGGGGTTGCAAGGTAGTTCAGTGTCAATCCTGGCCCCAGTGTTGCTGCCAGACCTCTCCCTGTCTCAAGACTGAGCTGGTCAGTTATTTTCCAATGAATAATCAATACCGGAAAGAGTGTGGCAGAATCCTCAATTTGAGTGAAAACTCCAATTCCTGGTCCAATGGTCAACCGGTCACCAAACCTGCAGGAGACGCCGGTCAAGCCTCCCCCTGTAATTGTTTTACTGAAATCAGCACCAGACTCTCCAGTTGAGCGCAGGGAGGGGATCAAAAAAGCAGTCCATCTCTCCCCTATACCCTTTCGCAGAGGGCTGCTTATGGAAAGAGTGTGGATATCTTCCCAGGGGGATTCAAATGCGATACCACCTGATTCTCCATCTGAAAAATCATACACATCGTAACTGTATCCTAAAACGAAAGAGGCAGTATCTCTTCTGCTCCATGCGTAATTTTGGCCAACCTCAATATTAACCCTGCTGCTGCTGTAACTGCCCCCATCATCAAGATCACTGTCAAACTGATAAACAGCTCCTCCCCGTACAAGAGTTGACCAGCCGGTCTGCGGTCGGCCTGTGTTTTGTTGCGGCTTTTCCTGGCTGCTGGCAATTGCAGGCAGGAGAAGAAAAGAGCAGAAAATCAGGTTTGACAGTGTGCTGACACGTCTCATTGTTCCCTCAGTGACAGAGATTGATTACAGGGTATTTGCAGGTAAAAATCTACCGGAAGTTGCCGCAATCACCAACAGGGGCCGATTGCAAAATTTCTTTATTGGGCTGGCACAGCTTTTTCCTCTTTTATCTGGTACTCTACAACATTCTCAAACTTTGAGACCAGCAGATACTTTTGCACATTCATTTTAAAAAAGACAGTGGACTCTGCTGCCAGAAAACTCTCCAAAGAGGGATGTCGCTTTACATATAAGCCGCTGTAATAGTCTCTTTCCTCCAAACCAGCCTCACACGCTTCGCCTAAAAGAGTAAGAGCTGATGCGTTCTGGAAATCCTCTCCAGTATTTGATCTGTCGTCAACGAGGAGAGCAATTCTGGAGTCTCCTTTTATGTTCTTGTATTTACGGGTAGAAAGAGACGTTGCAAAGACAATAAAGCGTAAATCTTCCGTGAAAGCAAAAGCCATAAGACTTGTATAGGGCTGACCGTTCCCCTGGGTTGCCAGCACCGCAAGGGGTTGCCTTTCAAGCAGATTTTTAATTTTCTCTACAATCGTATCATCTCTTTTCGCCATCGTACTTCCTCCCTCTTCTTTAAATGAAAACCTGCAGGTTCCTGGTTTCGGGATGTTAACGGGTTATCATTGTTTCGTATTCAGTATACGTTGGTCCCCAACCCCGAGACAAGGCATGCCTTGTCTGCAGCACCACCGATTAAGAGTTCCATTGCCAGACCAAATTGGTTACAATGAATTTTTCAGATCCTTATTTTTCTTCGTTCGGCTGGTTGATAATTACCCTGCCTTTAAATAAATATACTCAAAATTCTGTTGAAGGATTTCTCAGAAAGAATGCAATCAACATCATAACAACAAATTTACGACCCTGCCAAATGAATGCTCTTAATTATCTCAAAGCACTCCTTCTTTTCATCGCCCTCTTTCATCTCATTTTTGGTTTTGGGCTGATGTTTTCGATTGATTTTCAAAAAACCGCGATTTCAATGTATGGCGGAGCCATCGAGTGGAGCACTGCAAATATCTATTTTACAAGAATAATTGGATCTTTTGCATTTGTTCTGGGTTCTCTTGCCTGGGTGGCTTCCCGTAACCCGATGAAGTATAAAGCAATTGTTATTGGTTTTATCGAATTCTTTATCCTGCGTAATATAAACCGTCATCTTTTTGCAGATGAACTCTATAGCACATTCAACGTAAGCCAGATGATGAATATCATGACTTCAGTATTTTTTGGGCTGCAGGCATTCCTGCTCGCATATCTTTTGTGGTGTGCATCGAGGAAAAAAGCTCACCCTCTGCCATGATTCTCACAAAGGGTGATTTTTTTATGGACCTGCTGGTGACAGATACTTACAGCAGAGCTTCCTCTCCACCGACGAGCGTCAAAGCCCTGGTTACAGTGAAGGTGACGAGGAATCTGTCCGTATCATCACCGTCATCAGCTGGAGATCGCCTTGACAGGGCTTCTATCCGTTCCTGATCCTGAGTCTCTTCCAGCAGAGTCAAACTCAGCCGAATCCCATGAAAGCCTTTATCACTCTCAATAAACATGTAGTGTGCCTGGGGGTTTTCGGTAACATTTTTTCGGGTGAGCCTGTCCCGCATGATAAACGCTATGGTTTTCTTATCAATAACATGGGGTTTTGCATAAACGGCACTGTTCACTTCTCCCTGCTTATTTGATGTTGATATTACGCCAAATCCTTTTTTTCCATTGAAATAATCATGTAAGTTCATCTGAGATCCTTTTATCCTTTTCGGATAATGAGTTTTTGTCTTTTGCACTGCGACTCACGAGCGAGACGCTGAATTCAAGTAATAAGTGCAACACGTTTACCAGTGAAGTTTTCCAGCAGTGTCAAATTCAACAACAGAACTCCCTTGTCTGAGGGCCAGCGCGATCGTTCTCTTTGTGGCAGACCATTATTTTTCCTCTCGGACTGGAGTTCATAACAGGTCCCAAAAGGGTAATCGATGGCCTGCTTTCAGCAAGGCCAAAAAAGAATGTACAGGAAAGAACGTTATCCTGCCTTATCTCAAGCTGAGATCTTCCTGTTTGAAGAAAGGCCATGATCTGGTATCTTTCAACGAGAGAGAGCTTTTAGCAGCGAATGCTGGTTACCTGTGCGTGGCAATCTCCGGTCAGGTTGTGGTGACGTAACCATACCCGAATCTCACTCTTTTTTCTATTACGGTGTTGCACGTATTACAGGTATCTTGAAACAGCCTGCATTCGTTCATATTCGAGGCACAGGAGAAAATTTATTAGAGCAATTTTTGATATCTCGACGTCTTGTTCCTCACTTTGTCGGAGGATAAATTTTTGACTGCAACAAAGGAGATGGGCGATTATTCAAGATACCCATTAGTGGATTATGCACGTATCACTTGACTCGAGATCTCATGAAAAACAATAAAGTCCTCATCTTCCTGTCTCTGCTTTTATTCAGCACCTATTCTGTGTTCATCTGGCAGATATACAATACGGTCAAAAACGACCTCCTGAAGAACGTCCATTCCTGGGCAGCAGACAGGCAAACCATCTTCAACATTGTCCTTCGAGAAAAAGCGACAGCCATGCAGCAGATCGCAACTTATGTAGGCAACACTCCGGAAATACAAAAACTTTTTCTTGAAGCCAAAACAGCGCTGGAAAGAAATAATAACGATCACAATGCACCCCAGGTAAACGACATCCGAAGAACGCTCTATGACACTGTCAGGCACAGTTGGGAGGTCATGCACACACGCTACGATGTCCGACAGCTTCATTTTCACTTTGCCCCCGGTTCAACATCCTTTTTACGTGTCCACAGCCCGCTGAAATTCAGCGACAATATGGACGACGTCCGTTATACAATTCTTGACGCCAACACACTGCTCATCCCCACCATGGGCGTTGAGACAGGAAGGGTATACACCGGCATACGTGGTGTCATCCCGATGTTTGCACTCGACGAAGTATCTGACAAAAAAATACATACAGGGGCTCTTGAAGCAGGAACATCATTTTCTTTGCTTTTAAAAATGCTGCAGAATGAGATGTCGACAAATTTTGCCATCCTCCTGTCCAGCGGGCATGTCCAAAAAAATATGTGGGATGAATGTGTTGCAAAAAAGTTTGACAAGGACAACAGGCTGGAATCTTTTTTCATTGAAGATACAACCCAATCTCCGGCTCTGACAAAGCGCATCTTTGATCTGGCGAAACAGAAAAAGATCATTGAGGAGAAACAGGGATATGGCATCGCAGAGCTCGACGGCCAGTACTACAAAATTGCCCATTTCTCTCTTCGGGATTACAGAGGAACGCTGCATGCCGATCTTCCGGATGCGGGCATGGTTCTTTGCTGGGAGAATATAACACCCCTCTGGAACCATTTCCATACACGAACACGCAATACCATCCTTATAGCGATCCTCAGTCTCATCCTGCTGGAAATTGCTCTTCTTACAGGCTGGCACATTACCAGCAACCAACTGAAACACATCATCAGGAAACAGACTGCCAGAATGGAATTTCTGGCCACCAGAGATCCGTTGACCGGTATTCTGAACAGACGGAAAATTGAAGAACACGTCGCAAGAGAAATCAACAGACACCACAGGTATAATACGGAATTCTCCATGATCATGTTTGACCTGGATCACTTTAAAAAGGTAAACGATACATGGGGGCATGACGTCGGAGATATTGTCCTCAAAAAAGTTGTTGCCCGAACCTCTGCCACTCTCCGGGAGATAGATATTTTTGCGCGCTGGGGAGGTGAAGAGTTTCTTATTCTTCTTCCGGAAACATCGATTGACATGGCATACCAGGCAGCCGAAAGAATCCGTCTGGCCATCCGGGAAACAAAAATATATGAGGAGCTGACCATCACTGTCAGTCTCGGAGTGGCACAGTATGTTGACGGCGAAACCATGGACGAAATCATCAAAAACGCGGACCTTGCCATGTATGAAGCAAAACATAAGGGCCGCGACTGTACCTGTGTAAAATCTTCAGATTCACCCGATCCTCTTGTTTGAGACCATTTACATTTTGTATTGGCGGATTCAAAGACAGTGGGGTACCTTGAAACAGCTTGTATTTCGTTCATATTCGAGGCACAGGAGAAAATTTACCGGAGCTATATGTTTGATATCTCGACGTCTCGTTCCTCGCTTTGTCGGAGGATAATTTTTTGACTGTAACGAAGAAGATGGGCGAAAGACTGATTATTCAAGAGACCCTGCAATCATTGCCGTAAAGGCCACGGCAAAACTATATCTTAGTGAGGCACAGATTTTGAAGTTTAAGCAGGAGATATTAGACGTAAAGAGACTGAGATGATGAGAAAAAATAAACTTATAAATGAAACCAGAAGCCTTAACGAGCTGGAATGGCTTATGGAAAGGGTATTTCAGAAACGTGGATTCGACTTTAGAGAGTATAGAAGAAACACACTGATCCGGCGCATAGGCCGCCGGCTCAAAGCGCGAAGCTCTAAAACCTATAAAGAATATGCTGATGTTCTGGACAAAGACCCGGGTGAATACGATAAGCTTTTCAATGATCTGACTATAAATGTTACCAGCTTTTTCCGAGATCAAAGCGCTTTTACGGCACTGGAACAGGTGGTCATACCAGCGCTGGTTAAAAAAGAAGCAAAGAATATCCGCATCTGGAGCATGGGCTGCTCAACGGGTGAAGAACCATATTCCATTGCCATTCTTCTCATGGAATTTTTAAAACAAAATATCAAGAAAATGGATATCACAATCCTGGCCACAGATATTGACCCCAGAGCATTGAAGAATGCTATGAAAGGGATATTTAGCAATAAGGCTGTCGCAGATATCAGGCCGTCATGGGTGGAGAAATATTTTATCCCTGCTGGCAATAATTTCAGTGTGCGGCCGGAACTCAAGGAACTGATCACATTCCAAACACACGACATGGTCAGTGACCCGTTTTATCACGACTTTGACCTGGTGGTCTGCCGCAATGTGTTGATCTACTTCATGCTCCCATTACAGATCCGCGTTTTGAAGTGCATTCACAAAGAATTGAAGCAGGGGGGATTTCTTCTTCTTGGTAAGGCCGAGCAACCCGCAGCGGAATTAAACGGATTGTTTTCCTGCGTAGATAGAAATGCAAGGTTATATCGGAATATTCCATTGCAGAATACGGGGATAGAATGGAACAGGAAGAGAGAGTGATTAAAGTACCCAAAGAGCCTTCTGTATTCAAAGATTCCGCAATCAAAAGACTTATTGTCATTGCTTCTTCGGCAGGTGGTATTACGGCATTGGAAAAAGTGATATCCGGCTTGCCAGCCGATTTGCCTGCGGCTGTAATTATTGTTCAACATCTACAGAGTGACCGCCTTACCCACTTGCCTGAGTATCTGGAGCGAATGTCATCTTTGCAAGTTCGTCTGGCCTGGGATGGTGCTGTTCTGAAGCCAGGACTGGCTTACCTTGCTATGCCTGGAAAGCACATCAGGATCGAAAATGAAAGCCTTGTCCTGAGCAGTGAGGAAAAGGTTAACTACGTGCGGCCTTCGGCTGATACACTTTTTATCTCTGCATCCATAGCCTATGGTTCCAGTGTGATCGGGGTCATCCTGACCGGGACGGGTAAAGACGGGGCAGCAGGCTGCCGGAAAATAAAGGAGAAAGGCGGGGTTATTATAACTCAGAATGAAAAAACCTCACTATACTTTGGCATGCCCGGTGCCGCCATTAAGACAAATTGTGTTGATTATATCCTGGATATTAAGGAAATTGCCGGAAAAATTGTAGAGGTAGTTAAAGGAATAAATATTAAATACCAATAATCACTGAATATTTTTGTTTTGAAAGGCTTGCTGCTTGATCCCTGGGATATTTGCAGACCCAATGTTTTCAATAAAAAAAAGGCATTCTTCATTTTCCTGGTTTACACGTTATAGAGCAACATTCCAGTTTTGCGAAGCTTTACTTTGAGTAATTGTGTTTGGGATGGGACAGTATATCGCAGGGAGCGAAAAGTTCACAAAATTTTAACCGGACACCACTGACGTACTGTAGTATTCTGCTGAATACGGTTTTTTTATGTAAAATAAAAAGAATATTCAAAAAATTTCACGCGAACAGTCAGTATAAGGGATGCCTCAAAAAAGGAGTTTTATATGCGTAAGATCAAGACACCGCGAGACGCAGGCGGAATGCACAAGATTAAGGGAATACCCACAAGCCATCGTGATGCTGAGAGCAGGCGTGTACCTGTCCGCACCGGGCGGAACATCCGGCATAGTCATTCCCTCCTGGGAGCGCGGGATATTAAGCGTATCGATTTGAGATCGTGGGAGCCAGGGATTGCCAGGATGTCACGCGGAGTGGAAAAAAAACGTTACAACCTCGCCAATCGCTTCTACGATGCCCTGGAGAATACTCAGGAAACGTTACAGCTGGTTAAAAAGCGCGAGCAGGAACTCCAGACCACCAACGAGGAAATGGAGGCCACCAACGAGGAGCTGCAGGCCACTTCAGAGGAGCTGCAGGCCACCAACGAGGAGATGGAGGCCACCAACGAGGAGATACATGCCACCTCAGAAGAGCTGCAGCAGGCGAGTGTATATGCCCGCAACCTGATTGAGTCGAGCCTGGATGCGCTTGTGACAATCGGTCCGGCTGAAAAAATCATGGATGTGAATAAAGAAACAGAGACTATGATCGGCCGCTCCAGGGAAGAACTCCTCGGCACGGATTTTTCAGACTATTTTACTGATCCTGAAAAGGCAAGGGCAGGATATGAGCAGGCGCTCAAGAGTGGTTTTGTGCGAGGCTATCCTCTTGATCTCCGGCACATTGATGGCCATACCACGCCCATCCTGTACAATGCTGCTGTTTATCGTGATGAGGCAGGCCAGGTTGCCGGGGTATTTACTTCTGCCCGGGATATTACAGAGCAGAAGAAGACTGAGCAGAAATTGAACAAATTATTAGATGACTTAAAGGGATCACAGGCGCAACTCATCCAGGCAGGGAAAATGAGCGCTGTGGGCACAATGACTGCAGGGGTAGCTCACGAATTGAACAACCCGATGATGAGTATACTTAATTTTGTCCAGTATTGTATCAAGCACACGGATAAGGATGACAGAAAATATAATGTGCTTAAAGATGCTGAGCAAGAATGCAAGCGCAGCAGCAAAATTATAACTAATCTGTTAACCTTTTCACGCATGGAATCAGAAGGCGAGGAGGAATATCAAAAAGAGGATTTAGCTGAGATACTTGATCGGATTTTTAAATTATCATCCTATCGTATTAAGAAAGACAATATTTTATTAACACATCATATTGCCGATGGAGTACCTGCGATATGGATAAAAGCAAACAATATCCAGCAGGTGATCTTCAATCTTATAAACAATGCCATGGACAGTCTGGCCACGAGCATAAAAAAAGAGATTCATGTTGACATACACCGTGAAGGTGAATTTGTACAATTAACCATTGCGGATACTGGTTGCGGAATTTCTTCTGAACATCTTGAAAAAATCTATGATCCGTTTTTTACGACAAAACCTGTCGGCCTTGGAACAGGACTGGGCCTTTCCATATCCCATAGTATCATAAAGGCTCACGAAGGAACGATCATGGTTGAAACCGAGCCGGGTAAAGGATCAAAGTTCAAGATTTTATTACCGATTGGAAAAAGAAAGAGGGAAAAAAGATGAATAAAAGTATTTTAGTGATAGATGATGATAATGCAGTAAGAAAAGCTTTTACTCTGGCCCTTGAAGATACGCCGTATAAACTGGATGGTGCTGAATCAGGTGAAAAAGGGATTGAAATGGAGCAGAGCAATAGATACAACCTGATCTTTCTTGACCTTAAGATGCCGGGTTTAAACGGTGTGGAAACATTGCGGGAACTGAGAAAAATATCTAAGGATACACCTGTTTACATTGTAACTGCTTTTTATAAAGAGTTTTTTGAGGGTCTTAAAGTGGCTGCGAATGATGGATTGGATTTTGAGCTTCTTAAAAAACCTGTCGGCGCCGACGAGATTGTTTTGGTTGCAAGAAGCGTCCTTGAAGGCATGGAAGCGTATTAGAATTACGGAATGGAGATTGCGGAATTCTTTCAATATCCAATAGCCAGCGACCCAAAAAGGGGACTAATATGTATAAGATTCGACTTTACGTTATAGGTCAAACAGCGAAGGCAAAAAAAGCATTTGTAGATTTAACGGCAATTCTGGATGATGAGATCAAGACCCTGGGCAACTATTCTCTTGAGGTCATAGATGTTCTTGAGAATCCGCAATTAGCTGCAGATGATAAAATTTTAGCCACACCCACGGCAATAAAGTTTCTTCCTGTACCGATCGCAAGAATCATAGGGAATTTCAGCGATAGAGAAAAGGTATTGATCGGCCTGGATTTGAAGGAAATTGATTGATAACGTATTTGGAACTGGAAAAATAGGGACAGGCAAGCTATGTTTATGGCTACTGTCCCTCCTGATTCCGCTCTGCTTTTCATCGTGAAATTTTTTGGCATGGCTGGCCACGAATTCCTTTGTTCCGATGATGCCCGAATCCGTGAAGTAACGGGTTCCGTATCTAAGCCTGTCGGCCGCAGTCAGCTCATACCCCTTTTCTCGTATCCAGCGCCCCGGTTTCATAGACGAATTCTCGGTACTTCTGGAACCGTTCCCGAAGTTCGATCCCCCAGTCGGCCATACCAGGATCCATGCTCAGAGCCTCCTCCCGGTTGTTGGTCTGGACATGATATCCCAATGACGACCAGCGGTAGTCTTCGAGGCGTTGGACCATGTTTGCTCGAACGGGATTCAGGTCGATGTAAGCCAGGCAATTCATCAGGGTGCGACCGTCCTGAACGATCACGCTCTTGAACCGGTCTCCCCAGAGATACCTCCTTCCGGCCGTTCTGCTTGTTGTAATACCATTCACATTTTGTATTGACCAAAAACAACAAATTTATTATACATTTCTTATGACAACAATAAAATACAACCTGCAGGATTTCGATTTTGTAGACCTCTCCCACAGAGAAACTAAACCAAGGACTCGTATTCGTCTTTTGATTCTTGCTCATTTAAAGGACGGAAAAACACAAGAACAAACAGCCAAGTCTTTGAAAACAAGTCCTTCCACTGTGAAACGTACTTATAAAAGATTTAAAAAATATGGTATCTCGGGATTAGATGACCAACCTAAAACAGGAGCAAAGTTTAAACTTCCAAAAGATCAACATGAAGAATTCAAAAAGTACATACTTGAAAGACAAAAACAACGTGAAGGTGGTCGCCTGACAGGCTACGAAATTCAGGATATTATTAAGGATAACTGGAACGTTACTTATAGTTTGGCTGGAGTATATCGACTCCTTCATTACCTTGAATTGTCATGGATCAGCAGTCGCTCCAAACATCCCAGGCAAGACGAAGAGGCTCAGGAAAACTTTTAAAAAATGTACCTGAAGGTCACCACACGTTGTTCATTGTAGATGGAGCTGGATGGCATCAGGATATTAGACCTTTAGGTATTAGAATTATTTGGCTAAATTTTGAATTAACAAAGCCCCTATGGGGCTATCCTCACGTGAAAGCCCCCTTGAAGGTGGCTTTTTGAGGCCTCCCGCTTTGCGGGAGGAGTATCACTTCTGGTATTCCGTATTCTGCAAAATCTCAAGCTTCTCAATGGTTTTTTCTACCACCTTTTTATTTTTAGTAAAAAATCGTTGTAAACGTTCGATAAGCTGTTTTTGTTTTATCGTATCATTTGAATAATATTCATGTTTTAACAACTTTTTGGCCCAATCTAAATTAGCTTGTACTTCTTCAGGGATTCGTTCTCCGTCATGGCGAACGGCCTCTTCCGGGCAGACATCGTGACAAACCCCACATCGTATGCACTCGTCTTCTTTTATAAAAGCAGAGTCTTTTTCCATTGAAATTGCCCCAACAGAACAGTTATCGACACATATTTGACATCCCGTACACAATTCTTTGTTTATCCATGGCATTTGGGTTTATCTCCTTATTCCAATCCTATTGGTCTTTTATAACAGTGGGTTAATTGGAAAAAGTCCATAATATCTCCTGTATATGGACTTTTTCATATAATCTGATTCTATCACGCTTATGATGGAAAACAAGCCAAAATTCACTTCAAACCCTCAGCTCAAACTGATAAATCAAGTGCGTGATCCCCTGAGATACTCTCATTACGCACGCTCAACATAAAAAAAATATTGCCAGTGGATTTTACGATATATCTTGATGTTTTCCGTGTCCTTCCGTGTTTTCCGTGGTAACCAATCTTATTCATAATACTCTTGGTACATTGTACGGCTTAACTTCGGATACAAACGTTTTTGTTTAATGCGTTGTCCCTGTTCGTGAAAATTCGTGTCCATTCGTGGTTACAAAATGCAAAAGGAGTCACAAATGGACACGGATAAACACGAATTATACCTTTTACATTTTGTATTAACCAGAGAATGCGAGTAAAGATAGAACAACAGCAATTCTCTGTTTAATTTTAAAATCTTTTTTAAAGTTTTTTTGCCTTTATTCGCATGTTTCGAGCTTTTATTCGTTGGCAAAAAGCTTTTCGCTGTTCCGTCTTTTTCTTTTCTCTGTCTCCCGTCCCCCTGTCTTTACATTCGCCAATAGAAAGTGAAAAGGGCATTAAATAAGGTCACAACTTAATAGGAATGGTATTATTACTCATTCGTCATCGCCAAAAAAGATGTTGCTGGTCAGGTCATACCAGATCAGCTTTTTGCCCATCTATTCGATGGTTTTGTTTGTTCCGTCGGTGGACGGCCCGACAATCTTGTTCCGACCTGTGTTTTTGGCCTCGTACAGAGCCGTATCGGCTTGTTTGATGGTTGTTTCGATATCGCCTGATGATCTGTATACGGCCAGTCCGAAACTCGCAGTCACTGTATAGCCGTTTTGGAGAAAATCCGAACTTTCGAGCCTGGTCCGTATCCGTTCGGCCATATCCAGGGCATATTTTGTGTCGGTAAAGGGAAGAAGGATGATGAATTCCTCGCCGCCGAATCGGACCACGAGATCCTCCTTGCGGGTGTTCTCCTGCATCAGGTTGGCATATCCCTTGAGAACCCGATCGCCGGCATCATGACCGAACTGGTCGTTGACCCGTTTGAAGTGGTCGATATCTGTCATGAGCAGTGAGACGGGTTCGTGGTTGCGTTTGGCCAGGGAAAGTACTTCTGTGGCACGTTCGGTAAAATAGCGACGATTGGCCAGATTGGTCAGGGGATCCTTGCGGGTGAGTTCGAGTATTTTATCGCCAGCCCGTTTGAGTTCTCTGTTTTTGGCGTTGAGCTCCCTGGTCAGATTACTCAGTTCCTGGTTGGCTTCCACAAGGGCGAGGCTGAGTGTGGCCTGTTCTTCACTGTCTTCATGGCCGAACAGCAACAGCTCTTTTTCGCCTTTGTAACAATGAAAAATAAAGGTTCTGGGATGTCCGTCCAGGGTGTTCACGCTTTGCATGTAGCCATCCTGCCATGCGGCCTGCATGGTTTCGAGATCGAATTCCCCGGAAAAATCCAGCAGAATGTCCTTGAACGATCGACCCACGATATCGGAACCAAAGAGCGTCCTGGCGAAACGGTTGATACGAGTAATTTTACCGGTGGGATCCAGAAGCATACACACGACAGGGACCTTGAGACTCAGGTACTCATTCGTGGCGGGGTAATGGCAGGGATTCAGCATGTCAATGAACCTTGATTTCGGTTTCCAGAGCGTCCAGGTGGGGAATGTACCGGGTTGATGAAAAGTGATTGAGCACATCCCGTCCACCATGCAGAAAGCCCTGGCCTCCGGTGAAAATGTCCAGATGGGGGTAATGGTGTCTGACCGCTTCGATGGTTCGGGTGAGTTCGGGAAGATTGAAGTAGATACTCAGGGACAGCCCGAGCAGGTCGGGTTTTGTTTCGTCCAGATGGGCAATCAGATGGTCCATCGGGGTATTGGCTCCAAGGAAATGGGTGTCCCACCCGTTGAACTCGAATATGTCGGCGGCCATTTTACCGCCCACCTGATGGAATTCATTGGCCGTACAGGAGATAACCGCTGTGCCGGCAGTGGATGGCTGGTCAGTGAACAGGAGTGGATAGATTTGAGTCATCAGAAATTCGGTCACCGATGTGGCCAGATGCTCGCGTGCCACAGAGATCTTGTTGCGTTCCCAGAGCTCCCCCACATGATACAGGCTGGCCTTGAACAGATCTTCATACAGAAGTTTAAGGGAAAGACCCTGGTCGATCAGTTCCTTGACCACGAGGTTACATGCTCGCCGGTTCCCCTGGAGCAACGCGTCCATATATCCATGATAGATGTGCGGGCTGATCAGGGGGGCATCAACAGCAACACCTGTCTCGGGCTGCAGATTGCTGTCAGTCATGGGCAAGAGCCTCGTCGGACAATGCGGTAAAAACAGGTATGTTCACGATCAACCATTCATAGAACGGATACACCGCCTCGAAAGCCCGGGGAGAGAGTTCCTCGCGGAGCATGTCCGTCCAGATATTCAGATTGGCGGCCCAGTAAGTCGTTTTGAATCCGTGAGAACGGTAGGCCCGAAAGACCCACAGGACCGTGTCGACCATAACCTCGGCATTGTAATTCGTGAATTGGGCCTGCATGAACCGGGAGAAGTTCTTGTTGTTGTCCCGGGCCATCTGCTGATTTTCCAGGCCGATAAGTCTGTCGAGGTCGGCTCGCTGGTCCATGATCTGATTGCCCCGTGCAGCGAGTTCGTCCCTTTTGACGGCGAATTCGCTGGCAACTTCCTGGGAAGGCTGCAGCAGGAGGCTGGCAGATGTCAGAAGTGTATTTTTCATACGTGATCCCTTGTATTGTCCGGTTGCATATAACGTTTCCTGGCTGTGGAGAAGAAAATAATATTTAACCTGTTATCATTTTGAGAATCAAGAAGAATCGTAGTGGGCTCTGCTTTACAATATGCTCTGCCGTCCACCACTCATTTACTGTAATTCCTCACTCTTCACGTAAATTTTTTCCTGTGCCGTAAAGAGGAATGGAATACAAGCTGTTTCAAGGTACCTTTAAAGAAGCACTACATCATTTTCCCTGGTAAATCCTGAACAAACGCCTTTATTTCATCTCTTACCCGTCTGTACACTTTGAGTTTTTCTTCCTCACTCTCTACCTGCCCTACTAACGCGGGCGGGTCATCAAAAGATTGACGCAACACATTCACTTCAGGTGGAAATACAGGACATTGCTGTGCAGCAGCGCTGCACACAGTAACAACCATATCAAGATCTTTCAGGAGGAACTCTTTAACTTCGTGGGTTTCCTCAGCAGAAATATCAACACCAGCTTCCTGCATAACTTTTATCGCCAGGGGATCAATCAGACCTTTTTTAATTCCTGCTGAAAAAGCATTGATTGTTTCCTGATGGAAATATTTTGTCCATCCCGCTGCCATTTGACTTCTGCAGGTGTTCATTTCACAGACAAAAAGCACATTTTTCTTAGACATAACGGCCTCATTATTCATTTTTTTTTGGACGATTACGAATGAGTAATAATTCGTGTTTATCCGTGTCCATTCGTGGTTCATTTTGTCGTTTGTAACCACGAATGGACACGAATTTTCACTAATATCAACTACATTTTTTATTAACCTGAAAACACAACGGCGTGGACATCTTTTTTGGACGATCACGAAAGGATAAACAGGATATAAAATTGATCTCAGCGCGGAGGATGCTGCGGGGGCTACAACGTACTCCCGCAGTATGTCTACTCCTTCCCTCTGATTCTTTTCCCAAAGAGACAGCGATCACAGTTTTTCAGTAATATCCTCAATATCTTGAACACGTTTTGTATCCAGCGGGATGCTTCGCTTCCCGGCCTTGCCAAAGTCAATTTTTTTGAGATTAATACTGCGCAACCGCCGGTTGTAGGCCGTGTGGTAATAGGTAATCATATTTTTTGTATCGTGACAGGAGGTCCAAACCGTATCAGCTGGTAAATTGTCATTCTGATAGAGATCAGAGCCTTCTCCCTGTTTGGCTCCAACATCAAAGCTGTCCATTATTCTGAAAAACTCCTGCACCGTGTCCATCCCGCCAGAGGTAGAACGTGCAGTTTGGGCAAAGATAACCGCGCGCACAAACCTTGAAGGGGAGGTAAAATCACCGGGGACACCAAGTAAACCAGAACCGCCTGCCAGAGGAGAAATCTTCAGGTCACCCCACTTTTTATCTTGAAATGCTTCATTGGACAGATAGCCATAGTTACGAAGGTTGGTCAGATGCCAGTCAAAGGTTGGATTATTGGTAATCACTCCTACCGGATTATTGAAAAACTTTGTTTTGCCATCTTTAAATTCTATAACCAGTTTTTTCCCATCAGAATCGGTAACCATCAGATGGAGAAATACAGCCATTCCCAGGGCAGGATCTTTTACGGACACGACTCGTATTTGCTCCATACCCACCCGCACTTCATCGACAGTGGAAAAACTGGACAGAATAAAGGGCAGAACATCACCAGGGGACATACTTTGAGATGAAAGAGCAGGGGAATACTTCGGATACTCGGCAAACCCCTGATGATAGAACATCCCGGCAGCCAGGCCCTTTTCGTTCATTCCATCAGAAACCGCCCGGTCTAAAAGTTCAAAACCGAGGAACCCGTACCTGGCATTCCAGCGTTTACCATTGATGCCGTCCGGAGTTTCTCCCTGAAACTCCGTATCTCGGGGGACAACGAGGATTTGGGTGTGTAAATCAAAGGCACCCCATTCCATTGTTCGTCCGTAAATAACCGTTCCATCTTCTCCCGTGAGAGAGAGACCTGTACAGGCAAAAGCTCCAGATACTGCCTGTGAAATTGTCAAAATAAAACAGATAAAAATAACCAGCCCTAATTTTTTTTTAACTTTGTTCATGAGTGTCTCCTTGCAAAATTTTAAAATACAATATATGTGTTTTTTGGCGTGTTATACCAATCACATTTTTTACTGACCAGAGAACGCAACTGCGTAGACATTTTTTTTGGCGATTACGAATGGATAAACAGGATGTAAAGTTGATCTCATTGTAGAAACGTCCGTTGTGCTGAAGACGCCCAATTTGGGCGTCTGTCCCACCTGCCTTTGAATCCGCCAATACAAAATGTAAATGCTTTCAGACTCTTTCCATTTTTATCCGGCTGTGGTTCTTCTTAAAGTTCTCCGCCTGTTCGAAGATATCTTTGTAGACTTCGTCGCGATCAATCGGCGGGTATCCATTTTCAGCGAGCAGGATGATAAGGTCCACTTTCAGTTCAGCCTTGATGTCATCGCGCTGGCTCCAGTCGGTATATTTAGCCTTATCATCGACTATGACTTTCACTTTTTTGGCAAGGTCGAGGAGCTTCTCCTCCGGGTAGTGAAAGTCGTATTTACTGGTGAGGGATTTAAGGATATCGTAGAAGGCCTTTTCTTCAAAATCAATGCCCAGTTCAGTGAAGGAGTCTTTCTCCTTTTTGATGGCGTGGTAGAGGTCGATAATCTCATCGGTGAAGTTTTCCAGCACTTCGCTCCTGAGAACGTCCTGCTCACTCCGGTCGTTGTATTTGTCGACCAGAACTTTGAACTGTTTAGAAAAGTCGACACCCTTGAGCTTGTTGACCTTTTTAAACTCTTCAATCGCCCTGGCCAGCAACTGCTGAAGCATCTTTATTTTGGTGTTCGGCAGCTTGATCTTTTCGATTTTGGCCATGTAGTCCGGATCAAAAATATCGACCTCGGCAGTATCCCCCTGCCCCATCTTGAAGATCTCTTCGACCCCATCACTTTGCAGGGCCTCGGCAATCATCTGGTGTACCCTGGCATTCATTTGCGCGAGATCAGGGGCATCCCCTTTGGTGAGCTTAAAAACTATAGATCGAACTGCCAGATAGAAATGGACATGGTCCCGCTCATCCTGGGTAAATTCATCACAGCCGACGCAGATGTCATACGCAGCTTTCATCCGTTTGGTCAGGAACATGACACGCTTCTCCAGCGTGTCCGTTCTCTGGACATATTCAGCAGCCATGTTGAGGCAATGGAGTTGCTCAATGGGCTGGCCGGTGAAATAGAGAGAGGTATCAAACGTGTGAAAGATCGCCCGCATCAGGTCCAGATGGTCCCTGACCACCACAATGGATTGCTGCACATCCTCAAAGTTTGCGGTATCGCCTTTGGAGTAATGTGCCAGGGCCAGGTTCATCTGCTTCTTGATCCCGATATAATCAACGATCAACCCTTTTTCTTTCTGTTGACACTTCCGGTTCACCCGGGAAATGGTCTGAATCAGATTATGCCGTTTCACCGGCTTGTCGATATACATGGTATCGAGGAAAGGCACATCAAATCCGGTGAGCCACATATCCACCACAATGGCTATTTTAAAATTTGATTTGGAGGTCTTGAACTGCCGGTCTAATTCTTTGCGGTACTCTTTGCTCCCCAGCATCTCGTACAGAGCGGGTTCATCATCTTTGCCACGAGTCATCACCATGTTGATGCGTGCCATGGGCATGATCTGTTTCTTTTCCTGTTCGCTGAGTTCTTCGCCTTCAGCGCATACCTTCACTTCTGCCCATTCGGGACGCAGGGCTATGACTTCTTTATAGAAATCACAGGCGATGAGACGGCTGCTGCTCACGAACATGGCCTTGCCGGCAATCGTGGCGCCCTCTTCAACACGTGCCTCATAATGGTCGACGAAGTCTGCAGCCAATGCCTTCAGACGATCAGGGTCTCCCAGGATGGCAGTCATTTGTAGATTCGCCCGTTTGCTGCTTTCAATCGCGTAGTCGCTGGCCCCATCATCCGCACATCTGGCGTAGTAGTCTTCAATCTCCGAAAGTTTGCTGTTGTCGAGCAGTACCCTGGCCGCTCGGCCCTCGTAGACAATGCGCACCGTAATCTCATCGACCACCGATTCCGTCATGGTGTAGGCATCCACCACCTCACCAAAGACATCCAGGGTCGCATCGATGGGTGTGCCGGTAAAGCCCACATAGGTCGCGTTCGGCAGGGAGTCGTGCAGATATTTGGCAAAGCCGTAAGTCCGCTTCACCCCGTCTTCCGTGACTTTCACCTTCTGATCCAGATTCACCTGACTGCGGTGTGCCTCATCCGAGATACAGATCACGTTGTTGCGCTCAGTCAGCAGCTCCGTATCCTCAGTAAATTTATGAATGGTGGTCAGGAACACCCCGCCGCTGTTACGCCCCTTCAACAGGTCACGCAGTTGCGTGCGGCTCTCCACACTGATCACCGACTCATCACCGATATATCCCTTGCCATTGGTAAAGAGGCCCGACAACTGATCATCCAGATCCGTGCGGTCCGTGATCAAAACGATGGTCGGGCTGGCCAGATCCACACTCTTCATCAACAACCGCGCCAGGAACAACATGGTAAAGCTCTTACCGCAACCGGTCGCCCCAAAATAGGTGCCGCCCCTGCCATCACCATCGGGCCGAATATGGAGCAGGATGTTTCGATACAGCTTTGTTGCCGCATAGTATTGCGGATAGCGACACAGGATCTTCTCCTCCCGTCGCGAGGTGTCCGGCAGATAGACAAAGTTGCGGATCACATCGCAAAGGCGGGTCGGCTGGAACAATCCCTTGATCATGGAATAGAGCGAGTCGATGCCGTCTTTTTCGATCAGGTCGCCGCCGTCTGTCTTGCGCCAGGCATAGAAAAACTCATAAGGAGCGAAAAATGAGCCCGCCTTATTGTTCACCCCGTCGCTGATCACACAAAACGCATTGTATTTAAACAGCTCCGGGATATCGCGTTTATAGCGTACCGTCAGCTGAACAAAGGCATCGTGAATCGTCGCCTCTTCACGAATCGCACTCTTAAACTCAAACACCACCAGTGGCAGGCCATTGATAAAGAGAATCCCATCCGGTATCCGCTTCTCATGACCAATGATCTCCAGTTGATTGACCATTTTGAAGATGTTGCCACCCGTTTGGTACACCGCTGTTTCCTCCGCCACAATCCACGGCACCTCGCCCGCCTGCGGTTCCCGAAACTTCACCAGATTCGAATAATCGATCAGCTGCACATAGAGATCTTTTTGATCGCGGTCTTCACGCTTAAGCAGAAAGCCATCAGAGACCAGCTTCATGATCGCCTTATTGCTCTCATAGAGATCTGCCGCCGAATAGGCGTCCAACTGCCGAACCACCGCCTCGATTTCAACCGGCGTGATGTTGTCCGCCGCGTACTGCCTGGCCAGAAACATTCGCAGATCTGCCTTGATCAAAACCTCTTCGGGCTGACGGACAATCGTATCCCCAAGTACATGGGGATACCCCGCCTCGCCGAGGAGTTCTATGATCGCCGCTTCGAGTTGGGCTTCGGTGAATTTCATGGTCTTAACAAGTTCCTAAATGCAAAATGTAGATTCTAATATGCTTGTCCATTTCTGTGAGCGGCGAGATATCCCATGAAGTCTTCAACATATTCGTGTTTACCGGAAGGATACCAGATTGGGATGATTTGTAGTGGACTGAGAATTTCTTCCCTTTCCTCGGTGTCCCCATTCTCAGGAGTTTCTAACAATGCATAATGCCATGGTATTTGATACTCATTGCTTTCGGCTACTTGTTTGAAAATCTCCAATGTCTTATCGTAAGTAAGGCTGCAGCCAAGAAACAGTAGCGTGTTACTGATATAAATCTGTCTTAAGACTTTAGGGAGTGGTTTGTCGAAATGGATTTTCTCTTCGCCGTAAGCGGCGGCATATTGAGATTTCGTAAAGACTTGGGTGACTTCATTCTGGTAATCCCCATGGATCTTTAGGAGGCATCTTCCACCCGTAATAAATTGTCGCATAAAATGGCTATCTTGTGTTCCATACATAAATCCATCATCAAACGAACGTTTTGCGTTTCTATATACGGTCTCAATAATGTTGTCCAAGTTTGTTGTAATAACACACTCATTCGATAGGTCTGGTAGTATTTTGATTGGACCTGTGATATCTCTAGCGGGAAGTGATGTTCTAATGTATTCACGCAGTCGTGTCTGTAGGCAGTTTTCAACCAAATCTGCGGCTTCAATGTATTTTCCTGCTTCTATTAGTAAATTCAACTCAGCTTGATCTATTTTCTTGGATTGGGAGCCTAGTTCTTTGAGTATTGCTGGCCAACTTTTTTTCCCGCATGGAATGGACAACCCTGCACCAATAAAAGGAGCGACTTTCCCCTTTTTGAGCACATGAACAAGGTCTTCAACTCGTCCCTTAGTTAATGAGTTTCTTAAAAGACTGAGAGTCAATTCAAAATCATCCTCAAACTTTCCTTTTTGCCACTCATTCAGAGCTTCTTCGTATGCGAACGGATCGCACTTAAAAAGTATTTCACTGTTACTTATCCCATCCAAAATACTATCTGTGACATCATCGTGAAACTGATTGAATTCTGAATTCCTCTCATACAATCCTTGTTGCGCAACATTTACGGCTTCAACAACTTTTCTAAATTCGGAGCTCATAGTGAATTGTTCCTTGAAAGTGATTGGCCATTGGGAACGCTTAATTCCCCAGAAGTGAGTTTCGGGAGAAGAGTGTCGCGGATTGCAATTAGAGATGCTGTAGCTTGATTATTTGAGTGGATTTTATCGAATATAGGAAGCGTCTGGACCCCAAAACATGTCATTATAGTGGAATGAGGAGATATAACAGGAAGCCCTCGTAGGATTTTAAGTGTTAAATATTTCTGAGTTGTTCCAGCAAGACGAGAATCCATAAATGCTTTCATGAAGTCTGACTTTAAATATGTGAAAAAATAGGTGGCCAAAGTTCGATTATCACCAGTTTTAAATAGGCCGATGTTTTTAATAGCGAAATTGATTTCCTCTTCCATTACAAGAAAAGGAGAACCTACTGTCCCTATCATGGTTAGTAAGATGTCATACGGATCTACTTTGCTTCTTTTGTTAACTTGTTCAAAATCCTCTTCAGAGATCAAGTAGGCATTTGAATAATCAATATTATTGCCTGTTATATGACGGGACGTAATCAGGTATTTGCCTGTAACGGATTGCTTAGGTGAATCATGTGTTCCATCTTTTACGTCAAAGAGTGAACCGCTTGTGCTTACCTCCCACCCATCGGGTATCCAGCCCATTTCTTCAGTAAGTCGAAAGGCGGCAGGGAATTGTTTGGCGGCTTCGCGATTAACGGAACCATCCGCGAGGGCTTTGCGGCGCACTTCCACCCGCTCGGAAAGTTCCTCGGGGATCGGATTACCGGCGGCGAGGGCATTGTCGATCACCGGATCAAAGTCCACAAACCAGCTTTTGAAGAGCGCCTGCGCCATCCCTTCCAGCGTCGCATTCATCCGCCGATTCAACTCAATCTTGTCATCCAATGATCCCAGGATGTGGGCAATGGCTTTTTGCTCGGAGAGGGGTGGAAAAATAAATGGATAGTATGATATTGCATCGAAAGTGATCTGTGGAAATGTCCCAGATCGTGATTCTGCTATTCTCTGAAACTCTCGAAGTGTCTGTTCACTGGTCAGCTGAATTAAAAAGAACGGTTGGTAAACTTCTTTCGAAGTTAATCGAATAACCATGAATTTCGTGGAAACCACATAGTCATCAGAATCAAAAGTTACTTCTGCATATCTTCTATTAGCAGGACGAATTTCACTAAAGAGTATGTCACCTTCGACAATTCTTTTCTTTGCCTGTCCAGGTAAACCTTGCGGACTTGAACGGTTGGCATGCAGAAAGTCTCCCTTTAAAACGTCTCCGGTATTAATAAAAACAACAGATTCACGGCCTGAAAAATTGAATGGCCGGGATATGTTCTCTGAGATCTCACCTAATGAATACTCGTTCCATTCAACCCCCATAACCCAACCCCTCCAAGTTCTTCCGAATCACCTCATCCAACCTCGCAGACTCCTCCATCTGCCCATAAAGCATCTGGCTCATCTCACTCATCTTGCTCTCAAAAGGAATACCGTCGTCTTCCAAAGGTGCCGCACCAACGTAACGCCCAGGTGTAAGCACATACTCATGCTTCCGCATATCCTCGAGAGTAGCCGACTTGCAATAACCAGCCTGATCTTCATAAACCCCATCCTTCGCCTCACCCCGCCAGGCATGATAGGTTTTGGCAATCTCCGCAATATCCTCAGCCAGGAGCTCCTTTTGCGTGCGGTTAATCATCGAGCCGATCTTACGGGCATCGATAAAGAGGGTCTCACCCTCCCGGTTACGATAGCCGCGCTCACTGTCGGCCTTTTTGGATTTACTGAGGAACCAGAGGCAAACAGGAATCTGGGTGGTATAAAAAAGTTGGCCGGGCATCGCAATCATGCAGTCCACCAGATCGTTCTCCACCAGCTTTTGGCGGATCGCACCTTCGCCCTTGGTGTTGGTCGACATCGAGCCATTGGCCAGAACAAAACCAGCCACACCGTGCTCAGAGAGCTTGGAGACCATATGAAGAATCCAGGCGTAGTTGGCATTACCGGTGGGTGGAGTTTCATACCCACTCCAGCGAGAGTCGTGAACCAACTCATCGGCAGCCCGCCACTCCTTCATATTAAAGGGTGGATTGGCCATGATGTAGTCGGCCTTCAAATCGGGGTGCTGATCCTTAAAAAAGCTATCGGCGGGGACTTCACCAAGATTGGCCGAAAGCCCGCGCACCGCCAGATTCATCTTGGCCAGCTTATAGGTGGTGGCGGTATACTCCTGCCCGTAGACCGAGATATCTTTGGTATTGCCGTGGTGGCTCTGCACAAACTTGAGCGACTGCACAAACATACCGCCTGAGCCGCAGCAGGGGTCGTAGATCTTGCCCTTGTAGGGTTTGATCATTTCGGCAATTAAATTAACCACGCACTTGGGCGTATAGAACTCGCCTCCCAGCTTGCCCTCTGAGGCGGCAAACTTGCCGAGGAAATATTCATAGACCCTGCCGACCACATCCTCCGCTTTGTCCGCCACCGTATCGATATTGTTGATCGCATCGATCAGAGCCGAGAGCTTGCTGCCATCAAGCCCAATACGGGAAAAGTAGTTGTCCGGCAAGGCACCCTTGAGGGAGGCATTGCTCTTCTCCACCGCCGACAGGGCCGAATCGATCTTGATGGCGATATCTCCCTGCTTGGCATGTTGTTGAATATGGCTCCAGCGGGACGTCTCCGGCAGATAGAAGACGTTCTTCATGGTGTAAAACTCCACCATATCGGTGTATTGCTCCTTGCCCTCCGCCACCAGCTCCGCCCGACGTTCCTCAAACTTGTCCGAGACAAACTTGAGAAAGATCAAACTCAGCACCACGTGCTTATATTCAGAAGACTCGACACTTCCCCGCAGTCGGTTCGCCGAATCCCACAGAGACTCTTCAAAACCTTTATCGTTTTTCGGTGCTGCTTTTTTCTTTGCCATCAATACTCCTTGAGAAGCCTGCTCTATTATAAAAATTGGTCAAAATCAATTTTCGATCACAGAATCGCCTGAAACCGGATATCCTCACAGAACCCAATCTACTGCCACAAGGGTTTATTGCAATACGCATTCTCCATGGTATCAGCCCCGGCGCCCTGCCCTGTCATCCTCTCTTGTTATACCAATTCCATTTTGTATTGGTGAATTCAAAGGCAGGTGGGACAGACGCCCCAATTGGGCGTCTCTACGATGTCGGCGATGTATATTACGGGTATTGATTATACAAATCCGGATACAATTCTGCCGCGATAACTCCCAGTGCTGGCAATATGGCGTTGTTTTTGTGGGAAGGATGTCCTTGTAGAGACGCCCAATTGGGGCGTCTTCAGCACAACAGGCGGCTCATCTCACAACAGATGTTTCTGCAATGAAATTAATGTATCACCCTGCTTCTCCTGTCGTGTTTTTGGGTCAGTACAAAGTAAAAATGGTATTACAGGAGTAACAGGAGTTACAAGTAGTACAATCAACCATTTACTATGACAGGATATCAAGTCGGGAGGACTCATGCAGACAAGTGTACACCCCAGAGATCAAACATCCCATGGTGCGTTATTGAACGCATACCATTTCCATTTTGTATTGGCGGATTCAAAGGCAGGGACGGGAAAAGGGAGAAAGGAGACGGGAGGCAGGAAAAAGCAAAAGGTTTTTGTAGAGACGACCAATTTGGGCGTCTCCAGCACAACGGGCGTTTCTACAATGATTGAGAAAAGCCTCATGTAGCTTATATTTCGCACCTTGCAAAAAAAATATTTTTTTAAAAAAAAACGTCAAACATTCAAGATGTTGTCAAGCAAGAGATGATCTTCATTTTAACTCTATACTAAGATGAGTGATTTACGCTTTAT
>NZ_JAFFPZ010000033.1 GCF_016918505.1 Desulforhopalus vacuolatus
TACGGTTAGTTTCTGCAAGTAGATCAGCATTTCAGAATTGCTGAAAAAAAAGAGAGTCCTGACCTAACCATGCCGAGAGCATCTGTGGGTATTAGGAATAATATTTTCACAAAGTGCGAAATATAAGTTATGAGAAAGCCTTTGGGAGGCGATCAGGTGTCCGTTAAGTCGAATTTTGAGAAAGCCCTTATCTTCCGGGGGAATAGATGTATGAGTCAGATGCAGAACGGCAGTTAATGATTTGGGAAACCCGTTGATCTGGGGCAGGGTGAAAGATGTCTGGGTGACAAGTTCCCCGACACCTTTGACCGATGCTGTCTGAAAACCCAGCGAGGAAAAAGCAAGCGGCGAACCGGTCTGGTTCCATTCCGTATGCTCCAGTTTTTGAACTATCACCCTGGGGGAAGCCAGCAGCGCGGCGGCTTTGTCTCCCAGAGCCCGGGCTCCTTCTGGACTCAGATACAGAGTGGAACCTTCAAGGACCATGTCCTGATCAAATGCACCCACAATAATCGTGTGTCCGAAGGGGTTTACCGCAGGGGACATGGCAACGGAGACATTAATCGAAGGCACAGCCGCTTTGGCTGCAGCCACAGTGGACAGCACTCCCTGCCAGATGTCTTTATTTGTCTCATCGGCCACCACCATGACAGCCGGGGCAGAATCAGCCAGAAAACGGTTCAACAATACGGTATCCGATGCATGGTTTGTCTCTATGAGACTGTCATTATCTACGACCAGCCACAATTCATTGGACTGTTGATTTTTACAGATATCGTCAAAAAGCCTGAGTGTTCCCTCAACAGTTACATTGAGATGGCCGTCATGGATATTCTTATTTAAGAAGTCGGAAAAAGGGGCCAGGGGGATGGAGAGCGACAAAGGATCGTGGTTCTGTGTAATGTCATACATGCCAGCTGAGATTCCTGCAATTTTCACGTGTACGGAAGAAAAGGACTGTACCAGGGGCGTGTGTCTGATGCGGAGCAGCAGACGCCCGTTTTCAGGTTGTGTGCCGGGAGTCCAGGGAAAGGAAAAGGCAATATAAGGGTGGGGACCGTAGGAAATCAGATCACTTTGATAACCGAGTTCATTCAACTGGATTCTGGACAGCCACGGCAGGAAGATGCCTGGCGTAGTAAAATTATTGAGACTGGTAATACGGGCTTCTGGATATTCATTTTTAAGGTCTGCCAAAAGGGCTGTTGCTTCCTGTCTTCTCAAGTAATGACCGACAGCAGCTATACGGCTTTTCTGTTCATCAAAAAGAATGACATCGCGGTAACTCTGCATCTTTTGAGTAATCTGGTCTTTATTGAACTGCTCTTGAGCAAATGGGATGGCGACAGTAAAAATTTCATTTCCCAGTGACTCACAGTGGCCATAGGAAGTAAAAATAACGGAAAAAATGATTGCCAGTAGCAATGTGCAAGGTGCTTTTTTTGTCATGCTGTAACCCCATATAAAAATGTCAACATTCCCTTTCCCCGATCTGTCGGAAAGCTGCTCTTTCAAATGTCTCCTGATGAGAAAAAAACTTTTTTCGGCATATTTCCTGCGGCTGATACTCAGTTTACAATATCTCTTTGAGAATAATTGGATATGTATTCAAGGTCAATAAAGGATTGGATGGAGATTGTGCAGGGGGAGAAAGGAATTTCTTGTGCTGGAGTAATTTACGAGAAGATCAGATAAAAATTGTTAAGGAGAGACTTCTGCGGTGCGAAGATGATATTGAGATCTTTTATCAGCCTTCTTCTGAAACGGGAGGTGATTGAAGTTTGAGCGTACACGTTTCTGGCAGAGTTGAGTGGTTTGTTGCCAATACGAATAATTAGAATTTACAGTGTACCAGCGCTTACCTGCGAGAATAAATTTTTTCTATAACGAAGAAAATGAACGAAAAAGGGGGACTTCGATGTTTTTTACGTCGTTGCAGAGGGTAGAACTGCTGACAGATTATTGAGTTCCCAGCTGCAGCTCTTTCAGCTGCTTTCCCAGGTTGTTCACAATATTGAAGACTGACTGCATACCCGGTTTAGGATAGACCTTGTGGAAGTGGGAGATAAACGTACTCACCTCTCCTTTCTGGACAAGGTCGTTACTTTCAAGGCTGTAATCAATTTTTGCCTTCAGTAATGTATTGAGCCGACGCTGCTTTCCTATGCGGTGGGTAAGCCGGCGCCTCTTTTTTTCCGTTGCACCGGCGATGAGATTCTCCATCCTGGCAATCTTTTCTGTCCCTGCAGTGAGACTTCTCTCCAGTTCTTCCCTCGCCACCGGGTGGATTTCCCGCCATCCCTTCGACGCATCGGGCCGCCATGATATTTCGAGTTCTCCAAGAGATGCAAGGTCACTGGTAGTTTGAGCGACGAGGGTTCCCGGCGCTGGCAGGCGGACGAGGTTTCCCCGCATGAGGATACAGGATATGATTACCTGAATTTCCGGATGTTCTCTGGCAATTGTACTGTTCTCCTTAGAGGTGAGAGTAGAGAGCAGTACAATAAACGGTGCCTTTCCTTTCAGTTCTGCCAGGCTTTTCTCCAGCGCTGGCATCGGCGGGGAAAGGGTAAAATCTTTGACGTGCTCCAGAGACCCGCCGCTGATTCCGATAAAGGCCAGGGAGATCTCGCCGCTCTGTTTTAGTATCCAGGGGGGAAAGGGTGCCGTGCCATCCCTGCGCAGGGTGTTGGCGGAGACAATCGGCAGAGCTGCTATCTTTTCCCGGAGGAAAAAGGAGTTGCCACCCTGCAGATCAAGTGTACTGACCGTCATGGCGTCAAGCCCCATGAGAACATTGGCTTCAGCTATTCCTTCAGCCGTAAGGATGGCACTGCGGCTCTGTGGCTTTGCCTTTTTTCCGTATTGAAAGAAAATGTTGCCCGAGTCAACAAGAAACACATTCTCTGCAGTTTCCCGCGTTGAGCGGACTCTTCGTGATTTGCCGGACAGACCGCCCAGTCGGTGGGTGTGTCAACCACAGGGGAGATACTGACCCTGCTGGTTGTTATTAAAGAGCAGAGTAAAGCTGTGTACTGCGGAGGTTGCCGCGAAAGCATTTCCCGCGTTGAGCAGCAGGGCAAGAGTGGCGGTAACGAATAGCTGGATCAGAGTAATGTTCATAATTCTCAAGAAATGATGTGAATAAGAAATTCCGTGTTCCCTTTTGGCCCTTTTATCGGAGATTCAACAATTCCATTAACATGGAGTGATGGGGTGGGGAAGTTGCGGGTGAAATCAATAATTTTCTGTTTTGCCTTGTTGTGAAGTGCGGGATCACGAACAATCCCGCCTTCTCCAATATCATCCCTGGGCAACTCAAATTGCGGTTTGATGAGGGCAATAATATTTACCGGCCTGTCCTGGAAAGCGGCTGCCATTGGGGGGAGAATACGGGTCAACGAAATGAAGGAAACATCGGTTACAGCGAGATCAACAGCTTCACCGAGTTGCTCCGGTGTCAGGTGGCGGGCGTTACAACGCTCAATGACGCAGACGCGCTCATCCTGGCGCAGTTTCCAGGCAAGCTGCCCATACGCCACATCTACAGCATAGACTTTTGCGGCACCATGTTGCAGCAGGCAATCGGTAAAGCCGCCGGTGGAAGCACCTACATCAAGGCAGATGCGATGTTCAACAGAAACAGCGAAAGCTTCAATGCCCTGAGCGAGCTTGAAGCCGCCACGGGAGACAAAAGGACAGTGCTGTTTGAGACGAATCACAGCCGTTTCAGGCACCATACTGCCTGCCTTGTCGGAAATCATATCGTTAACATACACCTCTCCGGCTCCAATAAGCCGCCTTGCTGTATCAAGGTCCGGAGCTATACTCCGGGCTGCGAGAAGGGAATCCAGTCGTTTCTTTTTCAAATCAGGTGAATTAGAGAGACTTGAGCCGTGTGCGGGCAATGTCCGCCTCCGGCGCTGTTTTATAATGTGTGACCAGCTTGACGTAGAGTAATTTAGCTGTATCCCGGTCGGCAAGTTTTTCGAAAGACTGTGCCTGTTTAAGCAGCGCCTGTGGAGCCATTTTGGACCCGGGACTTTTGGAAACAACGGCCTGGAAATGAACAACGGCGAGGTCGTAGTTCTTCTGATTAAACAGGGTCTGGCCCATCAGGAAGTGTGCTTCCATTGAATCTTGAGAGCTGGAGTCTCTTGCCACTTTTTCAAAGATTGCCATGGCACCATCGTAATTTTGATCTGCGAGCTGTTGTTTTCCCTCGCTGAGAGCGCTTGTCACCACTGGAGCTCCGGTAAAGACAGGTTTAACGGGGGGGAGCGTTTTCTGCAAAGGTTCTTTTACTGCAGCAATCGGCACTTTTGGAGTCTCCTTCACCGTCGTTTTAATTTTTATCGCCGAAGTTGAGGAAACAGAAGAATTTTTATCGTTGGAACTTATTACCGCAGGTACTGCAGGTACGGAATGAATTACCTTCTTGTGAGTGGCAAGAATCTCCCGAGAGGGTGTTGAAGAGGAGACATCACTGTTGTCTGTGCTTAAACCAGAAAAACTGGAGAGGGCACGACGGCGTGCTTCTTCTTTTTTCGTTGCAGCCATGCGGGCCTCAAGAGCAGCTTCCTTTGCTTTACGTTCAGCCTCCCTGATACGTGCCTGCTGAATCGCTTTGACGTCTCTTTCCTGTTTGCGGAGAAGTTCATCCAGCTCTTGAATTTTGCCTTCTCTGGATGCCTGTTGCTGCTGAAAAGCAATCCTCGCCTCTTCGCGCCGGGCAGATCCCTGCTCGGCAACAGTGGAAATTAAGTCTGCCAGTTCTTTATACTGCTCTCGGAGCTGCTGATTGAGGGAGTATGAATCTTCAATCTGAGATCGGAGCTGGTCGATGTCCTCCTGCAGTTTGCCCATGTATCCGCTGGTACTGGCCTGACGTTTCTCAATATGGTCAACGGTATTGGACTTCATTTCTACCACTTTGCGGTTCAGCATTCGGATCTGACGTTTCAGACCATCTACCTCATTCATGGAGGCACAACCTGTCAGCAAAGATGCAGTGAAGACGAGACATATACCGTTTCGAATACTTGGTTTCATGGCAATTCCATTTGTGAAGCAATATGTTGAGCTGGAACACAGATATTGTGCGTTTTTTTAACAAGCAAAG
Organism: Desulforhopalus vacuolatus; assembly: GCF_016918505.1. GTDB lineage: Bacteria > Desulfobacterota > Desulfobulbia > Desulfobulbales > Desulfocapsaceae > Desulforhopalus > Desulforhopalus vacuolatus. The sequence goes on from NZ_JAFFPZ010000033.1 coordinate 5,123, forward strand.
AAATTACTTTGCCCAGCGGGGATAGGTCTGGCTTCCAGGCAGATTGAAAAGCCTGCGCGGAAAGGACCCGTCTTTCATTATAGCGTAAATCTGATTTTTTTTGCCATTACGACGTGAAAAAATAATTTGCCGGCCGTCGGGGGACCAGCATGGAGACTCGCTGTAATTAAAACTTCTGGTGAGCTGTTTCGGTGTATCAGAAGAAAGTGGGTTCATTGTGAAGATTTGATAGACGCCGTTACGCAGGCTGGAAAAGACGATGAGGTTTTCCGTGGGTGACCAGTTGGCTTCAGCATTCTGCACACCTTCAAAGGTGAGACGTTTCACATCACCGGTGGCAAGTTCCATGAAATAAAGCTGGGGAGTGTTGCCCGCACGGTCAGAGGTGAAGACTATATATTTTCCGTCGGGAGACCATGTGGGGGAGACGTTGATCCCTTTACCGCTGGTCAGTTGCCTGATGATCTTTCCTGTACTGTTCAGCAGATAGAGATCGGGATTTCCTTTTTTCGACAGGGTGACGATAAAACGGCTGCCATCAGGAGACCACGCGGGAGCAAGATTCATCCCCTTTCTGCGGCTCAGCGCCCGGGTTGTTTTGCTTTGGAGCAGGTCAGTGATATAGAGGTTCTGATTCCCGCTGTGATAGGAAGAGTAGGTAAGTTTTGTGCTGTCTGGCACGAAGCGAGGGGAAACGGTGATATTTTTATGCCGGGTCACCTGGCGGAGTTCTTTCCCGAGAATGTTGGTAAGATACACTTCTTTGGCATTGTTCTTCTGGCCGACAAAGACAATACGGCTGCTGGCAATACCGGGAGTACCGGTGAGTGCTTCAATGGCATTATCACAGAAGTTGAACAGCATCTTTTGCTGCTGGCTGATCTTTCCTGTAAAACGTTTGCCGCTGGAGGTCTTTGTTGAATTTTTACTGGAAAAGGGGACATACTGGCCGGAGGCCACATCACGCATGCGAATATCAAGGGTCTCCTGGCTGCCGGATCTGGAGTATTGACCGAGTATTACATAATCGGCACCGGTCATCTTCCAGTCTGCCTGCTGGCTGTCATTGTATGTCGCAGGGGCAAGAATCTGAATAATGCCGTGAAATTCAAGGGCCTTGCCAAGCAGGGAGGCCATCTCCCGGCCAGTTTTATTCGGAGCCCCGGTTGCTTTGTCAACGAAGGATGGAATGGCAATGTTAATTTTGCGCATCTGGTTGGAGGTGATGTCAAGGTAGACGCGATCAACCGCAAGTGCCTGCAGAGGCAGGAGCAGCAGACAAAGGAGAGTGAAAAGAGTGATTTGAGAACGGGTAGTTTTCACAGGTGTTCACCGTAGTTGAATTCTGAGAGATACGAGAAGATTCTTTTCGTGCCTCTCTCTGGGAAACTTTAAGCCGCATGAAACGCGGTTATGTATTGAAAAAAAGCAGAGAATACGGAGGTGCAATCCACTGTTACATTACTCCCTGCGGGGTAAAAACAAATCCGTAGTTCAGTTCAGAGACATGCATCGCCAGAGGAATAGGCGGAAAGGGCGCAGAGGTTTCAACAGCCCTGGTAACAAACTGATCGTACACCCGATCTCCGGAACTTTTCTCAAAATGCATCTCACTGATATTACCGTTCTGGTTGATGGTTACCGCTACGGTTGCCTTCATATCGGGGTTTGTGATGTTTACCGGCGGCCGCCAGTTTGCTGCCAGCCGTTGAGCAATTTCGCCATTATACATGCGGGCAATACTGCTGTCTGCAGCGCTGTTACTTCCGGAATACGTCCCCTGTCTCGCAGAATTGATGGCTGCGGTGTACTCTGCGGCGGCTTCATCAGCCTGCTTGAGGAGTTCGCGTTCTTCTTCGAGCCGTTCTCTGGCGAGTTTCGCTTTTTCACAGGCCAGTTTGTCCTGCTGATCCAGATTCTCCTGTTCACGAAGCTGGCGGGCCAGGTTCTGCCGTTGTTTTTCGGCAACAGCCCTGCGTCTCTGGTCTTCCCTGATCTTTTTCACAGCCAGTGCTTTCTGCTGCTCTTTCTGCTCGAGTTGTCTTTTCTCTGCAGCGAGATCCTTTTCCGGAACTCTGGGAACTTCCTTTTTGATCTTACTCTTTTTCGGGTTGAGCGAAATTATTTTTGGCGGACCCGTGGAGACCGTTTCTGCGGCTGCCGGAGGCGGTGATACTTTTTTGATGTCTGCCGGAGTATTCTTTTTTAAAATGGGAACGGGCCTGGGTTTTGAAACTGGTTTTGGAGCAGTCGGGATCTTTTTTTCAATCTTTTTCGTCGTTGCCGGAGATCTTACCGACCTTTCAGGTGGAGATGGCAGGCTGACAAGACTCACCGTCTGCACCTCGGCGATACGCGGTGTCGCTTTGAACAGGTGGGGAGCATACACTGCTCCGCCCGATATCAGAAGATGGAGAGCTATGGCACAGAGAAGGGGAATCTGCCAGTCGACGTTGCGGTGGTGATCTGCGGGGCGTAGAAACATCGCGGTATTATTCCTTATCAGGAGGTTCCGTTACCATCCCGATCTGATCAAAACCCGCTGTTTTAATATCCGCCATGACCTGAACCACATGCCCGTAGGGAACATTTGTGGCGGCCATCAGATACACTGCCTGATTCTTATTGGCTGCATACTTCTTCTGCAGTTCGTTGATCATCAGTGCACGGGTAAGGAGGATCTTGTTGATACTTATTGCTCCGTCTTCCTGGAGGGTGATGGTAATGGGAGTCTCTTTCTGGATGAGTGCTTTTCCCGTCACCTTTGGCAGGTCCACGTTCAGGCCCTGGGTCATCATCGGTGCGGTGACCATGAAAATGATCAGCAGCACCAGCATGACATCCACAAGAGGAGTGATGTTGATATCGGAGACAAGACGCCTGCTGCTTCGTCTCCTGCCTGTTGACATACCCATTTATTTCACCCGACTGAGGAGATCTCGCTCAACCAGATTAAGCAGGTCGGTGGAGAAACTGTCCATCTCCCCTTCCACAAAGTCAACCCGGCTGGCGTAGACGTTATAGAAGATAACTGCCGGAATTGCCACGGCAAGACCTGCGGCAGTGGCAATCAGCGCCTCGGAGATCCCCGGGGCAACAACGGCAAGGGAAGCCGATCCTTTCTGTCCAATGTCATGAAAGGAGGCCATGATACCCCATACTGTGCCGAAGAGACCAATGAACGGTGTCGCCGAACCGGTAGTGGCAAGGAAGGGCAGACTGCGGGACAGCAGGTCCAGTTCCTGCGAAGCGGCTTTACGGATAGTGCGTTTAAAATTATCCATGGTGGCAAGCTGCATCTCAAGGGGCTCAGTCTCTTCCTGACTTTTTCGCATCTTATTGATCTTCTCCAGTTCGTTGAAACCGGCTGAGAAGATGGTGGCCTGAGGGGAGTATTCAAAGTCAGAGGCTGCATCATAGGCCTCATTGAGATTGGCGGAACTCCAGAAGGTTGCAAGAAAATCTTCGGAGTCGAGTCTGACCTTACGGAACAATCGCGACTTGATGATAATAATGCTCCAGGAAACAATGGAAAAAATGAGCAGGGTGAGCATAACGCCCTTGCCGACAGGCCCGGCGTTGAGAATCATGTGGGTAATGGAGAGCTGCACGGGAACACCTCAGTAAAAAAATTAGGGGCCGTTGCCGCAGGCCGTTTTGTTCAGGGTGGAAATAATAAGGAAAAGGCTCACATGGACACATAAAACCGAAAGAAAATTCCTTCGAATTTCAAGCAGTAATTGTACCCGCTCTGGGGAAAAATTCAACATCCATGCGCGATAAAGAGGGGAAATTGACAGTGTCCACCATTCAGACTGAAGGTGGCGCGAGGGTACAGGCAAATTCAATCTGCACAGCGGTTTTGCCTTTGCATTTGAGGACACCTTTGAGAAACCAGGCAGTGCTGATTCTTTCGGTCAGCTTCACCGTGATCTGTACACTGTCGCCGGGGTAAACCCCGCGTTTGAACTTTGCTCCGAGGATACGGGTGAGAACCGGCACTCCGGCCTTGAGTTCCTCCGGGGCGGCAATCTTTGCAATAAGCAGCGCTCCGCTCTGAAATATGGCTTCAGAGAGCAATACTCCGGGGGTGATGGGACTTTCGGGGTAGTGGCCGCGATAGACGTCCATTTTCGGCGAAAAGGTTTTTTCAGTGATCAGCGTTTCCCCCTCAAGGGAGAGAATTCGATCCACCAGCAGAAAGGGATCGCGGTGAGGAATAAGGGCCTTGATCTCCTCAAGAGCTTCATCTGTCATTACAGACCTCCTGCAATTTCCAGTACGCTTCCCGAGATATACGCAGCATACTCGGAGGCGAGGAAGAGGACCGCATCAGCGATCTCCTGCACCTCACCAAAACGACGCATCGGCACCATTTTCCTGTAGGCCTTCACCTGCTCTTCCGGGAGGTCGGCGATGAAATCCGTGTTGATAAATCCGGGGGCGACACAGTTGACAGTGATCTTCTTTCTGCCCACTTCTTTTGCGAGGCTTTTGCTCATGGCAATCTGGCCGGCCTTGGAAGCGGCATAGTTGCTCTGACCGGCAAAACCCATGCGGGCAACAGGGGAACTGATGCTGATAATGCGCCCAAAACGACCGGACATCATCAGCGGTACGGCACCGCGACTCATGAGAAAGGTTCCGGTGAGGTTGATATCAAGAACCCGCTGCCAGTTGGCAGGTTTCATCATGGCAAGTACTGAATCACGGCGTATTCCCGCACAGTTCACAAGGATGTCCAGCGGCGTGCCGCTTTCCTCCAGTGTACTGTAGAAGGCCGCAACCTGTTTTTCGTCGGAGACGTCACACTGGTGCATCTGCAGACGATCAGGGCAGGGAGAATCCTTTTTGAATTTCTCTGCCGCCTCAGTATTGCTGGCGTAGATGCCAATAACATCGGCACCCGCAGCAAGCAGGCTTTCTGCCACGGCCCGACCGATACCCCTTGTTGCGCCTGTAACCAGTGCCCTTCTTCCGGTGAAATCAAAAGGTATTCCCATTTCAGCTCCTCAGATAACTGTCCACATCGTTGGCCACTATGACCCCATAGTTTATTGCCCCGAGCCAGCCCGACATGATGATCCCCACTGAACCGACGTGGAAAAGTCCGCCTACTTCCTTGAAGATTGTGCGGGAGACATCCAGCCCTTCAAACTTTGTGCCGAAGGAGGTACCCATGGTATGCAGGGTGTAGTTGTTGAAGGTGGCAGGAGTTGCAGCTTCCATCCAGTCAATCTTCTGTGTGACTCCTGGGAGATAACGTTCAAGGTCCCGCAGCGTGCGATTGATCAGTGCTTTTTTTTCCTCTTCATAGACGGTGCGGTCGAGGGAGGCCCAGTCATCCCAGTTGGCATTCATTGAGGCGACCACCGTGTAGCGGTCCCGGCCCGGACGGGTTTTCGGATAATAGAGAGAAAACGTCTTGGAGCAGGTATGCATGTCAAGCAGCTCGGAGGACTCAAAATCGGGTGAGGTTGAGCTGAAGAGCAGGTCACCAATATCGTTGATGCGTTCGCCGTCCCGGATTCCGAAATATACCTGACAGCTTGAGTTATTTACCCGTACCGCATCTGCCCGCTGAAGAAACTCCTCCGAGTAGCTGTCACGCTCTGTGAGGTTGCGTATCGTGTTGGTGATTCCGGCGTTTGAGACGACACTTCTGCCGTCGATGGTGTGGCCGTCAACCACTACCCCGCGCACCTTTCCGCCCTCAATAATAATCGAGTCAACCTTTGCGCCGGTGCAGATGGTAACACCATTTTTTTCCAGCTCTCTGCTCATCATGCCTATCAGTTTGTCGGTGCCGCCCTGAAAAGTGAAAACCCCCCTGTTCATGAAATTAGAGAAGACAATACCATAGGTGATCGCCGGATCGTCGAGAGTTGAGCCGTTGGCATAGGTGATCGGCTCCATCAGCAGGCGGTGGACGTCGTTGCGGCCCGGGAAAAAGGTCTCGAAGAGCTCACGGGTGGTCATCGACTGATCGTCGTAGAAATTCATTTTCGCGACAGTGTTGAAAAAATTGTCGATAGTCGTGCGGGGAATCTTGAACTGATGTTCCAGCTTATTGGAGAAATCTTCGCTGGTGAAGGTGGTCTGCAGGTGGAATTGAGGATTATCGAAGACAATGTTCTTGAGTTGAACTATTGACTGCATAATCTCTTTATTCCAATATTTTTTGCAGGTTTTCATCATCCCCCAGGGAAAACCATGCAGCGAGATATCGAAGATATGACCATGGCGTTTGAACCAGGTGGCCAGCCCGCCGAGGCGGTAGTGGTGTTCGAGCAGGAGAACACTGTGCCCGCTGTTGGCAAGGCGGTTGGCGATGGTGAGTCCACCGAGTCCTGAGCCGATAACAATGACATCGTATTTTTTTTGCAGCTCTTTCTGCTGCAGAAATTCGGAGAACGAAACAGGCATGGGTATTTATAATTTGTTGAGTCAGCGACCTTACAGCCGCGGTAGAATATGCTGGTTGACGATAGAAACGCCACTCAGCATTGAGCCGACAATGCCGAGAAAACCCTGGTCGGTACCAGCTAAAAATATATTCGACAGACCAATATTACCATCTTTAATTTTGTTCGGATGACCATAGATGGCACCATCGATTTTGCCGGTATAACGCTTGATGGTCAGCGGTGTGAACATGTCGCGAAATGTGACTGCGTGGGCAAAGTCACCAATCAGCGACTCGGCCGTGCTGCAGGAAAGCCCGGAACAGCGTTTTTTCTCTTGTTGATAGGCCTCGGGCACCATGGCAAGCCGTTCCCACTTTTCTGTTGCCGCAAGATGGGTTGTGCGAATCTCTACCAGCTCGCGTTTGGCAACGCCTTTAAAGCCGGAGGGAAAACAGATAACTCCGCTTCGCGGGTCGATACTGTTCTGCGGTCTCTGATAGTGAAATTTCTCACCGCGGTTGAAAAAGATGATTGTGGTCCCCTGTGCCCCCGCTGGCAGCGCTTCATACGGCAGCTGGAAGATATTTTCCACAAAGGAGAGTCGTGGCGTGTCGTCTCTGGCCCCATTGTTCCGCTGGAGCAAAGCTTCTGTCTCCTGTGAACCAATGGTGGAGAGAATGTAATCACATTCTATTTCTTCGCCGTTTTCCAGTACGGCTGTTGCGTATCCCTTGTGCTGTGCAATATTCTGCACCCCGCAGCTGGTGCGGATCTCTCCGCCGTTCTCCTGGATGTGGCGCAGCAGCAGGTCAATAAAATCCTTAATGCTCCCCTGCGGGCGGAACATTCCTTCTAAAAAGATGGCACGGAACATAATGGCAAACTGGGCGAGGTCCATGTCATTTTCATTGCTGGAGCCATAATACATCAAAGGACAGAGTAACATCTCGGTAAGCAGCGGCTCGGCAAAAATCTCGTCAAGAAAGGCACGGGCAGAACGAAAGGGCGCGGGAGCAAAAGCGTCAAACTTCTGAAGAAAAGTGAGAAGGTTGCGGACCTTGTCGATGGCACCCGGAAATTTTTCATTGATTTCTGTTTCAAAGAGATTGAAATCATTGGAAAAACACAGTGTCGCACAGTTTTCAAAGAGAATCTTTGAGCCAAGTTGAGGACAAAATTCAATCTCTGAACGCTTTACCTTCAGCTGGCGCAGGAGGCGATTGAGCGGAGCGTGTTTATTCTCCGGTTCGGCAAAATTGGTGATGGCGTGCAGGCCGGTTTCAAAGAGAGTTTTATTGCGAAAAAACCAGGAGTTGAGCCCTCCAGGCCGGGTGTGCTGCTCCACCAGTAGAACGCGCTGGCCGAAACGGGAGATGCGGACAGCGGCGGCAAGCCCCGAAAGACCGCCGCCGATGATCAGAACAGGAAGCCGCATTTATTTGTCCTTCAGCAGCGGCTCCAGATAGATTACGCAGCTGTTGAGGGTTGCAAGATTGGGATAATCTTCTTCAGGAATCTGCAGTTGATGACGTTTGCGCAGTTCCATGACGATGTCAAGGAAGTCCATGGAGTCCAGATCCAGCTGCTCGCGCAGGGGGCCCGCCGGATCAAGGCCTGCCAGATCGGCTTCGTCATCAATATCTTCAATAATCTCAAGAATAAGGTCTTTTATCTCTTCGCCGGTCATTGTTTCTCCACAAGCTGTCTGTGTGCGGGTTTCCCGCACGGGAATCGTATGCAGTTCGAAAGAGAATTTCGAACAATTCTATAATCTGCCTCAAATTTAGAAGAAAATATGACTGACTTTATACCATATCAGGCTATGAAGGCTATTTTTTTTTAAAAAACCAGTGCAGTCTGCTATTCCACTTTTTTTACCACCAGTACGGCGTTTATGCCCAGCATGCCAAAGGAGTTGTTCAGAATGGTGGATATTCCGTCAGTTTTTACCGCCTCATTCATTGCCAGTTTATCAAAGGTGCACGTGGGGTCAAGGTTGTCAATATTAATGGTGGGATGGACCATGGCGTCATCGAAGGAGGGCAGGTTGCCCGCCAGTTCCAGTGCGCCGGCGGCACCCATGGCGTGGCCGATGTTGCTTTTGGTGTTGTTAATCCAGGTAGACGGTGCGTTGCCAAAGACCTCATGGATTGCTTTGCACTCCTCGGTATCACCCTGCTTTGTGCCAGTGGCGTGGGTGTTGATGAGGTCGATATCTTCTGGTTTCATGCCCGCGCGGTCAAGAGCGAGACGGATACATTCCGCCTGGCGTGGTGCCCACGGCAGGACGAAATCCCTGGCGTCAGAGTTAATGGCATAGCCGACAATTTCACCGTAGATATGAGCTCCGCGTTCGAGAGCTTTTTCCAGTGTCTCGACGACAAAGATACAGCCGCCTTCAGAGATGACAATGCCGTTGCGGGAGCTGTCGAAAGGACGGGAAGCACGTTTGGGATCTTTGTGATGGGCGAGGGCGTTCTGGGCCTCAAAGCTGGCAAAAATTCCGAAGGAGCCGACTGACTCGGAAATACCGCCTGCCAGCGCCATGTCAACCTCTCCAAGGCGCAGCATCTGTACGGCCTGGATGAGGGAAGCGTTGCTGGCGGCGCAGGCTGCACCGAGAGTATAGTGAGGACCGGTAATCCCAAGATTCATGGTTATCTCACCCGCCGGATTGTTGAGCACTGTCCGGGGATTGTGATGGTGGGACCAGTAGGCAACGTCGTAATCGTAGGCCTTTATATTGTAGACTTCGTTTTCTGTTTCAACCGTTCCGTGTTCGGTGAGGCCGAGATAGACACCAACCCGTGCAGGATTATAGCTGTCACGTTTGAGTCCGGCAGAGGCCAGGGCTTCATTGGCGCAATAAACGCTGATACAGCCAGCACGGGTTCCCCTCTTGTTTTCCTTTTTTTTGCGGTATTTCGTTTCATCAAAAGAACACACTCCGGCGGGTGCCCTGCCAAAATAGCGCAGGTCGATCTCCTGAATATTGCTTTCTCCTTTGAGAAGTTTTTCGCGGAACTGAGTATAGTTACTTGCATTTGGCGAGGTGAGACCTGCGCCGGTGATTACGATTCTGGAATCAATCATGCTGAAGACTCTTTTTCAATGGGTTATGCACTGGATCTCTTTCAGGAAGCAGGCAGGCAATGATACATGCGAAGCACAAAAAGATAAATTGTAGATTATTTGTCGAAGAAATTCAAGTTGCTGCAACGGGAAAGCTGAGATCAAAAATTTTACAGATCGTATTTTACCTTTTCCCAGAAGGACAACAGGAGGCTGAAAAAGCCCTCTGCTCTGGAGATTTTCGGCCATACTGCTGGACTGATAAACTTTTTTTGTAAGGAGAAAAAATATTCAACTTTCTTGTAAAGGATATCTAGAATAACCAGTCTTTCGTCTGTTTTCTTCTGTGCCTCGAATATGAACGCATGCAGGCTGTTTCAAGGTATCCTTATTACAATGTTGATTACTGCAGCTGTAGAGAGGTTATGAATTCCATATCGGATCATGCCCATAACGCTATGGCGGCCCCCCCCCTGTAAATCGGCTTTATCGTAGAACGGATCACGGTCTTTTCCCTTTGCAGAGATCCTTTAGTTTTTCATCTCGGTAATACCGGCTTTTCCTATTCTGTTTGAATCGACGAATTACGGGAGGATTCCTGTTTTTTTATTGGTATGCGGGGACTGATATTTTATACTGCCACTTCTGGGTACATATCTTCCTGACAGCCGGGGAGCAAAGGACCTCATATCGGGAGCAAATTATGGAAGAAGAGGAAATACACGAGGAGAGAGAAAATTATAAGATTAAAGAGCCCCGAAAAGAGGTTTTTGCCAGTCCTTCACAAATGGAGGAGCAGCGAGCTGCAGACCGTGTACAACAGAATATTGATCTGTTCTCCGGTGGTGCCCTGTACCTCCTTGACGACGGTGATTTTGTCCACAGTCTGATTGGGTGTTTCAATCGGAAGACCTGTCCTGAACCGCAGGTTCTCAGTGATATTCTTGAGGGCATGCTGCCAGTAATTTTCCGTGAAAAATCTGAGATGAGGGAGAAGATCCTCTTCGTTCTCTTTCATGCCTCTGAGTTCTTTCTTGAAAACAATATTCCTTCCGGAATCCTCTGTTGCAACTTTATCATGCAGGAGTGGCTGCGGGAAGAGACGGAAATGCCTTCCGGTACTGAGCCGGTGATTCGTCAGTTCCTGCGCACGGTTGAAGCGCTTGCTGATGACAGTAAATGTGCAGAGGTGCTGGCAAGTCTTAACCTGCTTGAAGAAATCAGTGCTGGCAGACTGGTGAAGACGCCCGCATTGCGCAGTACCGTCAGTCATGCTCTGAAGGTGCTGCCGGGAGACAGCTTTTTCAACAAGGTCTTCCACAATTCTCCTCGGGTAAAAGAGAACAAGGAGCTGATTGAGGCTGTTATTGACTTCTTTGGTTCCGCCTGCATTCCCGCCCTGCTGGTAAAAATCGCTGGAACTGTAGACCGTAATGAACGTGCAGCTCTGCTGGAAATCCTCTATTCCTATGGGGATGCCCTTGTTCCGGCTCTGATTCGCTGCCTTGACGGCCACCCGTCGTGGTCGGTAATTTGTGCCGTGCTGAGTATCTTCGGAGAACTCGGAGATGACTCAAACTACCCCCAGATTGAACCCTTTTTCCGTTTTCCTGATGTGCGTGTGCAGCGGGAGGCTCTCAATGCTGTCACCCATCTGAACGAAAAACGAAGAAGAGATCGGTATTTACTGGCTTTGCCGCTGGTTGATGAGTCACTGCAGCTTGACCTGCTTGGTCATTTTCTTGAACGTGAAGAATTTGACGAAAGTTTTTATAACACTCTGCAGCACATTGCTGATAAGCGTAACACCTTTTCTTTCTCCCGGGCTGTTGACCTCCTTTCCCTTATCATCACAGGGCTTAAGATTTATCCCCGGGAGGAAACGATTGACCTTCTCAATGAGATGCACAGGGACTACCTGCGCAATATTGGCGGAGAACAGATTCTCATGCTCATTGACGATGCCCTGAGCATTGTCTCACCGCAGGTTCGTCACCATAACAGGGTTAGCAAGGGGGCTGATGCTCTGGATGTTGATGCCGCCCTCGTGAACCAGGCCATTGAAGAGAGCCTTGAATCAGTGGAAGAAAGAATCCGTCAGTATAGCGATGTTGGGAATGAAAGTGGTGCCGGGGAGTATATGTACGATGATGTGAAATTTGGCGATCATTTCGATAAGCAGGATGCCCCTGCTCTAAGGCCCCGGCGGCAGGACATTTGGAAAAAACTCGGCGAGATCCTCTCCGACGAGGAATTTAATACCCTCTGCGACACATCCTCGCTGGAGAGTTACAGTAAGGATGATATCCTCGTGAAGAGTGGCGAAATAGACTGCTGCCTCTTCCTGCTTAACTTCGGAGACATCGGCCTGAACTGTAATTCTGGCGGGAGGGAGTGTTTTCTGCGCCGAGTGAATCCGGGGATTATCCTCGGTGGCGATCAGTTCTTCGATGCCTCTGTGTGGACGGTGACTCTCAAGGCGCTGTCACCTGTTGAGGTGCAGTGTGTTGATCAAACAGCCTGGGGAAAAATTGAAAATGAGTGCCCACAAATTCGTGAAAAACTGAAGGGTTACTGTGCGAAAGGGATCAATATCTCTGAGTTTATTATCCTCTCCGGTGGTGACCGCAGGGCTGCTTCGCGCTATGTCATCCACACTCAAACGAGACATCAGTTTCTTGATCCTGCGGGGAAATACAGTCGACGCACGAACCGTATTTTTAAAGGAGAACTCCTTAACTTCTCACGCGGTGGGGTGGCTTTTGGACTCAAGTTTACCTGTCACGAAAAGTCACTGAAAATGCTCAGTCGACAGCTTTTGACCAGTTTCAAGATGAAGCATGGTTTCTCCGCCGATTATCCCGGCATCGTTGTCGGAGTACGTCTTTTGGATCCTTTGAGCCAGAGTTACTCAGTACACGTCAAGTTTGCCCGGGAGATTGATAATGGCGAATTTATGGAGATTCTCCATTCCATTCAGGCTGCGCGGATTGCCCCTTGATTTCCCGGGTACCTTGAAGAACCTTGTATTTCGTCCATGTTCGAGGTTTAGAATAAAATTTTCCATGTGACTATCAGTATCTTAGAAATTATTTCCGTGTTTTTTTGAAAAGAATTTTATGAAGGTGCTGATACCGGCTTATCGTTTGTCACCGATTGATATCTCAAGGATAAATTTTTGACTGTAACGAAGAAAATGGGCGAAATACTGGCTATCCAATGCGTTTTATGCCTGATCAATGGCGGGAACGTATAAGCCGTCATTAGCAGGTATCTTCAGAGAATCTTAAATATAATAGTAAATTATACGTTTCTGTAAATCCTTAAAGATTTTCGATAAAACCGAAGTTTAAAAGATTCTCCACGTATGTACTCGATAGATTCTACCGAGCTACAATATCCATGGCTGCTGTAGTACAACAGTTTACATGAATTACAGGGATTGCAGGTTCCCTTTGCTTTCAGCTTTCATTGTACATGTTTTATTTATAAATACAACCGTTTAAGATAGTATTCTTTTAGTAAAAGTATCCTTATAACGCTCTACTATATTCTACATTTTACTACATTACAAATGAGTCTATACAATACCCTGGTACATGTATTCCTGACAGCCGGGGAGCAAAGGACCTCATATTGGGAGCAAATTATGGAAGAAGAGGAAATACACGAGGAGAGAGAAAATTATAAGATTAAAGAGTCCCGAAAAGATGTGTCTGCCAGTCCTTCACAAATGGAGGAACAGCGAGCTGCAGACCGTGTACAACAGAATATTGATCTGTTCTCCGGCGGTGACCTGCACCTCCTTGACGACGGTGATTTTGTCCACAGCCTGATCAGGTGTTTCAATCGGAAGACCTGTCCTGAACCGCAGGTTCTCAGTGATATTCTTGAGGGCATGCTGCCAGTAATTTTCCGCGAAAAATCTGAGATGAGGGAGAAGATCCTCTTCGTTCTCTTTCATGCCTCTGAGTTCTTTCTTGAAAACCATATTCCTTCCGGAATCCTCTGTTGCAACTTTATCATGCAGGAGTGGCTGCGGGAAGAGACGGAAATGCCTTCCGGTACTGAGCCGGTGATTCGTCAGTTCCTGCGCACGGTTGAAGAGCTTGCTGATGACAGTAAATTTGAAGAGGTGCTGTCCAGTATTGATCTGCTTGAAGAAATCAGCGCTGGCAGACTGGTAAAAACGCCCGCACTGCGCAGTATAGTCAGTCATGCTCTGAAGGTGCTGCCGGGAGACAGCTTTTTCAACAAGGTTTTCCGTAACTATCCTCGGGTAAAAGAGGACAAAGAGCTGATTGAGGCTGTCGTTGACTACTTCGGTTCCGCCTGTATTTCCGCACTGCTGATAAAAATGGCCGGAACTGCCTGCCGTGATGAACGTGCAGCTCTGCTGGAAATTCTTTATTCCTATGGGGATGCCCTTGTTCCGGCTCTGATTCGCTGCCTTGACGGCCACCCGTCGTGGTCGGTGATTTGTGCCGTGCTGAGTATCTTCGGAAAACTCGGAGATGACTCAAACTACCCCCAGATTGAACCCTTTTTCCGTTTTCCTGATGTGCGTGTGCAGCAGGAGGCTCTCAATGCTGTCACCCACCTGAACGAAAAACGAAGAAGAGATCGATATTTACTGGCTTTGCCGCTGGTTGATGAGTCACTGCAGCTTGACCTGCTTGGTCATTTTCTTGAACGTGAAGAATTTGACGAAAGTTTTTATAATACTCTGCAGCATATTGCTGATAAGCGTAACACCTTTTCTTTCTCCCGGGCTGTTGACCTCCTTTCCCTCATCATCACAGGGCTTAAGATTTATCCCCGGGAGGAAACGATTGACCTTCTCAATGAGATGCGCAGGGACTACCTGCGCAATATTGGCGGGGAACATATTCTCATGCTCATTGACGATGCCCTGAGCACTGTCTCGCCGCAGGTTCGCCACAAGAACAGGGCTGGCGGGGGGGCTGATGCCCTGGATATTGATGCCGCCCTCGTGAACCAGGCCATTGAAGAGAGCCTTGAATCGGTGAAAGAAAGAATCCGTCAGTATAGCGATGTGGGGGATGAAAGTGGTGCCGGGGAGTATATGTACGATGATGTGAAATTTGGCGATCATTTCGATGAGCATGATACCCCTGCTCTAAGGCCCCGGCAGCCGGATATTTGGAAAAAACTCGGTGAGATCCTCTCCGACGAGGAATTTAATACCCTCTGCGACACATCCTCGCTGGAGAATTACAGTAAGGGTGATATCCTCGTGAAGAGTGGTGACATAGACAGCTGCCTCTTCCTGCTCAACTCCGGAAGTGTCAGCCTGAATTATACGTTTGACGGGAGGGAGTGTTTTCTGCGCCGGGTGAGTCCTGGGATTATCCTCGGCGGCGATCAGTTCTTTGATGCCTCTGTGTGGACGGTGACTTTGAAGGCGCTGTCGCCCGTTGAGGTGCAGTTCGTTGATAAAACAGCCTGGGGAAAAATTGAAAATGAGTGTCCACAGATTCGTGAAAAACTGAAGAATTACTGTGCGAAAGGGATCAATATCTCTGAATTTATTACCTTCTCCGGTGATAACCGCAGGGCTGCTTCGCGCTATGTCATCCATACTCAGACAAGACATCAGTTTCTTGATCCTGCGGGGAAATACAGTCAACGCACGAACCGCATTGTAAAAGGAGAACTGCTTGATCTCTCACGCAGCGGGGTGGCTTTCAGCCTCAAGTTTGCCTGTCACGAAAAGTCACTGAAAATGCTCAGTCGACAGCTTTTGACCGGTTTCAAGATGAAGCATGGTTTCTCCGCTGATTATCCCGGCATCGTTGTCGGAGTACGTCTTTTGGATCCTTTGAGACAGAGTTCCTCGGTACACGTCAAGTTTGCCCGGGAGATTGATAATGGCGAATTTATGGAGATCCTCCATTCCATTCAGGCTGCGCGGATTGCCCCTTGATCTCGGTCACTGATGATAATTTTGATGAGAAGCACCTGCCAGTGATCGGACCTGTGTGGCTTTTCCCTTTTCGCGGTTCTCACTGTCGCGACCTCATTTCCTCTTGATTTCCCGGGTACTTTGAAGAATCTTGTATTTCGTTTGGCTCATGTTGCGTTTCGGGGTCGTGATTTGGTAAAATAACGCTTTCCTTTTACCAACTACTGAAAAGAGGCCAGCACTATGCTGGTACACATACAGACCCTGATGG
Organism: Desulforhopalus vacuolatus; assembly: GCF_016918505.1. Lineage (GTDB taxonomy): Bacteria > Desulfobacterota > Desulfobulbia > Desulfobulbales > Desulfocapsaceae > Desulforhopalus > Desulforhopalus vacuolatus. The sequence continues at coordinate 20,799 of NZ_JAFFPZ010000033.1, forward strand.
ATGATGTCCAATGTTACGCCACTGTGCGTGAGTTACGCTGGCCTGATGACTGCGGGTGTCCGTTTTGTATACAATGGAAGGCTTCTGGTCCCTGCTGCGAAGCTGGCTGCGCCCACACCGGGGGGGCTCACAAGAGAAACTCCCTTTCTCTCCTGGTTTCTTCGAGTTTGTTCATAATGTTGGCAAGCGAGGGAAAACCTTGCTTCACTCGCTGGTTGAAGTGCTGGTTGGATAAGACCCTGAAACACAACATGAGCCTTAAATTCTACCTGGTAATATCAACATCTTAGACGATATTTCCATGTTTTTTTAAAAAAAAATTTGTGAAGGTGCTTATACCGACTTATTGTTCGCCATTGATGTTATTGATATCTCAAGGATAAATTTTTGACTGTAACGAAGAAAATAGGCGAAATACTGGTTATCCTGTGTTCCCGATTGAACAGTTTCGAATGAACTCACAGCTCTGTCCACGAAATGTTTTTTCTCCAATGCGTTTAATGCCTGATCAATGGCAGGAGCGCATAAGCCGTCATCGGCACGTAGCTTCAGATACCCTGGGACATGTCTTCCTGACAGCCGGGGAGAACAAAAGACTTCACATCGAAACAGATTATGGAAGAAAAGGAAATACACAAGGAGAGAGAAAATCATGAGAAAGAATCCCGAAAAGAGGTTTCTATCAGTCCTGCACAAATAGAGACGCAGCGAGTTGCAGTTCGTGTCCAACAGAATCTTGATTTGTTCTCCAGCGGTGACCTGAAGCTTCTTGACGACCGTGATTTTGTCTGCAGCCTGAGCAGGTGTTTCGATCGTAAAAGCTGTTCTGAACCGCAGCTCCTCAGTAATATTCTTGAGGGCATGCTGCCATTAATTTTCCGTGGAAAATTTGAGGTGAGAGAGAAGATCATCTTCGTCCTCTTTCATGCCTCTGAGTTCTTTCTTGAAAACCATCTTTCTTCCGGAATTCTTTGCTGCAACTTTTTTATGCGGGAATGGCTGATGGAGGAAACGGAGATGCTTGCCGGTATTGAGCCGGTTATTCGTCAGTTTCTGCGCACGATTGAAGAGCTCGCTGATGGCAGTAATTTTGAAGAGGTTTTGACGAGCATTGAGCTGCTTGAAGATATTAGTTCCGGCAGGCGAAAAAAAACGCCCGCACTGCGCAGTACAGTCAGTTATGCACTGAAGGTACTGCCGGGAGACAGCTTTTGCAACAAGGTCTTCTGCAACTACCCGCAGGTTAAAGAGGACAAGGAACTGATTGAGGCTGTCGTTGACTACTTCGGTTCCGCCTGTATTTCCGCACTGCTGATAAAAATGGCCGGAACTGTCTGCCGTGATGAACGTGCAGCTCTGCTGGAAATTCTCTATTCCTATGGGGATGCCCTTGTTCCGGCTCTGATTCACTGCCTTGATGGTCACCCGCCGTGGTCGGTGATTTGTGCCGTGCTGAGTATCTTCGGAGAACTTGGAGATGACGCAAACTACCCCCAGATTGAACCCTTTTTCAGTTTTCCTGATATGCGTGTGCAGCAGGAAGCACTTAATGCTGTCACCCACCTGAACGAAGAACGCAGAAGAGAGCGGTATTTACGGGCTCTGCCGCTGGTCAACGAGTCACTACAGCTTGACCTGCTTGGTTATCTTCTTGAACTCGAAAAGTTTGACGAGAGTTTTTATAATGCCCTGCAGCACATTGCAGATAAGCGTAACACCTTTTCTTTCTCCCGGGCTGTTGGCCTCCTTTCCCTCATCATCACAGGGCTTAAGGTTTATCCCCGGGAGGAAACGATTGATCTTCTCAGTGAGATGCGCAGGGACTATCTGTGGATCATTGGCGGGGCGCAGATTATTGTACTCATTGACGATGCCCTGAGCACGGTTTCGCCGCAGGTTCGTCACAGTAGTAACAGGGCTGACGGGGAGGCTGATGCCCTGAATGTTCATGCCAATCTCGTGAAACAGACTCTTGAAGAGATCCTTGAACCGATGGAAGAGAGGATCCACAAATATCTTGAGATGGGGGATGAACGTGGTGCCGGGAAGTATATTTATAAGGAGGCTGCTGCTGCCATTCAACAGAAGAAATATGACGTGGCAGATCACCTCAAAAATCGTCTGTTTGAGGTCGATCCGTTTGCCCTCGACGAGGTGGTGAAACTCGGTAATTCTATTGATGACCAGCGTATCCGTGCCATAACACCCCGGCAGCTCGGCATTTGGGAAAAACTCAGCAATGCCCTCTCCACCGAGGAATTCAATATCCTTTACTGCAACTCCTCGCCGGAAAGTTACAGTAAGGGTGATATTCTCGTGAAGAGTGGCGATATGGATCGCAGCCTCTTCCTGCTCAACTCCGGAAATGTCAGCCTGAGTTATACGTCTGGCGGGATAGAGCATTTTCTACGCCGGGTAAATCCGGGAGTTGTCCTCGGCGGCGATCATTTCTTTGATGCCTCTGTGTGGACGGTGACTCTCAAGGCGCTGTCGCCCGTTGAGGTACAGGTCGTAGATCAGAAGGCCTGGACGAAAATTAAGAATGAGGTTCCCCAAATCTTTGAAAATTTGCGTAGTTACTGTGCAAAAGAGATCAACAGCTCTAAGATTGTTACCCTTTCTGGTGATAACCGCCGGGCTGCTTCGCGCTATGCCATTCACACTCAGACAAGACATCAGTTTCTTGATCCTGCGGGGAAATACAGTCGCCGCACGAACCGTATTTTTAAAGGAGAACTGCTTGACCTCTCACGCAGCGGGGTGGCTTTCAGCCTCAAATTTGTCCGTCGCGAGACGTCACTGGAGATGCTCGGTCGACATATTCAGACCGGTTTCAAGATGGATCATGGTTTCTCCGCCGATTATCCCGGCATCGTTGTCAGCGTACGTCTTTTTGATCCCCTGAGCCAGAGTTACTCGGTACACATCAAGTTCTCCCGGGAGATTGATAACGACGAATTTATGGAGATCCTCCATTCCAATATGATACATTCCTGAGTCCTTTCATGCAAATTTCCCCAATCAAGCTGCGCGGATTAATCCTTGATCCCCCTATTGCTCTCGGTCCCATGGTGGCACTTACGCATACAGCCCTGCGAACCCTCGTGCTGCGTACCGGCGGGGTTGGACTGCTTTTCACCGAAATGCTGGCTGTCAGGCGCCTGCCGAGTGAGACCCCGAAACACTCCCCGCTGCTCCATTTCAGTCCGGAGGAACGCCCCCTTTTTTACCAGCTGGTCGGGGCGGAACCGGAAAGGGTAGAGGCGGCTGTTGCCCGGATATATGGCCTCGGCGCGGCGGGAATAGATCTCAACCTCGGCTGTCCTGCACCGGCTCAGAGAAAACAGGGGGCGGGAGCTGCGCTGGCTGCCAATCTGCCTCTTCTGCGCGAGATGCTGGCTGTGCTGCGCCGGGCAACCGATCTTCCACTGAGTGTCAAGATTCGTCTTTCCCCGGCGGAGAAACCGGGGGCTGCTGTGGATTTCTGTCGGATGCTGGAAGGAGAAGGTATTGACCTTATCAGCGTGCATGCGCGCCGTCCCGGAGAGAAGTTCTGCCGGCGGCCGCATTGGGAGGAGGTGGCTCCGGTAAAAAGGGCATTGAAGGTGCCGATTCTTATCAACGGTGGTATTTTTTCTGTTGAAGATGCCCGTCTGGCCATGGAGCGTTCCGGTGCTGACGGCGTTATGCTTGGTCGAGGCGGAGTAGAACAGCCGTGGTTATGCAGAGATATTGCCCTCAATTTTTCTGGCCGGGGTGAAAAAAAATCTGTAGATGCAGAAAAGATGTATTATAATTTTATTGAATTATTGAGAGAGCGGTTTGCATCGGAAAAGTGTCTCAGCCGCCTGAAAATATTTACCCGATATTACAGCAGGAATTTTCGCTTCGGACACAATTTGGAGGCGAAAGTGCAGAGCAGTGATAATCTTGAAGAGGCGGAGGAGCGGGCTCGCCTGTTTTTCGCTGAAACCTGTGAAGAAGAATTAAGGAGATGACTCATGTTGGAACTGATGAAAAAAGCGGCACTGGCAGGCGTAGGTTTCGCCTCTTTGACTTCGGAAAAGGTGGAAGAGCTGGCAAACGATATGATCGTAAAGGGAAAGATGACCGAGCTTGAAGGTCGTAAATTCGTTGATGAATTGAAGGTGAAGGCAGCGGAGTCCCGCGAATCGATGAAACAGCAGACTGAGGGTGCGGTGGACAAAGCACTTGAGAAACTCAATCTTGCCCATGCCGACGATGTAAAAGTGTTGCAGGATGAAATTGCCGCCATGAAAGAGGAACTGGCGTCGCTGAAGAAATAGACGCCGCTGAAAATTTTTCCAGATCTTTTGTTTTTCATGTAATTGGGCTGCCTCTCTTTGCCGGGCAGCCCTTTTTACGTCTTGCGATAGACTGGCAGGTTGTCGGAAAGAGACCCGGAACATCTTCCGGCAGACGTCACGGCTGGCAGAGATTAATAACCTCCGCCAGCCTTTTTTTGCGCAGTGAGAATGGCATTGCAGGAAAGAAAGGTTCTGCTCTTATATCATTTACATTTTGTATTAACCAGAGAATGCAAGTAAAGATAGAACAACAGCAATTCTCTGTTTAATTTTAAAATTTTTTGCCTTTATTCGCATGTTTAGAGATTTCCTTTGGCAAAAAGTTTTTCGCTGTTCCGTCTTTTGCTTTTCCCTGTCTCCCGTCTCCTTTCTCCTGTCTCCCATCCCCCTGCCTTTACATTCGCCAATAGAAAGTGAAAATGGCATTGAGTACGGTCACAACTTAATAGGAATGGTATTACCTGCTGAACTTTGCTTTGATTTTTGCCGTCAGGACATCAAGCTCGGGAAGTTTCAACGTAGAAAGGATGAGGATATAGGTTACTCCGCCAGCTGTAACCAGCAGGAAAACCCCAAGGCACTGCCCGGCAATTCCACCGCTGAGCAACTCGCCAGGCAGCGGCAGAAGAAGCTCAATAACGGTTACCAGACCGGCACAGGAGAGAGCGGTCTTCCACAGCCCGTGGAGCAGGGTGCGCAGGGGAAATCCTCCCATGCTGCGGTAGAGAATGGTGAGAAGAAAAGCGCAGTTGATGATCATTACACAGGAGGTGGAGAGGGCGATGGCGAGGTGCTGCCAGCGGTCGATGGTGAGGGTGACAATGGCAATGTTCATGCCTATGGCGAGAAAGCTGGCAATGACCGGCCAGCGGGTTTTATCGAGGGCGTAGAAGGCCGGCACCAGTACCTTGTTGGCGGAATAGGCAAAGAGTCCGATGGAGTAGAAGATGAGGGTGTTGGCGGTGGCGAGGGTGTCGGCCGGAGTGAAGGCGCCGTGTTCGAAGATGAGTCGAATAATCGGCTCGGCGAGGAGAATGAGGCCGGCGGTGGCGGGGATGGTGAGGGCGAAAACCATGGTCAGCGAGGAGACCAGCGTTTCCTTCATCTCTTCTACCTGTTTTCGCGCAGCCTGTTTTGCCAGCACCGGCAGCATGGCTATGGAGAGCGCTACACCGAAGATACCGATGGGCAGCTGTACAAGGCGGAAGGCGTAGTAGAGCCATGAGACCGAGCCCTCGGCGCAGGATGCGGCGAAGTTGGTATTGACGAAGATGTTTATCTGGGTAGCGGAGAGGCCGATGGTGGCAGGCACCATCAGCTTGAGAATACGGTGCAGACCACTGTCCCGAAGATTGAGCTGTGGCCTGTAGTGATAGCCGGTACCGTACAGGGCGGGAATTTGGACGGCGAGTTGCAGAACACCGCCGATGAGAGTCCCGCAGGCCATACCGACAATCGCCGGCTGGCCGAAAAGGGGCAGCAGCAGGGCGAGACTGGTCCCGCCGATAATCGAACCGAGGTTGAAAAAACTGGAGGCCAGTGCCGGAACGAAGAATTTTCCTTTGGTATTGAGCATCCCCATAACCACCGCTGAGAGGGAAATAAAGACCATGAAGGGGAGCATAATGCGGGTGAGTTTTACAGTCAGTTCCACTTTGCCTGGCATCCCGGCGAAGTCTGGTGCAAGCAGGGTGACGAGAGATCCGGCGTAATAGATGGCGACCAGCACCAGCAGGGAGAGAAAGATAAGGAAAAAGGTGAGCACGTTGGAGGCGAGCTGAAAGGTCTCGGTATCACTCTTTTTGGCGTCATAGTGGGAAAAGACGGTGACGAAGGCCGCAGACAGCGCTCCTTCCCCGAAGAGATCACGCAGAAGATTAGGAATGCGGAAAGCAACAACAAAGGCGTCGTAGGTAAAGCCCGCACCAAAGAAACCGGCAAAGATCTGCTCACGCACCAGGCCGAGCACCCGGCTGCACATTACTGCAATCCCGACGGAACCCGCAGATTTGACAATTTTCTTATTGTTGTTTTCTTGCCTGCTGTCGGGGGTCTTTTCCCTGATTTTGGTTTTGTCTGTGGGAACGATATGTGTCTCTGACATAGGTCTCTGTGAACTGGTGGCGGGGCGCTGGTCCCTGGAAAAGAAAACGGCACTCCGGGGCGGGCCTGACC
>NZ_JAFFPZ010000034.1 GCF_016918505.1 Desulforhopalus vacuolatus
GACGAGTCTGAAGATAAAGAGATTGCTTCTGTTCTGGTTGATGAGGACGATGAGGAGGAGTCTGTTGCAGCTCTTTCTTTGCAGGAAGACGAACCTGCCCCCGCACTCAGCTTTGAGGAAAAAGAGACCCCTTATTTCAGTGCGACTGATAAGAAGCAGGTCACTCCAGCTCTGGAAGATGCCGTATCTGCAGCAGGTACCATTGCTGGCGCTATTACCACTGTCGGAGGTTTCGCTGAAAGTGGAATGGTGAATAATTTCGTCACAGACAGTGAAGATGGCGATAAAATTAAAGAAAATCTTGACAGTTTCTTTGACCGGGATAAGGAAGTCCCTTCCTCTGATACAGCTGTTGTCTTCATGCCTGTAGAAGACGATGAAGAACAGGATTCTGTACAAAAATTGCGCATGTACAGTGAAGAATATGTGCGCGGAGGGACCAGGTCCAGCTTCGAGGAGATGCTCTCTGAACGGGACCGCCTGCAGCGAATGATGCAGGGACGTTCCCTTGAGCTGAATCTCTTGCAGCTCTTTTCTGCAGTTGCCGACGTTATCGACAGAAGTGATGAGCCTGCCAGCGTAGAATCCATAGCACTGTTACGGTCTACCAGTCAAGCTCTGGCGGGGGTTCTTGTTGATGCCCATATTGTTCGAGACCTGGAAATCCTCCGGGTGGAAACGGGCAAGGTCCTTGGCTGGCTGAGCTCGGGGAAAGTATGATGGGTACCCTGATGTGAAGTCGGAACCAGGCTGAAGGAAATAAAAAATAAGGGTGATGGTCAAAATGATCATCACCCTTATTTTTTATTCTGTCTTGAAGATGGTCATGGGAACGGGCATCTTCAGCTGTTGGGTACCCCGTTGTCGATGTTTGCGTATTTCTGTTTCATTGCGGTATTCACATTTACCGGTACCAGTTCACTTACATCTCCGCCGTTCCGGGCAATGTCCTTGAGCATGGAGGAGCTGATGTAAATCCAGCGGAATCCTGGCATGAGAAACACAGACTCTACCTCGCGATTAAGCTTGCGGTTAGCCAGTGCCAGCTGAAATTCATAGTCAAAGTCTGAGACTGCACGAATTCCCCGTACCAAAGCAATGGCCCCCTTGCGGAAGGCATATTCCACCACCAGACCTTTCACCGCTTCTACCTTGATACGCGGTTCGTGTGCAAAATTCTCCTTAATCAACTCGACCCGCTCTTCAGTGGAAAAAAGGGGAGTCTTGGAGGAGTTGGCTGCAACAGCGACAGTCAGCTCATCAAAAAGGTTGAGCGCACGATAGATGATATCTACGTGGCCCATGGTGATCGGATCAAAGGTTCCGGGATAAACCACGAGGGACTTGTGCGAAGGAAGATCATTCATTGGGGTATTGTCCGATAGAAGTGAAAGGCGGCCTCACCATACTTCCGCATTTCAATGCGGGACAGTTGCATGACTGCAGCTGGAAGCGGAGTATCATGACGTTCTTCAAGAACCAGTATCCCGCGTCTGGTGAGAATATCCCGAGCGGCAATTTCGCCGAGGATGTGACTGGAAAGCCCGGTGTCGTATGGAGGATCGGCAAAGATAATATCAAAGTGTCGCATCGTTTCGGACAGCTCCTCCAACTGCAGCTGCTGGCGCAGATCCTGCTCCAGAAGCCGGACTTCTCCAGCCTGCTGTCCTCTGGGAATGCTGTTGAGAACAGTCATCACATTTTGTTTGATTAACTCCAGTGCCGGAGTGTTCTTCTCGACAAAAACCACACCCCTTGCCCCTCGACTCAGGGCTTCAAGACCAATTGAACCGCATCCGGCAAAAAGATCAAGCACCATTGCTCCGGTCACCGTATCTCCGAGGATGCTGAAGAGTGCCTCTCGGGCACGGTCACTGGTTGGTCGGATCTCAAGCTGTTTCTGCTGCTGCAGAGGCGGCGTATGTAATCGCCGCCCCTTTGCCAGACCACTGATGATACGCACGGGGCTTCCCTCAGGAGAGACGGGCAAGCAGCGATTCTCCGCCACGCACCATATCACCGACCTCCACCTTCAGATCGGCATCAAGCGGCAGGTAGATATCAACCCGTGAACCAAAGCGAATCAGGCCGATGCGTTCACCGGTACGAAGTTTATCACCAGGTTCAAGCCAGCAGACAACGCGCCGGGCAATGAGACCGGAGATCTGTACAACGGCAATTTTCTTCCCTGAACTGGTCGTAAGCAGGCTTGCGCAGTACTCGTTTTCCAGTTCTGCCTTTGTGCTGCTGGCATTGTAGAATTTACCGGGTTTGTACACTATCTTCTCTACCTTTCCAGCAATCGGTATGCGGTTGACATGAACATTGAAAACGTTCATGAAAATCGATATTTTCTGTGCTTTCAAACCAGTGAAGCGTTCATCCTCCACCTCTTTGATGATAATGACTTTGCCATCAGCAGGAGAGACAACGGCATCATCTTCAAAGGGGACAAAACGTTCCGGATCGCGAAAGAACCAGAGGACAAAGCAGGTGAGGATCAGGAAAACCAACGCTCCCGGCACATTTCCCAGTATGGCCGTGACGAGGGTGAGAAAAGCAAAGAAGGCGATAAACGGCCAACCTTCCAGGGCTATTGGGACTTTAGGCTGAATCATATTCCCTCCAGGGGTAGAGCGTGAAAGATCGTTTATTTATTTTTTGGGGCGCGGGCCATGGCCACGGTGCCCGTGCGGACGATCTCTTTAATACCCAGCGGACGTAACAGCTCAATGCAGGCGTTGACCTTGGAGCTGGAACCTGTGACTTCGATGGTGAAGGTCTTGGCGCTGACATCTATGACCTTGGCGCGGAAGATGTCAGCAATGCGCAGTACTTCCGCACGGGTATTCTCCATAGCCTTCATGCGCAGCAGAACCATCTCGCGTTCCACATAGGGAAATTCGGCCATATCTGTGACTTTAATCACATCAATGAGCTTGTGCAGTTGTTTGGTAATCTGCTCAATAACCGCCGCATCGCCCCGGGAGACAATGGTGAGGACGGAGATTTCACAATCCATGGTTTCTGCCACGCAGAGGCTCTCTATATTAAAGCCCCGGCCACTGAAGAGACCGGTCACCCGGGAGAGAACCCCGGGGTTGTTTCTCAACTGCACGGAAATTGTATGTTTCATGGGGGGTATTCCTCTCAAGATTAAACCAGCAGCATTTCGGTGGTGGCCTTACCGGCAGGAACCATCGGATAGACATTCTCTTCACGGGCGATACGGAAGTCCATCAGCACCACATTATCAGTGGAGAGTGCTTCTTTTATTACCGATTCGACTTCAGATTTCTTTGTTGCCCGCAGGCCGACTGCACCGTAGGCTTTTGCGAGGTCGACGAAATCAGGCAGTACCTCCATGGGAGTGGCGAAGTATCGGCGATTATAGAAAAGCTCCTGCCACTGACGTACCATACCAAGATAATTATTGTTGAGAATAGCAATTTTGATCGGCAGGTGATATTGCCGTGCGGTGGCCAGCTCCTGGATATTCATCTGGATGGAGCCGTCGCCAGCTATATCAATGACGGTTTTTTCCGGGAAGGCACACTGTGCTCCAATGGCTGCAGGCAGACCGAAACCCATGGTGCCGAGACCACCGGAGGTGACAAAATGACGTGCCTTGTTAAACTTGAAAAATTGAGCAGCCCACATCTGATTCTGACCGACCTCGGTGGTTATAATTGCATCTCCGCCGGTAAGTTCGTTAAGTTTTTCAACCACATACTGAGGTTTGATAATGCCGGACTCATCATCATGCCAGGTCATGGGGTGCTGCTCTGTCCACTTCTGGATCATCTCAAACCATGGCTGATGGCAGGCCCTTTCCTCTTCGAGGTTAATTCCTGACTGGGTGTTGAACCACTGGTTGATTGCCTTGAGAGCGTTGCGGCAGTCGGCAACAATAGGGATATCCACCCGTACGTTTTTACTGATAGAGGTGGGGTCAATATCAATGTGAATCACCTTCGCTCTGGTGGCAAAATCAGAGAGTTTACCGGTGACGCGGTCATCAAAACGTGCCCCGACAGCAATGAGCAGATCGCATTCGGCGACTGCCATGTTGGCACAGAAAGAACCGTGCATGCCGAGCATTCCCATGGAAAGGGGATCGGTTCCTGGAAAGGCACCCAGTCCCATGAGGGTCATGGTAACAGGAATGTTCAGCTTCCTTGTCAGCTCAATCAGGTCATCCTGTGCATTGGCAAGGATAACACCGCCACCAACATAGAGCACGGGACATTTGGCCTTTATGATTGCCTTGCAGGCCTTCTCCACCTGGCGCGGATGAGGCTCGATGTTAGGCTGATAACTTGGCATGACCATCGCTTTTTTCGCTGGATAATCAAACTTTGCGGTAATAATATCTTTAGGCAGGTCGACCAGTACAGGTCCGGGACGGCCTGAACGGGCAATATGAAAGGCCTCTCGCAGGGTTGGCACCAGTTCCTCAATGGAGCTGACAAGATAGTTGTGCTTGGTGCAGGGGCGCGTGATTCCGACAATATCTACTTCCTGGAAGGCATCGTTGCCGATAAGTGCGCGGGGTACCTGTCCGGTAAGGACGACAATGGGGATTGAGTCGCAGTAGGCGGTGGCAATACCAGTGACACCGTTGGTGGCTCCGGGGCCTGAGGTGAGCAGTGCAACGCCCACATCTCCGGTTACCCTGGCGTAGCCGTCGGCGGCGTGGACCGCCCCCTGCTCGTGGCGGGCAATGATATTTTTGAGATCAGCGTCCATAAGGGCGTCGTAGAGATCTGTAATCGCTCCGCCGGGATAGCCGAAAATAGTTGAAACTCCCTCCTCCTTGAGCAATTTTATAATTGCTTCAGCTCCTGTGACTTTTTTCATCTATGAGACCTCGTGCTGTTATGAGAACGGAATGAAGCATAAAACATCCGGCTTCATCTTCGGGTAAATTGATTGTCTTTTTTACTATGAGAACAAAGGTCAGAATATATATTGGGCCGTTGTCTCTGTCAACCGGAAGGGCGCGAAAGTAGTGAAAACAGGGAAAATTTCCCAATGAAGGTGAAAAAGAAAAGAACTTGACATGAATTGCTGTGTGTGTATTTTTGTTTCTGATCAGGAAGTTAAACACATCGTTATATTTTTACAGGAATAAACATAATGTCCGGTGCAGACTCGCTTCTACTTCTCCTCCTTAATTTGACGACAACTGTGGTTGTCGCAGGGAAGGATTGCGACTGAGTCGGACGTCACAGTATTTCCATGGAGAGGCCACAGTTTACATACTGCGGCCTCTTTTTTTTTGATCTCATTTACCCTGAAGAGGAAACCATGACTCAGCAAAATAACGCAAAATACAAGGCATATCCCTTTGTTGAAGATCTGCAGCGCACCTGGCCGGACAAGCGCATTGAAAAGGCACCTGTATGGTGTTCTGTCGATCTGCGGGACGGCAACCAGGCTCTCAACCAGCCGATGGATTTGAAAAAGAAAAAGGAGATGTTTCAGCTGCTCTGTGAAATTGGTTTCAAGGAGATTGAGGTCGGTTTTCCCTCTGCGGCAGCAGTGGAGTATGATTTTATCCGGGCTCTCATTGAGCAAAACCTTATTCCCCCCGATGTGGTAATACAGGTGCTGACTCAGGCGCGGCCACATCTCATCGAAAAGACCTATGAATCTCTCAAGGGAGTGAAGGAGGCAATTGTTCATCTTTACAACTCGACCTCCATTCTCCAGCGGAAAGTGGTTTTCCGTATGAAGAAACAGGAGATTATCGAGCTTGCTGTACAGGGAGCGAAAATGCTCCTCGAAGAGGAAAAAAAATATCCGGAGACGAAATTCCGCTATGAATATTCTCCCGAGAGTTTCACCGGTACCGAACTGGAGTTTTCGCTGGAAATTTGTGAACGGGTGATGGACGTGATGCAGCCGACGAAAGAAAATCGGATCATTCTTAACCTGCCGGCAACAGTGGAAATGTCTACTCCAAATATCTATGCCGATATGATTGAGTGGTTCTCCAGTAAAATGAACAATCGTGAGGCGGCAATTATCAGTCTGCACGCCCATAATGACCGTGGCAGCGCCGTAGCGGCCACTGAACTGGCACTGATGGCCGGTGCAGACCGTGTGGAGGGCACGCTTTTCGGCAACGGTGAACGGACAGGGAACGTTGATATCGTTACCCTCGCGCTCAACATGTTCAGCCAGGGGGTTGATCCGCAGCTCGATATGAGCGACATCGACCACATCATCAAGGTGTATAAGGACGTAACTCTGCTGCCGGTGCATCCACGGCATCCCTATGCCGGAGAACTGGTCTATACCGCTTTTTCCGGATCACATCAGGATGCCATCAACAAGGGGATGAACGCTTATGCCGCAAGTTCCAGCCACCGCTGGGCCGTGCCCTATCTGCCGATTGACCCCACTGATGTGGGGCGGACATACGAGTCGATCATCAGAATCAACAGCCAGTCAGGGAAAGGCGGTGTTGCCTACATCATGGACCGGGATTATGGGTTCAAACTTCCCAAATCCATGCAGCCTGAATTCGGCCGGCTGGTGCAGAGCTTTGCCGATCGTGAAGGACGCGAGCTGGAGCACAAGGAAATTTATGATGTCTTCAATCAATCTTATCTGCAGATAAAGAAACCGCTGGTTCTCCAAAATTTTAACGTGGTGAAGCGGCACAACCGCAGTGAAAACACGGTGGAATCACTGGCTGAAGTGCAGGCGACAGTCGCGGTGAACGGAGAAGAAAAGTCCTTCATGGTGAATGGAAATGGCCCGCTTGATGCCTTCTGCAGCGGGGTGAAGAAAAATGTGGTGGGAGATTTTACTCTGCTGCATTATCACGAGCATGCATTGACCAGCAACTCCAGTGCGAAAGCGGCTGCCTATATTGAAATTCGCCGTCCCGATGGACGTTCTGCCTGGGGCGTTGGGGTGGATACTGATATCACGATTGCCTCTATTGAGGCGGTTATTAACAGCCTCAACCGTTTAGGAGATTAAGAAAAAGTGAAGAAGAGGAACAAAATGCAGGCAGTTTCAAGGTCCCCTAAAGTCCATTTGCCTGCAGAAAGGTTCGCACTTTTTCCCGGGTGGGCACAATCATGGAGAGACGGGCAGTACCGGTGTCCAGGGTTGGAATTATATGTACACCGGCACGCAGTGCACGCAGGGGAGAGGTGAGTATATCCACTTCCTCCACCTGCAGATCGGGATGTTCCATTGTTATCTCCTCCAGCATGGTTTGTACCACGTGACAGCGGGGACAGAGAGCTGATTTATAGAGAATTATTTTCATGTTTTCCTCCTGAAAGAATTTCAACCTAAAGGGTCCCTAAAGTCTATCTGAGGAGACGTAAAATGCAAGGATTGTCGGAGTCAAGATGAAAAAAGTGAAGAAAGAGATACAGACCACCTGTCATCGTTGCGGCGACTGCTGCCGCGCGGGGGGACCCGCCCTGCACAGTGTCGACCTGTCGCTGTTGCAGGAAAGACGCATTCCGCTGGAGCATCTGCTCACCGTACGCCGTGGCGAGCTGGTCAATAAACCTGGTGGCGTGGAACCGGTGACTGTGGAGCTGGTGAAAATCTCTGGAGAGGGGGGGAGCTGGAGCTGTCGCTATTTCTCAGAAGAAAAGGGCTGCATGATTTACTCCTTTCGACCACAGGCCTGTCAGGTGCTGAAGTGCTGGGATCCCGCAGAGATTCTTGCCCTGATGGAGCAGGATACTCTTGACCGGCGTGCTGTTCTCGGCAACGGGCATGAGCTGCTGCCTTTCATAGAAGAACATGAAAAAGCCTGTTCCTGCGATTTCTTCTCCGACCTGGAAAGTCTTTCGGCAAAAGAAAAAGCGGAGGTTGAGGAGCGGGTGCGCCTTGATCTCCGCTTTCGCGATCGGCTTGCAGGGGGACGGGGAATGAGTCTCGGCCTCGAACTGTTTTTCTTCGGTCGGCCGCTTTTTCAGCTCCTGCAGACCAGCGGTGTTGGCATTGTCCAGCAGGGGGGGGCGGTGAGTCTGCGCTGGTAAAAACATCCTGCCATCTCCGCGAAAGAGAGGAAGGAGGAAGGAGACTCCTTCCTCCCTTTCCCCGTCCTTCCCGCTTTAAATTTAAAAAATCTTTATTCTCAAATGCTTTTGCCGTTCTTCGCGTTCCTTAGCGTTCTTCGCGGTAAAAAATGTTTTTTGCCTTTCCCTTTTTCAGACCATATTCACCAAAGGCAGTACCGCTTCTTTTCTCCACTTCTCGCGTGACAACTCCTTTCCCTGCAGCGAAATGATGATCTGTTCCACAGGGATTTCCACACCAGAACGTTCCAGAGCTGTTTTGATAAGGCGGTTCATTGAAGAGCAGCAAGGCACCTCCATTAAGAGGATGGTGATACTGCGGAGCTTCGCTTCACTGAATATCCGGGTCAATTTTTCTATCTGGAGATTCTGGTCATCGAATTTTGGACAGCTCATGACAACCACTTTCCCTGCAAGATACTTCTGCTGAAAATTGCCGGCTGAAACGGCGGTGCAGTCGGCGGCGACAAGCAGATCTGCTCCCTGCAGAAAGGGCGCAGAGGGTGGTATCAGGCGAAGCTGGACCGGCCAGTGGGAGAGTAGAGAATCGCTGTTGTTATCCGTAAAAGAGACACCCTCTTTCATCGCTTTCTGCATCGCTGACTGATCCTCTGGTCCGCTGGCCTGCTGCTGACCCTGTACCGGAGCAAAAGAGTGCACTGCTGCGGATGGGCAGCCGCCTTTCTTTTCAGCGGAGAGAAATTCCTCTACGGCTTCCTCGTCAAAGTGGTCGGCCTCGCGTTCCTCAATGGTCAGCGCACCGGTGGGACAGGAGCCCAGGCAGGCACCGAGTCCATCGCAGAGTTTGTCGGCCATTAACTTTGCCTTGCCGTTGATAATGCGCAGTGAGCCTTCGGCGCAGTCTGGCACGCAGAGGCCGCAGCCGTCGCAGAGTTCTTCGTCTATTTTGATTATTTTTCTTGTTTGTTTCATGTTCTCTTCTCTTTTTGTGGATTCGTTCTTTTACAAGAACATCTTGAAGCAGTCTTATACCATTCCTATTAAGTTGTGCCCCCGTTTAAGGAGGCCCAATCCCGGTTGCAGATGCCTTGTCTACACAACGACATTACGGGAAACTACCGCCGTACCGATTTTTTCATCAATGGTTATATCATTTCACCGTTATCGTTACGTTTACCGTCACCGTGTAGACAAGGCATGCCTTGTCTCTACAACACCATTGCTGAAATCACTGTTGTGCCGATCTTTCACCAATGATGTGTAATTCCACCGTTATGACAACATGGCGTGTATTGTTTCGCGGGTTATCGGTGATGGTTGCCATTTCGCTGATTGCCGCCACCGTAGAGACAAGGCATGCCTTGTCTACACAACAACATTGTGGGAAACCACTGCCGTGCCAATTTTCCATCAACGGTGATGAATCAATACAAAATAGGAATGGTATTATACCACAACGAATGTCAGCAGGTTGTGTTGCCCTGCTTTTTCCCCGTTTTTCCGCAGGGAGAGTCTATAAACAAAGCGGGCAGGTTTCAAGGAAACCTGCCCACTTTTACTCATTTGAACTTTCGGCAGATTAACGTTTTCAACCGAGGATAGTCTTCAAATCTTCATCGGCGGTGCTGATCGGCTTGCAGGCGAAATTCTCTACCAGCACATCGAGTACGTTGGGAGAGATAAATGCCGGCAGCGTGGGTCCAAGGCGAATGTCCTTGATCCCAAGACTGAAGAGGGAGAGAAGAATAACGACTGCCTTTTGCTCATACCAGGAGAGAATGATGGAGAGAGGCAGATCGTTGACACTGCAGTCAAAGGCTTTGGAAAGTGCGAGAGCAATTTTAATGGCGGAGTGGGTATCGTTGCACTGACCAATGTCGAGCAAACGCGGGATGCCGTTGATATCACCCAGTTTCTTGTCAAAGAAACGAAACTTGCCGCAGGCGAGGGTGAGAACGATGCAGTCCTGAGGAATTTTTTCTACCAGCTCAGTGTAGTAATTACGACCCGGTCTGGCACCATCACAGCCGCCGACGAGGAAGAAGTGACGGATGTCGCCGCCCTTTACCCCCGCAATTACTTTGTCAGCTATGCCGAGTACGGCGTTGTGGGCGAAGCCGCTCATTACACTGCCTTTGTCCTCATCTTCTGTGAAACCGGGCATGGAGAGCGCTTTCTCAATAACGGGGGTGAAATCTTTGTCGTCCTCGATATGTACCTGATCGGGCCAGCCGACAAGGCCTGTGGTGAAGACACGGTCTTTGTATTCAGGCTTCGGTTTCTGGATGCAGTTGGTGGTGAAGAGAATCGCCCCCGGGAAGGTGGGGAATTCTTTTTGTTGATTCTGCCATGCGGTACCGAAATGGCCATAGAAATGCGGGTACTTTTTCAGCTCGGGGTAGCCGTGACAGGGAAGCATTTCACCATGGGTGTAGACGGTGATGCCTTTGCCTTCAGTCTGCTTGAGGAGTAACTCGAGGTCACGCAGGTCATGTCCGGTGATGAGGATGGCCTTGCCAGCCTTATGCCCCAGCGGTACTTCTGTGGGGACGGGGTGCCCGTAGGTCCCGGTGTTGCCGGCATCAAGCAGTTCCATTGCCTTGACGTTGACTTCACCGCATTTCAGGGCAGTGCCGACGAGTGTTTCAAGGCTCTGGCCTTTGCGGGTGAAGTCTGCCATGGTTTCATATATGAAGGCATAGACTGATTCGTCTTCTCTGCCGAGAATGGCGGCGTGGTCGGCGTACGCTGCGAGACCGCGGAGACCGTAGACGGTGATCTGCTTGAGGGAACGGAGGTCCTCATTATCATCAAGGGACTGCATCAGGTCGAGGGCCTTTCCCTGGGCGTAGAGGTTCTTCAGCTCAAGGGCAGGTGCGAAGGTCAGGGCGTCAGCGTCAGATTCAACTTTGCCTCCTGCGGCCTCAACACGTTTTTTCAGGTCGTCACGATACTGTACAGTTTCATTAATCCATTTCTGGAATCGTTTCGGATCAAAGTCTACATTGGTCAGGCAGGCGAAGATGGATTCTGCGACGAAACGGTCGATTTTATTATCAATGACGCCCACTTTGCGCCCTTCAACGGCAACCAGAGAGAGACCCTGGATGGCAAAGGTGAGCAGGTCCTGCAGGGCGGCGACGTCTTCACTTTTGCCACATATACCGACGACGGTGCAGCCGGTGCCTTTGGCGGTTTGTTCACATTGGTTACAGAACATTGTTTTCTCCTGTTGTATTTTGTCAGGTATGGTACCTGGGGGGAACCCTGGTACTTCTGATGATTCAGGGATCCGTGTTGATGATGGATAGACTTTACCCGGCAGGAGCAGGCCTGACTTTGATCCAGGTCAAGAGAAGAGCTAAAGATTTAAAAAATCTGCAGGAGAAGGGAGACGGGAGACGGGAGACGGGGAAAAGCAAAAGACGGTAAGGCATTTTTTTACCGCGAAGAACACGAAGGAACACGAAGGAAGGCAAAAGCATTTCGAATACGGAACACCAATAACCCGCGAAACATACCCGCCACATTATCACCACGGGGTGATAACGGTGGCATCCATCATCACTGGTGAAAAATTGCTACAACAGTGATCCCGGCGATGATGTAGAGACAAGGCATGCCTTGTCTACACACTGACGACAAACGTAACGATAACGGTGGAATGACTTTCTATTGGCGAATTCAAAGGCAGGGAGATGGGAGACAGGGAAAAGCAAAAGACGGAACAGCGAAAAACTTTAAGAAGTTACGCTTTTATAAAAAATGCCATTTTTCGCATGATTAGACCATTTCTATTAAGTTATGCTCGTTTTACATCCTGTTTATCCATTCGTAATCGCCAAAAAAGATTTCCACGCAGTCGTGTTCTCTGATCAGTAAAAAATATAAGTTGTATTAGGGTCCCTTGAATAATCTTGTATTTCGTTCATATTCAAGGCACAGGAGAAAATTTACCGGAGCTATATGTTTGATATTGCGAGGATAAATTTTTGACTGTAACGAAGAAGATGGGCGAAAGACTGATTATTCAAGGTTCCCATTAGTGAAAATTCGTGTCCATTCGTGGTTACAAATTGCCTTACCGTCTTTTGCTTTTCCCTTTCTCCCGTCTCCCTTCTCCTGTCTCCTTTTTTCCATCCTTCCCAAGCAGCAGAAGCCAGCCCTCTTCTTCCTTCTCTTCGCGTATTTGCAACCCGCACTCCGCAAAGAGTTCGCGCCACCGTGTGCGCTCCCAGCCGCAGATGGTGTATTCTGTCGAAAAATCCCGATTTTCTTTCCCTTTCTTCATGGGTCGCAGTCGGTAGCGCTCTTCAATCTCTATTCGTTCTTCCAGCGGATTAAATTTGCGCAGCGTCTCCTTTATCAAACATCCACCGCCTTCCATGTCAAAAATCTTAAACTGAAAGGTGTGGGTTGTTTGAGCGCGGAAGTTCTCTCCCGGGATATGCAGGTGTAAACCGAGCAGGCCGTCTTTACGGAGCAGTTCGCGGCAGGAAGAGAGGCAGTGACTGATGGCGTTTCCGGAAAGCAGGTTAAGGGTGTTCCAGGGGATAACAATGCCGTGGAAGCTGGCGGCTGCAAAGGCTGGTGCGGTCATGTCCATGCGCAGCAGAGCAGGACGCTGAGAAGGGGGAATATTTCTGCACAATTTCTGTGCCTGCGTCAGCATGGAGGTGCTGAGATCAATGGCGACGAGCTGCCGGTCGGGGCGGACGAGGCCGTGAGTAACACGGCCTGAGCCGCAGCCGAGCTCAAGAATGTTGCCGGAGGGCAGGGTACGATCCCAGTGACGTGCATCTTCACACGTCTCCGCCATCTCAAGATCATAAAATTGGCGGTAAAGGCCCTCCGGCAGTGCCTCGAAAACATCCTCCGGCTCCGCGTCGTAGCTGTCATACAGAGTGACAGCCATTCTCCTTAACTCTCCTCAGCAGTTTTTTGTGCTGCCTTCGCACTGGCCGCACACTGATTCTTGCCAAGGTCGAGGATCTCCTCTTCCTCCGGTGATATACTCTTCAGCCCGGCATTGATTTGACGGATGGTGGCATACTCCTCCGGCTGCTGGCGCATATTCGCTTTGATAAAGGCAAGAAATTCTTTTTTGTTGTCGATGGAGTAGATGGCACGGTTAAATTCCAGCACCTGAGAAAAGGGTGCGGTAAAGGCGAGATCACCATTTATGCTGGTTGCTTCTTCCCAGGACATGAAGTGACCGGGCAGGATGTTTACGTTATCAGCTATTTTACGGACGTGGGCAAGGGTGTCAAAGAGCATGTCCGACCAGGTCTCAACCTCTCCTCCGAGATCCGGACGTCCCACCGACTGGATAAAGACGGTGTCTCCGGAGATAAGCCATTGATTATCCACAAGGTAACTTGTTGAGCCGGGGGTGTGGCCGGGGGTGAAATGTATCTCTACCGGAAGGCCTTCCGGGCCGTAGTCTGCCCCGTTCTTCAGGGGCGTGTATTGAAATTGTGCATCGGCAAAGTCTGCCTCATTGGCGAGAAATTCTGCTCCCGCCTGCTCCATGAGGGCACGACTGCCCGCGATATAGTCAGCCTGCAGATGTGTCTCGAAAGTGCGGCTTATTTTTACGTTTTTTTCGGCGGCGAAATCGAGATAGAATTTTGTATTGTGGCTCGGATCGAAGAGCTGCATTTCCCCGTCTTTTACCAGGCCATAAGAACACGAAGCCTTGCCGGGACGAATAAACTGATAGATTTCATACTCTTTGCCCGGATTGAGCAGCACAGGGATAAGAAATGTACCCCATGCGTTGATTCCACCATCAAGGTATTGAATGTCAGTGAATCCATTTTTCTCAAGAATTTCAGATACATATCTGGCTGCACGGCCAAGGACGCAGAGTATGCGGATTGGCCGGTTCCCGGCAAACTCCCGTACCCGTCGCACACAGGCTTCCTCAATCTCCAGAAAATCGTAATAGGAGATATTTTCCTGCAGGAAGGGGCGTGGTGCCTCCACCTTTTGACGGGCGAAGTCCTCGCTGCTGCGGACGTCAAGAACTGCAATATCTTCTCCGTTCTTTAACCAGTTAAAAAGTGTGAGTGCGCTGTATTTTACGATGCTCATATCCTGTGCCTCCGGGAGGTAAAAAAATGATGATCAGGAAGCAAAAGCTTCCATCTCTTTTGCCGTATTTGCTTTTACCTGTACTTCAAAATTCAGGGAACTCTTCAGGGTACCGTGAGTCTCACCAGAGAGTGGTGCCCGCTGCAGCAGGCACCACTTCTTATGGGAACCTTATGCTCATACGGTGAATTCGCCCGCGACTTTTGCACCGACGCGGCGTCCCATCTCAGTGCAGGCTTCAAGGGCTTCTTCAGTTGGCACATATTTGTGCTTGATACCGCTGTCAACGAGTTCCAGTTTGAGACCTTCGAGGATACCATTCATTAACCCCACAGCCTCGCCGCTCCAGCCGAAGGAGCCAAAACTGGCAGCAAGTTTATTAAACGGCTTCAGTCCTTTCATATAGTAGATGAAATTGTTCATTGCCGGCAACATGCCGTTGTTGAGGGTAGAGGAACCGAGGAGAATAGCCCGGGCATCAAGCACTTCAGCAATAACGTCACTGTAGTGCATGGTTTTCAGGTTGATCATCTTTACCGAGACATCGTTTTCAAGCAGTCCTTTTTCCACTGCAAACGCCATCTTGCGGGTAGAATCCCACATCGTTTCATAGATGACCAGGACCTTTTTACTGGCGGTCCCGCTGCTCCACTGCCGGTAGGCCTCAAAGATGGTGTCAATATGTTTTCGCCAGATGACACCGTGGTCCGGAGCGATCATCTTGATATCAAGGTTCATCTCGTCCACTGTCTCCATTACTTTTTTTACCAGCCCGGAGTAGGGGTAGAGAATGTTTGCGTAGTATTTGCCGCACTCCTGCATCAGGAGGCTCAGGTCAATCTCGTCATCATAGAGTTCACTGGTACAGAGATGTTCTGCAAAGGCGTCGTTGGAGAAGAGGATACCTTCTTCTTTAAGATAGCTGAACATGGAATCCGGCCAGTGAAGCATTCGAGTTTCAAGGAATTGCAGGGTACGTTTTCCGAGAGAAATTTGGTTGCCCGATTTTACTACTTCATAGGGCCATTCTTCATGGTGAAAGTGGTCGAGCAGGGCTTTTTTTCCCATGGGGGAACAGATCAATTTTTCCGGTTTACACAGTTCCATCATCTGTGTCAGTCCGCCACTGTGGTCCATTTCAACATGGTTGGCGACAATATAGTCGATCTTTGCCGGATCAATAATCTGACGGATATTCTCAAGAAGCTGATCCATGCAATAGTGCTTTACGGTATCGAGCAGGGTGATTTTTTTGTCGATGATGAGGTAGGCGTTGTAGGTGGTCCCGCGATTGGTGGAGTAGCCGTGCATGTCGCGTATGTCCCAGTCGCGTGCACCGACAGAATAGATCCCTTTTGCAATTTCTTGAACAGCCATGAAGTCACCTTTGTTTATAGAAATATTTTATATTTTTTCGCCGTAATTCTGAGTATAAACAACATCTTATTATTTTAATAGGTTGTATCTCTTTTGGCAACTGCTTTGCGGTTTGTCCGGACTGCCGGACTGCTTTATTCCAGGGGCGGCAGGCGAAGATCATTTTAACTGGCTGTCCTTGCTGCCGCGACGGTTGTAAAGAGAGGTTGATGCACGCTCTTTCTCTGCTTCCTGCTGACAGGCGATGCAAAGACGAACCCCCGATATTGCTTTGCGGCGTGCCTCGGGAATTGGTTCATCACATTCCTCGCAATGGGTGAGACTCTCACCACTCTGCATCTGTTCACGCACGCGTTTCACCGCGTCTGCCACGTTGGCATCAATCTGTTCCTGAACAGCACCATCCTGCGCCCACCCAACTGCCATATCTTGCTCTCCTCTGATGTAACGGTGGCTCCGGATACCCGGAAACCTTATTTTGCAAAACTATATGCAGGCTGTACTTCACTTCTGTTTAATTCAGAGTCCTCAAACCCAAAAAGCTCTTTTCTATATATAATCGGGCTTGTCCAACAAACGGTTCAGATCCTGGTTCGCTCCGCTCTCACGATCTAACCTTATTCGTTAGGTGATTTTATTCTATATCACCAAACATCTTCAATTGACAGGTCATCATAGCGCCCTAAGTTTTCCAACCATTCGGGCATTTTCTCTTTTATAGTTTGTTTTAAATTTGTCAGGTCTTTTTTATCTATCAAACCTTTCTCACACATGAATGTGTAAAACTTTTTTAAGCTGGTTGCATTACCTTTGATACTTGACTGGCTTGCCCACATTGCCTTTCTTATAAACCAATACCCAAGAAACATGTCAATAGCACAGGTCCCATCTTTTGCTTCTGTTACATCTTCGTAAAGCAAGTATTCATTTACGTAGAAATCAATATTTGAAAGATGATTTTTTATCGTCTTTTCTGACAAACCGGTCGACTTCAGCCAATCTTCAAAATCATTTAACAGGTGTTCATTGGCTTCTCTTATTTTTTTACACTTCTTCTCGTATTTCTCGTAATCATCCATCTTAAATACCCAGTTAATTTTATTATTGTTTTCGGCACACGTTCTTAAGGGTGAGTTCATTATAGTAATTTGGACTATAATGAGCAAGTCCCAGACTCAGCCTGATGGAGGCGATCCGGAGCGAAGCGGAGACCACGACACGAAGTGGAAAGACTGAAGGGAACGGTAACGGTGGCTTGGAGGAGGCAGCCCGGCTACGGCAGGGTAACGCGGAATGTACGGGGCGACGTACAGAAATCGAGTCAGGCGAATCTGATTGGGACGGCGCAGATAGCGAAGACTTTGAGACAGTTTTAATACCTCTATTCATCTTTTAAGGATCAGGTGCGTGGTCGGCACAGTATGGAAAGACATGTATTCACCCCCGGAGATCCGCTGTATCTCATTGATGGGTCCTTGATGTGATGAGTGAGCAAACCGCAAGGTGCGCTTATCGTACAACGGAAGTCAGCAGAGGGCATATAGCAGGCCAGTAAACGAGCCCGGTGAATAGAGAAAACCGGGAGGTGGCAGACTGGATGAAGGGAAGGTCCGAAACGGTAGCCCCAGCCGAATGGTGGGGATAAAGAGGCGTCTACGGAGTATCCTCCGGAAACAGTGGAAGAAGCCGCGAACCCGTGTCCGGGAGCTGAAGAAACGGGGTATCTATCATAAGTCAGATAAGTCAGCGGTCAGTACGGGAAATACCCGTAAAAAATCTTGGCGAATGAGCAGAGTCAAGTGGGTAATAATCGCATTACCGAATGCCTGTTTCCGAAGAATTCCTGGTCTTTTTCTCCCAGGTATACAACTCCTGTCTTGATCAGCCGAACTGCCTTAGTACGCGATCCATACACTTGGTGGTGGGGGAGGGGCGGTCAGTGATGGCCGTTCCTCTCCCGATATATAAATATATTTTTTATGCTTCTAAACTTTCTTGATTTTCAAGGTCTATCCTTTTGAAAGGAATGATTTTAGAAAGAGGTTTTTCAGCTTTTTCTTTTGCCTTATCAAGATCATACCTTGATTGTATTTTTAAGAAAAAATTTTCAGAAACATTGAAAAATTTAGATAATTTCAAAGCATTAATGGGTGAAATATTTCTTTTCCCTTTTAAGATTTCTCCAAGAGCCGTTTGAGGAATCCCTGTTCCTTTTGATACAGCATATACAGTTAACTCAAGCGCTTCGAGAAACTCTTCTTTCACTATAATACCAGGGTGCTCTAAAGGTATTTTGTGTACCATAGTTTTACCTCCTAATGATAATCTACAATCTCAACCTCAGTTGCTTCACCATCATTGAAATAGAAACATACTCTCCATTGATTGTTTATTCTTATAGAGTATTGGCCATTTCGATCACCTTTTAGTTTTTCAAGGCGATTTGATGGTGGAACTCTTAGGTCGTTCAGCGTAGAAGCTGAAGCAAGTATAATTAATTTACGCCTTGCTTTTGTTTGGATGTTTTTTGAAAATTTATTAGAAAATTCTCTATTCCAAACTTTTTTTGTTTCTTTGCATTTAAATGTCTTGACCATAATTCAATAATACCCCCGACTGATACTATTGTCAATCGATAGTATTCAGCTCAAGACATGTGCCGGGCACGACACACGTTCTTAAGGGTGAGTTCATTATAGTAATTTGGACTATAATGAGCAAGTCCCAGACCCAGCCTGATGGAGGCGAGCCGGAGCGAAGCGGAGACCACGACACGAAGTGGAAAGACCGAAGGGAACGGTAACGGTGTAGCGTTATTGCAACGGTTATCCGGTAACGGTGGCTTGGAGGAGGCAGCCCGGCTACGGCAGGGTAACGTGCGAATGTAAAGGCAGGGGGATGGGAGACAGGAGAAAGGAGACGGGAGACAGGGAAAAGCAAAAGACGGAACAGCGAAAAACTTTTTGCCAAAGGAAAGCTCTAAACATTCGAATAAAGGCAAAAAAGATGTCTATGCAGTTACGTTTTCTGGTCAATACAAAATGTAATTGGTGTAAGTCCTCTACTTTAGCAAGGACGCACAAATCAAGCCATCAGCAAATCTTCTTAATGTTCCAGGCGTCACAAGGCATCTAAAGTTTGACGAACCGTCTTTGATAGCTCTACGTTGTCAACAGGTTTCATGAGGAAGGCGCTGATACCAATAGAATTGGCTTTTTCAACATCTATCTTTGAGCTGTATCCAGTACAGATGATAATAGGAATATCGGGTTTGATGTTCAGTAACTCCCTGGCCAGTTGCTCACCTGTCAGAATAGGCATTGTCTGGTCAGAAATAATGAGGTCAAAAGCATGCGGATTGGAACGAAACAACTCAAGAGCTTTTATACTGTCAGTTTCTAATGTCACCTGATAACCAAGGCTTTCGAGCCTCCGTTTTGTCATTTCAGCGACAGTTTCTTCATCATCGACAACTAGAACTCGTTCATTTCCAGTTGGCAGAGAAAATACTATTTCAGTTTCTTGTTGAAACTCCTCTTCCGCGTTTGGCAAGAACACTGTAAATGTCGCGCCGTTACCAAGTTTACTCTCAACCATAATTATACCATCATGGCTTTTCACAATTCCGTGTACTACCGTCAACCCCATACCGGAGCCTTTACCAATTTCTTTTGTTGTATAGTAAGGATCAAAAATCCGATCAATGATGTCCTTGTCAATGCCAGGCCCGTTATCGCTTACTGTCAGTTTTACATATTGCCCTGGTTTCATGGTTGGATCTTTTTGTAAAACCTCTTCAGGAAGATCTGTACAGTCCAGAGAAACTTTTAAAATTCCACCTTTTTCATCCATTGCCTGAGCCGCATTTGTGCAGAGATTCATCAATATCTGGTGAATTTGAGTTGGATTAGAGTGAACTGTCCCGCATTTAGGGTCAATTTCTTGATGTATTTCAATCGTGGTGGGGATAGATGCTCTGAGGAGATTAAGAGCTTCTTTCGCTATCAAATGAATATCTACGGGGACATGCTCTTGTCCTGATTTACGGCTAAAGGTAAGAATATGTTTCACCAATTCTTTTGCCCGCTTTCCAGCCTTCAAAACTTCCTGAATATCCTTTTGGGCTGGGCTGAACTCTGGCACCTCATCGCTTACCATTTCAGCATAACCAAGAATAGCCGCTAAAATATTGTTAAAGTCATGGGCAATCCCGCCTGCCAATGTTCCAATTGCCTCCATTTTGTGGCTTTGCCGGAGTTTTTCTTCCATTTGTTTTCTATCTTCTTCTGCCTGCTTACGTTCAGTTATATCCCGCGCAATTCCTAAAACTCCAATGAGTTGACCATCTTTCCCGTACATGGGTGTCTTTATTGTTTCGAGAATTTCACGATGCCCGTCATCAGCATAGGCAATTTCTTCTTCGTTCAAGCTTGGAACTTTTTTATCAATTGCTGCCAAATCATTCTTTCGGAAAAAGTCAGCCAGCTCCTTAGGAACAAAATCGTAATCTGTTTTGCCTACGATATCTTTCTCTTTTGCACCAAAGAATCGTTCAAATTTGGAATTGCAGGCAAGGTAAATTCCATTGGAATCTTTGAGCCAGACAAGATCCGGAATTATTTTGAGAAGGGTACGCAAATGGGTTTCACTCTCCTTCAGAGCTTCTTGTGCTCGGTTGTGCTCTTTTATTTCTTTGCTGAGATCTTCAGTTTTGAGATTTACCATACGTTTTAATTGACGATTCCAAAGCAAAAAACCAACAATAACCAGAGTAATAAAACTGAATATAAACACCATCAGTTTTTTTAACTCTCTCCTGGTTACCCCAGGTTCCGCCGCAAGGTGAATCCACTTCTTGAAAATGTCTTTTCGCTCTTCTTCTGTCAGTAGTGCAACTCCTTTTTCTAGAATGCGACCGAGCTCAGGCCAGTCAGAACGCACCGCAAATCCAGAAATATTCGGAGGCTCAGATTCGCCTGCCATTTTCAAATTTGTGATTCCTTCTAATTCGATATAGAAACTGGCAGTTGCCAAGTCACCCACAAAGGCGTCGGCCATTCCAAAAGAAACTTTTTGCAAGGCGGATTTCAAGTCAGAGACCAATTCGATTTGAATCTCAGGGTACTTATTTCGGACCAAATCTACATAGCCATAACCGGAAATCATTACAACATGCAGCCCCTTCAGCGAGTCCAAAGTTAACTCTTTGGTCACATTTTTTCTAACTATGATGGCGGAGGGGATTTCTAAGTATGGCGGAGGGAAATGCAAATACTTTTCCCGTTGGGGTGTCTTTACAACTGCATTTAAAACATCAACTTCATGTCGTTTCATTCTGGCAAGGACATCATCCCAATTTGTACATTTGACAACCTCAAATTTGATGCCCAACTTTTCAGAAATCAGCCTCACATAATCGGCTCCAATACCATCATAATTTCCCTCCTTGTCAAAAAATTCAATCGGCTGGAACTCCGGATCTGGTGCTAACCGAATTATAGGGTGGGCATCAAGCCAAGATATTTCATTATCTGTTAGTTGGGCTAAATTGTTTCCTGTTTTTCCAAATGTGGCCGAGGCATCAAAAAGTGTATATTGGAAAAGCACCATGCACAGAATGAGCTTTAGTATTGGAATGTAAACGATTTTGGAATTCGTTTTTGCCATGTAGATCCTTGTCTGGAGGATTTGAATTTTGTTTTTAATATATTTCATTTGCCTTCGACTCAAATTCTATGAACCTCTTAGCTGAGGTTATCTATGAATCATAGATACTGCCCTTAAACGTATACGATCCATAATATCTTTAATTCGGCTACCCGTTTAAATCTGGACAAACCATTGATTTTAAATATTGTGGCCACCGGTTCCTAATGAAAAGCGATGGATAACAGACATAGGGCTCGCTTTTTGATTTTGCAAACATCCTCTCCAAAAGTAGGAAAAAATTGTTATTTATCCAAAACCTCTCGAATCGTTTTTGCTATTTCTAACATGGATACTGGTTTCATTACATAAGCAGCAATTTCAAGTTCCTTTGCTTTTTCTTCATTGATAAGTGAGCTGTGCCCTGTGCATATAATGATAGGGATATCCGATCGTATTTCCTTTAATTTTTTAGATAATTTGGAACCGGTCATCTGTGGCATGGTCATATCAGAAATGACCAGATCAAACATATCGGGTTTGGATTGAAACATTTCAATTGCTTCTATTGGATTCATAGTTGTTTCAACCCTATAGCCTAACCTTTCCAGAACTTTTTGCATCATTTCCGTAATTGTTTGTTCATCATCAACAAAAAGGATTATTTCTGTACCATATAAAATTCCTTCTGTTTTTTTAATTTCCATTATAGGTTTTTCATTAATCACAGGGAAAAGGATAGTGAAAGTAGTTCCTTTCCCAGGCACACTCTCAACTGAAATAATGCCGTTGTGATTTTTTACGATGCCGTGTACAATAGACAGCCCCATGCCGGAACCCTTTCCTATCTCTTTGGTTGTAAAATAGGGATCAAAAATCCGGTCGATGATATTATGGGGGATGCCCGGTCCAGTATCAGTTAATGTGATTTTAACATAATTACCTGCAGAAAAATTTAGATAGTCCCCATTCGCTTCTTCATTTAATATCACAGAAGTCACACTAACTTCAAAAACCCCGCCTGTATCCTCCATTAACTGCGCGGCATTAGTGCAAATATTTATCAGAACTTGGTTGATTTGAATCGGGTCTGCGAGAATTGTTATTTCTGCAGGTGGCAGATGTTTTCTAAATTCTATGGTGGTGGGAATCGTTGAGCGAAGCAATTTTAATGCATCATTAATAACAGTAACAATACCTATGGGTTTTAACTCCAAATCTGCTTTACGGCTGAAATTGAGCAATTGTTTTACAATACCTGCTGCTCTGAGACCGGCAGATTTGATCTCTTCAAGGTTAGTGTACGCCGGGTTCCAGTTAGGGATATCTTCAAGTGCCAATTCCACGTTACCGATAATCATGTATAGAATATTGTTGAAATCATGCGCGATACCTCCGGCTATTGTGCCAATGGATTCCATTTTATGGCTTTGACGAAGTTGTTCTTCCTGGCTCTTCCGCTCACTGATATCTTGCATTATTCCCAGAACATATGTTCGGTTCTCTTCCGTTTTTAAAATTGTTGTGGATATAGAGAGTGTTTTTATATTTTTTTCCTTATCAACGATTGTCCACTCTTCAGCAACGATATTTTTGCCTTGGAGCATACTGGTCATTCGTTCAATTGCCTTTTGTTGGGTTTCCGAATCAGGGTATATCTTCTGATACCAGCCGAACTGGTTTATTTCCTCAAGCGTATAACCGGTGATTGATGTCATGCGGGGATTCCAATGACTGAATTTCACATTAGGCCATTCAGAAATGTTATAAGAAACACAAATACCATCTCCGGCATTCTCTAAAATGTCATTAAGAGTTTGGGTCTTTTCTTTTAAATCCTTCTCCATTTGTTTTTGCTCTGTGATGTCATGAACAATCGAATACAGAAGATCTCTTTCATTTACAGTAATAGGACCACTGTATACTTCAACATTTCGAATTTCTCTGTTTGACAACCGGTGATTAAAGAAAAAGTGATTTTGTTGTTGATTTTTTGATTTCTGTATTTCCTGAATTGTTTCTTCTTTTGAAAGAATATTTATATCAGTGATTTTTTTCTTTATTAACTCTTTATGGCTCCATCCGTAATAGGAGATTGCAGCTGGATTGGCATCAACGATTTTTAAAGTCTCGGGGTCAATAAGGAGCATTGCCGACTGATTATTTTTAAAAAGGCTTTTATATAGTTCCTCACTCTCCCGCAGGGCTGTTTCCTTTTGTTTACGGTCGGTTATATCACGTGATACCCCTAAAATTTCAACAGGATTTCCCTGTTTGTCAAATACAATCCTGGCATGGATTTCGACAGGAATTATATGGCCATCCTTGTGTATCGCCTCAAGTTCTATAGATTCAGTCGCTTGTTTTTTATTTATGAGGCTCTCTAATAGTTTTTGTTGTTTGATATATGATTCAGTGGTTATAACATCTTTAGTGCTGAGGGTAAGATATTCCTCGGCCGTGTAACCTAACATTTTTTGTATTGATGGACTTGCATATGTTAAATTTTCGGTTTCTAAATTGACTGTATAAATAGCATCTGCCACATTATCGGCAAGGAGCCTGTATTTTTTTTCACTTTCTATAAGCGCTATCTCCGCTCTTTTCTTTTCTGTAATGTCACGGGAAGAACCGTATATGCCAATAAGTTTACCATCCGGATCTCTCATTCCTTTAATACTGTTTTCTGTCCAGACAATAGTACCGTTTTTATGGTAGTATTCTACCTCCATGCTAATAACCCGGTCCGAGTCGGCATTCATCTTTTCGGTTTCACGCTCCTGGGAGAAGTTTTCCGCAATTCGTTTAAAGGATTCCGGTGTGACCATCTTCTCAAGGGGCTGCTGTTTTCTTTCCGCTGGGGTGAACCCGAGTACTTTTTCTATGGACGGGCTCACATAGGTTGTTTGAAAATTCAGGTCAAGGGTCCATACTACATCAGCCATGTTTTCGGCTAAAAATTTGAACCGTTCCTCGCTCTCTATCAACTTTTTTTCCATTTTGTTTTTATAGAGGGAAATCTCAATAGCGTTGTTCAACTCTCTATTTTTAAAGGGTTTAAGGATATAGCCATAAGGTTCGGTAATTTTAGCTTTTTCAAGTGTATTATCATCAGTGTATGCAGTGAGATACACAATCGGGATTTTAAATAGAGAGCGTATTTGCCTGGCAGCTTCAATTCCATCGATTGCCCCCTTTAGTATAATGTCCATGAGCACTAAATCAGGTTTTTCTTTTTGGGTTTTTTTAATCGCCTCTTCACCGGATGAAACAATGGCACAGACAACATATCCCATATTCTTCAAGCTTGTCTCGATGTCTTTGGCAATAATAAATTCATCCTCAACAATAAGAATACTGGAAGCTTTCATATTCTATATCCTTTCTTTTCCGTTTAAATTCTTAAACCTGATTCGAAATTCGGTCCCTATATTTCGGTTGATCTCTATCTCTCCTGCAAGCTGGTGCTCCACAAGGCCTGTTATGAGTTGCAATCCAAATGTTTTAGTATTTCTAAAATCAAGATCCTCTGGAATACCAATGCCGTCATCTCCTATTACCATTTCAATTTCGTTTTTGTTATCGAATCGGGTAGTTATCGAGATAACGCCTTCTTGAGCTGTTGGAAATGCATATTTTAAAGAATTGGATACCAGTTCATTGATAATCAACCCACAAGGAATTGCGACATCAATTGCCAGAAAAACACTGTTAGACTCAATATCCGCTCGTATTCTTCTGGATTTTCGGCTATAAGACTGCATCAGGCTATCTACTAAATTTCTGACATATATTCCAAAATCAATATTAGACAAATTTTTTGATTGATAAAGTTGCTCGTGAATAAGAGCCATGGATGTTATCCTTTCCCGGCTGTCTTTAAACAATGCGGCTGCTTGTACATCTTTAGTCTGGTTTGCCTGAATCTTCAACAGACTGGAAATGATTTGAAGGTTATTCTTGACACGATGATGAATCTCTTTAAGGAGGCTGTCTTTTTCATTTAACGAGCATTTTAACAAAGTATTGGCAACGGTTAAATCAGAAGTACGATTCTGTACTACTATTTCCAACTTTTCCCGGTGAGTTTTTAATTTTTTTTCACTGGAAGCAAGTTTAAAAATATTTTTTTCAAGGTTATTTTGATAGTTGAGTAGCGCTTTATTATTTGCTTGAATGGTGTCCAGCATGTCATTGAAAGACAATCCAAGACGTACGAGCTCATCGTTTTCGTTTCCATGATATTTAAACCGTGATGAAATATTTTTATTCTCGACTTCTTTCATGACACCGGCTATGGATCTTATTGGGTAAATGATTTTCCTTGCTATTATTGCAAGGATCAACAAAAGCATAATAATACTGGTGGTTGTCGAAATGAGAAAAATTTCATTCAATTTTTTTCTGCTTTCACTGATTTGCAATAACTTTACTTTGAGTGTACTTTCTGCATCCTTAAAAAGATTTTCCACCAGGCTCATCAATTGCATGCTAACTAGATTAAACCGTTCGTAGGTTGCCTGAATTTTTTGTTCCAATTCAAAATCTTTGCTTAATAAATCTTTAAAGTGTTGCACATACCCTTTCATTCGATTATCTATAAGCTGTACGTGTAAGAGTTTGCTCTCAAGATAATCAACAACCAGTAAAAGTGCACGGTATTCGGATTCCCTTTTATCAATACGATAACTTGTTAAAAAATGGGTTAAATTAAACAAAGGCTTTAACACAGAAGTCTGGTTGCTTCCTAAAACATTGGAAGCCAGAGATTGGTAGGCTGTATCCATCCTGGTTCTATTCAATCTTTGATCCGTCATATATTGGACAATTTTATTGAAATCCTCTTCATATAAGGTAAGGCTTTTTAAAATCAACCCTATTTTTCCGTTTATGGATATATCAGGTTCCAAATGTGGAATGTTTGATATCCGTTTTCTAAACTGACCTATAACCTCACCATTCGCGTAAACTGAAAAACTATCCGGAATTACTCTCCAGGCCGGAATAGATTTCTGGTCCCAGACCAAGAAGTTCCAACATCCTTACTTGTAACGGTGAAAGTGGTGTGACATGGTGAAAGATTTGCCCGGCTAACTCGATGATCGTCAGAGTGATTTGGGAATAGGCCTTCAGGATTCTTTCCGCTGTTGGAGAAT
>NZ_JAFFPZ010000035.1 GCF_016918505.1 Desulforhopalus vacuolatus
TTGATCGAAGCGGTGGTGCATTGACCAAGGCCTGCTTTGTTGGTTTGAGTAAGTGTGTTTGTGATGGGACAGCATATCGCCGGGAGCGAAAAGTTACAAAATCCATCGTAACCTCCTTAGAAGATTAGTCTTTTAAGGAGGGCAAACTCGGAATTTCACTTATTTGTCAAGAAAAAAACTTCTCCTTGTAATTTATTTTTTTCTACATGCAAAATCTTAACCGGACACTACTGAGAGACCAAGTAATTTTTTCGCATTCTTGTACATTACTTTTTCCAAAGTTTCTTCAGACCATGGCAGTTCTTTGTAGATCTTCAATGCAGTCTCCTGCTCAACAAAGGGGTGAGCAGAGGCAAAAAGGAACTGATCCGGAATGATGGTTTCAGCCGCTTTAATGTAGATGTCAGACTGCGGAGAAAGTTCAAACTCAGAAACTTCAAGATACACGTTGGCGTTACGCTGAGTAACAAAAACCGCCTCATTCACCCAGGGGTATCCGCCATGGCTGATAACGATTTTCAGTTCCGGGAAGTCCCGGGCAACAAAGTCAATATACCGCGGAGCAACATGATCCATTACCGCACCATCAACGAGAGTCGCCGGACCGGTGGTGAATATTATCGGAATCTCCAGCTCGCAGCACTTGGAGTAAATGGGATAATATTTGGCATCATTGGGATAGAGATGGGAGAGATATGGATCTACTGCAGCACCCTTCATTCCTTTCTGCTCTACCGCTTCAGTCAATTCGCGAACAGCACCCATCCCTTTATGGGGATCAAGGCCATAGAAGCCAATAAATTTTTCAGGAAAGGCTTTGACAAATTCAACCACACTTTTGTTATTTGCGGGGACGTCATAGGTCTTTTCACAGTCACGGCCGGTGATGACTGCCACCTCAACCTCGCGCTTGTCGAGATCTTTAACGATATCTTCAAGGGACTTTTTCGGCCGTTTGCTGAAATCAATGGCTTTACAGAGACCGGCAAACATGGAGCTGTTGGCGATGCCGTCAACAACCTCGGGAGTGTTTGGGCGAAAACGAAAATCGATGGACTTCATTGGAAAACTCCTTCGTAAAAGAGATGATTGCGCAGGCAGAAAATACGTTGCCTGCAGGGAAATGATGAATCATCATTCAGCAAGATATATGCCTGTTATCAATCTTCCTTCAGCACAGGCAACATCCTGCCCTTTTACACAAATTTTTTTTATTCACTGCTTTCAAGGGATACATTACAAACTGTCGAAACCGCTGCTGGGGCGTTTATGCACCAGTGTTGCATAAACGCAACTCTTGTATTGCATATTATTGTTATTCTGTAGTAATTAATATTCACCACTCACTGTTACCCATAAGAGGCATTGCATTTTTGCACCTCCGAGAAATTCCTTTTTCATGTACTTGATAATAAGAATTTTTATCAGTCAATCGTCCTTCCGTTATCCTTCTCAGTTGTATCAATTCAGCTCTATCCCAAACTCGATTAATACACTCACCAAAACAGATAGATACAATGTGGATTTGCAACATACCAAAATTAAATGAATTCCCATTCAGCAAAAAAACAGCACAATATTAAAGAGTTTTTTCGAACTGGCACTGCAATTGCTTTTTCTGCCCCGAGTAATATTTATGGAAGCCACTTCTGGTTTCTCAAGATTTCTACACTGGAGGAGACATGACTTTATCAGGCAGAAAGACTCTGGCGGCCCTCATCGCCGCAGGGATGTTCTTCAGCGCGGGCAATGCCCTCGCGAAAAAAACAGTCTTGAGGCTGTGCCATCCCATGGCACCAGGCAACAATGTAACCCTCGGTTACGAGAAGTTTAAAGAGCTGGTGGAAGAGCGTTCAAATGGAGATATCAAGGTTCAGCTTCTCGGTAATGCCATTCTCGGTTCTGACCGCGTCACCATGGAATCCACCCAGCAGGGAATTCTGGAGATGGCTTCCAGTTCCTCTCCCAACATGGCCAACTTTTCCAAGGCCTTCATGGTCTTTGACCTTCCCTACATCACCAGTCAAAAGTATCAGCAACAGCTCTACGACGCTCTCGACAACGGGCCACTCGGCAGATATCTTGATGAAGAGTCTGAAAAGATCAACCTCAAACCGATCATGTACAGCGAATACGGCTACCGTAATTTTGTTACCGCCAAAAAGTCTGTACACGGCCTCGCTGATTTGAAAAAGCTCAAGGTCCGCACCACCGCCTCACCTGTTGAAGTAGCCGTTGCCGCAAAACTCGGCATGAACCCGACCCCGGTTGCCTGGGGCGAGGTCTACACCGCACTGCAGCAGGGAACCGTTGACGCTGAGGGAAATACCTTTTCCCTGCTCAACGACGCCAAACACACCGAAGCACTGAAATACGCCACGAACTCCGCGCATAACTACTCCATGCATATCATGATGATGAACAAGCGCAAGTTCGACGTCCTGGATACAAAAGACCAGGAGGTCATCCTCAGTTCCGCCCACGACGCTCTCAACTGGCAGCGCGGCATCACCGCCGAACTCGAAAAGAAAGCGGAGCAGGCTTTTAAAGACAGCGGCATCGAAATCTACCATCTCACCGCCGCTGACAGGGAAGAGTTCAAGAAAGCAACCCGTCCGATATGGGACGAATTTGCCGATCAGATCCCTGCGGAAGTTATCAAGCTGGTGCAAGATACCCAGAAAGACATTCCTGCAACTCCGGCACAGAAAACCACTGCAGAATAACCTGCTTCTTTTTTTTCGTAAGGACACATTATGATAACCGCTAATGCCCATGAACTGCCCATTGAGGGCAACGACGGCAAGAAAAAAGGCTGGCTCTCCTGGCTTGACGAGAATTTCGAGAAACCTTTTCTCGTCTCAGGGATGATCGCCATTATTTTTATTATCAGCTTTCAGGCCTTCTATCGCTATGTAGGTTCGCACTTCTCGACGAATGCCGCTGGCGCAATCTGGACGGAGGAACTGGCCCGTTTTATTTTTATCTGGATCTCCTATCTCGCCATTCCCATAGCTATCAAGAAACGGAACAACATCCGTGTGGATATTGTTTATGACCGCCTGCCGGAACGGCTGCAGCGCATCAGCTGGGGTGTTGTCAATCTCTGCTTCCTCTCCCTGGTTGGAGTTGTCTTCTGCATGTCGATTTTTCTCCTCTCCAAACAGCTTGAATTTCCCCAGGTCGCTCCGGGAACGCGCATGCTCTACTTTTTTCCCTATCTTATTTTGCCCTTCGGTTTTGGATTGATGGGTATCCGCCTCCTTCAGGATCTGTGGAAGGATCGCAAATGCTGCAGCCGGGTCGACATGCTTACAGGAGCACTGTTCTTTATTGTCATCTCCCTTCCGGCCTTTTTCGCCACCGGTTTTTCCACGTTGACCATTCTTTTCGGCTATTTCCTGCTTTATCTGATCATCGGGGTTCCCATCTCTGTCAGTCTCGGCCTCGCGGCTACCATGACCATTATCAATCAGGGGACACTGCCCATCGCCTATGTGGCGCAAACCGCGTTCACCTCCATTGACAGCTTTCCCATCATGGCCATCCCCTTCTTCATTGCAGCCGGAGTTTTCATGGGTGCCGGAGGCCTCTCCCGCCGCCTGCTTGAACTTGCCGATGAAGTTCTCGGTTCCCTGCCTGGCGGAATCGCCCTTGCGGCAATCGCCACCTCCATGTTTTTTGCCGCCATCTCCGGTTCCGGCCCAGCCACTGTTGCCGCCATCGGCTCCCTGACTATTCCGGCCATGGTTGAACGGGGATATGACAAATTCTTCTCCGCCGCAATCGTCGCATCCGCCGGTGCCATTGGCGTTATGATTCCACCCTCCAATCCTTTTGTTGTGTATGGAGTGTCTGCACAAGTCTCCATCGGCAAGCTCTTCATGGGGGGGATTATTCCCGGCATGCTTACCGGCGTCTCACTGATGGTATTCACCTACTTCTACTCAAAAAAACGCGGATGGAAAGGTGTACAGAAAAAACGTTCTGTGGCAACCTTTATCAAAGCCTTCTGGGATGCGAAATGGGCTCTGATGGTTCCAGTCATCATCCTTGGAGGAATCTACGGTGGTCTGCTGACCCCCACCGAGGCCGCAGCCATTGCCGCTCTTTATGGTCTGATAGTTGGTATTTTCATTTACCGTGAACTGAACCTGAAAAACATTGTTCCCTGTATCATGGATGCCTGCTCCACCTCCGCCATCGTCATTATTCTAATGGCCATGGCAACCATTTTTGGCTACATCATGACCATTGAGAAGGTACCTCAGACCATCGCCCATGCGATGCTCAGTCTCACCGACAATAAATACATGATCCTGATGATGATCAACGTTATGCTGCTGGTTGTAGGTACATTCATGGAAGCACTGGCCGCTATCGTCATCCTCACTCCAATCCTGCTGCCCATTGTCATACAGATCGGTGTAGACCCCGTTCACTTCGGTATCATCATGGTTGTCAACCTGGCTGTCGGTTTTGTTACGCCACCGGTTGGAGTGAACCTTTTCGTGGCAAGTGGTGTTGCCAATGCCAAGATCGAAGATCTCTCCAGGGTAGTTCTTCCGATGATTGGCATAATGCTTGCTGTACTTTTACTGATCACCTATATTCCAGCAATTCCACTTCTGCTGGTTCACTGATAACAGAGCTGAGAGGAGAGACCTCCTCTCAGCTCTGCATATAAAGTGGAGAACTGCTGTCCTCCACGCAACAGATAGAGGAAATTCATGACTTCAGACGAAATTCAAAATACAACAGGCTGGGTCTTTAATATTCAAAAGTACTCCGTACATGACGGCCCCGGCATTCGCACAGTGGTGTTTCTGAAAGGATGCCCCCTCTCCTGTCGCTGGTGCTCCAACCCGGAATCGCAATCCTTTACCCCCCAGCTGGCCTACGCCCGAACCAAATGCATCACCCTCAGTGAATGCTCCCACTGTGCAGAGGTCTGCACAGCAGGAGCAATCACCCGGGGAGAAGACGACAAAATTAATATCGACTGGCAGCTCTGCAACCAGTGTCTTGCCTGCACAGAGGTCTGCCCCTCAAGTGCCCTCAGCCCCTATGGGGAAAAGATGAAGGTGATGGATGTCATTGACGAAGTGGAAAGCGACGCCTCCTTCTATACCCGTTCGGGCGGCGGACTTACCCTCAGCGGAGGAGAACCGCTTGCCCAGCCTGAATTTGCCATTGCCCTGCTCAAGGAAGCCAAACACCGCTACCTGAAAACAGCAATCGAGACAGCAGGTCTGGTGAAAAAAGAAGTATTTCTGGAAGCAGCCAAATACCTCAATTACATTCTCATGGACATCAAATGTATAGACCCCGTGAAACACAAGGAGTTCACCGGGGTTGACAACACCCTGATTCTGGAAAATTTCAAGGCACTGCGTGAAGCCTTTCCGAAAATGAAGATACGCGTGCGCACCCCGGTGGTTCCTGGATTCAACGACACTGTGGAAGATATCCAGGCTGTCGTCGATTTCCTCAAAGGCCACGATGTTGAGTATGAACCACTTGCCTACCATCGACTCGGACAGCAGAAATATGTCAACACTGGACGGGAATACCTGCTCGGCGACATCACCCTTCCCCAGGAAACCTTTGAGGCTTTGCAACAGGTCGCGGGACAACACCCCCGCGCTATTATTAAATGAGAGCTGTCTGCGCCATCACAGCTTCTGGGTACCTTCTACAAGTCCGGCGGGGAAGAAATCTTCCCCGCCTTTCCCTCTGACGCCTGCCTATGAAAGATCACAATGACATTCTCGCCGACAATATAGAAAATATTCTTGCCGCTCTTGACGATGGCGTCTACCTCACTGACGTGGAAGGGATTACCCTGCATGTCAATCCCATGTATGAAAAACTCACCGGGCTCAAAGCAAATGAACTGATCGGGCGTAATATCCACGATTTGATTCATCTTGGGATATTCGATGTCGCTGTTCATCCCGAGGTAATAAAAAAGCAAAAACCCGTCACTACCGTGCAAAATCTCAAGGACGGGAAACGCGTTGTCCTGCGTGGATATCCTGTCTTTAATGACGGTAAAATCACCCTGGTCATCACGATTGTGCGGGATGTCACCCTTATCGGTCAGATGCGCGAAGAGATTCTTGAGCAGCGCCGCCTTGTCTCCATCTACCACGGCCAGCGCGAGGCCCTGCAGGAGGGCAGCGAAGACGGGGTATATACAGATCCGCTGGTACAGAACATCATTGAATTAATCACGCGCGTTGCCGTTACAGATGCCACCATCCTGCTGTTGGGGGAGAGCGGAGTCGGGAAAGATCGATATGCCCGTATGGCACATCGCAACAGTTTACGCCGCAACGAAGTTTTTCTCAAAGTGGACTGCGGCAGCATCTCGGAAAATTTAATTGAAGCCGAGCTCTTTGGCTATGCTCCCCGGGCGTTTACAGGCGCTTCCTCAACCGGCAAGATGGGCCACTTTGAAATTGCCAGCAGGGGAACTATCTTCCTTGATGAGATCGGTGAACTGCCGCTCACCATGCAGGCCAAATTGTTGCGTGTTCTGCAGGATAAAGAGGTCATGCCGGTGGGTTCTTCAGTACCGCGCAAGGTGGATGTGCGCATTATCGCAGCGACCAACCGCAACCTGGAAAAAGAGGTAAAGGAAGGCAATTTCCGCGCCGACCTCTTCTACCGCCTGCGGGTGGCCGTGATGAATATTCCGCCACTGCGCGAGACTCCAGCGATGATTCCCCACCTCGTAGATCATTTTCTTACCCGCTTCTGCAACAAGTATAATAAGGATGTAATCTGTCCTGAAGAGACCCTTAAATTCTTTCTCACCTATAACTGGCCCGGCAATATCCGTGAACTGGAAAACCTTATTCAGAGCCTCGTCGTCACCAGTGAGAGAGAAGAAATTCTCCCCGGGCAGCTCCCGCCGAGCATGGGTGTCTCCCCGTCCGACCGTTCTTCATCCGGCATGCTCTCCTCCTCCGGACATTCCCTTAAAGAGATCATGCACAATCTTGAAAAGCGTGTCATTCAACAGACCATTGACAAACAGGGTTCTGTTAAAGAAGCTGCACGGGTACTCGGAATTAACCGCTCCACCCTTTTTCGCAAGATGCACTGACACTTTTTATACGTAAAACAATGTGATGTATGAATATATTGCAGCCAGAGAGCAGTTGCATTTATGCACCTCAAGTTGCATAAATGCAATATTTTTATTATCTGCTTGATTTCACACGATTTTATACCCGTTCCATCTTTAATGTTGCAATGCTGCAACATTAAAGATGGCTCCCTGAATTCTTCTCTTTGTTAACTTTTCGGTTTTTCCACCTTCGTTTTACCCTTCACCATTCATTTTAACCTCTGAAGTAGAGGTCCTCTCAAGACAGATTTACTTTTCCCTCATATTTTCAGCACATTAGAGCTGTTTTAAAATTCTCCAGGATTTTGTGTGAATTTTTTTAACACATAGAATGAAAAATAATCCTGCAGTGGCATGCCAATTGCTAATAAGAAAACAGAAAATGAAACAGGGACAATCTGTCCACATCTTTTTGATCAATACGGCCGGGAATCGACCGAAATTTTACAATTCAATCTGGAGCTTATTATGAATCAATCATGCTGCTCTCCCCAGGAATCACGTCTGGAAGACCAAATCGCAGGAAAAGAAGACAAATACCGCGCAACCCACGAGCGTGTTTTTAAAATTCTTGAATCTTTCGATAACACCCGCCCCTGGATTGACATTCAGCGTGCCCTCTATTTCACCCGTTCAATGCAAGAGACCGAAGGTGAAATGCTTTGCCTCAGATGGGCAAAAGCTTTGAAGAATATCGCAGAAAACATTGACGTCTATATTGATAAAGACAACCTCATCTGTGGTCGTGGTGGTTACGCCGGACGTTACGGAATGCTCTATCCGGAACTTGACGGTGACTTTCTTGATATTGCTGTAAAAGATCTTCCCAGCAGAAAAGAGTCTCCCTTCGGAATCAGCCCGGAAGATGCAAAAATTGCAACTGAGGAAATCGCTCCTTACTGGAAGGGCAGAACCTACCATGAAGACCTCAATGCATGTCTGCCTGAAGATGTTCATGGCTTGACCTACGATGATAAAGATGGCCTCACTTCCCGCTTCCTCGTTAATGAAACCTCTTCTTTCCGCTCTTCTATCCAATGGGTCCATGACTACGAAAAGATCCTCAAGCGTGGTTTCAAAGGCATCCGTGACGAAGCAGTAGAAAAAATGGAGAAACTCGACCCTCTTTCTCCCATTGATGCCGTAGATAAAAAGCCCTTCCTTGAGGCAATTATCATCACCTGCGACGCCATTAAAACCTGGGCCAACCGTCATGCGGTTCTTGCCCGTGAAATGGCTGAAAAAGAGACTGATGTAAAACGTACTGCTGAGCTCTTCAAAATGGCAGAAATCTGCGAACGTGTACCTGAGTATCCCGCACGGAACTTTCAGGAGGCTGTTCAGTCTCAATGGTTCACGCAAATGTTCTCCCGTTTTGAACAAAAGACCGGAACCATTATTTCTAACGGTCGTATGGACCAGTATCTCTATCCCTTCTACAAAGCTGACAAAGAAGCTGGTGTCATCAACGGACAACAGGCAATGGAACTGCTCGAGTGCATCTGGGTTGCCATGGCTCAAACTCTTGACCTCTACATCTCCCCCACCGGCAGCGCTTTCAACGAAGGCTATGCTCACTGGGAAGCTGTAACCATCGGTGGACAAACTCCTGATGGCCGTGACGCTACCAACGAACTGAGCTACATTTTCTTGAAATCCAAACGTGAGTTCCCGATGCACTATCCGGACCTCGCCGCACGGGTTCACAGTCGTTCTCCCGAGCGTTTCCTTGCTGACATTGCAGAAACAATCAAAGATGGTGCCGGTTTCCCGAAACTGCTCAATGATGAAGAAGTTGTACCTCTTTATGTTTCCAAAGGGGCAACCTTTGAAGAAGCTCTCGACTACGCTGTCTCTGGTTGTGCTGAAGCCCGTATGCCAAACCGGGATACCTACACCTCCGGTGGTGCCTACATTAACTTTGTTGCAGCTCTCGAAATGACCCTGCACAACGGTAAAATGCTGAAATGGGGAGACAAACAACTCTCCATTGAAACTGGCGATCCGAGTACCTTTAAAACCTGGGACGACCTGTGGAATGCGTATGTTAAACAACACAAGCATTTCTTGAGAACTGCATTCTATCAGCAATACACCATCAATAAAATTCGTCCGAAGCACTTTGCACAACCCATGGGTTCTGCAATGCATGACCTCTGCATGAAACATCTAATGGACCTCCATTCCCAACATATCCCCGAGGGGATTGAGCTTGGATACTTCGAGCACATGGGTATTGGAACTCTGGTTGACTCTCTTGCAGCCATTAAAAAGTATGTTTACGAAGATAAAAAAATTACCCTCAAGGAAGTCATTGAAGCATGTGACTGCAACTTCGAAGGGAAAGAAGATGTTCGCCAGCTGCTTATGAGCGCTCCCTGCTACGGAAACGATGATCCTTATGCAGACTCCATAGGGAAAGAAATCGACGCCATCAACGTAAGATATGCAAAAAAATATGGCGAAGAGATGGGTATGCACAACGATGTACGTTACGTACCTTTCACCTCTCACGTACCTTTCGGCCGCGTGGTTGGTGCTACTCCGAACGGACGTCTCTCTGGAACCGCTCTCTCGGATGGTTCCTCTGCTTCTCACGGTGCAGACAAACACGGTCCGACCGCCGTTCTCATGTCAAACTTCACAACCAAGAACTATGGCATGCGTGACCGTGCGGCCCGCCTGATCAACATCAAATTCACTCCGAAGTGTGTTGAAGGCGAAGAAGGAACTGATAAACTGATCTCCTTCATCAGAACTGTTGTTGACCTTAAACTGTGGCATGTACAATTCAATGTCATCAACAAAGACACACTGGTTAAAGCTCAGAAAGATCCGGAAAAATACCGCAACCTGATTGTACGGATTGCAGGATACTCCGCATATTTCGTAGACCTTTCCCCGGATCTCCAGAATGACCTGATCCGCCGGACGGCTCACGAAAGAGTGTGAGACTGTTGAACAAAGCTGCACTCTTGAGTGCAGCTTCAGAACAGAGCCGTTGAACAGGAATCCAATAAAAGGGATGGTACAGGTTTAAAAACCTGCACCATCCTTTTTTTATTTCTCAGAACTCTATTTAAAACGAACAGTTGAAAACCATCGATGTGTGGTTTAGTTGAAACAACAGAGGAAATATATGAACACGAAAGAGTTGATTTCAGAAGTTGTCGAACTGGAAACTGAGATGTTTCTTGCCGTTCAATCTCGCGAACCATCTTCCTGTCAACAGGATCCGCAGGGTTTTCGTTTCCACCGTTCTGTCACCTTCTCCATCTGGACACCGGCAATGCTGGAGAGTTACCGCACGCACCTGCTTGAAGCGAAAGATAAAGGTGTCAATCTTATCACCAGCAAATATGCACGGATGGAAAATCTCATTCCACCGCAAAGTAAATCCCCCTGTATTGACAAGATCGTTACCATGCAGACCGCATGGAACAGAGAAACGGAAGAGAAATACCCCAACCTCCATCGCCGTGCCCGTCCGGTCAGCGTCGATTCAGGCAATGCAACTTCTTTTGCAACGTATCTGCGCGGAGAACTGGAAACCTGGGACAATACAACCCTTG
The DNA here is from genome assembly GCF_016918505.1 of Desulforhopalus vacuolatus. Taxonomy (GTDB): domain Bacteria; phylum Desulfobacterota; class Desulfobulbia; order Desulfobulbales; family Desulfocapsaceae; genus Desulforhopalus; species Desulforhopalus vacuolatus. The sequence goes on from NZ_JAFFPZ010000035.1 coordinate 10,711, forward strand.
AACTTTACGCTGAGCTTCTTCAGGATTATGAAGCAAAAGGGGAAAATCCGGTGGAAAAAACCTGGGAAAACATGGCCGTCGCTGCGGGTCATAACTCTCTTCATGACCTTGAAAAAGCGCTTGGATAAAAACGTAAAAAAAAAGGAGTCTGGTCAGTAAAAAGAATTTTCACTCCACCTGTTTGCAGAGGGTGAGCCTGCAGTGGAGAATATCAACCGGGTCGCAGACCATCATCAGAAGGGAACTCCCCCTGAGAAATTCTATTTCCTGACCGATCCCTTTTTTCATGGAGAGCCATGTCGAAAAACGTCGATCATGTAAAGAAGCAGGCTGTTCCTCCCTTACTCCATTGTTGTTTCATCAGTATCGCACTTTTTATTGATGAAACGGGCAAGGACAAAAAAGTAGTCGGAGAGACGGTTAAAATATACCAGAATTGCTGGCATGGGGGTTCCTTCACAGTCCTCTTTGGCTGCAAAATATGTGACTTTTCGTTCACATCTTCTGCAGATAGTTCGAGCCATATGTGCCTGACACGCAGCCTGGTGTCCTGCTGGAAGAATGAATTTCTTCAGCGCTGGAAGTTCTTCCGAAAAAGCGTCAATATCCTGCTCCAGCCCTTTTGCATGAGATTCAGGAAAATCTTCCAAAAATTTAATGGCACTGGAACCAGGCAGGGTGGCAAGCCATGCTCCTGCCTGGAAAAGGCGTATCTGAATAACGTTAAGCTGCTCCGCTACCTGCTCAAGGCCCTCAGGAAGGAGCGCTTTGAGCAGGCCCACTGCAGAGTTAAATTCATCGATATCACCATAGGCTTCAAGACGTGGTGAATATTTTGACACTCGTTCTCCGGAAAAAAGAGAAGTTGTCCCTTTATCTCCACCACCGGTATAGACTTTCATTGCAATCCTCCATAGTGAAATGTGTTGCGGTTCAATTGGTCCCGCTGGAAAAAGTGCGCTTACATGGATACCAAATCAGGAGCGAAAATTCTGTACAGAGTTTCCTGTACATCTGCACAGCGTTAATTGTACCACCTGAAATCAACGAAAGATATGGCCTTTCTCCTGCGCTTCCGGAAAACCTTTTACACAGCAATTCTCAAAAAAACAGACCTCTGCCGTACTCTGCAAAATTCTTCCCACTAAAGATCTCTGTTCAGTCTGGAAGGCTGCTCATCAGTATTCAAGGCACCCATAAAGCCATCTTTATGGTATGACAAAAAACCGTAGTTTTTTAATTCCCATAATTCCTTCTAGAAATTTTATTTCTCAAAAATATTTCTATATTATCAATAAGTTAAAGAGCCAAAAAGACAATTTACCTCTCTAAATCCCCTTTTCATTATTAACTTGACAGCAATATTGGTATTTAATACTTTGGTTGAACCAATTGTAATATATTGTTTTTCCTGTTTTTTGGCACAGAGCATTGACTTGCAGTTGTAAGGATTTTGTCTTTTCAAGGTTTTCAGATGTGCAACTGACACCACCAAAACATCCCGCTGCAACAGCGGGGTATCGCTCAGATTTCTTTTTAATGGAGAAACCGCAATGAACACATCCCAGATTCAAGAGCTGCAGAATATTTTTGGCAAAGAGGAAGTTCTCACCGAACCGGAAGATCTTCTCGTCTATGGTTATGATGCTTCACCTGTTGAGATTACGCCCGAAGTTGTTGTCTTTGCAAAGACAACAGAACACGTCAGCGAACTGTTGAAATTTGCGTACCGGGAAGAGATTCCGGTAACCCCGAGAGGTCAGGGAAGTGGACTTTCCGGAGGCTCAATTCCTCACAAATCAGGAATTGTTCTCAGTATGGATAAAATGAACAAGATCCTCCACATCGACCCGGAAAACCGTCTTATTACAGTGGAAGCAGGACTCACCACTTCAGAAATCGACCCGGCAATTGCCAAATTCAACCTCTTCTATCCTCCAGATCCGGGCAGCGTCAGTTTCTCTTCCATTGGCGGAAATGTGGCCGAAAATGCCGGTGGGTTGCGTGGGCTGAAGTATGGTGTCACCAAGAACTACGTGAAAGAGATGAAGGTAGTTCTTCCCCAGGGGAATATTGTCACCATTGGTTCTAAATGTGTGAAACACGTTGCCGGTTTCAACATGGAAAGTGTTTTTGTGGGGGCAGAAGGACTTCTCGGAGTTGTTACGGAGATTACCCTTGCCCTGATGCCCATTCCGGCCCACCGCGAGTCCGCACTGGCAATCTTCACAACCCTGCGGGATGCAGCCCAGTGTGTTTCTGACATTATTGCGGCAGGCGTTACCCCTTCCACCCTGGAGTTTATTGACAACAAAGCCATTAATGCCATTCAGGATTTCAAGGACTGTGGTCTGCCGCGGGACGCAGAAGCCGTACTCATTATTGAGTGCGACGGTGAAGAGCATTCCGCCAAAGCAGAGATGGCAAAAGTGGAAAAGATGACGGAAAAAAACAAGGTGCGAAAGTTCAAAATCGCCCAGTCCGCCGGGGAGCGCGATAATCTCTTTGAAGGACGAAGAGTCTGCCTCAACGCCCTTGCTTCCGTACGCCCGAACCTCATTCTTGAGGATGCCACCGTTCTGCGCTCTCAACTTCCGGAAATTGTGGCAGGTGTATCTCAACTTGCTGAAAAATATAAACTTGATATCGGTCTCTTCGGACATGCCGGTGACGGCAACATGCACCCGACTTTTCTCTACGATGCCAAAGACGCAGATGAGACAGCGCGTGTTCATGAAGCAGTAAAAGAGCTCTTTCAGCTTGCCATTGATCTCGGTGGAACCATCTCCGGAGAGCACGGAATAGGTCTTGAAAAGAAACCTTTCCTCGCTGACCAGATAGGCAATGAAGGCATTGCTCTACTGCAGGCCGTGAAGAAAACTCTCGACCCGAAAAATCTGCTCAATCCGGGAAAGATGTTCGACATGCCACAAGACACCGTTCAGGCAGCCTGAGGGAGGAGCCATGCATATTCAGAAAAATATTCAGGAACAGGCCCGGCAGCATCTCGCCGAGGCAACGAAAGAGTTCGACAAGTGTATGAAGTGTGGCAAATGCCGCAACGTCTGCCCGGTTTTTAAAGAACTTGGCAACGAAATTTTCTCCGCCCGTGGTAAAAATAAACTCGCGGAAAAACTCGTCGCTGGAGATATTGAGATTACCGCCCGTGTTAAACAGGCAATCAATGAATGTCTTAACTGCAAGACCTGCGCAGCCAACTGTCCGGCTGGAGTAAAACCAGAAGAAGTCGTATTGCGCATGCGCTGGTATATCACCACAAAAGAGGGTCTCCACTGGTTCAAAGCACTCCTCTTCCGTCAACTCCTCTGGCGCAAATGGCCGATTACCCTCGGTGCGAAAATGGTTGGGCTTGCCCAGCGCTCCTTTTTCGGTATCGGACCAAACAATCCGGTACGCCACCTTTTTCCCCTCTTCGGGTTTTCCAAACGTCGTTTTTTCCCTGAAATGGCGCTGAAAACCGGCCAGAGTCTCTACCCGGAAGTCATCCCGGCGAAAGGAAAAAAGAAGATGCGGGTCGGTTATTTCACCGGTTGTGCCGGAAACCTGATTTATACCAACGTGGTAACCTCAGTGGTCGAAATCCTCACTGCCTGCGGTTATGAGGTGGTTATTCCCAAAAAGCAGCGCTGTAACGGTACGCCGGTACTTGCCAATGGCGACTACGAGGGTGCACGCCGCCTGATGCAGTTCAACTATGATCTTTTCCAGAGCTACGACCTTGACGCCATCGTTGTCGCCTGCTCCTCCTGTGGGCTCGCTCTGAAAAAAGAGATAAAACAGTTTGTAGAAGGATCCCCCGAGCTGGAGGCCTTCACCGGCAAGGTCTATGATATTCACGAATTCATCGAAAATAACATCACCTTCGAGGAAGGTGATCTTGGGAAACTGCCGTATAAAGTTTCGTACCATGACCCATGCCACCTGGTACGCGGACAGGGTGTACGTGAACAGCCTCGGAACATCCTCAAGCGAATTCCCGGAGTGGAATTCCATGAGATGAAAGATGCTGCCGTCTGCTGCGGTTCCGCAGGAAGTTACTGCATAACCCACTACGACACTGCCATCAAAATTGACAACCACAAAGTGAAAAACATCCAGGATGCCCATGTGGATTATGTCGCCACCGGTTGCCCCACCTGTATCATGCATATTCAGGACAACCTCAAACAGCACGAATCTCCTGAAAAGATGCGTTACGTTGTAGAGATGCTGGCCGACTCCCTGCGGGCAGGCGGGAAGATCAAGTAAAAATAGTCCAGCGACAACACCAGTCAGAAAAGGCGAACGGGTTTTCCCGTTCGCCTTTTTTTACGCAACCTTTCTGCAGATATAATACCATTCCTATTAAGTTATGACCGTACTCAATGCCATTTTCACTTTCTATTGGCGAATGTAAAGGCAGGGGAATGGGAGACAGGAGAAAGGAGACGGGAGACAGGGAAAAGCAAAAGACGGAACAGCGAAAAACTTTTTGCCAACGAATAAAAGCTCTAAACATGCGAATAAAGGCAAAAAATTTTAAAATTAAACAGAGAATTGCTGTTGTTCTATCTTTACTTGCATTCTCTGGTTAATACAAAATGTAAATGGTATTATTTGCTTTGAGGTAATTGATGTTTTCCGTGGTAGCAAACTGCATGAGAACTATGGCAATGTATTGTTTCTGCTTATCGGCCCATAAGGAGCAGGGTCTGTTCTCATGCTCCAGGTAAACCACGGAAGACACGGAAAGCACGGAATATGAGAGCGTAAAACGCTCAACCCCGACTTTCGGATGACTCCCAAAGTTGATTAATACTCCTGGTGCACTGTACGGCTTAACTTCGGATGCAAACGTTTTCGTTTAATGCGTTGTCCCTGTTCGTGAAAATTCGTGTCCATTCGTGGTTACAAAATGCAAAAGGAATCACGAATGGACACGGATAAACAGGATATAAAATTGATCTCATGGTAGAAACGTCCATTGTGCTGGAGATGCCCAAATTGATCGTCTCTACGGAGCCTTTTGCTTTTTCCTGTCTCCTGTCTCCTTTCTCCTTTTTTCTTTCTCTCTTTTCCTTCCTTTACAGAACACCTATAGTGAAGGCCTTGCAGTTCCCCAAAGCACCTCTACCCTGAGTTACCATGAACAACCCCGCAGAAAAAGATGCCCCCTTTACCTCAACCATCCACAAGGTGCAAACTGACTTCGCCGCGTGTGGTATTCACCTCACCTTTGTCAGCGAAAAGGAAGGCCTGCCTGGAAGCTGGTCGCATCACCTGCAGTCCGAAGCATGCCCGCTGCTGACCACCAACGGAAAAGGCTGCAGCGCCGAAGCCAGCCAGGCCTCCGCCCTTGGCGAGTTTGTGGAGCGATTCGCCACCGGCTTCTTTTTTACCGACTACGCCCTGCCTGATCCGCAGGGAGAGTTCTTTTTTCATCCCAATGAGGTTTGCCTGCACCCCGGTGACCTGCGCAAACCTCTGCATCGGCAGAAAGTCGACAAACGCCTGCTCACTCCTGAGTTACTGGAATGGTATGATACTGAACACGAAATCACCCCGGGACAACTTTTCGACCATAACTTTGACGACCTTGACCGCGGCATTATCGCCCTGCCCTTTACACCTCTTTCTGCCGTAGACGAAGCTGATGAAGAGCTCGAAGCGGTCAATTTCCCCCTCGCCCTGCTCACCAATCTCTACCTCAGCAACGGCATGGCTGCAGGCAACAGCCGCCATGAATGCCTGAATCAGGCACTCTGTGAAATTTTTGAACGGAACGTCAAATATCGAGTCATCGATGAGGCAATCGCCCTGCCTGATCTTCCATCGGCAGAAGTGGAAAAATTTCCCGCCGTGGCAGCACAGATAGCCGAATTGCGTAAAAGCTGCCTGGTCAAAGTAAAAGACGCCTCCCTCGGCGGCCAGTATCCGGTGGTAGCCGTTCTGCTGCTCACGGCGGATGGTGGAGCCTTCGCCTCCTTCGGCTGCAGCCCGCGCCTCGACGTTGCTCTCTCCCGTACCATTAACGAGATTTTTCAGGGACGCAGCGCCAACACCCTGCAGGGATTCCCGCCACCCACCATGCAGATGGAACGGTATGCTGCCTCGGAAAATCTTGCCTCACACTTCATCAACTCTGTGGGTGAAGTGCCTCTGCACATCTTTAGCGGAGAGGCGGATTATGAGTGTGACCTCACCCCGTGGCAATTTGAGGGAGACAGCCGGGTAGAGTTCAACCGACTGCGGCAGATGCTCGAAAACAGTGGTCATACTGGATATGTATTTGAAATTGAGGGTTTTCCGTTGCCCGCCTGTCAGATTGTCGTGCCAGGAATGTCGGAGGTCTATCCCGTCGATGAACTGCTTTACGCCAACCGTAACCGGGCTTCCTGGATAAGACTTCAATTCCCGTACATTATCGGCATGAAAGGGAAAAAACTCGGGAACCTGCTGCGTCGCCTTGAGGAACTTGAGGTGGGCGATTCAGAATATGTCGGCGATCTTCTCGGAATCGTCTTCGCCGAAAACACCGCATGGAAACGCCTCACCATTGGCCAGTTCAAAGCAATGGTGTGGCTGTCGATGTGCAGCCGCAGAGTGGCCGACTCGGAACGCGTTGAAACCTGGGCCGAAGTTCAGCGCTGGAGTCAATGGACAGCAGAATACGGCATGCTGCCGCCCGGAGAGGCACGGACATACCGTCTGCTGTCACTCCTGGCAGGAATAGAGATTGAGGGAAAACAGGAAGGATATGAAGAGGTCCTGCAGGCCGCCTTTTCCCATGAAGAACGGACTCATGCAGAGAAGATTTTCAGCGGTGCGATACGTTTTCCAGGACTTGAGTTCCCTAAAAACGGCAGTTTTGCCGAATTGTCCGAACCGCAGGCAGATATTGAGAAGATGTGGTACCGCTATCGTGAGATACTGCAGGGACAGAAAAAAGAAAGCTGAGGGCTCACTGCAACTGCGCTTTCCACCGCTTCCGCAGATCAACCAGCACTTCATCCGGCACCATATTTTTCCCGCCTGCAAGACTGGTCCCCGGTCGATTATTGCCGTGGTAATCACTGCCGCCGGTGGCGACAAGGTTAAATTCCTTCACCAGCCGCCGCAGCTGTTTACGAAACTGGCGGGAGTGTTTGGGGTAGATAACCTCAAGACCGTCAAGCCCGGCGTCGTGCATCAGTCCCACTTCACGGTGCAACTCAAGGGGGAGATAACCGAGGGTAAAAGGATGGGCGACCACCGCAAGGCCGCCAGCTCCGTGAATCATGGCGATAGCCTCAGCCACGCCCAGAGAGCGACGCGAAACATAGGCGGGCTTATCTGCGCCGAGCAGGGTGGTAAAGGCCTCCTCAAGGGAGGAGACAATACCCCTGGCCTGCAGCACCCTGGCAAAATGTGGACGGCCAACCATTCCCCCCCCCGCATTTTCCAGCACTTCCTCAATGGCGATATCGTACCCCAGACCACGCAGTTTCACCGCGATCTCCTCGTTACGCGTCTCTCGACCGTCCTGAATCCACTTAAGCCCCTTGACAAAGTCAGGCTCGTCTGCGTCAAAAAGATAGCCGAGCAGGTGTACATCTTTTCCCTTCCAGTGCGTGCTCAACTCCACGCCGGGAATTACCTCTATCCCACACTCCCGACCCGCAGTTACTGCCCGTTCAAACCCTTCAGTGGTATCATGATCCGTCAGCGCAATGGCGCTCAGTTTCAGCTTTGCTGCAAGACGTACCAGCTTACCTGGAGTACAGGTTCCATCAGAACAGCAGCTGTGCATGTGTAAATCGATGCTCATATCAGTTAATTTCCAGTTTTTCCTTTACTTTTACGCCTGCCTGGCGAATATTTCCACTATAATTTCAGATTTCACGTGTTGACGTAATACCATTTACACTTTGTATTAACCAGAGAACGCGACTGCCTGAACATCTTTTTTGGCGATTAATAATGAGTAATAATTCGTGTTTATCCGTGGTTCCTTCTGTAGTTTGTAACCACGAATGGACACGAATTTTCACGAACAGGGACAACGCATTAAACGAAAACGTTTGTATCCGAAGTTAAGCCGTAGATTGCACCAGAATTATTAATCAACTTTGGTCGTCATTCAAAAGTCGGAGTTGAGCATTCTACGCTCTAATATATCAATTACCTCAAAGCAGGCAACAGACCGAATTCAACCACAAGGGCATTCTCTTATGGTTATCTTGAATAATCTTGTATTTCGTTCATATTCGAGGCACAGGAAGAAATTTACCGCAGGTATATGATTGATATCTCGACGTCTCGTTCCTCGCTTTGTCGGAGGATAAATTTTTTACTGTAACGATCGTCCCTTTCCTCAATATCTGAGAAAAATATGCTTGAATTAAAAGACAAACTTGTCCTTATCCCCGGCGCGTCCCGCCCCATCGGCCGTGCTGTTGCCCGTAAATTTGCCCGCAACGGCGCACATCTGCTGCTGCCAGTCTTTGACTGGCCTGAATCAATTGAAGAAATGCGGAACGAATTTATCGAACAGGGCTGGGGCTTCACCACCATCAGCGCCGATCTGCGGCACAAAAGTGAGGTGTTGCGCATCCGTAAGGCAATTGAGGACACCGGTGACCGCCTCGACTTTCTTATCAATAATATAGAGCGCGGCGGCATGCCAGTGGTACACGGCAGCTACGACCTGCCCCATAATATCGACCAGTGGGACAGGGAGGTCAACACCACCATGAAGGCAAAATGGCTCCTTTTCCACCACTGCTTCCCGCTTATGCAGGCAGGTGAAGTCGAGGGAAGCGCCGTCGTGAACATTTCCTCAGTGGCTGCGGAAACCGGCCGCAGCGGTGCGGTCGGCATGCTGTACAGTGACGGATATTCCGCCGCAAACCGTTCCATACGCAGCATGACGGAAGAGTGGGCGCGGGAAGCAGCTCCCCGGATTCGCGTAAACGAGTTGATGCTTGGCCTCGTCCAGAATCGTCATGGTGAGGGAACACGGGGCTGGACAGCTCTCGGACAGGAGAAGCAGGAAGAGATCTTGAACGAGGTGCTGCTGCGGCGCACGGCCTTTGTCGAAGAGGTGGCGGACGCAGTCTATTTTCTCGCCGTGCAGGCCACCTATATGACAGGTTCAGTGGTCAAGATGGATGGCGGCTTGAGTCTTGGTGCCCGGCGGGTTCCACCAATGCCGAAAAGTATTCTATAGGATTGCGGGGAAAAGGCATCTTCAGCTGCCTTTTTCAAAAGGCGATCAAACAGACTGTCACCCGACCCGCCAGCTGGTGTATCGACTGCGCATGTCGGCCATCTCACTCCAGATGAGGGTGACGCTGGCACTCTCCTGCCCCACTCCCCCCTGCGCAAGAATCTCTCCAAAGGGTGAAATAACTACCGAGTTGCCGCCCAGCACCACCCCGCCCGACTCATAACAACCATTGCAGGCAACAAGGAAAATCTGATTCTCAATTGCCCGGGCCTTCAACAGTGCCAGCCAGTGGTCAATGCGCATCTCCGGCCACTGCGCCGAACAAAGCAGGAGATCAGCCCCCTGCGCTGCCAAGCTGCGCTCCACCTCGGGAAACCGCAGATCAAAACAGATGAACCCGCCGACCTGCAATCCACCGGCCTGTATCAGCTGTGGTGGCTCCGCCCCTTGAACAAATGAGCGCTCCTCTCCGGGAAAGATATGCTGTTTACTCGAAGGACCTGCTACCCCGGCCTCGCTGCAGAGGTAGAAATTATTGTAGAATTTTTCTCCGGCCACCTCAGCAAATGTTCCCGCCAGCACAATACCATAACGTGCGGCGAGTTCTGCTGTCTGCTGCAGAAGAGAGGGGGTCTCTGCCGCCACCTCGTCCATGCTCTCATGACAGAAGCCACTCGCCCACAGTTCCGGCAGTAGCAACATCGTCTCCCGAACAGGAGCCGCCTTCTCCAGTGCCTTCTTCAGCGAGGCGACATTGGTCTCAATCTCGCCTGAAACCACTGGCTGCTGCAGGAATCCAACGCGGTTACACTTTTCTTTCATGATAAAAAGTACTCTCCGGTAAAGCGTTAACCTCTGCCACCAGTGTGGCAATTTTCACGGATTCAATGATACCGGCACTGTAGAACTCCAACGTCTGGTCATGAGTAAAAAGCGCCAGCATTTTTGCTCCCGGATTCACCCCGATCAATTTATAGAGGCGCAGAGCCAGTGCCGCCACCTGGCGATCGGGGGATTCGAGATACCAGCAGAGGTCCGGCAGATGAATCTGCTGTCGCATCAACTCGGGAAAGCATTCCGCCACCCTTCCCAGTCCCCACAACAGCGCACGCTGCAACATCGGAAGTTCAAGGTAGTTCCCGTCCTGAAATAATTCCTCGCCGTCTTCCTGCATATAAGAGAGAAGCATATGCAGATACTCGCGACGCAACGCCTCACTCTGCGCAAGGATCTCTCCCATCGATTCCGGTGCGCCCCAGCCGATTCCGCCGGATTCGTCATTGAGACTCCACAAGAGCCGACGCATGACAACACGCGCTTCTTCCAGATTTTCGTCAGCAAGTTTCGAAACAACCACGCCGAAGGCGGAGACCGCATGCCAGCGGACTCTCTCCAGCGGATGACAAATGGCACTAAACAGTGGATTAATCAATAACCTGGCGGGACGGGTCAGCAACGGACCGAATCCGCCACTGATATCACCTTTAAGGAATTCTACAACTTCATTTTTCAAATCTCTCCGACTGGACATATTCTCCTCTGCGTTGAAATCGAGTTGTTGTTTCAACAACAGATAACCATCGCAGAGAAGTTGACAAGTGCATCATCTATCCATGGAGTCGTCAATATATTTCATCCCCTCCATCAACAACCCCATAAAGCTGCCGACCACCTCGAGACGACTCTCCTCACGGGAGAGTCCGGGAAGAAAACGAAAGCGGCCAATTTCACTGCTGAGCATGCGATAGAAGGCCTCATTTCCTGTCAGGTCTCCGAATTCGGCCCCCACCAGTTCGCCCTCATTGAAAAGCATGGTCCCGCGGTTGCCGTCTTTAAAATTCTCGAAATCAAGGTTGAGACGACCGGTCTTCTGATTGGAGTTAATCATCTGACAAAGCTCCACGGGAGAAATGTCAGAGAGCTGTCCGACCATCCCCGAAGAGAGTTCAACCCTGTGGCAGCGGTTTCCCTCATTAATACGGGAGACAAGCAGTTTATAAAAATAATGCTGCAGAGTCGGATAGCGGTTGAGGAGCAACTTGAAGTCATCCTTTTCGAGCATTCCAACCTTGCAGGGAGTCTCCGCACGCACTGTCTGGCTGATATGATCTTCTGAAAGCAGACTCATCTCACCAAAGACATCGCCCTCTTTTATTTCACCCAGGACAAGCCCCTTCTCATCGACAACCTTCGCATTCCCTGACAGCAGAATATGCAAAAGCATTCCCTGTTGGCCCTTCTTTGCAATGACTTCTGCAACCTGGAACTCCTTGTAACGCAACATATCCGCAATCTCCTGCAACTCCTGGTCACTGAGAGCCGAGAAGACCTTAACCTTGCGCAGCATGCCAAAATAAATTTGAGATTCCAAAGAGTTACTGTGATTTTGTCTATAGATAAGCAATTTCATCTGTGAAGTACCAAAAGAAGCACCAAAATCTTTTATCTTTCGATAACTGAAACGAATCATTCCTTCCTTACAGCCGGAGCAGTTGAATACCGAAGGCTTCTTCCGTCCTGGAACCTGTATCACAAAAGAATCCTTCGCAGAGGAAATCCGTATAATGTCCTGAGCAAGAACCAGGCAGGTCTGTTTGCCGGGGGGCAGTCGCAACACGCCGTTTTTGACGTGAAACTCTTCCCCCAGGATATAAAGCGGGCAGTGATCAATCTCAGTGATAACGAAAATACCATCTTTACATTCGTCGATTGTGTCCATCATTCGCCGTTACTCAGATCGTCCAAACAGGATTATCACAATAATTCCCACAATAACAGCACCACCAAAAAACAAGGGTAAAATCTTCGTCTGATCGATCTCCATTCCATTCACAAATCCGCCCATATAAGGAGTACTGAGGATGTACCAGATCCCGCCAAAAACTGCAGCAAGGAAGAGACTGATCCAATTCTTTTTCCAGAGACTGTACAACAGGAAAATTACGAAAGGGATAATAAAATAAGGATTATGCACTAATCCTGAGATATCAAAAGCCTGTATCTGTTGATGCATTGTGGTAGATTCTATCCACTCGCCCAATTTGTCCAGCACGTTCATATAAATCCTCTCTGTATCATTCTGATTTTCCTCCGGAAATTCCGCAAGGCCAGAGCAGAAACCCTTCTTTATTTCACCCAAAAAACTTATTCTCCCCTTGATTTACCGTTTTTTTTATCTTTCGACAAGTGGGCAAGGTGGAGTAATAACCGGAGCAGGACTGACCGCCACCGGATTTTTCCCGAGATACGCCGGATTGACGGCAGATTTTCATGGTTTGTCTTTCTCGGTGGCACCCTGCTCGCCGCCTGTTCGCTTGCGGCAGTGCAGGTAATAAACAGGCAGCTGAAGGCAGGCTTCCTGAAAATTGACGACTGAAGGAGTCCTTGAAATTGCCAGCAGCGGTTTTGTGCTGTATTATCGTCGAGCGATTCCATCACGGGATTTCAGTTCTCTTTTAAAAAACATTCTTTACAAGAAAGTCAAAAATGAACATGAAAAGATCAAATATTGTTCTCATCGGAATGCCGGGTTCTGGCAAAAGCACCGTTGGGGTACTCCTGGCAAAACTGCTTGCCATGCGATTCATCGACACAGATATTCTCATTCAGAATCACTGTGGACGCACGCTGCAGGATATTGTTGATAATGACGGCCACATGTATTTGCGTGAAGTGGAAGAAAAAGTCATTCTCGAAGTAAAGTTGAACCACCACGTTATAGCCACCGGAGGTTCCGTTCCCTACAGTGAAAGAGGGATGGGGCATCTGCTGGAGAATGGTATTGTTGTCTTCCTTGAAACAGACATGGCCACGCTGCACGCCCGAGTGCATAATTACGACAGCCGTGGCATCGCCAGACGCCCTGATCAGAGTATCGAAGACCTCTTTGTCGAACGCGCAGCCCTCTACAAAAAATACGCCGAAATTACGGTAGACTGCAGATACTGCAACCAGGATGAGGCCGCCGAAGAGATAGCCCATCGCGTCGCTGCTTTTTTTTCCAGGGAAAAATAATGCCTTTTACCGATGATTCAAAACGTTTTCAGCGTGAATTAAAAACCATGCGGGCAATTATTTCACTTTACTGCTGCCGGGAACACGGTGGCAGAGGAATCTGTCCCCACTGCCAGGAATTGCTCAATTACGCGGAAAACCGTCTCAAAAACTGTGTTCACGGCGAGGCCAGCAAACCCGCCTGCCAGAATTGTCAGGTACACTGCTACAGCCGGGGCAGGCGTGAGGAGATGCGTAAGATAATGAGCAGGACGGGGATGAGAATGGCACTGCACCACCCAGGGCTCACTCTGCAACACTTTTTTGACTGCATCGGTAAAACAGGGAAAAAGAAAACATCCGCACCGTAAAATAGAGGAGAGCACCATGAACATACTCATTTCCGACTCGTCCGGTCTGATCGGCAGCACGCTGATTGAGACATTCTTTTTCCGCAGTTGCATCGCGCAGTTACAGCGACGCGATATCTCAAAAAGAGAGGCTGTTTCCAAACCATTGACCTTTCTTAAAGCGTTCTGTTTCATGCTGAGAACCATGTACGGACAGAGAGCCGATGAGATGCTGCCCACAAACAGCCACACCCTGCCGAAAGTCGAATAATATGGAAATCTCCGCTGGCACTTTTATCTTTATTCTCTGTTTTGCCCTCTTCACGGCCGGTGCTCTGCGGGCTGGCCGCACCATAAAAAGCAGTCGCGATTTTTCCGTTGCCGGCCGCGCCCTCAATTCCACTCAGGTCTCCTGGGTCATTATGGGGGCCATTATCGGCGGCGTATCCACCATCGGTACCGTGCAAACTGCCTACGATGTGGGCATCGCAGCATGGATATTCACCCTCGGCAGCGGCCTTTCCTGCCTGTTGCTCGGCCTGCTCTTTGCCACCGCCCTGCGCCGCGAAGAAGTTACCACCGTGGCGGAGTTTCTCGGCCACTATTTCGGTCGAAACTTCCAGTATTACAGCAGCACGTTCAATTCTCTTGGCATGTATATCCATGTTATTGCACAATATCTTGCCGCCATGGCCATTCTCCAGTCGGCACTGGGAATATCGCCGCTTTTTGCATTGGCAACAGCAACTCTGTTAATGGGATTATTCGTGATCTTCGGGGGAA
>NZ_JAFFPZ010000036.1 GCF_016918505.1 Desulforhopalus vacuolatus
AGGAAGATGCGGTGCGAATTCCGCTGTGCAACAGGAGCAAGTTTTTACCAAATTCTAACCGCTCTGTCAACACTTTTTATTTTCTTTTCTTTCCTGCCGTTTGCTTTCCCTGCAGTGCAGTTTTTGCATCCGGCGAGCCGTCAGTATTTATCATTTCTGATTCATCCTGTCAACTCTTTTTTTACTCTCCGATGCAGAGTCTCTGTGGCGTCTTGCCCATGTCATCTGCAACGAAGGCGGGAATATACGTTACCCTGCTGCCCCCGTCAACACCTTTTTGAAATATAACCGTTATTATTGTTTCTTCACCAGGTGAAAGACACTGTCGGAACCTGGCAACAGTGTCCGAAAAGGCTGATACACTGACAACATAGCCAGCACACCCCGCTCACAAACCTCCAGACAACCCAATCCCTTTAATAGTATGAACCAGCAGGTTTTTAATGTTATGTGCGTTATTATTAAAGACTTCAAGGATGTCTTCCCAGCTGACGACGACCTCCTCCTCTTTCCAGGAATCGTAGTCGGTCGACATCGCCACACAGGCATAGGGGATTTTTAACTCATTCGCCAGTGCTGCCTCTGGCGCTGTCGACATATTAACAAGGTCTGCACCCCAGATACGATACATCCTTGATTCGGCTACCGTCGAGAAGCGAGGTCCCTCTATAGTAATGACACACCCCCCCGGGTGGCTTCTCAAATCAAGGTCCTGAGCGGCGCGATACAGCCTTTGTCGCAACCCGGCATCAAAGGGATGGGCCATGGCCGGATGCTGCATTCCTTCTTCAAAAGAATCAAAAAAACTGTTTTTGCGAAAACGAGTCAAATCGATAAACTGATCAAGGACAACAAGATCACCACGATCTACATCTTCCCGCAGGCTGCCACAGGCAGTGGTTGCCAGAATCGCCGAGACCCCTGCATCCTGAAGAGCCTTGAGATTTGCCCTGTTATTGACCTGTGTCGGACTGTATTGATGCCGACGCCCGTGGCGGGCAAGCAAAACCACCTCTACACCCTCTATAGAACCGCAGGTAAGCGGGGACGATGGCGCTCCATATTCTGTGGTCACTTCAATCTCTTCAAAATTCTTCAGCAGGTTGGGATCATCCAGTCCGGAGCCTCCAATAATTCCTATCTTGTCCATATTATCTCTCCTGTATCAGAGCTTTAATGTGTTATGGGAACGATACCCTCACGAGGGGGATACATGACTTTTTTTTCTCATGCAATCTTACACAATATTTTGTACTGTTTTTGATTTCGCAGTCCTGCAGAAGTACGTAAATATCACAAAGGAGTATACCATGTTAAAAGTTGGATTTATAGGATGGCGCGGCATGGTCGGGTCCGTCCTCATGGAGAGAATGCAGACCGAGAAGGATTTTCAGGGGTTTGAATCAACCTTCTTCACAACCTCTCAACAGGGTCAGGCCGGGCCTGATATGGGGACCGGAGCCACTCCACTGCAAGATGCACGGGATCTGGCGAAGCTCTCTGCCATGAATATTATTGTTTCCTGTCAGGGCGGCGGTTATACAACTGAAATTTTTCCTCAACTGAGGAAGCAGTGGAACGGCTACTGGATTGATGCCGCCTCCACTCTGCGTATGAAGGACGACGCCGTTATCGTTCTTGATCCAGTTAATCGCAATGTCATTGAGAGTGCACTGCAACGTGGTGTGAAGAATTTTGTTGGAGGGAACTGTACGGTTTCCCTGATGCTCATGGCATTGGGCGGCCTGTTTGAAAAGGGACTTATCGAGTGGATCAGTTCCATGACCTATCAGGCTGCCAGCGGCGCGGGAGCCAAAAACATGCGTGAGCTGATTTCGCAGATGGGTGCTCTGGAAAATGAGGTCCATGACCTTCTCGCCGACCCCGCCTCGGCCATTCTGACAATAGACAGTGCCATTACCTCCAAACTTAATGATGGCACCCTGCCTGCCCAAAACTGGGGCGTGCCCCTCGCCGCCAGTCTTATTCCGTGGATTGACGTCCCGGTAGAAAATGGCCAGTCGAAAGAGGAGTGGAAAGGCTATGCCGAGACCAATAAGATTCTCGGCAACAGCAGCAACAGCATGTTGCCGATCGACGGACTTTGCGTCCGGGTAGGTTCCATGCGTTGCCACTCCCAGGCGTTTACGATTAAAATGACAAAGGACATCCCCGTTGCTGAAATTGAGCACATCCTCGCGGCGCACAATGACTGGGTTAAAGTTATTCCAAACGAACGAGAGCTTTCTTCAAAAGAGTTGACCCCTGCTGCCGTCGCCGGGACACTCACCGTACCCATAGGCCGAATTCACAAGATGAAAATGGGTCCCGAATACCTTACCGCCTTCAGTGTCGGTGATCAGCTCCTCTGGGGCGCGGCAGAGCCGGTACGGCGGATGTTGAAAATTGCCATTGAGCATCTGCAATAGATTCAAGAGTATCTTGAAAGACTGGTTATTCAAGGTACCCTCAAGAAAGCCTTCTCAATAAGAGAGGCCAACGGGGAACCGTTGGCCTCTCTTATTTTACACTGCCGACAAGCTCAGCAATATCTTCAACTCCCGTCTCCCGCATATATCTTTCCATTCCCTCAAGGACCTGCATGGTTGCCTCAGGATTGAGCAGACTGGCTGTTCCCACAGCGATGGCCGTTGCCCCGGCAAGGATAAACTCTATGGCGTCTTCTCCTGTCATGATGCCACCCATGCCGATAACGGGAAGCTTCACTGCCTGAGCCACCTGCCATACCATGCGCACTGCTACTGGTTTGATCGCAGGCCCGGAAAGCCCCCCGTGCTTCATCGACAGAATAAATTTCCTTTTCCGGATATCAATACGGCTGCCCAGCAGGGTATTAATAAGAGAGATGGCATCAGCCCCCGCGCCCTCAACCGCTCTGGCGATTTCAGCGATGTCACTCACGTTGGGACTGAGTTTTACGATAAGGGGCTGACGGGCGACTTTTTTCACAGCTGAAGTTACCGCCGCTGCAGCCTCTGCCTGTACTCCGAAAGCAACTCCCCCCTCCTTTATATTAGGACAGGAGATATTCAGCTCCAGCAGGTCAACATCCTCACTGGCAAGTCTTTCTGCCACGGCGACATATTCGCTCACCGTCCTGCCGACGATATTGACACATATCCGCGTATCAAACTGTCGCAGCCAGGGAATATCCTCAGCAATAAAATATTCCACTCCCGGATTCTGCAGCCCCACGGAGTTGATCATGCCACCCCAGGTCTCGACAATACGCGGCGGCGGATTTCCCTCCCACGGAGTAGCAGCCACACCTTTAACCACTACGCAGCCAAGCCTGTTCAAATCAATCCATGGCTCGAAATCCCGACCTGAGCCGAACGTCCCCGAGGCAGTCATGACCGGATTTTTCAGCTCTACTCCAGCTATATTCACTGCAAGTTTCATTGAAACAACACCTCTGCTGCCGGGAAAACCGGACCGTCTTTACACACTTTTTTATAGATAAAACCGCTCTCATTATCAGCAGCAATCTTCGTTACACAACCAACACAGGCGCCAAAGCCACATCCCATCCGCTCCTCAAGAGAGAGCTGCGCGGGAATACCCTTCGTTTTCGCCCAGGCCTGGACCCCCTTGAGCATCGGCCCGGGTCCGCAGGCAAAGAGGGCATCTCCACTCAGCGTCTCCTGATCAAGCAGCTCAATCACGTTGCCGGAAAAACCCTCTGCGCCACTGTCCGTGGCAATATGGACATCGGCATAACGGGAAAGCTGCTCAATCAGATACGACTGGCTGCGAAAACCGCAGACCACATCCATACTCCAGCCTCGCGCTTGAAGTTGCTTTGCCAGTTCCACCATCGGTGGTGTACCAACTCCGCCGGAAACAAGCAGCGCCCTGCCCGGCTTTCCTGCAAGGGAGAAACCATTGCCAAACGGGCCAAGCAGATCAATCACTCCTCCAGTCTGCAAGGTCGCAAACTCCGCCGTTCCCCTGCCGAGGACAGCATAGACCAGGTGCAGTTTATCTCCATCAATTTCACAAACCGAGATTGGTCGCGGCAGCAATCGATCCTGGTTTGTGCAATACAGATTGACAAACTGTCCCGCTGTCGGCCGCTGTAAAATCTTCGGCCACTGCAGCACCAGTTCAAAAATGCCATCAGCAATCTGCCGATTCTGCAGAATTTTGCAGGCTGTCCGTCCTGCTCTCCTCTCAACCATTATTTTACTGTCTCCGTTACGCCACCGTGCAAACCACTCCATTCCAGCGGAGAGTTGAGAAATGCCTCAACTTCGTCAAGTGTCCTGGTATCGAAATAACCGCCTTTACGGCTTACTGCGAGAACGTCCCGCCAGGTGGCAAGCCAGTGCAGGGTGAGATCATGATTTTTCTTCAGATTACCGCAGACATCACTGAACATGTCATAATAAAAGATGACAATGGCATGCTGCACCTCAGCCTCCGCCTTGCGGATCGCTTCGGCAAAGAGAATCTTGCTGCCACCATCGGTGGTAAGATCCTCTACCAGCAACACCCGTTGTCCGGGATGAATCTCTCCTTCAATCTGCGCATCTCGTCCAAATCCTTTCGGCTTCTTCCGCACATACTGCATGGGGAGTTCCATCCGGTCTGCAATCCATGCCGCAAAGGGAATCCCCGCCGTTTCGCCACCGGCCACCGCATCGAACTGTTCAAAACCGACTTCCTGATAGAGGGTTGCGACGGCGAAGTCCATCAGTGTCTTGCGGATGCGAGGATAGGAGATGAGCTTGCGGCAATCAATATAGACCGGGCTCGCCAGTCCCGAAGTAAGAATAAAAGGCTTATCTGCCTGAAAGTGTACCGCTTTTATCTCCAGCAGCATTTTAGCGGTCAACTCTGCCATGGTGGCAGAATCCTGAAGTGTATTATTCATGGTTTCCTTTCTATAGAATGTAGTTCCACCGGAGCGAAACACCCGGTGTTGCAAATGCTTTAATCATCCCCTCCTCCGATGAAATATCACCAGCGGAGAGTTCAGAATTGTCGTCTTCTTCAGAGCGGCAGAGAGAAACAGTATCCGTATTCTCAGAAACCCCGTAGAAAGAAGCCCCGTGCCGGGAGACAAAACCTTCAAGTTTTTCAAGAGCCTCTGCCTGATAAAAAACTTCGGCGAGGTAAAGTAAAGCATGCCCGGCAGTAAAGCAACCGGCACAGCCACAGGCACTCTCTTTGTCTGCCTGCAGATGCGGTGCTGAATCAGAACCAAAGAAAAAATGTGGATCTCCGCCAGTCGCAGCCTGCACCAGCGCCAGTCGGTGTTCTTCCCGTTTGGCCACCGGCAGACAGTAGTTGTGCGGTTTTATCCCGCCGACCAGCAGTGCATTTCGATTGATGACCAGGTGGTGCATGGTGAGAGTCGCTGCCATCGTATCTGTCTGTTCCTGGACGAAATCAACCCCCTGTTTTGTGGTAACATGTTCGAGTACAATCCGCAACTCAGGCAAACGTTTTCGCAATGGTTTCAGTACCCTGTCGATAAATACCGCCTCGCGGTCAAAGATATCGATATCGGCGTCAACAACCTCTCCATGCACCATCAGCGGAATATTTTTCAATGCCATTCGTTCCAGTACCGGCATCACCTTTGTAATACTGGTCACCCCGCTGGCCGAATTGGTGGTGGCACCTGCGGGATAGAGCTTGACTGCGGCCACCTCTGTACTCATCGCAACCCTGTCAATCTCTTCAACGGTGGTATTATCAGTGAGATAGAGACCCATCAGAGGTTGAAACTGCGGATTACTCTTTACAGCTGCCTGCAGGACCCGTTGACGATAGACACGTGCTTTTTCCACCGTGGTTACCGGCGGCACAAGATTGGGCATTATCATCACCCGGCCGAAAAGGAAACTGCTGGACGGTGTGACTGCACGCAGAAGAGCACCGTCCCGCAAATGCAGATGCCAGTCATCCGGTCGGCGAATCGTTACTGTATTCTCCCTCATACTGCCTCCAATATATCTTTTTCACTGAGTGATTTCCTCGTACCCATCATCACTGAAATGAATCTATAAATACCATGCAAGCCCCGCTCACCCTGTCCACAGTCCCGGATGCGCGGGCTTTGCAGAAAAGAATCATAATTTTGGATAAACAGCTGAGAAGTGTGGTATTTTCTGCCTTTATTTACTTTTTTGTACTATACGTTCCATGAAGGGAAGAATAAATATAATAACAATTGCTTATATATTTTGCAGAGAGAAAGTTCTTTTTTAAAGAAAATAAAATACAATGAGCCTTATCAGTAAAAGTCAAACACTTCTTCTGCGCAAATACTGGGCGCGGGAAAGGATCAACTACAGTGTGCGTGTTTTCGTCGCCCTCTCCTGCTGCATCCTCCCCTGCTGGTATTTCGACGTCAAGGCGCAGAGTATTCCTCTTTTTCTCGGTGTTCTCGCCGCCGCACTGGCAGAGACTGACGATAATCTTCCCGGTCGCCTGCGAGCGCTCGGGCTTACGCTGCCGATCTTCTTTCTCGCCGCGTGCTCCGTTGAGCTGCTCCACGACAAGCCTCTGCTTTTTGGCATTACCCTTTTTCTCAGCACCTTTGGATACACCATGCTCGGCGCTCTCGGCGCCCGCTACAACTCCATTGCGTTCTCAGCTCTGTTGATCGGCATCTATGACCTCCTGGGTGCCGCTACCGTGGATTCCATCTGGCTGCAGCCAACCCTGCTGACCACGGGGGCTGCAATTTATGGTATCTGCTCTCTTGCCTGGCTCATTCTCTGGCCGCTCAGGCCGGTACAGCAAAGTCTGGAAGCCCTCTTTTACAGTTTTGCCAATTATCTTGATGCGAAAAGTGAACTCTTTATTCCCGTGGAAGAGTTTGATGATACCCCCTTCCAGAAGGTGGCCGGAGAACTCACCACAAAGATGGTTGACGCCCTTGATGTTGCCAAATTAACTCTGCTCAGCCGCACAAGGCGCACTCAGCCGGGCTCGGCCAACACCCGCATGCTGCAGATTTACCTCATCGGCCAGGATATACACGACCGCATTACCTCAAGCCACTACCGCTACCTGGACCTGTCACAGGCCTTTTATCACAGCGATATACTTTTCCGTTTCAATCGTCTCCTGCGCCTGATGGCTGAAAGCTGCCGGGACGCGGGCAACGCCTTTGCCCTCGGAGAGCCATTTCACGTTAACCCGATAATTAACCGTGCCCTGAAAGAATCTGCAGGAGCCCTTGCCTTTTTACGAGAGCAGGACGTTCCAGAGTGGCGACAGCTGCTGCTTC
This sequence comes from Desulforhopalus vacuolatus, assembly GCF_016918505.1. Lineage (GTDB taxonomy): Bacteria > Desulfobacterota > Desulfobulbia > Desulfobulbales > Desulfocapsaceae > Desulforhopalus > Desulforhopalus vacuolatus. The sequence continues at coordinate 7,268 of NZ_JAFFPZ010000036.1, forward strand.
AGCTCGACTTCCTTTACAGCAATCTCCACACCCTCACCCTGCAGCTCTCAGCCATCACTGCACCGGATATCCCGATCAGGCAGGAGGAGCAGGCCCTTCTTGATAACACCCCCCACGGCCTCCTCGATATGTGGCACCGCATCAAAGACCAGCTCACTGTGCGCTCGATGCTCTTCCGCCACGCCCTGCGTCTGTCTGTTGCCCTGACTGTCGGTTATATAACCATCCATCTTCTTAACCTGACCAACGGTTACTGGATCATGCTTACCACCCTCTTCACCTGCCTGCCCAACTACAGCGCCATGCGTCACAGGCTGGTACAGCGAATCTACGGGACCTTTATCGGCTTGTTCACGGGAACCGCCCTGCTTTATCTCTTTCCTGACCTGCGCAGTCAGCTGCCGCTCATAATGGCCAGCGGTATTCTCTTTTTTGCCTTTCGTACGACCCCGAAACCAATTGCCCAGGCGGCAATCACTACTTTTGTTCTGCTCTCCTTCAACCAGTTCGGCGAGGCCTTTGTTGTCATTCTGCCCCGCCTTGGCGACACCCTTTATGGCTGTCTGCTTGCCTCGCTCGCGGTAAGTTTTATCTTTCCCGACTGGCAGGCGGACCACCTGCTCGACTTTATGGCCGATTCCGTGGATGCCAACAGACTTTTCATGAAAACCGTCATCCGTCAGTATAGTGAAGGACGGCTTGACGATCTCAACTACCGCATCGCCCGCCGCCAGGCACACCGGGTGGACGCCGTGCTCTCCACAGCGGTGTCAAACATGCAGAAGGAACCGGGGACACGACGGGAAGCCTCCGAAGACGCCTTCCGCTTTCTCACCCTCAGCCACTCTCTGCTCAGTTATATTTCCGCCCTCGGCAGTCACCGCGTTCGCATTGCTGATGAGCAGACGCATAAACTGATCTCTGACGCCTCCTGTTATATTGATGTGGAGATGCAGCGATTGATCGCCATCCTCAAGAACAGGAGAGAGGAGGTTTCAGACGAAGCCCGCGCCATCGAAAGGCAGCAGTTGAGACTCAAGCTGCACACGTGGCGTAATATGGACAACGCAGAATCCTTTATGATCCTGCAGCAGTTTTTTCTTATTCACCGCCTGTTGCCTGAGATGAACGACATCGCTTCCCGCTTGAGCAGCGGCAGTCTGGAGCGGGCACATCGGGAAGGCCGCTGAGTCAAATATACTGAATCCAGCGGTACGTATCCAAACAAACTCAAGCGAAGGAAACACCCTCTGGAAGAAAAAAGGACTCTATCTTCTTTATATTACCAGCAATCCCTGCTATACAATTCCCGTAAAAAGTCTGACCAGCAACAGAATTTCTGTAGACTTCTTCGTAAAAACACAGGGAAAAAGAGAGATATTCACACCTGTTTCTCTTTCAGCATGTCCTTCATCATCTCAGCTTCCGAGTCCGCATCTCATTGACATCAATTACGATTTGCGTAATTATAGCCGACATTGTCACCCTTTTAACTAATTTTAGAGGGAATTACAGCGTTTTCTGCATCATCCAAGCTCGGTGATGAGCCACCAGACTCACATCAAAAAGGAGTTCACCATGGTCCTTGACCCAACGAAATATGCAGACTGGGAAATCGCGCAGGATGCGGAAAAGGAGATGCTCACCATCTATGAGATCGGCGAAAAACTCGGTCTTACCAGGGAAGAGCTGCTGCCCCATGGACACTACATCGCCAAAATTGATTTCCGCAGAGTGCTGGAGCGCCTGGAAAACCGACCGAACGGTAAATATATCGACGTTACTGCCATTACCCCCACTCCTCTCGGAGAAGGAAAATCAACCACCACCATGGGGCTCGTTGAAGGACTCGGACGTCTGGGCAAACGGGTCAGCGCAGCTATTCGCCAGCCCTCCGGTGGACCGACCATGAATATCAAAGGCTCAGCGGCGGGCGGTGGACGGGCCCAGTGCATCCCGCTTACGCCTTTTTCCCTCGGCTTCACCGGTGACATCAACGCCATCATGAACGCCCACAACCTCGCCATGGTTGCACTGACCTCTCGAATGCAGCATGAGCGGAACTACACCGACGAGCAGCTGGAACGTCTCTCGGGGATGAAACGTCTTGATATTGACCCTACACATGTGGAGATGGGCTGGGTGATTGACTACTGCTGTCAATCCCTGCGCAACATCATCATCGGCATTGACGGGGAGAACGACAGGCGGGATGGTTTCATGATGCGCAGTACGTTCGCCATTGCTGTCTCTTCCGAGGTAATGGCCATTCTCGCGGTGGCAAAAGATCTCAAGGACATGCGGGAACGGATGGGAAAAATTATTGTTGCCTACAATAAAAAAGGTGATCCAGTAACGACGGAAGACCTTGAGGTGGCGGGTGCCATGACTGCATGGATGGTCGAAGCCCTCAACCCCTCTCTGATGCAGACTCTTGAAGGGCAGCCGGTCTTTGTTCATGCCGGGCCTTTTGCCAATATCGCCATCGGTCAGTCCTCCATTATTGCCGACCGTATCGGCTTGAAACTCTCCGACTATCACGTGACCGAATCGGGCTTTGGTGCCGACATCGGCTTTGAAAAGTTTTGGAACCTTAAATGCCGATACTCCGGGCTGAGACCAGACTGCGCCGTGATCGTTGCCACCATCCGCGCCCTGAAATGCCATGGTGGTGCACCGGCGCCCATTCCCGGAAAGCCCATGCCCGAAGAATACAACTCGGAAAATGTGGGGTGGGTGGCAAAGGGATGTGACAACCTGATCCATCATATCCGCAATGTGCGCAAAGCCGGAATAAGTCCAGTGGTCTGTATTAATGCGTTCTTTACTGATACAGAGGCGGAGACAGCGAAAGTGCGCGAAATTTGTGCACAAGAGGGAGCACGGGTCGCCGTTTCCCGGCACTGGGAGAAAGGGGGAGAAGGTGCTGAAGAATTTGCCAGAGTGGTTATGAAGGCATGCGAAGAAAAAAACGATTTTAAATTCCTCTACGATCTTGATATGCCTCTTAAAGAACGTATAGAATTGATTGCCACTGAAGTATATGGGGCCGACGGTGTGGACTACTCTGCCGTGGCCGAGCGACAGCTTGCCCGCTATCAGGACGACCCGAAAATTGCAAAGTTGGGTATGTGTATGGTAAAGACCCACCTGTCCCTCTCCGATGACCCTGCTTTGAAAGGAGTGCCAGAGGGGTGGCGATTAAAGATCCGTGAGGTGCTGATCTATGGTGGTGCCGGATTTATCGTTCCGGTCGCCGGAACTATCAGTCTGATGCCGGGTACCGGCTCCAACCCGGCCTTCCGCAGGGTGGATATCAACACTGATACCGGTAGAGTTGAAGGCGTATTTTAAACAGGAGAAGAGATGACAGCGCAGATCATCAGCGGGAAAGAACTCCGCAAAGAAATACTCGACGAGGTAAAACTCGGCGTGGCTGAAATGAAAAAAAAGACCGGCAGAGTGCCGGGTCTTGTTACGATTCTTGTGGGCGAAAGTCCCGCCTCGCAGAGTTATGTCAGGCTGAAAATAAAGACAGCGCTTGAGTGTGGTTTTCATGAGATTCAGGATACCCTGCCAGCGAATATCAGCGAAGCGGAGCTGCTCGCCCGCATTGAAGGGTACAATAATGATCCCGCCATCCACGGCATCCTGGTGCAGCTGCCAGTGCCGAAGCATATTGATGAAAAGAAAATTATCAAAGCCATCGATCCAGACAAGGACGTGGATGCCTTTCATCCTGTGAATGTCGGCCGTCTGATGATTGGCGGTGATGCGGTGCGTTTCCTGCCATGCACTCCGGCGGGAATTCAGCAGATGCTGCTCCGCTCCGGCACTGAGATTTGCGGTGCCGAGGTAGTGGTTGTCGGCCGATCCAACATCGTTGGTAAACCGATTGCCGTAATGCTGGCCCAGAAAGGTGAAGGTGCCAACGCGACCGTCACCCTTGTCCATACGGCAACCCGCGACCTCCCCGGTCACTGTCGCCGCGCGGATATTCTCATTGTAGCCGCCGGTGTCCCCGGGCTGGTAAAACCGGAGTGGATAAAACCGGGCGCCACGGTAATTGATGTCGGGGTCAACCGGGTGGGGATCAACAGCAAGACGGGCAAGGCCATTCTTCGGGGAGATGTCGATTTTGAGAAAGCAAAGGAGATTGCTGGCAAGATCACTCCCGTACCCGGTGGAGTCGGGCCGATGACCATCGCCATGCTGATGAAAAACACACTCCTTTCTGCGCAATTGACACTGGGAATAACAGGAGACCAGGTTCTTGACGATGCAGATGAAAAGAAGTAGAAATCAGCATCGAAAAACTCGGGCTGAACGAAGGCTCCAAAGGATGGGAGAAAGGAGACGGGAGACAGGGAAAAGCAAAAGACGGAACAGCGAAAAACTTTTTGCCAAAGGAAAGCTCTTTACATCCTGTTTATCCATTCGTAATCGCCAAAAAAATGTCTACGCAGTCTCGTTCTCTGGTCAATACAAAATGTAAATGGTATTACTCAAGGCAGCCATCTGTTCCCATCTGCTTCTCTCCCATATCCCAGAGTCATTATGAAAAAGCTGATTTTTGTCCTGTTCGCCCTCTCACTCTCTACTGCTCCGCTCACCGCACTTGCAGAAGAAAAGACCCCCGATCTGCAGTCTGATACTGATGGCTGGTGGAACAAACAATCCCGTGAAAATAAAATGATCTACACGGGACTCAGTGCCGCAGCGGTGATTGGCGTGTGGGGGCTGCTTGAGTGGGACTACGGTTCCGCCGGCTGGTACTGGGGAAATGAACAATGGTTCCAGGAGGACACAAAATACGGAGGTGCAGATAAATTCGGTCATTTCTGGTTCACTTACGCTGCGGCCGACGGGCTTACCGCTCTTTACTCAAGCTGGGGATATGAAAGGGACAGGGCCAATATGTATGCGGCGTGGACATCATGGACCGTCCAGGCGGTGATGGAAGGAATGGATGCCACCAGTGAGACTCAGGGCTTTTCCTGGGAAGATATGGTCATGAACACCCTGGGGGCTCTCAGTTCAGTGGTCTTTGAGCGCAATCCAAAACTTGACGACCTCATTGACCTGAAGGTGGAATATGTTCTCAATGAGACACCGGAAGGTATCTTTGATGATTACTCAAACCAGTTCTACTCCATCAACCTCAAACTCGACGGTTTTGATTCCTTGAAGAATACCTGGCTTCGCTATGTCGAATTTCAGGCCGGTTATTTTTCCCGCGGCTATAACGAGGACGATGAGTTGAAAAAACGGGCAGTCTATGCCGGAGTCACTCTCAATTTCTCCCGTATTCTCTATGAGCAGGGGTGGAATAAGACCGGTAAGGCTCTTGAATATTTACAGGTTCCCTATTCTGTACCCAAGGCTTCTCATTATCTGTAAAGAAGTTCTGGCGTCAATTATGTACAAGAAAAGGGCTGTTCCGAAATTTCGGAACAGCCTTTTTTTTTACACCATTCCGATTACGTTGTGACCTCACTCAATACCATTTTCATTTTCTATTGGCGAATTTAAAGGCAGGGGGACGGGAAACAGGAGAAAGGAGAAAGGAGACGGGAGACAGGGAAAAGCAAAAGACGGAACAGCGAAAAACTTTTTGCCAAAGGAAAGCTCTAAACATGCGAATAAAGGCAAAAAACTTTAAAAAAAGATTTTAAAATTAAACAGAGAATTGCTGTTGTTCTCTCTTTACTCTTTGCGTTTTCTGGTCAATACAAAATGCAAATGGTATTATTCGATCTTTCCTCAAGGAGATGTCATGATATATAAAGGAATGCGTAAAAAGATCCTCACAGAACGGGATGCCCTCTCCCGGGAACAGCTTGGAGAAAAATCTGCACGGATTACAGAAACGGTGCTGAACTTTCCGCCGGTTATACAGGCAGACACCATCTTTTTGTATCTCAACTTCCGCAGTGAAGTGAAAACGCGTCAAATTTTCAACACCCTTCGCAGCGCCGGGAAACGGGTCTGCGTTCCTTTGACCAGAATGAAAGAGCACCGCATTGATGCCGTATACATTGATGATCCTGAAACTCAGCTTGCCCCCGGCCTCTGGAACATCCTCGAACCGACACCAGAGGCAGCCGCCAGTGCCACCCTCCCCCCGGAGGAAATCGACCTGCTGCTGATGCCCGGCACCGTCTTTGATCTCCATGGCGGTCGTTTCGGTTACGGCGGCGGCTTTTATGATCGTTACGTTGCTCCCATCCCGAAGGCAGAACGTATCGGCCTCGCCTTTGAGCTGCAGGTGGTCGACCGGCTGGAACTCTCCCCCCATGATCAACTGGTGGACTGTATTATCACAGAAGAAAGGATCATCCCCGGCCGCCCTTCCACAGACACGGCAGATATTGCACGGCGGAACACGGACAGGTAGAGTAATGCAGTGACATTCGTAATGCAGTGACATTCTGTCCTGCATTTTATGACAGGAATTCGAGATTATTCATTTGACAGAGCAGGGAGCGACCGATGAGCAACAGTTTTTTTGAAAAAACCTTCAAACTCAGCCAGCACAAAACAACCGTCAGTACTGAGGTACTCGCAGGCCTTACCACCTTCATGACCATGGCCTATATCCTTGCCGTCAACCCGGGGATACTCTCGGCGGCTGGAATGAGTTTTTCCGGCGTCTTCACCGCCACGGCACTGTCGGCGATGGTTGCCACCCTTGTTATGGGCCTGTATGCAAACATGCCCTTCGCCCTCGCTCCGGGGATGGGGCTCAACGCCTTCTTCGCCTTCACCGTTGTCCTCGGCATGGGATACACTCCTCAATTTGCGCTGACTGCAGTCTTCGTCGAGGGGCTCATCTTCATTCTGCTTACCGCGCTCAATATCCGCGAGGCGATATTAAACTGTATTCCACTCAATCTGAAGAAATCGATCTCGGTGGGGATCGGTCTCTTTATCGCCTTTATCGGTTTGTATAACGCTGGCGCGGGCATCGTTATACAGGGTACTGGCATCCCTCTTGATATCGCCGATATTACCAGTGGAGCACCGCTGGTGACGATTATCGGTCTTCTCATCACAGGATCACTGCTGGTTTTCAAGGTACGCGGTGCGCTCTTCCTCGGTATTATTGCCACCACCGTCATCGGTATCCCCATGGGCGTTACGAAGTTGCCTGAGTCGATCTTTTCCAGCCCGCCCGCACCAATTCTCTTCGCCTTTGAATGGCATAATATTCTCACTGTCGATTTTCTCTTTATCCTCTTTACCTTTCTCTTTGTTGATATGTTTGACACTGTCGGCACCCTTATCGGCGTTGCCACCAAAGCCGACATGCTGGACGATCAGGGGCGTCTGCCGAATGCCAAAAAGGCGCTCTTTGCCGATGCCGTGGGCACCACCGTGGGCGCCTGCCTCGGAACGTCAACCGTTACCACCTATGTGGAGTCTGCCTCGGGGGTGGCAGAAGGCGGCCGCACCGGCCTTTCCGCCGTAGTCACTGCTCTCTTTTTCTTTCTCGCCCTTTTCTTCTCACCCCTCTTTGCGGTAATTCCGGGGGCTGCCACAGCGCCGGTACTGATTCTCATCGGACTCTTCATGCTCACCCCGATAAAGGATATCGATTTTGAGGATTACACCGAGTCAATTCCCTCCTTCCTCACCTTTATTATCATGCCGCTCACCTACTCCATCGCCAACGGGATCATGTGGGGCGTAACGAGTTATATTGTACTGAAAACCGTCGCCGGCCGGGGCAGAGAGGTTCCCGTACTCACCTGGTTTATCGCGGCGCTGTTTATTATTAAAATTATCTTTCCTGTTTTTATTCAAGGGACTCTTGAATAATCTTGTATTTCGTTCATATTCGAGGCACAGGAGAAAATTTACCGCAGGTATATGATTATATCGGAGTCTATCGCTTACCTCCGAGGATAAATTTTTTACTGTAACGAAGAAGATGGGCGAAAGACTGGTTATTTAAGGTACCCTTAAAACTAAACAGGGCAACATTCCTCTGGAGTCTCATGACATGGAACAACTTTTAAAACAGCGTATTGATATGGCCGCCGGGCGACGTCCGGCAGATCTTCTGTTCAAAGGCGGGAAGGTGGTCAACGTCTTCACCGGAGAGCTCCTGCAGGCGGATGTCGCCGTAGTGGATTGCTATATTGCCGCCGTGGGAAGCGGATATGAAGGCGTGGAGACCATCAACTGCGAGGGCAAAATTCTTGCCCCGGGTTTCATTGATGCCCATGTCCACATCGAATCCTCGCTGGCCTCGCCGGGCCAGTTTGCCCGGGCGGTTATGCCCCGTGGGACCACTGCGGTAATCGCCGACCCCCACGAACTCGCCAATGTCTGTGGTACCGCCGCACTGGAGTATATGCTCAAGGCCGGGGAGAATATCCCCCTTGACCTCTATGTCATGCTCCCCTCCTGCGTCCCCGCCACCGCCTTTGAACACGCCGGAGCCGAACTCGACGCCGCAGCTCTGGCCCCCTTCATCAACAGAGAAAGGGTTGGCGGACTCGGAGAGATGATGAATTATCCGGGAGTCGTTGCCGGCGACCCTGCCGTACTGGCCAAACTGGCTCTGGCATACCGTGCCGGAAAGATTATTGATGGTCACAGCCCACAACTTTCCGGTCGTGATCTGAACGCCTACGCCGCAGCAGGTATCCGTACCGATCATGAATGCGAGAAGGTTGAAGAGATGATTGAACGCCTGCGGCTCGGTATGTATGTGCAGATCCGTGAAGGTTCTGCGGCCCGTAATCTGGCTGCGCTGCTGGCAGGCGTTACTCCGGAGAATCTTCGCCGCTGTCTCTTCTGCACCGACGACCGGCATCCCGGAGACATCCTCCGCCATGGTCATATCGATAACAATATCCGGGAAGCGATCCGCCTCGGGCTTGACCCGGTGGCAGCCATCCGCATGGCAACCTTGAACACCGCCGAATGTTATGGTCTGGAGGCACGTGGCGCAATCGCGCCTGGCTATGCTGCGGATATTGTGTTGCTGAATGACCTGCATGAAGTACAGGTAGAGAGTGTCTATAAGGATGGCGAGGCTGTAGCAGAGAAGGGGAAGGCCTTCTTTACGGCGGAGACGGAGATTGATTCGCGCATGTTGCACACCGTTCATCTCGGTGGATTGGAAGAGAAACTTCTGCGCCTGCCTCTGAAACCGGCTGATGGTTCAAAAAACGGAAAAGTGACAGCACGGGTGATTGAGGTTACCGCAGGTTCTCTGGTGACCACCGCTGCAAAGCGGGAGGTGAATGTCGTTGACGGCTGTTTCCAGCCGACGGAAAAAGAGGATGTGTTGAAACTCGCAGTAGTCGAGCGCCACCGCGATAATGGCAGTGTGGGTGTCGGTCTGGTCAGCGGCTTTGGATTGCGGGGCGGTGCGCTGGCCTCCACCGTCGGTCACGATTCGCATAACCTCATCCTGCTCGGTGACACCGACGCGGCGATGATGCTTGCGGCGAAAGAGGTGGAACGTATCGACGGTGGTCTGGTGGTTGTCCGCGGAGACAAGGTGATTTACACCATGCCTCTGCCGGTCGCCGGATTGATTTCCGATGCTCCTCTGGCCGACCTTGACCGCAAAGAGCGGCAGGTGACCGAGGCTGCACACACTCTGGGAATTCCGGAGCAGATCAATCCCTTCATGCTCCTCGCCTTTCTTGCTCTGCCGGTTATCCCCGAACTGCGCCTGACAGATATGGGGCTTTTTGATGTGATAAAATTTGCACTGGTTCCGGTGCAGATCTAATACTTAATTTCTATTAAGTTGTGACCGTACTCAATGCCATTTTCACTTTCTATTGGCGAATTTAAAGGCAGGGGGATGGGAGAAAGGAGACGGGAGACAGGAGACAGGGAAAAGCAAAAGACGGAACAGCGAAAAACTTTTTGCCAACGAATAAAGGCAAAAAACTTTAAAAAAAATTTTAAAATTAAACAGAGAATTGCTGTTGTTCTATTCAGTTATGCTCGTTTTATACAAAATGTAATTGGTATCACGCAGAAAACACCTGGCCACCGCAGGCATCCCCGTTCAGGCCGAAGAGGATATCAACTCTCCAGCACCTCACGCAGTTTGGTGGCCAGGTCCTGTATTGAAAAGGGTTTCTGGATGAAATGTACCCCCTCATCCAACACTCCGTGATGGGCGATCACGTCAGCCGTGTAGCCTGACATAAACAAACGTTTGAGATCGGGATAACGTGCTAAAATATTTTTTGCCAGCTCCTTGCCGTTCATTTCGGGCATAATCACGTCTGTCATAAGCAGCTGGATTTGTTTTGGATACTCTTCAACAAACCGGAGGGCCTCACCCGGAGTCGCTGCCGCCATCACTGTATACCCCAGTCCTTCAAGCATCATTGTGGTCATTTCCAGGATTGCAGGTTCATCTTCCACAAGCAGTATTGTCTCGCCGTTTCTTATTGTCTGTTCCACTGGAATTTCTTTTCGTATTGTCTGGGATTCGTCGCCGAGATATCGCGGCAGGTAAATTTTGAATGTCGAACCCTTGTCCGGTTCACTGTATACGTTAATAAATCCGTTATTCTGTTTGACTATACCGAACACCGTGGCCAGTCCAAGGCCGGTACCCACACCTGTTTTTTTGGTGGTAAAGAACGGCTCAAAGATATTGTCTATTATCTCCCGGTTTATGCCGCAGCCATTGTCACTTACGGCCAGCATGACATATTCACCTGGTTTGGAATCCGTATGATACTTGCAGTAGTCCTCATCAAAAACAGAGTTATTCGTTTCGATGGTGAGCTTACCGTTGTCATCAATGGCATCCCGGGCGTTTACACAGAGATTGACCAGAATTTGGTCAATCTGGCCGGGATCGATTTTGACCGGCCAGATATCCCTGCATGGGTCCCAAACGAGATCAATGTCCTCACCGATGAGTCTGCGCATCATTTTAGTCATGCCGCCCACTATTTTATTTATGTCGAGTACTTTGGGCGCCACTGTTTGCTTGCGGGCAAAAGCCAGTAATTGCCGAGTCAATTGGGAGGAGCGTTCAGCGGCCTTTTTAATTTCTTTTAGATTATCGATGAAAGGCTGTGACGTCTTCAGTTGTGCCAAAATTATATCCGTATGACCGAGAATTACCCCCAGCATGTTATTGAAGTCATGGGCCACGCCGCCTGCCAGACGTCCAACGGATTCCATCTTCTGGGCCTGGTTAAATTGTTCTTCCAGTCGTTTGGTGTCTGTTATGTCTCGGAGTGTGGCAACAAGATTTCTGGCACCGGTTATTGGGTTGGTAAAGGGTGATTTATTGGTGGAAACGATACGTGTTTCTTCTCCGATGACAATATGTTCCTCATTTATATCGGGTTTGTTCGAAGTGAAAACAATATCGTCGTGTTCCCAAAAGAGCCTTGCCTCTTTTTCTGGGAAAAAATCATAATCACTTTTGCCGAGCAGCTCCCCGCACGTTTTGCAAAACACTCTGCAAAACGCATCGTTGAGCATGATCCAGCGATGTTTTTCATCCTTTACGAAAACAGGATCGGCTATACCGTTGATAACGCTTTCAATAAGCAGCTTGGATTGAAGAATCTCCCTTTCTGCATGCTTGCGGGCGGTGATGTCTTCTATGAAGGCGGTTCCAAATACCGTGTTCCCTTCCTCGTCCTTGACTGCTGTGGCGTGAAGGTAAACATTAATTTCCGTGCCGTTCTTGCGAATATATCTCTTTTCAATGTCGAAACCGGGTGTTTTCCGAGAACACATGTCTTGGAAAAGTTTCCTGTTTTTAAAACAATCATCCGGATGCGTTATGTCAAAAAGGGAAAGCTCTCTGAGTTCATCTCTGGAATATCCCAGTATCTGTTCGTATGCCTGATTGGTCGATAAGATATTGCCATTCAAATCGACCGTACAAATCCCGATGGGGGACTGGCTAATGACGAGCCGTAATTTCTGTTCGCTTTTTTTGAGCGCGGTTTCAGCCTTTTCGCGTCGATCGATTTCATCTGATAAGGTTTTGTTCTGTTCTTCCAGGCTGAGTGTATTCGCCTGAATTTTTTTGTTACGTTCTAAAAGTTCCTGCGACAGTTTTTTCAGGCCGTTGATAATCGGCTGGATTTCTTTGAGGGAGTTCCCTCGAAATTTCCAGTCATACTTTTCATTTTTCACTTCGGAAATAATATGCGCTACCTGACTGAATAGAGGGGTTACAAGAAATTTTATCAATAACAGCACCACAGCAATAGCTGTGCACACAATAAAAAATACTATGAAGGAGGCGGTAGTAAAAATATTTTTTCCGAGCTGTACTCTTTCTGAATCATTAAAGGAGAGAGCTATCGTCCCAATTTTTATATCATTATGTTGGATCTCCTTTATAAAAGAGAGAGAATAAACCTGGTTCGGATCACCTTTTTGGAAGACAATATTTTGTTTTTCATCAATAATTTTAATTGATTGTATACGATTATCTCTCAAGTGTTCCTGACATAAGGCCCTCACTCCGTTCAGGTCATATTTCCAGAGATGTCGGGAGATTTCATCTGGGAAAATGGTCAATTCAGTATGAATAAATTGATCCATAACGGACTTTTCTGTTTTTAATGCATGATAATAATAGACCATGGCCGTGGAGAATCCCACAAACAGAATGACTGCACTCAAACTCATAATTAAAATCGTCTTGATAGAACGCATTATTTTTCGTCCAGCATCTTTTTTATAACTCTGTTTCTTATGGCCTGAATCGCCCCTTCTTTTTCCATGTTTGACAACATCTGTTCAACCTTTGGGATCATATCTGCATGTTTTTTATGCAGATAATGAAACGAAGAAAAGTATTCCAGAGGGGGATGTGTCGCTTTAATCCCCTGAAGTCCCAGTTTTTGTATCGTGAATACGCCGGTCAAAAAGGTGTCGACCGCGACATCAATTCTACCGCTTGCGAGCATCCGCATCATATTTTCCTGTTCATCCAAAGCTTCGGTCCGCATGTTTTCTATACGTTTTTCCACCAACGAAAATCCCCTCACATAACCGATTTGGTAGTTTTGAAGGCTGTCCCAATTATTTATTATAATTGATTTTTCTTTGGTAAAGGCGCACATTTGCGAAGAGAAAACAGGGGTGGGTATCGGGATTAAATTGGGATAGGACGTCTCAATATCTGCGACACTGAAAAGAACTCCATCCACATCACCATTGTTCGCTGTTCTGAACATTCTGTATCCGGGAAGATATCGTATCTCGACGTCAAAACCCAGGCGATTGTAGACCTCTGTCATGACTGTTCGCGCGAGAACAATGTTGGGAGTGTCAGCATCCGGATACGTGGAAAAAATCATTATATCCCGAGCGTGTATCGGAATCACCGAGAGTACGAGAAGTAACGCAAGTGAGAGAAGTCGAATCATTGCACTATACCTGTTGTGGATGATCGAGAGATCCTTTCGTTTTGCGGACATATTTTTCTGAGGGGCATGGCGGTGCTATGAAATGGAATGCGCACCTGTTGCCCAAAGTCTGACCAGGCAACCGATGTCCCCGGGAGGAGTTCTTTTTGCGCATTTCAACACTCTGCCAAATACATTCCGTTGAAGTATTCATTAGCATATTTTTCGGAGGGCAGGAACTCTTTTCCCCCTCTCCCCTGGGAAAATAATCGTAGAAAAGGGAGAAAAGATGGGCGATTATGTTTTTATTCTTACTGAAAAGCCAAGCCCTCCAATGCCGTCACAAAGCTCCTGAAAAGCTTTTTCCAGGAGTTCTTCCCTTTCACCTGTGCCGGAAATGCTCATGATAATATTCATCTCTGGATTCTCGCCCAGAGTTGTCGCCAAAGATTTGGTGTAAATTTCAGGATACTTTTCCACGATACGGATCAGTACCGGTTCTAATACAGACTCATCGTTACACATCACGACAGCACATCGCAACATTGCCTTTCCTTCACCAAAAGCCTGATCAAGAAATGCCTGTAAAGAGTGCTCAACAATTCCCTTCAATTCAGAAGGCACACCGGGGACACTTATAATTGCCGTGTGTTCTACCTGCAGGAAAACTCCCGGGGCGGTTCCTACAGAATTTTCAAGCGGCTCTCCGCCAAGGGGTAAACAGGCCATCTTTTGCCGAGCCGGGTTCAAACCACCCTGCTGCATGATGCCCTGCTCAAAGAAAAAGTCATACTGTTCTCTCACCATCTCAAGGGCCTGATCATGCAGGGCGACTTCACGATCTGTCCCCAAAGCCACAGCCTGAAGGGTTAAATCATCTGAGGTCGGTCCTAATCCGCCAGAGGTGAAAAGGATGTCTGGCTTTCTTGATACAGCCTCACGAACTGCCTCCGAGACAACCTCAAGGAGATCCGGAACCACTGTTACCCGTGTAACACAGCCACCACGTCCATGCACCAGTCTGCACAACCAGTTTGTATTCGTATCTAAAATATCGCCCGTTAAAATCTCATTGCCCACGATAATGATTTCGACTTTCTCTGCTTTTCTCATAATTCCTCGTAAATTGTTGTATTGACTCTCTTTCTGCATTGATTACTTAATTCCCATTAATACCATTTACATTTTGTATTAACCAGAGGATGCGAGTAAAGATAGAACAACAGCAATTCTCTGTTTAATTTTAAAATATTTTTTAAAGTTTTTTGCCTTTATTCGCATGATTAGAGATTTTATTCGTTGGCAAAAAGTTTTTTGCTGTTCCGTCTTTTGCTTTTCCCTGTCTCCCGTCTCCTTTCTCCTGTCTCCCATTCCCCTGCCTTTGAATTCGCCAATAGAAAGTGAAAATGGCATTTAGTACGGTCACAACTTAATAGGAATGGTATAAGTTATGCACCGTTTTGTATCTTGTTTATCCCTTCATGGTTACAAACGACAAAAGGAACCACGAATGGACACGGATAAACACGAATTATTACTGAAAGATGAGGTGTATCAGATTGTGGGCTGCGCCATGGCGGTGCTGAACACGCCGGGCCATGGATTACTGGAAAAACCATAAAAGAATGCCCTTGTGGTTCCTTTGAGGTAATTGATGTTTTCCGTGTCCTTCCGTGTTTTCCGTGGTAGCAAACTGCATGAGTACTGTGGCAATGTATTGTTTCTGCTTATCGGCCCATCTGGATTCGTGGTTACAAAATGTAAATGGTATTACAATAAAAAAAGGGTGGGGAGCAGGCTCCCCACCCTTTTTCCCAGGTTTTATGCTGCTATTTCACACCTTCTACATCAGGTTTAACAATTAAAATATCCGATGCTGCATTGTATTTCTTTAAAAAATTACCGATGGTAGTAAATGTTGCCATTACCGGAGAGTCTGGATGATCAGACGTCGCAACATCTGCGCTAAACATCGAACCAAAGAAAATCTTTACGGGATTAACGTTTACAGGTTGTGGCTCAAAATATGCTTTTTCATTAGCTTTAATGATTTTTATATCATTAGTTTCATAGATTGCCGCCGTTAATACATCAAGCACAAATTCTGTACAGTTCTGTAATCCCAGAGTGAAGGGATTGGCAATAACAGAATAGTGTGGATTGTGTAATTCTTTGTATGTCGGAGAAGCCAGAACTTTCAGCAATCTTTTCTGCAACTCTGGAGAAGGGATAATGAGACCTGCTTCCAGCATATCGACGCCGGAGAAAAAATCTACCGGGAAGTCTTGTATCAGATCACTGACATCTGGCTCGTCCGCCCTCTGATACAAGTTGTATATTGCATATCCAGGGATCTTTCTCCCATCCGCAGTTGTAATTTGAGAATATACAGCAATAGCAGTATGGGTAAAACTCAGGCCCTCAGGCAATTTATTCCGTGGCCTGCCAACGCGCCCAATTATTGCAACTCTGGCACCTTTTTGGGCTAAAGTTTTTTCAACCTTTTTGGAAAAACTTATAATCTCCTCTGGTTTGAGATGTTGTTCACCGTCTGCCTGACTACTTCCTGCAAGAGCAGCATTTCCAGACAAGAGAAAAAGAAAGACAAACAATAAAAGGAGAAGCCGTTTTATACGTTTCATTTTTTCTCCTTTTTATCATTCTTTCTGGCACTTTTTAGGATCCAGAGCCTTGTTTGGAGCTGGACCTGTGATAACTGACTCCTCGGTTATTTCAAGAGGAGTGCCGACAGGTGCTGTTGCGGCCTCCATCAAATCTCTTGCTATCTCTGTGCTGGCCTCTCCTATTGAACCAGCAACAGCTCCTGCTGAACCAACAACAGCCAGAGGTACAGCAGAGGCGGCTGATGTAACCTGCCCTGAAGCCATTGTACCGTGTGCGACGCTTGCACCGGCATGAGAAACAGCTTCGGTTGATTCTCCAACGGCTCGGCCACTATGGGTATCACCCGCAAAAGCATGAGCAGATAAAATAAGAGTGAACACCGATACAATTGCGAACATATTACTTTTTTTCATATCTTCCTCCTTGTTGTTGGTGTTGATACCTGTGTTTTACGCCAGTAATACATTTCACAGCGAACACGTTACGTTCAGCGAGCGCGTATCTGCGCATCCCCAGGAACGCCTGGTACGTAAAATCTTCGGTCGAAAACAATAGCCTGAAAAATCAAAAAGTTTATTCAAAGTTCCCTTTGTTCAAAAGTTACTCTGGACATTGTTCATTGTCAAATGAACAAATGATTTTCCCCCCTTCATTCCAGTCTCACTATAATACAAATTACATTTTTTCCTGACCAGAAAACGCGACTGCGTGGACATCTTTTTTTGCTATCCAGTCTTTGTCTTTCCGTCTTTTTTATGCTTTCCTCCTTTTTTCGCATGTTTATTGTGTTTCGTTGGTTATCCAGTCTTTCGCTTTTCGCCTTCCTTCGTGTTCCTTTGCGTTCTTCGCGGTAAAAAAGGTCTTTCCGCTTTTCCCTGTCTCCCTTTTTCCGTCCCTGCCTTTGAATCCGCCAATACAAAATGTAAATGGTATGAGAGACTCTTCATAAGGGTACCCATAAGTGCCCGATTGCAGGTCAATGCGCCAGGGCAACTCCATGGATAATTTCAAAGAGGGCATGGGGATCTGAATTGTTGGCTTCAGCGATCTCTTTAAGTGTCTGATCTGCTGTTGCTGTGATATTTCTGGCAGCAAAAGCATTCAAAACTTGAGTAGTATCTTATATTTCGCACCTTGCAAAAAAAATATTTTTTTAAAAAAAAACGTCAAACATTCAAGATGTTGTCAAGCAAGAGATGATCTTCATTTTAACTCTATACTAAGATGAGTGATTTACGCTTTATTC
>NZ_JAFFPZ010000037.1 GCF_016918505.1 Desulforhopalus vacuolatus
CTTGATGATGCCCATGGCGTGGGAGATGAGCATCAAAAAGCTCTACCACACCCATTCGTTTGAGAAGGCCAATCAGCAGGACAAAATCATCAATTCTTTCGGTTAAAACTTTTGGTATAGTAGTCATCTCGGCAGTTAATCAAAAAAAAGAATAAATTGAAATAATTTTACGCGAATGGTGAGTTATTAGGTTACGATCTTTTTCCGTAAACCCTGAAGGTTTAATAGTAACAATTACAGCTACTTACAATGTTTTACGCCGGGAATAACTGGTAAGGAAATTTCAAACATTTATAGAAAATAAAGGTCAAATATTGCTGAGTCCTGAATATGTGAAGGGATTTTTAATATCACTGGCTGTAAAAAAACAAGTGGCAGCGTCCACACAAAATCAAGCCTTTAATACATTTCTTTCAAACCAATTTGAGGTAAAATACAAAAATGCGGGACGGGAACTTGTGTGGCAATATTTTTTCCAGTAAAACAGCTCACCATCGTTGAAAAAAGAGTGAACAGAGGCGCTGTCATGTGTATCAATTTTGAAGAAAGCCCTCAGAACGGCTGTGAAGTCTCATGGGATTATGGCAGAGACTCAATCTGTCAGAAAGCATTCGAGACCAGTTCCTCCCCGGTTTCAGCAGGAGTCCCGGATTTTGACCTTTTTTACCGCGACGAACGCGAAGGAAGGTGAAAAATGACGAAAATTTGTAAAATTTGTTAACATAAAGGGTATGTTAGACAATACTTTTCAAGTATGCCCGTACATATCCGGGGAAGGCTCTGCGGAGCTTCTTCCGTTTCTCTAAAACATCCTGATTTCTCCCAAAACGGTCCATGAAAAAAATTATCCCTATTTTCCTTCTTCTGGCAATTATCGTAACGCTCTATTTCATTCACAAAAGCGACGAGCCGAACCTCGAGGTGCAGACCACAATTTATGGGAATGTTGATATTCGTGAAGTCAACCTTGCTTTCCGCCGGGCCGGTCGCCTTGAAAAAGTCTACAGGGAAGAGGGTGACAACGTGAAGGCGGGCGAGCTGCTGGCCGAACTCGACGATATCACGTTCCGCAATACCTTGAGTACCGCCAGTGCCGAGGTTGACCTTGCCAAAGCCAAACTGGAGGAGCTGCTGGCCGGTTACCGCTCTCAGGAGATCGACTCCGCGCGCGCCGAGGTAAAACGAGCCGAAGCTGCGCTTGCCAATGCAGACAGCTCTTTTAAACGCCAGAAGAAATTAATATCCTCCGGTGCGACAAGTGCACTGAATTACGACAGCGGGAAGGCCTCAAAAGATGAGGCCCGCGCCTCCCTTGCCGTTGCCCGCGCGCAACTCTCCATGCTGGAAGAGGGGATTCGCAGTCAAACTATCGAAACGGCCCGGGCGCAGGTGAAAGTAGCGGAGACACAGCGGGATTCTGCTGAGACCGCGTTCAAAGATGTCAAACTGTATGCCAGCTCCGACGGGGTAGTTGATGCGCGTATTTTTGAGCCCGGCGCCATGGTCAACAGCAGTACGCCGGTGTTGAGTATCGCCCTGCGAGATCCTCTTTATCTGCGTGCCTATGTTGGCGAGCCCACCCTCGGCAGTATTAAGCAGGGGCAGAAAGTTACGTTTACGACGGATGCCTCCCCTAAAATTTACCATGGCCATATTGGCTTTATCTCCGGTGTTGCCGAGTTTACTCCCAAAACCGTTGAGACGACCCAGCTGCGCAGTGATCTGGTCTACAGGATGCGGATTGTTGTCACTGATGCCGACAAAGAACTCAACCAGGGTCAGCCGGTGACCATTGCATTGCAACCGGCGGAGAGTCCGAATGACAAGTGAAACGGTTGTTGAGCTGAGTGAAGTAACCAAACGTTTCGGCTCGGTTCAGGCGGTTGCCGGTGTCTCTGCGAGTATCCCCGCTGGCAGGCTTATTGGTCTTGTTGGCCCGGATGGTGCGGGAAAAACAACCCTGATGCGGATAATGGCCGGGCTCATTCTCCCCGCCTCTGGCCGCGCTGTGGTGGTGGGGCACGATTCCGCAGATGATAACGAAAGCCTGGCCGATGACATTGGCTATATGCCGCAGCAGTTTGGCCTCTATGAGGATCTTACTGTGCAGGAGAATCTTCAGCTCTATGCCGATTTAAGGGGTGTTGCGAGGAAGAAGCAGGCGGAGACCTTTGCGACGCTGCTGCGACTTACCCGCCTGGCAAAATTCACCGGCCGTCTCGCCGGCCGCCTCTCCGGAGGGATGAAGCAGAAGCTCGGGCTGGCCTGCGCACTTATGGCACGTCCCAAACTTCTGCTGCTGGATGAACCCAGTGTCGGAGTTGACCCCGTGAGTCGTCAGGACCTGTGGGCGATGGTGGAAGACCTCCTTAAAGGCGGAATGGCGGTGGTCTGGGCGACCAGTTATCTTGACGAGGCGGAACGCTGCAGCAGTGTCTTCCTTCTCAGTGAGGGGAAAGTCCTCTACTCCGGGGCACCAAAAAAACTCACAGACCGCCTGGAAGGACGAAGTTTTCTGTTGCGCGGTATAGTGACACAACGACGGAAACTGCTTGCTGATTTAATGGAACAAACCTTTATCTCGGATGCAGTGGTACACGGGGAATCTATTCGAGTAGTGCTTCATGAAGGGCGCTCCCCTGAGGAGCTTGGGAAACTTGCTACCAGCCTCGGTGGTAAAATTGAAGCGGTTCCCCCTCGTTTTGAGGACGCTTTCATTGATCTTCTCGGCGGTTCTTCTTCCAGACGCTCACGTATTGCCGAGAAAATGCCGGAGGTGACGGGCAGTGAAACAAATATAATTGCCTGTGATCATCTCACCAAAAAATTTGGGAATTTCACCGCCACTGACAATGTCTCTTTTGCCGTTGGGCGGGGAGAGATCTTCGGCCTGCTGGGGCCAAACGGTGCCGGGAAATCAACAACATTCAAGATGCTCTGCGGGTTGCTCTCCATTACTGAAGGCTCAGCGACAGTAGGGGGGCATGAGCTGTTGAATGCCAGCAAAAAAGCCAAGTTGTCCCTTGGCTATATGGCGCAGAAATTTTCCCTCTACGGCCTGCTCTCTGTGAAACAAAATTTAGATTTTTTTGCGGGAGTATATGGACTTTCCGGCAAGGTAAAAAAGGAACGCATTGCAGAGGTGATTGATGCCTTCTCCCTCGGGCCTTTTTTGAACAGCGATCCGGCAAAACTCTCTCTGGGGTATCGGCAGCGTCTGGCGCTGGCCTGTGCCATCATGCACCGTCCGCCGGTCCTTTTTCTTGATGAACCGACCTCCGGGGTCGATCCCATTACCCGCCGCGAGTTCTGGTCCCATATTAACGGCTTTGTTTCCAAAGGGATGACCGTAATGGTAACCACCCATTTTATGGAGGAGGCCGAATACTGTGACCGCATCGGCCTCATGTATGCCGCAAAAATTATAGCCCTCGATACCCCGGATGCCTTGAAAAAAGGAGCGCAGCAGGGACCTGAAGAACCGACCATGGAGGAGGCGTTTATCCACCTGATTAAACAGCAGGAGGAACAACAGATATGAATATCATTCGCCTTATGGCTCTCATGCGCAAAGAGTCTCTGCAGATTGTGCGTGATCCCGCTGCAATCGCTATCGCTTTCGTTCTGCCGGTGCTTCTTTTGATTCTTTTCAGTACGGCCATCTCTCTTGATATCAAGCAGATACCCATTGCCCTCGTGCAGAAGTCCACCAGCACCCGCGCTGCTTCTCTCGCCGCCGCTTTTACCGGAACAAAATATTTCAAGGTAACTGTCGTGCGCAATAAGAAGGTGGTGGTCGATCCGCTCATTGCCAACGAAATTAACGGTTTTGTGGAGATACCCGGAGATTTTGATCAGAAACTGGCCTCGGGCGATATTGACGGGCTGATACATATTGTGACCGATGCCTCCCAGCCCAATACAGCCGCTTTTGTGAGTAACTACGCCCGCATGGTGGTGTCGACGTGGGTTGCTTCCCACGTTTCGGGTCTTGCCGCTTCGCCTGTTGCCATTACCAGCCGCGTATGGTTCAACCCCGATGTGGAGAGTAAAAATTTCCTGGTTCCCGGTGCCATTGGCATCGTCATGACCATGATCGGTACTCTTCTCACCGCCCTTGTTATCGCCCGGGAGTGGGAGCGCGGTTCCATGGAGGCACTTCTCTCTACTCCGGCCCGCAGTGCGGAGATCCTCGTTGGTAAAATGCTGCCCTATTTTATTCTCGGCCTGATTACCACTCTCTTTGCTGCGGGTCTTGCACAATGGGTTTTCAATGTACCGATGCGCGGTTCGTGGTTTGCGCTGTTGAGCCTTTCTGCTGCCTTCCTGCTGCCTGCTCTTGCCCAGGGACTGTTGATATCCACCCTGGCGAAAAATCAGTTTATTGCCAGTGTCCTGGCCCTGCTTTCTGCCTTCCTGCCAGCCTTTCTCCTCTCCGGCTTTCTCTTTGAGATCGATTCCATGCCCACTGTCATTCAATGGTTTACGGCACTTCTGGCGGTGAAATATTACATTATTGGATTGCAGACTGTCTTTATCGCAGGCGATGTATGGTCTCTGTTCCTGCCCAATATAGGTTTTATGCTGCTCATTGGTGCGGTGATGATGTTTCTGGCGAAGTTGAAAACGCCGACACGTTTAGAATAGAGGAGTACCAGAGAAATGAAAACCTTTCTTACTCCGGCTCTTCGAGCCCAGGTCGTAAAAGAGTTCCTCTCTATCATGCGGGATAAAAAAACGCGGCTGATCATTATTATACCACCGCTGGTGCAACTCTTTGTCTTTGCCTATGCCGTTACTCTGGAAGTGAACAATATTTCCATTGCCGTATATAATAAGGATAACGGGAGTCAAGCAGGGCGATTTATTGCTCAACTGTCCCGCGCCTCGTTTATTAAAGAGATGCGTTCTGTGTACAGCGAGAGTGCATTGCGGGAAGAGATAAACATGCGCCACAGCATTCTCGCTGTGGTTTTTCCTGCAGACTTTTCGCGCAAAATTGACGGTGGCGGACAGGGGAAATTACTGCTTATCTCGGATGGACGCAGGGCCAATTCTGCGCAGGTTGCCGCCGGGTATATACAGGAAATTGCAGGGAAATTTGCGCAGGTACTGCATCCGGAAATAAAAGTCCCTGATCCCACCGTGGTCCGCCACTGGTTCAATGAGAATCTCACCTATCAGTGGTATGTGGTACCGGGACTCTCCGGAATCATCAGCCTGCTCATCACTTTTATTCTTACCGCGCTTTCCATTGCCAGAGAACGGGAGCTGGGGACTTTCGACCAGCTTCTTGTCTCCCCCTGCAGTTCATGGGAGATCATTCTCGCAAAGATGACGCCTTCGATTGTAATCGGGATGGCTCTGGCCAATGCGATTATTGCCGCTGCCGTGTTTATCTTCCATGTTCCTCTCCTGGGGTCTTTCGTTCTGCTTGAGATAGGTCTGCTGATTTTTACCATAGCCATTGCCTCAATGGGGCTGGTGGTGTCGGCTCTTGCGGCTACTCAGCAGCAGGCGGTACTGGGCAGCTTTGCTGTAATTGTACCGATTATTCTCTGCTCTGGTTTTGCAACTCCCATAGCCAATATGCCGCAGATTCTGCAATATATCGCCCAGGGAATCCCGCTTACCCATTATATTATTATTGCCGAAGGCCTTTTTATGAAGGCGATGCCTGCCTTCATCGTCTGGCAGCATATAGGGGCCATGGCAGTAATTGCCCTTGTCTGTCTGCTGGTTTCAACTTCGGTTGTGCGTAAAACGCTTCAGTAAATTATGGCGGATTTAAAGGCAGGGGGACGGGAGACGGGAGAAAGGAGACGGGAGACAGGAGGCAGGAAAAAGCAAAAGATTTCCGTATTCACGAACAGGGACAACGCATTAAACGAAAACGTTTGTATCCGAATACTGAATTGCTACCACGGAAACCACGGAAACCACGGAAGGACACGGAAAACATCAATTACCTCAAAGTAACAAATTTAAAACCAGGATTATTAATCAACTTTGGGAGTATCCGAAAGTCGGGGTTGAGCGTTTTACGCTCTAATATTCCGTGCTTTCCGTGTCTTCCGTGGTCCATTCGTGGTTTCTTTGGTCGTTTGTAAATACGAATGGATAAACAGGAAATTTAATAGGAAGGCTCTTATATCGGCTTACCGTCCATCACCGGTGTTCTTAATATCTGAGTCTGGCGCTTATCTACTTACCTCCGAGGATAAATTTTTTACTGTAACGAAGAAGATGGGCGAAAGACTGATTATTCAAGGTAGCCTTATGTGAAACTTCTAAAAACAAGGAAATAAAATGGCATACATACACGTCTATACCGGGAATGGAAAAGGAAAATCGACAGCTGCTTTCGGGCTTGCTGTCCGCGCTCATTATGCTGGCATGAAAATCTATATAGGACAGTTTGTACGGGACATGGCGTATCACGAGACACAAATTGCAGGGGAACTTGATAATATTCTCATAGAACAACTCGGCAGGGGCTGTTATCTGGACCGGAACCCGGATCAGAAGGATGTGGATGCGGCAGAGGCGGGTCTTGAACGGTGTGGGAAATTCCTTGCCAGTGGTGAATATCAGATGGTCATTCTTGACGAGCTTACCATCGCCCTCTACTTCAAACTTATTACGAAAGAGCAGATACTTCAGGTTCTGCGGGGGCGTCATCCTGATACAGAAGTGGTCATCACCGGGCGCTATGCCCCAGACTGGCTTATTGAGGAGGCAGATCTTGTCACAGAAATGCAGGAAGTGAAACATTACTACGCCGGGCAGGGTGTAGAGGCTCGGGATGGTATAGAGCGTTAAAAGAAAGGAGGCAGGAGACGGGAGACAGGAGACGGGGAAAAGCAAAAGGCGGAAAGACAGTTTTTTACCGCGAAGAACGCGAAGGAACGCGAAGGAAGGCAAAAAAGATTTGAGAACAAAGATTTTGTTTAATAAAAGCGGGAAAGATGGGAAGCAGGGGCAGGGGCAGGGAAAAGCAAAAGGCAGAAAGCGAAGGCCTGATAAAAACAATATCCATTTGAGAGGAATGTAGAGATGTGGTTGACAGCAATTATTTTGGGAATCATTGAAGGGCTGACGGAGTTCCTGCCGGTCTCCTCCACCGGGCATCTGATCATTGCCAATATGTATTACGGTTTTGAGGGCAGATTTGAGGCGATGTTTGACATCGTAATCCAGTTTGGTGCTATTCTCGCTGTGGTTGTTTTTTTCCGCAGGGAGATCTTTCCCTCTTTTCGCGGAGACAGGGAAAAGGAGCATGAAGATCTGCTGCAAAAGATTACCCTGTGGAAAAAAATTATTTTTGGTTTTATTCCGGCGGTGGTACTGGGGGTTTTCCTCAACGAGTTCCTGGAGAAATATCTCTTTAATCCGAAGAGCGTTGCTCTTGCCCTGATAGTGGGAGCTGTGCTGATGGTCGCTGCGGAGAAGAGAGCTGGCAAACCTTTCGTCAAAGACTCTGATCATATCACCATGAAACAGGCGCTTATTGTCGGCTTTTTTCAGTGTCTCGCCATGTGGCCGGGGATGTCGCGCTCGGCGTCTACCATTGCCGGTGGCATGTTCTGCGGATTAACCCGCACTGTTTCTGCCGAATTTTCCTTTTTCCTTGGTATTCCCACCATCATGGGGGCGTCGGTGTACAAGCTTCTGAAAACGGGACTGGACTATAACGCCGCAGAGTGGGGCGCATTAGCAGTTGGCACGGTGGTCTCTTTTATTGTTGCTCTTGTCGTGATCAAATTTTTCATGGAATGGTTGAAGAAACACGGTTTGATTCCCTTTGCTGTTTACCGGGTTCTGCTCGGAGCTGCGATTCTGTTGTTTGTTCACTGACGGGGCAGGTGTCAGAAAATGTCGGATACAAAAGGTGGGACCGTAACGGTTCCACCTTTTTTATTGGGTATTTTCTGTCAGGTTTATTTATTATACCATTTGCATTTTGTATTGGCGGATTCAAAGGCAGGGGTGGGGAAAGGGAGACGGGAGACGGGAGACAGGAAAAAGCAAAAGATTTCCGTAGGGGGTACCTTGAATAAAAAGCAGAGGCAAAAAGAGAAATCAGGAGCTTTACCAGGGCTCTGTGACATGTAATGCTGTACCCTGTACCATAAGGTAGATTCCTGACAGGTACTTTTTGGGAAACCTTGAACATGTCACCCGGAGAACCCGGCCGCCAGACGCTTTGTCGTTGTGAATGAAACGGGTTTTTAAGTTTGAGATGGAAAATCAGCGGACTTTTGAACAGTGTGTCATTGCAATTCTGGAGAGAAAAGAAACCATGCAGAAAATTATTCTTGTTACCGGTTCTACCAATGGGATTGGTCGTGAAACGGCGAAGATGCTTTTTTCTACCGGACATCATGTTCTCATTCACGGGCGTAATCCGAAAAAGCTGGCTGCCACGGAACAAATGCTCGCTGACATGGGAGGAGAAGGCCGGGTTGAAAGTTACCTTGCAGATTTATCCCGTCTTGCCGATGTGAAAACTTTCGCAAAAGCCGTTATTGCAAAACATGACAAACTTGATGCGCTGCTCAACAATGCCGGTGTTTACTGTGTTCCGAAGCGCACCTCCGTTGACGGTCTTGATACCCGCTTTGCAGTCAATGTTTATGCACCATATTTATTGACGAGAAGGCTTCTGCCTCTGCTGGGTACAACTGGTCGCGTGGTCAACAGCTCCTCCGCTGCTCAGTCTTCAGTTGATTTCGAAGCCCTTGTGAGCACAGAGAGCAGTCTTTCCGATGGTCGGATTTATGCGCAAAGCAAACTCGCACTCACCATGTGGTCACGGGAGATGGCTTTGGAGCTCAAAGGCAGAGGCACGGCTGTTATTACAGTGAATCCTGCCTCCATGCTGAGACGCAAGCTGATAAAAAGTGCCTATGGGGTAGATTCTGACTTGGAAATTGGTGCAGATATCCTCTGTCGTGCGGCCTTGTCAGATGAATTCTCTGATGCATCAGGGAAGTATTATGACAATGATTCGCAGCAATTTACTCCACCTCATCCGGATGCGCTTGATCCGGTAAAAATACGGAAACTCGTTGCTCTCCTTGATGCCGTTCTGGCAGAGAAACTCTAACATTTTCCCGTCGGTTTAACGTGAAGAGGAAAGAGAAGGCTCTTCAAGGCACCCTGATTTAAAAAAAGTGAACCAGAAGTTTATCAGACAAACTTCTGGAAAGGAGAACGATCTTGTCTTTACGCGATAAAATGCAACAGGAAATGAAAAGAAAAGAGATCTTCAGACAGGCGCAGAATTACGCATTCTCCTATATGGATGAAGTACGCGAAAGGAATGTCTTTCCCAGTGAAGAGGCCCTTGCCGGACTGAAGAATTTCGTTGAGGAATTCCCCGTATCTACTGGAGATGCCGCTGAAATAGTGGAACTGCTTCACAGATATGGTTCTCCGGCAACCGTAGCGCAGACGGGCGGGCGTTTTTTCGGCTTTGTGGATGGCGGTGTTATTCCCGCAGGGCTGGCGGCACGGTTGCTTGCGGATTGCTGGGATCAGAATTGCGCCCTGTATGAGATGTCCCCCCTCGCCTCAAAACTGGAGACAATTTGCGAGGGCTGGCTGAGAGATCTGCTTGGCCTTCCAGGAAGCACCGTTGCCGGGTTTGTCACCGGATCTTCTCTTGCCATCCTCTGCGGACTTGCCGCCGGGCGGTATCGAATTTTTGCCAGGAACAACTGGGATATCAATAAAAAAGGCTTTTACGGCGCTCCCCGGATACGCATTGTAGCTGGAAGAGAGGCGCACTCGACGGTGAGCAAAGCCGTCGCGCTGCTGGGGTTTGGTCTTGATACGGTGGAGTGGGTTGATACGGATGCAGAAGGGCGGATGAAGGCCTCAGATGTTCCGGAACTTGATGAGAAGACGATTCTCATCCTGCAGGCGGGCAACCTCTGCTCCGGCGCGTTTGATCCTTTTGCAGAGATCTGCGAAAGAGCACAGAGAGCAGGTGCGTGGATACATATTGATGGTGCCTTTGGTCTTTGGGCGGCGGCGTCCGGCAGGCTGAAACATCTCACACGGGGCATCGAACGGGCCAACTCCTTCTCCCTCGACGGACATAAGACTCTCAACACCCCCTATGAAAACGGCATTGTTTTATGCACGGATGAAGAAGCCCTGAAAGCGGCACTCCATGCCTCCGGTTCCTTTATGGGCGACGGTGAAAACAGAAGCGGGATGTTTTATACCCCGGAGATGTCGAAACGGGCACGCTCTGTAGACCTCTGGGCGACTCTGAAGTATCTCGGAAGAGAAGGGGTGGATGAACTGGTTTACGGTCTTCATCTGCGGACGGTACAATTTGCCGAAGAGCTCAGGGCTGAGGGGTTCGAGATCCTCAACGATGTCGTGTACAATCAGGTGGTTGTTGCCTGTGAGGAAGACCCGGTAACACTGAGGACAATAAAGAATATTCAGCGATCCGGGGAGTGCTGGGCTGGCGGAGCATTCTGGGCTGGAAGGGAGGTTATCCGTATCAGCGTCTGTTCCTGGATGACGAATGAAGATGATATCAGCCGATCTGTCCGTGCCTTTGTCCAGGGGAGAGAAAAGGCACGGAGTTGATTTTTTTAAAAGCCGTCAATGCCGATGTCCGCAGCCACAGCTGCTGCTGTCGGATACATGGTCATTGGCACTCCGGCCGGAAATATCAGGGAAGCCGCTGATGAATGTGGTTGGACCGGTTTGTTTTTTATGAGGGAGTTTTGCTCTGATTCCATACCACAGCGGTTTCACCGAGATGACCAGCAGGATGGCCATGCTCAGCAGTTCCAGCCACTGCGGAAGCAGTTCTGTCGTTGCCCCGACAACCGCTTGTGGAGAGATTCCCAGACTGGCATAGAGGTAATCTACAGCCAGACCAAAAATAACGGCACATACGGAGAGTACTGTCAGGTAGAGTGCAGTGCTTTTCTTCCCAAGAACTTTCAGCAGTACGGAGAGAGAGGTCAGGTTTGTGGCCGGACCGACGAGCAGAAAGACCAGCGCAGCTCCGGGGCTGACTCCTTTCAAAATTAATGCCGCCGCCACCGGAGTAGAGGCTGTGGCGCAGATATAGAGTGGAATTCCCACCACCAGCATAATCATCATGGAGCTGAAACCGCCGCCGAGGAAAGAGGTCATGAAGGAGTCCGGAATAATGACGGAGATAAACGCCGCGATTATTACTCCGACAAAAAATGACATGGCAATATCTCCCCAGACACTGGTCAGGGAAAACTTGAGGCCATACTTTACCTTCTCAACCATTGTATGGTGATGTTTGTGTTCCTCCGGAGGGCAGTCGACACCGCTGCAGCATCCATCAAGGGGACAGCTCAGGTCAACTTTCAGATCCTTCTTTTGATCTTTTTCCCAGAACAGCATATTTTCCAGAAGCCCTGCGGTAATTGCGGTAATCAGCGCAGCTGCTGGACGGACAACTGTCATGATGGGATCAAGCAGCGCCCAGCTCACGGTGATGGAATCTACGCCAGATTCCGGAGTAGCAATGAGAAATGCTGAAGTAGCACCGCGATTCGCGCCCTGTTTTCTGAGGGATACCGCAGCTGGCAGCACACCGCAGCTGCACAAAGGAATCGGGATACCGAACAGGGCCGCTTTCAACACAGATTTCACCCGTCCCTGACCGAGATGCCTGAGCACAAAGTTGGTATTCAGGCTCACCTTCAAAAGACCCGCAATGAGAATTCCCATGAGGATGTAAAAAGACGATTCTTGCAGGATGTGCCAGATTTCAGATAAAAATTGTTGGATAAAGGGAAGCATTCTGTCCTCTCTGCTTTTGGTGGTGGTGTGCAATGCACCCCATACTGTTTCCCATTCTGGTTACTGGCACCTTATATTACACATATATAATTGTAACGGAAGTCAAACGATGTGTTTTCCCTGCTTTTGGGTTCCTTGAAACAGCTTGTATTTCGTTCACATTCAAGGAACCCTTAAAAAGCATCTCTTTGTCACCTGAAGAATTTCTCTAAGAGCTGAAATGCTCCCCACGTTAAATCGTCTTTTTTTCCCAATCCGCGACGTTCTCTTCTTCGTGGACCTCCTCCCATCCTGAAAACATGGCTGCAACATGGGCGGTTAAGGTATGCCCGGTGGTAACCATATAGACATGGATAATGAAGAAGATAAGGAGGGCAAATCCGCCGATAAGGTGAAGCAGGGCAAGCACCTCAAGACTCATCCAGGAAAGTCCTAAACCTGACCAGTCGTTATAGCCCCAGTAGAGAAGGCCGGTGATCATCTGGAATGGCAGCAGAATGGCTGTTAGTCCCAGATAGGTCAGGCGCTGCATGGGGTTATGCTTGGCGTTGAGGGATTTTTCCACGGGATGCGGCTCCCCCTTGAAAATGCCATAGGCATAATGCCTGGCCACCTCAAATAATTTTTTAGAGGTGGGGATGTATTGCCGGTATTCAAGGGTGACAAACATCCAGAAGACGAAAAACAGGAAGATCCCCAGCCAGGTCAGCCCAATAATGTTGTGCAGGTTCACCGCCTGCTTAAAGCCAAACAATTTGATTGTCCCATGGACTTCAAAACCGGTGAGCAGTAAGAGGATAATGGACACCGCCTGAAACCAGTGCCAGAAGCGTTCGAATTTGGAGTAGAGGTAGATTCTAATCATTTTACCTGTCATGGCTTAATCCTCCTTTCTTTTGCGGCTGGATATGAATCGAATTATGCCATGGAGGAAGATGACGATCAGTGCTCCTCCTGCAGCAAACCAGCCGATGGTATCGACCAGCTTGAAACTGTCCCGTCCGGGCAGGTAGATATCGGTGATGTTTTTCAGTCGACTGTTTTTGCTGTGGCATTCAGCACAGGAAAGGGCCTGTTCTCTAGGGGCTACCATGTGGGTTGTAGGGAAGACATAAATTGTCTTCACAAAATCAAACTCGCCGCTGTATTTCTGCCCGGCATAGTCCATGCCCTCTACGATGGCAGCTGACCAGTCAAAATTCTTCCAGTATGCAGTTTTGTCGTCTTTGCCGTAGGGGAACAGGTGCGGAATGACCATGGTATTGTTCACCTTGTCATAAGGTGATATTGCCCGATGCACTTTAAACGGCATAATGCGGGCGTTGGGATCATCCTTATCGCCCTTGGGCCTGTTCAACCAGACTTCCCTGGTCGGGTCAAAGGTATCCTCGGTGGTCATGTGATCAAGGGTGCCGTTGTACCAGAAGTATTCCGGGACAACATTCTTCTCCCAGGTAAACAGCCCCTTTTCTTTCATGAAAATGGTTTGGCCGTCTGCATTTTTAACTGTTGTTTTGCCGTCCATAAGACTGCCGGCTTTAGACCAGTCCCAGCTCATTTTGGTGGGTTGGGCACGGGAAAACGCCGGAATATGGCAGGCCTGGCAGGAGACCTTATCAGTGTGGTCGTTGAGTTTGGCAGACATGCCGCCAGCTTTATGCGGCTGTGCACCATGACAGGATTCGCACATGATTTTGTCGCCAAGGTCATTCTGCAGCAGGGATTTGCGGTCAATAGACGCTGGTTTTTCGTAGATACGACCGGCTATATGGTGACCGGTCGTGGTATGGCAGCGCACACAGGTAAAATCCTGCCCGCCGGACTCTTTGGAGCCCATGTGTACATCGAGGTTTTTCTCTGCCTGGACTAAAGAGGAATCAAGATCCCCATGCTTAATTGAATCGCCACCGCCGCCGTAAAAGTGGCAGGTCCCACAGTTCTGGCGTTGAGGGCGGCTAACAGACTGCGCCACTTTGGACCAGTCCGGGGCATAGTACATTTTATTGTTGCCCTTGAAGAGTACTCCTTTCTGCTGACCGGGGTTCTCAGGGTCTTCGATATAGGGCGCAGGATACCCTGCACCGGAGGGGAATTTTTTGTAGGTTCCTGTCGTTTCGTGACAGACCAGGCAATCCACTTTATTCTGGTCGGTGAAATCAAAAGATTTATCCTTCCATCCATAACCTGCGTGACATGATGTGCAACGAGCCTCGTTGCTTGCAATGTTAATTCAGAAGTTGTTGACCGAAATTCCACCTTTGCCGAACTTTGCTGGATTGCCCGCATCGTCCTTGTCACGCCAGGTCCAGTGAATGGTCTGATGAAACTGCAGTGCAGCCTGATTATGGCAGCTGAGACAGGCTGTTGTGATATCTTCCGGTTTTAAGGTCTTTTGTTGTTCTGGAGTGAACTGCAGTTGAGGAAAAGTGCTGTGATCCGCCGTGATGGTGTGTGTTAGAGGTTTCGCTTTGGTGGCCTGGATAGCCATTTTCCTGCCGGGCGCATCGTCCTGCTGGATACTGGCCGATACAGGGGTGGCAGCAAGCAGAAATAAGGTTACTGGCAGCAGGCTGTGCAACTGTTGACGAGAACGAAGCATTTGCATTTGTCTTCTCCTGAGTTGTTTTTTACTATCCCTTTATTTATTTTAGCTGGTGGAATCTCGAACAAAAAAAACTGCCATCAATCTGGAAGAGACTGCTTCTCAAAATGTATCCTGCCGAATAATATCTGTCAAACAAAAACACTTGATAATTCGTTTGATTTTTTCATAAAGCTTTTTTTGTCGGAAATACTTTGCTTTACCGAAGTGCTCCCAGTTTAAAGCCTGGTTCATGTCGAACTCTAAAGCTTTATCAGGAATGAGCTGCAAGAACAGGTTGGAGCGTAAAATGACTTTTCTGGCCGTATTCCCTGTAAAAATTTTCTACAGTTTACTCTAAATTGTATTTTATTAATCGAGAATTATAAATTCTTAAAGTTCACATCAATAAACGAACAATACTTAGGTTTTATTAAGCTAAGATCACATTCTATGAAGGTGCAATCTTCGAATAAGCATTTTTCAAATACTGTTCCCGTAAATTTGCAATTTATGAATTTACAATCATAAAAATCTCGATAGCGAACATTCCCGTCCATCGAGACCCTGTTTTTGAATTCTATACTTTAATTTTGATTATCAAAATCTTCCATATATATATCTATAATGTTCTTTATTTTAATCGCAACCGAACTTGATTGCGTGATTAAATGGAGCCCGTAACGGTAAAGCTAAGCCGCCGGGAACAGGCTGGCGCGAACGATAGTGATTTCAGGACACGGTCAATTCGTCGGCCTGTTCCCGGTCAGGTTCAGCGTTTTGTCAGCCCATTTTGGGCGAGGAACGATTGCTCACATTGTCCATTGGCTATTCACGAATTGTGATCGCGGCCGCCCAGTTGCCCTGTCCGGGTGGGGCCAACAAGGTATTCTCACCCCCGGAAACATTCTGAACTGGGCCCCACTCGCCCGAGGAAATGTCGATCCAGTGAGCTACCAACGAACCCCTGGCGTCGGAAAAATCAACCCGCACATTGCCGCCTGCAGGAAAGTACAAGGCATAGGCGATGCCTGCGTGCGCGGATAGATATGCTTCGTTCGATTCACGATCAGACAGCAGTTCGTTTGCAGGCTTCATCAACCACAAGGGGATCTTCGACTCGAGCTTTCTTGCCGCGCGAATGGACGCGACCGCCTTGTCGCTCAGTCCCAAACCGGAAACCGGCCGATGAAAGCGAATGGACGCGGCGCCAGCCAGGAGATGGCGCCAAAAACGTTCAATGCCGTCCTGGTCGGTATGACCGAACTTGTTCCCGTCGGCCCCGTATGTCTTGGTGGTGTTCATCGGGCGTGGCTTCTTCGACAGGTACTCGCGGACGTGAAGGAAATTATCCCAGTGCTTTTGGCCCTTGTTATGGTTGTTCTGGGAGACATCAACGAAATCGTACAATTCCGGATGATCAAATGTTCGCTTGTGCCTCTCGGCGGTCAGGTTCCAATCGTCCCACATTTCTGTCACGTAGACCTTACTCTCTAGCTTTGTCGCTTGTTCTTTGATGAACTGCACCCAGTATCTCCCCCACTCCTCCTCGCCGTTGGTCTCGTTGTCTATACAGTACAGCACGTGATCGTAGCGCAGCGTGTGGTCAAGCATCTTCTCCACAAACCGCTGCTGGTAAGTCAAAACCTCCCTATTGTTCCGCTGTTTCGGTGTTGTGAAGAAGAATGGCTGCTTGTTCGCGCCGGGGTGATCGGGATAGCGCCTGGCAAATCCAGACTGCTCGTATGTGTAATTTATATTGTTCTGGGGGTTGTAGGGATGAATCTGCCAGCGATCGCTGCCGCCAGTGTCGGTATAGTCGAACCGGTCCCAGACTTCGATCTGCACGATGATGTGGCGCTTCGCCGTTTCTCGCAGCATGCGCTCGAACCGCGTCCAATACTCCTCATTCCACTCGTTCAGATCGTACTTCCCGTCCTTCAGTTGCTTGAATGGATAAACCTCGTGGCCCTTGTCCTTCCGGTCACTCATCGTATTACGGATGATATTTCCGCCCGCTGCGGCCAATCGGTCGAGCTGCATGAGGAGCTCCTTCTCCGGCCACTGGAAAAGGTTGTCGTCGTCGCTGCCGCCCAACAGTAACAAGGCTTCTCCATGATAATTCCAGTACCAGGGATTCTCCGCCCAAGGTTGCAACGCATGTTTGGGCGCGACAGCGGCGGCCGAACTTGTGACCAAAACAATCAGGAAGCAGAATAGGAAAAAGAGAAATCTCATGAATCGGTCCTTTGGTGAAAACGCGCGTTTATTCGGGCTAACGTGTGGGTAACGGGCAGCAAGGGTTTCCAAAAAAGTTAAGTGAAAGCACATCATTGAAAAATTTTTCAATCTTTAAAAAGAAGGAGACCCTTGCTATTCGGTTCACCCTTTTGTTCCCTAATGTAATAATTAAGGTGTCACTTCAGATTATCCAGTTCTTTGTTAATCATATTCATATCAAATTCATCCGGATCAAATGCTCCACCAACCCACTCGATCATAGATTCATGTTCCTCATGTTTCGGATTTTTAATTGCTTCCAAAAAATCATAGTATCCCCAAATACCCCCGCAGTCCTCTGGAGGACATGCCTTTTTCCCTTTAATGACCACAGGTGTGTTTGAGAAATCCAAAGGAAAAATCTTTTCAAGAATAACTTTGTGTTCCCAACCATCGCCGAAATCATATTCATAAACAAAATTATCTTTTGGGGTTGAAATAATATCCCGTAAATAAACCAAACGCTCATCTCTGATATCCATATCAAAATCGTGGTCCGGAATTCCGAAATATGATTTCCCGATTTTGTATTGGTGCAAGTGGTAATTATCCCATCCCATTGCTACCTGTAAGATGGAATGTAATTGATCCAATCCGGTATTGTCTTTGACGATTAACCTTCTCCATATTGGAGGCTTGCTTCCAACTAATGTAACTTTCAGTTGATACAGCAATCTTGATTTATTATTTTTTTTATTCACCACAACCTCCATACTAACGCAAGAAACCTACGATTCATGTGCCTTTCCTCAGTTTTTGATTTTTCCCACAATAAATTAAAATACCAAAACAGGTGGATGCCCGCAACTCAAAAAATAAAAAAAAAATCGATGACAAAAAACTCGAAAATTTATATTATAAGCCCAGATTCAGGCCTGCTGAAAAATCACTTTTTAACTATCTTGCTGACAATAGTGTAATGGATTTTCAGGTGTGCTGCAATTGCCTTTAACGTATATCCGATATAAAGTTCGCACCGCCGAATATTACTTGACCGACCACTTCCTTCCATGGACTTTCATCCATTACCTCCACGCCAGCTGCAACAAACTTCCTCTATCCTTTACGGACGACATCCTTTTGATTCTCAAACTGTCCCAGTACCCAATCCACCGTCAAGAATTTAGAAACGTTGCAGGCGTAACCTGTTTCCCTGCAACTGCTCCACCTCACTCTGAGGACTCTTAGCACAAATATTTTTCGATATCCACGTGATCAATCTGTGCGGGTTTCAGAAATTTTCTGGCATAGTCGAGATAGACGCCGCTGGAAAGGAAAAGGTGGAAAAGATCGGCGTCTATATGCTCGTCTTTGACCATGGAATGCAGAATTTTCACGGCTTCGCTGAGTTTTTTTGCTTCTTTATAGGGGCGATCCGATGCCGTAAGTGCCTCAAAAACGTCCGCCAGGGCCAGAATACGGGCCGGTATGGAGATCTGTTCTCCCTTCAGTTTGCGGGGGTATCCAGTCCCGATGAGGGTTTCATGATGGGCTCCTGCGTACTCGGGAATTCTTGCCAGATTGGCGGGATAGGGCAAGGTTTCGAGCATGCGGATGGTGGCGATGACATGTTCGTTGATTTTGTAGCGATCCTCCGGGGTCAGGGTTCCGCTGGGGATGCACAGGTTGTAGATTTCTCCCTGATTGTAGAGCTCTTCGGGGATGTCCATGGTGAAACCAGATGCTTCTGCCCTTGCTTTGTCGGACACGGGGCGCGGGATGATGTGCTCGGGCCGGTCTGCAAGAAGGTGTTCCCGGAAGGGGAGAGGGGATGCGGAGGAAGGATAGC
The DNA here is from genome assembly GCF_016918505.1 of Desulforhopalus vacuolatus. GTDB lineage: Bacteria > Desulfobacterota > Desulfobulbia > Desulfobulbales > Desulfocapsaceae > Desulforhopalus > Desulforhopalus vacuolatus. The sequence goes on from NZ_JAFFPZ010000037.1 coordinate 18,465, forward strand.
GTTGCAGTTCAACGTGACTCAGTCCCAGGCGGTTGTCGAACGTGCGTATCCAGGTTCTTTGAGCAATAGTTCTGATGCGTTCCATTTTTTCCGGGTTCATGAATTCGCTGCCAATATTGCATTCGGCCACAAAGGCAAATTCTTCCTGGAGTTCCTGCTGGGTGGCCCGGAGGGTGTCTGCCAGTTTATCGGGATCGCATGTGCCCATTGCCAGGGTCTTCCAGTAGGTAATTTCAGCGTCACGCAGCAGCACTTCGAAGCGGGTTCTGATTTCGTGAATCCGGTTGGTGATCGTCTCCAGCCTGGTCGCCTTATCCATGATGTATTCCGGCGTGGTCACTTTGCCGCAGTCGTGCAGCCAGCCCGATGCAAGAAACTCCCGCCACTGTTCGTCTCCGACGAGGGCGAAGTTTTTTAAGGGACCAGTGTGCGTATCACTGGCTGCCTGGGCGATCATTGCCGACAGTTTAGGAACCCGCTTGCAATGTCCTCCGGTGTACGGAGATTTTTGATCAATGGCCTCGGCAATAAGTCTGATAAAGGAATCCTGCAGATTATGCTGCATTTGTACATGTTCCCCGATGGACGAAGCCATGGAAATCAGGGACTGGGAGAGGACCGTGATTTCTTTGATGGTGCTCGGGACGAGGGAAACGTCACTGTATCGTCTCTGTTTAATCTTTTCGCTTTCTCTCGCCAGGGCGTTGATGGGATTTATAATGAACCCGGCCATTTTCCAGATCAGGGGTATGAGAAGGAGTAGCATCCCCAGGATAGCAAGCATAGCGATGTAGACATCCTTCATATAGGGTTTGAGGGTATCCGCCACAGGGGCAAGGAATCCAATGAATTCACGTCCACCGTGGAGTTTTGAAAGCTCCTCGACATAGGCGAAGTGCGACTCTCCTTCTATGTCCAATATCTGGATGGTTCCCCTCTGATCCTTTGAGAGAGCAATATCCTGGAGTTTGTGGTGGGGCAGTTTCCTGATGACGGCCGGGTTCCATGTTTGTGTACTCTCTTTGCCGATACGATCCTTTGGCTGCATGGAGTTATGGGCAATGACTGTACCCACATCGTTGAAAATAATTGCCTGGCTGCGGGGCAAGAGAGTTTCGTTATTTAACAAGGTATTGAGTTCATTCAAAAGAATATCTACGGTGATAACTATCCCTGATCCGTCAAGTTTTCTTGTGTAGCTCATGCCCATAGCGGGGAAGGGCGAGAAGAAATAGGGGGGCGTTCTGACCAGACCGGGGTTTTTGAGTGCCATCTGATACCATGGGCGCTTTGTGGGATCAAAGGTTGTCGGGGTATGTGTCAGGGTTCTCACCCCGAGGCTCCGGTCAAGGAAACGGGCGGTGCGTATTTTTTTCCCGTTGTGTTCATCGATATCAACGACAATCCACCGGTCCTGGGATACTGCACCTTCGTTTTTACGGATATTGGCATTGCTTTCGGGGTTGATCACCTGGAAGAAAGTGCCGTCGGGAGAGGTTATGTATACTGAATACAACAGCTTGTTTTTTTTCATGATACTGGTCAGCAGCACCAGCTTTTGGTGCCGATTTTTTTTATCATGTTTTGAGATAAGCTGTTCGATTCGAGTAAGTTGGTTCACAATGTTGCCTGAACGGCTATCCATGGCCCGGATATGTTCGTCGATTTTTTCTGCCATGGTTGCAAAAACGTTTTTTGCCGCAGATTCAGCGAATTGGCGGTCGACATAAAAATTCATGCTCAGAGAGACCCCGGCAGTAAGGCAGGTGGCTATGATGGAAAACGTCAAAAGCGCTGTCCGGATTGAAAAGGTGCGTCCTTGATTTTTTGTTTTCATGAGTTCCAGTAGTGTTCGGGTGTGAAGGCAGGATGATTTTTTCCATGTCTCTTTCGGGGAAAAATATGCAGTATCTTGACATACCTGTCATCAAAAAAAGGCATCAGGCATGGCCTGAATTGCGAGGCACTTAACATCTTGAACGTGGGAAGCTGTCGTTCCAATGTTAAGGGAGAAATTCAAGTGGAAGGCCCTCAGAAATGAGAGATATTAAGGCGAATAAAGAAAGGCGCTGCAGAGGTAGATTCTGAGACGATATCAGACCTTGAAGAGAATCTTAAAGATAACCTTCACAAGATCTGGAATCACATGTCGTCCGGAAGATATTTCCCACCACCAGTAAGAACTGGCAGCAATACCGAAGAAAACAGGTGTGATACCATTTCCATCACAAGGGCATTCTCTTATGGTTTTTTCAGTAATAATTCGTGTTTATTCGTGTCCATTCGTGGTTCCTTTTGTCGTTTGTAACCATGAATGGATAAACAGGAGACAAAACGGGGTATAACTTAATAGGAATGGTATGAGAGATTGCCTGGCATTCCCGCAGTTTCCGATAGAATAGCACAAATGGTGGTCAAGATCTACTTTGAGTCGACTGTGGAACTTTTCTTTCACGAGGATTCATATAGCAAGCGATGCTGGCGGCATGGCTGGTTGCTTGAGTTTGAGAAGGAACAACAGGGTCGATTCAGAGCAATATATTGGCAAATATTCATCGTTCTGAACGAGTATCACAGGCTGATCTTAAGCCACATAAAATGATTTTTCAATACCTGACCCCATTGTTCCTTAGCGATGATCAATCTAACCCTGGATAGGCTGGCGTACGTATGAAGATTGCATGGATTTCATACTCTTTTACTTCATAATTTACCTTTTTATGAACAATGTTTCCCGGAATTAATGCAGTGAGTTCGCCTAGTGTTGCTGCTCCATCAAAAGCAAATGAACTTGATCCTTTTTGAGTAGTAGAGTCACTGCTTTCATCTGAATTGTACGTTGTATTTGTCGAAGAATTAGATTTTGTTTCACTATCGCTTGCGCCTAAAGCCAGAGGGATATCATCTGCTGCTTGTTGAAATTCACTTTTCTGTGTTTCTATTTTAGTTTTTGTTTTCAATCCTTCATAACATTGAGAAAATAAAACCACATTAGCTTTGACAGCTTTTGCCTGAGCCTTTGCCTCAGTCTCAAGGGTGTCACTATCGAGGTCGTCACTATCAATAGTAAAGATAGACTTACCAATTACTACAGTCCCTTGTTTCTGAATCATTTCCTTCTGACTCTCAGATGTCAGTCTTAAAAATGTTACCTCTTTTACTTTTTTGTGTGGATTCAAGGTGATTTGCTGATAATTGCCACCAGCAAACTGACCGGGCGATACGGCACAACCTGTTGTCATAAAACCAGCCACTAACATAATAAAACAGAAATAAAAAGTTCTTCTCATTCGAACCTCCTTTTGTTCAGATTAATAAATAATATTTATGGATATAATCCTATTATATTGAATTGTAACATGATTATTCTTTGTTATAAGAAGTTCTTGTAAACACTATCATAAAATTCCCATTTTAATGGGTCCCTTGAATAATCTTGTATTTCGTTCATATTCAAGGCACAGGAGGAAATTTACCGGAGCTATATGTTTGATATCGGAGTCTGGCGCTTACCTGCGAGGATAAATTTTCGACTGTAACGAAGAAGATGGGCGAAAGACTGATTATTCAAGGTTCCCTAATGTCTGATTACCACGGAAATTTATCTTACCTCAAGCAGGATGTGTATTGAGCATAACGGGGCTTGCAATAAGCTGCCGGATTGTGATTAAAATGTTTTTTATTTTAATCACAACCGAATTCTGCTTGATTGCGTGGTTAAGTGGAGCACGCAGCGGTACACCTGGCCAGGCAATCCTCGTTTGCAAGCCCCGTTAAATGAGGCCGCAGAGCAGTCTCATTTAACAATGGATTAAGTGGAAAAAGTCCATGATATCACCCTGTATATGGCCTTTTTTTTCACATAATTTGATATTATCACAGCTATGATGGAAAACAAGCCAAAATTCACTCCAAACCCTCAGCTCAAACTGATGGATCAAGTGCGTGAGCCCCTGAGATACTCTCATTACGCACGCTCAACAGAAAAAATATATTGCCAATGTATTGATATATCTATTTTTATGAAAAAAAATCCATCCCAAAAAGATGGGAGAACGAGAGATTGAGAGTTTTTTTATCCCATTTGGCTTCAGCTCAAAATGTCGCTGCATCGCCCCAGAGGTAGAACTTAAATGCATTGTTTTTCTCTATCGTGACGTTCTACAGGTCCCTCCCCAGTTCGCGCTAAACATAAGCGTCATCCCTGCTGTATTAACAGAAGGGAACCCATCTCTTGATGGCCAGGTTGATTTATGGGTCAGGTATACGCCTCATGGAGTGGATTCTTTCCTGTTGATTAACGTGTTAACTGCCAAACTCATTCAAAGCCTCCATAGCCATTTCAGCTTTTTCGGTTTGTACAAAGATATGGTCGTGATAATAAGCGGCTATCACGTTTGCGCTGATACCTTTTTCTGCCAGTTTACTTGATATTGCAGCAGTCAGGCCAACGGCTTCAAGACTGGAATGAACAGTTAATGTGATACCTTTAAAAACACCTTCATATTTCAAATTGGCTTTTTCTGCATTATCTTTGGTAAGTAAAAGCGTTAAACCTTCAAATTCAAGATATGACGCTAATGGTGATAGCTCAGAATAATCACCGTATTTTGCTCCGTTAATTGTACAAAAGACATATTCTTCATCTAAAATTATTGGCTTCATTGAAGCCAGAAGCTTCATTAAATTGATTTCGCCAGTCACAGTAATCCCCCTGGTAGTTAACGCTGTATGAGTATAATATCATTCTGATTAAATTATGCCCCCGTTTAAGGTTGCCCAATCCCGGTTGCATCTGCTCTTCATAATTCCGGGAATTGCTACCAGTTTATTTCATGCGTTACAAGTCATTCCACCGTTATCGTTACGTTTATCGTCACCGTGTAGACAAGGCATGCCTTGTCTCTACAACACCATTGCTGGAATTACTGTTGTGCTGATTTTCCACCGATGGTGATGTAATTCTACCCAGTAGTGTCCGGTTAAGATTTTGCATGTAGAAAAAAATAAATTACAAGGAGAAGTTTTTTTCTTGACAAATAAGTGAAATTCCGAGTTTGCCCTCCTTAAAAGACTAATCTTCTAAGGAGGTTACGATGGATTTTGTAACTTTTCGCTCCCGGCGATATGCTGTCCCATCACAAACACACTTACTCAAACCAACAAAGCAGGCCTTGGTCAATGCACCACCGCTTCGATCAA
>NZ_JAFFPZ010000038.1 GCF_016918505.1 Desulforhopalus vacuolatus
GAATAAAGCGTAAATCACTCATCTTAGTATAGAGTTAAAATGAAGATCATCTCTTGCTTGACAACATCTTGAATGTTTGACGTTTTTTTTTAAAAAAATATTTTTTTTGCAAGGTGCGAAATATAAGTTTGACGGTCTTGTTTGTGGTGTTTTTTCATTAAAAGGCAAGGACGTATTTGCATGTTAATAGCTCATTTTTTTGGTGGTATTGATTTCTGAAGATGGCGATTTCTTATGTAACTATTTGAAATTAATATAGAAATAAATTTTCTGTTCATAATACAGAACATATTGAACTGTACGTTGAAAACTCTTTGATATCCTGACGATTGTCACAATTTTTCATATAAATACAGTACGTTGTACAAGAGGAAAAAGTTTCTGAAAAAATAATTGACAATGCAATCTGTAAACGATTACATTGTGTGGAGGGGGAAAGAACCAGGTGTAATCTCCCATAGAGCGAGGGCACCCATATTCACCGTCAGAAAGCAGAAAATACTGACCCTCCATTATAACTCATGGAAACCTTGAAAACCTTGTATCTCTTTCATACTTGAGGCACAGGAGAAAGCTTTCCGCCTGTAACTTTGATATTGGATCCTGGCGTTTCCCTCCGAGTTTCCTCCGAGGGTAGATTCTTGACTGTAACAAAGAAGAAGGGCGAAAGGCTGGTTATTCAATATTTCCTTTTCTCAAGGGAGGCTGAAAAAAAGAAAAAGTAACAGTTCGGCCGCTTCATTTTTAGGGTTATTGTTCCAAAATCAGGTTCTTTATTACCCGAATTTGAATAGAGATAATTTAATAAACCGGCAGCCAGGAGGTCTTTTTTATGTCCAGTAATGTTGTAAAGGTAGGTGTCCAGTCCTTTGGAAGGTTCTTGAGTGGCATGGTAATGCCCAACATTGGCGCATTTATTGCGTGGGGGTTGATTACTGCGCTGTTTATACCAACTGGCTGGTGGCCTAATGAGAAATTAGCGACACTGGTTGGCCCCATGATTACGTTCCTGCTGCCGCTTTTGATTGGTTATACCGGTGGTAAAATGGTTGGGGGTGACCGTGGTGCCGTTGCCGGAGCTGTTACGACGATGGGGGTTATTGTCGGGAGCGATATCCCGATGTTTATGGGTGCCATGATTGCTGGTCCTCTGGGGGGGCTGGCAGTAATAAAATTTGACCAGATGGTTCATGGTAAAGTGAAACCCGGGTTTGAGATGCTGGTCAATAACTTCTCTCTTGGCATTATCTCCATGGTAGCGGCCTTAATTGCTTACCTTGTAGTTGGCCCAATCGTTTCTGTAATTACCAGAGCACTGGCGTCGGGTGTGGGCTGGATTGTGGATATGTCGCTCCTGCCTCTGGTTTCAATCATTGTTGAACCCGCAAAAATTCTCTTTTTAAACAACGCCATAAACCATGGTGTCTTCACTCCGCTGGGGGCGGAGCAGGCCGCGAAGTTCGGGTCTTCCATCTATTATTTGATTGAAACCAATCCGGGGCCAGGCCTGGGAATTCTTCTCGCGTATATAGCCGTTGGCAGAGGTGCTGCACAAAAGTCGGCCTACGGTGCATCAATCATTCATTTTTTTGGTGGAATACACGAAATATACTTCCCCTATATTTTAATGAAGCCCAGATTGATTATCGCCGTAATCGCTGGTGGCATGGTGGGTGTTGGCTTTAATATGATCACCGGAAATGCCCTGGTTGGTCCTGCATCTCCGGGTTCTGTTTTCGCACTGGTCCTGATGTCTACAAAAGGAATGGGTATTGTTCTAACCTTGAGCTCCATTGCTCTTTCTGCTCTCACTTCATTTCTTATTGGAGCTGTGCTTATTCGTACAGACGCTTCAGAAAATGATGACCTTGAAGGGGCCACCGCTGCTGTTGCTGCGAGCAAGTCTGCAGCAAAAGGACAGGCAGCCCCCGTCGCAGCAAAAGGACAGGCGTCCCCTGTCGCGGATGGCAGTGTTCACTTGATTGTTGTGGCCTGTGATGCCGGTATGGGTTCCTCGGCTATGGGAGCAACGGTATTGCGCGGCAAAGTAAAAGCTGCGGGCCTGGATATTGAGGTTATCAACCTGGCCATTAATGATCTGAAAGATGCCGATATCGTTATTACTCAGAATGAGTTGACTGATCGTGCCCGGGCCAAACTTCCTGATGCGCAGCATTTCAGTATCGATAACTTTATGGACGCAGGCTTCTATGATGACCTGGTTGCCAAACTGGTATAGGGGTTCTGAGGGGTATCCGGAAGATCTGTTCGAAGATCGACTCAGTTTCAAAAGGAGATTCTTATGTCTTTTTTTAAAAAATTGTTCGGTGGTCAAGATGAATCAAAAATCACAGAGAAGCCCGAAGTCGTTGAGAAGGCTGCCATGGCAGCTGCGCCGCAAGAGAGTCCTGCAGCTGCAGAAGATTCTCTGACGGTCAGTCCTGAACAGGTTGTATTAAATGTCCAGGAGGCAGACAAAGAGAAGATACTCCGACTGATTTCTGAGAATCTGTCTTCTTTGGGGCTTGTCAGTGGAGATTATTTTGAGGCTCTTACCGGCCGTGAAGAAAAAGTCAGCACCTACCTCATTAACGGCGTCGCCATACCGCACGGCGTAAATGAAGCAAAAGATCAGGTGATCAGAACCGGTGTCTTTATTGTGCAGGTGCCTGAGGGTGTTGTCTGGAACGACAAAGGAGATGTGGCTCGTTTGATTGTCGGGATTGCGGCAAAAGGCAAAGATCATTTGAAATTGCTTGAGCGTTTGACCACTGTGGTTATGGATGAGACCACAGCCGGTCAGCTGGCCACGACGACCAATAAAAACGATATCCTGGATGCGCTGAACGCAGAAAAGCAAAGTGCGCCTGAACAGCTTGAAGATTATGCCGTCACAGCAGAAGCAACGGTTGTTGATACAGAGGGGATGCATGCCCGACCGGCCAGTTTAATTGCAGAGCGTGCCGCAACATTTTCAGAAACAGATATCCGCATTCGCAACGATAAAAAGACGGCAAATCCCAAATCCATGGCGACCCTTTTGACCATGGGCGCAACTCTTGGTGATGTCCTTACAATTTCGGCTCAGGGGCCTGAGGCGGAGCAGGCAGTACAGGCGCTGGCTGCAATGATTAATGAGGGATTGGACAATGAGGAGGAACAGGATAATGCCTCCTATAATCCTCTGAGTGTGTTATCAGCTCTGCCTGATGTTCAGTGCCGTCTGACGCTGCGTGGCTCTGCGGCATCACCTGGGATTACCATGGCCCCGGCATTTCGACTGCATGCCAGAAAAATGAAATTCGAGGAGAACGCACAAGACCCCGGGGCGGAAGCCAGGCGTTTTAGTGAGGCCTTGACTGAGGCCGCAGGTCAACTCGATAAACTGCAAGCCAGACTGCAAAGCAGGGCTCCAAATGAAGCCGCCATTTTACATGCTCAGAAGCAGCTGCTGCAGGATGAACTGGTGCTCACCGACAGTGAAAAGTTCATCGTCAATGGCAAAACTGCTGCCTGGGCTTTTCATCAGGCAATTGAAAAGCAGGTTGAGGCGCTGAAGAAAGTTGACAACGAGCGCCTGAGGGCAAGAATTGCCGATCTCATTGATGTCCGTGATCGGGTATTGGCTTTAATTGTGGAAGCTGTTTCAGCAGTCGACTATCCGCAGACTGATTTCATTCTGATGGCAAAAGATCTCACACCTTCGCAAACAGCTGGATTGCAGGGGCTGAAGGTTCGTGCAATTTGCACGGAACTTGGCGGACCCAACAGCCACATGGCGATTCTTGCCAGAGCCCTGGGGCTTCCTGCAGTAGTAGGCCTCGGTGATGGGACGCTGAAGGACATTGAGGACGGTGAACTGGTCATTGTCGACCCGCAGGCCTCTTCCGTTTATGCTGGTCCAGATGCTGCCACGCAGAAAAATGGGGTGAAATGGATTGCGCAGTGGGAACAAATCCGCAAGGGAGAAGATGAGCAGAAACATAAGCCTGCTGAAACGCTGGATGGTCGTCATATCGATGTCGTATGCAATATCGCTACACTGGAAGACGCGAAACTTGTTTTAGGCAATGGTGGCGAGGGTGTGGGGCTGCTCCGGACCGAGTTTCTTTTTGAGTCTTCAGAAACAGAGCCACCTGTAGAAACGCAATGTGATACCTTGAAAGCCATTATCAAAGAACTTGGCAGCCGTCAGCTGATAGTACGTACGCTGGATATTGGCGGAGACAAGGCTGTGTCCTGGCTGCATATTCCTCAAGAAGCTAACCCCTTTCTTGGTATGAGAGGGATCCGCCTGTCGTTTAAACATGAAGACATCTTCAAACGTCAGCTGGAGGCCATTTACCAGACAGCGATCTGGCAGAAAGAGACAGCCGGTTCGACGGGACTGCACATTATGTTTCCGATGATCGGGAAAATGTCGGAGTGGAGAAAAGCGCGGGATATTGCTGAGGGGGTTCGCCTGCAGTTGAACGCTCCCCGGTTACCGCTGGGTGTTATGATTGAGGTCCCCTCCGCAGTGATGATTGCGGAGTCTCTGGCGAAAGAAGTGGATTTCTTTTCCATTGGTTCAAATGACCTGACGCAATACACCCTGGCCATAGACCGCCTGCATCCTGAACTCTCTTCTGACGCTGACAGTTACCATCCTGCCCTGGTAAAAATGATTGAGATGACGGTAAAGGCCGCACAGTCTTATGGCAAGTGGATTGGAGTGTGCGGAAATGCAGCTGCGATTCCCGGCCTCGCGTCGCTGCTGGTCGGGCTGGGTGTGAATGAACTGTCCGTCAGCCCCGCCAATGTGGGGGCAGTGAAAAATATTATCCGTGCAGTGAGCTATGGCAAATTGCAGGAGAAAGCACAGAAGGCGCTGCAGCTGGAAACTTCAGAAGAGATTATGGCATTGTATAAAACAAACGAAGACCTGTTGTAGCCGCTGGGGGCCCGGCAGGCGCGAAGATACGTCGGACTCAGTTCAGCCCCCCGTTGAGGGAGCGCAGGTACCAGCAGTCAATTCATTCCTGAAAGAGAGCAATTCGGATGAATTGCCAGGGTACTCACTTTTAATAAGGAGATAACCATGACATCAAAATACAACCAATACGCTTCTGCCGACCAGCCCATGCCTGAGAAAACCCTGGCCTGGAATATGTACGGTGCGGGTGAAGAAAATATAGGAAAAGATGGAAAGCCGGAACAGTTTCCCGTGTCTCAGCCGGCGGCAGACCAGATGCTGGTGCGTATCGACAGTGTCGGCCTCTGTTTTTCCGATGTGAAGTTAATCAAAATGGGGAGGAAACACCCCAAATTGTACAATCGTGATCTTACCAAAGAACCCACCAGACTTGGCCATGAAGTCTGTCTGACTGTTCTGGCTGTGGGGGATGAGCTCAAAGAAAAGTACACCCCGGGACAGCGCCTGGCGGTACAGCCTGATATTTACCAGAACGGCAAGAGTACTGCCTACGGTTATACTATCCCCGGTGGTCTTACCCAGTATCACCTGATGGGTTCAGAAATGCTCGAAACCGACGAGGGGGCATGTCTGCTTCCCATAGGTACAGAGATGGGCTATGCCGAAGCCTCCCTTCTTGAGCCCTGGGGGTGTGTCCTGGCATCCTACACCCAGAGACGACGTCTGGAGCCCATGAAGGGCGGTGTTATGTGGATTATCGGCAGGCCCGGTGACGAGCGTGAATATACCTTTTCAGCCGGTCTCCAGGCACCCGCAACCATAATTCTCTCTGATGCCCCGGCATCTGTTGCTGATCTCGCCAGCAAGACATCCGCTGAGGTTGTTGTACGCGACAACCTCACCTCTGATCAGTACGAGGCTTTTTCTCAAGAATTTACAGATGGTGCCGGTTTTGACGACATCGTCATGCTCGATCCCCGCTCCGCTGAGACCGTGGGTGCGGTGGCCAGATATATTAAGCGCAGAGGCACTCTCAATATGGTGGGTGAGACTCCTCTCGATGGCCTGGTCAATACCGATGCCGGACGTTTGCACTATGACTATATCGCCTTTATTGGCTGCCAGGGACCGGATATCAGCGGGTCTTACGGTGAAAAAAGAAACCGCTGTGAACTGAAGAAAGGTGGCACAACGGTGTTTGTCGGTGCCGGTGGCCCAATGGGGCAGATGCATGTTCAGCGGGCCATTGAACTTCCGGATGGACCAGGCAAAGTTATTGCCACAGAGGTCAGCGATATGCGGCTTGCTGCTATAGTGGAACGCTTTGGACCTCTGGCCAAAAGTAATAACTGCGAACTGTTCACCTTTAATCCTCAGACGAGTGACATGTCGATCCATGAGTTTGTCATGGATGTTACAGGCGGTCAGGGAGCTGACGATGTCGTGGTCAGTGTGCCAATTGCTGCAGTGATGACGGAGGCGGCCACGCTGATGAACAAAGACGGCATGCTGGTCTTTTTTGCAGGGGTGCCCAATGGAACGATGGCCGATCTTGATATGAGCACCGTTTATATGGCCAATGCGCAGTATACAGGTACTTCCGGATTGAGTCTCGATGATCAGTTCAAGGTGATGGATCAGGCCTCTAAAGGAGCCCTGTCTCCTGGACGCAGCGTTGGTGCTATTGGCGGAATGAAGGTTGCTAAAGAGGGGATCAGGGCGGTAATCGAGGGCAGCTTTGCCGGGAAAGTTATTATTTTCCCCGAGTTTCCCGATCTGCCACTGATTGGACTCGATGATTTACACAAAACAGAGCCCGAGATTGCAGCAAAACTTGGACCTGGCAATATGTGGACCGTAGAGGCAGAAAAAGTGCTGTTTGAAAAATACTGGAAGGGCTGAAAAATGATATTTACTGTGACGTTGAATCCTGCAGTTGACCGGGAGTTAACAGTTGCTGATATTGTATTTAATACTGTTCTCCGGGCTTCAGAATGGCGGGTTGATTGTGGTGGAAAAGGCTTCAATGTGGCTCGTATGCTGAAGTCACTTGGTACTCCGAGCGTTGCACTTGGTTTTGCGGCGGGAAAGAGTGGAGAACTGCTCCAGGATATGCTGGAGACTCTGGGAATTGATACCGAGTTTGTCTGGGTAAAGGGCGAAACCCGTACGAATGTTTCCATTGTCAGCAATGAAAACGACAGGTACGTGAAGGTGAACGAGCCGGGACCCACCATTACCGAGGCCGATCTTGCTCAACTGGCAGATAAGATCCGTGAACGTGTTCAGCCTGGAGACTGGTGGGTCCTGGCAGGCAGCCTCCCCCCGGGAGTACCGAAGGACTGCTACACTGAGATGATACATATTATCCAGTCAGCCGGGGGCAGGGTCTTCCTCGATACCAGCGGGGAGGCGTTAGAGCAGAGCTGTGGTGCAGGACCAAAACTGGTAAAGCCCAACGACGAGGAGGCCCGCGAAATGACCGGGCTTCCCGTCAATACCCCCGCTGAGATCGCCGCAGCAGGTGCTGCGATTCAGAAAACTGGTCCCGAAAATGTTGTTATATCCATGGGGAAAAAGGGTGCCATGCTGGTGAGTGATGGGCGGGCATGGTTTGCTTCCAGTCCGAAAATAGCCGAGGGAAATCCCATTGGAGCCGGTGACTCCATGGTTGCCGGGATGGTGTGGGGTCTGAGTCAGGGGGACAGTATGCAGGATGCCCTGGGTAAAGGGATTGCCTGCGGTGCCGCAACTGCAAGCCGGAAGGGGACAGCGGTGGGAACCCTGGAACAGGTAACGGACTTGTTAGGAAAAGTTCAACTCATTGAAGTGGCATCGTAATTTCTTTGCAGGAAACGTGTTACCGGGAGATTCTTTACATTCAAGGTACCCATAAGGGTATCTTGAATAATCTTGTATTTCGTTCATATTCGAGGCACAGAAGGGAATTGTATTGCGGCAGGTTCTTTCCAGCGGTGAAAAGGTAAGTCTTAAAAGGGAGTCTGGTAAAAATGATAATGAAAGACGTTTTAGGCTTAATCATGGGCGGTGGCAGAGGTGCCCGCCTGTATCCCCTGACGAAGAAACGGTCTAAACCGGCCGTTCCTGTTGCCGGTAAATATCGATTGATTGATATTCCCATCAGTAACTGCATCCACTCTGGTATTGATAAAATATCTATTCTCACCCAGTTCAACTCTGTTTCCCTGCACAGGCATATTTTTCGCACCTATCGAAGAGATATGTTTACCGACGGCTGGGTGCAGATATTGGCGGCCGAGCAGACACCTGAGAACAAGGGGTGGTATCAGGGTACCGCCGATGCGGTTCGGCAGCAGCTGGTAGAGATCAAAAATGCGGGGACAACGTATGTCATTATCCTGGCAGGAGACCATCTCTACAGGATGGATTATCGGAAATTTGTCCAATATCACATTGATACTCATGCCGATATTACCTTGGCCGTCCAGCCGGTAAGCGAGGGGGAGGCTCCGGAGCTGGGTATTCTCAAACGTAATACTGACGGTGAAATAGTAAGCTTTACTGAAAAACCGACATCGGCTGAACTTGACGGGCTGGAAAGTCTTCCAGGGACGGAAAAGCCCTTTTTGGCATCCATGGGGATATACGTTTTCTCCACGAAACTGCTGGCCGAACTTCTGGCGGCACCGGGGGATGATTTTGGTAAGGACATCATTCCAGAGGCTTTGGTGAATCGCCGCGTGATGGGGCATGTATTTGATGGCTACTGGGCAGATATAGGTACAATCAAGCGTTTTTACGAGGTGAATCTGGAGCTGGCCGCCAACTCGGCATTTGAGCTTAATATTCCAAAGCAGCCTGTCTATACAAACCCTCGCTTTCTGCCCCCTGGCGACCTGCAAAGAGTACTATTAACAAAGACATTACTGGCCGAGGGATGCCGCATAGCTGATGCGGAAATTACCAATTCCGTGGTTGGTATCCGTTCTATCATAGCTTCTGGTGTTGTGATGCGTGACACCGTTATGATGGGGGCAGATTATTATGAAACAGATGAACATCGTGCGGAAAATGTTGAGCAGGGGCGTCCTGATATAGGCATAGGAAATGGCTCGACTATTGAAGGTGCCATTATTGATAAAAAAGCCAGGATTGGTTGCAATGTACACATCCGCCACCTGCCAGATCGACCGGATTCTGAGAATGAAAACTGGGTTGTCCGAGATGGCCTGGTTATTGTCCTCAAAAGTGGAATAATTGCCGATGGTACAGTAATCTAAGCAAAATGTAAATGGTATCACCTCATCTCCTCAGGGAGGATACACTTTCACATTTACCCTGCGCCGTCCCCAGTCAAGGGCGTCGCTGTGGGAGGAAAAATAAAGGTCGATACGGTTCGGGCCTTTGATGGCACCGCCACGGTCCTCCACGGTACCCCAGCCGTAGCCAGGCACAAACATGCGCGTGCCAAAGGGGAAGTAGCGGGTATCAGCAGCAATGGTGCCGTCGTGGGGCAGGAATTTCCATGGGAAGAGCAGGATGCGGACAGGAATCATCCACGGTCTGTGCAGGGAGTCGAGGGAGAAAAAGCCCTCCTCCACCTCGCGGGGAAAGGTCCCGCTGGCGGTGCGCCCATCGTAGTGCCGTCCCTTGCGTGCACCCTTTGAGACATAGCGGTTCCAAAAATCGAGCTTCAGATATCTCCAGCTGCCGCGTTCCCAGTCGCAGCATTTTCCGCAGCCGCAGTAGGCAGTGGTCTCAATGCTGTTGATATGTTTTTGTGCGCAGCCACCCGAGAGCAGAAGAAAGGGCAGAAAGAAAATCAGGGGGAGAAGCAGCTTTTTCATGTGCGGTGAAACCAGTTTTTTATATCGTTCCGAGAAAAAATATGCACCACAGGCCGTCCATGGGGACAGTGGGAAAAGAGATCGGCGGCGGCCATTTCATTAAGCAGTCCCTCAATTTCCAGATTGCTCAGGGCTGTATGCGCTTTCACTGCGGCCCTGCAGGCCATGGTGGCAAGGATGTGGTCGAGCAAGTCTCCGCCCTTTGCACTGCGGTTGCCCTCTTCGCTGCCAAACTGTTCCAGCGTGTCAAGCAGCAGTTCGCGGGCGGAGGTGTTTCCCCCCAGTGCGGGCACGGCGGAGACCACGAAGGTGGAGCCGCCAAAGTCACGCAGAGCAAATCCCATCCGCTCCAGCTCCTCCATGTTTTTTTCCACCAGGTTACTCTGAAAGTGGGAAAGCTCCACCGTCTCGGGAAAGAGCAGGGCCTGACTGGTCACCTGTCCACCAAGATACTGCTTGTGCAGCTTTTCATAGAGCAGGCGTTCGTGGGCGGCATGCTGGTCAATGACCACCATTCCCGCGCTCCCTTCGCAGAGGATGTAGAGATCCCCGAAAACGCCGATTATCCGCAGATTGTGCGCGGGGGAGCTGGCCGCAGGTCCGGGAGAAATAAATTCAGCAGGGTGCGTAAAGGTCACCGGATCTCCCGCAGCCCCGGTGTGGGGCATGGGCTCCTCCGGGAGTCGCTCCGGCACGGGTTTTGTGGGAGAGTGTGGCGGTGTTTCTGCCTGCCGCTCCGGTTCGAGAACAGATGTTATTTTTACCTTTGCCTTCGAGGTTGTTGGATGGATCTCCGACCAGTGCTCAGAGATCGCCTGCTGAAAGGGAATGGCAGCCGTGCGAGGTGAAATATCCTGCGGTAATGGAAATTCGCGTTCCGGAACGGACAGGGGCGGGGGAGAAAATGTTTCTTCCGACGTTTCCGTTTCTGGTCGGTTGAAGATCCGTGCCTGCAGATGGCGCTGATGGCCTGCCATTGCTTCCCTGACACTCGTTTCAAGAAAGGCGTGTACATCGTTGGCGTTGCGGAAGCGCACCTCATGCTTGGCTGGATGGACGTTGACATCCACCTCGGAGGGGTTGACGGTGAGCATGATCAGGCCGGAGGGGTTCTTTCCTTTCATCAGAAAGCCGCGCAGCCCCTCGTTGACTGCGTGGATCATCATCCGGTCGTGTACCGCACGTCCATTGACGAAGAGACGCAGTTTCGCCGGTCCGGCGTTTACGTCCGGTTGTGTCAGCCAGCCGTCAGCACGCCGTTCCAGCTCTTCACCCCGCCCCGCAATCTTCTGCACCTCAATAAAGTCGCCGTCGTAATGGAGTATCTTTGCCAGCCGGTCACGGGAATTCATCCCTTCATCGAGGTGCAGGAGTTCCCGGCCATCCACCCGCAGAATGAAGCCGATGGCGGGACAGCCGAGGGCATAGTTGCGTATCACCTCTTCAATATGGCCCCGTTCGGTGCGGGTCGTGCGCAAAAACTTTCGCCGCGCCGGGGTCCTGCCGAAAAGGCTGCGAACCTCAATGCTGGTGCCGGGGGCGCACCCTGTCTCGTGAACCTTGAGGAGTGTGCCATATTCATAGACCACTTTTGTTCCCAGCTCTGCCCCTGCGACCCGGCTGCTCATGGTCAACTTGGCCACCGAACCTATGGAAGGGAGGGCCTCGCCGCGGAAACCAAGGGTGTTGATTGCACCAAGGTCCTCCTCGTCATGGATCTTGCTGGTGCCGTGGCGCTCAAGGCTCATCAGCAGGTCATCCTCATCCATGCCGCAGCCGTTGTCGGTGATACGCATCAGGCGCACACCACCCCCTTCAATCTCCACTTCAATGCGGGTGGCCTCGGCATCGAGACTGTTTTCCACCATCTCTTTAATGACAGAAGCGGGGCGCTCAACCACTTCGCCAGCGGCGATCTGGTTGGCAAGATGATCGGGGAGAATACGGATTTTCGACATGGTCTGGACTTTCCTGTTGCGGGTTTACTGAGTGATGGTATTTTGGTGGAAACCTGATTTCTCGGCCTCTCCAGACAAGGAATAATACTATATAACGTGCCTCCCGCAAAGAAAACTCCCGCAGCGAAAACGTCACCGGCAAAGAGCACGGCACGTTCTTCCACCAGAAAACCCACGTCGAGAAGGCCTGCCCGGCGGGTCTATACTGAAAAGCACATCTACGTTCTGCTGTGTATCATCGTCCTCTTGCAGACTCTTCTGCTCGGCGGGACTCTCATGGTGAGGCAGGCTCTCCACCTTCCCAATCTTGCTGCCATCGCCCACTATCAGCCTCCACAGGCCACCATTATTTATGACAGCGGCGGGCACATTGTCGACCGCATGTTTACCGAAAACCGTACATTTGTGCCCCTGTCGCAAATGTCGAAATATCTGGCACCTGCCTTTATTGCCGCAGAAGACGGAGCTTTCTTTGAACACGGCGGGCTGGATTTTTTCTCCATGCTGCGGGCGCTGCTCAACAACCTGCAGTCCGGACGGCGCGGGCAGGGCGGTTCAACCATCACCCAGCAGGTGACGAAATCGATCCTTCTCACCCCGGAGAAGACCTGGATCCGCAAAATCCGCGAAGCCATTCTTGCCACCCGTATCGACCGGGAGTTCAGCAAGGCGGAGATTCTGCAGATTTACCTCAACCAGATCTATCTCGGCGAAGGGGCCTTCGGGGTGGAGGCCGCAGCGCAGACCTACTTCGGGAAATCGGCAGCACAGCTCAACCTTGGCGAGTGTGCCCTGCTTGCGGGACTGCCCCAGGCACCGAGCCGTTACTCTCTTTTTGACCATGAGGCGCGTGCAGCAGAGCGGCAGCGGTATGTCCTCAACCGGATGACGGCGGACGGTTACATCACCCCGAAGCAGGCGCGAGTGGTGTGGGCAATGCCGGTGCATCTTAACCGCCATCGCCAGCGGGCGGGGGAGCAAAACGGTTACTATCTTGATGAGGTGAAGAAGCAGGCGCGGGAACTGATCGGCGCGCCGCTGCAGACTTCCGGGGCACGCATCTACACCTGGCTTGATTCGGCGCTGCAGAAACGGGCATTGCAGGCGGTTGCGCAGGGTATTGCCGGGGTGAAGGCGCGGGCCGGGGGAGGAAGCACGGGGAAAACCCCGGAGGCAGCGCTGGTGGCGCTGGAAACGAAGACCGGCAGGGTGCGGGCGCTGATCGGTGGCGCATCCTTTGCCGCCTCGCCCTTTAACCGGGCTACCCAGGCACACCGGCCAGCAGGCTCCACTTTTAAACCCTTTCTCTATGCGGCGGCGCTGAAGGCGGGCTGGCGATCGGATTCACGAATTCTTGATGCTCCCCTCTCCATTCGCGGTGGGAACGGCCGAATATGGACACCGAAAAACTACAACAACAAATATCTGGGTGAGGTGACGCTGCTGCAGGCTCTCACTCAGTCACTGAACACCGCTGCGGTGCGGCTTATGCGCAGGGTCGGCTGGGAGGAAACCGTGGCCATTGCAACACAGGCGGGGATACCCGTCAAAATGCCCCAGGATCTTTCTCTTGCACTTGGTGCGGTGGATCTCTCCCCTCTGCAGCTCACCAGTGCCTACACCATCTTCGCCGATCACGGTATCTATCATCCGCCTTCTTTTATCTCCAAAATTGTTCTCGAGGATGGACGGATTATTCGACCGCAGGGCGTTTCGCAGCGGGTACTGTCGAAGAACATTGCCGCAGAGATGCAGGGCATGCTGCACAACGTAGTGGTTCATGGTACGGGGAACAAAGCCTGGATCCCCGGTATCCTCGGCGGGAAAACAGGTACCTCGGATAACAGCCGGGATGCCTGGTTTGTTGGTTTTACCCGGAAAATGGTCGCTGGAGTGTGGATCGGGTATGACTATAATCAGCCAATGGGTCATGAAAGCGGCGGCAGAACCGCCGCCCCGGTGTGGCACATGTTGATGAAAGGGGATTGAGAAAAGAGTCCCCAAAAGTAATGGTTATAGTCTTAAATCTGATACCAATCACATTTTGTAAAATTGATCGCAATGGTGATAACAGTGACCTCACACATCATTAGTGAAAAATCGCCACAACAGTGATTCCAGCAATGATGTAGAGACAAGGCATGCCTTGTCTACACGGTGACAACAAACGTAACGATAACGGTGCAACTGTAACCGACTCCGAAAACACCGATACCCCGCGAAACATACACGCCACATTATCACCACGGGGTGATAACAGTGACCTCACACATCATTGGTGAAAAATAGCCACAACAGTGATTCCAGCAATGGTGTTGTAGAGACAAGGCATGCCTTGTCTACACGGTGACGACAAACGTAACGATAACGATGGAACCGTAACCGACTCCGAAAACACCGATACCCCGCGAAACGTACACGCCACATTGTCACCACGGGGTGATAACAGTGACCTCACACATCATTGGTGAAAAATAGCCACAACAGTGATTCCAGCAATGGTGTTGTAGAGACAAGGCATGCCTTGTCTACACGGTGACGACAAACGTAACGATAACGGTGGAACTGTAACCGACTCCGAAAACACCGATACCCCGCGAAACATACACGCCACATTGTCACCACGGGGTGATAATGGTAACCTTACACATCATTAGTGAAAAATAGCCACAACAGTAATTCCAGCAATGGTGTTGTAGAGACAAGGCATGCCTTGTCTACATTGCCTTTATTCGTTGGCAAAAAGTTTTTCGCTGTTCCGTCTTTTGCTTTTCCCTGTCTCCCGCCTCCCGTCTCCGTCTCCCTGCCTTTAAATCCACCAATACAAAATGTAAATGATTGCTATCACTTGAATTCAGCAGTGATCATTCAATTCCATCTATGCCAACATTGTCGAGAGATCCCAGGCGATCGATGAAAAAATCGATATCCTTTCGCTTAGAGAGGATATTGCCGTGCTGGGGAGCTATGGTGTCGATCTCGAATTTTCTTATCTGGTCCATGGCGTAATGGAGCGCCTTTTCGCAGGGCATTATCTTGCGATGGAATTGATCCATCGCCAGAATCGGACAATACTCTTTGCCTTGAGGGCATTTTTCAATGCTTTTACAAGTGTAACACTGCGAGTCGAGATCAAAAAAGATATTCTCTTTGTAATAAGAAAAACTGCCGAACAGGTCGCTGCTGAACATCGTCCCGGTCTGTGCATCAAACGTGACGAAACTGCCATCGGTGTGGGCATAAGGAGTGGGGATGAATCTCAACACCCGCTTATTGAGGGTAAAGGTGTTCCCGTAGTCCTCGATGTTTTCTATCAGGCTGAGCCTGTCCTTATGGAGATAAAAAGAGAGGAAGGTTTTATTGTCGCGAGTTGACAGCACCTTGATATCCGGGTTTTCACAAATATCAATGAGATTGGACATTGAGCCACAGAGATCTGGATCATAGTGCTGATAGATCAGGGTGGTGATGTTCTTTGGATCAATACCGACCTGGAGGATCTTCATCATTACCTTCGCGAAATCAGAGCGACTGCCGCCGTCTATCAATATGGCCTGGTCATCCTCGACGATCAGATATGGGTTGCAGTAGAGATGGGTTCCCTGTTCACGGCTCCCCACCCAATATATCCCCTCAGCTACTTCTACCGGATAATCAATCTGTTCATAATTTTTCATTCGTCGTACTTCCCTTGTTTGAGAAAAGAATTCTACCAATTATACCATTTACATTTTGTATTAACCAGAAAACGAGTAAAGAGAGAACAACAGTAATTCTCTGTTTAATTTTAAAATATTTTTTAAAGTTTTTTGCCTTTATTCGAATGTTTAGAGCTTTTATTCGTTGGCAAAAAGTTTTTCGCTGTTCCGTCTTTTGCTTTTCCCTGTCTCCCGTCTCCTTTCTCCTGTCTCCCTTCCCCCTGCCTTTACATTCGCCAATAGAAAGTGAAAATGGCATTGAGTACGGTTACAACTTAATAGGAATGGTATTACATTTTGTATTGGTGGATTCAAAGGCAGGTGGGACAGACGCCCAAATTGGGCGTCTCTACGATGTCGGCGATTTATCTTACGGGCATTGATTGTACAAATCCGGATACAATTCTGCCGCGATAACCCCGTGGTGGTAATATGGCGTTGTCTTTGTGGAAAGGATGTCTTTGTAGAGACGCCCAATTTGGGCGTCTTCAGCACAACAGGTGGCTCATCTCACAACAGACGTTTCTGCAATAAAATTAATTTATCATCCTGTTTGTCCTGTCGTTTTTTTGGGATCAGTAAAAAATGTAAATGGTATTACTCACGCTCGTCAACCACTAACCAGGCTTCCATGGCTTTTTTATTCTTAAGAGATATCAGACCGCGCTTCTCGAAAGTGAAATGTGACTGAGCCAGGCGGAAGGTTTCCTCGGAGATGTTGATACGGCCAGGCACTCCGGAGGACTCAAAGCGGGAGGCGATATTGACGTTGTCTCCGAAAACATCGAACTGCGTCCGTTCATGACCTACCACACCGGCCATTACACTGCCTGTATGAATGCCTAAACGCATCTCGAAAGCAAGGGGAGCAGTGCGGTTGAAGTTGTTGATAAACTCCAGCATCTTGAGACCTGCCCGGATCGCCTGGCAGGCGTTATCATCGACCTTCTCAGGAGCGCCGAATACCACCATGTAGGCGTCCCCGATGGTCTTGATCTTGGTGCCCTGAAATGTTTCCACCAGGTGGTCAAATCCGGTGAAAATTTCGTCCAGGATATTGATCAGCTTTTCCTGAAGAATCTTTTCGGCAAGATGGGTGAAGTCAACGAAATCGGTAAAAAGAATGGTACACACAAAGCTGCGCGGTGCATAATGGCCCCGACACTTGATCTCTTCTGCCACCTTCGCCGGCAGGGTATTTTTGAGAAGCCCGTCTACTCGTTTCTCAAGCTGAACATAGGAGCGAATCAATTCCTTCAGCAAGCTTTTTTGCAGCGCAGCGTCCTCAATTAACCCCAGTAATTCGAGATGAGCCAACAGGAGATCGTTGGTCAATCCGCTTTTTCCCATCTCTCTGCAATATAGTTGAAGCAACGAACTGGTTTTCATTTTTCCTCCAAATCAAGATTGCATCCGTCACGACTTCAGGCTTTGTCTTCCGGCTACCTTGAAACAGCCTGCATTCGTTCCTCTTCGAGACACGGAAAGAAATTTACCGCAGCCATGATTGATCTCGGCGTTTGGCGTTGACCTCTGAGGATACCTTTTTTACTGTAGGGTGCCTTGAATAATCTTGTATTTCGTTCATATTCAAGGCACAGGATCAAATTTACCGGAGCTATATCTTTGATATCGGAGTCTGGCGCTTACCTGCGAGGATAAATTTTTGACTGGGAACCACGGATAAACAGGCTGTAAAAATGATCTCATGGTAGAAGCGTTCGTTGTGCTGGAGGTTCCACAATTTATCGTCTCTACGGAGTCTTTTCCTTTCTCCCGTCTCCCTTTTTCCGCCCCTGCTTTTGAATCCGCCAATACAAATGTAATACCTTTTACATTTTGTATTAACCAGAGAATGCGAGTAAAGATAGAACAACAGCAATTCTCTGTTTAATTTTAAAATCTTTTTTAAAGTTTTCTGCCTTTATTCGCATGTTTCGAGCTTTTATTCGTTGGCAAAAAGTTTTTCGCTGTTCCGTCTTTTGCTTTTTCCCGTCTCCCGTCTCCCGTCTCCTTTCTCCCTTTTCCCACCCCTGCTTTTGAATCCGCCAATACAAATGTAAAATGTAAATTCCCCATCAACAAAAAAAGCCGGCACCGGAAGTCTCATCTCCCAGTGCCGGCAACAATTCCGTCGCCCTCCAATTACACAAACATATTCACGAATTTCACATACTTCTTCAGCAGCATCGTGCCGCCACCCTGAGAGATAACTCTCTTGAGCGGTTCCACATCTGTAACCATTGATCCGCTGAGCTGGGTAATTCTTGAGTCACGGAAGGCCTCGGGGCAGGCCGGGCTGGACGGGCCGAGGAGCACCGCAGCCCGATTCCTCTTCAACTGGCTCAACAGGTCATCAATTGTTCCATTTATGATACTGGTAGCAGTCAGAATGGCGACATCGCATTGAGCGAGAAGGTCCGGGCCTTCGCTCAGGTCGGTGATACCCGGTTTGGCTGAATCAAGATCAATGACGTGAAACGTGCAGCCGGTTTTTTTTATTCTCGGAAGAAGGGGGGCGAAATGACCGACCATCACCACACTGTCGGTGGGTTGGATGTTGAGCGCGGAAATGGCTTCCGCATCGCTGTAATCCCGTTTTTGTCTGGAGTTTACCGCGTTAAACGTCGCCAGCCCTATGGCCCGTTCAAAATCGCTGCTGCTGCTGAGCAGATTGATTGCCTCCAGCTCAGAGAAATTCTGCATGGTGCCCGCTTTGGCTATGTGAGTACAGGAAGAACCCGCGCTCCGTGTTGGTGTCCAGGCGATGCCGGCAGCACCGTCCTGCAGCTCAACGCAGGTATAACCAAGACCTATCCGCACATCCGCCAGGTGTCCTTCCTGGCACATTTTTTCTCCGATACTTTTCAGGTTTTCTTCAATTTTCATCTGTTCGTTCCCTGTATGTAATTGTATTGAAATGATGGTTGATGTTTCTTCGTGATTTTCTTCCCGCACAATGTAACTCGCAGGCAGGTTCACTGGAAGGGATTATTGGAAAAAACGAGGGAAGGGGAGAGCAAGAGCCGTTTGCAGGTGCTTCAATCCAAAACGGCCTGTTTTATTTCCTCCACAATTTCAGAGGGACACTGGTAGATAAGGCCATGTCCGGCGTGGTTGAACTCTTTCAGCAGAGAATGGGGACAGGCGGCATGAAGTCGCCGGGCATTTTCTGGCGGACAGATTCGATCCATGGTTCCTGTCATGATCAGCATGGGCACAGCTAACGTGGCCAGATTACTGCAGGGGCGGGGGACTTGTGACCAGTTCTCACACAGCCGGTTCTGATATGCGATCTCAGTTTCAGAGAGTTCGCCTTCCAGTGCTGCAGAAATATATATCCGGCCAACTTTCTTTCCGAGCCGTCGGCCTGTTTCCGCGTCGGGAAAGGTGAGTTGTCCCATGCGCTTAAAATGATCTTCCATGGTCCCGGAGGTGTCGGTGAGCAGGTTGAGATCCGCGTCGCTCATCGCCACTGCATTCTGACCCGGTGCGGTAGACACGAGTATAAGACCGGCCAGTTTCTCCGGAACTTTGTCGGCTATAGCCTGGGCAATAAAACCCCCCATAGAAAATCCAAAGAGGAAGGGTTTTGTATCTGCCACCTCTGCCATAAAGGGCAGCATACTTTTTGCTGCCTCTTCAACAGATTGCGGAACTGTGTCGGTGGGAGAGACCCCTACGCCCGGAATATCGGCAAGAATGCAGCGAAAGTGGGGGCTGAGCCTGGTAATCAGTTCAGGGTTCCAGTGATGAAGGGTCATGTTCGAACCGGCCAGAAGAATCAGGGGCTCTCCCTGCCCAATCTCCCGGTATCCAATCCCGTGCAGTTTCTTAACTTCTGAGATTCCATGAATCTGAGCCACTCCGCCACGCGCCATCCTGAAATGTGAATAGCGCTCCGGAAGCAAAATGGTAATAAACAACGGAAGTGCAAACCCCATCACCTGCAGGGCCACATTTTTCAATCCATGGGATACGCATCCGTACGTCGCGATCAGCATTCCGGCAAACCAGCAGAGCGAGATAAGGATATTTACTTCAAGAAAAAGAGGCGAGTCCCAGTATTTCTCAGGGCAATTTTCACGGGCATAAACCAAACTGAAGGGCTTTTTGATCAGGACGGAAACCAGCATAATGCCAGCCAGCACCAGCGTGCTGAACCAATAGGCATTTTTCATCACCCAGGGATGATGCATGAAAACCCCAAAAATCAGCATGAAAATAAAAAACAGCAGGGTTCCCCAGGATAAAACATGTTTCTCTTTCAGGGCCTTCCGATCCAAAAACACAATGGATCCAATAGCCAAAATTGTGCCTGTTTCCATCCCATAGTGTCCCCATCCATTAAAGCTGAAAAAGAGAATCCAGGGCAAAAATCCTAAAATGAAATTTTTAATCATAATATTCGAGTCTGTGGATTACGCTAAATATTCGAAAATGGGCATTTTATATAGAGAAATTTTCGCGTGTTGCGTTGGCTGTCCAGTCTTTATCTTTTCGCGTTCCTTGCGTTCTTCGCGGTGAAAAAATTGTCTTACCGCTTTTTGCTTTTTCCATTCTTCCTGTGCAATGTAACTCGCAGGCAGGTTCACTGGAAGGGATTATTCGGGTGGAGAAGAGAATTGATCTTTCTGCCTTGCTTCCTTATTTGCCCCAAATGTGCTTGTCATAAAAAGAATACAATAATACTATTGACTTCCAAGTATATTAAAAAACCTTGTATTTCGTTCATATTCAAGGCACCGAAGGAAATTTACCGCAGATATCACTTTGATATCGGAGTCCAGCGCTTACCTCCGAGGATAAATTTTTGACTGTACGAAGAAGATGGGTGAAAGACTGATTATTCATATTATTCATATTTCCAGAAGAACAACATGCTCTTTGGCGGAGTAATGGGAAAGCTTTCATTTGCAGGCGAACTCGATGAATACCTTCCTTTTTTCCGCTGCGCGGAACGGATGGGCCTGGGGAAACAGACTGCCTTTGGCTTTGGGCAGATAGAAGTGCAGGCAAAGGATAAATAATGGGAAGGCGGATTCTCCTGGCACTCTCCGGGCTTGCTCCTCAGGTAATTACTGAGACTCTCTACTGTCTTCATCAGCAGGGACGGATGGTCGATGAAATTCACATCATAACCACTCTGTCAGGCAAAGAACTTCTGTTGTCTCAACTGCTGGGAGAGGGGGGTGGGCAATATTTTCGGTTTTGTGAGGAGTATAAAATTGATGTCGGAAAAATTACCTTTACTGAACGTAATATTCATATTCCCTGCGGAGAGAATGGAAAACCTCTGACTGATATTTTTACCGGTGAGGATAACGAACGTCTCCTTTCCCTCACCACAGAACTTACCCGTACCCTCACCGCAGAGAGGAGTAATATTGTCTACTTTCTGATAGCGGGAGGGCGAAAAACCATGAGCTCCTGTCTTACTCTGGCCGTCCAGCTTTATGGACGGCGGCAGGATCGCCTTTTCCATATTCTTGTTTCCCCGGAGTTTGAGTCAAACCCCGGGTTCTGGTATCCTCCGGTGCAAGAAAAAATGATGAAAGTCAAGACCTGTGATGGTCACTTCTGCAGGAAATCCAGCAGTGACGCAGAGTTGTATCTTATTCCCATCCCTTTTATCTCCTTACGCGAACGATTTGCCAGTGATCTGCTGATCGCGCCGCATCCTCCCGGAACACTACTCACATCCCTGGTAAAGAAGGAAGATCTCCGACTTGAGATTTACCTGGAGAACACCACTCTCTGTTACGGCGGAGTGGAGCTGGATATGCATCCTGCACGTCTTGCTCTCTACACTTTTTTCTGTCTCGCTGCACAGAAACAAAGGTGGTTTACCGCTCTGGAACTCCTCGAACATCAGCAGGAAATTGCAGACCTCTATCAGCAGATCTGTGTGGGGAAAGTTTTTGCAACCAGTGACACCGGAATCCTGAATCTGAATGTAGAAAACTTCAACTCCTACAAATCAAAGATAAAGCGTGACCTGTTACAGGCCTTTGGGGAAAGTGCCGCAGAAATTCTTATTTCTTCACGGGGAAAACGCCCTGATACGCTTTACGGCATTGAGATTAATCAGAAAAGGATAGCCATCATGTAAGCAACGTTGCAGGAATAGAATTCTCCCTGCTGCGAGTATATTCTAACAAGGCATCTTTTCCATTATTACATACAAGGAGATGAAAATGTCACGAAAACACCCTCCAATACCTGCCCCGGAGTCCTTTGCCGGAGAAAAAAATTCTGTCCTGAAATATCAAATCGAGATTCTCACACCTGTCATGGGGGGTGGCACAAAAAGTTAGGCTCATGTTGCGTTTCGGGGTCGTGATTTGGTAAAATAACGCTTTCCTTTTACCAACTACTGAAAAGAGGCCAGCACTATGAAGGTAAACATACAGACCCTGATGGATGATGTCCAATGTTACGC
>NZ_JAFFPZ010000039.1 GCF_016918505.1 Desulforhopalus vacuolatus
CGTAATGAAGCAAGACAGCAGGCAGCAGAACAGGCAGCAGCTATGCAAATACACAAACGAAAATGCAGTCCACGACCACGAAAACGGTTAAAAAAGAAACATGCAATTTTCTAACCGGACACCACTGAATTATTACTCATTTGTAATCGCCAAAAAAGATGTCCACGCAGTTGCGTTCTCTGGTCAATACAAAATGTAAATGGTATCACAAGTCGCTAAAAACGTGTAATTTTAAACTTCAATGTTCGCCGGGTTACTGTCTCCAGACAGTTGGCGCAGCTGTGGTCCATCCTGATCATAAAGAAGTTATTGTCAACGAAGATGCTTTCTTTATTATTTTTCTCTCTTGAGATCGTATTTCTTTATTTTGCTGTACAAGGTTTCCTGGGCAATGTCCAGCAGCCTGGCAGATTGTTTCAGGTTCCATCCTGTCTCCTCCAATACAGTTTCTATCAGCGTTGATTCTGCCTGGCTAAGAGATCTGGATGCAAGCTGAAGAGTAAAATTGTCTGTCTCAGATGGCGGGGAAGGATGAAACGATACAGGAAGATCACTCTCCTTGAGCGTGCTGCCTTTACAGAACATAACCGCGCATTCAATCACATTGATCAGTTCCTTTACATTCCCCGGCCATTGATATGTCTTCAATCTTTCCATAGCTGCCTTGGAAATAGCAGAAATATTTTTATTGAGTTTTGCTGAGTATTTTTCCACAAAATGGTTCACAAGGAGAGGAATATCCGCTGCTCTTTCCCGCAGCGGAGGGATGTGAATGGGAACCACATTGACCCGATAAAAGAAGTCTTCCCGAAAGCTATTTTCCTGCACCAGTTTTTTAAGCGATTTGTTGGTGGCACAGACAATCCTTACATCAACTTTCATGGATGTAGTGCTGCCAGCCCGCTGGGCAGTACCTTCCTGCAGAAAGCGTAAAAAAGAGACCTGAACCGGAAGTGGAAGGTCTCCGATTTCATCCAGGAACAGCGTGCCTTTGTCTGCCATTTCCAAATAGCCCTTTTTCATGGTGGCAGCACCGGTAAACGCCCCTTTTTCATGCCCGAAGAGTTCACTGCCCATCAGGGCTTCGTTGATGGTACCGCAGTTCAATTCAAGGAAGGGCCTTTTTTTTCTGGAACTTTTGTAATGAATGGCCTGGGCAACTAATTCCTTACCAGTACCTGTTTCTCCTGTGATCAATACCGTCGCATCTGTTGAGGCAACCGCTTCAATTTTTTCAAATATTTCGAACATGCTCCGGTCACGACCAATGATGTTCTCAAAGCGGTTATTTTTACGTTGATCCTTGAAAAGATACAGATAGTTTTGTTCTAATAAATTTTTATGCTGGGCAATTTTGTCTATGAGACATCTTATCTCTTCGAAATCACAGGGTTTACTCAGATAGTCATGGGCACCTGTTTTGATGGAAGCCACGGCATCCGGGATAGAGGGAGATCTGGTAATAAGAATCGTAAAAATATCAGTGTAGCGTTTCTGAATTTCCTTTAACAGCGATATACCGTCCATCCGAGGCATTTTTATATCGGTTATCACAACATCTGCGGGGAATGACGTCAGTATGCTCAGTGCTTCCAGGCCGTCAAAGGCTGTTTTAAATTCAATATCACTGCTTTCCATAATTTGGAAGAATAATGTATGAAGACTTTTCTCATCATCAACAAAGAGCAGTTTCAGCTTTGTCGGAAGGGACGGCCAGTTGTGGGGAGTTGTGGACATAGTGGTTTTATTACTAGAGTTTAGAGTTTCGGAAAGTTTCGCAGAAAAGAGAAAAATGGCATAAAGAACAGAAAAACATTGGCAGAGATCAGATGCATGGCAGCCTCAGAAATGTAAAAGAAATTAGATGTCGCCCAGGGAATAGTCATCACCAAAAACCTTTTTGCCAATGTCCAGCCTAAACTCCTCAGAGGGCAGTTCTGATTCTTCTCCAGGCCATACGAGTGCTTTCCTGATACACCGGCGTGGATCAGCCCCTCCATCATCCCGACAGATACTGCACTCATAATCCTTTTCCACCTGCTTGCCGGACACCATGATCATCTCTCCCATGGGTGTACCCTTTTGGGATACCGCACAGGCCCTGATGCATCCGCAATCCAGTTCAAACAGCACCGTCGCAATTGCCTCAGGACTCTTTTTCCCCATGTATGCCATGATACCGTCAATGGCCTTTTTCCTCACATCTTCGACTTCCCTCAGGTGAGCATTAACCTCTTCCATATACGCTTGCCCGCTCTTGCTGGAGAGTGCCTCCTTTGCCTCCTGGATGATCCGTTTTTTCATCTCCTGCTGAACCTTTTCGGCATTCCATTTCGGGTGCTTTTTTTTGAGCGAATCGGCCTGTTTCTTCCATTTTTTTATCAAGTCTTTGGACTTGCTGTCGATCTCTAAACCCTTATTTTCCTCTTTCATAACTCTCCGTTCCTCTCTAAATTATTGAATTTACGCTGCCCGCTCTATGCGTGCGTATTCCAGGAAACCTGCCTCTTTAAAAACTGCGTGAACATCTTTTTTGACGATTACGAATGGATAAACAGGATGTAAAATTGATCTCATTGTAGAAACGTCTGTTGTTGGAGAAGCCACCTGTTGTGCTGAAGACGCCCAAATTGGGCGTCTCTACAAGGACATCCTTTCCATAAAGACAACACCATATTGTTACCACAGGGTTCTCGTAGCAGAATTGCATCTGAATTCGCCAATGCAAAATGGAATTGGGATTACTGGGAACCTTGAATACTGTCTTTTGCTTTTCCCTGTCTCCTGTCTCCCGTCTCCTGTCTCCCTGCCTTTACATTCGCCAAGAGAAAGTGAAATTGGCATTTGGCAAGGTCATAACTTAATAGGAATGGTGTAAATGGTATTATTCAAGCTACCCTTTAGGCGAAAGCCGAGACAAAACCCTTAATCCGCTCGTGATTCACCAGTTGTTTTTTGCCATCTCCATCCATAGAGACATAAGTCATGGCTGCGTTGGTGACAAGATAGTGCTCGGGCCGCCCCGTCTCAGGCAATCCCGGCCGCACCCAGACTTCGAGGTTGATGGTCAGGGAGGTTTTCCCCACCTTCAGGATTCTGCCGTAGCAGCACACCGTATCCCCCACCCGTACCGGGCGGATAAAGACGATGCTGTCCGCCGCGACAGTGACAATACGGGTTCCCGTCAGCTCCCGCGCCATCATCCCTCCGGCGATATCCATCTGTGACATAATCCAGCCGCCGAAAATATCGCCGGAGGGATTCGTATTGGCGGGCATGGCAATGGTGCGTAGAATCAGCTCTCCATTGGGCTTCTCGGGACGCTTCCTGTCGTGTTGTGTTATACTCTCATTCATAATATTCACCTGAAGCGGAAATGTGTGGAGAAGAAGAAAAGTTACCGGCAGGCACTCTTTCATTCTTCCCAGTAACCATATATAGTCTTGAATCTAATAGTAAATTATTATCTACTATAGAAAATTATACGTTTCTATAAATCCTTAAAGATCTTCGATAAAACCGAAGTTTAAAAGATTCTCCACGTATGTACTCGATAGACTCTACCGAGCTGCAATATCCATAGCTGCTGTAGTACAACAGTTTACACAAATTATAGGGATTGCAGGTTCCTTTTGCTTTCAATTTTCATTATGCATGTTTTATTTATAAATACAACCGTTTAAGATAGTATTCTTTGAGTAAAAGTATCTTTATAACGTTCTACTATATACTACATTTTACTACATTAAAAATGAATCTATACAATACTAAAAATTTTGAACACTATAATTGTAAATTCCCTTCTGTAAACCACATAAGGGTACCTTGAAAAACCTTGTATTTATTTCATATTCGAGGCACAGAAGGACATGTACATTTTGATAACACCCGAAAATCTGGCCCATCCGCTTCAACGCGGAGAATGAAGACTTGATCAACAGGGAGATAAACTTCTCTTCCGACCTCTACTGATTTTCCACCTGCTGAACACAAAAATGACGAAGGAAACAATCATACGGCTGACCCTTATCGGTCTGCTTCTTTTCATTACCGTGCTTTTCCTGAAGATGATCGAGCAGTTTCTCATGGCCATCTTCATGGCAGCACTGCTGACGGCGGTAGTGAAACCGCTGCACAGCAGACTTACAGTTCTCCTCAAGGGGCGCTCCACGCTGGCAACGATTATAACCCTCCTCGGCATTATTTTACTCCTTGTCATTCCGCTCTCCATTCTCGCCACCATGATGGTGGGACAGGCAATCGTCATTGGCCAGTCGGTAACCCCCTGGGTGCAGAGTTTTATCAACCAGCCCTCCTCTGCTGCCCACTGGCTTGAAAATCTCCCCTTCTACCACGAATTTTTGCCTTACCGCGATGTTATCCTGCGTAAAGCCGGTGAGCTGGTCGGCACCCTCTCCACCTTCTTCATCAATACCCTTACCGACTTTTCCAGGGTAACGATCAATGCCCTCTTTTCCGCCATAATCATGCTGTATGTGATGTTCTATTTCCTCAATATGGGGAATCTGCTGCTGGAGAAAGTTCTCTACTTCCTGCCCCTTGATGACTCCAGCGAGCGCCGCCTGCTGCGCCGTTTTACCTCAGTAACCCGGGCAACGCTCAAAGGAACAGTGATCATAGGAGTGATGCAGGGGACTATCTGCGGCATAGCCTTCGCCATCTGCGGTATTGAGGGGCCGATTTTCTGGGGTTCACTGATGGCGGTTTCCTCGATCATTCCCGCAGTGGGAACAGCACTTGTCTGGTTCCCGGCTCTGCTCGTCATGATGTTTACCAGCCATTATCTTAACGCCACAGTTCTGCTTGTCCTCTGCGGCATTGTTGCTGGCAATCTTGACAATTTTGTCCGTCCGAGACTCGTCGGCAAGGATACGGAAATGCATGAACTCTTTGTCCTCTTTGGCACCCTCGGGGGGCTCTCCATGTTCGGTCTGCCCGGCATCATCATCGGTCCCATCGTCACCGCCCTTTTTATTACTCTGTGGGAGATCTATGGAGAGCTCTTCCGCGAATACCTGCCCAAAGTAGAAATTGCACTGCCTGTCAAAAAGACAGGCCCCAGGCAAACACCAGAAAACAAAACACCTCAGAACAGCAGGAAGAACAGATGAGAACAGCAACACGCATGAAAGAAATCGCGCCCTTTTACGTCATGGAACTGCTCGCCCGGGCAAAAGAACTTGAGGCAGAGGGCCGTTCCATTATCCACATGGAGGTTGGGGAACCCGGTTTTGAACTGCCGGAAGAGGTCAAACAGGCGGGCCGCGACGCACTCGACGCCGGACGGACCCACTACACAGCAGCTACCGGTATCCCGGAACTGCGAAAGGCAGTGGCCGAATATTATGCCGAGTACGGCGTAACGGTGGATCCGTCACGGGTAATTATTACTCCCGGTTCCTCCGGGGCACTGCAGCTCGTGGTGGGGGTGTTGTTCGACAGTGGGGAAGAGGTACTTATGACCGACCCCTGCTATCCCTGCAACAAACACTTTGTACTCACCTTCGGCGCAGTGCCAAAACTCCTGCCAGTGGATGCCGGGAGCAACTTTCAACTGACTGCAGAGAAAGTGGCAGCAGCATGGGGTCCACAGACCCGGGGGGTTATTGTCGCGTCTCCCTCCAATCCAACGGGGACACTCCTTGAGGAGTCCGAACTGGAAAAAATCTTTCAGGTTGTGGAGAAAAACGATGGCGTGTTAATCGTTGACGAAATCTACCACAAGCTGGTTTTCGGCCGCCCGAGTTGCACGGCACTTGCCCTCAGTGACCGCATCATTGTCCTGAACAGCTTCTCCAAATATCATGGCATGACCGGGTTGCGGGTGGGCTGGATGGTTGTTCCTGAGGAATTGATTCAACCACTCACCCGACTGACACAGAACCTCTTTATCTCCCCGCCTTCGCTTTCTCAATATATGGCGCTCCGGGCCCTGGAGAGCGACTGCACCGTTATTTTCGAGGAACGTCGCCGGACCTTTGAAAAACGACGGGACCTTCTGCTCGCCGGTCTGCGCAAACTCGGCTTTTCCATTTCCGCTGTTCCTGAAGGCGCTTTCTATATCTATGCCAACTGCTCCGCGTTCTCTGACAACTCCATGATTTTCTGTTATGCCCTGCTGGAGAACGCCGGAGTGGCAATCACCCCGGGAAAGGATTTTGGGACTCACCAGGCCAAAAGCCATGTCCGCTTCGCCTGCACCGGTTCTTCTGCTGAGATCGAAGAGGCACTCCGCCGACTGCATACCTTTCTGCAGAGCTGAGCCGAACTCTTTTAGGATTTTCTTTGAACAGATAAAGACAAGACAGGAGACGGGAGACGGGAGACGGGAGACGGGAGACAGGATGATACATTAATTTCATTGCAGAAACATCTGTTGTGAGATGAGCCTCCTGTTGTGCTGAAGACGCCCAAATTGGGCGTCTCTACAAGGACATCCTTTCCACAAAGACAACGCCATAAAAGAAACAATGAATAAATTTGAAAACAATGGACATAAAATATATAAAGGAGATGCTGTTGAAATTCTTCAAAACAAAATTGAAGATGAAAGTGTTGATTTGATATTTGTTGACCCACCCTATAATATAGGGAAAAATTTCAATGGGCGAAAAGACAAGTGGAAAAGAGACGAGGATTACCTGCGCTGGTGTTATCAATGGATTGACTTGCTTTTGAATAAGCTTAAAAATACCGGCAGTTTATATATAATGACATCGACTCAGTTTATGCCATATTTTGATATTTATTTACGAGATAAAATTGAAATTTTATCTCGTATTGTTTGGTCATACGATAGTTCCGGAGTTCAAGCTAAAAAATATTATGGTTCAATGTATGAACCTATACTTTTTTGTGTAAAAGATAAAAATAAATACATTTTTAATTCCGATGATATATTGGTTGACGCTAAAACAGGTTCGAAGCGAAAGTTGATTGATTACCGTAAAAATCCACCACAACCTTATAATACGACAAAAGTGCCAGGTAATGTTTGGGAGTATCCAAGAGTACGATACAGAATGGATGAATATGAAAAACATCCAACACAAAAGCCAACAGTACTATTAGAACGAATAATTAAAGCAAGTAGCAATAAAGGAGATACCGTTTTAGATCCATTCTCTGGAACTTTTACAACTTCTTATGTTGCTAAGAAACTTAATCGCAAAAGTATTGGGATTGAAATAGACGAGGGGTATTCTAAAATTGGAATCAGGCGAGTTTTAGAACAATTTAAGTTAAACGGTGAAGATTTAAGTTCTGAACCAGAAACGTATCAAATTCAAAAGTCCCAACAGCAAACATTATTTGAGGAAAAACAAAAATATGAAGCATAATTTTACGGAAAAAATAAAAGAAGGCTTATATTTCGTTTTAGGGCCTCATACTATTCCTATTAAATTATGCCCCGTTTAAGGAGGCCCAATCCCGGTTGTATCTGCTCTTAATAATTCCGGGAATTGCTACTGGTTTATTCCATGAGTTACAAGTCATTCCACCGTTCTCGTTACGTTTACCGTCACCGTGTAGACAAGGCATGCCTTGTCTCTACGGTGGTGCGGCAACTGTAGCGGTAACCATCGCCGGAAAATCGCGAAATAATGCAACGCCATGTTGTCACTACGGGGATAACAGCGGGATTGCATCACCCTGGTGAAATATCAGCACGACAGTGGTTTCGGCAATGTTGTGCTGTAGACAAGGCATGCCTTGTCTCTACGGGTGGTGCGGCGACTGTAGCGGCAATGTGACGGGATTGTCATTATAATACCGCTCAAAATCCCGGGTTTCCGTTTTTTTAACTCGGCATGTATTCTGGAAGGGAGATGTCTTTGTAGAGACGCCCAATTTGGGCGTCTTCAGCACAACAGGCCTCTCATTCCACAACAAACGTCATCAAGATACCCCTCAGATTTTGTTACCCTGCTTTCCCAGTCCTTCCCGCTTTTATTCAAAAAAATCTTTGTTCTCAAATGCTTTTGCCTTCTTTCACGTGTTTCGTGCGTTTCGTTGGTTGCCTGTCTTTCGCTTTTCGTTTTCCTTCGCGTTCCTTCGCGTTCTTCGCGGTAAAAAATTGTCGTACCGTCTTTTGCCTTTCCCTTTCTCCCTTCTCCTTTCTCCTGCCTCCCTTCCGAGACGTTCCCAACAGCGGACACAAAAAAGCCCGGACACCTTGCGGTGGCCGGGCTCTAAAAACCTCTGAAAAAAATCGCTGTCAGACCTCTTGTTCCTTCCAGTCAGGGCGAATATGAAGCTCGGTGAGCTGTCTGCGCGAAACAGATGACGGTGCATTCGTAAGCGGATCAGTCGCCTTCTGTGTTTTAGGGAAGGCAATAACCTGACGGATCGAATCACTGCCGGTAATGATCATCATCAACCGGTCAAGGCCAAAGGCAATACCACCATGGGGCGGTGCGCCAAGCGCAAGGGCACGGAGCAGAAAGCCGAACTTCTCATCGGCCTCTTCTTCGCCAATCCCGAGCAGTTTGAAAACGCGGCTCTGAATATCCATGCGGTGGATACGAATGGAGCCGCCACCAATCTCGGTGCCGTTGAGTACAAGGTCGTAGGCCCGGCTGAGGACATGACCGGGATCACTCTCCAGCTTGTCCATATCTTCCTCACGCGGACAGGTGAAGGGGTGATGAACGGCCTGGTAACGTTTCTCTTTTTCATCATAATCGACAAGAGGAAAGTCTGTGACCCAGACGAAATTGAAATCATCCTTCTTCAGCAGGCCAAGGCGACGGGCAACCTCAAGCCGCAGCTCACCGAGCACCTGGTAAACAATCTTCTGCGAATCTGCACCAAAGAAGAGCAGATCACCCTCTTCAGCGTTGAGGGCTGTGGCAATCGTCTCGCGCTCCTCATCGGTGAAGAATTTAGCAATCGGGGACTGCCATTCGCCACCAGCCTTCATTTTTACCCAGGCAAGTCCTTTGGCACCGAATTGTGTAACCCAGCCGGTGAGATCATCCAGCTCTTTCCGAGAAAAGGTGGAACACCCTTTTGCGTTAATGGCCCGCACAGCACCGCCACTGTCTGCCACCCCTCGGAAGACCTTGAACCCGCAGCTGGCAGCGATCTCACTGAGATCCACCAGCTCCATGCCAAAACGCATGTCGGGACGGTCAGTACCAAAACGGTTCATTGCATCAGCGTAGGTAATACGCGGGAAAGGCGGGGTGAAATCGAGACCAAGGGTCGCCTTGAAAAGAGTCTGAATCATACCTTCGTTGATCTCAATAATCTGCTCCTCATCAACGAAACTCAACTCCATATCGATCTGAGTAAATTCCGGCTGACGGTCAGCACGGAGATCTTCGTCGCGAAAGCATTTCACTATTTGATAATAGCGGTCCATACCGGCAACCATCAACAGCTGTTTGAAGAGCTGCGGGGACTGCGGCAGGGCAAAGAATTTTCCGCTGCTCACCCGGCTTGGCACAAGGTAATCCCGCGCCCCTTCCGGAGTTGATTTGGTGAGCATCGGCGTTTCAATGTCGAGAAAGCCGAGATCGTTGAGATAATTACGCATGGTCTGCACCGCTTTGTGGCGCAGTATCAAATTGGCGGTCATCTCCGGACGACGCAGGTCAAGATAGCGATACTGCAGGCGCAGGTTATCGGAAACCTCGGACTCTTCATCAAGAGGAAACGGCGGAGTTTCACTGGAGTTGAGGATATACAGTTCA
This sequence comes from Desulforhopalus vacuolatus, assembly GCF_016918505.1. GTDB lineage: Bacteria > Desulfobacterota > Desulfobulbia > Desulfobulbales > Desulfocapsaceae > Desulforhopalus > Desulforhopalus vacuolatus. The sequence continues at coordinate 9,720 of NZ_JAFFPZ010000039.1, forward strand.
TCGATCAACACCTCAACCTCACCCGTAGCCAGCTTCGCGTTGGCCATGCTTTCCGGACGGCCTTCAACGTGACCACGAACGGCAAGCACCCACTCGGGACGGAGCTGATGTGCCTTGGCATGTACTTCAGGGTTGATCTCCGGATTAAACACGATCTGTGTCAAACCTTCACGATCGCGCAAATCAATAAAAATGACACCACCATGGTCGCGTCGCCGGAGAACCCAGCCCATCAGGATAACTTCTTTGCCAATATCCGCCTTGCCGAGCGCATTGCAATGATGCGTGCGACGTAAATTTCCGAGTGATTCCATTAGCCTGTTTTTTGTTGAGTGTTGCAGGAAGGATGTCCAGCCCGTCTTCCTGTATAAAAAGGATCTCTCTATCTCTCTAATTTGAAGACTCAGAGCAGATCATCCAGAAAATAGAAGGCCTCTGCTTTCAGCTCCAGTTCCATCTGTTCGGCGTCGCGATCACGCATATTGCGCAGGACCCCCTTCCCAGTGGCCAATTCTTCATCACCAATGATGAAGACAAAGGAGGCGTTTTCCCGATTGGCCAGTTTCATCTGTGCTTTCAGGCTGCGTCCTTCGTAATCCAGACCGACACTGAAACCGTCCTGACGCAGTTCCCAGGCAAGGCGGGAGGCTTCTTTCTGTCCCTTGTCACCGAGACCGGCGATGTAGATATCGAGGGGTTCAACTGATTCCTGAAAGTCCTTCTCCGACTGCTGCATAAGCAGAATAATTCGTTCCATCCCCATGGCAAAACCAATTCCGGGAGTTCCCGCTGGACCACCGAGAAGCTCTGCCAGACCATCATAGCGTCCACCGGCGGCAACAGCAGCCTGGGCACCGAGGTCACTGGTAATGAATTCAAAGGTGGTGCGGCAGTAGTAATCAAGACCCCTCACCATAAACTTGTTCAGACGGAAAGGGATGCCAAGCCGTTCCAGTCCCTGCTGCACGGCATTAAAATGATCTCCGCACTCCTCGCATAACCATTCCTGAATAGACGGAGCATCGGCCATCAGCTCCCGATCTGCGGGGACTTTGCAGTCCAGCACCCGCAGCGGATTGGTTTCACTGCGACGCTGACAGTCGGAACAGAGTTTATCTTTGCGTTCATTGATGAAGGCCAGCAGTGCCTCGCGATACGCGGGACGGCATTTCGGACAGCCAAGTGAGTTAAGTTCAAGGCTGACATGTATGCCAAGTTCAGAAAAGAGCATCGCTGCGAGGGATATCAGCTCAGTATCCAGCAGCGGACTTTTGCTGCCAAGCACCTCAATATCCAGTTGATGAAACTGGCGCAAACGCCCTTTCTGCGGGCGCTCGTGGCGAAACATCGGCCCAATGGTAAAGAGACGCTGGACCGGTTTCTGCACCAGCAGACCATTCTCAATCACGCTGCGAAGCACGGAAGCCGTTCCCTCCGGGCGCAGAGTCTGCTTTTTATCAACGAAGGTATACATCTCCTTCTCAACGATATCGGTAGTATCACCGATGGCACGCTGAAAGAGAGCGGTCTCTTCGAGAACAGGTACACGAATTTCATGGAAGTTATATTGCTCAAAGACAGTCCGGGCAGTATTCTCCAATATCTGCCAGAGTTCAACTTCACCAGGAAGAATATCCTTGAAGCCTTTAAGAGCCTTGATTTTCACTGGGTTCTCCTTATTGCATTCCTGTACCCGGGAAGGTACGCGGCAGGCAGTATGTAAAAAGGGACCGATTCTGCAAAGAAGCGGTTGTCTTTTGGCGAATCAAAAATTATATAATGTAGCGTTATAATCAAATCTTGTCAAGAAATGCAGGGGTATAGTACCGTGTAGAGAATTTTCGGAAGCTGCGAGCCTTAACATACTCTGTCAGGCTTGACAAATTCTGTCCCGCAGTTCAATATTAGTTATTTTGCTTAATAAAAAAGGAGACGGCACGTATGCAATTACCCTCACTTTCCATTGCCGGACTAACGGCACCTTTTCCTCTTATTCAGGGAGGAATGTCCATTCGGGTTTCAACGTCCGCTCTCGCGGCGCCGGTGGCGAACAACGGCGGAATAGGAGTTATCGGGGGTTCAGCGATTCCCACGGAAGAACTGAAGGCCGATATACGCAAGGCAAAGGAGAACAGCAACGGAATCATTGCTGTAAATATCATGTATGCCATGAAAGATTTCTATGACCTGGTCATGGCCTCCATTGATGCCCGCGTAGACATGATTATTACCGGAGCAGGTTTCTCGCGGGACATTTTCAAAATTGGTCGCCAGCACAACATGCCCATTGTCATGATTGTCAGCACTCCCGGACTGGCGAAACTGGCGGAAAGACTCGGTGCCTCAGCCGTTATTGCCGAGGCAAAAGAGGCCGGTGGCCATCTCGGTACAAACAAACCACTGCGAGAAATTTTCCCGGCCATCCGTAAAGTAATACGCAAAATCCCGCTTATCGCCGCCGGAGGGATCACCAACGGCTATGAAATGGCCGAGATGATGGATAAATACGGTGCAGACGGAGTGCAGATCGCGTCACGCTTCATTCTCAGTGAAGAGTGCGATGTGGCTGATGAATACAAACAGGCCTATCTTAAAGCGAAAAAAGAGGATATTGTCCTCACCTCATCTCCAGTCGGCATGCCAGGACGGGCGTTGAACAATCCTTTTGTCCAGAAATTGAATGCCGGTGAGGATGTGAGCACCAAACAATGCCTGTGGAACTGCCTGAAGAAATGCGATCACCGCTACTGCATCAGCGAACGGCTGAAAATTGCCCGCGCCGGCAATGTGAAGGAGGGTCTGCTCTTCTCCGGTGAAAACATGTTCAAGATGGACAGTATCCTGCCGGTGGCAGAAATTTTTCGTCGATTCAAAAAGCAGGCAGAATCAGTATACAAAGAAGGAATCGGCTTCAAACCGCAACCCGGAATTGATGACGAAGACAACGGGGCAACTTGAAATAACGTATGACTGGTTATTCAATGTTCCCAACTCATAAATACGACAGGGGCGGCTGCACTGCGGTACACCCCTGAAGTGCTTCCCGTGGCCTTATGAACAAAGACAACAAAGTGCAGAAAAAACCCGAAGAATTTCCAGATATGGCAGAGTGTGAGCCAACCATTATTCTACCCTCGAAACACCCCATCACCATCGAAATGATCGACAAAGACGCTCTCTTTGTCCTCAAGACTCTCAGCGAGGCCGGTTTTTCCGGATGGCTGGTAGGCGGCGGAGTTCGCGATCTCTATCTCGGGAAAATTCCAAAGGATTTTGACATCAGTACCGACGCCCGCCCCGGCCAGCTGCGCAAGCTCTTCAAGCGCAGTACCACCATCGGCCGGCGTTTCCGCCTCGTGCAGGTTTTCTGCGGAGCCAGCAAGGCCATCGAAGTCAGCACTCTGCGCTCCCTCAGCGAACACGACCTTGACGGCCCGGAAGCAGTACTCGCCCCCAACAACACCTTCGGCACCCTGAGCGAAGACGCCCGCCGCCGTGATCTCACCATCAATTCTCTCTTCTACGAAATTGAAAACCAGACCATCATTGATTATGTTCACGGCACGGAAGACCTGCAAAATGGTATCATCCGAGTCGTGGGAGATGCCGAGCGCCGCTTCATTCACGACCCGGTACGGATGATGCGTGTCATCCGTCACGCCACCCGTAACAGCTTCAAGATTGAAGAAAATTGCTGGAATGCGCTGCTGAAAAGTGTAGATAAACTTGCCCTCTGCCCGCCCTCAAGACTGCGTGATGAGTTCTTAAAGGATCTCTACAGCGGAGCCATTGCATCGTGGTTTGAAGTCGCTGTGGAATCAGGAATATATTCTGCGCTCTTCCCCATCTATGCCGAAGCCCTCACGCAGGAAACGACAAAAGAGCAGCTTACCGCCATCTTCCGCACTATCGACCGCACCAATCTTGAGTGCCAGAAATCCGGCGTTCACCGCCAGCGCGACTTCTTCCTTCTCGCCCTTACCCTTATCCCCTGGGCAGAACACAACTTTCAGATCATTTCCATTCCGAGAAAAGGCGCAGTGCTGTTCCAATATTCCAATATCATCCGTGAAGCCATCGATAACAGCATAGGCCAGTCTCTCAATCTGAGTCGCTCCCTTCGTCAGGAAGTGACCAGCCTGCTCGTCCACCTCGGCCAGTTGATGCACAACCGACTCAAGGAGAAAAAGGACGAGACCAGTGAAATCACTCCGGCACTCTGGCCCAAGTGGCTGCAACGCAAGAGCTATTTCGCCAAGGCCCTGCTTTTTTATCAGTTCTGGCTTGAAGCAACCAGCGGGAATGCATACATCCCGGCACAAATCGAAGAGACGCAACAGGCAGATCAGCCTGAAGAAAAGAAAGAGTCCCGTCCAAAGCGCGGACGTCGCGGCAGCAGGAAGAGTTCCACGGTAAAAAAGGTGGAGGCTGGAGAAACTGCAGACAGCGAAAAGCTAATAGAGACCGACAATAACAACACAGGAGTAATCTCTGATATCGAAGAGGATATTGAAGATATCCCCAGCCCTGGTGAGAACGCCAAAAAAAATGGCCGCAGCAACGGTAAATCCCGGAGCCGTGTCGCCTGGGCACCCAACACCCCCGGTGGTGTTTTTGGCCTGCGCAAGTAGATTTTTCACACAGACCGCGTCCGGCCGCCTGCGGCTGGACGGGGGGAAAAAAGGGAGACGGGAGAAGCAAAAGGCGGAAAGACAATTTTTTTACCGCGAAGAACACGAAGGAACGCGAAAAGCGAAAGACTGGACAGCCAACGAAACACACAAAATATTTTCGGGAATTACTACCAGTTTATTCCACCAATGGTTGTGTCATTCCACCGTTATCGTTACGTTTACCGTCACCGTGTAGACAAGGCATGCCTTGTCTCTACAACGACATTGCGGAGAACCACCGCCGTACAGATTTTTCACCAATGTTGATGGTCACATTCTTTGGTCAATACAAAATGTGATTGGTATAACACGAAAAGTGTTCAGCAGAGACATGCTGTCAAAACGGTCCGGCAGAGATTCGGTACCATCCGCATCGAAAACTGGATCCTTAAGAAGCGACAGAGTCGGGAATTTCAGGAGGTGATGGATAACGTCGCCGTTCTCCCCTGTCAGCAGAATCATTGCCTCAACCTCCTCACCCACTTACCGACGCGCCAATCAGCCCCGCCGGAAAATCTGACCGGTCCGGCACTTTCAACTGCACACTTCTGAAAAACCCGTTTAGAATTCCTTGAAAACATGGTAAAAACGGCGTACCTGCGCGGGAATATTTCCGCCCTGCCTTATTATTTCAGGAACACCGCGAAGATTGCATATATTCAGCAAATCCACGGCTCCTTTTCACCATCCCGGAGAGAAACATGGCTCTTAGTATCGGAATCGTTGGCCTGCCCAACGTGGGCAAATCTACCCTTTTCAACGCGCTGACAAAAGCGCAGAACGCCGAAAGCGCCAACTACGCCTTCTGCACCATCGAACCCAACAAGGCGGTCGTGCCAGTGCCGGATGTGCGCCTCGGGCAACTCGCAGAACTGGTCCACCCCGGACGCATCGTCAATTCAACCGTCGACTTTATCGATATCGCCGGCCTTGTTGCCGGAGCCTCCAAAGGGGAAGGGCTTGGCAACAAGTTTCTCTCCAATATTCGCGAGACTCAGGCTATCCTCCATGTCGTCCGCTGCTTCGACGATGACGATATCATCCATGTTGAGAGCTCCATTGATCCCCTGCGCGATATTGAGACCATTGACACCGAGCTTATTCTCTCTGATGTACAGATCATCGACGGTCGCTTTGATCGCCTGAAGAAACAGAGCAAAGGGGATAAAAACATCGGACCAAAACTTGTTGAAGTACAGAATCTGCTGGAACATCTCAATACCGGCAATCCCGCCCTCACTTTTGCTGGCAGGGATTCCGATTTCATGACCGAATTCCTTCGCGAGACCAGCCTGATCACCTCCAAAAAGGTAATCTACTGCGCCAATGTCGACGAAGACGGTCTCAGTGAAGACAACGACTACGTGAAGAAGGTGCGCGAATTTGCCATACAACGGAATGCTGAGGCGGTAAAGATCTCCGCACGGATGGAAGAAGAGCTGATCGGTCTTGAAGATACGGAATATGAAGAGTTTCTTGAATCCTATGGAGTCACAGAATCTGGCCTCGACAAGATCATCCGCACCAGTTTCCACACCCTCGGCCTGATCAGCTTTTTTACCGCTGGCGAGATGGAAGTGAAGGCCTGGACCATTCACGACGGCGACAAGGCCCCCCGCGCCGCCGGTGCCATCCATACCGATTTTGAACGGGGTTTTATCCGCGCCGAGGTTATCGCCTGTGATGACTACCTCAAACACGGTTCCGAGGCCGCCTGCCGCACCGCCGGTGTACTGCGCAGTGAGGGCAAAGAATACCTGATGAAGGATGGCGACGTCGTTCACTTTCTCTTTAACGTATAAGGGAGGAAGGAGAAAGGAGACGGGAGACGGGAGACGGGAGAAAGGGAAAAGCAAAAGGCGGAAAGACATTTTTTACCGCGAAGAACGCGAAGGAACACGAAGAAAGGCAAAAGACGGTACAACAGATTTTTTTGCCAACGAATAAAGGCTCGAATAATACGAAAAGGGCAAAAGACCATTTTTATCGCGAAGAACGCGAAGGAAGGCGGAAGAAGGAGACGGGAGAAAGGGAAAAGACGACAAAGCTAAAGACTGGATACCCGCGAAATATATACGCCACATTGTCACCACGGGGTAATAACGGTGACCTTACACATCATTGGTGAAATACGGCACAACAGTCATTCCGGCGATGATGTAGAGACAAGGCATGCCTTGTCTACACGGTACCGGTAAACATAACGATAACGGTGGAATGACTTGTAACGCATGGAATAAACTGGTAGCAATTCCCGGAATTATTAAGAGCAGATGCAACCGGAATTGGGCCTCCTTAAACGGAGGCATAATTTAATAGAAACAGTCTCATACCACAACGGACGTCATCAGGTTTTGTTGCCCTGCTTTTCCCATAATTTTTTTGAAAAGTTACATGTAAGTGTTTTCTATTACGCAGATAATTTTATAAAGAGGATTCAATATGTTGAAAAAAATCTGTATTGTTCTTTCCATTCTTCTCTGCTCCACCGCAGTGCAGGCAGAAACGCTGAACATCTCCGTTGCCGCCAGCATGACAAACGCCTTTAAGGAGATCATCAGCGTATTTAACGATCAAAATCCCGATACAAAAATTCAGCCCAACTTCGCCTCCTCCGGTTCACTGGCAAAACAGATCGCTCAGGGTGCCCCTGCCGACCTTTTTGTCTCCGCCAACCCGAAGTGGATGAAGTATCTCGTTGACAATGGAATGATTGAACCCGGCACCGATATCGTCTTCGTTGCCAACAGCCTTGTCTTCACCGGAAACCCGGACAGTACAGCAACAGATATGGCGTCCCTTGTTACGCTGAAGCGGATTGCCATTGGCACGCCACAGAGTGTACCGGCCGGTCAGTATGCCAAAGAGGCCATGGAAAAAGCAGGTGTATGGCAGAAGCTGAAAGACGAGAACAAGCTGGTTATGGCCAAAGATGTCCGCCAGGCTCTGATCTACGCCGATCGCGGTGAAACAGACGGTGCCTTTGTCTATCGCACTGATGCTCTGCTTGCCAAAAATGCAAAGATTCTTTTTGCGGTACCGCAGGCACTCTACAGCCCTGTAGTTTATCCGATGGCAATCACCACTGACGGAGCAAAAAAACCGCAGGTTACAGCCCTCTACCACTTCATCAAAAGCGATACGGGCAACACCATCCTTGAAAAATACGGTTTCAAACCAGTCCTCTAAATGCTCTCTCCAGACGATTTTACCGCCATTCGCCTTTCCCTTGAGGTAGCAACCACGGCAACCCTGCTGGCTCTCCCCGCAGGGTTTGCCATTGCCGCACTGCTCGCCTTCAGCCACATTCCCGGCAAGGCAATAATTGAAGGAATTGTCAATCTGCCGCTGGTCCTGCCACCGGTGGTTGTCGGGTATCTGCTGTTGCTTTTCCTCGGACGCCATGGCTGGCTCGGTTCCCTGCTCGACCGCTTTGGCATCCAGGTAATCTTCACCCTTAAAGGAGCGATTATTGCCTCCTCCGTGGTAGGTTTTCCACTTTTGGTGCGCTCCATCCGCCTTGGCCTGGAGTCCATCGATAAAAACTGCATCTTTGCCGCGCGTACCCTTGGTGCCAGCTGGTGGGACACCCTCTTCACCATTACCATTCCACTCAGCTTCCGCGCCATCCTCGCCGGTATGACCCTGATGTTTGCCCGCAGTCTGGGTGAATTTGGCGCCACCATTATCCTCGCCGGTAATATCCCCGGTGTAACCCAGACGATTCCCCTTGCCATCTACCAGTATACCTCCATGCCCGGAGGTGATTCCATGGCGTTGAGTCTCTGCCTCGTCTCCATTATCCTCTCTTTTATGGTACTGCTGGTGAGTGAAGCGATGAACCGCCGCCTGATACGGAACTGACGATGCATCTTTCAGTTGATATAAAAAAGAACTTTCCCGGACTTAAACTGCACTTTGACTTTACCCTTGAGGCCAATCGCTGTGGTATTCTCGGCCCCTCCGGCTCAGGAAAATCCACTCTGATGAACATGCTTGCCGGGCTGCTCACACCCGAATCCGGACATATCGTGCTCGACGGTGATACACTTTTCGATTCCTCCAGGAGCATCAATCTGCCACCCGAGAAACGCCGGGTGGGGGTCGTTTTTCAGCACTCCCATCTCTTCCCGCACATGAACGTGGCAAAAAATCTCTTCTACGGCCGCAACCGCCAGTTGGCCGGGGCCGCCCGCATCGACGACGCCCAGCTCATCAGCGTACTGCAGCTCAATTCCCTGCTCGAACGTCAGGTTACCAGTCTCTCCGGAGGCGAACAGCAGCGGGTCGCCCTCGGCCGGACCATCCTTGCAAATCCCCGCCTTATTCTTCTCGATGAACCGCTCTCCGGCCTCGATGAAGCATTGAAATATCAGATTATTCCCCACCTTCGCAAGGTCTTTACCGAGTTCACCATCCCCATGCTCTTCATCAGCCACAGCCTTGAAGAGATGCGACTGATGACGGACGACCTGCTGCTGATGGGTCACGGTGTTATCGACCGACAGGAGAAGACAGAGGTGCTGGCGCGCGGGACTGTTTCGGAGAGAGGCTTTGTCAATATACTGAAGCTGGGAGAGGCCCAAAACATCGACCGACTGCATCGCCGCAACTGGGGAGAAAATAATCTCTATCTTGTTGCATCCGGCGAAACCGCCCCCGGCCGCTTTCAAATTAACGCACGGGATATCATGCTCTTCAAGCAGCACCCGGAGGCGTCGAGTGCCCGTAACATCCTTAACTGCAGGGTAAGTGCACTGCGAGATCTGGAGTGGTTCGTGCGGGTAGAGATGGAGCTCGGCGGACAGCGATTGATCGCCGAGGTCGTTCCACAGTCAGTGGAAGAACTGGGGCTTGCACCCGGAGTCGAGATTGTTGCGGTGGTAAAAGCCTCGGCCTTTCACCGGTTGTTTTGAAAACGGCGTGAGGGTTCCTTGAAACAGCCTGCATTCCGTTTACATACAAGGGTGTTCAAGGTTCCCTTTACTGTTTTCCGTCCACGGCAATAATTTGTTCAACAATATCTTCCATGGTTCCTGCGACGACATCAGGTTGACGGTAGCGGGGATGATACGGTGCATTTGAACGGGTGATACAGGCGGCATGCATCCCGGCGGATAATGCGCCGTGGGTATCCCAGTCGTGGGCGGCCACAAGGCGCAACTCATTGAGTGGTCGATGTATACGCTGAGCAACAAACTCGTAGACCCTGGGATCAGGTTTAAAGCTTCCGGTTTCTTCGACGGAGACTATCTCATCGAAATACTCCATTAGACCTGCATTTTCCATCTGACTCTTTATCAGGTTGAGAGAGGAATTTGAAAAAGCCACTGTACGATAACCGGCAGATCGCAGACGGGTAAGAGCGGGCTTGATGTCTGCGTGAGGAGGCAAGCTGGCAAAGCTGTTGAGAATATCGTTACGTATTGCCTCGGATATCTGCACATCCAGGCGGGCAGCAACGGCATCCAGCATATCACCGGCCAGCGCTGCGAAAGTAGTTTTAACCTCTGTTACTATGCACACTGTCGATGAGTGCAACAGCATTGAAAACCACAGTGCAGTGACGGATTCATTGCCAAAAGCTGCCTTGAACTGTGGTTTCAACACACTCAGATCAAGAACCGTTTCATTGATATCAAATAATATTGTGTCTCGCGGCATAACGACGACCTCCATAGATTTGTTTTGGTTCAGCGGGGAATGGGCAGACAGGATGATACATTAAGGAAACCTTGAACATGAACGAAATGCAAACGATTTCAAGGTTCCCTTCATTCTATCCGTTGCGGGATAAGCCCCCTGTTGTGCTGATACTATGGGGACAACCAGCGGAATTTCATTAACATTGGTGGAAAATCGGCACGGGGTGCTACACGCTATGTTGTTGTGTAGACAAGGCATGCCTTGTCTCTACGGTGATGCGGCAATCGTCGCAGTAACTATCACTGACAGCCAGTAGTGTCCGGTTAAGATTTTGCATGTAGAAAAAAATAAATTACAAGGAGAAGTTTTTTTCTTGACAAATAAGTGAAATTCCGAGTTTGCCCTCCTTAAAAGACTAATCTTCTAAGGAGGTTACGATGGATTTTGTAACTTTTCGCTCCCGGCGATATGCTGTCCCATCACAAACACACTTACTCAAACCAACAAAGCAGGCCTTGGTCAATGCACCACCGCTTCGATCAA
>NZ_JAFFPZ010000003.1 GCF_016918505.1 Desulforhopalus vacuolatus
CTCCCCCCCCTGTGCTGCGGTCCTTCATTATCCAAACGCTCAGGTTCTTCTTCAGGGGAACCCATCATAAACTCTCCGGGCGGCATCCACCTGAAGCGCAACTCAATATCGTCAATAGATACTCCCTGCCACAGTCCCAGATTATCCCAGTTCTTTGATGTTTCCTTAAGTCATGCCATCTCTTTCCATCACCCATCCCTCCTGCACAGCCTGTTGCAAAAAGATCTCTGGTCTGACCTGCGGCGGACTGTTGGCTGGGGATAAACCAGAGACAGTGTTAAGATCTGGTCCCTACAGCGACGCCCCCCGACTTACTCGTAATTATCGTCTTTTACGCGAAATTTCCTCATTTGCAAGAACTGTATCTTTTTGTAATATCGCCGAAAAATGTTCACGAAAAAGTTCTAAAAACTTTCGTAAACCAACCCTCATTCCCAAAGCGAGAAAAACTGTAAGTGCAACGCTTTTTTATTTTCAATTCTGTCAAGAAGACAACTGGAGTTTAAAGTTTTACAAAAGTTCAACATTACCCAAGTGGCGACCAGAAGTTGTGCCCTCGACTGTGACTGCTCTCTACACCCGACAGCTTCCGCGGCCTCCGAGCATATTCCTTCAATAACGCATAGTTAGTGTTTTCGAATTTACGGCATTTCGGGTTCCACCAATCTCGCACCCTGACATTGCCGAAAAAACCTTTGCATCACCACCCTGACGAGACCCGCAGTGACGACACTCTCTTTCCGCCATGGCATCACCTCAAGGGACTTCATCCATAGTTCGGGTTTATAGATTGCCATCAGTTGAGGAATGGCACAGGCAGCAGATAATATCTGGGCCCAACGATGAAGAACCTGACGTGATTGCTGCCACGTTTCGCGCCATCCCAGCTGTTCTTCATCTGATTGAAAAGGTCTTCGATTGCCCACCTTTTCCCGTAACTCAGGATGATCTCCCGAGCACTCAGAGCCAGATCCTCAGGATGATCTCCCGAGCACTCAGAGCCAGATCCGTTGACAAGAGTAATCTGGATTTCCCCAGATTTCCGACGCTATCTTCAAACTGCGTCCATACGACCTTGACTAAACGCCCTTTCAGGAATCTTGCAAGGCACTGGACACTGCGGTAATGGATTTTCTGTTTTTTACCGTAAAGCCAAAGCTCTTCTACTGTTTCTTTAAGCTCTTCAACTCTCTCCGGCGTATACTTCAAACCATATTTTGCAGGCCTTCCTCTTTTTCCCGTGAGAACGGGCATACCATACAGCGCCGTATCCCGACGAACCTGGCCAATAGCATGAAAATCAAGATCAAGGATGAAACTGAGCAGCGGCCATTTCATATACCATCTATCCATAAGGACTGTGGTCTTTCTCGCTGCGAATACTTGATCAATAGTTCAAAGCAACACCTTGGCTGCTACCAGTTTCCCAGTGTTACCATCGCCCCTCATCAACCGAGACAACAGCGGGATTGCAGCATGTTTGAATCCTTTTGAAATCGACAAGGCGAGGCTGACCCAACACTGCCCCGTGCTAACTGCAGACCAACTGCGACCCATGACCACTTCCCTTTTTGTAACCATTTATAGTAGCTCGTCCCCGTTCTTAGCGGATTGATGGCAAGCCATGCTTGTGTTACGAACCCAGACTGCGTAATCATTGCCCCAATGAGCAGCTCAATAAAGGTTGGAACTGAACGAATTGGTAGAACCTCGCAGAGAAATGTGATAATATCAAAAAGGATTCTGGGGATGGTGGAGCATCTCCTGTTTTCCATGGTGGCCTCCATATACCGTGGTTATGTCAATGTTTTTCTGCTCCTTATGTTGCTTTTCTCCTCTTTTACGAAACTCTAAACTCCAAGAAGACAAGCAAAGAATATTTTACCAATATGTAAAAAAATACTTATTGCAAGAATAAAGGAAATGCTGTAACCATTTTATATATTTTGTTTTGAAAATGATTCGAAAAACCATTCTGATGCCATGTATGTTGTTAGTTCTGATGCACCCAAAGACATACTAATATTGATCTCAAGATCTTATGATTAGTTCCGAAAAATGATGCAAAAGATTATTAGGCGAATTAATTTCATTAATTATTTCCAGTCTAAAAAATAAGAAATTACTCGAAATAATAAATTTAACATTACAAGTCTCTGTCATGTTTTATAAATTTATTTTCAGCAAGTTAATTTTATCTGAAATTCATTTAATTGTCCGTAGCTTAATAACAAAAAATAAACTAATAAACCCTAATGAAAAAAAATATTTTATTTTTTGGAGTTATATGTTGTTATTTAATTACCACGGCAAGTGAACTCCATGCTGACTGTAAAGGCTTGAAAAAGATCAATGTTGTTCCCAAGAAAAACTACACTGTTTCATTGTCGGGATCTTTAAACATTGGAGACAATAAGAGCAACGAAGCTGTAGGAATTTTACTATATTATAGTGATTATTATCATACAAAGTGGACAGTGTTACATCCTGGAGAAAAAATATCATTCAGACAAGATAATTGGCATTATATATTTGCGGGAATACCACGTCATAATCCCCAAAAATCATATCGAATAAGAGGGAATTTCATTTTACATGTCAGATCAAGTGATGGGGGGACAAATGGTAATTACAAAATTGGAAAAAATGATTGCACGAGCATTCTTGAATAAATTAAATAATTAATTCCATTTAATGGGCATCAAACTTGTTAAGCATATTTAGACAATAGACTATTCCCTATTTTTATTTTTCAACTCATTTACAGTTAAAATCATTTTTTTGAAGTAGCACAGATACATGATAAATTTTCATGGAAAAGTAACATGCAATTATTTTTTATTTGATACCCAGCAACTCTAACAATAGATTATTTGTACTGTAAGACAGATTTCAAAAAAGCCTCACTCTTAATTACAACTCAAATTGCAAGTATAATGTAGAAAACATGATGAAAAAAAAGCATACCAAATAATATTATATCGTGAAAGAGCCGAAGTTCCTTGATCAACTTAACGCAAGGTTAAGAAAAAAATTGGTGTTTTATTTAGCTTAAAAATTAATTAATTAATGGAGAAAATCATGAAATTAAAAATATTTATTCTTAGTGCAATATTTTTTGCATATAGTCAAGCCACTGCGGGAATGATTGATGTCACTGTATGTGATGCAAGAGGCGGAACGGCTACAGTAGTTATTGCCAATACTGATGGGAAATGGGTTGGATTTTCTGCGCGAACATCATCTGGAGAAATTATTGATATACCTCCCATTAAAAAAAGTAAATTCGGTTGGGTTGGAGGTTCTCACATGTTTCGTTTTGGCGCAAATAAAGGGGTTACGGAAGTTCGTTCATCCACATGGAAGAGCTACAATAAGAAAACAAACCTGATGGAAGAACGAATCGATGATACAGGATGGGTGCCCTGCAAATAACAGATAATTTAACTTTTAGGAAAAAAGAATAAAATGATTTATATTTATTCTTTTTATCGCCGTTACCCTCTAATAGTTATGCTCAAAAAAGGGGAGATTACATGAAGAAAGTTTTACTCATTACAGTAACTTTAATTTGTTTAATTATAACAAGAAGTGCTTTTGCAGATCTTACGATAGAAATTATTGATACAGAAAAGAAGGTAATGAGGGTTTCTTATAGCATTACTGATAATCTTGCTGGAAAGAGATTCTTAACATACCCCTCTGACGGTTTTGATTACGCAACATCTTCACTTAAAAATATTTCAGTAATAGAAAAAAACACTGAACAAGAACTTGATTTTGTAGTCGTAAAAGCCCCAAAAGCTCAAAATTATGAGGCATTAAAAATCGAATATCCCAATCCGATTCCAAAAGGCGGTAATTATAAATTGCAAATTAGTGTCGAAGCAACAACAAATGGGATATCTATTGACTCTAAAGGAAGGCATGTTTTTAAATATTCAACAGTTCATCCAACTTTTTTTATTCTACCAAAAGGACATGCAATCGTTTATTCTAATTTTCCAGTCTTAGTTTATGAAAAACAAGGAAAAACAGTGGTCCAAGTAAAAGACTCAGGTAACAAAGATTTACTTTTTAAGACAAGAGCTGGATTAGTACAATAACAGCAGTTCCCGGAGCGAAAAGGCCTAATATGCTGAAACCATTACTAAAAACTAAGAAAAGTTTACGAAAACTATTTCTAAATACTTGATTTTACAGGATTCTTTCTTTTTTGTTTTTATTGTAATATCAATAGGTTACTATTGCCTTTCGTAAACTCTAAAGGGTTAATAGTAATAATTACAAACACTTACAGGATTTTACTCCGGGAATAGCTGGTACAATAAGTGCAGCACTATGATATGAAAAAAGAGTGAGCTGCCGGTATGGTTATGTCACGACAACCTAACCGGAGGTTACACATGTACAGGTCCTCGCTACCAACAACTCACTCTTTTAGAAAGATACCAGATCATGGCCTTTCTTCAAACAGGAAGATCTCAGACTGAGATTGCTGGTACCCTGAATCGTTCTAAAAGTACAGAAACATTGACACTGGACAATGGAAGCGAATTTGCGGCTCACGCCAAAATCAATAAACGTCATTCCATTGATATCTTTTTTGCAAAACCATGCGCAAGTTGGCAGAGAGGAGCAAATGAAAATACTAATGATAGACTCAGAAGGCTTTGGCCCAAAAAATTTGATATGGCGACTCTTTCTCAAGAGGAAATAGACAATGGAGTTCTGTTGTTGAATTTGACACCGAGTTTCCCATTATATTTGAGTAACCATGATAATGGAAAGAAACCAATACTAATTAAAGTGCAAAAACATTATTTTATGCTCGAAAGAGATGGCAATGAAAAAATATGTTTTTTATATTCTGTTAGAATTATTCTGTATATCTGCAGAGGCTGATCAATGTTTTGCTGGGAATTCTGATAATCCATGCAATAGTCCTATCGCTACATGTATAACAAAATATGACGGTTCTCGATGGTGTGGATTGCCCCAACAAGCAATAATTTTGTGCTCTACTCCAAAAAATATACAACAGAAAAAAATACGAACTGGGGCAATGTCTCAATACAAAACGCCTTCATGTAAGGAGAGATGTCAGACATCTTATAAAGAATGTATGCAGAATGCCACAGAAAATCGTGCTAGAGAAGGCTCTGGTGAATTTAGCGCTCTAATAGATAGCACTAATTTTAGGACGTGCAACGTAGCTCACAGCACATGCTATAAAAAATGTAAATAAAGAAGTGAAATTCCATTTTAGTTACACCTAATTTTGAAATATAGTTTGTCGTTGTAACGGACCTATGGAGGCGGTTTTTAGCCTTCCCCTCGACTGCGTGGTGGCCCTTGAATTCAACTTTTAATAATATAAACATTCGCCATCGGGCCACAATCACTAACAACAGCAGTAATAACACATTCCAACAGTTACAAAAAAATACTTTACAAACTCATAGAGAGTAAATGTTGGAAATTGGATTTGCTGTATTTCTCTCCCCCTAGGAAAGATTACATTTTTATGGAGAACAGGCCACTTGGTCCTGTATTTTTAAAGGCTACTGAAGAAGAGGTGCATATGGCTTTGGATAACTCAATTGAAACATATCTTAAAAATACGGAAAAAATCAAAGAGCTTAACTTTTCGGATCTCAGATCTTTATGGACCCTAAGCCTGAAAAAAGACTGTCTAACAGGTTTCTCGCCTTGGACAAACACAACTCAGACAGCAGATGGCACATCCGAACAATTACTCCGCAACCAACTTAATGAACTCAAGAAAAGCGTTAAAGACCAGATAGACAGCAACCTTCTCTGGAGGGAAATTCTGCTCAGTATTGGCTTTCTTTCATTTTATATTCTGCTCATCACCTGGGTACTCATAAGCTGTAACTGGAACTATCTTCCTTATTGCCTGATTTTTGGGCCTATCCTTCTATGGATAATCGCCCGTTGGAGCAACCGCCACCTCTGGGGGGGATGGCAGCGTTCAATGTCGCTCCTACCCGCCCCAACAGGCATTATCACTCTACCCATCATCGCTCTGATTTTTTTTATATTGTTCTTTCTTATTCCCAAGCAATTTGGCATACAGTCTTTCGCTCTTGCCATTGTAGAAAAAAATGCAACTCTTACACTGAACTGCAACTCTAATATTTCTGTTGGCAAACAACTCTCTCCGGGGATGACAGTAAATATTGAGACGGAACGACCATCAAACTCTTCCTGTGTCAGGATCTCGACAAATGACGGCAGGGTGGGATTCATACCAGCCGACTCGATTCAAATCCAAGAAAGTGACACGTTGAAACTGTTGCAAAGTACCACCATTTGGCTTTTCGTGTTAACAATTATTCTGTACATTTCTGGGTATGTTCTCCAACATTACTATACAATCACTATCGTTCCTAAACTTCTTGAAAAGCATGCTGCAAAGCAGCAAGAGCTACTTCATAAAAAGATGGAGGAAGCAGATTTTCTGGAGAAATACAAGGATAATGGCTTGGGAATGGAGACAGATCTACAGGAAGCCAAAACAAAATTGACGGAAAAAATTACTAAACGGCATGATGACCAAGTGAGGAAAATCCTCGAATCCAAAACCCTGACCCCAAAAGAGAAAAACGAAATGGTCCAACAAATAACCAACTGGACCCTTGAAGCGTTGTCTTAACCTATATATTACTTTAAAGTAATATATAATTACGTTTATGGAGAAAAAATGAGCGACAATACAAACAACAATGAGAACGGCGATATTGATTGGAACCAGTTCTTACCGCAAACCCAACAGGCACCACAAGAACCCGCTTCACCATCTATAGATCCGGATATGCCTACTGCTGCCAGAGTAACTGTACCTACCGCGCCAACAGAACTAGACACGAATATTCCGGACAAGCCGAAGATGATGCAGTACCTAACAAATTATAAAGCGGCCAAGATCAGTCAGAACGAATACGTCACCCAATTAAAGCATTATGCCAAGGCTCATACAGAAATAATGAAGGACCAACTCCAGAAAACTGTCCAAGCCAACGCGGCGCTTTCAGAATCATCACTGAGAGGAGTCCACGAAAAGATCCGTGCCTGGGCCCAAGAGATTACCGCAGTTACAGACCTCTCGATGCAGAACACAATTTCGAAATCTATCGAGAAGGCTTCTGAGATTGCCAATGAATCCGTGTCAACTATAGCCAAGATGAAGAATCCACACCCTCTGATTCAACAAAAAGCTATAGATTGCATACTGGATACAATGACAAAAACGGTAGACAACATCAAAGCAGGAGGTGCTAATTTCGAAAAGGGAAAACTGCAGTGGAGAAAGTGAACGGGTTCGTATAATATCAAGGGTACAGGCCACCAGATTGCCCAACAACACTAGAGTTATTTTATGATATTAAGGATTTTATTACGTAATATGAATCAGTACAGGCGGTGTTTTTTACTTATTTTACTCCTGTTTACGTTCTTCATGATGGAAGGATGTACATCCCCTTACCTGACAAAGGGGAATGCGGCACTTAACAAGAGCCAGTACACCCGAGCCTACGATAATTTCCAGAAAGTTCCCGGAAAGCCAGCAAAAGGCTCATCTCTTGCGAACGGTCTAGCCAAGTCTACCACTGGTATTGCCCAAGATGAGATCAAGGAAGCTGACAAACTCATGAAACAGGGGCATGCCGCAGGAATGCCCTCAGCTAAAAGCTATTACAAACAAGCAATAAGCACCCTTCAGTCTGCTGCCAGATGGTACCGAGAATCAAGCAGATATAATGAGATTTACGACTCGGGCAGTAGCAACGATATCCTCCAGAAAATACGTGAACTGGAGAAACTAGAAAATCAATACAAGTTCATGGTCAACAGGGTGGAGAGAGAGTACGACCTCGAACAAGCAAGGTCAAAGCTCAGCCACAACGACTATATGGGTGCCATCCTCATGTTCCAGCAGGCCTTAGAAAAAAACTGGGGGGACAAACCAGAGAAAGTCGGGGAGGTTAAGCATGCTCTTATAATAACGCGTTGCCAGTTAATCAGGGAAAACATTAAGAAGCAGCAATGGGGGAAAGCGCTTTCAGGCATCGAACAGTTCTCTTCGGAAGACAACAAAATAAACGGAGATGCCATTATTCTGATCAGGAATGAATATGTTCAGGGAAGAAGCTTGTCTATCAGGCGCTTGATGGCAAAAAAAGACTGGCGAATGGCAAAAAATGCTCTTGAGGAGTTACAACAGGAACAGTTCTCCAAGGTTGGCGGCCATACTATAAGAATGCTTGAAAACGAGATGCAAGAAGCTTACGGCAGTCACCTTGTCCAACAGGGGTTGTCGAGTTTCCATAAAAAGGACATTGAACAAGCAACTATCCTTTTCCGCCAGTCTCTCAATTACGGCAATCGAGAAGCAAAGAAGTTGTTGGAGCAAATGAAGGTTTACGACGCATTGCTAAACAAGGCACTACGCTATGGGAGGAAAAAACTTGAGGTACAGCTTTCTCAGAACTGCGATATTATAACTCCTGAGCAAGCATGCGGTCTTGAACTTCTGCAGTCAGGTCCAGTAACGGCCAAAGTACCGGACAAAGAACTTGACGAATGGCTAGATCAGAAAGGAATTACCAACGAGATGATCAAATCAATTTTGCAAACCGAGCTCACCCCTACCTATAAGTTTGTTGAATCATCCAACGCAACCATAGAAGGCAGTTACCGCATTGAGATCATCGATGAAAATCAGTGGAAAATAGACGTTGAAATTGTATTGCAACAGGATAATATGCCCCTCTTCAAAAAAAAGGCCTCGGTAACAACTGGACAATACAGAATCTACCAAGGCTGGGGACCTTTCAGAAAAATAGACGACAACCAGGAGTCTGTTTTACGAGCAGCTATTACTTCAATGAGCAAATCACTAGCCAAACTATTTATACCGTTTGGCAGATGTGAGGACAAGGTAATCCTTGACCATGCATCAGCCTACCTCGAAGAAACCATAGATAGATCTTCTGACCGACACGATTTGGTGTTACTCCGTAGGATTCTCGTCGATAGACTTCATTAATATGCTTGTTGGATATTCTTGAATTCAAGTAATAATTGCAACCCGTTTACCAGTGAAGACTTCCAGTGGAGTTAGCCCCTTTAAGACCTTTCTCGGTGTCAAATTCAACAACAGAACTCCGTTGTTTATTTCCTCTTGAGAAAAAGTCGCTATATTAATTTTTTTTGGCCAGAGTCTTCTGCCATTGGTATTTTCATTTGTTCCTCTCTATCAACTTGCGTATGGTTTTGCAAAAAAGACATCAATGGAATGATGTTTATTAATTTTGGTGTGAGTAGAAAAATCACTGCCATTATCCAGTATCAATGTCTCCTTCCGCCCCGTAATTGTGTCGAAAATACCATTTATAACGGAAGCGACCTCATCCTTGCACTTCGTCTGTGTTCGCCCACAAAGCGTGAAACGACTGGTACGCTCCACAAGAGTAACAAGGGATACATTCTGCCCATACAGTGTCTCCCTCCCAGTCTCCAATCCGCTTCCTCTCATTCACGATCTGAGGACGTTCTGCAATGTCTACGCGGTCAGAAATAAAAGAACCCCGACCTGCTTGCGTTTACCGCCTTTCCAGCGATGTTTGCCATAGCGAGGCAAATACGTGTGGAGTTTTCCTCCCCTCTGCCTGTCTTTATCAATCCAATCATAAATCGTCGTATGGCAAAAGTGTTTTTGCAGTGGAAATTCAACAGAAAACCGATGGTTTATATATTCTGTCGACCACCCCAGTCGGAGCCACTTTCGTATAATCTGCCATACTTCAGGGGTTTGTTTTGTGGCCTTCTCAGTAAATTTCCGTCTGACCATCGCTGCAACCTGGGCACCAGGAGGATCATTTTCCCCTTCAAAAGAGTTATCACGAATTTAACGTAAAATTGTACTCTTAGAACGATTCAGTGTATCAGCAATATCAGTCTGAGATCTTCCTGTTTTTAAAAAACCATAATCTGGTATATTCTTTAAAAGAATGCGTTACCGGGGCAGGCGGGGCTGGTACCTGTGCATGGTAACCTCCGGTTAAGTTGTGGTGACGTAACCATACCGGCAGCTCACTCTTTTTCATATCACGGTGTTGCACTTATTGTATTCATCCAGCGAGAAACTACTCACATGTTTTTGATCTTAAATTTATTTAAGATCCATTACTTACCAAAGGAGCATATGATGAAGAACATATTTTGTTTCCTCTTACTCTTTCTCACTCTCATTACGCTTGGATGCGCAAAGCCAGCAGTAAACTTTATCACTATACCTGATATCTCCAAATCGGATTCTGTTACCCTGAAAGATCTTCGTCCTGAAAAAGAAAAATCAATTAAAGTACTCAGCTACTTAATAACCAGTAATGCCTATGGAATTAACAGAGAAGGGGGTGACAGTCTGGAGCCATCTATGCCTCGGATTCTGCAGCATCGAGTTTATGAAAAGCTTGGGGGTTCAAACAGTGCCCTTGAATTGACAGTTTACCATATGGTGGTCTATTCAAACATGCAGGCGCAAATGAAGGGAAGCGTCCTCTGGGGCACTCTTGCCGGACCCGTGGGGGGGGCAGTAGCTGCAGCAGGTTCGAATGACGAAAATATTACATCTCATTCGTCAATCGTTGATCCAGTTCTGTTAGAATCAACGAATACTAAGGACGAATATAAACATGGCCTCTACACAGAAAAAGAGAATCCAAATAAAACTAACGTGTTAATCACCTATATCGATGCTGGAATTAATGGCAGGCGAGTATGTATTAAAAACATATCTCCTTTGCCATTCTCAAAGAATCAACACCCTCTTAATATAGCTCTTGAATCGGCAATTGATTATTACCTGGACCAGTATCAAAAAAACAGCTGAAAAATCATAGGCATAATAGTGTATTAAACGATTTAAGAAGGGTCAATCAATTGCATGTGATGTAAAGGAAACCTTGAATAACCAGTTTTTCGCCCATCTTCTTCGTTGCAGTCAAAAATTTATCCTCCGACAAAGCAAGGAACGAGACGTCGAGATATTAGACATGGCTGTAATAAATTTCCTCCTGTGCCTCGAATAGGAACAAATCTCAAGATTGTTCAAGGCACCCTTATTACATTCCCCTGAAGTAACGTCACCATCACTACTGAAATGTATTCAAATAATCAGATTACCTTGCTGCATAATGGGAAGGAGTATTTCCCGGCACTTGAAACAGCTTTTGACCACGCGAATCAGGAAATATACCTTGAGAGTTATATTTTTGAAAATGACTGTACCGGACGCCGAATTGCCGAAGCCCTCAGACGAGCCGCCCTGCGCGGGGTGAAAACCTGTCTGTTAATCGATGGCTTTGGCTCGCAGGATCTCCCGAAAAGCATGATTGACTACCTTGAGGAGGGAGGAGTTCTGGTGCTGAAGTTTCGCCCCAGGATATCGCCGTGGACCCTCAAACGTCAGAGGTTGCGGCGCCTGCATCGCAAACTTGCGGTCATCGACCGAAACCTGGCCTTCGTCGGCGGAATAAACATCATCGATGACATGACCGGCCCGGATCCACCTCGGTATGATTATGCGGTACGGGTGGAAGAGCCACTGGTCAAGGTTATCCATGCCTCTGCTCGTCGGCTGTGGTCAAGAATTACCTGGTCACGCCGCCTGTCCCTGGTTACACACCGGGCCAAAGCACATCCAGCTGCTCCACCACAAGTCGCGGGAAATATGCGCGGCAGCTTTCTGATCCGTGATAATTTTCATCATCGTCGCGATATAGAAAACGCCTACCTGGAGGCAATCGGTCAGGCGAAAAGGGAAATTATCCTGGCCAACGCCTATTTTTTACCGGGCTTGAATTTTCGCCATGCACTGATGGCCGCAGCTCGGCGTGACGTCCGGGTTGTCCTGCTCCTGCAGGGAAAAGGGGATCACCGCCTGCTCCATTATGCATCCCGCGCCCTCTTCGGCACCTTCCTCGATGCGGGGATTGAAATCTATGAATATCATCAGAGTTTCCTGCATGCCAAGGTAGCAGTAATCGACACATCCTGGGCAACGGTGGGATCTTCTAATCTCGATCCTTTCAGCCTGTTGCTTGCCCTTGAGGCAAATGTCGTGATTGACGATCCGGCTTTCAGTGCAACGCTGAAGGCAAGCCTGAGTGAGGCAATCACTATGGGGGCGAGGCAGATATCGGAGGAAACCTGGAGATCACAGCATATTCTTTTGCGTCTGGCAAGCTGGCTCAGCTATGGATTGATACGATTTATAGTCGGCATAGCGGGATATCTTCCTCAAGATCGGCCGTCCAGGAACGTGGGACATTGAGAACAAAAGGGAAAGACCAGGTCTTTCAGGATGACGAAGGAACCCTTGCCCTGACCAGTGCATGATCGTCTTTATTGGAACAGAAATTTTATGTTTTTACCAAATAATCAAAATAGGATATGTTATATGGCCTGTAATGAGGGTGTGGATATGGAGAAAAATCCACAACAGATGGTGTTTTGAAAAACCTATTATTTTGTTCATATTCAAAACACAGAAGGGAATTTGCAGCCTATATCTTTGATATTATGACAGTAAAATCCTGACTGCGTCAAAAAAACATGGGCGAAAGAGTGGGTCTTCAAGGAACCAATAAAGAAAACGAATAACAAAGGAAGAGGAAAATGCTGAAAAAAAATTTATGTCTTTTGTGCAGTCTGCTGACACTGCTTTGTGCGGGAAGCTCTTTTGGTGCCGAGAAACTGGTTAATGGTATTGACGCAAATTTCCCACCATTTGCCTTTATCGACAAGACCGGTACGCCAAGCGGGTTTGATGTGGAAGTAATGACCTGGATTGGCAACGATATCGGTATGGACGTTACCCATCAGCCAATCGAATGGGATGGAATTATTACCAGCCTGTTGACCAAAAAAATCGATATCATTGCATCAGGGATGAGCATTACCGAAGAAAGGTCCAAACAGGTCAACTTCACCATTCCGTACTGGGTTATCAAACAGGTTCTGGTTACGAAGAAGGACTCTCCGCTGACCGTTGACCAGGTTTTAAACGATAAAAAAACCATCGGCGTACAGCAGGGAACCACCGAAGCCAAATGGTTTAAGAAAGAGGCTCCGAAAAATGGCTGGAACTTTGAACTCCGCTACTACAGCTCTTCGCCGCTTGCCATAGAAGATGTACTGAACGGCAGGATTGATGCAGCAGCAATGGACGATGCTCCGGCAAACGACGCAGCCTCTAAAAAAGATGTCCACATTATCGGCACCTTCGGTATGGAAGACGAGGAGTTCGGCTATGCTGTTCGTAAAGACGAGACAGAGCTGCTGGAAAAAGTGAATACGTCTCTCACCACATTTATGGCCACCCCTGAATGGAATAAACTGGTTGAAAAATACAATTTAAACAAATAAGATCGGGCAAAGACGGGTCTACAGCACAGCAACGTTTGAATGTAGACCCGTTTTTTTTGTGTTCTCGGGTTTTTTACCCCTCATTGCTGCAACCATCCTTGTCTCAACAGTTCAGGTACCTCGATGCAAAATGCGTTATCCGTCGTCTTTGACTCCCTGCCGTATCTCCTGCAGGGATCATTCCTTACCGCAGGGATAGTGGTCTTCGCCATGTTTCTTGGCCTTTTTATCGGCATTTTCATGTCGGTCGGCCTTGTCTATGGCAATCGGTATATCCGATATATATTGACCGTCTACGTATGGATCTTTCGCGGAGTGCCGGTTGTCGTTCTGCTCTTTCTTTTCTATTTTGGCCTTTTTGCTTTTCTGGGACTCAATTTCAGCGCCTTTGCTACGGTCTCTATAGTTCTGGGTATGACGACCGGAGCGTATCAGGCCAATATTTTTAAAGGAGCCATCCTGTCACTCCCGCAGGGCCAGTTCAAAGCCGCCAGTGCCCTCGGCATGAGCGACATACAGGCAATAAAGAGTGTTGTGCTGCCTCAGATGTTGAGGCTGTCAATTCCGGCCTGGTCCAATGAGTATTCCATCATCCTCAAGGATTCAGCACTGGCCTTTGTTATCGGGGCCCCTGAGATTATGGCCCGGACCCAGTTTGTTGCCTCTCGTACCTACCAGCACCTTTCACTGTACATTACCGCTGGAATTATCTATTTTCTCCTCACCTGGGCCGGAGTCATCGGCCTGCGGAAACTGGAGCAGTATGTCCGTATTCCGGGCTATTCTCAGCATGGAAATCAATGATGACTGACAAAAAGCCGATTCTTCGGGTAACCAATATAACGAAATCTTTTGGGGACATCACAATTCTCAAATCGGTAAGCATCGAGCTTGCAAAGGGCGACATAAAGATCCTTATCGGTCCTTCCGGCGGGGGGAAAAGTACCCTTTTGCAATGCATTAACTGCCTGGTTCTGCCGGATTCAGGTGAGATCGAGCTGGATAATAAGCGCATCCACTTCACCCGGAAGCAGGATATCTACCGGTTGAGACAGCAGGTTGGCATGATTTTCCAGGATTTCAATCTCTTTGACCACCTGACGGCTCTTGATAATATTACTGTTGCCCTGCGTAAAGTAAAAAAGATGTCGAAAAAAGAGGCCGAAAAACGGGCACGACTGGAATTGAAGCAGGTCGGTCTGGACGACAAAGAGGATCTCTATCCGGCGCAACTTTCCGGGGGACAGAAACAGCGGGTGGCGATTGCCAGGGCGCTGGCAATGGATCCGAAGATTTTACTCCTTGATGAACCGACTTCTGCTCTGGACCCAACCTTGATCGGCGAAGTCATCAGCGTCATCAAAGAACTGGCCATAAAAGGGATGACGATGATCATGGCCACCCACCAGATCAGCCTTATTCATAATCTCGCCGACGAGATACTTTTTATGGAAGACGGCAGGATCGTCGAACAGGGGCCTCCGGGCGCACTTCTGGCAGCTGGCAATACAAGTAAATCCCAGGGGTTTTGCGACCTGCTCGATAAACTCTCTGAGGTCGAGGAGTAATCGTGGAACTGTCGCCCTTTTACCAGGATCTGTTTACCAGCCTCAACAGCGGGCTGCTCATGTCCATTGCCCTTATCGTGCCTTCGGCGATGGGCGGAGTCCTGATCGGGATTACCGCCGGTGCTATTCGTACCTATGGCAACCGCTTTTTCAGGACAATCATTGATTGCTATGCAGCCGTATTTCGCGGAACACCGCTGGTTATCCAGCTGTTTGTCCTCTATTTCGGCCTGCCCAATATCGGTATCTATCTGACGCCCTATCTGGCCGCAGTTGTCGGTTTTACCTTGTGCAGCGGAGCGTATCAGTCAGAATACGTGCGTGGGGCACTCCTGTCGATTAAAAGCGGTCAATATCTCGGGGCCCAGGCTCTGGGTTTTACCACTTTCCAGACTATTGTCTGGATCATTCTTCCCCAGGCATTCCGCCGGGCCATACATGGCTGCGGCAATGAAATTATCTATCTGATCAAATATTCTTCTCTGGCGTTCATCGTCACCTGTATCGAATTAACCGGAGCGGGAAAAACTGTTGCCACTGAGTATTTTCGTTTTACCGAGGTCTTCGGTATTATCGGCCTCTATTATCTCGCGCTGGTTTCTCTCGCTATCATCATTCTCAAAAAAATTGAACATCGTCTTTTTATCCCAGGTTTTGGTCATCATTGAGATCCTGTTCGCATCCTTTATCTTATTCAACCATGGTTCAATATTCCCCCATTACCGACACGATTAAAGCGGCCATACGCCAAAAAATCGATCCTGAGTTGATTCTCAGCACCCCGGAAGAATGTGCTCAATTCAGTGGCGATTCCTCTACTCTGACTTATACCCCCGAGCTGGTTGTCCGTGCCCGGAGTGTCGGGGATATACAAGCCCTGCTGGAGCTGGCCAACATCTACCATTTTCCAGTCACCCCGCGCGGCGGAGGATCGGGACTTGCCGGTGCCTGCCTGCCATCTCTCGGTGGAGTCGTGCTGCTTACCGGAGAACTCAACCAGATTACGGTGATTGACGGTAAAAATTTTATCATGAAGGTTGAGCCGGGAGTTATCAGCCAGCAGGTACGTCTGGCCGCAGATGCAGCCGGCCTGTTCTACCCGCCTGATCCGGCTGGCATGGATCTGAGCACTATTGGCGGCAACGCGGCAACCGACGCCGGAGGTCCGGCCTGTGTCAAATACGGCACCACCCGTGATTATATTCTTGGTCTGGAGGCCGTCCTGCCCGACGGCCAGCTGATTACCACCGGCGTACAAACAAGAAAGGGCGTCGTTGGTTATGATCTGACGAATCTGCTGGTTGGCAGTGAGGGAACGCTGGGAATTATCACCTCGCTTACCCTGAAGCTGCTCGCCAAACCTGCGGCCACCAAAACGATGATGTGTGTTTTCCAGGACATGGTCTCGGCCATGAACTGTGTGACAGCTGTTATGAGCCAGGGATACCTGCCCAGTGCCATAGAATTTCTTGACCACCGGTGCCTGTCTCTTATCGGAGAACTGCTGCCTTTTTCCCTGCCTGCCGGCAAACCATCCATCTTAATCATTGAGGTCGATGGACCAGAAAGTCAGGTTGCGGACGAAATGGAGGCTGTTTGCGCCATTGCCCGGGCAGAAGCAGCCATTGAGCTGATTAAAGCCGGGAGCAGCGCAGAACGGGAAACAATCTGGGCGGTTCGTCGCCAGGTCAGTCTGCGCATCCATGACTATGCGAAGCTCTACATTCCAGAAGATATCGTTGTCCCTCTTACCGCCATTGCCGAACTGGTTGATGCACTGCCTTTTTATGAAGAGAAATACGGTCTCGAGATTTTTGCCTTCGGTCATGCGGGGGACGGGAACATCCACCTCAATATAACCACCCAGAACCTCGACAATACCGATTTAGCCAATGAAGGAACAAGGGCTCTGCTTGAACTGACCCTGCAGCTGCAGGGGACAATCTCGGGCGAACATGGCATTGGGTTGGCCAAGGCACCGTATCTGTCCATGGAGCTGTCGCAACACAGTATCGAACTGCAGAGAAATATCAAAAAGTTGTTCGATCCCAACCTGGTGTTAAACCCGGGCAAAATATTTCCACAAGGTTAAGGCCCATAAAGATTATGACACGCCTCAGTAGAAGAGTACGCAATATTTCTCCGTCAGCCACCAAACAGATGGCGCTTCTTGCCGCAGGAATTGGCGGCTGTGTTTCACTCGGCCAGGGAGTTCCTTCGTTTGCCACGCCGCCGCATGTTGTCGAGGAGGTTATCAGGGCCTTGCGGGAAGATCCCGGCAGCGGTCAATATTCGCTGCAGACCGGGATGTCAGCGCTGAGAAAGCGGATCGGGAAGTATATGCTCGATGAAAAAGATGTAGAGGTAGATCCGGAAAGTGAAATCTGCGTCACTGTCGGCGGTATGGAAGCGCTGCTGGCCACGGTTATGGCAGTAGTTGACGAGGGCGATGAGGTTCTTCTGCCCTCCCCTACCTATGCCTCCTATATTGAACAGATTCAACTCGCCGGGGGCATTCCGGTCTTCGTACCCTTGACCGGCACCTGGGGCCTTGATCTGACAGCGATCAGTGAAGCGGTTACCGCTCAAACCAGGGCCATAATGATCTGTAATCCCGGCAATCCTACCGGGACAGTTTTTTCTGATGCTGAGATCATCGCCCTCTGTGAGCTGGCTGTTGCCCACGATTTTGTGGTCATTATTGATGGGGCCTATGACTATATGGTCTATGACGGGAAGGCGCCGCTGGATCCCCTCAGCATTGATGCCTTTCGTAATAATGTGATTTCCGTCTCTTCTCTCTCCAAAAAATATGCCCTTACCGGCTGGCGGGTGGGCTGGGTTGCCGCAGCAGAGATGTGGATGGAACAGATCATGAAAGTCCATGATGCGACAGCCATCTGTGCCCCGACTCCATCGCAGTTTGCCGCCCTTGCCGCCCTCGACGGAGAGCAGGAGTGTGTTGCGGTAATGCACGATGCCTTGGTCAGGCGGCGGGCTCTGTGCTGCGCCAGACTCGACAGGCTGCAGAAGTATTTTTCCTATGTGCCACCCAAAGGTGCTTTTTACGTCATGGCCAAATACCTGTTTCCTGCAGCATCTTCCCAGGAGGTGGCCACCCGTCTGCTTGAAGAGGCAAAGGTCATCACCATCCCCGGCGGCGCGTTTGGTCAAGGCGGAGAAGGACATCTGCGCCTGTCATTTGGTGGTGAATCAGCAGTGATTGATGAGGCCTTTGATCGCATAGAACAGTGGTGCTTGATGATGAATCCTACCTTGTAGTGGTACCTTGAATAATATCATTTACATTTTGTATTGGCGGATTCAAAGGCAGGGATGGGAAAAGGGAGACGGGAGACGGGAGACAGGGAAAAGCAAAAGACGGAACAGCGAAAAACTTTTTGCCAACGAATAAAAGCTCTAATCATTCGAATAAAGGCAAAAAACTTTAAGAAGTTACGCTTTTATAAAAAATGCCCTTTTTCGCATGATTAGACTATTTCTATTAAGTTATGCTCGTTTTACATCCTGTTTATCCATTCGTAATCACAAAAAAAGATGTCCACGCAGTCTCGCTCTTTGGTCAATACAAAATGTAAATGGTATTATACCATAAGGGTATCTTGAATAATCTTGTATTTCGTTCATATTCGAGGCACAGGAAGAAATTTACCGCAGGTATATGATTGATATCGGAGTCTGGCGCTTACCTCCGAGGATAAATTTTTTACTGTAACGAAGAAGATGGGCGAAAGACTGATTATTCAAGGTAGCCATAAATTAGTATTAGTGAAAATTCGTGTCCATTCGTGGTTACAAACATGCGCTTTATCATCGTCTTTCTTGCAATACAATTTTTTTCTCTCAACATTGCCTCCGCACGTGTAATAACGGATTCTTCAGGACGACATGTAACCATACCTGATGTCGTGCAAAGAGTGATCTGTTCAGGTTCAGGCTGCCTGAGACTGCTCACATACATGCAGGGACAAGAATTTGTGGTGGCAGTCGATGATATCGAAGGCCGAGACGTCCAATTCAATTCGCGCCCCTACGCACTTGCCAACCCGCAGTTTCATAATCTACCGATATTTGGTGAGTTTCGAGGCAGGGACAACCCGGAGCTCATTCTGACTCTTGATCCCCAGCCTGAAGTGATCTTTAAACTGGTTGGAACCGGCAGGGGAACAGCTGGCGCAGCCCCTGGCACTTTGCAGGAGAAGACAGGTATTCCGGTGATTGCTCTTAAATATGGTAATCTGACTTCATTGAAAGCTGATCTCTACGAGTCCTTACACATAATAGGAGAAGTGATAAACAACACCTCCCGCGCTGAAGAGGTGATTTCTTCTTTTGAAGAGTTGATGAAAGATCTCAAAAATCGCACTCAAAATATCGATCAAGATCAACAACCATCAGTGTACCTCGGCGGTGTGGCCTATGCAGGTCCCCATGGCTTTCAATCCACCGAGCCGGCCTATCCACCTTTCCGTCTCTTACCTGTCAACAATCTTGTGGATGGTGCCAACTCTGACGCCAAAGGAATCAATACCAGCACAATTGCAAAAGAAAAAATCGTAGAGTGGGATCCCGATTATCTTTTTCTGGATCTTTCCACACTTCAATCTGGCGATAAGGCCGGAGGCCTCTATGAACTTCGTAACGCCCCCGCCTACCAGATTCTCACCGCAGTCAAGTCGGGGAGAGTTTTCGGACTGTTACCGTATAACTCATATAATCAGAATTTTGAATCGATCCTCGCAAATGCCTTTTATATCGGCAAATTGCTTTACCCCGAAGCCTTTACAGATATCAAACCAGCAGAAAAAGCCGACGAAATATTTTCTTTTTTTGATGGCCAGCCTGTTTTCGCCCACTTTGAAGCCATGTACAACCACAAAGTATTTCAACAGATACAGGTACAATAAGATGCATCTGCATGATGGACAAATTCCCGAGGAATATCGGAAATACATAGGCCGAAAATTTGTCTTTCTTCTTCTCCTTTGCGTTTCACTGCTTATAGCTCTCCTCTTTTCCATTTCATCTGGAGCAGCACACATCTCCCTTACTGATGTAGTTTCCAGTCTGATCGGTCTTGAGACAAGCAAAAAAATCGAAATCATTGTCTGGAATATCCGGTTGCCTCAAGCAATTTCGGCAATGGTTGCAGGAGCAGGCCTGGCACTCTCTGGCGCTGTAATGCAATCCATTCTTCGCAACCCTCTGGGATCACCTTTCACCCTCGGGATTGCCCACGCTGCTGCTTTTGGTGCAGCTCTTGGCGTCATGGTGCTGGGGGGTGGAATCATGACTTCAAACAGCATGGGAGCTGTACAAATCACAAATCCGTATCTCACAACCGTTGCAGCCTTCTTTTTCAGCATTGCAACGGCGGCTGTAATTGTTGCTATCGCCAGGATGAGAGGGACAACACCCGAAGTGATGGTACTGACCGGAGTCGCTCTCGGATCCTTTTTCACAGCAGCCACGATGTTACTGCAATTTTTTGCGAACGACGTACAACTTGCAGCAATGGTCTTCTGGACCTTTGGCGATACTGCCCGGGCCAGCTGGAGCGAGCTGGCAGTGATGTCCATCGTTGTCACAATTACCGGGATTTATTTTTTCTGTAACAGTTGGAATTATAATGCCATTGATGCAGGAGAGGAAACCGCTAAAGGGCTTGGAGTTCGAGTAGAGCGGGTGCGTGCAGTCGGCATGCTTTTAGCTTCAGTCCTTACAGCCACGATAATTGGTTTTCTTGGAATCATCGGTTTTGCTGGCCTCGTAGTACCCCATATAGTGCGGCGGATAATCGGTTCTGATAACCGATTCCTGCTGCCGGGTTCTTTTATTGGTGGAGCATTGATGCTGTTAACATCAGATACGGTGGCCAGGCTGATACTGGCCCCGCATGTTCTTCCCGTGTCGGTGTTAACCGCTTTTATTGGTGCACCTGTATTTCTCATATTGATTTTGCGGGGAGGCCGAAAATGATTGTAGATATCCATCATCTGAATTTCGCGTATCGGGATTCTGAAATTCTTAAAAAAATCGATTTTACAGTAAAGCCCGGAGAACTCCTCGCTATTCTCGGTCCCAACGGAGTCGGCAAAACAACACTTCTTAAATGCTTAAATGGCATGCACCGCGCTTCTGCGGGTACTGTTATGGTCGAGGGTGTGGATATTCTTAAAATGCGGCCCATGGAAATTGCAACTAAAATAGGCTACGTTTCACAAAAGAATGAGAAAGCTCGATTGACCCTTTTTGATGCCGTACTCATGGGACGCAAACCTCATATACGGTGGCGTCCCAGTGACCGTGATCTTAAAATTGTTGAGGCCACAATTCGTCACCTTCACCTTCAAGAGATGAGCCTGCGTTTTATCGATCAATTGAGTGGCGGGGAGCTGCAAAAAGTCTGTATTGCACGAGCGCTGGTGCAAGAGCCGAAACTCCTTCTCCTTGACGAACCAACCAGTGCCCTTGATTTAAAAAATCAAGTCGAAATAATGCTGTTACTGCGACATGTTGTTGATTATCACCATATTGGGGCTATTATGACCATGCACGATCTCAACAAAGCCATGCGCTATGCGGACAGCGTTCTGATGTTAAAAGACGGGAAGGTTTTTAGTCATCTTCATCCCTCCCTGGTCACTGAACAGATGATCGAGTCAGTATATGGACTCCCTGTAGAGATTCACAATATTAACGGTCATCCAATGATAGTACCAAAAGACAGTACTCAGAATTTATGCTGCTAAACTTTGTAATCGCCCCTTATACCATTCCTATTAAGTTATACCCCGTTTTGTCTGCTGTTTATCCATTCATGGTTACAAACGACAAAAGGAACCACGAATGGACACGAATAAACACGAATTATTACTGAAAAAACCATAAGAGAATGCCCTTGCGGATGACTCCCAAAGTTGATTAATAATCCTGGTGCACCGTACGGCTTAACTTCGGATACAAACGTTTTCGTTTAATGCGTGGTCCCTGTTCGTGAAAATTCGTGTCCATTCGTGGTTACAAACTGCAAAAGGAACTACGAATGGACTCGGATAAACACGAATTATTACTCATTCGTCATCGCCAAAAAAAGATGTCTACGCAGTTGCGTTCTCTGGTCAATACAAAGTGGAAATGGTATTATAAAAAAACAAAAACCCCTGAAAATGACCGTGTCGTTTTCAGGGGTTTTGCTTTTTTTAACTGAAATATTATTTAAGAATGCTTGTGATCAAAATAAAGTACTTGGAATTCCTCAGCCGCAGCACGTAACTTCTCGACATTGCCAGGGTCTGTGGTTTGTTTGCATTTCATGCTGAAAATAAGCATCTTATGCAAGGCTGTGATTTTCTTGTCATAGTCGACAGCATCAAGCTTAATTCTTTGGGTCATAAAATATTGGCTGACGATGTTCTGGATAAGATCAGCATGTTTTTCTTTAGTTGTAACCCACCGCACGAGTTGATTCATGTTTTTTCCATCTTCAAGTGCGGTAATTTCTCGCATAGACTTTTCTATGGTGTCAGCATGCTCGGAAATCATGTCCATTCTGGCCTGATCATCATAAATTCCGCAGGGGATTTCACAATGGGCAAATGCATTCGAAATGAAAAAACCACCTGAAACCAAAAGGACTGCGAGGAAAAGGGAAATTTTCTTCATACGAACCTCTCTTTTGATACGATTGAGGGAAGATTTGGCTCCTTAAACAGGGTGTTCAGGTTGCCAAAGAGATCTCTTAAACATAGTGAACCTCAGGAGTTAGTCAACAGTAATGATTCTTGTTTTCATTTTGAGATGTGCCTTTTATTATGAAAAGAGAAGACCATTCCACCGTCATCGTTACGTTTCCCGTCACCGTGTAGACAAGGCATGCCTTGTCTCTACAACACCATTGCTGAAATCACTGTTGTGGCAATTTTTCGGCAATGGTTGTGTAATTCCACCGTTATTACCCCGTGGTGACAACATATCGTGTATTGTTTCGCGAGGTATCGCTAAGAGTTACCATTTCGCTGATTGCCGCCACCGTAGAGACAAGGCATGCCTTGTCTACACCACAACATCGCGAGAAACCACCGCCGTGCCGATTTTCCACCAATGATGATATAATTCCACCGTTATCACCCCGTGGTGACAACGTAGCGTGTATTTTTTCGCGGGGTATCGGTGAGAGTTACCATTTCGGGGATTGCCGCCACCGTAGAGACAAGGCATGCCTTGTCTACACCACAACATCGCGAGAAACCACCGCCGTGCCGATTTTCCACCAATGGTGATATAATTCCACCGTTATTACCCCGAGGTGACAACGTATCGTGTATTGTTTTGCGGGGTATCGGTGAGAGTTGCCATTTCGGGGATTGCCGCCACCGTAGAGACAAGGCATGCCTTGTCTACACCACAACATCGCGAGAAATCACTGCCATGCCGATTTTTCACCAATGGTGATATAATTCCACCGTTATTACCCCGTGGTGACAACATATCGTGTATTGTTTTGCGGGGTATCGCTGAGAGTTACCATTTCGCTGATTGCCGCCACCGTAGAGACAAGGCATGCCTTGTCTACACAACAACATCGCGAGAAACCACCGCCGTGCCGATTTTCCACCAATGGTGATATAATTCCACCGTTATTACCCCGTGGTGACAACATATCGTGTATTGTTTCGCGGGGTATCGCTGAGAGTTACCATTTCGGGGATTGCCGCCATCGTAGAGACAAGGCATGCCTTGTCTACACCACAACATTGCGGGAAACCACCGCCGTGCCGATTTTCCACCAATGATGATATAATTCCACCGTTATCACCATTGAGATCAATGTTACATCCTGTTTCTCCATTCGTAATCGCCAAAAATTAATTCCCCGATGCCTGAGGTTTCAACACCCCGTTGCTTGCATCATCCCTTTCAATATTTATCAGTTTAGTAATCATGACCCTTTTGTGGTGAAGCTGCGGGAAAGAAACAGGAGATACGGGTCATAAGCTGCTCCTTCACAAAAACAATACCCATAAAATCTGGAGAGATCGTTGCAGCGAAATCCATTCCCGCTGTCTGAAAAATAATGACGGTGCCGTCGGTCAGCACCTCAGGGAGATAAAAATATGAACAGTCTGCAAAATACAATTCAGCAACAACACAAAGACCCCGTCTGCAACATGGTGGTATCAAGCGATTCCAAATTTCATTATCACCATAAAGGCAAAGAGTATTACTTTTGCTGTGAACATTGCCTGCATAAATTCAAGGAGCAGCCAGAATACTATCTCAACCCGCGTCCCCCGGTAGAGCATGAAGAGTACAGCGAGGGGAACACCTATATCTGCCCCATGCATCTTGAGATTGTACAGGATCATCCCGGCAGCTGCCCTAAATGCGGGATGGCGCTTGAATCGGTCAACATCTCCGCCGGTGAAGAAAAAAATGAAGAACTGATCTATATGAGCAGCCGATTCTGGGTATGCACCGTGCTCGCTCTGCCGATTTTCTTCCTGGCCATGACCGCTGACATGGTCCCTGCCTGGTTGCCGAACTGGCTTTCAATGCACTCTGTCCAGTGGATTGAGTTCGCGCTGGCAACACCTGTTGTACTCTGGGGCGGATGGCCTTTTTTTGTACGTGGCTGGCAATCTCTTCGAACCTGGAACCTCAACATGTTTACCCTGATTGCACTGGGTGTCTCTGTCACCTGGGTGTACAGCGTTGTGGCCCTGCTGGTTCCACACATTTTCCCACCCGTCATGCAGATGGAAGGCGGTTTGGTAGCAGTCTACTTTGAAGCAGCGGCCATGATTACAGCGCTGGTTCTCATGGGACAGGTTCTCGAACTGCGCGCCCGCTCACGAACCAATGCAGCCATCCAGGCCCTGCTTGGACTTGCTCCGAATACGGCCCGCATGGTGCGCGATGATGGAACAGAAGAAGATGTCCCGCTGGATGAGGTCGAGCCTGGCGATACGTTGCGGATTCGACCGGGCGAGAAAGTTCCGGTGGATGGAATGGTCATTGAGGGTGAAAGTAATGTAGACGAATCCATGGTTACCGGTGAGCCCATTCCTGTGGCAAAATCAGACGGTGAGAAACTCATCGGAGCAACGGTGAATGGCACAGGCAGTCTGGTAATGCGGGCGGAAAAAGTGGGCGCCGATACCCTGCTGTCACAAATCGTAAAAATGGTGGCGGATGCACAACGCACCCGGGCTCCCATACAAAAATTAGCGGATCTGGTGGCAAGCTATTTTGTTCCCGCGGTAGTTGCCGCGGCAGCCCTTGCCTTTCTTGCCTGGTGGGTGTGGGGTCCGGAGCCGCGCCTGGCACATGCAATGGTGAATGCGGTTGCTGTTCTTATTATCGCCTGCCCATGCGCACTGGGACTTGCGACACCAATTTCCATTATGACAGGTACCGGGCGCGGGGCTCTGGAAGGAGTGTTAATTAAGAATGCCGAAGCCCTTGAGATTATGGAAAAAGTTAAAATTCTGGTTGTAGATAAAACGGGAACGTTGACTGAAGGCAGGCCAAAGCTGGTTGCTGTACAGGCGGAAACCGGGTTTACCGAAGATCAAATATTGCGCATGGCCGCCAGTGTCGAACGCGCCAGCGAACATCCTCTGGCGGAGGCTGTCGTCCATGGAGCAGAAGAGAAGGGAATCACGCTGGTGAAAGCCAGCAGCTTTCAGTCAATTACAGGCAAAGGTGTTATCGGCGAAGTTGGTGAACACAGGGTGGCCGTCGGTAACATAAAATTGCTGGAAGAACTGAATATCAAAACAGGAGACCTGCCTCAGCAGGCAGACAAACAGCGCGTCCAGGGAATGACCGTCATGCTGATTGCGATTGATGACAAAGCAGCAGGTTTAATCGGCGTTGCTGACCCCATCAAAAAAGCGACAGCCGAAGCCATTCGTGACCTGCATGCAGAAGGCATCCGTATCGTCATGCTCACCGGTGACAGTGATACGACGGCAAAAGCGGTTGCCAACAAACTGGGCATAGACGAAGTGCATTCTGAAGTAACACCAGAACAAAAAGCAGAACTTATCAGACAACTGCAGGCAGACGGGTCTATCGTTGCAATGGCAGGTGATGGCATTAACGATGCTCCCGCACTGGCACAGGCCCATGTGGGTATCGCCATGGGCACCGGAACCGATGTGGCAATAGAAAGTGCCGGCATCACTTTAGTTAAAGGGGATTTACGCAAGATTGTCAGAGCCAGGCGATTGAGCCGCGCCACCATGCGTAATATCCGGCAAAATTTATTCTTTGCCTTTGTGTACAACACAGCGGGCATTCCCATTGCTGCGGGGATTTTGTATCCATTCTTTGGAATACTGCTGTCGCCCATGATTGCTGCCGCTGCCATGAGTTTCAGTTCGGTTTCTGTGATCAGCAATTCACTCAGACTCAAAGGGGTGAAATTGTAAAAAAGAAGCATAATTCGTGTTTATCCGTGTCCATTCGTGGTTACAAACAACAAAAGGAACCACGAATGGACACGAATTTTCACTAATACCAATTACATTTTTTACTGACCAGAGAACGCGACTGCGTGGAGATCTTTTTTGGTGATCACGAAGGGATAAACAGGCTGTAAAATGATCTCATGGTAGAAGCGTCCGTTGTGCTGGAGACGCCCAAATTGGGGATCTGTCCCACTGTCTTTGAATCCGCAAATACAAAATGTAAATGGTATTACTTGAATTCAGCTATTCATCATATTTTCTCTATCACTCCCGTCGTCACCAACACTTCAAGATGTCGTTCGAGTTTTTCTGGCAGGTTTCCTCCACGAACTAATACACCGAGTTCCATGTTGTTTTCCATGGCCGCTCTGGTGAGATTAGCACTCGTAATAAAAGCGAGAGAGCCATCGGCAACAGCACATTTTGCATGAACCGCGCCGTTCCACCGAGCTGAGGTTTTGGATTCAGAATTCCACGCATAGACGTTAGCTGACGGAATCGCTTTTTTAAATACGTCAATTGAGTCGATATCTATTTTTCCTCCATGGGCTTTCGAGGATTCCAGCAAAATTTCGATTTTCACGTTCCTGCCAACTGCATCCTGAAGAGCTTTCTTGACCGAATCAATGTTATAGGCGACGAAGCTGACAATGAAGAGTCGCCATCTCGCGGAATCTATCACCTCAAGAAGAACCTGCTCTGTATGTCGGGAGGCGACCAACCCCGTACAAGGACCTGTCCAAACCATGTCGACCGCTTCACGCTTTTCCATCATGGAGGCAGTTCCAGAAGCTCCACGTAAAGCAGCAGCAACTTCCAGAGGCGTAACCCGGGGATCTCTTCGCCAAACCCTTTCCAAAGCGTTCATCATTGGTTTGTTGGCAACCGGGCCAAACCCGGAAATCGCCTTGTCAAATTCGTCCACTGAAGTCAGACCGGCAATCTTGCCCGCGATTGCATTAACTCTGTCGGGATGGAGTTCAATCCCGATGTCCGCTATAACCTGCCAGATATCAGTGTTCATCACCTCTTCGCCGATCCGTAGGGTCCCCGTTCCTCAGCGACGCAATAGTAATCCCTGGTCACTTTTCTGAAAAATGCGGCATCTTTGCATTCGAACGTTTTCACCAGTAACGCTCTGTCCAGATAGCGATTGCCTCGTTCACAAGACGTTTCGGCCACGAACGTGCAGGCGTGACAGGCCGCAGCATGGAGAGAACGGTCCTCGCTTGGATTGTGTTCAGAGCAGAGAGGATCGGATGAGCACACTTGAGATCTGTTTAACGCCTGATCTATCAGACGGCCAAGGTTATCGGGTTTACCCAGATCCACCAAGCCCCCCAAAGTTCCGTCGGAATCTGCCGATGCGGTATAGATGAGAATCCCTGCCATTGGAGACTCACCGGTACCGGCATAGATCCGCTCCCGAATACTTGCCGCATTGTAACCACATTCCAGTGCCAGCTCTCTGATCAACAGGTGTGCGAATGTGTGAAGCATGGTGTATCTGATTCCGGGATAGCCGACTTCTGGATCAAGTCCACGGGCATTTCTCCAGCCACGGTGACCTTGTTCGATTTTTTGGTCTCTGCGTTTGACGGCTTCCAGCTTTTCCCAATCGGAAATAGCCTTTTCGTTGAAACGGATAAATATTCCTTCTCCATGAACCTCACTGGCAGGAATCCAGCTGGGTTTTCCTTTGCAAAGACTAGCCATCGGTGGTCGTTCGTCTTCGTCAGCCGATTCCTCTGGAGCTTCCACACGAGTGTACCCAATCAACGCATTCACTTCTCGCAAACGCTCCAACAAGAGAACCGAATCCATAATATCTTTATATGTATCGGGTCTTGCGACCTTGCTACTCAAAAAGTGTGGCCAATCCGTCGGTGGATTTGGAGATATCAGCACATCCCATTCCGGCCCTTTAAGGTCACCTTCGGAAATAACCTCAGCAGCGTTTCCATCTTTGCGATTCTGCACCGCCAGCCAGATTTCATCCGCCTGATATTTGTCGATCCCGGGGAGGCTGCTTGTCTTGGTAAGGGTTTTTACGATAATCTTTATCTCATCAACAGAATCGGCATCTGCAAAATAGTCCCATCCATCAAGAATCAATTGCGACAGCTGGTTCTTTTCGAGAGGGATAGCCAACACGGAAAGCGTGATTGGAAACCAGCTGTTGGTGGCACCCAAAAGCACCGCCCGAGGTTGCTCGTTACACTCCGAATCAAATTTATCGAGATGAGGATGGCGCCCTCTGCAAGCTGGAAGGTTGTCTCGACCACTTTTGCCAAACGCTTTCGCCAACTGTTTCGAAGCCCCACAAGCATCGCATTTTACCCAAAGGTTTTCAGTCTGTAGCGAAGCCCCTGACTCGAAGAAACGCAGAGTACCTTTGCAATCGGATTGACCGCCATGAACGAACCAATGCCACGGGAAATCGTCTAGATGACCGTTACGGCAAGCCAACAAGAAGCGCGCTGGTACGGCATCGGCATTTGCCCCTTTTATGCAGTTTGTATGGACAAAGTGGGTCAGTTCCGGTCTGTATGGATTGGCTTTGATGCTGAACAGCCCCGAATCGTATTCAGCCAGAAGACCGCATCTCACGCATCGAAGCCAGCGAGGAAACGGCCTGACCGGAACACCGACTTTCCCTTCAGCGGAAAACGGACTCGCACCATCGTCATTCAGGAACGGTGGAATCCGCAAATGGGTTACCTGCGGACCGAGTACTCGACGCACAGCAGCCAGCAATCGGGCTTCTTCCACCGAAGGACATCTATCGATATCCCATCTATCCAGTCCCATCGTGATCACCGACAAGTTGGGCAGGTCAATTAACGCACCCGGTCCGTATGTCCACAACAACTGGCTGGGTCTCACTTGTCCTACAGGATATGTACTCATGCTTTACCTCCGTCACTATCTTCCGTTCTTCTCAATCGCCAAGCCGGAGGCTCCGGCAGAGTCGCACTATCCATAATCAGTTTCACGCCTGGTTCCACTTCACGCATCGACATGGGCACGGTGAATTTATCCCAAGCTGCCACGCCTGGTTTTTTCAGCAATGCCGCCACGTCACCTTGCCGTCTCTCGGTTTCATAGCCCAAACGTCGTCCAGCTCTTCTGGCTTCCTTCCCCCAACAGTCAAAGCGCTCGGAGATCATTCCATTTACATTATCTTTGATAGTTTTCTTGTTAGTCACCTTCCAGGCTCTGCTGGTGAGACTTTCTTTTGCTTCCGCCAGTTCATCAGGAGAGGCGGCGTTGTCGAGCGCCATGGCACCAAGGTTTGGATTCAGCGAGGCGTATCCCAGCCGTATCAGGCTGATCAACGTTCCCGTCAATCCTCTGTCAAGGGCTCTCGGTGCAAAAGGAGTGACCGATTGAGCCTCTACATGTTTGTAGAAGGTAGCATGGTAATGCTCGAAAGTTTCGTAGTGAGAGAGATCACGCGGTCTGGACCACGTCAATACCGTGCAAACGAGCCCCGGGAACTGACGACCGACACGACTCGTCGCTTGAATGTATTCCGCCGTGTTTTTGGGTTGCCCATTTACCGCCATAATGCCAAGACGATTCACGTCCACCCCCACCGAAAACATGTTGGTGGCCAGAACGATGTCGATGGCCCGGGTTTCACCTTTTTCCCACTTCGTGACGTATTTGCCGTTTTCCAGAGTCGCGTTGAATTTTACTTCAAGCTGGTCCAGTTTTTTGGGGATGTCCTTGCTTGATACACGAGAGGTCAACTCATCCACGTTCCTGACCGATCTCTGTCCCAGTCCCGGGCGACTGACATCGCTCATCTGCACTCTGTAGGCACGGGTCTGGACGTCATCTTCGGCAAGGCGTCTCATGCCCCCGAGTTCCCGCAATGAATTGAAATATCCGACAACAGTCATGTATGGATCGGCAACCTGACCGAACCGTTCGAAAAGTGACTGAGCTGCCGTCAACATGGCCACGTAAACACGAATCAATACAGCCGGACGCGAACTTCCCGGAGAGCATATCCCCATGTAGCGTCTACCAGGTTTTTCCTCAATCGGCCGCTGGACGGAAAAGAAATTATCCTCCACATCCAGCCCATGAGGAGGAAAGACCATGACCTGTCTCAGAAACACATTGTTCACCTGTTCATCAGCCTTGCGTACCGTAGCCGTCGAAGCAATTACCTTTGGTCGGATCGACTTGTCACCGACCTGCCATGTCGACAGTTCATCCACGGCCGTTTCATAAAGCCCAACCATCGTTCCCAACGGCCCGCTGATGAGATGAAACTCGTCCTGAATGATCAAATCCGGTGGTCGAATCGGGGTGATTTCTTTTACCGTGACCCTGGGAAGTTTCCCTTTGGCGTTGTGATTGCCGGAGCAATCCGCGTTTGGCCACAAGAGGCCGTGTCGTTCACATTCCTGGGTGGCGCGGCCAAAAAGCGTCCGTACCTGCCCACGCCATGCCATCATGGCAAACTTGTCCACCGTCGCGATCAACATGGTCGGGGGATGTCTGTAGATTTCTTCGTCCACTACCAGAACGGGAATCCCCATATCCCTGGACTTACTTCTGCTGAAATCACATCGCCCGAACTTGTCACCACAATAGATGAAAGTCCGTCCAACATCTTTTTTCACTTCGATGTCCCGGCCTTCGGCAATTTCTGATCCGCACCACGGACAGGTGGTCAACTGGGCGGGTGAATTACTTCCATAACGTTGTCCTTCTCTAAATCGTTGAATAGCGGTATGTGATTCCTCTGTGTTTCCGGGAGTCACCCGATTTCCGACCCAAAGTCCGATGGTGAAGGGAGTCGTTCCCCATTTCGTGGGATCTTCGCGCCGCATTGACTCCAACGCGCAAATCAAGGTAGTCGCACGTTGAAATTGTTGAAGGGTTAAAAGCCGAAGGGTATATCTCATGATCACCGCAAGGCCACGGCTGCCATCCAAACCTCCCAACTCGCCCTGCAGGCGACGGATGGCCATAGTAAAAGCGGCCACACCCAAATACGCTTCAGTCTTACCACCACCGGTAGGAAACCATATAAGGTCGGCATATGCTTCTAACGGTTCTGTTCTATCCTTATGCTCAGGATTAGACATAGCAGGCAACGAAAGGAGCATGAAGGCTAACTGGAACGGCCTCCAAGACCTGTTTTTTCGAATGTTCAATGCAGCGAGCTCCGGCTCTTCACCACGTCTCCTGCTCAAGGCGTAGATGCTGCGGATACGCTGAAGCGCCATGGCACGATTAGCGAAGCGGAATGCTTCAAGTGCGTGTTCGTTGGTTCTCAAGGTCTCAATACCTTCTTCCAGCCTCTTCAGCACGTGAGAACAACGATCCATGGCAGTCGATGCCGCACTGTCGTAACCAAAAACATCCTTACCGATGCGTTCTCTTTGTTCCGAGATCCACAGCGCATAATCTTCGGTTAATATTTTCAATCCGGCGGCAAGAGCGTCTTTGTCAAACACCGCAAGGTTTTCCATGTCGAGAAACCCTTCAGCAATCATACGCTTCATTCCCGGACGGTCTTCATCAGCCAAACCGGGTGTTTCGGTCACCGGTACTTCGTATTCAGGCAATATGGATGTCCTGACTTCGACAGCGTGTTCTGAGTCATTCTCAGCCGTAGTCGCATGAACGGAAACACCATGGCCGACGGCAAACTCGACCTGTTTGCGATAAATCATTTCCAACGCTTCACGTTCGGCATCTGCACCGTCGGAATCCAAAACCGGCCGTCTCCTGAAGATCGGACGCTTCTCAGGATCTCTGACAATCAGTTCTGGCTGGAACACCCATGCCTGATCCTGATTCTTCTCCGGCATGGACTGATCATTGATAAAAAACAGAGTCACCAGTCGGTCACCATTGTCCAAGGGCAAACTTATGGAGCCTTGGACCAAGACTTCAGGACACTGGTTATCTATGGCAAGTGGTTCGATCTTTCGTTTTGTCATTGGAATGATGACTGAGCCACCCGAGGGGATGCGCTTCCAGTAACGGAAAGGTTTTCCGGTCTTTTCGTTAATTCGCTCGCTTTTCATTCTCTCGTACCGTCCCCAATTGGCAATAAGCTCCACCTCGTCGACCGTTGAGTCCACACAGAAGGTAAAACCAAAAGATGAGGGAACAAGTGACTGGTTGGTCGAGGCATCTACCTCTTTATCTTCATCATCAACACCGGAAGAAGTGATCTTGTCTCTGGAAATATGATCCGGATTAACATATGGGACTAAGTTATCCTGGCCGTCCTTATCATCAGAATCACCTTCACGCTGCCTATAAATAAGTTCAGATCTATCTTCCGTGCGAGACATAGGAGCCAGCTTACCGACCAAATAGCGGTCTCGGACGCTCATGCCGATGATCTCTTCGACCGGGCCGTCAGCCGGACCGAGGAGATCGTCCGTTATGGCAGCCTGCATTAATTCCCGCACGTATGCCTGTTCGTGAGGGGTACCACCCGAAATGACAGGGAATGCTGTCCAACTCACACCAGTAGTAGTTTTCAAGGCAGTTTCGAACAGCGCCCAATCCAGTCGGTTAATCGGTGCCTTGTTTTCCGGAACAGGAATTGTCAGTTCGTCCAATGTGGCGATCGGTGACGCCGGGAGATAGCCGTCGAAATAAAACGAGGTCTCTTCGAGCGAATACCGCCTCCTGAATACCCGGCCAACACCGATCACTGTGAATTTTCCATCACGCTCTTCGGTGACCAGCATGGCATCTTCCGTCTGGATGCCCCGCAAGTTGAAAGAGCCGAATTTGATGGTCAAAACATAACCATCAAGATGGACCTCGTCACCAAGTCTCACTATCCATGAGTTGATAGTTGTAACTTTATTCTCTTGGCTCATGATGTAACTCCAAGTTACGGGATTTGAATATGAATTAAATCTCTCTCGTTACCAGTAATCGTTTGATCGAACGAATC
The DNA here is from genome assembly GCF_016918505.1 of Desulforhopalus vacuolatus. Classification (GTDB taxonomy): domain Bacteria; phylum Desulfobacterota; class Desulfobulbia; order Desulfobulbales; family Desulfocapsaceae; genus Desulforhopalus; species Desulforhopalus vacuolatus. The sequence continues at coordinate 33,468 of NZ_JAFFPZ010000003.1, forward strand.
ATTAAATAACGTGATTTGTTTTGAAAATTTTACAAACGCCATATTATAAAAATTCCGCAAAATAAAAAGAATGAAAAGAGATGGCGTTAGCGGAGCAGATACAGGAATTCGACAATTCAAATACTGTCCCAGAGTTAGATGAGATTGGGGATGTTCGACATCAACAACGACTTCAGCTCTTGAATCAAAATCAAATCTAATTGGAAAAGGGACGATATCCTTCCTGATTACATCGGCATAAATTTCATCATTTTCATATAATTCCGGGTTGTTTTGATATTCTTCCAAGTAGGGAGAAGGGAAAAATGCCAACCTGTGATTTTTGAGTTCATTCTCTTCAAATCTGTACATAAGTTGAACTATAGCACCGTCAATTAGTTTAAAGTTATAAGACTTCGCATTGGAGAGTTCGTTATATATTTCTTTGTAAGGCTTGTTTCTGAGAGCGACGCTTATATCAGCTTTACCAAAATCAATTCTTGTTTCTGACCCTTCTATTCTTTTGGATGGAAATGTTTGGTCGACGCTTAGGCTAACAAATATTAATTCTTCCGCTATTCTCTGCATTTGATTACGAACAATTTCAGGAGTAATCATGATGTTAATCCTTTTCTAATAGAAAATTTTTCAATTTTTCAACTTGACCAGCATCTAAATCGTCAATATGAACATCACCACTTTCAACACCTTCTAAGAGCTCGTGTAATGATCTATCCGCTTTTTTAAGACTCTTTTTTTCAGCTTCTGACATATCACGATTGACAATATTTAATTTTGTCCTGAGTTCAGCGTTCGGATAAACAAAAGTGAGCTTAAACTCATTTTCCTTCACTCTTTCAAACTCTTTTTTGAGTTTGTCCATATTGGGACCAATACCAAGCACTCGTACCCATGCTTTACTTCTTGTTATAGCTGTAAAAAGTTGGTTTCTAACTGTCGCCAAACGGCCAAAAGACTCATAACAGTCTTGTGCGTTAATGATATAAACCATCCCAGCTTCGTTTCCCTTCGCCCTGTAAATCCCGGTAAAGACTATTGAATCCAATTCAGGGTAAAAGAATACATCTGGGGTAGTGTCAACACCAGCAAGATGGGAATTTATTTTATGTTTGAAAAGCTCCGCTCGTATTGGCCCAACAGCATTTTTAGTTTTAAGCGGATCTGGATTTATGACTATGATATCATCGACTCTCAGTTCATCTTTTCTTAAATTACGTTTGATTTCTTCAACAACCCATTGTATCTGATCTCCTTCAGTGGCAAACGAGTGAAATTGAATAAGATCATCAATGTCAAATTGGTTGACAAGAAATGCAGGACTACTGTTTTCCGTCCTTTCAAGTGTTACTTGTATTTCATCTTCCAACCTGCCGCTTACAACAGAATATCCGACATCTTCCCAAAGATGAGAGTCATCAAACATTTGAATCAATCCCGTTCCTGTTTTGGGATCTTTATTACGAAATATTCCAAAACCAAGTGCATGCGCAGTCGTGAGAACTGGTTTGGAATTCCTGTAACACTTCTCAAGAATGATGTCTTGTGATTTTTCAGTCAGTGTTACTATAGGGTTACTATGAGAGTCATAACCAAAAATTTCTTCAGGGCTTGGGAGGGATAACGTATTCAGGCTTTGCAATTCATCATAAGCATAAACCAGTCGTTTTTTGTCTCCTAAAACACTGAAACAAAGCCGAAGAAACGAGGGTGGGAAATCCTGTGCCTCATCAATCAAAATAGCGTCGTACAATGGCAATATTTTTTTTGCTGCATCTACTGCATTGGAACACGCACCATCAAATTCACGCCCGCGACCAAATTTGCTCTTTGCCCTTCCGTAATCGAAGTACTCAAGCTCATTTTGTTTACAAAAATTGTAGTAAAGACCTTCACGTTCACCGCTTCCAGAGCCCCATGCATGAATAATTTTCAAGTTTTCCCACTCTGGTTCTTCACCGGTTTGCTCAATCGTGAATGTAGTAATCAGTCGTTTGAATTGTCCTTTCAATGAACGGGTATTAAACGTTACAGCTATCTTCCATTCCGGGTGCTGCGAATGGAGGTAGGCCGCTTTCAGAGCCAAAACGATTGTCTTACCAGAGCCCGCCAGTCCACGTATACGCTGAACAGCATCTATGGTTTCGATTACTGCCCGGCCTTGTTGGTTATCCAGATTGGCGATTGAGTCTTCAAGTTTTTGTAGCTTCGCCCCTCTGGAATCAGACTTGGCAATGTTTCTTTTCTTGATCCCTTTACGAATTGTCGAAATGGATTGAAGCACCGAAAGCAAATGATTGTATTTTTCAAATTTTTCATCTTTAATGTTTTCAATGGTCGTGATCAGATTGTCTTTCGAACAAACGGGATATTCATCATCAGCATCTTGTTGAGTAGTGACTGCAGGAGAAAACGTTAATACCGATATGGGAACGTCAAGGTTTCGGCCTTTCATCAAAGCCTTATGATTACGAAGTTTGGCTTCCAATTTGTTATAAATGTCATCTTGGGTATCCTGATAATTATCTGGCAGAATTCTTCCTTCCACAATATGGATTAGAATTACACCTTTTTCAGGTGAGATGAGGATCGCATCTATGGGATACCGCCCTTCAGGCGTTGAAAATATTGGATATCCTACATACAAAAGTCCATTCAACTCTTTGGTTTCTGAGAGGGCGTTGATAAGTTGCTCTGAACTAATCGGTTTTTGTGTTGAGCCTTTAATGATTTCAATCATATTAATATTCTCCATATTATTTCGACCCCTTTGGAGAGACGTTCATGAAATTGAACAAATCTAAATTGCCATCGTCTTTGGCCGGGGATTTTTTCTTTTTGTGGGGAGTCGAGGTCTTCTTTTTTTTGTCGTGTAGCCCTTGGGCGACCTCTTCTTCGTAGCGTTCGTGATTCAGCTTGAGCAGGCGTTGCAGAACTTCACGCCGGGCTTCTTCGGAGATAGTGAAGCGGATGCCTTGCTTCGTTTCGTAGAATCCATGGCCGAGATCCAGATCATCCCAGCCGTATGCACTTGCGACTGCCTCATCAAGTTGAACATGGAGATCTCTAAGTTTCCGGATGTCCATTGATGTTTCATCAGAATTACTCAACAGGTTCTGGATATCTGTAAGTCCAACCGAACGTTTCCGCATTATAGTCGAGCGAACCGTAGAATACACCTCACCAGCAGACTCCGTTAGTACTGACTGCGGAGGAATGACAAGCGTTTGAAAACAATCAGTTGGAGAATAATTAAGCGTAGTTGCCCCAAGTGTCGAAGTATAATGTCGAGCCCATTCCCAATGGAAACTACTTTGAAGGAAAGTAAAGAACGAGGCACTTTGAACCGGGAAAACAATTATCTTCTCATGGAAGACGTAGTCGGGAGGCAACATTGCAACTGAATTACTGGGACTCACCCTTGCGGTTACAACAACCCTATCTAACTCTGCAATTTTTCGATATAGATTTACACGAGACCTCCAGAACTGCCACCAGGCGGCCTTTGCGACGGACGAAGACCGGCCAAGCCGGTCTTCTTTGACCCGCTGCTTAATTATCGCTAAGCAATCGGGATAGTTGGAGGCAACTGGACCTTCGTATCCAAGTGGCGCATCCTTTCGATTAAGTGGCCAATCCCGAAAATTGATTACCCACCTGCGCGCAGTCTGCTCAGGCGACGAATTCAGATCGTCACCATCCAAGTACGGAAAAATGACGTCTTTGTTCTTCTTGTTTTGGGTAATCAAGACGTTTGCTTCTTCAGGAGATAGTATAAAACCCATCCCAAGTACTATTGAGCCCTGGAACGACAAATCACTGCTCGCAATCAATGTAAATGGCTCACCTGACACGACGTCTTTATCTGACAAAAAAGAGGTAATGCCCGTAACTGGCAATCCGTCTAACAGAGTTTCTCCCTGCCAAGGCCCTTTCCGCAACCAGACATGCGAAATTTCCAAACTGGCTGAACCAGGCCAACGTTCGCTTCGTTTGGCCCTGTAAATGCGGAGTCCACCTGCGATAATACGAGCCAATCCAACGTCTCTGGTATCTCCCTGACAAATCGTGTTCGTTGCGAGTAGCCCTGCACTGCCGCTTGTTTTCAGAAAATCGCAAACCCTAAGGAAAAAGTAGGCACACAGATCAGCGTTCCCACTGCTACCTGGATATAGAGTTTTGGTCAACCAAACAAGGTAGCTGCCGCTAAGCACACCTCGAATTCGACGCCCACCGAGAAATGGTGGATTTCCAACAATCCCATCAAATCCACCCCGTTCGAACACCTCCGGGAATTCCAGTGCCCAATGAAAGGGCTTCCGTGATGGCTTGCCTGCCGGAATGTCTATAGAAAGTGATTTTCTCGCCTCAGCAATGATCTTCCGGCCGGTCTCATTATCACCTTCGATATAGGCGGCTGCCCAAGTAGAAAGGTTGTCCATGGCACTATCCAGCACTCGCTTGTTACCACCGGAGGCCAAAGCTTCACCGATCATGGCATCGGCAATGTGTTCGATATGTTCCAGTTTCTGCCGAGCCTGCTGGTCCAATCGCTCCATGTATTGAACGTCCCGGATATCCCGAATTGGGGTTTCCCGGAGCTGTTTGCGAAGTGCAAGTGCATCCTTGACCGCCGCTTCAATACTGGAAGCGAACATGGATATGGTCTGTTTTTTTTCCGGATGCAGCGAAAATTTGGTCAACTGCTCCAACTTGTGCAGTCCGAGCAGGCTGTCGCCGAAATGCAGGTTGTGGCCGAGAAAGCCAAAGGGTCTTCCCTTGGCCAGCGTGATCAGCCAGATGGAAAGCTTGGCCAGCTCCACGGCCAGCGGATTGAGGTCAACACCATACAGACATTTTTCCGCCACCAGGCGACGGGCAATCAATAACCGCTCATCCAGTGAATCGGGCATAGGCTCGGCACTTCCAGCCGATTCCAGAGTAACACCATCCACCGTAATAAATTTTCCTTGGCCTGCTTCCTTGCCCCACGCTTCGACCAACCGTTCGGAGAGCCAGCGGCAGACCTGAACGAGAAAGGCCCCGGAGCCCATGGCGGGATCGCAGATCTTCAGACTCAACAATTCGGATGACGACTTCAGCTTCCATTCATCACGAGGTTTTCCTTCTGCCGGACCGACGTAGACCACCGGTTCGAGAGTGGTCTCGACGATACTTTCTGTCAGGGATTTCGGCGTGTAATGCGTGCCGGTTTCCCTTCTATCTGCACCAAGAGTGACGGCAAAAGAGTTAGCCCGGTAAACGATAAAGTCGCCCCATGCATCGGACCTCAAGAGATGGGCAAACGGTTTCAGTCGCTTGGCCAGTTCCATGTCACCACCACAGACCGTGACGATCTTGCCGAAGGTAGCATCATCGACCTCTTTCGCCAGCGCTTTTGAAATGGCGCTCCTGCTTCTCAGTGTTGTGGTTTCGATGATGGATATCAGCGCTTCGTCACCATCCAGTTGGGCCGATTCGAGTTCGGCCAGCGCGATATTGGGATTCTTCGCCTTCTGGGAGCCGAAGAGTCCCAGGGTATCCTTTGGCAATCTTCGGACGGTATGTTCCAAGAGACCTTCATAGACATGGCCAATCTGTTCCACGTCCAATGCCTTGTAGGAGAGCAGTAGCGCTCCGCCTCGTTGCTCCAGGACCTGCAACGCTTCGAGAAGCAGCAACACGGTTCGATTATCAATGGGGATAGGCTGAGCTGGTGTGTCAAGCCAGTGTGTTCCTTTGCTCCTGCCTTCGAGAAATGGGAACCGGTCTGGGTCAAATAGCGAGCCTCCCAGTGCGGGCATCCGCAATGATTCGTGTTCAATTCCGCCATAAACGGCCCTGAACACGGCAAGCAGTCGTGTCCAGGCATCGTGCCTTCTTTCCAGCACTTCATAGCCGTGCTGGTCAGCCTCTTCGGCCAGCTGCCCACGTATCGTACTGATCGCGTAATACTGATCGTAAATCGAATCACCAAGCAGCAAAAGACCTCGTTCTTCTGCGCACAATACGAAAACCAGCCGCATCATTACGGTCAACCCTGCTTCGTACAGTTCCGCTGGCGGAACGTCATGAAGGAGCTCCCGATTTCTGTCCTGATCAGCCTTGTCCAGACATTGCACGAGCACTTCGACAGCACGCTTGACCTGTTCACCGAGGGTGTCCGTGACTTCTTCGTGATGCTGAAGGGAATCTTCGAGCATGGCAGGAAGGGTTTCCTCTTTGGGACCAAACCATCGGCGAACACTCAACAGCGACTGAAACGCTTTCAGCGTCACGGGCTCCTGAAACCAGAGGCGGGCATACCACGAAATATGGGAAGAGGTGTTACCAACAGGGGCATTCACGATCATCCAACGCTCACCGTTGGTAATGAGACCCAGCCGAACGCCGTTGTTCCGGCAGAGCAATGTCATACGCTCGAAAAGAGGAACGGGCCAGCCGTCTCCGACCTTCACTTTTTCCAGATCCGTCCCTTCCGGAAGGATAGACACGAACAGCATTGGATCGCCGCCACTCTCTGGCCGTAAAACGAAGTCAGGTGAAAACTGTCCATCTCCGTCAATAGACTTGTAGATGAAATCATTCTTCGCTGGCTGCAAAACCGCATCTTCGTATTCCAGCAGCTCCCTGAGCACCAGTTCATTCCAGGCCCGATGTAGTTCGGGTAGCTGCGGATCGCCTTCTTCCACAGCGTCACACCACTCGTCATAAGCAGACCAAAGTCGTTTCTTTCTATAATTTTCCAGTGACTCCAGTCCCTGAGGGAATATCTTTTCCAGCACGGATAACGCCAGAAAAGGACCGGACACTTCGATCATTGAGAGCCACTCGTTATGTTGTGACATGTATTTCATTCTCAGCAGCCTCCCTTTTGTGACTCAGGCACAAGAAAGACCACGGCTACCGGAAAGGTTCGGTCAGTTAATCCTGCGTAACGTTTCTCTATTGCCGCTTTTTCCAGCTCTCGCTCTTCAGGGATTCGTGCGAGTCGTATCCGAAGCGCTTCGATATCCTTTCGAATCTGGTTGCGTTCTTCCGGTTCGAATCCGGGAAGAACCATCTGCTTCGGGAGGGCATCATCCTTCAATTCATTGTGGATCGTCCTTTCGAGTTCACCGAGGACATTCATCAAATCGTCAATCTCACCATCTTTCCTGCGACCCAAGGTGTTTTCAAGGAAACGAAGCCTGTCTTTCGAACGGGCTTCCAGAGTGGCACGAATGGAACTTTCCTGTTTTTCGAAGCGCTCGGTCAGGATGTCCAAAAAACCGCTTTTCGGGTCAAACGCCACAGCCTTGTTCAATAAATCCTGCAGTCGGCCTTGTTGGGGAATTCTCGTAAACCCGGTGTGTTTGAGTTCACCACCCGAGATCGTTATCTCTTCGTGCAGGCGGTGATGGTCACCTCCGGTGATGACCAGACGGGACCAGACAAGCACGGCAGGCGTTTCCAGTTCCTTGTCGGGAACGGCCTTGACACTCACCCGGTGAAGTTTTTTCACGTCATCCAGTTTCCAGAGTTCTTCCCGCAAGAGCCGAAGGCACATCTGGACCAGTCGATGGTTCAGGTGGGCCAGGACAACATCGTCGCGGCCTTTGGCAACTTCGTGATCGAAGGTTATCGGTCTCCTTTCACCCGTGTGTGGATGCTCCAGCCCCGCTGTGGCACGTCCCCACGAACCGGGCAGAACTGGAACCTCCCAAACGCTGCCATCAGATGTTCCGGGCAGAGTGGCCGGTTTTAGAGGTGGCTTTTCTGCAAGCTCCAATGCAATGGAAACGGCTCTATAAACATGCTCGGAAGAAAGATGGAAGTCGGTTTTCGCCTCCATGAGCCTTTCATGCAGCTTGCCTATCTTTTCTTGAAGGCGCCGTTCGGCGGCAACGTATTTTCTTGCCTTTGCGGCCTTGGCTTCGGCATCGGTCGTATCAAGAACTGTTCTTTTGCCCAGCATGGCTTCTTCTATTTGCTGGGCGATGACCGGGCCGACACTTCCAAGGTCCTCCCGGATGGTATCAATCTTGAGCACCGCTCTCATCAAATATTCGTGGTCACCTTCTATCTGACCGACCTTTTTCGAATAGATCGACGTGTTCGACTCGAAACCTTTTCCCACAGGATGCCAGATGAAGACCTCGGATTCCTTCTGGCCGTGTCGGTCAATTCGACCGTTCCTCTGTTCCATGACGTTCGGATTCCATGGAATTTCGATATGAATCATGTAATTACAGTAATTCTGCAGGTCGATACCTTCGGAGGCCGCATCAGTTGCCAGGAGAATGCGAACGGGTGATATGTCTGGATGTGCCTGAAAGGCGGCCTTGATTTTTTCACGATCTTTCTGATCGACACCCCCATGCATCAGCATCAGGTGTTCTCCACCGAATCCATGAGAGGTCAGGATTTGTTCCATCCAGACATGAGTCGCACGGAATTCTGTAAAGAGAATTACTCGTTTTCCGTTCCATTGCCCATCCGTCTTCAAGTAAGTCTCAAGCCAGTCGACGATGGCGATGGCTTTGGCATCCATCCTGTTTTTCGTTTTTTCAGCCCATGCCGTCAGTTTGTCGAGCATCTGCCGTTGTTCCTGATCAAGGGGAACAGACAGCTCACCGGCGGCTTCCACCGCTTCGTATTGAGCCGCTTCATAAAGCTGATCATTGGCAAAATCCTCTTCCGCCTTAAGGATAGCTTTCTTGAGGATCTTGTCATCCATAACACCGGTCTTTTGTTTCGATCTGGGCCGTTCCAGACTCTCCCGGTGTTTGGCCAGCGTTCCGGCGAAAGCCAGAGGAGACGAGAAAAGGCGTTTCTTCAGTAACTTGTGAACGAAATCAGATCCATACCTGAAAGAACTGCCTTTAACACTCATTGCTCGAGAAGCCGTGAATTGTCTTAGAAGGTCATGGATTTCATGTTCTTCTTTCGAATATTCGATTTCCAAAGGCATCAAACGCCTTTTCGGGTACAACGGATTTCCATCCGCATCAACGAGGTCTGTCTTGAGCCGTCTCACCATCACACGTTGCAACTGTTTTTCGTCCGGCATGACGGATCGTGCAAAGCGCTGGTCATCCAGTAATTCCAAAAGAGAGGTGAACGATTCCTGATAGCCATTGTGCGGAGTGGCACTCAAAAACAACTTATGTTCGAAATGCGGCGCGATAGTCCTGATCAAACGGGTCCTCTGGCTTTCGAGGGCATATTTCGAGGCGGTCGAAGGTGCGACATTGTGTGCTTCATCAATAATCAGGATGTCGAACTTTCGTGGATAGGTAATAGTTGGAGGCAAGCAGTTCTTGACCAATCGAAGCCCTTCACCACTCTTCATCCAGTCCATGGAAGTGATGAGCCTTGGGAATGAAGTCCAGGGGTTGGCGTGTATGCCGCGTTCACGGCGCAACTGTTTGATGTAATCGGTATCTACAATTCGAAATTCCAACCCGAACTTTTCCCACATCTCGACCTGCCATTTGACCTGTAGAGATGCCGGGCACACAATGAAAACCGTTCTCGCTCGGTGTCGAACAAGGAGTTCCTGTACAACGAGACCAGCTTCGATGGTTTTACCCAGACCAACATCATCCGCTATCAACAGATTGACACGCGCCATGTCGATAGCTCGCACCAATGGGTCGAGCTGGTAATCTTCTATGGTTATTCCACTCCGGAACGGGGCCTGCAGGAAAGACCTGTCGGCATTCGTCACTGCACCCCAGCGAACGGCATCCAAAAAAGCATCCGATTTGTCTTCGGAGTCGATTCCGGTAATACGAGGCATCCCTGCCTTTTCGAGAATCTGGGCTCCGGGTTCTATCTGCCAGGCGACCTGCAACTCTTCGCCTGGTGAATCTTCATCCAGTGAAGACAGCGTGACGATATGTTGTTTACCTCTGGCTTCAAATGACTGCCCCTGGACATCACTGACGACCCACTGACGCCTTCTCACTTCGACAAGTTGACCAGGCTCCGGGACGACGGAAGAGACTCCTTGAAATTCTTTTTCTTTCTCAAATTTTTTCAACATGGTGCTCTCCGTCTATACTTCATCACAGACGGAAAGGTTGTACTCCGTCACATGTTTCAAAATGCTTTTTCCAATGAGTTCCCCAAGCTGCACAGGAACTGCATTCCCGATAAGCCGACCGAGCACCTTTTTGCTGATAGGCTCGCCGGGAGCCGTAAATTTGTATTTCTTGGGGAAACTCTGGAGTATCGCACCTTCACGCAGAGAGATTGCCCTATTTTGTTCGGGGTGGCCAAATCGGCCGTTTCCGAAACCGAAAAACTGAGTAGTTATGGTCGGAGCCGGTTCATTCCAACGCATACGTCCATAAACACTCCGGTAGGTCTTTCCGCTTTTCTTCTTGTGACAATCGGCAACCAGTTCCTCGGGCCAATCCCGCCACGTTCCACCAGGCGTGGAAACAAGTATGCGCTGATAGTTGGTTTTGGAAAGGCTGGAACTTTGATGCAATGGATCTTTAGAGTCAATCGCTCCCGCTTCAATCGAAGGCAACTTGCCGATAGCCTCCTTGACGGTTTTGGTCTTTTTCTTGAATTCCTTCGGGCTTAGCAATTTGATTGAACCCAATTGCGAAGCGAGCAATACCAAACGGTTCCGTTGCTGCGGTAACCCATACTCAGCACAATTAACGACCTGATAATCAACGTGATAGCCCCGAGCTTTCAAGTCGGCAACGAATTCCTTGAAAACATCCTGATCCATCAACCCGGGTACGTTTTCCATGGTCACCAGTTCAGGCTCTGTCTCTCGAATCAAACGTGAAAATTGAAGGAGCAGCCACCAGCGTTTGTCAGACGAGTCAGCCTTTTGATTATATGAAGAAAAGGTCTGACAAGGTGCACAACCTGCCAGAAGTTTCAGTCGGGAGCCGTTGTATGCACCAAGTAGTTCGGAGGCTTCTACATCATCGACGGATTTCAGGAGAAAGCTGGCGTTGTTGTTTGCTGAATATGGGTATTTACAGGCCGGATCAATATCAATACCAAGATTGACGGCTATACCTGATTTTTCGAGCCCATGAGTCAATCCTCCGGCACCGCAAAACAAATCCACTGCACATATTGAGTGCAATGAAACAGTCTCTTTTTTATTTACGCCCTTACTACCCATTATTTCTTTTCCTCACTATCATTAGAAAAGGATGTTTCAGCGGCACCGCTTTCCACCCATTTATCCACTTGATCTTTTTTAAATTTCCAAAGACGGCCGATTTTATGGCCAGGCATACCTTTTTCACTTATCCATTTATAGACCGTATCTCGCTTGATTCCGAGATAGTCTCCAATTTCATCTACGGATAGCCATCTGTCTTCCATTTTCGCCTCCATCATTCTTTTGAGGGCCGCCTAAAGGCTCACCAGGTAGTTGACCGGAAAGCATCCCAGATAGGCGCAATCCGGCTGCATTAGGTTAAACAGGGTTAAAGATATATAGATGAAATGAAAAAACCAAGCTTTATTCCCGGATTTAGCCGAATTTAGAAGAACTTAGAAGATTTTATTGCCGCCTCAGTATCCACTGAGGTAAACATAACCCCGAAAAAGATGATCAAAGCCATAATATGTCCAGCAAGCGTGCAGGAAATTTAAGCTTCCAATCGCTAACAGAGCCATCTGGTACATGCTGCAGCCATTTAGATTGAATGTCTCCAGCCGATTGATGGGCGACAGATCGAAACCCGGATTGGCGAAGGTCATCAGTTCCCCGTGGTTCAAATCCCAGCCTTGCAATTGAGGACTGTTTTTTCGCATCATATATTCCCACCATAAATCCTGAAGATTTCAAAAAAAGGACAAAGAATTTTGCCCAAAAATAAACCTGTCAATGTAATTGAAAAGCAACTGCTCAAGTTCAGCACGTTTGATGGTGCCAATTACCGTGCTGCCTGAAAAAAGATCTCTGTCTACCTCGGCATAGCGCGGCAGGCCAAGTCTCGAAAACAAATAATCGGCGCTAAAGATGGTATTGTTGATACTTCCAATGATGATGCAGCAAGAGGCAGGAGACTGTTACGGCTGTCGGTTTCGCGGCCCCGGGTGAGCCAACGGGTAATGTTTCATGAGGATTATAGCCTGTCGGCTGGTGGGGTTTTGAAAAGAGGTCAAAACAACCGAACCCCCTTGAATACAGAGAACAATTTTAGATCCTGTTTATCCATTCGTGATCACCCAACAAAATGTCCACGCAGCCGCATTCTCTGGTCAATAAAAAATGTAAATGGTATGAGCGTCCACCTGCTCAATGGTCCGGGTGCAAAGAACAAAAAAAGGCACCCACAGAAAATATTCTGTAAGTGCCTGATATTACTGGAGCGGAAAACGAGATTCGAACTCGCGACCTTCAGCTTGGGAAGCTGACACTCTACCACTGAGTTATTCCCGCAAAGATCTACTGTGAGCACTTTTAATTACTCAATTTCCCCTCTTCTGTCCAGTCCTTTTCTGAACTCTGTACAAGGTCTTTCCTCTCCGTCGCTGCTCCCGGGAAGATGAGCGTGAAAGTCGTCCCCTCGCCTTTCACGCTTTCCACCCCGACCCGGCCGTTATGGGCCTGTACGATATGTTTGACAATGGCAAGGCCGAGACCCGTACCGCCGAATTTTCGACTGCGTGCCTTGTCCGGCCTGTAGAATCGCTCGAAGATCCGGTCAAGATGCTCCCTGCCGATACCAATACCGTTATCCGTCACCTGCAGGAGAATCTCCTCACCCTCTGTACCACAGCACTTCTTCACATCCACTGCCACAAAACCCTCCCGTGCACTGGTGATACCATTGAGAATCAGGTTGACCAGCGCCTGCACGAGAAGAGTGCGGTTCATAATCATCTCAATACCGTTCGGACAGGTATATTTCAGCTCAACCCCGTTCTCTTCAGCCTTCAACTGACAGGTCTGCAGTGCCTCTTCAACGACCGGCCGCAATTCACCGGGTTGTCTGACAATTGTCCCTTCGCTGGAGCTGTCTTCAATACGCGACAGCGCCAGCAGATCATCAAAGATTGCCGTCAGCCGCTGTGCCTGGCGAAGCACAACTCTGAGGAAATGTTCGGCATTTTCCCGGTCATCCAGCGCACCGTCGAGCAGGGTTTCGACATACCCCTGGATGGAGGTCACCGGCGTGCGCAGTTCATGGGAAACATTGGCAACAAAGTCTCGCCGGATCTCCTCCAGCCGTCGCAGCCGGGTAACATCGTTGAGCACGACAAGCACCCCGACATGATGGTGCTGCCCGTCACTGAGGCTCACCACACTGGCCTGCAGGCAGCGCACACCACTGTCGTCATGCAGACTGACCTCCTCTTCCTGTGCCTCCCGGCTCACCAGTGTCTTCGAGATCATCTGCTGCAGACCGACATGGCGCACCACCTGCTGCATCAAGCGACCGTCGGCGGTGCTGTACTCCACGCCGAAGAGATCCCCGGCAGCCTCGTTCAGGCTGATAATCCGTTCCTCATTGTCTATGGCAACCACCGCCTCAACCATGCTGGAAAACATTGTGGAGAGCTGGTTGTGATGGGTGACGATGTCCTGAATCTTTTCATCAAGCAGTGCACCCATGCGGGCCATGGCACTGGAGAGTGTAACCACCTCCTCCGCCGCACCGCGTCCCGGGAGCAGTTGCAGCTGTTCGTGGAAATTACCATCGGCAAAGGCCTCGGCACAGCGGGTCATCTTCTCAAGCGGTCTGCTGATATTACGGGAAATAAACCAGGTGACAAGTGCGGCCAGGAACATCACTGCAAGGGAGACGAGGATGACCGGGAGAATAACCGCTGAAATGCCCTTGTTGAGTGAGGAAAGGGGCCTGGACAGGCGCAGCACACAGCAGAGTTTTCCCTCCCCCGCCGCAGGGACCGGCAGAGTAACATAGAGTCTCTCCTCACCGAGGGTTTTGCTGTAGCGAATCGCCCGTCCCACCCTGCCCTCAAGGGCGGCGACGACCTCGGCGCGGGTATTGTGCAGTTCCATAACATCCGGATTTTCCTCAGAATCCGCCAGAACCACGCCATTCGGGGCAATGACACTGATACGGCTGCCCGTCTCCCGACCAACAGTGCGTACCCAGCGGCGCAGGGACTGGATCTTCCCGCTGACCACAAAATCACGCACCTGAGAACGCGCCATAACCGCCTGCGCCTCAAGGTCGTCTTCAGTGCTGTGCAGATGAAAATCATGCAGCGCGACCGCGCCGCACCAGAGAACCAGACCGACAGCCACAAAAATAGTCAGGACATTGGCAGGGAAAATATGCCAGAGAAGCCGTCTCGGGGTCATGCGCCGTCACACTCCTCTCTCCGGGCAGAACTGTAGCGATAGCCGATACCCCGGACGGTTTCAATGAGGCAGCCGCTGTCACCCATTTTTTTGCGCAGGCCGAATATCTGCACATCAATAGCCCTCGGGGTAATAAGAAAATCATAGCCGCGTACAGAATCGATGATCTGCTGACGGGAAAAAACCCAGCCCGGTCTGCCGGCGAGCAGTACGAGAATGGAAAACTCGGTGATGGTAAGCTGCAGCGGTGCACCGGCCAGGATGACCTCATGGCGGCGCTTGTCGATCTGCAGTTTATCCACTGTAATAACCTCCTTCGAGTTCTCCCCGGCACTCTCCGCAGAAGCCTGCACCGAGCGTTTCACCACTGCCTTGACCCGGGCAATAAGAATTTTTGGACTGAAGGGTTTTGTGATATAATCGTCAGCACCGCAGTTGAAACCTTTGATCATATCCTCCTCCTCGCCCATGGCGGTGAGCATGATCACGGAGATGGGTTTCAAACTGACGGCTTCAGATTTGCGCATGGTCCTGCACACGTCCATACCGCTCATTCCGGGAAGCATGAGGTCAAGCAGTACGCAGTCAATCTCTTCGCTGCGCAATCGCTCCAGCGCCTCCTCCCCGCTGTCGGCACAGGTGACGTGAAAGCCTGCTCTGATGAGGTTGTAACTCACCAGCTGCTGTATATCCGCGTCATCCTCAACGACAAGTATGTTTGCCTTGGCCATAGCTTATTTTCCTCTTTTGCGTACCCTTTTGATACATGGTTGCATCAGGCGTTCAATCTCTTCAGAATAGATGTCACCCGACATGCAGAATTATGCAGAAACATGGTGAAACATTTTACAGATGACTGCAAGCCCCTCGACTCGTTTGTAACTCTATCTTAACATTATGCTGACAACACTGTAATATTCGAGCTCTATTTTCTAGGTTCCTTTATGCTTGATTGCTGACCTGGCAATTCTGCCCTTTACTGTTGCACATGGTACATTATGACTACACGTTCATCTCACCCCGCCCCTCTCGATCAGGAACTGACCAATCTTAACAAGGAGTTTCTCAAACTCAGCACCATGGTTGAGGAACGCGTGCAGGAGGCCACTCAGCTCATCGCCAGCCCTGATCCGACGCTGATAGAGTCACTGATCGACGGGGATGAC
The DNA here is from genome assembly GCF_016918505.1 of Desulforhopalus vacuolatus. Taxonomy (GTDB): domain Bacteria; phylum Desulfobacterota; class Desulfobulbia; order Desulfobulbales; family Desulfocapsaceae; genus Desulforhopalus; species Desulforhopalus vacuolatus. The sequence goes on from NZ_JAFFPZ010000003.1 coordinate 48,936, forward strand.
GAGGTGGATGAGCTTGAGGTGAAAATTGAAGGGCTGTGTATCCGAATTCTTGCGCTTCACCAGCCTTTCGCCACTGACCTGCGCTTTCTTATTTCAGTCATCAAGATTAACCGCGAGCTGGAGCGTATCTCCGACATCACCGTCAATATTGCCATGCGCATCATGCTTATCATGCGTATCGGCGGCAGCGGCGAAGACCTGCCTTTTGATTTTACTGATATGTCTGACCGGGTTCGGGTTATACTGAGAAGAAGCATTGACAGTCTCATTAACCGGAATGCGGAACTGGCGCGCGCCATTTTCGACAAAGATGAAGACGTCGATAACGCCCGGAATCAGTGTTACGAAATGGTCACCGAAGCGTTGAAAAACTGTCCGCAGCATCCCGGGGTGTATCTCAATACATATATTCTCGCCCAGCACCTTGAACGTATCGCCGACCGCGCCGTTAATATTGCTGAAGAGGTTATCTATCTGGTGGAAGGCAAAGTTACCAGATTTCCCTGAGCCACGGTGATTTCAGCTCTATGAGCCTTTATATATTTCTCCTTCTGACTCTTTTGACGAGCATTGCCTTTCAACTCGGACGCATGCGTGCTTTGCGGATTGCGGCCCGCAGCGGCGGGTTGCGCAAACTGCATTCTCTACCCCGGCACTACGGCAGCTATATGGCGCTGCGTTTCGCTGTTCCGGCCTTTATTCTCGCAGGTCTTACTGCCCTCTTCGCCGATAACATCGCCATGCACTTCGTGTGGAACAGCCTGCCGGAACAGCTGCGCATTCTCCCGGAGGAGCAGGCAAAACTGCTGAGACAGGTGATTATCCACACCTCGGTAAACCCGTCTGCCCCCGGCAGCAACGCCTCTGCCATTGTTCAGGCCGGCTGGCAGCTCAAACAGCTCACCGTGTTTACTCTCAGGCTGGGCTGGGCGGGATCTCTCCTGATCGGCACACTTTCCGCCGGACTTTTCCTGAAGAAAATCGATTCTACCCTGCCTGCCCGCCTGGCAATGGAAAAATTCATGCGGGGAATCCTTGCGGCCTGCACGGGGATAGTAATCTTCACTACCTTCGCCATTATTGCCTCGGTGGCAATGGAGACCTTCCGCTTTTTCCAGTTTGTCTCCCCTGTGGAGTTTTTCTTCGGGCATACATGGAGTCCTCAGACAGCCATGCACGCCGGGCAGGTTGGTGCCAGCGGCCATTTCGGTGCCCTGCCGGTAATCGGTGGAACTCTGATGATTACCCTGACTGCCATGCTTATTGCCGTGCCCACGGGACTGTTGACGGCCATTTATTTCTCGGAATACGCCAGCAGCAGGCGCAGACAAGTGCTTAAGCCGATCCTCGAAACACTCGCTGGAATCCCCACCGTTGTCTATGGTTTTTTTGCCGTCTTTGCTGTCGGTCCCTTCATCGGCCGCCTGGGTCTGCTGCTTGACGTAGAGACTTCCACCGAATCCGCCCTCGCGGCAGGAGTGGTGATCGGCATCATGATCATTCCCTACATCTCATCCCTCTCTGATGATGCCATCCACGCCGTACCAAAAAGACTCCGTGAAGGCTCCCGCGGACTCGGGGCCACCCGCAGCGAAACGATTCTCCATATAGTGCTGCCAGCGGCCATGCCGGGTATTATCGGCTCTCTGCTTCTCGCCCTGTCGCGGGCGGCGGGAGAAACCATGATCGTCGTGATGGCAGCAGGTATGGCTGGCAACTTCAGCTTTAATCCACTGAAATCGGCCACCACGGTCACGGTACAGATGGTTAATCTGGTCGGTGGAGCAGGCACGTTCAATACCCCGAGTACCCTCGCCGCCTTTGCTCTCGGTCTGCTGCTTTTTCTTTTTACTCTCACGGTCAATATTATCGCGCTGCATATCGTCCGGCGATATCACGCCCGATATCAGGAGGGAATGTAATGGCAAGAGAGAAGATGTCCCTGCTCAGGCCATCCACTGCTCTGCGTCGCAGGTATCGGCGTGACCGCCTGTTTCTCCTCGCCGGGCGTCTCGCCGTTCTTGCCTCTTTTTCTACCATCGGCCTGATCTTTCTCGCCATTCTCTATACCAGCCTGCCAGCCTTTACCCAGAGCTGTATCAGGCTGCCGGTTCATTTTGAGGAGACCGCTTTCAGTGACGAAAATATCGATCGGGCCAACTACGACCTTCTGGTTGCACAGGCACTGGCCCGGGTAATTCCCGGCGTAACCGATCCCGGGGAGAAAGCAGATCTGCTGGGGATGATGAGCCCCGGTGCCGCCTGGCAGCTGCAGCGAATGGTGGATTCCAACCCGAAACGGATCGGAACTGTCGAACAGCTCTGGCTCCCCGCGAACGCCGACATCGACATGCTGCGCAAGGGAAAATTTGATCGGACAACGCCCGAGCGGCTGCGTCGGCTCAGCAGGCTCCAGCTCAAGTGGTATGACCAGTTGAACGCTGAGGGACGTATCAAACGTCATTTCAACCGGGTGTTCTTCACCGCCTCCAATTCCACTGAGGCGGAACTGGCTGGAATTTATGGTGCGGTCAAGGGCAGTCTGCTGACCATGTTCATCACCCTGGTACTCTCCTTTCCCCTCGGCGCGGGAACGGCGATCTACCTCCAGGAGTTCGCCCCGCGCAACCGACTGACCACCACCATTAATGTTACCATCAGCAATCTCGCTGCAGTACCGCCGATTCTCTACGGCCTGCTGGGTCTTGCTGTCTTCATCAACTTGTTCCACCTGCCCCGCGCCACACCGCTGGTGGCAGGGATGGTGCTCAGCCTGATGACCTTTCCCACCATCATTATGGCCTCACGCAATGCCCTTGCTGCTGTGCCACGGTCGGTGTGCGATGCCGCACTGGCCCTTGGTGCCTCACGGATGCAGAGTATTACGCACCACATTCTGCCAGCGGCAATGCCGGGGATTCTCACCGGAACCCTTCTGGGGCTTGCCCAGGCCTTTGGCGAGTGCGCTCCGCTGCTGATGCTCGGCATGGTGGCCTTTGTCGGCAACGTTCCTGCCGGAATAACCGACCCTGCCACAGTACTCCCCATGCAGATCTATCTCTGGGCAGACAATCCGGGACAGGGCTTTCCCGAAAAAACCGCAGCCGCGATCGTCATCATGATGCTGTTTCTGGTCATTGTGAACACCGTTGTTCTCTGGTTGCGCAGAAAATTTGAGAACAGTCATCCACACACCTCCTGACAGTCACAACTTTATGAAAAACTTCATTCTCTTCCTTGTTCTGCTGGTCTCTGCCACACCCTGTTTCGCACAGAGTCAGCGGCGAACCATCTCCATTGTCGGCTCCTCCACGATGTATCCTTTCGCCGCACTGGTTGGAGAATATTTCACCCGGACCACTGGCAACCTCTCGCCACATATCGAATCAACCGGTTCCGGCAGCGGTTTCAAACGTTTCTGCGCTGGCAGTGGCCTGCAGTATCCCGATATTACCAACGCCTCCAGGCTCATGACCTCCGAAGAACGGGCCACCTGTCTGGCCAACGGCGTAACGGAGATCGTCAAAATGAAAATCGGCCGGGACGGCATCGTCCTCGCCACCTCACGGACAAGGCCAAAACTCAACCTTACCCTGCAGGATATCTATCTGGCGCTGGCGATGCAGGTTCCCGACCCCGAAAATCGGCAGAGACTCATCGCCAATCCCTACTCCCGCTGGCAGCAAATCAACTCCGCACTGCCGAATATCACCATCCATGTTTACGGCCCTCCCCCCACCTCCGGCACCCGCGACGCCTTTGACAGCCTCGTAATGGAAAGGGGGGCGATGACTTTTCCCCTGTTACGGAAGATGAAAAAAGAGAATCCTGCCGAGTTTAAACAGGTCGCCAATCGCATGCGGGAGGATGGCCGCTGGGTTAACGCCGGGGAAAATGACTCCTTCATTGTGCAGAAACTCAAAACCAATCCAGATGCCTGCGGTATCTTCGGCTTCTCTTTTCTCAAGCAGAATGAGGAGAACCTGCAGGCCGCCTCCCTCAACGGCTTTTCCCCCGATCCTGCCAATATTGCCGATGGTAAATACCCCGTATCGAGATCACTGTTTCTCTACGTCAAGAAACAGAACAGCTCAATGGTTTCGGGACTCCCCGCCTATCTCAAAGAATTTACTTCACAGAGGGCATCAGGCAAACGGGGCTATCTTGCGCACCGCGGGATGATTCCACTTTCGGCCAGAGAGCAGCAGATAAACAGGGAAAGAGTTACATCCATGCAGAAGAAGTGAAGAAAAGGGAGACGGGAGACAGGAGACGGGAGACGGGAGACGGGAGACAGGAGACAGGAGGCAGGAGGCAGGAGACAGGAGACAGGAGGCAGGAGGCAGGAGACGGGAGACGGGAGACGGGAAAAGGCAAAAAACTTTAAAATTAAACAGAGAATTGCTGTTGTTCTATTTCTATTAAGTTATGCTCATTTTACACCCTGTTTATCCATTCGTAATCGCCAAAAAAGATGTCCACGCAGTTGCGTTCTCTGGTCAGTAAAAAATGTGATTGGTATTAATCATGGCTGGAATAAATTTTCATCAGCCATTCAACTTCTTCCGTATAACCAGCTCAGGATACCTCATGGATACCAACAGTTCCGGAACCAGCTCCTTTCCCACCATCTCCTCCGCCGGGGATGATCTTGATCTGGAGATGCTGCAGCACAACGACCGACAGACCTGTGGCACGCCCTTTCTTAATGATCCCCTCATCAGCTGCCGGGAGATAGAGGTGTTCTACGGAGAACAGTGTGCTCTGCACAAGGTAAGTCTTGATATCGGTCACAGAGAGGTGCTGGCCATTATCGGTCCTTCGGGCTGTGGCAAGTCCACCTTTCTCCGCTGCCTCAACCGGATGAACGACAGTATTGAGGAGTGTACCGTACAGGGCGAAATAACCCTTGATGGAGTCAATATCTACGATGAAAATGTGGATGTGGTGCCCCTGCGCACGAGAGTGGGGATGGTCTTTCAGAAGCCGAATCCGTTTCCCAAATCGATCTATGACAACATTGCCTACGGGCCCCGCATCCACGGGCTTGCATCCAGCAGAAGTGAGCTGGATGAGATTGTCACCAGTTCGCTGCAGAATGCCGGGCTGTGGGATGAGGTGAAAGACCGCCTTACCAGCACCGCCATGGCACTTTCCAGCGGCCAGCAACAGCGCCTCTGCATTGCCCGCACTCTCGCCGTGGAGCCCGAGGTTATCCTGATGGACGAACCGTGCTCCGGGCTTGATCCCATCGCCACCAGCAAGGTTGAGACCCTGATCAACAACCTCAGTGAAAGCTACTCTATCATCCTCGTCACCCACGCCATAGAGCAGGCTTCGAGGGTAAGCCGACGCACAGCCTTTTTCCACAAGGGATTTCTCGTTGAGATTGGTCTCACTGCACGAATATTCACCACTCCAGAGAGCCGCCTTACCGAAAAGTACATTACTGCCCGTCTCACCTGAACCGCGGCATCACTTTGACAGAAGGTAATTTTTCACCCTTCTGGAGGGTCTGTATATCCCCCTTTCTCGAAATTCGCTTTTATGTTATTCTGCCTCCCGTATTTCAGTGAGTTGCGGCCCGTGCAGCGTGCCTCCATGCTGCGTTCCCCTTTAGTATTTTTGCCAAAGAGAAGCACAATGGAAAAAGTTGAACAGCAAAATCAAAATATCAGCAAAGAGGATCGAAAAGGGCTGTATAAAACGATCTTCTCGCGACGTGATGTCCACACGCAGTTTCTTGATACTGCAATTCCCGATGAAGTTCTGAGCCGTATTCTCTATGCCGCTCACTATGCACCGTCTGCTGGTTTTATGCAGCCGTGGGACTTTCTGCTCATCCGTAACAGCGAAACCCGCCAAAAGGTGCATGCAGCGTTCGCCCAGGCACACGCCGAGGCTGCAACGATGTTTTCTGGAGAAAAGCAGAATGCCCGCTCTAACTTCAAACTGAAAGGGATTCTCGACTGTGCGCTCAATATCTGCGTTACCTGCGATACCACGCGCACCAGCTCGGTGGTATTCAACCGTCACCCCGCCAATACCATGGATACCTCTTCCAGTATCTGCACCATCCAAAATCTCTGGCTGGCCGCCCGTGCGGAAGGGCTGGGCGTCGGCTGGGTAAGTATTATCGATGAAGAAACTCTCAAAGAAATTCTGGAGATTCCCGACCATGTCATACCGGTGGGTTATCTCTGCGTTGGTTATGTCAGCCATTTTCTCAAGAAGCCAGAGCTGGAAAACGACGGGTGGCTTCCCCGCCTGGACATTCGCAATCTCATTTCCTTCGACCGCTGGCACGGCCAGCCCGAGCGCAGTGAAGCCGGAATTCTCCAGCAGTTGAAACAAGATGCCGATTTCCCGGCAGCAGCTCAGGAGGGGGAGTAGACCGGACCCCTGCCATAACACATTCATGAAAAAACAGTTCACATATTACTCTCTCTCTCTGTTCCTCGCGGTTGGAATTTCTTCCCTCCTTACGTCCTGCGCCAGTACGTCACAGCACCCGGAGTCAGCAATACCTCCGGTGAATGTTCAACAGCAGACCACACAAGAAATACAAGTGGCAGTACGTCAGAGAATTCAAGATCCAAAATTCGAAATCTACACCAATGATATTCCAATACCGGGGGAGACAGAGGTTAAAACCGGGAGTGAAAAGACGAGCGGAGAGTCGTCAGCAATGTACCTGCCTCCCGCCGAGCAGCCACAGCCGATAGTAGACTCATCCACAGTGCCCGAAGAAGTGGTAACTATTGACGGCACCCGCTACACCATCCCCTCTCCCTGGGCGGGCAACCGGCTGAAAGCTCCTGTTTTTTCTCTTGCCACTTTTAAGCAGATTCCGACGATTCATGTTCATGACGGCAATGAGGCATATCTCAAAAAGAGTGCCTGGGGACCTCTGATGGCGATGATTCTTGCTGCACGAAAGGATGGAGTCATCCTTCAGGCCGAAACGGCCTATCGCAGTTACGATACTCAGGTGGATATCTTCAGGCGAAAATTTCGTGAAGGGCGCACCTGGAAGGACGTGGTACGCTATGTCGCCCCACCGGGCTATTCGGAACACCTGCTCGGCACAGTTCTCGATTTCTATCCCTCCGGCTGGCGTTTTGCCTCCACCAAAGCCTACGGCTGGCTGAAAGGTCACGCAGGAGAATTTGGCTTTATTGAATCCTATCCTGAAATAAGGCGTCCCGGCGGAATGCCCCTCGCATGGGAAAGCTGGCACTGGCGTTATATCGGCAAAAAAATGCCGGTCGGAGAGGCAACACAGATTGTTTCGCCGAATCCAGAGGCCCAACCTCCAGAGTCCCAGCCCTCTCCAGAAGCAGAAGAAGACCTTACCACCTTTGAGGATATAAAAGCAGAAGCGACGGAGTCTGACTCCCTGCCCTCTTCGTCAGAAGATGTCACGCCAGTTCCTGAAGTACTGGAGGAAGCTCCGCCCGACCCGGGCGAGATGCCCCTGCCTCCTCCTGTGGAGCTGTTCGATTTCTAAAGGCAGGGGAAAGGAGACGGGAGAAAGGAGACGGGAGAAAGGGAAAAGCAAAAGACGGAACAGCGAAAAACTTTAAAAAAGATTACAAGGTTCCCACAAATCATTCCACCGTTATCATTACGTTTATCGTCACCGTGTAGACAAAGCATGCCTTGTCTCTAATCGCCGTAATCACTGTTGTACCAATTATTCACCAATGATAATGAATACCACCGTTATCATCATCGCGATCAATTTTAGAAACATCCGTTGTGCTGGAAACGCCAAAATTGATCGTCTCTACGGGGATTTTTTGCTTTTTCCCGTCTCCCGTCTCCCGTCTCCTTTCTCCCTTTTCCCGTCCCTGCCTTTGAATCCGCCAATACAAAATGTAAAGAGTATCACTGCAGGACAAAACACAAAAAAGTCTGTCGGGTTACCCCCGACAGACTTTTTTGTGTTTCACAACTCGGAGAAATTTTTTACTTCAGGGTAATTCCAGCTTCTCTGGCGCGATCAGCAATGTGTTTCACAAAAATTTCTGCAAAGGCATCATTTTCCCCCAGACCATGCAGAACGGGTTTCACGTTGAAACCGTCTTGAGTAAGAATGCTCTTCCAGGAATCATCATCATCCCCGGCCATATCATTGGTGGCATGGTCACCGGCAACGATCATAAAGGCTTTGAGCATAACTTTATCGGCCTTGTTATGTTTCAACTGACGGGCAACATCTTCAACTGTGGGGGCACCTTCTACAACCCCGACAATGGTCTTCACATCCGGGTACTGTTTTTTCATTTCCCGTTGCAGAGAATTGTAAATACCTGTTGACCAGTGTTCGTTACCATGCCCCATATAGACGAGGGTTCTTCCCTCTTTTTTTGCAAGGGCAACATCCGGAGCCAGGGTTTTCACTGCCTCGGCGACGTCTTCATGGTAGGGATGAAGATCGCCGGGTTCGCCAAGGGCAGGCCGCCCCATGACGATGTTATTGATGGGCATCCATTTGTCTTTCAGCGTTCTAATGGAACCCAGTGCATCAACATATTGCAGGAGATCTGTCGACTCTTCCATAAAAAAGATATGGGTCGGTTGAACAACAATGTTCGTATATCCATCTTCTACGAGATCACCAACAGTGGCAATGATATTTTGTACATAGAGGACTTCTTTCGGGATACCCTGATCCAGCCATTTTTGGGGTTCAGCCTGACGCTTTTTCCAGACAGAACGAATAATATTTGAGGTAAAGGTAAGGCGAACTTCGGTTTTCGGATACGCCTTTTTCACGTGGCTGAGGATGTTGGTAATGGATTTTACTCCTGAGGGAACAGTCGTCCCAAAGGAGGCAATTACAATAGCCGACTTGCCCCGTTCAATCTGCATTCCCGTAGCGCAGGCCATACTTGCCATTGCCACCATGCATAATGCGAGAAGAGATACTTTTACAAACTGTTTCATATTTACTCCTGTAACCAATAATTCGGTCCGGAGAAACAAACACCCCGAACCATATAAATGATCCGGGGTGCCCTCTACCTCGTATCGTAAAATATGCCCTTTTCCACGGATGCATATTTCATCTCTTCATCAGGCAGGCTTTCTGGCTTCCGATCTTCCTACTTACTGAGCCTTCCCGGTATTTTTCAGCCAGTGGCATTCTTCAGTGTTCGTTACGGTTACAGCGGCGGGCCCGCGCCGGATTTTAACCGGCTTTCCTCTTCGCATTTTACAACGCACCTGATGTATTGGAATTGAGTATAAACTTTCCATTTTTTCTCTGCCAACACTTTTCTGACATATACACAAAAAGAATATTAAAAAGAGCCTCAGTGGCTGGAATCCTCTGCCATAAAGGTCTTGTCGATAAAACGCTCACCAAGGATAAAGCCCGCGCCGACAACACCAAAACCAGCCAGTACAACAATATACTCAGCCGGAGTCGGGATGAAGGGTAGATATGTCGGGACACCGACTATACCGTGATCCCAGGGAACAATGGCACCGGAAACCACCATGTTGAAACAAGAGATGAACTGGCCGACCAGCACCAGAATAGCGGAGAAAACCATCACACTGACATATCGCAGATGGGTAATCATCAGCAATACAATCGGTGCAACCAGACCCGTACCGATCTCTACCACCCAGAAGTTAATGGCAAGCGGCCCTTCCGTAAGAGATCTGGCGGCAGTGATCAATTCATAGTCCCCGGAATACGCGTTCAGAATCTTCCAGGCGTTGGCAATCAACAGGCAAAAGCAGATGAGAAGCATTATCTTTCCACCGGTGGTCATCGCGGCACGCACCTCCTCACTCATCCTGCGTCTCTGAATACCGTAGCTGAGTGCAGTCATAACCAGCAAAGCTGCCGCTCCGGAGAGCACTGCAGAACCGAGAAAGAAGGCGGGAATCTGTCCCCCATACCAGAAGGGGTGGGACTTGAGAGAAGAAAAGACCGCACCAAGGTTGAAAATGGCGCAGGCCTCAGTGATGGCACAGAGAACACCGAGCACCACAGCCGTTTTGTACCAGCGCAGAACAATCAGCACGACCTCAAGTATCATGACAATAACCGCCGCACCGTAAAGTACACCCATCCACCAGATATTGGAGGTGAAGTTGGGGTGCAGAATGAGGTCGAGAGATATCCGCCAGATGTTTTCCATCTCAAGGCCGATAACGAGAAAAGCTCCGCAGAGCATGAAGATGGAAAGCCAGACCATACGAGAGCCCAGCACACCCATGTTGTTGCCGCCCCAGGCCCGACTGAAAGTAAAGAGCAGTGCGAGGCCAGTAGAGATAATGGCAAAACAGGTAGACACCGAGATCGTCAATCCCCACGGTATTTCACGGGTATTGCTGAAAGCCTCTCCATGACCTACATAGAGAGCGTATATCCCTGCTCCCACTCCGGCAGCAATCATGGCGAGACTCAACCACCAGACCTTGCTGGCCAGAAGGGAGGTCACCGCCGTTTTCTGAGTTGCAGTGTTGTTCATTGTAAACTCCTTTGATAATTATTTCCGGGTACCTTAAAACAGCCTGCATTCGTTCATATTCGAGGTACAGGAGGAAATTTATCGAAGGTACGTATACCGGCTTACCGTTCATCACCGGTATAACTGTGATCACGGAGTCTGGCGCTTACCTGGAGTCCGGCGCTTACCTCCGAGGATAAATTTTTGACTGTAACGAAGAAGATGGGCGATGAGTCGATGTTCCCTTCCGACAGCAGCTGTCTGTTACTGATCCTTTTTATTCATTCGTTCTACCCCAAGAACGCCTATGTGGCAGGCGGTACAGCGGGTATTGGCGGCAAAAGCTGTCTCGCCATTATGGCAGCTGCCACAGAATTTGCCGTCATACATGCTCTGCATATTGAAATCTTCGTTCTGCTCGGCTGTACCGGCCTCCATTACAAAAAGGTCATCATGGCAGGAGTCACAATCCAGTCCAGCACCTGCCGTGTGAACTTGATGGGAAAAGACAGCCCCCGGCACCGGTTTTGTCCACACTATCGGTTTTTCCGGCGCATGAATGTCCGGGGCGGCTTCTTTCTTCCCGGCAAGTTGAGCTGCCGCGGCTTTTACACCCTCCACGGCCTCACCGGCAGCACCGGCAACGGCGGTGCCCGCTTTGCTTCCAGCCCTGACAACAGCATCACTGGCATCTCCGGCGGCGTCCACCACCGCATCAGCAGCCTTGCCAGCGGCAGTACCAACAGAATCCGCTGCATCAGAAAAGGCATCTTTCGCTCTTCCAGTCGCCTCACTTACCGCATCCGCCATATCACCTGCAGCCTCTCTTGCCTTATCACCCGCCTCAGATATGGCTGCCTTCGTGCTGTCGACGGCCTCACCGGCTTTAACTTTGGCACTTTCCATGGCTTCTCCCGCCTTGTCCAGAGCTGCGGAGACCTTCGCTTTCACCGAGTCTTCTCCTTCCTCAACACCAGCCTTCCCGACATTTTCACCTTGAGCGGCAACCTGTTCCACTGCTCCACCATTCCCTTTCACCGCAGCAGTATCACCCTCGGCAAAAGCGGGCACCGCAAAGAGAACCAGAGCCAGCGGAATCATCATAATTTTCTTCATAATAAACCTCTTCCTGTTGATAGGAGTTACAACATCTCGCCAATCCGGCTCATGTATTGATGTAGTAAACATTTGGCAGCGCCCCGGATTCCGGACGCAGGACCCAGATGGTAGTCCCCGGAGTATGGAGCAGAATATACACCTCACTTTTTTTGTCGGCCAGGTCACCAAATACCCGGCATCCTGTGGGGCAGGCCTCGGCGCATGCAGTGGTCGTTTCCCCTTTGGAGAGACGCGACTCCCAGCAGAAGTCGCATTTGTCAACCGCCCGGACATCCGGCTCCTCGTTAAAATAGCACGCGTCATAGGGACAGGCAGTCATGCAGGCCTTACAGCCAATACAGAGGTCTTTTTTTATTCGCACAATACCCGTCTTTTCATCCTTACAGATCGCAGAGGTGGGGCACACCCGCACGCATGGCGGATTGTTACACTGATTGCAGAGTACCGGTGTAAAGATCGTCTCAATAGCATTTCCCTCAAGAGGACGCTGCTTCTCAAGAATGGTCGTGCGCGAACCATATTCGGGAACGTGGTTGGTCTTCACACAGGCCTCCATACAACGGCCACAGTCGATGCAGAGGTGCTCTCGCAGCACCATGGTGTAATGTGGGGCATAAGGATATTTCCCCGGTACCGGCACTACCTCTTCAAAACCGATAGCCTCTGCACTTTTCACCGGGGTCAGCGACAGCACTGTCCCACCGAGATACATCCCGGTAATGACGAGTCCAAGCCCCAGAAAATTCCGGCGTTCGCTGGAGCGAAGACCGCTGAGGTCTTCACTTTTCACCTTTTCAAGGTCGTTCATCTTCATAGTAGTATTCCTCGTAAAATGTCAGCTGCTGCCGATTTATCAGCAGGCTCTGGAACTGGCAGGTGCATTGAATAATTGACCTTTCTTCCAACTTCTTCCCTGTACAGTCATAATTTGATGTCCCGGGAGGAAACACCAGGGTCCTTCGGTAAAAGGGACCCAAAAGCCTTAAAAGTAACAATAACTCATGAATATATCATTTATTCAAGGTTTTGATAGTCCCTTCAGCTCTCAATTTGATCAAAAAATCAGGAAGGAAACAAGCATTTTAAAAGGGATAAAAAGAATTCCTGAGAGGGACCTTTGAACCAGGCTGTACGCAGATTCGTGGCAGGCTGTACACGCCTTCGGTATATTACAGGTCCAATTCAATCCATCTGCACTTTCCCAATGATACGAAAGCACTTTTTTTTCCTGATATTTGCGCTACAATATCAAAGTTTGTTATGTTTTATGTGAATTTTGCTGCACCTCCGCTGTCTTCCCTGTCTGTGTCTCCCTGCCTGTGCGTATAAAGGAGCACAGAAAAACCATCTACTGCTCTCTTCAGGAGAGCGAAAGGAGTATGACCATGACGAAGTTCATCTATCAGGAGCCCTTCCCAGTCGGCAAAGACACCACCCCTTACCACAAAATCGAAGGCTCAGAGAAATATGTCTCCGTGGAAAAATTTGGCAGCGAAGAAATTCTCAAGGTAAAAAGTGAAGGACTCACTGAGCTGGCCCGCGTTGCCATGCGCGAGGTTTCCTTCCTGCTGCGTCCAGGCCATAACGAGCAGGTAGCGGCAATTCTCGAAGATCCCGCTGCCTCCGACAACGAAAAAGGTGTTGCCCTGCAATTCCTGAAAAACGCTGAAGTTTCCTGTAACTTTGAACTTCCTCTCTGTCAGGATACGGGGACAGCAATTGTCATGGGTAAAAAGGGACAGAACGTCTGGACCGGCTTTGACGAGGCAGAGGCCCTTTCCAAAGGCGTGTTCGAAACCTACACCAATGAAAATCTGCGCTATTCGCAAACCGTAGCACAGGATATGTATACAGAAAGCAACACCGGCACCAATCTGCCTGCACAGATTGATATCTACGCCACCCAGGGCGGGGAATATAAATTCCTTTTTATCGCCAAGGGCGGCGGATCCGCCAATAAGACCTATCTCTATCAGGAAACCAAGGCACTGCTCAATCCGAAGTCCCTTGTGAAATTTCTCATTGAGAAGATGAAGACCCTCGGCACCGCAGCCTGCCCGCCCTACCATCTTGCGTTTGTTATCGGCGGCACCTCCGCCGAAGCCAATCTGAAGACAGTGAAGCTGGCTTCTGCCAAATACTACGACGAGCTGCCCACCAGCGGCAACGAGCACGGACGGGCCTTCCGCGATCTGGAACTGGAGAAAGAGATTCAGGAAGCCTCAGCTGAAATTGGCCTTGGCGCACAGTTTGGCGGACGCCACTTTACCCATGACGTACGTATCGTGCGCCTGCCGCGTCACGGTGCTTCCTGTCCGGTAGGAATGGGCGTAAGCTGCTCTGCTGACCGTAACCTCAAGGCGAAGATCAACAAAGAGGGCATGTGGATTGAGACAATGGATACCAATCCCGGCCGTCTTATCCCTGAAAATTTGCGCGACGCCGCCCGCTCAGCAGTAAAAATAGACCTCAATCAACCGATGAAAGATGTGCTCGCCGAGCTGACCAAACATCCGGTAGGAACTGAGCTCTCCCTCAACGGCACCATCATCGTCGGCCGTGACATTGCCCACTCTAAATTCAAGGAACTGCTCGACGCTGGCAAAGAGTTGCCTGATTATCTTAAGAAACATCCCATCTACTATGCCGGTCCGGCCAAAACGCCAGAGGGTAAACCCTCCGGTTCCTTCGGACCGACGACTGCCGGACGGATGGATTCCTATGTTGACCTCCTGCAGAAAGCAGGTGGTTCCATGGTGATGATTGCCAAGGGCAACCGTTCACAACAGGTGACTGACGCCTGTAAGAATAATGGTGGCTTCTACCTCGGCTCCATCGGCGGACCTGCTGCAATTCTCGCCGAAGAAAACATCACCAAAGTCGAATGTATTGACTATCCTGAACTGGGTATGGAAGCAGTATGGCAGATTGAAGCTAAAAACTTCCCGGCCTTCATTCTTGTGGATGATAAAGGGAATGACTTTTTCAGCGGTATGATGTGAGAGTGAAGATTTTTTTCTGATACCTCGAAGGTCGGCAGACAGAATTTTCTGTCCGCCGACCTTTTTTTATTTCGCGTTGCGATAACCGAGGAAGCCTCCCTCTTTCTCTTCCTTCCTGTATTTTTGCAGCTTGAAAACCGCCAAAGTGTTGACAACAACAATTTCTCTTAATAGGATTATTTTCTTATCCTTACAGACTTTTTTATTCAATATTCCAGGTGTTTTCTTGAAGAGTTGATTGTCTTCAACATTCACCTGCCACTACGATTGGAGAGAAGAAATGACAACCGAAACAACAGTTACTGCAGAAGGATTTTTTGGCGAATATGGTGGACAATATGTTCCAGAAGCCCTTATTCCTATCCTGGATGAGCTTGCCGCAGCCTACGATAAAGCTAAAAATGATCCGGAATTCCAAAAAGAGTTCACATATTACCTCACCAAATACTCCGGTCGTCCAACTCCCATATACCGCTGCGCCAATCTCACGAAGGCGTGCGGCGGCGCTCAGATCTGGCTTAAACGCGAAGATCTCAATCACCTCGGTGCCCATAAAGTCAACAACACCATAGGTCAGATCCTTCTTGCCAAACGTATGGGTAAAAAGAAGATTATTGCTGAAACAGGTGCGGGCCAGCACGGTGTCGCAGCTGCCGCCACAGCCGCTCTCATGGGTATGGAATGCACTGTTTATATGGGTGAAGTAGATATTGAGCGTCAAAAACTCAATGTATTCCGCATGAAAATGATGGGTGCAGAGGTTGTCCCTGCAATGTCAGGACAAAGAACCCTTAAAGAAGCCGTTGACGAAGCGCTTGGTGCATGGATTGAACACGCCGATGACACCTTCTACCTTCTGGGTTCAGCAGTTGGTCCTCACCCCTATCCATCGATGGTACGTGACTTTCAATCGATAATTGGCAGAGAAGCCCGACAACAGTTCCTCGATGAACAGGGAAAACTTCCAGACTACTGTATAGCCTGTGTTGGTGGTGGTTCTAATGCAATTGGAATGTTTACTGATTTCGTAGGAGATAAAGAGGTTAAACTCGTTGGCGTGGAACCTTCCGGACGTGGCCTTGAACCAGGCGACCACGCGGCGACACTCTGCCTTGGAACCCCTGGTATCATGCACGGATTCAACTCTTATATGCTTAAAGATGAGAACGGTGAACCGGCATCTGTCTATTCAATTTCAGCAGGACTTGATTACCCCAGTGTAGGACCTGAGCATTCTTATCTTAAGGATATCGGCAGGGCCACCTATGAGCACGCCTCAGACATGGAGGCTGTTGATGCGTTCTTCAAACTTTCACAAACGGAAGGTATCATCCCGGCGCTGGAATCTTCTCATGCACTGGCATACGCTCTCAAACTGGCACCAACACTTTCAGCCGACCAGACAATCCTTGTCAACCTCTCTGGTCGCGGCGATAAAGATGTCGCAGAGATTGAAAAATTGATCGCCAGTGGTCAGATCACCATGCCATAACAGGCCCTGAGATCTGTAGAAACATCGGGCAGTAACACCTTAATTTTTCACGAGGTGTTACTGCTTTTCATTTTCATGCAGCAGTCTGTTTTTCCTCCCAGATACCCCTCCGCTTCGACAAAAGACACCCCAGGAGATTCTCTCGGCAGGGCAATCAGCGAAGGAGAACTTCCTTGTGACCGGACAAAGCCCATTATATTTTCGCAATTTCCCCCAGTTCGTTCCTCAAAGACTTCTTAAGATACCTTTTGAAGGGAAAGCCTTTTCTGAGTCTGCGGTTATGCTTGTCTACCGCCCCGACACAGTGTTTCACGGTGATACCGGTCAGAACCTGTATCATGGGGAAGTATTGCCGTAAAAAGCGTTGACCTTGAGTGGTCCAGCAGGAAGGCAAGCTGAATTCAAGTATGGCTGCCTTGAATAATCAGTCTTTCGCCCATCTTCTTCGTTACAGTAAAAAATTTATCCTCGGAATATCAGTCATATACCTACGGTAAATTTCTTCCTGTGCCTCGAATATGAACGAAATACAAGATTATTCAAGGTACCCGTATGTGATAAAACCCAATTGGAGGGTAAAAGCATGAAAAAATCAACTTTGGCAGTAACAGCAATTGTTGCGGGTCTCTCTTTAACCGGTTGCGCCACACCACATGGAGGAACTGATTATACAGCCTCTGGAACCCTGGTCGGCGGAGCCGCCGGGGCAGTGATCGGAAGCCTGACACACAATCACGCCGCCGGTGCGGCTGTCGGCACAGCTGTGGGAGCAATATTTGGCGGCCTTATCGGTCACAGTCTTGATCAGCAGCAGGAGGAGCTGCTGCGGGCTCAGGCTCCTCAGACCCTGCAGCGGGTCGAACAGGGGCAGCCCCTGTCAGTATCAGATGTGCAGGCTCTGTCGAGCGCTGGAATCAGTGATGAACTGATCATCAGTCAGATCCGCAATTCCCGCACCGTTTACAGTCTCAACACGGCTGATATCATCCGCTTGAAAAACAACGGGGTCAGTGAAACTGTTATTGATTTTATGATCAATACCCGGACGCAGACTGATCACACGTACGTAACAGGTGTTGTGGGCCCCCTTCCGCCAGCCCCGCTGTCTGACCCAAGATATGCCCCTCCCGGGCCGGACTATTTCTGGGTAGCCGGTACATGGCTGTGGCTCGGAGATCGCTGGAGCTGGAACCACGGTTATTGGCACCAGCCATATCGCGGGTTCGGATTGGGACCTCGGAGGTAAGAGAATCGCAAGGGATAAAAATAATGTGGTCACTCACATTTTCACAAGGGTACCTTGAAACAGACTGCATTCATTCATATTCGAGGCACAGGAGGAAATTTACCGCCTATAATTTTGATATCGGAATCCAGCGCTTACCTTCGAGGATAATTTTTTGACTGTAACGAAGAAGATGGGCGAAAGAGTGGTTATTCAAGGTATCCTGATGTTTCCCCTGGCACAAAAAAATCTTTCCGTCTGGAAATCCGTGAGTCGTAATTTACGCCAGGGGCCATTTTGCGTTACTCTCTGACTATAGTTACTTTTTGGGGAAACAACATCCTCAAAAAGTAACTATACACTTCAAACCGGCAGGAAGCTTTTTCTTCGGGTTAGGCAGTTCAAGCCTTACGCCAAAGGTGGAACTGGCTGCATCGATTATCTGATCGACGATAATGACCCTGGCTTTATATTGCCCGGCAAGCGGTCCCTCTATTTCAACGGTCGCCTCAGCTCCCTTTTTAATCGCTCCGTAATAACCTGAGGGGACAACGACCTCAACGGAGAGGGGATCAATGGAGGCGATGGTCAGAAACGGATCTTCCCCCACATATTCACCAGGAGACCCGGTCCGCTGTACCACCACACCAGCGATTGTGGATCTGATTGTTCTGAGGGCCAGTTGTTCTTCTGCCTGGGAAACTTCCAACTCAGAGAACCGGACCTCAGTTTCGATCTCATCCTTATCGTTGATGGAAATCAGCTGCTTTTTTATAAGTTGTTCGTTCCTCAACAGCTTACGTTTGCCAAAGTCGACCCTCGCTTTGGCAAGCTTAAGCGCTGCCCTCTGAACCCCGGATTTGAGGGTGGCAATTGTTTGCCTTTTTTTTACCCAGGTACCGCGTTCGACCAGAACTTGTTCGAGAATACCCGGCACCTGGCTGCTATACTGCACCAGCTCATTTGGTTCGATAAGACCTTCCAGGGGCGGCAATTCTTCAGCCTGGATACTTCGTGGAGCAAGGAGAAGAACAAACAAAAGCAGGAAAAATAGAGATCTCATATATATTATCATCCGTTGTTGATGAACTATTCAAGATTGCCCGAGAAGGAAAGCAGACTTCCCTGCGCCTGGTCTTGCTTGAACAGCTCTTTTCTCATCTTGTCATGATATTTTTCAAGGCGCTTTTGCGCCCTGTTCAACAGCCAGCGCGAAAGAACTCCGCCCAGCCCTTTATGCGGTGCTGGAATCATCCTTCCAACTTTTGCCAGCAGCCTGCCCCGCTGCCCTGTAAAGAGCATATCGTCAAAAGAGAGCAAAGCCTCATAACTCCCGGGATCACCCTGTCTCCCGGATCTCCCGGCAAGCTGCCGGTCAATGCGGGCGGCCTCATGCCGTTCTGTGGAAATAACGTGCAGTCCACCGAGATTCTGCACTTCTTCGGTAAGCTTGATATCAGTGCCCCGGCCCGCCATATTGGTGGCTATGGTCACTGCACCGACCTCCCCCGCTTTTTGAATGATCGCGGCTTCCTCGGCGTCCTGTTTGGCGTTAAGCAATTCGTACGCCAGCCCGTGCTCCCGCATTATTCCTGCCAGCTTTTCAGACGCCTTGACCGAACGGGTACCGACCAGCACCGGCCGTCCCTCTTCATGGATGGCCAGTATACGCGTACTCACAGCCTGCCATTTTCCCACTTCGTGTGCAAAGACCTTGTCCGGAAGATGTTTGCGCCTCGGCGGCTTATTGGGCGGAATCTTCAGGGTCTGCAAATTATATACGTTCCAGAGTTCACCGGCAACCTCGCGGGCGGTACCGGTCATACCGGAGAGATGCAGGTAACGGCGGAAAAAACGTTGGTAACTGATTTTTGCAAGCGTCTCCCTCCTGCTCGTCAAATCACAACCTTCCTTCATCTCGATCATCTGGTGCAGTCCCTGCTCCCAGGACCTGCCCTCCATCACCCTGCCGGTGAACTCGTCAATGATCTGTATCTTGCCGTCACGAACGAGGTAATTTTCGTCCAGATGAAACATATATTGCGCCTGCAGTGCCTTAAAGACAGTGGATTCACGCCGTACAAGGCCGTTCCACATGGGCCCTAAACCTGCTGCCTTCGTCTCAATCTGCTTTCTGCCCTGCTCAGTCACCCGCAGGCTTTTTCGCTGCCTGTCGAGGAGGAAATCATCTCCTTCCTCAAGCGTTGCCGCGATATCAAGGGCCTGGCGCAGGAATTCCTTTTCATCCTCCTCCCCGGCTGTACCAGAGATGATAAGCGGGGTACGCGCCTCATCAATGAGGATGGAGTCAGCTTCATCGACGATACCGAAATAAAGGCCGCGAATGAGCAGACGATCACTGCGTTGGGATCGACTGTGCAGATACTCGGCCCGCAGGAGCCGGACATCAGTCCGGTCGCCCAGCGTCAACCGATCACGGAGATAATCGAACACCAGTTCCTTGTTGGTTACATAAGTTATATCGCGGCTGTAGGCATGACGTTTCTCATCCGGCTTCATATTGTGGGTAACGCAACCAACCTCAAGCCCCAGTGCACGATAAAGAGGTCCCATGGTCTCCGCGTCCCTCCCCGTGAGGTAGTCGTTTACACTGACCACGTGCACTGGAATGCGGGCCATGGCGGCAGTTGCGGCAGCAAGCGTAGCTGTGAGAGTTTTCCCTTCACCGGTGTCCATCTCCGCGACTTTGCCCTGCAGCATGGCAATCCCCCCAAACAGCTGACAGGGATAATGGTATAAGCCAAGAATTCGCCTGCTGGTTTCGCGAATGAGAGCAAAACTCGCAGCAACGGCGCTGTCAGTAAAACCGTCCCTGAGCAAATCCTCTCGAACCTTTGCACGGATGTCACTTAATTCCTTGTCACTACTCTCGACAAACTGTTCTGAAAGCCCCTCTATTCTGGCGACAGCAGCCTGAATCCCTCTCCTCCCGGAGAAAAATCTTCGTATGCCTCCGTAGAGCTGATTGCCGAGATTTTCCAAACGGGTGTTTACCTTGTCTGGGCGTTCAGCCCTCTGGTCATGTGCGGAGGGTGGCAATGGAATGGCGAAGGGTCTGGTCATGGTCACCGGCAGGGCAGTTAGAAGGAAAATCGACTGAGCAGCAGACGTCTGACTGACCGATACAGGCGCAGTGCCAACGGCTCCGGATGATGCTCAAAACGCACATACGCACGCTGTTCAAGCCATGGTTCGAGAGGTTTTTCAACCTGAATGTCAAACTGGAACAGATACTCAAGGACCATCGGGCGCTCCTTCTCCCGGGGATCAAGACCAAAAGGGCCGCCACCCTGGGTGCTGAGGGCCATGCTCGGTAATTCCCTGGTGGCGGCTGGCACCTCTCTGATGATTCTGGCTGGCAGGACCGTGTCAATCTTATCAGAGAGCCTCACTGCAATGGCCACAGTATCCCCGCGCACCTTTTCAATGTCGGACTGTGGTACCACCACCCGCAGATAGAGTCCATCCGGGTCAAGGATGTAGCCAAGCTGTGTTCCTCTGGTAAAATAATGTCCCAGCATATCGCTTTGCCGCTCAAGAATAAAAATGCCGTCTTCAGGAGCCGTCATGGTCAACTCTGCCTGGCGGGATTGTACCTCAGTCAGCTCAGCCTCGATCTGCATCACCGCTTCCCGAAACAGCATCGCCTCGTTGATGTCCTTCTGCCTGCTCTGGTCATATTTCGCGAGAAACTCATCACGCCGGGCGCTGATCTGCTTCACCCTGCTGTCGAGCTCATCGTTAGTAAAACGTAAAAGCACTGTTCCGGCTGTCACCCTGCTGCCGCTCTCCACCATTATTTCCGAGACAAATCCGGTGGCGGTGGCATGCAGACGGGATTCTTCCGGCGCCCAGGTTACCCCCTCACAAAGCGTGTAGGATGGCAGGGGATAAAAGAGCAGAAGCCCGCTGCCAAGCAAGAACGGGAGGATTATAACCAGCAGCAGCCTGAGTCTTTTTGTCTTCATTTTTGGATTTTTTATGGTAAAGACCAGGAGCCTGGAAGCTGGCAGAACGATCATCCCCACTGCCGCCCAGAGCGCCAGCACCAGACCGATGAAAAAGAACTTTGCAGCCACAAATAAAATAATACGAAAGGATATAAAGATCCGATAAATAAAAGAGGCCACACCATAAAAAAACAGCCACGCCGCTTCCTCTCCCGTGTTGGCCATCGAATCGAGTCGATTGATACCCAGCAGATAACGCTGGCAGAGATAACCGAGATAACGGTTTGATTTCTGCCCCAGATTGGGGATCTCCAGAAAATCCGACAGGACATAATAGGCATCGAAACGCAGCAGAGGGTTGCCGTTGAACAACAACGTCGATACCCCGGCAATAAGCATGATGTTGAAAGCCGCCACCCGGACTGGTCCCGATTCAACGTTAAGCCACACCAAAAGGGCCACGGCGGCAATAAAAACCTCAACCATAATTCCTGCTCCACCAACCAGCATGCGCTTATATTTGGAGGTGAACGCCAGCGAAGAGGATGCTTCAACATAGGGAATCGGCATGAAGACGAGGAGAATGATGCCCATCTCGTGCACTTCACCACCCCACTTTTTGACCATGAAGGCATGCCCGAATTCGTGTATGACCTTGAGGAATGGATAGATCAGCGTCACCAGCAGAATGTTCTCAAGCGCCAGTACCTGATCCGTAAAATTGTTGGTCAAATCCGGCCAGTGCATTATCGCCAACACCAGCGAAAGCGAAAAGGTCAAGATCCAGATAACCAGCATTGGCCAGCTCAGCAACGGATTGACAAACGGCATGGCGACGCTGAGAAAGCGGTCCGGGTCGAGCAGGGGAATACGCATAAACATTGGCGACCGAACGGCGGCAAGCATTCGTTTGCGCCTGCCGGTGGTCTTCCGCTGCTCAAGATCTGCTATATTCGGTAATGTTGATGACTGCAGTAAATCAGATCTGAACAGCTGAGCCAGCAGGGCGATAACCTCGTCCTGCGTCGGCATGTGGTCACCGAGGTTCCTGCACGCCTGATCCCAGATATCGCCGAGGGTGCGCTTACCGTCCATGAAGCCAATAATCTGATATGCCTCAGGTGAGAAACGGTGATGTTTGCCGGTGAACCGGTCCTGAATCACGTACCAGTCCTCACCACGGTAATTGTGCTTGAAGATCTGTACATGGCTGCGCAGTCTTGGCTTCAGTGGCGCAACCCTGTACCAGGAACGGCTAAACAGTGATTCGCTCATGTCAGCAACAAACCTCCCGGAGATATACCAGCGGTGCCCCCGGCTGCTTTCAGCATATTCTGCACTCGCCACTTCACCTCAGGGGAGCCACGCCCAGAAGGACAAGCGCACCCATTCGCTGAAATCCCTCGTCCAGATTGACACCAGTCGGCGGGTATCTATATCGATTTTGGCAACTCCTTCCATGCCGGGCCTCAGTTTTTCATTCAGTTTCGTGAGTTCCGCCTCGACCTTGAAATAATTGCGGCCTTCATCTGCTCTCGCAATCGGGGTCAGCTTTTTCACAACAAAACTGAACCGCTCCTGCGGTAAAGAGGAAAGCATGAGACTGCCCTTCTGCCCCGGTTTTACATCGGCTATTCTACGCTCATCCACCTTGAGAATTATGCGGTAGGCGTCAAGCGGTGTCAGCTCGAAAAGGATCTCACCGTGCGTCACCGCACTGCCCAGTCGCTGGCTGAGATCACCGCTTACCAGCAGACCTGCAAACGGCGCGGTAAGGATTGTCCTCTCCAGTTTCTGCTCGAGCAGTTCCAGCTCCGCCTGTGACTGTTCGAGCTGGGCGCGAATAACCACGGTCCGGGCACGATCGTGTTTGGCCACAGACTCCTGATACTGCTGTTCCATCTGCCGTATTCTGCTGAGTTTGGCAAGTTTTTCGAGGCACAGGTCTCGATCGTCAAGGGAGCAGAGCAGCTCCCCCTGATCGACCTTGTCTCCGGCTGCATGCGGCGCTTCATCGAGGTAGCCATCAAACGGCACGACAATCGCCCGGCGAATGGCACCTTCGAGCCTGGCATCGGCGGTAAGCCTGTATTCCCCGGTGCTGTTGTAGAGAAAACCAACAGCCACTGCAAGGGCGAGGATGATTATTTTTTTGCCGAGGTGGCGGGAGCCGAGCACCCCACCCGTCAGGCGAACCATGCCATGCCACAGGGCAACGACCGGATTAAGATCATTTTTGTATCTGGCTTCCAGGACCGGTCCCGCGAGAGTGACAACGGCACGAATGAACTCCATGTCGCGGGTTGTGAACGGAGTATTGGCAGCCCTCTCGCAGGTCAGGGCACCGTAATAATGGTCTTCGTGGAACAGCGGAAAGGTGGCAATGGAAGCCATCGCCTGTTGGCGTGACAACGCCTCATGCTCGCGGGTAATCAGCAGCTCATCATCGAGTTCCGGGTACGTCACTTCGGTACGCTGCAGGATGGCTTCATCCATAACCTTCTCAATAGCCCGGGTCAGGTTCATCTTCTCGCTGACTTCCGCGCTGTGAGAAACTGCTTCAAGGCGTATCGACCTTCCCCGGCGGTAACCGAAACTGACCCGTTCACAAGCACTGGCAGCTGCCAGTTCAGTAACGAAAACCAGTGAAGCACCGGTAAAGGTCGACTCGCCCAGGGTAATCCCAAGCAAATCGACGGCGGCTTTCAGCCGGTGCAGGAGTGCTTTATCCGCTTCAAGCTGATTGCGCCGTACCAGCAATTCCAGCCATGCTGTTCCCCATTGCAATTGCCGCATTGCCAGCTGCAGCTCCTGCGGCTGATGTGCTCTTAACTCAAGTGCGACAACCCCGAACAAGGCGTCGTCGATAAGGACTGGATAGGCCGCAGCATATCGCTCCGGCTCTGCCATCTCCACCAGCAGCCCGACCTGCTCCTCGATAACCCTTTCAACCACACCGGAGAGCCGTTCCGGAGACAGACCGGATTCGGACCAGGCGGCAACAGGACTGAAGCTGCTGTCCCCCCGCTGCACAACCATCAAGCCCTGCAACGCAGCATTACCGACAATGTTTATCTGCAGCGACAGCCAGCTCTGGAAATACTCCTCTTCACTGTCTGCCTCCACAAACGACTGCCACAGTTCCGGGTTTTGCTCGTGGGCGTCTAAAGTTCCAGATGTTGTACTTTCCATATCCTGGTTCTCACCAATTTGTTCATGGCCCAGTCAGGTCGCTGCACCTGGTATGACTGGTTGGTAGTCGGGCGGTAATTTTCTTTGTCCCGAAGAGTATAGCAAATACCGAGGGATATCGTTACTCCAAAAAAATGCCCGGAGCGCAGAACGCTCCGGGCAATATCAAACAACAATGGGGTCTATTCCGCGTTTTCAGGCAAGTTCAATTCCAATTTACCGAATCGCTTCTCATATTCAGCGATGGTATTGGTCAGAAGGATAGAAAGACGTTTTGCAGCGTATGGATTAACCGTAATCCGGTCGGAAAGCTCAACCGTGAGCTCTGACTGTCCGGCGTGCCAGTTCTGGTTGGTACCAAACAGCAGGGTTACTTCTTCTCTAGGAGTCTGTCCGAGAATAGGCGTTTTATCCAAAATCGAGGCATTTTCAAAAAACGAGAACAGCTATATTATTGATATTACGAGCATTGTTTTTTGAAAATAACGAGAAGTTCGGGCAAAAGAGCGTTCTCGGACAGCCTCCTAGTGCTGGAAACATTGCAAACGTTGGCATAGGTCGAGCGCATTTTTGAACCGTCCCAGCGAATTTTGGTTTGGGCCTGTTCAGCTGCATCTTCTTTTTTCTCTTCCAGAGCCTTTTCTTCTTTCATTATTTTTCTCCTTATTGTTGGTGAGCCGTGGGCGGCAACAGGGGGACAGGTCATGTTCCCCTGTTGTCGAAGAATTTCTAAACGGCGATACTGTTTATGCTTTCTGCTGCCTTACCGTCTGTCTTCTTTGTAAAAACAATGGGAATCTGTTGCCCCTGGCTGTTATGCCAGGAGAGTTTCGTACCCTTACTTTCTTTGTGAAGATCTTTGCCATCCCAGCGCCAGCTTTTTTCTTTCGGCTGCATCAGGGTTGCAATCTCATCTTCACGCAGATGTTTTTTACCGCGATTCCGACTACCAGTCCCAACCGACCAACCGACCAGTCCAGCAATCATTGTTTCCATTGGAACCAGATCCTCTCGCTGCAGATTAAAGGTCTGAGTATTGTCACCGTTCTGGCCTTCCTGCGCAGGCAACTGACCGGCGGAGTCATTATCCGGAACAGTTATTACAGGATTTCCGGTCGCAGGCAGTGCCTGTTGCTGTTGCACAGGTGCCAGCTCAGTGGGGATATTATCAACGGTGGCATAATAACCTGCCAAACCTTCCCCGTCCCTGACATTTGCACCGCCATGACTCAGCCGGTCGAGATGGCTGCGCATTCCCCAGTCGCTGGCAACCTGCTGCGGGGACAGGCCGCTTGTCAATCCGCTGAGGACATCCTTGACAGCGGTATCGCCGGACAGGGTGATGAAATTGTCAAACCCGGTGTTAAACGAGAAGAGTCCGCAGGAGAATGGATCAATCTGTCCAAGCCCGACAAAGATGAGACTTATAAAATTCCCGTCTAGAATTTCCACCCGGCCATAATCACCAAAAATGACATCCTCAGACCAGTCGCCGGAGAAGGTATCACGGCCATGCCCGCCGAACATGATGTCATTGCCGCTGCCGCCGTCTAAGATATCATTACCGCCAATGGAATACCCCATGGTTTCCGCTATCAACAGATTGGCAGCAGGATAGTAGGCGTAACCAATGTCACCAAACATGATATCGTTGCCGGAAGAACCATAGAGGCTGTCTGAGCCAGCGCCACCAAAGAGGAAATCATTATCGCTGCCACCGTCAAGACGGTCGTTACCACCGGTGCTGAAGGAAATGGTTTCCATACTCCTGAAAGTACCGTCACTGTAAATAACCCTGCCGCCATCACCAAACAGGGCATCTTCTCCCGAACCGCCGGAGAGCGTATCATTGCCGCCACCGCCGAAGAGAGAATCCCGGCCGTTACCGCCATCGAGCTGATCGTTGCCGCCGGACTCGGCAAAACCTGTCACCTGACCGGGCGCTCCACCACTGAAGAGCACCGACCCGGTATCTCCGATGAGAACGTCATTACCACTGCTGCCACTGATGGTATCGGAGCCGTTGCCGCCAATGAGAACATCGTCCCCGTCACTGCCGGTGAGGCGATCGTTGCCGCCGCCATTACCGTTGGCTTCAACCTGATTTGGACGACCACTGGAGAGGGTAATGACCCCGGTATCACCCAGCAGCACATTATTGCCGCCCGCTGCGATCAGGGTGTCAGAGCCGTCGCCACCCAGCAGAATGTCGCTGCCTGTGCCGCCGTTGAGCTGATCGTTGCCGCTGCCGTTGGTAGTTTCGATGCGCGAGGCCGTTGTCCCGGAGACGACCAGGACCCCGTTATCGCCCAGCAGTATATCATTGCCTGCATTGGAGGTGAGCTTGTCGGAGCCGCTGCCGCCGATGAGGATATCATTGCCGCCACTGCCGGTGAGGCGATCGTCACCGCCGCCGTTACCGTTGGTTTTGATCTGATTTGGACGACCACTGGAGAGGGTAATGACCCCGGTATCGCCCAATAGCACATTATTGCTGCCTGCTGCGATCAGGGTGTCAGAGCCGTCGCCACCCAGCAGAATGTCGCTGCCTGTGCCGCCGTTGAGCTCATCGTCACCGCTGCCATCGGTAGTTTCAATGCGCGAGGCCGTTGTCCCGGAGACGACCAGGACTCCGTTATCGCCCAGCAGTATATCATCGCCTGCGTTGGAGGTGAGCTTGTCGGAGCCGCTGCCGCCGATGAGGATATCGTTGCCGTCACTGCCGGTGAGGCGATCGTCACCGCCGCCATCACCGTTGGCTTCGATCTGATTTGGACTACCCTCAGAGAGGGTAATGACCCCGGTGTCGCCCAGCAGCACATTATTTTCACCCACTGCGATCAGGGTATCAGAGCCGTTGCCACCCAGCATGATGTCGCTGCCTGTGCCGCCGTTGAGCTCATCGTCACCGCTGCCATCGGTAGTTTCAATGCGCGAGGCCGTTGTCCCGGAGACGACCAGGACTCCGTTATCGCCCAGCAGTATATCATCGCCTGCGTCGGAGGTGAGCTTGTCGGAGCCGCTGCCGCCGATGAGGATATCGTTGCCGTCCTGGGTGGTAATCTGATCATTACCGCTGTCAGAGCCGTTGCTGGCTGTAATGTGGGTAACCGTAGTGCCTGAGACCTGCAGTACACCGAAGTCTCCCAGAACGATGTTATTGCCAGCCCCGCCAGGAATGGTATCGGATCCGCCACCACCGAGCAGGATATCGTCACCTTGACCGGTGGTGATCCTGTCATCACCGCTGTTTGCGGCAACAGTGGTTGCTATCTCCTGCATGTCGCCGTTCTCTGCAAAGGTAATCAAACCGGTATCACCAAAGACAATATCCATCAAACCATTGCCAGTAATGGTATCCGCGCCTGCGCCACCGAAGATTATATCGTTATCGCGGCCGTCTGGCAGAGAAGAGTTGCCGTTGATGACATCATCGGCCCCTTCAGTTTCGTTCACGGTACGAATGGCGATAACCTTGTCCATATCGGTTATCCGCTGAGTTCCAGCTTTCTGCTGAATCTCGCCGAAATCTCCGAAGATGATGTCTTCGCCGGTATCTCCGGTAATATTATCTTTGCCTGCCACCAGAGGATCATGGGTCTCCGGATTGTCAGTCGCGGCTGGCGTGTTGACCACGGTCAGAATCTGTCCCGCCAGGTCTAATCTGGTGTTAACATCGACATTAAAACCGCTGTCACCGTAGATATGATCATTGCCTCCAAGGCCATGGATCTCATCATTGCCCGATCCGCCAGCCAGATTGTCGCCCACCTTGCTGCCGTAGATGACATCATTACCAATACCGCCAAAAATGGTCACAGAGGAGTTTGAACCGCTGGCGTCGATAATATCATTGCCCGGATTATTAAACTCATAGGCCCCCCCGGTCAACGCGGTCGCTGTGGTGGCGATATCCGCATCATACCTGCTGCCATCCTGCGAAGTGTCACCGAACAGAATGAGAACACCGTTATCTGCGCCGATGTCGGCCGTCAGTTGATCACTGCCGCCACCGCCGTGGATGGTGGTGATGGTATCTGCCAGAGTACTTTCAACAGTAAAAGTGTCATCTTTATCACCGAGCAGAATCTCAACGGTTTCAAACCCGCTGTAAGTGATACCGCCCACGTAGGTAACAAGGTCCGGGCTGGCCTCGGAGCCCATATTCAAGGTGAGGTCGCCGCCCAGACCAAGACCGGAGATATTGCTGTCGGTCAGAAGTCCAATGTCCTCATTCTCCGAGCCGTCATTAAAAACGTTAAGGGTATCAGTCTGGATCAATTCATCGATATCGACAGCAGTCGAGGTCAACACCTCATCGCTCTCAGTCGGCAGCATAACCGCCAGTTCCAGCGTTCTGTCCTTACCCGCTGGGACGCTGCCTTCGATGAACAGCGGCCCCTCTATCTGATCAACCGTATGCGACTGCAGAGCAAAGGTCTGGACAATCGAGCTGCCCTCCGTGGACGCCGAGTTGGCATCAACAGTGATGACTGCTGCCACATTCCAGTTTGCATAGGTGAAGGTAACCGCTTGCGCGGCATCATCGAACCGCAGGTCTGTACTCGTCAGAAGGGTTTGTCCGTCGGAAAGCAAATTGACGGTGACAGTAGTACCAGCCGCCGGTGCTTTCTGCAGGCTGATTGAATACGTGTCCGAAATTGACTCGTTGACAAAGGTAGAGCCATCGGACTGGGTAATGAGTACACCGCCCCGGTCATTGTCCTCTACCACGACCTCGACACCTTCCGGTTCGCTGTCGTTAAAGGCTGAACCGGGAACGCTGCTGGTGACTGTAAACTCTATCGATTCACGGACACGGTTTTCCGGCAGGCTGTCATCCACTGCGGTAATGGTTACAAACCGGGTTATATCCCAGTCGATGGCGCTAAATGTCAGGGTAGTGGTATCAAGACTTATCTGTGAACCATGCGTCAGGGTAACGGTTACTGTTTCACCTGCCGCCGGTGCCCTGGTCAGCGCCACACTGATCGCATCAGTCAAACTGCCTTCCACGACAGTCGAGCCGGGAACAACTTCGGCCACAATAAGATCGGCCTTGTCGTCATCGTAGACCTTAACCTCGAAGTTCGGCATGAAGATATCACTGACAGCATCAAGTTCTTCCTGCTGCCCGGCCGTGACACTCGAGGGGTCCTTAGCCTCAACAATCACTGAATGGCTGATAATTGCGGTCTGGACTCCTTCTTCAGCAGTATCAGACGCAGCCTTGACGTAGATTGTCCGGGTTGTATTCCAGTTACTTTCAGAATCAAAGACAAGCACCAGTGAATCGGTGTAGTTGGTGCCATCTATCGATACCAGAACGGTGCCGGCGCTGCCATCCTGATCCTTGTCTTCCGTTGTGGACCGGGCCGCAGAAACCGTTATGCAGGCGATGGATGCGGCGGTCGGTACAGCAGTTTCAAGATCAAGCGTATACGTGCCGAATGATGTCGCATCGTCCTCGACCAGGGTAAGTCCGTCGGTCGGAGTCAGCACCACCTGCCCCCTGGCACTGTTCCCAACGTTCAACTGCACGCCGTCGACGAAAATTCCGTTATACTGTGGATCATCACTCGTTACGGAATGATTGATGTAGCCACTGTTTCCTGAACCACTGGAACTGTAGATGGTGGAAGTTACATTACCGCCGACATTAAAAATGTCACTGCCAAGTCCGCCAATGATAGAGGTCACCATATCTTCGGAAGTGGAGAGGATAAAAAACTCGTCGTCCCCTTCCAGGCCATCAAGCTCGGCAATTTCGACATTCTCAAAACCGATATTGAGCCCTGCACCGTAGATACCGTCGCGGGTTATCACAAAATCATCATTTGCCTCAGTACCAAGCGCAACCACCTTGTCGGTACCACTGCCGCCGTCAATGGCCAGAGGTGCATTAATTGAATAGAAGATTGTATCATCGCCAGCTCCGCCGAACAGTTCGGCATCGCCACCACCAGCAATCTCAGTGCTGTCTTTCTCAAGGAATGCGCGGACAATAAATTCATCATTGCCTTCCTCGCCGAACATTTTCAGCAGGGCCTTGTTGCTATAGACCGAGAATTTGTCGTCACCGGTGCCGCCATAGATAACCATCGATTCACTGATGCCGATGCTGAGGAAGCCAAGGGTGGTTTCCCTGGTCACAACCTCATCGCCTGCAGCCACGTAAGGCGCAATCCGGTCTGCTGCGTAGAGCTGGCCGATCTGGAAAGTATCCCTGCCAGCACCACCGTCAAGCGTAGTGAGACTGGAGTTGTCATCACTGTAAAAATAATCGTCGCCATCCAGACCATTTATTCGCAATCGGGCATTGATATTCTGATCATAATTGATGCGTTCGGCCTGGGTAAATGCGCCGTCGCCGCCAGTGGTGTTCAGATAAGCAACAAACTCTTTCCTGAGCAGGAAGGTGTCACTGTCTGCCGTACCGTTGATGGTAAGATGATCGGTACCGTCATCGGCCGCCCCGCTGTCAGCAACATTTATGATGTAATTGCTGGCGCCATCGACATTGACCGTATATTCATCTGTGCCGCCCTCACCATCGAGAGTAAGTTCGGCCGTTCTGGAGGGCAGCTCAGTGACAGTAATGGTATCATCGCCGGTGCCGCCATATACCTCAGCTTCTCCCACGAAGACGTCAGTATTGATGAAGATGGTATCATCGCCACCATGGGCCGAGATGGTAATCAGACCGCTTGCCGTTGTCTCGCTGGTCGTATCGAAGATGATACTGTCGTCATCACCGTTACCGTTTACCTCAATGTTGATACCCTGCACAATACCGCTGATGGTCATGGTGCTGCCAACGCCAGGATCAGCGTTACCATAATCACCATTGAGATAGACATTGCCAACATCGGCAAGAATCTCAGCGCCAATCCCTATGGTGAGATCATCACCAGCATTCAGGGAGACATCACCAGCTTCGGCCTGCACGGTAATACCAGCAAGCACCGTCAGGTAATCGTCGGCAGGATCAACACCGTCGGTGGACGTTTTGACGATGTTGCCTGTTTCCGCTATGACGTTTTCTGAGATGATCAGGGGGCTGTGTGTCACGGTGGTAATTGACCCACCTGCCAGCATACCGGGTGCGTCATCATCGACAACACCACCAACCGTCATGGCACCGTAGTTATCAATCCAGGTGGAACCTGCAGTTGACTTTCCTTCAAGATTAGCCACTTCTGTGCTGATCGACTTGTCAGCTTCACCGATATCCTGTGAAGCAAAGAGATATGTTTTACCGGAGAGGATGTTGGAACCGCTGGTTCTGCCGTTTTTGATTGAGCCGACAGGCGTTGCTATAAAAGCAGTATATAAGCTGCTGTAGCCGCCGGTTGACACGGTATTCAGGTACAGATCACCAGTGGTTTCGATGATATAGGTGTTGAGGAATGACTCGGCGGTCAGGGTCCCGCTGCCATTTCTGTGGCTGTCGAGGTCCAGATCATTACCGGAATTTCCGATTCCGCCAAATCGTGCCCGGAGCGAGATATTGTTAGCGAAGATATCAACCTCCGGCCTGCTCTCAAGACCGCTGCCATCATCGACAAAATCGAGAATGGACTGATGCGCAACCAGATCCACATCACCGGTGACAGAAGTGATAGTGTTGATATTCATGTCATTAGAAGTCTCTGCCAGCCAGATCGAACCCTGGGCGATTGCAGTCAGGCTTCCCGATTGAGATGTATCAGTTTCCAGATAATCGGCAGGAGCTCCGGTCTCGCCAATCGTACCACCACTGTTCAAAATGATAGAGACAGCTTTGACCTTGGTGAAATCAGTGTTGAGCGCGTCGATGATGGAACCGTCGGCAGTAAGATCCGCGACGCCGGTTTTCGAATATATCGACTCAATCCGCATGTCACCCGCTGTTCCTGTACTGTTATGCTCACTCAGGTATATCGACTCGGTACCCCTTGCGGTAATCGTACCGGTACCAAACAGGTCAGTGTAGAAAGGTTTATCTGCGGTACCGATGCCGCCATCACCAGCTTCGAGCAGCAGGTTGCCGCTCTGGATGTTGATTACACCGTCTGCTGCACCATTGCTGATACCAGCCCCAACCTTGATTCTGACGCTGCCAGGATTGGCAACTGTTCCGGCGACGATGCTATCGACCTGCAGCAGCCGCTCAACGGAGTCTACCGGTGCAGAGCCCAGGAAGATATCACCATCGACATCAGCAGTGAACAACCCGCTGGTGTTGACGTTAAGATCATCACGGTTTTCAATGAGAATAGAGAGAAGAGTTGGACTGTCACCCCGTTCCAGGGAAATTGCCACCGGAGTATCTTCCTGGGCCAGCTCATTTCTGCCTGACAGGATCAGGACGAGGGCGGAGACCGACTCAACCCGGTAGTATTCCGAGGTAGCGGTATCATTACTGGCCGAGCCACTGATCTTGATCAGAGAATCTTCCACGTAACCGTCTGTAATCCAGCTGCCACTGCTGCGGGTGATAGTGTCACCCACCCGGCCGGTTGAATTCCAGCCGTTGTTCTGGAAGGTTACCTCCACGCCTTCATTCATCGCAACCGTTTCAAAAGCCGGATCAAGCGTAATGCCTGCAACCTGCACATCCTTGCCAACTTCCGCAACCAGCGCCGAATCGGCGATCAGGGTCATCTTGTTACCGCTGATCGAGCCAATGGTGTAATAGCTTAGTCCCACGGTTTCGTTTGCCGTATTACCGCGCACGATGATGTTCATGCCCACGCTGAAACCGCTCCAGTTTGAGCTGTCTTCACGGGTCATGGTCCAGAGAGAGTTGTCAAAGGTAACCCTGGCGTTGATCAGGTCAGTGGACAGATAGGAGACATCGGCCCGCTCTGCCGCTGCCATAGCGACCCGCTCGTCGGTGGTAAAAGCATCGCCGTCGAGCATGATCTGAGTGGGATCACCCGTCTCACCAACAGCATCGCCAACGGTAATTGTCAGGTTGCTGGCGACGATATTTGCTGCCTCGATGTTGATCTGTGTATCAGTGACTGATTTCAGTAAGCCACCGCCGATCAGGTTCAGCAGCTCTTCTTCTGTCCAGACCTTGATGGACGAAGTAAGGGCAGTTTCTTCGCCGTCGGTCACAGTATAGTCGAAGCCCTGATCGTAGCTGGTGGGCATTGCACTACCCACCTCAGTGAAATAACTCTCAAACTGTGAATGCAGGGTGTGATACTCCGCAGTCCGCTTATTTTCCAAAGTGGTTATGGCGTCATCGTCATAGCTCAGCTCCGTGCGATAATAGTCCTCTTCCGCCTGCGCCAGTGTCACCTGAAAACTGCTGTCGTAAACCGTGGAGTCAGCCTGCTGGTTCCGATAGATCCAGTAGCTGCGATACTCTCTTTCCTTCGAGGACTCAAAGGCACTGATGGTGTCCTTAAGCTTGTCCGTTGCGTCGTCACCAACCAGCTGCAGATCAGCCCAGACGCCACCTTTCAACTCATTATAGGTCCGCTCATCCCGCTCCTGGAAATCATTTGCATCAAGCAGGTCACCACTGACGACGTCTATATAGACATCACCGGTCGTGGAAATCTGATCAACCCGCAGATCACCACTTGCTTCCTGCAGATAGATATTGCCGGTGGCGGAAGCGGTAACGCTGGTGGTTGGTGTGGTGGCCGCCGTACTGTCAACCTGAACCCCTGAATCAATAACCAGCCATGGATTATCGGCGGTGGTGCCATTACCGATGCCACCGCTTGCAGCGGTCAGAGATATTGACGCACCGGTCACTGTTCCCGCATGGTATGTGGTGGCCGTATTCTGCGCCACAGTAATTGCCCCATCTGCATGAAGAACCACATCTCCATCCGCTGCGCTGATTGAGTTTACATACATATCACCGCTGACCTCGGTAATGGCGATGTCGCCACTGCCGGAGACCGCATAAATCCCCTCGCTGCCAGACCAGTTGCCGCTCGGGTCTGAGAGGTTGATGGTTATCGGCTGCAGTGTGGTGCCGATATTTTTATCTGCCTCAAGGCTTATGTATTTGCCTGCCAGCCAGGCCCCGCCACTGACGGCTTCAATGGATCCGGTCGAATCAATGGCAATATTTCCCGCAGTGGTAATGACTGCGCCGACCAGGAGAACATCCCCGCCACCGGTGGAATTAATTGTTACACTGCCTTCTGCCTGGCCGATATAGCTGATGGTTATCGGGCGGTGAGCATTGAGGGTATGGGTGTAATAGTCTTCCTTACCCTCAACCTGCTTATACTTGGCCTCATACACATGGCTGCCGTACCAGGTCCAATAATCATTGTGCCAGTATCTGATAACATCTCCTGACTCTACAATCGCACTATCCGCAACAAAAGTATAGTCGGCGTCCGCGCCAGCTGAACTGTCAAAGTAGTAGTACGGTCCAGTACCTGCATAGGTAGGCGGCGTCGCCACCACCGTACTGTCCCACTCATCATAGTCGTCCTGGAAAACATCTGGTATCACCCCGAGCCAGCCGCCGCTCTTGATATATTTGTAGTTTGTTGTCTGACTGGTGACCACCGTCGTCCAGCCGTAACGAAGCTGTTCGTTCGGCTGATAGGAGAAGGTGTCACCAGTCAGCAGGGTTGATATTCCTTCATAATCCGGGTCGTCTGAGCCGTTTGTAGTCAACTCAATACCGTTTTCAGTCCACTGGTACAATGAGGTGTAGGAATCTGCGGTATCTGCGTCCAGCACAGTGGTATCCGTCGGTGTACCATTCGCCTTATCCACGATGATCAGGGTTCCCTGACCACGCTGAGAGATATCAAGCTCGTTAACCAGAACATCCCAGGTTGTTTCATTGTTGATCGTTACAGCCGCATATTCACCCAGCACCCTGATCTCACCGGTACCGGTGTTCAGGATATTGCCGAAAAGTTCTATATACCCACCGCTGGTCCTCAGCTCGCCCACCTCAAACTGCCAGGTTGAGGTATTGAAATAGATCTCAAAGCCATCACTGGCTTCGGATGCGTCTTCCAGATACACCTTTCCCGTCTTGCCATAGGTATAGATCTGCGTCAGGGCCTCTGAGTATGCATCTGCATCAATGGTCACCTCATACGAGTCCCTGCCGCTCTGCATGATGCCGTTAATGTTGATATATTCAGCATCGATATGAATACGATCACCATACATTGCATACGGTTGCGTACCAGTACTGTTGACTACTGTCTGTACTGCGGTATCGCTTGCCTCTTTGACACCGGCACCATCAGTACCGGCCCCGTAGTCCCCGGAGGTTCCGCCAGAGACATCACCAAGCTGACTGGCCGGTTCACCACCCACCGGATAAGATGTGAGGCCGGTAATATAGACGTCACCACCGGCGATAACCGTAATATCCATGGCCCGAACTGTTCCCTCAAAGCGGATATCACCGCCAACTGTGGTGAATGTTGCTGAACCGCCATCGTTGTATATTCCCAGTCCGCCGTCATCGGGGCCAAGCACCGTTATATCAGGCCATGGATAGCTGCCGCCGTCTGGAGGCGTTACCGTGTTGACATTGAGCGTATTCTCCACAAGAATCGCCGGGCCGTCTCCTGTTGCCGGATCAGCCACCTCGGAAAGATCAAAGGTGACAGCTTCCGCAATAACGGGATCATCAATACCAGTAAATCCCTGTGCATTATCAAGATCGGCATTAATCTGATTCTCGTCCCTGATATCCTGCAGCACATCCACCAGTCTGCCATTGAAATACAGACCGCCGTTGGTATCGGGAATGGTTATCCCCATCAACTCAATAAATGCGGGAGTCTCATTTGTGATAGTGACGGTAACATCATTGGGCGCGATAAACGTACCGGTGCCGTCAAGCACATCGGAGCGCACGTTGATAACACCTGCCTGGGCCCAGATTGGATTGACGGTAATGGTAAGAACTTGTTTTTTGGGATAAATGGTGGAAACTGTTCCATCGGGTGCAGTGACCTCTTCACCAAGGCCGGAAGCATCAAGGGCTGCCTTAAGACGTGCTATCTCCCCCTCATAAAAGCTCTTCAGGGTACCGTTGGTCTGGCCATACTCGGCCAGCATTGACTCGGCGTTTTGCAGCTCCTGCACCATCTCGCTGTCAATTTCCTTGAAACCCGTCTCATAGGTTATGCCAAGATCGGCGTCGGAGGTAATGTCTACATTCTGATCCACAACAATGGTATTGCCTTCGGAATCAGTACCGTAAACAGGGGTAACATTCCAGCCCGTTATCTTCAGTGTCTGCTCCCGGGTGAGACCGGTTTCAATGGTGCCGTCGATATTGACATAGCCGTGGGATTCCGCCAGTTCCTTGCCTTCAAACTGCTCATCACCACCGCCGCCCAAAAGAGAATTGAGACCATCAGCCGCCTCGCTGACCCAGCTCACCGCTTTGGCCTTACCAGTCAGATATACCAGGCCGAGGTTATCAGCAAAGAGTCTCGCCTCTCGACCAGTCTGCAGCAGGGCACCGCTTTGTACATCGATACTGTTTTCCTGAACGATAAAGGCTTTGGCGTCGATATCGGAAATCGGGATCGCGGACCCGGCAAAACCATCCCAGCGGGATTCAACAGTATAAATGTCCGAATAGTTTTCAAAGCCTGCAGCAGTGGAACGTCCAGCAGAAAGATTGAGATCACCTAATGATCGCAGGTGGGCACCGCTCAGGATGTCAATCACATTCTCTGGTTTAATTTCAACATAACTCTCCCCAACCGAGACTGTGCCTGCACCATAGGTTTCAACCGATACGGTACCATGGATTTCCCCCTGACCTCGGGCAGAAAGGTTCATGGCGCCGACACCCAGCAGTGTGGCCCCGGTGCCAATTGTCACCTGAGCAAGATCCCTGGCAGTCTCTATAGTGAGGTCTGCCCCGGCTCCAGCGAGAGCCCCGCCGGTTGTAAAGATGATCTCTTCTTTTATATCGAAGATATTCAAGGCCGCCAGATTGAAATTGTCATCATTGGAAGAATATCCAATAACCTTGAGGCTGGCGTTGTTGCCGACAATCACTTCGGTATCAAGAGATATAATGGTCTCGCTGTCAGCTCCGGCTTCACTGACAATGCCACCGGTGCTGCCCTTCATATAGCTGTCCCCTTCAATCCGATTGGTCGCAAGCAGATCAATATCGCGGGCGGTAATATTCGCCCCGCTGCCAATTGTGGTGGTTACCGTAGCCGTTATAGTGCTGTCGGCCTCTGCGCCTGCACCTGACAGAGCACCGTAGGCACTGGTGTTCACCCTGGTACCATAAAGCGCCTGGTGATAGCTCTTGACATCCAGCTCTCCGGTGCCTGATTCGGTCAAATCGACAACAGTATCCGCCCCTATTGAGGTAGTTGTCGTGCTGATATTGGTGGTTTGAGGACGAGCCGCAGCTGCACCGACGACACCGCCAGCACCGGCAGAAGTATCTGCGTAGTTATCATCAAGGCCACTTGCGGTAATTTCAAGAGTGGAACTGTAGATATTCGCATGAGCACCAAGCGAGGCATTAATCGTGGTATTGGAAGAGGCGTCTGAGGCAGTAATGCCCACGGCGATAACACCGCCGACATCAGATTCAGCCGTACCCTTCTGACGCAGTGCCGTCTGAGCAATAACTGAAACATTGTCATTAACGCGTATAACAGAGTTATCACCAATGAATGCACTGGTATCGCTGTTATTGGTGACATTGGCGATAGTGGCGTCAACCCCCACCAGCCCGCCGGCAGACCCTGAAGCCGTGGCCGTCGCACTGTATGTCTGACCGTCCAGAGCCCCCTGCGCTGCATTAATCGTCAGGGACCGGGCCCCGATATCACCGCTGGCAGAAGCTGTCACCGTCGCATCGAGAACCGTTTCAGCCTTTGAAACACCAACAGCCAGCAGACCGGCGTTAATGCCGGTGACATCTGATACGGCACGCATCTTACTGGCAGCTTCAACAGCAATCGCGCCTGTCACGTCTATGGTGCTGTTGTCGATAAAGGCGACAACCTGTGGATTGACGGTTACCTCGGCCCAGTTATAAGAACCAGCCCCAATACCACCGGCAAGAGCGAAGACAGTGGCTTCCGCATCAGCCTTGGCCAGTGCAGAGATATCAAGAGTCCGCACTGATTTACCAGCAGACTGACCCACATTAACATAAGGCCCGATATGGGCATCGACACTGCCGCCGACAGTAACCTCGATGAGGGTCGCACCGGCAGCAAGAGTCCCAAGGCTTATGCCATAGGTATCTCCGGTGATCTTTGGCATGGACAGTGCATCGATACGCACCTCGTCCGCCTTCTGAATTTCCACAGTGTGAGTAGACGACGTTCCTTCAATATATGCGCTAACAGTGTTGCTGACCTCATGATTGACGTAGGAGCCGCTGATTCCGATACCCAGCGATGCAGCAACTGCAACGGCAGTGGAATCAATTTCTGAGGTATCTTCGGCATTCAGGACAACATCTCCAACGGCGTTGATTATCGAATCATGGGTGCTGTCGGCGACAATGGAAGCTTCCACATTATTGCTGATGTCGTTCCAGGTGAAGGAAAGCTGCGCCGACAGAGCGCCAGAAACTGCGACACCACCCACGAAGCTGCGGATATAAGAGTCCGAAAGCGCTGTAACAGAGAGGTCGTTGGACGTCGTGTTGGAGCCGCTGATTCGGGCGCGTGTCGTATTCTCGATCTTATTACGACCAACGATGCCGGAAACAGCAACACCCGAGGCTGCAATTGAGAGACCGATGGACTGGATCGAGGATTGATCGACAGCCTCAAGGTGCACATCACCCAGGGCGTTCAACACGGAACCATCGAGAACCAGGGCTTCTGTCGACACGTTGATCTCGTTGCCAAAGAAAGAGGCCTGGACGGCAACGCCACCAGAGGCACCGACACCTGCCGACAGCCCGACGATGGCAGCTTTGGAATCAGCATCAAGGGAAATGCTGCCCGCCGTTGAGGTGACACTTGAGTGATCAATGACTGAAGAGATATCGTTGTTGATCACATTACCGGTGAGAATAGCAGAAACCGCGACACCGCCACTGCCCGCAATGGAAACCACTACCGACAGGATGTTGGCATCCGGATCTGCAATCGGAGAATCTGCCAGAGAATCATTGAGACGCGTTCTGGTGCTGTCACTATCCGGATCGTCGGCAGCAGCACTACTGTCACCATCATTATCGGGGACAAACATGTTGATAATGGCCGACAATGGACTCGCGGCCGGAGCAAGATCGTCTGCCAGCAGCGTGACATTACCAAGAACGTTGACTGTTGAGTCGGCAATGAGTGCAGAGGTTGTGTTTTCTATCCAGTTGCCCATGGCTGTGAGCTGGACGGCAAGACCGCCGCTGCCGGACACGCCTATGCCAAGAGAGCGGATTATTGCTTCCGAGTGAGATGCAAGCGCGAGAGTTGCCTCGGAATCAACCGTACTGTAATTTATTTCCGTTTCAATGGTATTGACAATGACATTGGCCGCAAGAGCCGCACCAATTGCCCCGCCGCCGCTGCCGGACACGCCGATGGCAAGAGTATTGATCTCTGAGCTGTCGGTTGCCAGCAGACTGATGGCTCCGTCTGCATCAATATCGGAAAGGTGATCGGCTGTACCGGTAATCTTCGCCGAGGTGGTGTTGGTGATAACGTTACCTGTCAGTGACAGGATACCTGCAGCGGCACCTGAACCAGCGACGCCCAGACTTATCCCAAGGATATCTGCATTATTGGCAGCCGTCAGATCAAGCGTACCGTTGCTGTCGACGGTTGACGTGTCAATACTGGTCTCCACCGAGTTGGTGATCACGTTTGCACCGATGAGCGCGCCAACGGCCACACCACCGGTACCGGCAATCGATATGCCGCCGGAACGGATCATCGAGGAATCGCTGGCAGAAAGGGCGATATTGCCGCCAGTGTCAGCCACGGTTCGGAGCGTCGAAAAATTACTGACGGTGGAACCGACACTATTGGTAATCACGTTGCCATAGCCAGTGACGTCGACCGCCACGGCACCAGAGCCGGCAACACCCACAGTAAGACCGACGATTCCGGCTTTCGACTGCGCATCCTGAATGATATCACCGCCAGTCGAGGTAACGGAGGAGTCATCGATATCCGTTGTAATGGTGTTGGCAATAACGTTACCGACAAAAGCCCCATTGACTGCGACAGCACCAGTTCCAGCGACACTGACCATGAGGGAAAGGATATTGGTTGACGTATCAATAAGGGTATCTGCGGTCGAATCATCGACGGCATCCTTCATACCATTGCCGGAGTCATCATCAGGCAGCATGTCGAGAATCCAGCCCAGCGGAGCTGCTGAAGGTGCCCTGTCCTGGGCGCTCAGATTGATATCGCCGTCTGCCTGAACAATCGATCTGGATATTTTTGAGGAGGTATTGTTAGTGATGACATTACCCATCGCCGAGACCTGAACAGCCACTGCTCCAGAACCGGAAACACCAACGGACAGAGTGCGGATTATCGCCTCTGAAGCCGCATCAAGATCAATACGGCCTGATGTTGTCAGGACATCAGCATCACTGATTTCAGTGCTGACGGTATTGCTGATAACGTTTGCGGCAAGCGCCCCGCCACCGGCAACAGCACCAGTTCCGGCAACTCCGACAGCAAGCGTGTTGATCTCTGAGCTGTCCAGTGCGGCAAGAGTAATATCGCCAACTGCGTCGACATCGGAGTTGTAAGCAGCAATTACATTGCCGTCACCATCCAGTCGTTCATAACCGGTAATGCCGGATACTGTTGTATTGACCACAACCGCACCCGTCAGGGACAGGGAGATAGCAACAGCACCAGAACCGGCAACCCCCACCGTAAGCCCGAGAATGCTGCTGTCGTTTGTTGCGCTCAGAGCTATAGTGGAATCACTGTCGACTTTTGATCCGGCAACCTTTGATTCCACACTGTTGGTTACCACATTTGCAGCGATAAGCGCACCAACAGCGACGGCACCGGTCCCTGAAACACTGATGCCTGCCGACCTGATAAGTGATATATCGTCTGCATCA
Organism: Desulforhopalus vacuolatus; assembly: GCF_016918505.1. Classification (GTDB taxonomy): domain Bacteria; phylum Desulfobacterota; class Desulfobulbia; order Desulfobulbales; family Desulfocapsaceae; genus Desulforhopalus; species Desulforhopalus vacuolatus. The sequence continues at coordinate 90,438 of NZ_JAFFPZ010000003.1, forward strand.
AGGGACACAGTACCATCGGCAGCCTCAGTTGTGACAACTGCATCATTTTCAATATATGAGCCGACGCTGTTGGTAATCACGTTACCATAACCTGTAGCATTAACGGCAACTGCACCAGAGCCTGCCACACCCACGGTAAGCGCAATTATACCTGCGTTCGAATCACTGTCGAGAATAACATCTCCGGCAACGGAAGCGACAGAGGCGTTGTTTATCGATGTTTCAATGGTATTGGCAATCACATTACCGACAAAGGCGGCATTGACGGCGACTGTGCCGGATGCCGCCACACTGATCATCACCGAAAGGATATTTGAATCAATGCTGAACGGTGTGCCCGCAGTTCCGTCACTGATATCACTTGAATACTCACCGGGAACAAGACTGTTGCTGTCAGGACTCGACAGCCAGTCAGGAATCAGGCCTGGTGCCGCATCACTTGCAGTAAGTGTTATCGTACCGTCCATATTGACAATTGATGCCTGATCAATAACAGCGCTGACATTGTTCGCCACAACATTACCCATGGCGGTCACCTGTACTGCTACGGTACCGGAACCGGCAACACCAACAGCGAGAGTATGAATACCGGAAGACGAGAGGGAGGTAAGAGAAAGGGTCGAATTCCCGTCTACGTCACTGCCACTGATACGGCTTTCCACAGTATTGACGATAACGTTGGCCGAAGCCGCAACGCCCACCGCAACACCGCCCGAACCGGCAACACCAAAGGCCAGTGAATCAATGTTCGAGCTGTCAGTTGCTGAAAGGGTTATGGCACCGACTGCATCGATATTCGAGCGAGCTGCACCATTTTCGATTACCGCAGAGGTTGAGTTGGTTATGACATTCCCCGACAGCGAGGTCATTACCGCAGCTGAACCAGAGGCTGCGATACCAGCGGTAAAACTAAGAATGTCGGCCTCGTTTGCGGCAGTAAGATCGAGGGTGGAAGCGCTGTCCACCGTTGAACCGGAAATCCGGCTCTTCACATCGTTGGTTATGACGTTGGCACCTACCAGCACGGAGACGGCAGCAGAACCGGATGCGGCAATGCCAATACCAAGCGATCTGATCTGCGACTGATCTGTGGCAGAAAGATCAATGCGACCGCCGCTCTTGACAGTTGAACCACCCGTCACCTCAGCAATGGTCCCATTGGTTATTACGTTACCAAAACCACTGGCGTTCACTGAAACGTTACCAGAACCTGCCACACCGACTGACAATGCAATAATACCTGAATCACTCAACGTTTCTATAATAATGTCTCCATCGCTACTGACGATGGTACCGGTTGCATTGGCACCGGCAATTACCGTTGAGCCGTCTATGTCAGCAGTCACCGTATTAGCGACCACATTACCCATCAGCGAGACCCCGACCGCTACTTTGCCGGAACCGGCTATACTGAGCTGGAGGGCAAGAATATTGGCATCAAGGTCAATGGGCGAACCATCCAGTGCCTCATTGAAATCGGCATCCATTTCATCCGGCAACATCCAGTCTGGAAGCGCAGATGGTGCCTCATCGCTGGCTGTCAGCACTACATCGCCACCAGCATACACGGTTGAACCGCCATCTATCGACGCAGTAACATTGTTGGCGACACCATTACCTATACCGGAGATGGAGACGGCAACATTACCTGCTCCGGAGACGCCCATGCCAAGAGTCCGGATGATAGATGATGAAGTTGCTGTTACCTCAACGCTGGTTCCTGCGACAACCGTGGAACCGGAGATCGCAGCACTGATAGTGTTCGTAATTGTATTGACTGCAATTGCCCCACCGCCTGCTACTTTCCCTGCCCCGGCCCCGCCAAAGGCAAGGGCATCGATGACTGATGCATCTGTCGCGGTCACGGAAACTGCTCCGGCCGTTGCCTTAACATCACTGCCATTGGCAATGGATGCGACAACAGTATTAGCAACGTTGTTGACGGAAACCCCGAAACCAGCCGCGACTTTGCCGCCACCTGCCCCGCCGATCACCAGCGTCAGCAACTGGCCGCTGTTTTCTGTCGGGAGATCGACACCAGGCATGTTGGAGTTGATTCCTGACAAGGCGCTGTCATCCGCAGGCTTCGCCATTCCGGCGATGACATTAATATTGCCGGTATTTGACGTAACTTTTGTATTGTCTATGGTTGCGGTGATATCGTTACCAAGCCAGGTAGTCCCAATCGCGGCGCCAACGGCAGCCTCTTTGGAACCGGCAAAACCACCGGCAATGACGATCATGTTCGTTTTGTCGCTGGCATGCACACCAATATTCCCTGCCGCCGAAACATCAGCGACAACCACATTCGGGTCAGCCGATGTCTGCGCCAGGCTCTCGGTGTTGGCTATTTTTGCCGTTACCGTGTTGTCGATCACGTTGGTGGAAAGAGATCCTCCGATGGCTAATTTAGAGGCACCTGCTCCGCCAACCGCGACAGCCACAATAGTCTCTTCGGCTTGTGCACTGACATCGAGGGTCGTTCCGGCAATGACTCTGCTGCTGTCAATGGCTGCGTTGATCTCGTTGTCGACAACGTTGACTCCTATTGCCGCACCAACGGCACCTTTTTTAGAAAAAGCAATGCCACCGGCAACGGATACCAGTGTCGTAGCATCAGATGCATCCACCAGGACAGCACCATCTACATCAATATCACTGGAGGCAGAGATATGACTATCTATGGTGTTGCTCACGACATTGACCGACACCGAACCGCCGACAGCAGTTTTCTCTGATCCGGCACCACCAACACTGACGGTAACCAGCATACCTTTTTCTTTCGCTTCACTGGTAAGACTGCCAGTGGTAATGAGCGTAGAGCCTTCCACCCTTGAGGTAATTTCATTGTCAAGCAGGTTGACGGCAAATGCCAGTCCTATACCGGCACTCTTGCCATAAGCAAAACCTCCGGCCATGGAATAAATGGCAGCGCTGTCATCCGCCAACAGGGATATATTACCTGTCGAGCCACTGAGAGTCGTGCTGCCGAGAATTGCCGCATCAACCTCATTGTTAATATAGTTGACGGCGATCGTGCCGCCGATACCGTAACCTGCTTCACCACCACCACCAGTAGCCACACCGACAGCTCCAACGACGGAGAGTATCATGCCATCGGAAATGGCGTTGACATCAACATTACCGTGATGGGTAAAGTCTGTAACGTTTTCTATCTGGGAGATAACTTTATTGGAGATGTCGGAAAAAGCTATCGCTGCACCAACGCCGGCTTTACCGCCAAAGCCTCCGGCACCTGCGACGATGATAATGTTGGTATCATCGTTTGCTTCCACTTTGATCGTCCCGTTAACCAGGCCGGTGGCATTCCTGAGAGCTGCCTCTGTAACCGTCTCACTGTGCGTGAAACCAACTGAACCACCAATTGCGTAGCCTTTTTTGCCAGTAGCACCAGCAACTCCGGCAGCCAGAGAGACAACCCAGCCATCTCGATCCGCCAGTACTTCAAGACCGGTGAGGGTTAAATCAGCTCCATCAACAAAAGCGGAGGTCGTGCCGGTAACAACGTTAATACCAACTCCAGCTGCAATACTCACAGCCTTCTGATCAGACTTACTGCTTGTAATGGCAACGGAACCGGCCAGCGAAGCGACTATCGTTGCATCATCGGCCTCAAGAGTGAGGCTTTGCGCTTCCAATGAAACAATGTTGCGCAGATATGCAAGCGCATCATCGTGAACATAGTTGACAGTTACCGCACCTGATATAGCATAACCGGTTTTGCCCTTTTCAGTAGTTTTCGAAGCCTGATCAGTAGCGGCAGCGGCACCAGTGACCTTGCCACTGACCTTGTCATTGTCTTTCATTTCTGTCAGGACACTGAGCATACCGGTCTGCCAGTTGAGCAGGTCACTATCCGACTGCGCACTGCCGTCAGAACCCTGGGTACCGCCGGTACCTGCAAAAGGTGTTACACCAGGGTCGCTGGCAGTATTGGAAGGCGACTCTGACGCCGGCGAGCTTTTCGAGCCGGCAACGGCGAAGCTGCCGATAAATCCGCTGTTCTTAGAGGATACGAGGACATCTCCGCCAGAAGTAAGAGTTCCAGCAGCAGCTTCCGTCCCTGTTGTGTCACCAATGACTGCCTCGGTATGGCGCTGGCTGACGGCAACCGCCAGAGAGGCTCCAACCCCTCCAGACTGAGACTCAGTCATAGCACCGGAAGCCGTAATAACAGTCGTGGTATCAGTTGCATGAACAAATATGGATGCGTGGTTGCCATCACTGTCCGCAACTTCACCGCTGCCAACTTCAATTGTCGAACCCTCCGCAATACGGGCCACAGTACTGTTGTTGACCACCGTTCCTCCGAAAGCGCCGTTGAAGCCGAAATTTCCGGCTTCTCCTCCCGAGGTCAGCAGAACAATCGACATCCCTTCGTTGGCGGCATCCACTTCAAGGCTGTCAGCGTACAAAAGCACACCTTTGTCGATGGTTGCACTGACATCATTTTCATACCAGTAGAGACCGGTACTGGCACCAGCGGCAGTTGGTGATGCAGCCTCCGAGAGATCTTTCCAGAAAGTGACCAGTTTTTTGGCATCCATAACCGACAGATCACCGACCATATTTACAGCATGGTTAACACTCAGACCTTCAACGATGACATCCTGGCTCCCCGTGCGAAAGTTGGTGTCGTTGTTCACACCATTCGGGTCCTGGTTAATTTCAGCGCCGTCTTTGATAACGGCATGGGCATCATGGGTGAGTACGACCGAGGTAAAAGCTCCAGCAAGGGCCAGTTTCTGCCCTGTGGCAGCAGCGCTTGAAGAAGTATCGACCAGGTTGCCCATTAACCCGGCATTGCTGTCGAGGTAAGTACCGATGGTGGCAATATACTCCGTGCCAATATTGGCGGCGGGATTACCGAGATCTTCCCAGTCATCAGTTGTAAAATCAGCCTCACTCAGATCAAATTGAGTAGACGGAGTGCTGCCAACATATTTATACCAGTTGCCAACATCACCGTTGCCGGTGTGATTATCGGTCACTTCGACAGTATCCTGGAGATTTACCGTCGTAAGACCTTCGGTATCAGTAGTATGGGTTGCGATCCTGTTCTCATCGAGCAGCGGTGAGATAAGGTTGGCACCCCAGAGCGACAAGGGATCGATCTGATTGAGCGTTGTTGCATCGACGGTCAGGAAGCCTTTGGAGTCAACGTTGGTATTGCCTGAAATGTATGCATCCGCATCATCGTTATAGACGCCGACGGCTATTGCGACAGAGCCACCGAATTTCGCCTGGGATTGTGCCGGATCGGTGCTGGTCGTTTCGTTGGTAACCGACGAACTCGCCGAAACTTTCGGACGGTTGGAAGTGGTGGCAGAGACTTCAATGTAACCATCAGCCTCGACATCGGCATGATTTACCCCGTCACCTATGCGGGCTTCTGCCTTGTTGGTATCAATCGAGACCGCGACTGCACCACCAATATCGTATTTGTTGGTGACCGGCGATTCCATCATCTTTTTAATGGTCTCGTTCTTTTTCAGGAAATCCGTGACGTATTGGCCGGGTTTCTCCCTGAGGCTCTTAACTGTATTATCTTTGTAGACTTTGGTGGAGTCCACCTTGTCTGTGATCTTCTTCTTTATGCCGGAGGTAAAATCATCAATTTTTTTGGAAATACCGGTTTTCTCACCGGGAATTTCGACACTGGCCGAAATCCCATTAGATAACGTGGGGATAAAACCAAGTTTTTTACCACTGACAGCTTCTTTCTCCTGCACGGCCTCAACATCGATATTGCCTGCAACATCGGCGTCACCGTCGAGAAAGGCACTCGTCGTACCATTTTCAACACTGACCGCTACCGCAATCCCAACCTTGCCGTCTTTTTCTGATTTTGTTGACGCCGTTGTTGAATTATGGTCCACCGTGTCGCCACGTACAAACAGATTTTGGCCAACGGTAAGAGTGGCCGTATCGCCAACCTGTGCGCGAACAGTGGAATCAAGGACAGATACGGCTATTGCTGCAGCATTGGATTTGTCTTCTACCGAGGCTGAAACGCTTATCGTATTATCTCCGCTGGCGCGAACAGTAAGGTCTTCGGAAGTGATTATGGTTCCATCAATCACCGTCTCTGAAACAGTGGTGCCAATACCCACGGCAACACCGAGAAAAATACTCTTGGGCGAGGCCTTTACAAGGGTGGTTGCCATCGAGTGCGCAATAAAATTATCGGCATGGATCTCGGCATCTTCCTCAACATTGATCTTTGCAATGGAGGTGGCCACAGAAACCCCTGCGATCAGTGAGAAACCTTCCATTCCTTTCAGGACACCGCCCGCGAGGGATTCGAGCTTATCGCCAATCCAGGTCTCACCAAAATCGATATTATACTTTTCAGCTTCAGCGGTGGCCTGAACAGTGACAGTTCCACCTGTTATGAGGGCGTTGCCTATGGTTACATCCGCTTCATTGTAATCAACATTAGCAAAACCCAGGCCGGTGAAGTCCTTAAAGACATCGGCTGCGAGAAAACTGATATCACCGTCGGCACTGCTTCCCGAGGTAGTAATGGCATGGATATCGGCACGATTGCCTGAGCTGTCTTCGTCTATCAAGATATGATCAGCTTCGAAGGTGATACTGCCCGCCATGGTATTATGATCGGTGCTGATGGTGGCTCCCAGCACATTGATCGTTTCCGCCCTGAAACCAAGATTGATACCTGCACTTGTGATATCATCTTCTATGGTCAGGGTATCATCGGATTCCACCGTTATGGTCGTGCCTGAAGCATCGGGGGTAAAGGTGATCCAGTTGAAGTCTGACTGCTGGACAAAATCTCCGCTGCCGAGGATGACAAGTTCATTGTCAGTACCGCCTCCGGGAGAGACATCAACCTTCTGCGCACCGGTCAGATTGGAAATGTCCACCCGGAAGATATCGTTGCCATCTCCTCCCAGAAGGGTATCAGCACCACCGCCACTGATCAGAATGGTGTCACCGGAAAAGTCGGAGGCATCAATTGTCTGCGCAGCAGCTGAGCCTTCCAGGGTGGCGAGCTCAATGTTCGCCAAGTTATCTGTGCCTTCCGCACCAATAATCAGCTGATCATTATCAAGATCAAAATCAACTCCAGTGGACCGGGATTCAACCAGCCGGTCTTCTGCGCCGGCTCCGCCATCAATTGTATCAGCGCCGGTGCCGCCAGTCAGAGTATCATTGCCGCTGGTTCCGGTGATGATATCACTGCCTCCGCCGCCATCAATCACGACACTGCCAGCGAGAACCGCCGAACCGACAAAACCTGCAGAAGAACCGGTGCCAGTAGTAAAGCCAAGGGCTGCGGCAGCACCTGAGCCATTAATGGAGCTGATAGTGACAACATTGCTCCCGCCGGAACTATCAATAATCTCAATACCACCGGAGCTGTTCAGTGTGGCTGTCAACCTATCACTGCTGTAGCTGACAGCATCAATAACATCCTGAAGAGTCGCAACATTGCTGAGGTCGACATCGACAGCAGTTAAATCGGAGAGAACGATTCGGATATCCGCAGACGCCCCGGCAAATGGTGTTCCATGTATTGTACCACCGGACTCCGTAACACCACTGAGTCCCAGGCCAGCCAATGCATCGGAAGCATTCAGCGCGGAAACGGCAAAAGACCCGCCACCGCCGCTGGCATCAGTCAGCTCCAGACCGTTGCCGTCGCTGTTGAGAGATGCGAAGAGATTGCTGTCAAGATCATCAATGATATCAATAAGATCCTGCAGGGTGACAGCACCGGAAAGATCAACATTGTAGAAAGTACCATCACTCAGGGTAATCTGAACATCATTGCCGGTAACAGTTTCAACCCCGTTGCCATTGTTAAGTGCTGAAAGCGGAGTTGTGGATTCAGATCCGGTGAGATTGACCTGAGATTCATCGGTGGTACTTAACCCATCGCCATTATTGAGATAATTTACATCAGTATCAACGGAGACGCCGTTGAAACCAGATGCGTCGAGAGTGTTGCCAGCAGCGCCACCGGTTATGTCAGCCTGTTCGATACCGGAGAGCGTATTGGTTTCGCCATCCGAGGTGAACAGGGTATTCGTCAAGGTAATAACCGCCCCGTTCTTCGTTTCGATGAGCAGATCAATATCCTCGCCGCCCTCGATACTGTCATTTCCCAGGCCGCCTGTCAGGATATCGTTGCCTGCCCCGCCATATAATTCATCGTTACCGACCCCGCCGATCAGGGTATCATCGTTCTCGCCACCCGAGAGTATGACATCGCCGGAAAAGGTTGCGGCGGTCATAAAGTTGGCTTTAGCGCCACCGGTCAGGTCTGCTTTTTCGATGCTGGCCAGCGTGTTTTCAACTGTGGCACCTTGCACAATTACAGGCACACCGATATTGCCACCAGCCAGACCAGTGTCATCAACAGAAATATCGGCTGCATTTTGCCCTGCTTCGTTGGCCGTAAAGGTGATGATCCATGGTCCCAATGTGTCAGTGAGAACCCCACCGTACAGCGTTGAACCGTAGGTCGTACCGAGGATACCCAGATCTTCCGCCGCAGTTGAATCGTTCAGCGCCGATACGGTGAGATATCCACCGTCATCCGTGGTGTCGATAATATCTATACCTGTCCCCTGGTCATTGAGGACTGCTGTCAGTCGGGCGTCTGCATCGGAAATCTGATCCAGAATATCCTGCAAGTCTGTCGCACTGCTCAGGTCAACTTCAACAGTTGTTATTTCATCCGTGAGGGTAATCTGCAGATCTGAACCCGCGACGGTGGTTATGCCATCCCCGTCATTGAGATCGCCAACCAGTGTAGTTACCGGAACAGCGACCCGAGTGCGGGAAACATTTATATCCTGACTTGCCAGAGAAGTGAGCAGTCCAAGCGCCTGCGCCACGGTCTGAGCATCGGCGTCAAAGGCGATGGGAGCAGTTTCCTCACCGTTACAGGTAAGGGTAAAGGTCCCGCCGGTAACAGTGTCATCAATATTTATGGTCACGGTTTCATCCGTGCCCTCGCCCATATCAAGGGTCGAATCGGTGAGGACAAAACGGCTGTCGTTTACCTCGACCACAGTATCCGTTCCCGCGCCGCCAAAGAGCTGATCATAGCCTGCACCACCGCTGAGGAAGTCGTCACCCGAACCGCCTCTCAGGATATCGTCACCTGCATCACCATCAAGGCTTACACTTCCCGGCGTAAATCCTGAGGCATCGATACTATTGTCACCAGCTCCACCTGTAAGCTGAGCCTGCTGAATATTAGTGAGATCGTCCACCTCCCCGGCAATGGTCAAATTGCTATTGGTCAGGACAAAATCTGCGTCACGCTCCTCGACAATGGTATTGGTTCCACCGCCACCCTGGATATCATCTGTACCCAGGCCGCCGGTAAAGAAGTCGTCACCCAAACCACCGATGAGTGTATCATTACCTTCTCCACCGATGAGTGCCACTCTGCCAAGGGAGAATGCGGATGCATCAAGAGTGTTCACACTGTCACCACCGGTGAGAACCACCTGCTCAATTCCGGTCAGCGTATCTGTCACCCCATCAATGGTCAAGAGAGCATCATCAGTCACACCAGCAATTGCCGTATTGTCAGCCAGCACCATGGAAGTTCCATCCTGCTCCTCTTCCAGCGAGTCGATTCCACCCTCGCCATAGATCTGGTCAACTCCTTCACCGCCAGAGAATACATCACCACCTGAACCGCCCCAAAGCTCATCGGCACCACCTGCGCCATGCAGACTGTCGTCACCTTCGCCACCATGAAAAACATTGGCTTCATCACTGCCGTAGATACGATCATCACCCTCGCCGCCGATAACATTCTGAATCCGCGTGATACCTTCGGTATTAGAGGCTGAACCAGTCGATGCAGCACTGTCACTGTCCGGCGTCTTCATATCAACATAAATGCTGAGATCTGTGAATGCGGAGTAATCCAGGGTGTTTTCCGTACCGAGGCCGCCGTCAATGGTTCCATCCAGATAAGCGTTTTCTTCAAAGACGAAGGTGTCTTTGCCAGTACCACCGACAAGATTGTTGATACCTGAAAGAATAAGGGTTTCAATCCCATCGGTTACTTCAACAGTATCATCAGCTTTTATGGTAAACGTAAGATTTTCAGTAATCGCCGAGAAATCAGCGGTATCACCGCCCGTGCCACCTTTGACGGTTTTCACGGACTGGGCTGAAACCGAATTACCGCTGTCACCCACGAGCGCGGTGAGTCCGGTCAGGGAGCTGAAGGTAAAAGCAATATCACTGCCGCTCAGGGAAAGATCGACAGTATTCTCCCCCGCAACACCATTATAGCTTATGTTGCCAAGAGTATAACTGCCAGCCTGCAGCGTATTGTCACCAGCACCCGCAGTGTATTCCACAGTCTCGATGGAACTGATGAGATCACTTTTCTCGCCGATCTCAAGAACAGCATCATCCGTTGCATCCGTATCACTGAAATCGAAAACGCTGACGTCCTCATCTCCACTTGCGATATACCTGTCACTCCCGTCTCCACCAGTGATTATATCTGTACCTGTGCTTGAGTAAAAGGTGTCTGCCCCGCCGCCACCCGCCAGAGTGTTGTCGTCATCGGATCCATAAACAGTATCGTTACCGCCACCGCCGATTACATTTTTGATATTGCTGAAACTCGCAGAAAACGGACCACCTGACTCAATGGCAGAACCGGTTGCGACGTTGACCGTAAGACCCTTTGTAAACGCTGAAAAATCGAGGGTGTTGTTCCCTTTGTCATCATTGAGATCAACACCGCCATTAACGGTCCCGTTGAACGAAGCTCCATCCTCGAAAACGAAGGTGTTATTACCACCACCGCCGATGAGGGTCTCAATGACAGAGACAGAGGTGGTGGACACATTATTGGTCCCGTCAGTAACCGAGACACTGTTGTTGCTGTGCACAGTAAAGGTCAGGTCCGTGGTCACAGCCGAGAAATCGAGGGTATCACTCCCCTGCCCGGCCAGCTCGACGATGATATCCTGTCCCCACTCGTCTTCGAAGTTATATGTGTCGTTGCCAGCACCACCGATCAGGGTATTGTCTTCCGTAGAGGTCGAGAATTCGTCACCCACGCTGCCACCGATAACACTGTTGATATTATTGAAGCTGATATTGCCGAATTTCCCGGAGGTGAGATCGATAGTAACAGATGAGGTGCTGCTGGAAAAATCAAAGGTGTTGGTGCCAAGATTACCATCCGTATCAGATGTTCCTCCGATGATGGTGCCATCAAAATTGGAGCCGTTTGCAAAAATATAGGTATTGTCGCCCAGCCCACCGATCAACTGGTCAATGCCCTGACCTGTCGAAATGGCCGTAAGAGTATTCGTGCCATCACTCACGGATACCGAGCCATCTGTATTGATGGTAAAACTCAAATTCGCTGTTACCGCCGAGAAATCAAGCGTGTCATCACCATTTCCGGTCGACTCGGTGCAGGCAGCCGTTCCCCAGCCATCCATGAAGATATAGGTGTCATCACCATTCGCGCCGGTCAGCAGGCTTATGCCGCCTGCAGGAGTCAGCTCATCATTGTCATCGCCACCCTGAAGAACGGCACCAGTGGAGGAGCCGGAGATTATGTTCGCCCCGGAGCCGCCGAGAACACGCTGGAAGTTACGGATTCCCTGGGCACCAGTTGGCGAATAGGCTGGCTGCGAAAATGGATCAGCCGCGGGATCCGTGGTAACCGGAGCAGCGGGTAAAACAGAGAGATCGACGGTTACTGTGGTGTCATAGGCACTGTAATCGAGGGTGTTCGTACCGCTCCCGCCATCCAGAACACCTTCAACCTCCGCGCCATTCTCAAAAATAAATGTATCGTCACCCGAGCCACCGGTAATATTTTCAATATATGCAGAAGTGGTTACCGTGTTCCCACCGCCGGAGATAGAGATTGTCCCATCGGCATGAACTGTGAAGGTAAGGTTGTCGGAGACTGCCGAGAAATTAAGAGTATCACTACCGCTGTTGACGTATTCCTCGATTTCGATATCACCCTGGCCGTTCGTGAAAACATAGGTGTCATCCCCAGATCCACCGCGCAGGACATCTCCGTCCGCAAAGGTACTGATGGTGTCATTACCGGCGGTCCCGTCGATGTCAGCGAGCAGACCTGAATAAGTATTCAGGTCGACCCGTTGCCCCAGCGATACGGTTTCCACACTGCCCTGCACTGCTTCAAGATCCCAGTCCCCGCCATATTCCGAGGATCCGGTAGCGTCCGTTGACGCCGCCACATCGGCACCGGTAACGTCAGCTAAACGCTCGACAAAGTCGACACCCGCCTCATTGCCAGCCACATTACATCCGTACAGCAGGATGTCGCCATCTTCATTAAGAGCGGATTTCCACTGGTTGAACCTGTCACTGCTCAGGCTGTCGATCGTCAGGGTGGAACTGCCAAGACGGATTTCGCCCTCCGAACCGTGGGATAAAATATGAATAGCCCCAATATTCGAGCGCCCGTCAAGCGCCTGATCGATCTGCGAGACCCCGTCGGAATCGGCTGTGAGTTCGATTATTTCAATGTTACTGTTCTGGCTGTTCTGCTGGAGTTGGCTCAGCAACTGTTCACTGTCCGGCACCGAATTATCAAGAAAAACAAATTCGGTTACACCGGCGGTCGCCTCCACCATGTTGATGGAGTCACCAGCCGTATCACCGACCGTATCGCCGAATGTTGCCGTTTCCGGCTCAGCTGCAGGCTGCTCTGCCGCTGCAGCACCAGAAGGGGAGACTTCTTCCGCTGATTGGAGTGTGCTGTCAGAATCTTCAATACCTGCGCTCTCTACATCCGGGCTGAGTGTCTGCTCAAGAACCTGTTCAAGTGGAGCCTGAACGTCGTCCGTGACAACATCTCCAGCAGGTTTTTCGATACCCAGGTCAGCAGATAACAAAATACGCGGCTCAAGCGATTCAAACCGTATTTTCCGGCGTGCTTCAACCTTTCCCTGCTGTTTCTTTTTTTGTGCCAGTTTTCTTTGTAGACGGCGCAGCATAGCGACCCCCATCAATGTAATTAAGTAGATCCTGTTCTCTCTTTCACCACAGACATCTATAGAAACGATCTGTACATCCAACTCGTGTAAAAGACGGTGCACCCGACAGACAATCCCGGCCTGATAATCCTGACAGATCCAAATCCGGTATTTTCTTCAAGCCCTGAAACAGGGCAACGTGACAACCCGACAAAACATGTATCCGAACGATCACCCCATTCTTTTCTCAACAATTTCCGCCACGTTTAAAATATTTAAGGGTTTCAACTGGTTCGGACGCAACCTGATCACTCCCGACATTCACTCACCAGCGGTAAACCACTTGTTGAGATTGTCCAAATCATTCGCAGTGAGACTCCCAGCTGCCTGCTTAAGTTGAAGACTGTTAAGAACATATCTGTACCTCGCCTTCGCATAATCAATACTCACAAGAGACACGTCTCTCTCAGCATCAAGTATATTCAAAGAGGTAAACAGGCCGGAGAGATATCCTTCCTGTTTGGTTTCAAGCGCCATCCGGTTCGCCGTCATCGACTGATCGAGCGCATCTATTTTTTTCAGTGCTGTATCAACACCAAGGAACGCGGCACGGGTCTGACGAGCTACCGACCGAGTTTCTTTTGTGAGATCCTGACGGGCAGAGCTCAATTTGTGTTTTGCTGCCCGAACCTTCGAATTGACGATCCCGCCCTGATAAAATGGTATGCTGAGCTGAACCATCACATCATATGTATCAACCACACCACCTCCGCCGAAAACAGTACCGTCTGAATCTTCATTCGTATAATGACCGACGACATCAAGGGTAGGATAATGGGCCGCAAACTGCCGACGCACCTCGTAGTCGGCCACATCAACAGCATGTTGCTGCAATTTGATGGAAGGATTCTGCTCCAGAGCACGTTCAAGCCACGACTCCAGAGAAACCGGGTCCGGGGGGAGGAGAGCGATCTTCTCCCGCAACGGATTAATTGCGGTAACGGGCTCTCCAATAACTTCTTCGAGGGCAACCTTCGCATCGTCCAGCAGGTTGCGGGTCTCTATTGAAATTGCTTGAACAGAAGCCAGTCTGGCTTTTGCGTCATACAGGTCCGTTATGGGAATAAGCCCCATCTGGTGCCTTCCCTGGGCAAGTTCATAATGTTTCTCCACTGACTTCAGTTCCGCAGTGGCGTAATCCAGCTGATCCTGAGCACTAAGCGCCTTGAGATAGAGATCGGTTACGTGCACCATAAGAGCTTGACGGGCAACAAGCAGTTCGGCATCTGCCCAAAAGTTTTCCGCCCTGGCCTGCTGATACCCCACAATCAAATCCCAGTGAAACAATGGTTGAGTCAGGGTAAGACCATAGCTTGTGGTGTCATAATCAGTTTTCCCCAGATCAAAAACATCGTTGTCGGTACTTTCCACATCCTGGGAGGTAGAGGTGTACCCGGCATTTCCAGTTAAAGTCGGCAGCATAAGCCCTATTGCCTGTCTCTTCCCTTCATAGGTAGCCTCCCTCTGGAAAGAGATACTGCGAAAAGACGGATCGTTCTTTTCAGCCAGCCGAAACACCTCGGAGAGGTCTAAAGCACCAGCTTTTTCACACAACATCACACTCAACAAACAGAGTAACAGGGCCATGGAGCACCCTTTTCCAGCAACCCATCTGTGAAATAATCCCTCTTGGTCAGTCATTCCCTCCCCTCCTCAGTGTAAGCGCACCAGTCCATAGAAATGAGAGGTGGTGCAGTCTTGTTAACACGCTCTATTTCTCCGTTGACAGTAAGACGGTATACACAAAATTTGTCTTCAAAATTTTCAAACTTTTATTTGGAATTCCTTCTCACTTTTATCTAATCGAAGCTTTTACATCACTATCATTTCATTATTAATTCGGCGGGTAATGAGATCAACTTTGATTAAGAATACCCCCCTGATAACAGGTCACTAAAGACTTGTATTTTTTAGATTTTAATGCCCGTCAGGTTAATAAAAACAGCCTTGTAGTTTCTGATTTAAAATAAAACAATTACAGAATAACAGAAAGTTAGCAAGAGGACAAGAGGAATAGACACCTCACTGCCGCATCACCCATGTGTCTTTTTTTCATTTTTAAAGTGAAAAATGTCTATCAGGTTTATTTCACATTTCAAAATTTCAAAATACCTGAACTCGTATGATGCAAGTGTATAACCTCTGCAGACAGCAGCGTACTTTGTAAAGAACAATCGGTGAAGGAAGTTTGAATGAAACAGCAGACTGAGTTTCTTGTCCAGCCGAGGTATCATGCTCTACAAGTTTCCCGAAGTAGCTGCCAGGAATTGGTGACATACAATACAATCTATCCCATTTACATTTTGTATTGACCATATAACGAGACTACGTAGACATCTTTTTTGGCGATGACGAATGAGTAATAATTCGTGTTTATCCGTGTCCATTCGTGGTTCCTTTTGTTGTTTGTAACTACGGATGGATAAACAGGATACAAACCGGGGTATAACTTAATAGGAATGGTATTACAGGTATTGATTGTGCGGATCTGAATACAATCCCGCTGCTCCCCCCCGTGGTGACAACATGGTTTTGTATTTATGGGAAAAAACGGGAGGCAGGAAAAAGAGGGGGGCAGGAGACAGGAAAAAGCAAAAGGTCTTTGTAGAGACGACCAATTTGGGCGTCTCCAGCACAACAGACGTTTCTACAATGAAATCAATGTTACATCCTATCCATTCCTCATGGCCAAAAAAAGATGTGTGTTGACACATCAGCGAAACTCTAAAGGCGTCCCGGGTTCCCACGATTTATGGACAGAAGAAGGGCAAAAATGTTTAACTATTGATTCCACAAAAGAAAATTCTCTGGCAAAACATAAAGGAAGTGAAAGCCCGCACTCTCTCAAGTAAGGGCTTTCTCCAATTCCAACTGGAGCATTACACTGGTCTCCAGTTGAAAAGATGTACTGTAACCCTAATACCAGGATTCCGGATATTTTCGATTCTTCGGAATATTATTAATTATAAGAGCAACAGCAAGCATTGTAATTGCCCCGAGAGCAACGGGCATCACAACATAGAGGTAACCGAGATTATGCACACCATCACCACCAATAACCGCGATAAGGGCTGTAGCACCACCGGGTGGGTGAAGAGTTTTGGTGAGATGCATTACGGCAATAGAAGTAGAAACAGCAATGGATGCTGCCAGCCAGGGCTGGCCACCCAGCCACTGGAAGGCTGACACGCCGACAATGGCGGAAAGGATATGCCCCCCAAGGAGATTTCGTGGTTGCGCTAAAGGACTTCGAACAGCGCCGTAGATAAGTACCGCCGAAGCACCAAAGGAGCCGATAATCATCATTAAACCCGTCTCCTCGAGTATTTTGTAATGAATCAGAGACACTGCCCCAAGACCCAAAAAACTCCCTATCCAGGACCAGAAAACTTCCTGCAGACCAACCTGAGGAGGACTCTGGCCGCCACCTTTCATCTTTTTGAGGTAGTTCATACGTGCGCCCTCTCTCCTAAACGCTGATAGGAGTGTGCCAGATCAGTACGGCTGACCAGACCGACAGGTTTTCCCTCATTATCGACAATCGGCACGCGGTTAATCTGGTGTTGAGCAAAAAGAGTCGAGATCGCGCCGATGGTTATCTTTGTATCTGCGGTTATCGGTGGTGTTGTCATAATAGATCCAACCGTCTTGTTGTGTAATTTATGTATCATACAACTTTTACTGTTCAAGCAGTGAACGGCCAGTTGCATAAAGGAAGGTGTAACACCAAATCCCATCTCTTTAAGAAAATCTTTTTCGGATACCACCCCCACTATTCTGCCCTGCTGACCGACGACCGGGCACCCGGAAATGTGTTTTTCAGCCAGCAGCTCTGCCACCTCAACAAGGGGCATTTCCTGGTCTACAAAAATCACAGGCACGGTCATGATCTTCTCCGCAGTAAGGCTGCTTAAGAGGCGATCTCTCGCAAAGGTACAGGCGAATTGATACACTGCCTTAAAATCACCAGGGGTAATATCTATATAGCCTGGGATATGTTTCATTGCCTCAATCACATCATGCTCGGAAATATCTACCGAAATAAAATCGGCAGGATGTATTTCTTTCATTCTCCTCCTCCTTTATGGTGCCGTAAAAAATGGCTCAGACAAAAACAAAAACGACCTACCCGCTTTTAAGCAGGTAAGTCGTTAATATATTGGTGCCCCCGGGCGGAATCGGACCGCCGACACCAGGATTAGGAATCCTGTGCTCTATCCCCTGAGCTACGAGGGCGTATATTCATCAAATGTAGGTTTTTATAACCGTAAATTCTACAGCTTGCACCCTATTTTTCAAAAAAAGAGAGACTCTCCGTCCTTGAGTTCTGTTTCGGGCCAGACGACCTCTGTGGTTGAACTGTTGACTACACAGTTGCGTCCGATGCGAAATCCCTCCGGGATAACGACATCCTGGCCTATCAGGCTGATGCCGGAATAAAGATGATCCGGTTTGTAACGGTTAACACATGTATAGTTCGTTCCGGCACCTACAACAGCGCCCGCCCCAACTTCAACCCTCTTGTCGATGATAGCGAGATCGATATGGGCACCTTTGCGAATAATACAGTCTTCAAAAATAATCGAACCTTCAATCTCCGCACCCTCTTCTACCACAACACCGGGGGACAACACAGAGTTATGCACCTTTCCATCAATTTTACAACCGCCGGAGATAAGTGCTGTATCCACAGCTGCCTTTGAGCCAAGACGTGCCGGCGGTCGATCTGCATAATGCCTGTCACTGTGCACATTGCTATGAATATCCCAGTCCTGCGGAGAGATTCCGTTACGATGCAGGACGTCCATATTGGCCTCCCAATAGGCTTGAATTGTTCCGACATCGCGCCAGTAACCATAGAAGGGATAGGCAAAAACATTATCCTGAACAATCGCCCTCGGCAAAATGTCAGCTCCGAAATCAAGTTCGGAAGGGTTTTCCTTCAGCGTTTTAATAAGATATTTATAGTCGAAAACATATATCCCCATGGAGGCCAGATTGGTCTTCGGCTTTTTCGGCTTCTCTTCCCAGTCGATAATGCGATTGTTATCATCAATTATACCTGCACCAAACTGATGAATTTCACTGCGTGGGACGATCATCATACCAATGGAAAAATCAGCTTTCTTTGATCTGTGAAAGGCGATCATGGCATTAAAATCCATACGGTAAATATGATCACCCGAGAGAATTATCACTTCCCGTACCGGATGAGCCTCCAGATAGTCAAGATTACGGCGCACTGCGTCCGCCGTCCCCTTGTACCAGTCCGACTCTTTTTCCCCCGTTCTTGGCGGCAGAATGCTGATACCCCGGTCCCGCCCGATAAAGTCCCATGGTTCCCCGTCCGCAAGATGCCTCATCAGTGAGAGCGGTTTATACTGGGTGAGGACTCCCACCTGCGAGAGTCCCGAGTTCATAACATTACTCAGGGCAAAGTCAATAATCCGATACAACCCGCCAAAAGGAACAGCCGGTTTTGCCCGCTTCTGCACAAGAATATTCAAGCGACTGCCAACGCCACCTGCGAGTATGAGAACCAGTGCATCGTTACCTTTCATTCCAGCACCTCCCCTGCGGCAACATCTTTGTGCCACCGATTGGCAGCGAGCTGTGGATTGATGGTAGCCCCTGCTCCGATTACAGTTTCCAGCGGAATCACATTATTCCAGCCAACAACTGTTACCTCAGCCGTTTTGTAGTCCCCTGTGGTACCGACAGTGCAGTTTCGTCCAAAACGATTATTCACATCGGAAACCACCTTGTTCAGATGACAATTTTCGCCAATGATATTGCCGAAGAAAAGAACCGAATTTTCAACGACAGCACCCTTTTTTATCTGTACACCGGGAAAAATAATCGAATTGCGAACTGTACCGTAAACCTCACTGCCGTTGTATATCATCGTGTTCGTAGCGATCCCGCCTTCAGCAATCAGAGTCGGGCCGTTGTCGCGGATACGACGATGGTTGAGATTGGTGCGAAAAACCCATTTTTCAAGATCTATGGGAGGGTTATCACCGAGCATATCCATATTCGACTGCCAATACTCATTGATAGTTCGGGTGTAGCCCCAGTATCCGTTAAATTTATACCCATATATTTTGCGATTACTCTGCAGCAGAGCAGGAATAATTTCTCGCCCGAAGTGATGCCAGTCTTGATCCTGCGCCTTTTGCAGCACCTCGTAGAGGATCTCTGGTTTAAAACAGAAAATTGACATTGAAGCCCAGTTACTTTCAGCTTCGGCTGATTTTTCCCAGAACTTCGTCAACCTTCCACCTGTCTCACCATCTGCATCGTCGAGCATGCCAATGCCAAAGCGCCCAACCGCATCCTTCGGCACGCGGGTGAAGGCCATTGTGATATCGGCATCTTTCTCCCGGTGATAATTCAACAGCTGCTGATAATCCATGTTGTAAATGTGATCACCAGAGAGAATCAGAACCTCTTCAGGATCGTTATATTGAACGTAATCGAGATTTTTATAGATGGCATCTGCGGGACCGCGATACCAGCCCTCATTATTTGCCCCCTGGTATGGTGGCATAACCAGGACCTGACGATCACGCCCGATCATATTCCAGGCAGCACCTGTACCAATATGGTTAATGAGAGAGAAACTGCGATACTGACTCAGGATAGAAACCTGCCAGATCTCCGAGTTCATGAGATTACTCAAAGAAAAGTCAATAATTCGTCCAAAGCCCCCGAAAGGAACGGCAGACTTTGGACGGTGGTGGGTCAGAACATTAAGTTCATCAACACGACCGCCAGCCAGAATCATTGCAAGCGTTGAAGACCTGGGCATAAAATAACCTCGTTTGCTGTGGTAAAGACTTCAGGGTACCTTGAATAATCAGTCTTTCGCCCATCTATCTTCTTCGTTACAGTCAAAAATTTATCCTCGGAGGTACGTGCCAGACTCCTATATCAAAGTCATAGGCGGTACATTTCCACCTGTGTTCAGATACTGACGAGTACACAGAGTTTACTTTTCTTTCAGACTGGCAGTATACGGTAATTCCAAAAGACGGGCAAGGTAAAGCCTGGAACCCTTTGACAATGTGGATATGGTTCATAAATACAGATATTCTTTTTTCAGTTACGGCTTTTTCGCTTCAATATGTCTCATGATAAAACGCTTCAATGTCTCCGTGGTAAATTCTTTATCACCGAGTTCAAGGTTCTTTAATGGGACCTCTGCGCGAGCTGCACCTTTGTGTCCACCTGCAGAACCAAGCTCACCAAAACTTCGTTCGGCAATTCTTCCAGCATTTTTACGATAACCATCACAGCGAAAAATAACGACCAGCTTCTCACCGTGAATCCCGGAGACAAAGACCCAGTCAATTTCTCCGACATGGTTAAGAAAGTCAGCAACAATAACGAGCACATCGGGACTGCGCACCTTACCAACATGGGTGTAATATCGACCTTTCGAGTATTTAAGAGCGTCGAGCGCCTGAGCAAAATATTTCAATTCGGAACGGCGCAGATCGGTCAATTCGAACTTGCGGACCAGGTCGCGGTTGGCAATGGTGAAGAGGTAACGAAAGGCAACCCCGTCAGCCAGCAGTGACTTCTGTTCAAAGTTCTGCGTATCGACCTTAATACCATAAAAGAGTGCTGTGGCAAGGGCGATACTCGGTTTGAGGCCAGCCGCACGCAGATATTCAACCATCATGGTGGAAGTAGCACCATAGTCAGGACGAATATCCACGAAACTGGATTCGCTCCATTCCCCCCCCAGGGGATGGTGATCTATGATAGCGTTAAAGTGGAGTTTTTCAAAAACAGGAAGATGGTGCGGCTGGGAATCCACCATCACCCGTTTTGAGTAGTCATCGGGTTTTACATCTTTCAGGCGAACGAGAGGAATTTTCAACCGGTCAACCATCGACTGATTGTTCACCCGGCGAATCTCATTGGGGTGAGCAATGGTAACGCTTTTCGCTTTATAACGAAGAAGTTTTTTGACTGCCAGCGCTGCCGCAAGGGCATCGGGGTCCGCATTGATCACCACGAGGACAGTATCTTCTTTTTCAAAAATATCCCAAAAGGCAAGAAGTCGATTTTTCGCCGTTTTTAGAGAAAGTTGGCTGCAACTTTTCTGCAGTTCCGTTTCGCAAGCATGTTTTTTTATACTCATTTTTCACAGACAAAAACCCCACTCCCACACTGAATAATTCCAGAGATCAAAATCACTGTCCTGTGCCGAATTCCCGCCGACAGAGACGTCGGAGGATAAAGAAGGGTCTTGTTCCTCGTTCAGAGATATTCCGCAGACCGGAAGCCAAAAAAAAGCGGAACAATTAAGAGAAAACAAGAGGTTAAGTAACACTTCCGGCTCCAGTCTTCTCCGTAAAATCTCTTAGAAATTACACGCTGAGGGCAGGAATTGCAAGTCTGGCCCTTAATGAACAACCGCAGCAGAAGACTCTCGCCGGGATCAACGAAGAAAATACACAGCTGAAAAAGACATGCCCGGCCAGCCATTTTACTTTTTTTGCTACTTGCCTCGCGCTCCAATGCTGAGTAAAACTGTTGCACAAATTTTATCCATGAGATTTCTTGAAGATATCACCCTGCTGCCAACCGTTACACACTGTAAATAAAAGCACCGGTTGATAAATATTGCGAACTTTTCTTCCCGGACTCTCAAAATATGGCCTTCAATCATGTATACACTTTTTGCAGTTGCCCTTGGCGGCGCCCTCGGCGCAACAAGTCGCTATGGTATGGACAAACTTGTAACTCGGCTGGTGCCGGTTGAATTCCCGCTGGGCACCCTTGTCGTCAACCTGCTTGGTTGTCTGTTGATTGGTCTGCTTTGGGGAATTTTTGACCGTATTCCCATCAGCAATCACTTCCGCCTTTTTCTCTTTACTGGTTTTCTCGGCGGTTTGACAACTTTTTCAACGTATGCCCGTGAATCCGAACAATTTTTTCGAATTGGTGAGGGGCTGAACGGAATTCTCTATATGACGATCAGCAACATTTTTGGAATTGGCATGGTTACACTCGGCTTTTTCATCTGCTCCAAAATCCTCCGTTGAAGGCAGGACTTTGACCTACAGGTATATTTGTGAATCTGCTCAATCGTTATCTCTTCGGCCAGTTTATTCGTTACTTTTTTACCGTAAACATGGCCTTTGTCTCCATCTGGCTGCTCATCGACTTTTTTGAAAAAGGCGATGATTTCAGTAATGCCGGGAAATCGCTGTCGATATCATTGACCTATTTTGTGCTGACCATCCCTTCCATCATGGACCAGCTCGGCCCGGTATTTATTCTTCTTGCCGGAGTAATTACGCTCGGCATACTCAACCACAGCAATGAGTTGACTGCACTGAAAGCAGGTGGACTTCCGCTGAAAAAAATCATTCAGCCGATCATTTTTGGTGGTCTTCTTCTCACCACGATCTACCTCGCCGCTGCCCAGTGGCTGCTGCCGGTCACCGTCTCTGCTACCAACAATATCTGGTATCAGGAACTCAAAGGAAAGGTCCCTCTGGGGATTGTACGCAATGGCCGTTACTACTACCGCGGAGCAGAGGGCTTCTACTCCTTTGCCTGGCCGAATCCAAAGCAGTATGTCTTTAATAACTTCTCCTATTCGACCTGGGACAAAGAGTATAACCTGAATAAACTGATCACAGCGAAATACGCCTTCTGGCATGCCGAACAACATAAATGGGAACTCCACGGAGGACAGATACAGCTTCAGCAGCTTGACCACAGTTACAAAATCGACGATTTTCGCCTCAAAAAGTTTACCTTCAACGAAACACCGGCAGACTTCCTCGTGCCAGTCAACAAGGCTGCCGAATACTCACTCACCGATCTTTTCTGGGAGACGGAGCGTGCCAGAACTCCCAACGAAAAGCATATAGCGTGGACCTCCTTTCTCGGCCGTATCTCCTTCCTGCTTCTTGGAATGCCGCTGCTGCTGCTGGGACTGCCCATCCTGCTCTATTCATACCGGAAATGGGGACGGGATCTCTCGGTGGCAATCCCGGTGAGTTGCGGTTTGGCCTTTTTTGCCTGGGGACTGTGGGGCGCATTGCAGTCGCTGTCGATAGCCGGCTATATTCCCCCATGGTTTGCAGCAAGTGCACTGCATATTCTCTTTACTCTCACAGGAGTTTATCTGCTGAAAAAGAACGACAGGTAGAACGAATCTCTTGAGGGCTGCCTTGATAAATGGGGTCATAAAAAAAGGGAAGAGAGTCCATTGGTGGACTCTCTTCCCTTTTTTTGTGACCCTTATGAAGGGTTTTTATTCTGCGGCTTTCACTGGAGTTTTTTCAGCAGCAGCTTCTACTTTACTTGCAGCAGCCTCTACTTTACTGGCGGCAGCCTCTACTTTTTCTGCGGCGGCTTTTGCCTGTTCGGCAACATCCGGAGTGGCCGGAGCTGCCTCAACTTTTTTCTCCACTTTAGGGGCATCAACTTTCAAGAGTTCAACATCAAATACGAGTACTGAATTCGGCTCAATGACAGGGGGAACTCCCTGCTCACCGTACGCAAGCTCAGAGGAAATAACGAGATGCATCTTCATCCCGGGATTCATCAACTGCATGGCTTCGGTCCAGCCGGGGATAACACGGTTTACCTGAAATTGGGCAGGCTTACCATGTTTGTCAGTACTGTCAAAGACAGTTCCATCAACAAGAGTACCTGTGTAATTCACTGTTACCGTATCTTCTGGTTTTGCTTTGGGACCTTTTCCTTCTTTGACAATCTTGTACTGCAGACCACTTTCGGTTACAACAACACCCTCTTCTGCCTTATTTTTCTCAAGGAAGGCTTTCCCGGCAGCAAGGTTGTCCTCTTTCATTTTTTCAAATTCGGCAATCTGTTTAACCTGCATCTGTTTGGCAAAGGTCTCTTTGACTTGCAGCATCTCATCTTTGCTCATAAGCGGTTTTTCCCCTTTCAGGGCCATCTCGGCGCCATTAAAGAGAATCTCCGATTTAATCCCGGCATCAAGACTCTTGAGATAACTCCCCATTTCATAGCCGAGGCTGTAGCTCAGCTGATCTGCAAAATCTTTTGGCCCGTCGGCACCCATGGCCGGAACAGCAATGGTCATGCTCAACAGTACTGTTACCAGATATTTTTTCATTGTATTCTCCTTTAAATTGTTCCCTGTTCGGGATAATTCAGCGAAGGAAAACAAGGGTTATTCCCTGGTTTCCACGGTTAAGATATTCACTCTCAGCCAGTTTTGGGTAGCGTTGCAACCAGTGCTTTGCTGCCCGGAGGTTCTGTGAAAATGCCTCTCCGGCAAGATAGCCGCCAATTTCTCCAAGACTCGCCTGGTAATCAAGCACCTTGCGGCACTCCACCCGAATGCTGCCGCCGCGACCACTCGATCCGTAACCATGAATCAGAACAAGAAGAGTGATTCCGCTGTGCTTTGCCTCTCCAATTCGCTGCGTCATCCGCTGCAGGGCATCCTCAACGGTGGGCAGGTCATATTTCAAGTTAATCGTCCTGCGGCGGAATTTTTTCCGTCCGCCTCCAGGAGTCTGTTTGCTGCCGCAAAATGGACAAACTGCGCTCTCAGCTCTAATTCTATTTCCACAGGTCTCACAGTGAACGAACATGATACTACCCTCTCATCTTTTCCCCCGCCATTACAACTCCATTACATTCGACGTGCGGATATAACTCCGGGAAGCTGGCGGAGGTGCTGCAAAAGGGTTCGCATCTGCTCAGCACCTTCCACTTCGACAACAATGGTCATTTGCGCCTGGTCCTCAGGAGAAGAGTGGGCAGTGACTTCAACAATGTTGGAGCCTTCAGCTGTGATAACTCCCCCAACTTCGGCGAAGAGCCCGCGTTTATTGTCAGCCTGGAGAAAGATTGTAGTTTGAAAGGTTTTCTCCGCAATTCCCGCCCAGTTCACCGCAATCAGACGGTTGGGATCAGCATGCTTGAGGTTTGGACAGTTTGCCTTGTGGATCGATACTCCATGTCCGATGGTGATAAAGCCAACGATATCATCTCCCGGAATGGGACTGCAGCACTTACTGAGTTTGACCAGTATCCCCTCCACACCGTCAATATCGACCCCGGAGCCGTCCTTCACACTCTGTGATTTACCGCCAGCCGCAATCTCGCCAATCCTTTCAAGGCTCATTTCCATGGGGCCGGTACCAGCAGCAGGTACCTCAGCGGGCTGCAGTGCACGAGTGATATTCTCAACCGCAATCACGCCACTGCCCACCTTGATCAATAAATCATCAAGGGAGTTGCAATGCACGGCTTTGAGCAGGAGGCGAATATGACCCGACTTAATAATCTTCTTCAGGGACATCTGATGACGGCGAATCGCCTGATCGCAGATCTCCCGACCAAGTTGCAGGGCTTTCTCCTTCTCCTCACGGCGCAGCCAGGAACGTACCCGGGCACGGGCCCGCCCTGTTTTGACCAGATCCAGCCAGTCCCGTTTGGGCTGTTGAGTTGCCGAGGTGATGATCTCTACGACGTCACCGTTCTGGAGCTCATACTTCAGGGGTACATGGCGATTACCGATTTTGGCACCGATGCAGTGATCCCCAATCTCAGTGTGGATAGAGTAGGCAAAATCGATGGGACAGCTCCCCGCTGGCAGCTCACGCACCTCACCGCCGGGAGTAAGGACAAAAACCTCCGGATCGTAAAGCTCAGCCATCAGACTGTCCATAAACTCCCGGGGATCTTCAACCTCCTGTAAAGACGCGACCAGCTTCTTCAGTTCATGGAAAAGTTTCGTGTCACGGGTGTTGGCACTGGCTCCCTCTTTGTAGGCCCAGTGGGCGGCAACCCCTTCCTGGGCAACCTTGTCCATCTCATCGGTGCGAATCTGAATCTCAATGAAGTGACCGCGCGGGCCCAGCACGGTGGTATGCATAGACTGATAGTTATTGGTTTTGGGAACGGAGATAAAGTCCTTGATGCGTTCCTGAATAGGCGACCACATGGAGTGGATAACTCCAAGAGCTCCGTAGCATTCCGGGATAGTATTGACGATGATACGGAACGCAACCTTGTCATACACCTTCTCCAGCGTGATATTCTGGGCAATGAGTTTTTTGTAGATAGAATAGAGATGTTTTGGCCGACCGTAGACACGGAGTGGATACACTCCTCCGTCAGCGAGACTTTTCTTGAGAAGAGCAAGGACTTCATCAACGTACCGTTGACGGTCCTCAAGAGAGACCTTCATTTTCGCCTCAAGGGAGGCATACTCTTCAGGATACAGATAACTGAAGGCCGTGTCTTCCAGCTCACGCTTAAGCCACTCAATCCCGAGGCGGCTGGCCAGCGGCGCGTAAATATCCATGGTCTCACGTGATATGCTAATCTGCATTTCGCGATTAACGGTATCCAGTGAAAACATATCCTGCAACCGGTCAACGAGGCGAATAAGCAATACCCGGATATCACTGGCAACAGCCAGCAGCATCTTCCGCATCGAATTCGCCTTGGAGGCGAGCTGAGTGTTATAAACCACACGGGTCACCCGACTCATTCCGTCTACAATGGAGGCGACATCTTCCCCGAATTTGTGCTCCAGTTCCTTAAAAGGTATCCCGCCATGACGCATTACGCCGTGCAGCAGGCCGCCAAGTACAGTGTCATAATCAAGCTGCATGGAGGCAAGCGTCTGCGCCACCGCACTGACGTGCTCAAGGTACGGTTTACCGGAAAAGTGGTGCTGCCCCTTATGTACCTTGCAGGCAAACTCCCACGCTTCATCCAGATTTACCGTAGTCTCCGGCGGCAGGTAGTTGCCGAGCAGAACCTTAAGCTCCGTTATTTCGGAATACTCACTCATAACTTATTCTCTCAGTCGATCTGCAACTCTCTGACAATACGGGATTTCAACTCTCTGGCTGCACTTTCAGGTGCAAGAGACTCCACCTCGCCGCTGCGGCGATTGCGCAACTCGAAATTACCATCCTTCTTAAAACCGCGTCCCACGGTAATCCGCCAGGGAATACCAAGCAGATCAGCATCCTTGAACTTGATTCCTGGCCGCTCTTCACGGTCATCAAGGAGAACGTCAACTCCCTCGGCCTGCAGTTCAGCATAGAGATTTTCCGCCGCACCGGTGATTTCTTCATCATCGGTACCAAGATTCACGATTACCACCTGCATCGGCGCAAGAGGCAGGGGGAAGATGATCCCGTCTCTGTCATGATTCTGTTCTATGGCTGCTGCCACAACACGGGTAACACCGATACCGTAGCACCCCATGGCCAGCGGCTTTTCCAGCCCGTCGCTGTCCTGGAAGGTGGCATTCATTGCCTCAGAGTAGCGGGTACCCAGTTTGAAGACATGCCCGACCTCAATTCCCTCGGTGAGACTAAGCCTGCCGCCGCATTGCGGGCAGGGGTCTTCGATGGTGATCTGGCGCAGGTCAGCGACTGCTTCCGGAGTAAAATCGCGGCCGCAGTTGATGTTTTTCATATGGATATTTTTTTCGTTACCACCAGCGTAGAAATTGCGCATGGCTGCCACTTCCTGATCAGCGACAAGGCGAATCCTGATCCCTACAGGACCAAGATACCCTGTGGGAACGCCGGTAGCATCGAACACAGCCTTATCTTCTGCCAGTTCAACTTCTGAGGCACCAAGAAGATTTTTCAGCTTCACCTCCTCAACCTCCCGGTCTCCACGTACACAGACTGCAACAAACTCAACCTCGTCGCCTTTCTCCACCCGGTACACCATGGTCTTCACCAGTTGCTGCGGATTGATACCGAGAAATTCACAGACTGTGACAACCTTGCGCTTACCAGGGGTCTCCACTTTTTCGAGATCCAGAGGTGCATCATCGTTACCTGCAGCAGGTGCTGCAACCTCGGCCTTCTCCATATTGGCAGCGTAATCGCACTCATTACAGACAACGATGGTATCCTCACCCGTAGCGGCCAGTACCATGAATTCGTGGGAATAATTACCGCCGATAGCACCGGAATCCGCCTGCACGGCGCGGAAATCCAATCCGCAGCGGGTGAAGATGCGTTTGTAGGCATCAAACATCTTCTGATAGGAAATCAAGGCCGCCTCGTCACTCACGTCAAAGCTGTAGGCATCTTTCATAATAAATTCGCGGCCCCGCATCAGGCCAAAACGCGGACGAATTTCATCGCGGAATTTCGTTTGAATCTGGTAAAGATTAATCGGCAGATTACGCCAGGAATGAATTTCGCGACGGGCCAGATCGGTTATCACCTCTTCATGCGTCGGTCCGAGGCAGGATTCACGTTCGTGCCGGTCTTTGAAACGCAACAGCTCCGGACCATATTTCTGATAGCGGCCGGTCTCTTTCCAAAGTTCAGCGGGCTGCACCATCGGCAGCAGCAGCTCCTGCGCTCCGGCACGGTTCATCTCTTCACGAACAATATTCTCCACCTTGCGGATGGCTTTAAGGCCAAGCGGCAGATAGGAATACACTCCGGCAGTAAGTTTACGGATGAAACCGGCACGCAGCATCAACTGATGGCTGATAACCTCGGCGTCGGCGGGGGTTTCTTTCAGGGTGGGGAGCAGAGTTTCTGAATATCGCATAATTGCTTCCTGTAAAATATTTATAGGGGGGGGGCGGGCGCAGCCTCACCCTCTGTTTTTATATTCTGTGTCCATCTTACGCAGCTCACCGACAAAGACAGTGAGCAGTTCATCCTCGGGAACATTCTTCCAGATAACGCCTTTTTTAAAGATGAGTCCGAATCCTTTCCCTCCGGCGATACCTATATCCGCCTGTTTGGCCTCTCCCGGACCATTCACAACACAGCCCATTACCGCCACCTTCAGCGGACTCTCCATGGTCTGCACTATTCGCTCGACCTCTTCGGCGAGACTGAAAAGGTCAATCTGAGTTCGGCCGCAGGTCGGGCAGGAGATCAGCTCGGGACCACGGACCCGAATCTTCAGAGAACGCAGCAGCTCAAAGCCAACCCGAACCTCTTCAACCGGATCACGGGTCAGGGAAACGCGCAGGGTGTCACCAATACCCTCGAAGAGCAGCATGCCGAGGGCCAGACTCGATTTTACCGTCCCGGCAATCAGTCCGCCTGCCTCTGTTACGCCGATATGCAGCGGATAGTCGGTGGCAGCAGAAAGCTGGCGGTAACTGCTGATAGTAGTGAGGACGTCTGGAGATTTAATGGAGATCTTAATTTGATCCCAGCCATATTTTTCTACCAGACGAACGTTGCGCAGGGCACTCTCAATCAATGCACTGCTGTCCTTTTCGTCAGGGTAACCGTATTTTTCCAGCAGATCCTTTTCAATAGAACCACTGTTCACTCCCACCCGGATGGAAACACGGTGCATTTTTGCAGCTTCCACCACCATCCTGGTCTTCTCTTCCCCGCCAAGGTTGCCGGGATTGATGCGAATGGCATCGGCACCATTTTCCATGGCAGCAATGGCGAGGCGATACTTGAAATGGATATCGGCGATCACGGGAATGGAAATGGCGTCATGAATGGCTCGAATGGCTCCGGCGGCCTCTTCATCAAGGACAGCTACCCGGATAATATCACAACCGGCAGCTTCAAGGCGTTTGATCTGGGCGACAGTAGCATCCACATCGCGGGTATCGGTATTGGTCATCGACTGTACGGAGATAAGGTTGTCGCCACCGATTTTCACCGTACCAACTGAGATCTCCTTTGTTGCGCGTCGCGTTATCATTACGTCCTCTTCTGTGCAAGATTAAGTTCAGCATCCGACTTGCGGATATAGAGTGGCGCACCATCTGCCCCCGCCACCTTCTCCCCTGCTTCAAGCTGTTCAGCGCCGAGAAAGCCAAGAACATCTGCGGCAGGATGGTTGCACCACGCAGGAGCGAAGCGTGCCCTTTCCCCAAGTTCCTTTTTCAGTATTTCGTGGTACAGAACCGCACCATCTCCAGCAAAGAGAACAGACCCGGCAAGGCAGGATGCCAGTTCAAGGGGTGGAAGAACCATCGGTTCTTCACGCCTGGTAATTCGCCCCTCTTCAAGCTGAAAACACTGGGCATAGACCTCTTTTTTGCGGGCATCCAGCACCGCACAGATCCGTTCTCCCGGGAAATGTTCACCGGCCCCGGCCGCGACCAGCTCAAGGGTTGAGCAGCCGAGCAGCGGCAGTCCGGCAGAAAAGGTCAATCCTCTGGCGGTGGCCATGCCAATGCGCAGCCCCGTGAAGCTTCCCGGTCCGAAACCGACAGCCACCCCGGCAAGATCAGACCAGCCGAGTTCCAGCCCCCGCATCAACATGTCAACCGAGGCAAGCAGCCGTCGCGAGTGAGTGATTCCTCTGAATGTCAATGAAGCAAGAACCTGGCCCTGCCGAATGGTGCCTTCAGTAATGGCAACGGTACAGAATGGAGTTGCGGTGTCAAAGGAAAGAATTTTCACCCAATCAACCGCATGATATCATTATAAAAAGCAAATATAATCAGTGTGCCAAGCAGGCCAACACCAATCTGCTGGGCGAAAACCATGACCTTCTCGTTCATCGGTTTGCGCGTGATTGCCTCAATGGTGAAAAACATCAGGTGCCCACCGTCGAGCACTGGAATGGGCAGCAGGTTGAGAATACCAAGGTTGATACTGATCAGCCCCATGAAGAAGGCCAGCTCCCCCCAGCCATGCTGCAGTCTGTTGCCTGCCTCCTGGGCAATGAGAATCGGGCCACCGAGCTGAGACGCAGGTACATTGCCGAGTACAAGCTGCTCCATCCCTTTCAGAATGAGGGTAAAGATGTTCCATGTACTGAGGGTTGCCTCCTTCAGAGAATCCACCGGGCCAACCCGTGTATAGATAACATCGGACCGTCCGTTAATGCCCACCAGCCAGCGCTCGCCCGCTTCTTTGCCGAAGATATCCCGCGTCATCTCTTTTTCCGGGGTGATCGTCAGCTCAACCTGTTTCCCCTCCCGTTCAAGGAGAAAATCTAATTTTTCTCCCTTGCTTTCCCCCACCGTTGTGACCACATCGCTCCACTTTTCGATACGGGTCCCATCAATTTCACGGATAAGATCTCCCTCCTGCACACCCGCACGGTCGGCGGGAGAGCTTTTCACCAGCCCTCCGACCTCGGCATACATATTAACACCGGAAGGGACTCCACCGACGAGGAAAACACAAAAGAAGAGCAGAATGGGAAAAAGCAAATTGAAGAGTGGCCCGGCGAGAACAATGAGAAAACGCTTCCACAAAGGTTTGTATATAAAGGACGCATCGCGGTCAGCCTCGGAGATATCCTGCTCATCCAGGTTCTCACCAAACATTTTGACAAAACCCCCCAGAGGTATTGCTGAGAGGGCATACTCCGTTTCCCCTATGGTTTTACTGGCGAGAACCGGCCCGAAACCAAGGGAAAATTTGAGTACCCGCACCCCAGCCATTTTGGCAAAAAAGAAG
Organism: Desulforhopalus vacuolatus; assembly: GCF_016918505.1. Classification (GTDB taxonomy): domain Bacteria; phylum Desulfobacterota; class Desulfobulbia; order Desulfobulbales; family Desulfocapsaceae; genus Desulforhopalus; species Desulforhopalus vacuolatus. Next base: position 121,915 of record NZ_JAFFPZ010000003.1, read on the forward strand.
TGCCCAAATTCGTGGATGAAGATAAGAACACCAAGAACAATTATAAATGCAATCAGAGTAGTCATAAAACTCAGAAGAAGAATTAGAGGGAATCAATAATGTGTGATGCTTCTTTACGGGCACGGCTGTCCGCAGCGAGAATAGCTTCAAGTTCATCTTCCCGCCCATCATGAACTATATCAATTGTCCTCGCAACTGTCTCGGCGATTTGCAGATATTTCAGTCGGCCCGCAAGAAACGCCGCCACGGCAACCTCATTGGCAGCATTGAGAACTGCGGGAAGTACTCCGCCTCCGGCGATTGCATCAAAGGCAAGCTGCAGAGCAGGAAAGACCTTAAGATCGGGTTTGTAGAATTCAAGAGAGCCACAGTCTGTAAGGCTGAGTCGCTTCATTCCCAGCTCCATTCGTTCAGGGCAGGAAAGTGCATAAGCGATCGGCAGTCGCATGTCGGGAATACCGAGCTGTGCGATGATGGAGCCGTCGCGAAACTCCACTGCGGAGTGGACGATGGACTGCGGATGGACAAGAACCTCAATATTTTCTGCGGTAACATCAAACAACCAGCGCGCTTCAATAACCTCAAGCCCCTTGTTCATCAGGGTAGAAGAATCAATGGATACTTTCGGCCCCATGTTCCAGTTGGGGTGTGCCAGTGCCTGCTCAGGGGTAATGTCAGCAAGCTCCGCCATATTCCTGCCACGAAACGGCCCGCCGGATGCCGTGAGAAGTATCTTATGCAGATCCTCCCGGCGACCGGCGGCAAGAGACTGAAAAATTGCAGAGTGTTCCGAATCCACCGGCAGAAGAGCTACCCCTTTGCGACGCACAGACTCCATCACCAGCCGACCGGCCATGACGAGTGTCTCTTTATTGGCAAGAGCAATATCCTTTCCCGCCTCAATTGCTGCAAGAGTGGGCAGCAGGCCCGCTGCGCCAACAATGGCGGAAAGAACAAGGGTGGAATCACCATGAGTTGCCACTGTGCGGTTTCCCTCGGCACCATGAAGGATTTCCCCTTTAAATTCCGGGATGAGACTGCGCAGTTCCACGGCCCGCACGTCATCAAGCACTGAGACCAGTTCCGGCTTGAATTCGCGAATCTGACGGGCAAAAAGTTGCACGTTTTTTCCGGCAGCCATGGCGGCGACCTTAAAGCGCTGCGGATACTGCCGGACAACATTGAGGGTGTTCACACCGATGGAACCGGTAGCACCAAGCAGAGAGAGTGTTGTCATGGGATCACAGGAGAATCGGTAAAACAGATGAGAAACCAGTACAGTGCCGGAACAGCAAAGAGCAACGAGTCAACCCGGTCGAGAACACCGCCGTGCCCGCCGAGGATAACACCGGAGTCTTTTATTCCCGTACCGCGTTTAATGATGGACTCGGTAAGATCACCAAGAATTCCCAAAAGGGAAAGGATAATGGCCAGCCCCGAGAGGAACAGAACATCAGGCGTTTCAAGAAGCCAGAAACCGAATATGAGGATGGCGGCAATGGCACTGAGAACGCCTCCAATTGCCCCTTCTATAGTTTTTTTAGGGCTTACGGCCTGACAGAGTGTATGGCGTCCAAATTGTTTGCCGCAGAAATAGGCACCAGTATCGGAGCCCGCAGTAACAGCAGTGGCGAGCAGGATCCAGATATTTCCTTCCGGAAGGTTGCGGGTAAGGCAGAGATGGGCAGAGAGAATCCCGACGTAGAAGATGCCAAAGAAGATGCGGGTAAAACAGAGAAAGCTATCCTTCGGACTTTTACGACCAAAATGAATGATCTGCTCACAGGAAAGAAGGAGAAAGCTGAGAAGCGCTGCAGCCAGCAAACTTTTTGGGAGTGGCCAGATCATCGCCGCAAGAACGGGAGAGCAGAGAAGCAGATCATAAAAGAGACGCTGAAAGAGAGCAAATCGACGACTCTCCTCCCCCCGGGGTATGGTCATACGCACATACTCATCAGCGGCAATGGCTGCCGCAGCAGCCACAACAACGTTGAAAAGAGAGACACAACCGTACAGCAGAATCAATAACCAGAAGGCGGCAAGCAAAATTCCGGGAATGATACGTTTCATCGTGACTGGCACCTCAGTTGTTCGCCAGTGCGCCCGAAGCGACGTTCGCGGCGTTGATAATCAACCAGTGTTTCAAGAAAAATTGTTCGCCTGAAATCCGGCCACATAACATCGGAAAAGCAAATCTCAGCATAGGAAAGCTGCCAGAGGAGAAAATTGGAAAGACGTGCTTCGCCCCCGGTACGGATCATCAAATCAGGATCAGGGATTCCCCTGGTATCAAGGAGGGAAGAAAAATACTTTTCATCAATATCCTCAACCTGCAGCTGTCCATCAAGACAACAATTCGCGGTACTGCGAACAGCCCGCACGATCTCATCACGGCCGCCATAACTGAGAGCGAGGGTAAGAGTGAGAGCGGAGTTGTTTTTCGTTTGTTCAATAGTTTCTTCCAGCGTCTCTCGAACGAAAGCTGGAAGGCGACTGAGATTACCTATGGAACAAAGCCGGATGCTGTTCTGCAGCATCTTACGCAGTTCGGACTGAAGGTATTTTTGCAGGATCGACATCAATCCACTGACCTCCTCCTGGGGGCGACGCCAGTTCTCTGATGAAAAAGCATAGAGCGTCAAATATTCAATACCAATCTCCCTGCACGTCTCAACAATATCACGTACAGATTCTGCGCCGGCTCGATGACCAAAAAGACGGGGCTTCATTTGTCGTTTGGCCCATCGCCCGTTTCCATCCATGATTATTGCAACATGGCGGGGGAGGCGGGTAAGATCAAGAGAGTCGAGAATGTTGTCCATGAATTAAAAACAGAAGACCGCGCCCTCAGACGTCAGACTTCCATGACCTCCTTTTCTTTGCTGGCAGTGGCTTCATCAATCTGCTTGATATGCATAACTGTGGCAGTTTGAGCATCATCCTGCAATTTGAACAGATCGTCTTCGGAGATTTCTTTATCTTTCTTTTGTTTTTTGAGAGTCTCAATAGCATCGCGGCGGACATTGCGAACAGCAACGCGGAACTCTTCAGCAATCTTCTTCACCTGTTTGACAAGGACTTTACGGCGTTCTTCGGTAAGTTGCGGAATATTGAGGCGGATAATCTTGCCGTCATTGTCAGGGTTAAGACCGATATCAGACTTGAGAATAGCCTTCCCAATGGCTGGCAGCATCTGGGGATCCCAGGGCTGAATGGCAATCATACGGCTTTCCGGAATGGTTATCGTTCCGACCTGATTAAGCGGCATACTGCCACCATAGGCATCTACAGTTATATCATCAAGGATACTGATGCTGGCCCGCCCTGTACGAATTTTGGAGAGATCAACCTTGAACGCCTCAATACTTTTGCTCATTTTATCTGACATTTCTGCAATTACATCACTCATAGTTCGTTCCTCATATTTGACAACAACAGATTCATGCATGAATTACAGTACCAACTTTCCCGCCCATCGCCGCTTTAAGAATATTACCTCTCACATTCATGTTTAACACCATAATCGGCAAATTATCCTCACGCGCAAGGGCAATACCCGCAGCGTCCATGACGCGTAAATTTTTCCGCAGGACATCAGAAGATGTCAACTCTTCATATTTTACTGCATCAGGAAATTTTACAGGATCTTTATCATAAACGCCGTCAACCTTGGTCGCTTTAATAATAACATCAGCATCAATTTCAAGTGCCCGTAAAACCCCGGCAGAATCGGTTGTAAAATAGGGATTACCCGTACCTGCAGCGAAAATAACGACCCTGCCCTTTTCGAGGTGACGGGTAGCCCGTCGCCGGATGTAGGGCTCCGAAACTGTCTGCATGGGAATAGCGGACATTACACGGGTGGTAACCAGTTTGCGTTCTAACGCATCCTGCATGGCGAGACTGTTGATAACGGTAGCCAGCATGCCCATATTATCCGCTGTGGTACGGTCCATCCCCCTGGATGCTCCGGCTACACCGCGAAAAATATTGCCTGCACCGACAACAATGCCGAGCTCGACCCCGAAGGCAACAAGGTCCTTTACCTCTCCAGCCACGAAATCCAGCACCGACGTATTGATACCATAACTGTCACTGCCCATCAGGGCTTCACCACTGAGTTTAAGGAGAATACGTTTATATTTCAAATCTGACATGGCGGGACTCCTCTTATACGGCAGGATAAATGTTAGAAGGAATGCACAACAAGTGGGGAAAAGTTGCAGACGGCGGAGAAACCGTCGTCTGCGAAAATCGAACAGGAATTAATTCCCGCCGACCTGAAAACGGGCGAAACGTTTAATTGAAATATTTTCACCCATCTTGGCTATAATGTCACTCAACAGATCTTGAATAGTAAGGTCTGGATTCTTGACAAACTTCTGCTCAAGCAATGCAACCTCAGCGACAAATTTATCAAGCTTCCCCTTAACCATTTTCTCAGCAATTGCTTGAGGTTTTCCAGAATCAAGAGCCTGTTGAATATAAATTTCTCTTTCGCGGTTAAGAATTTCTTCAGGAATATTTTCCCGCACAACTGCGACCGGGTTTGTTGCGGCAATGTGCATGGCAACGTCCCGTGCAAACGTTGTAAAATCTTGATTTCTGGCAACAAAATCAGTTTCACAACCTATCTCGACAAGCACACCGAGTTTTCCCCCCGCATGAATGTATGTTTCAACAACACCTTCACTGGTTGCACGATCAGCGCGCTTTGCAGCGACAGAAAGACCTTTCTGGCGGAGCAGATCAACAGCCTGCTCCATATCGCCGTCAGTCTTTTCAAGCGCTTTTTTGCAATCCATCATCCCAGCCTGAGTTTTATCCCGCAGCTCTTTTACCATTTTGCTGGTAATTGCCATGATTATCTCCTTGAATATTCTATTGCCGGACCATGAAATGACAGGGCCCTGGTTACTATAACGCAGGCCGCAAAGGTAGCGGCACAATTAAAAAAGGGAACGCAGTCACCGTCTCCTGTACAAAGAAAAGGGGTCGTCACAGCGACCCCTTTTTCTTAACACATTGAAGGGGTCAACATGAATCAGGCATCTGCCCCCTGGCTGTCCCCTGCTGCTGCCATCTCGGCACCAGCATCAGACATAGCGGCAGCAACGGCTTCATCAGAAGCATTTTCACCATCACGCAGAGCCTTACCGGCAAGCACAGACTCGGCAATATTATGGCTCATGAGTGTAATGGAACGAATGGCATCATCATTCCCAGGGATAATATAATCAATATTGTCTGGATCGCAGTTCGTATCAGTAACAGCAACGACCGTAATTCCTAATTTCACTGCTTCAGTAACGGCTATCGATTCTTTTCGTGGATCAATGATGAAGATCACAGAAGGAAGGCTTTTCATATTTTTAATCCCCCCGACATTGCGCTCCAACTTGATGCGTTCCTTCTCCATAAGCAAAATTTCTTTCTTGGGAAAGCGGTTAATGGAGCCGTCAGCCTGCATGGATTCAATAGATTTCAAACGATCAATACTGTTTTTAATCGTTTGGAAATTTGTCAACATGCCACCAAGCCAGCGATGATCGACATAAAACATGCCACAACGACAGGCTTCTTCATTAATGATTGCCTGAGCCTGACGCTTTGTCCCGACGAACAGTACGTCCCCGCCCTGCTTCACCTCATTCGTTATAAAATTACATGCTTTGTCAAAAAGTTTTTTGGTGACATCAAGATTAACGATATAAATACCGTTACGCGGTCCATAAATATAGGGCTTCATCTTTGGATTCCAGCGTCTGGTCTGATGGCCAAAATGGACGCCAGCCTGTAACATGTCACGAACAGAAACGTTAACCATGGTATTTCTCCATCTGGTTTAATCCTCCATCCCCATCAACCGCAACATACGGCACCAGTTTCTGCAGGGATGTGTGTAATAACAGGGAGACCCCTTTGGTCAACCTGCAAAAATAAACCCCGTATTTTAGCATAAGGAGAAAGTTAATGCAACCTTGCAACTGTTCAACAGCATCATCTCCGGTATATCCGGCTGTGTGGGAAACAGAGGAGTACATCGAAGAACCAGTCTTTCGCCCCCTCTTCTTCGTTGCAGTCAAAAATTATCCCCGGAGGGAAGCCCCAGACTCCGATATCAAACTTATACCATTTCTATTAAGTTCTGACCTTACTTAATGCCATTTTCACTTTCTATTGGCGAATTTAAAGGCAAAAACTTTTTGCCAACGAATAATACCATTCCTATTAAGTTGTAACCCGTTTTGCATCCTGTTTGTCCATTCGTGGTTACAAACGACAAAAGGAACCACGAATTATTACTGGAAAAACCAGATGAGAATGCCCTTGTGGTTGCTTTGAGATAATTGATGTTCTCCGTGTCCTTCCGTGTTTTCCGTGGCAGCCAATCTTATTCATAATAATTCTGGTACACTGTACGGCTTAACTCCGGATACAAACGTTTTCGTTTAATGCGTTGTCCCTGTTCGTGAAAATTCGTGGTTACAAATTGCAAAAGGAACCACAAATGGATACGGATAAACACGAAAAAAAAAGCCGGTGTGAAAGGAAAATCTTTCACACCGGCTCAAAAAAAAATCAGGGAAAAGAAGCAATTAAGCTTCAGGGGTCTCAATTTTTTCTTCGTACCCAACAAGCTCAATGATAGCCATGCTCGCACAATCACCTTGCCGGGTTCCGGTACGGAGAATACGTGTATACCCACCTTTCCGATCTTCAAACTTATCTTTTATTTCATTAAAAAGTTTGTCAACTACACTTACGCTTCGAATAAAACTGAGAGCCTGCCGGCGCGCATGTAAATCGCCCCTTTTGCCAAGAGTAATCATTTTCTCGGCAACAGGGCGAAGTTCTTTTGCCTTCTCAGTAGTTGTAACAATACGCTCATGTTCAAACAAAGAAGTAACCATATTCCTGAGCATGGCCACCCGATGAGAGGTGGTCCGTCCAAGTCTTCTTCCTGCATATTGATGTCTCATGTCTTTTTCCTCAAAATGTTTGCAACCACTTGGGTATCACAAATAAAAGATTACGATTCTTCACTCTCGGCCCGCTGGTGAGGCGGAATCCAATTATCAAATTTCATGCCCAGCGAGAGATCCATCTCAGCGAGAAGAACCTTGATTTCATTTAAAGATTTGCGACCAAAATTTTTGGTTTTGAGCATTTCCTGGTCTGTTTTCTGAGCAAGATCACCAATATAATTGATATCTGCATTCTTGAGGCAGTTCGCTGAGCGGACAGACAGTTCAAGATCCTCTACAGGCTTGTCAAGATAGGGATTCAGAGGTTCGACCTCTTCTTCCTGACGTTTAACGACCTGAGAACGGGCTTTTTCTTCATCAAAATTGATGAAAATGGTCATCTGTTCCTTGAGAATTTTGGCAGCATACGCCAATGCATTTTCAGGTTTCAGGCTGCCATCCGTCTCAATTTCAAGAGTCAATTTATCATAATCAGTCTGCTGACCTACACGAGCCTGCGATGTCACATGCTGCATCTTCTTGATGGGTGTAAAAATAGCATCAATCGGAATCTGTCCAATCGACAAATCGTCCTTATTCATCTTTTCAGAAGGCTGATACCCTTTCCCCCACTCAACTGTCAACTCAGCCTGGAATGTAACATCTCCGGTAAGAGTGCAGACAATTTGCTCAGGATTCAGAACTTCAACCATCAGGTTCCCATCAATATCTCCTGCAGTGACTATACCTGGTCCGGTTTTACAGAGAGTAACTTTTTGAGAATCACCAGAGAGAAGTCGAAGACGTATCTGTTTCAAATTAAGAATAATCTGACTCACGTCCTCCATGATATCCTTCATGGGAGTAAATTCATGGAGCGCCCCCTCAATCTTAACAGAGGTTATAGCTACACCCTGAATAGACGAAAGAAGAATTCTACGAAGCGAATTACCAATAGTCGTCGCGAAGCCTCTTTCAAGAGGCTGGCAGACAAATTTACCATATGTGTCGGAATTCTTGTCAGGATCAATTTCAATCCGATCCGGAGTAATCAGCTCAAGCCAATTACGGTGAAACGGAATTTTATCATCTGCTGCCTGAGTCATGGATTTCCTTTACTGTTAAAGGGACAACAAAATGTTAAAGGGACAACAAAAACTATAAATAAAAGAAGTTACGACAAAAAGGTTTATCATTTTGACATGGCCATACAGACCTGACAAAACGATAAACCTTACAATGCCATTCAATTATTTAGAGTAAAGTTCAACGATAAGATGCTCTTGAATAGGCATGGTAATCTCGTCCCTGTTGGGCTGAGCTTTCACAGTGGCCTTGAAGTTGTCTTTGTCCAACTCAATCCAACTTGGTACACCACGACGGGCAACTATTTCAAGACTGTCAATAACAGCAGTATTAGTACGGCTTTTTTCACGAATACTCACAACATCACCTTCAGAAACCAAAAAAGAAGGGATATTCACTTTTTTACCATTCACAAGAACATGGCTGTGACGGACAAGCTGTCGAGCCTGATTCCGAGACGCTGCAAACCCCATGCGAAACACTGCATTATCAAGTCTGCGCTCCAGAAGGACAAGAAGGTTTTCACCAGCCACGCCCTTTTGACGTTCTGCCTTCAGGAACGTAAGATGAAACTGTCCCTCAAGAAGTCCATAAAGGCTCTTTACTTTTTGCTTCTCACGCAACTGAACAGCATAGTCCGATTGCTTTTTGAAGCGAGCCTGCCCATGTTGCCCGGGCGCGAACGCCCGACGTTCAAAGGAGCACTTGTCGGAATAACAGCGATCTCCCTTAAGAAACAACTTCATATTTTCTCGCCTGCATCGACGACATGCGGCACCGACATTTCTAGCCAACCTCGGCCTCCATTCAGTTTAATGAAAATTCAAATAAAATGAGCTTACACACGCCGACGCTTAGGCGGTTTACAGCCGTTATGCGGGATGGGTGTGACGTCACTGATTTTGTTTACTTCAAACCCCGTGTTAATCAGTGCACGCAGAGCTGCTTCTCTTCCTGGACCAGGACCTTTAACACGTACTTCAACCTTGCGCATACCAAGATCAGAGGCCTTCTTTGCAGCATCAGTGAGAGCATTTTGAGCGGCAAAGGGGGTGCTTTTACGTGAGCCCTTAAATCCGAGAACTCCGGCACTGCACCAGGATACGACATTGCCCTGCTTATCTGAAATAGTAACGATCGTATTGTTGAATGTAGAATAAACAAACACCACACCCTCAGATACGTTCTTTTTTACCTTTTTCTTTTTAGCGACAGCCATTGTTAACACCTGTTAAATTTCGATTACTTACGCCGAGAAGCGCCTCTACGCGGCCCCTTGCAGGTTCTGGCATTGGTTTTAGTTTTTTGTCCACGGCATGGAAGGCCCATTCTGTGTCGCCTACCCCGATAACAACCAAGATCAGTGAGTCGTTTGATATCCATGGATACCGCACGCCTCCGATCACCCTCAACTACATATTCTGCTTCAAGAACCTTACGAATGCGATTCACATCTTCACCATCAAGATCATCACTGCTCATGGTGTAAGGCAAATCGACTTCATCAAGAATTTTACGGGCTGACGTCAATCCAATACCGTGGATATAAGTCAATGCCCTGTCCATGTGTTTATTTTTAGGAAGGTCAACCCCTGCTATACGTGCCAAGATAATTCTCCTTGAAAAAGCTTATAGATATATAGACGGCTAATTACCCTTGTCTTTGTTTATGCTTTTTTACTTTACAATCAACGCGCACAACACCCTTGCGCTTATAGACTTTACAATCGCTGCAGATCTTTTTAACTGATGAACGTACTTTCATAATTAAGCCCTCTATTTTCTCTTTTTAGCATTTTTAGTACGAAAAGTAACTCTCCCCCGGGTCAAATCATAGGGTGAAAGCTCTACAGTAACACGATCACCAGGCAGAATCTTAATGAAGTGCATACGCATCTTCCCAGAAATATGAGCAAGCACCTTATGTCCATTATCCAGTTCAACACGAAACATCGCGTTCGGTAAAGGCTCAACAATCGTACCCTCGACCTCAATAGCTTCTTCTTTTGACATGTATCCCTCGAGATTTCCTTTAAACGTCCTAAAAAAACGGTATTATAACCAGCTTACACGATTTTTGGAAGCTTTTTTTTTATTTTTGAAGGAGTAATCGCCACGATCTCTCTCGGGTCATTGTCTTCATCTCCGCCCAGAGACCCTGCCCTGCTTCATAAAACCTTCATAATTTCGCATATGAAGATGAGATTCTATCTGCGAAATAGTATCGATAGCAACACCCACAACAATAAGAAGTGCAGTACCCCCGAAATAAAAAGGCACATTAAACTGACTGATAAGAACAGTAGGCAATACACAGACAACACTGAGGTAGGCAGCCCCAACCACGGTAAGTCTGGTTAATACCTTATCAAGAAAATCCGCAGTTTTCTGCCCTGGACGAATTCCGGGAATAAACCCGCCATTTTTCTTTAAGTTATCAGCAACATCATCTGGTTTAAAAGTAACAGCTGTATAAAAAAAGCAGAAGAAAACAATCATTACAACATAACAGAGGTAATACCAGACAGACCCCGGAGACAGTGCAGAACTCACTCTCTGAACCCAGTCAACCTGGATGAAAGCACCAATTGTCGCAGGAAACATCATAATAGAGGATGCAAAAATTGGTGGAATAACCCCGGAAATATTTATTTTCAACGGCAGATGAGAATTCTGCCCGGCATAGACACGTCTGCCGACAACTCTCTTTGCATAGGATATGGGTATCCGCCTCTGACTCGTTTCAAAGAAAACAATTACCGCAACAACAAAAAACATAAAGAGGAGAAAAATGGGAATATAAAACGGAGGTATCGTTCCAGCCTCAATCAGCTTTATAGAACTGCCAACTGCAGCAGGACCGGATGCAACAATCCCGGCAAAAATAACGAGAGAGATACCATTTCCAACTCCCCTTTCAGTCACCTGTTCACCAAGCCACATGATAAAAGCCGTGCCGGTCGTCAGCGTGAGAATAGTCATCAGAATAAACTGAATTCCGGGATCCTGAACGATGGCTGCTCCATTAGGCCCGCTCATCCCCTGCAGACCTCTTGCGATAAAAGCCCCTTGAATAATACTGAGTAAAACCGTCCCGTAACGGGTATATTGAGTGATTTTCCTCTGGCCGGCCTGCCCGTCCTTTTTCAAATCTTCAAGCTGAGGAATCACTACTGTAAGCAATTGAATAATAATAGAGGCACTGATATAGGGCATAATCCCCAGAGCAAACACAGAAAAGTTCTTCAATGCACCGCCAGAGAACATATTCACCATGCCGAACAGTGTCTTGCTGTTCTGATCAAAAAAAGCACCAAGAGCTTCGCCATTAATTCCAGGCGTCGGAATTTGAACTCCTATACGATAGACAGCAAGCATAATCAACGTAAACAGAATACGCCGCCTCAATTCTGGGATCCCGGCAGCACTTCCAATTCCACTCATGATAACCTACCCTTTAAAAGTGGTAAGCGGCGTAGTCATATTCCGACAGCCACTAATTTCATATAAGCAAAAAAAGTATCACCCCGGACTGTCTGTCCATGGTGATACTTATATAAGCAAAAGCGTATTCCGGGCCTTAATCAACAACTTGTCCACCGGCAGCCTCAATCAGGGAGCGAGCCCCCCTGGATACCTTGTCAACCTGCACGGTTACGGCCTTGTCAATTTTCCCGTTTGCAAGGACTTTGACCAGGGCATCAGACTGAACAATACCAGCTTCAACCAAAGCATCTTTCGAGACAATTGATCCTGCTTCGAAAGACGAAAGCTGATCAAGTGAAACCAAAGCATACACCTTGCTGAAAGGGTTGGTAAAACCCCGTTTAGGAAGTCGCCGCTGCAAAGGCATTTGTCCACCTTCAAATCCGGGCTTTACACCAGAACCGGAGCGAGACTTAAATCCCTTATGACCGCGACCTGCAGTCTTTCCATGGCCACTGCCGGGACCACGTCCAAGACGCTTGCGTTGCTTCGTTGCCCCTGCACTGGGAGAAAGATTACTAAGATCTATCATTTCAGTTCTCCTCAATACGAATCAGATGCTGAACCCTGGCAAGCATGCCACGGATTTCAGGAGTGTCTTTTCGTGTAATAGTTTTATGCATCCTGGTGAGTCCAAGACCGCAGAGAGTAGCATTGATTTTTTTGGTGCTCCCAATGCCACTTTTTACCTGTGTAAAAGTAATTGTTTCAGCCATAGTAACCATCCTGCTAACAATATTGGTGTATAAGAAATATTGGTGTATAAGATAACCTGGATCAGGCCATTATTTCTTCAACGGTTTTCCCCCTCAACGCTGCAATTTCTTCTGCAGAACGGAGATCCCTGAGGCCGGCAAGAGTCGCCTTTACCATATTATGAGGGTTGTTGGATCCAATACATTTGGTAAGAATATTAGATACACCAGCCGCTTCAAGCACCGCACGAACAGGGCCACCAGCAATAACACCGGTACCGTCAGAAGCAGGCTTGAGAAGTACATGTCCGGCTCCGAAATGTCCCTCAACAGTATGCGGGATTGAGAACTCTGTAAGAGCAACAGCAAACATGGATTTACGGGCTCTTTCTACACCTTTACGGATCGCTTCAGGAACCTGGTTGGCCTTACCAAGCCCATAACCAACCTTCCCTTTACCATCACCGACAACAACAATGGCACTAAAGCTAAATCTTCTCCCACCTTTTACCACTTTGGCAACACGGTTGATAAAAACAATCTTTTCAATCAAATCGTCAGCTGCCGACCCTTTGGCCCGTTTCATGTCAGACAAGGGAACCCCCTAAATATATAAAATTCCAGATTCCGAAGACAGGCCCCTCTATTAAGAAGCCAGTGCTTTTGCAATCCATAGGATAAATTAGAAATCAAGACCACCTTCTCTTGCACCCTCGGCAAGAGATTTAATACGACCATGATATGCAGCACCACCACGATCAAATACAACTTTGTTCAGTCCAGCAGCCCTGGCACGTTCGGCAAGAACTTTACCAATAGATTTAGCTGCAGGGACTTTTGCTGTTTCTTCTCCTGCGACATACCCTTTATCAAGAGTCGACATGGAGATAAGAGTATGCCCCTGAGAATCATCTATAATCTGAGCATATATGTGCTTGTTACTTTTAAACACTCGAAGTCTCGGGCGTTCAGTCGTTCCAGATATTTTTTTTCTGATTCTGCGAATGCGCTTCAACCGCGCGACAGCTTTTGAATTTGTTTTTGACATGACTATACCGTTTTTCCTTATTCAGTCATCAGTTTGCGTAAAAGACAATAGTCTGGACAACCCAGCCAGACATTTCGATCAGGCACCGGATTTACCAACTTTCCGGACAATATGCTCATCTGCATAGCGAATACCTTTTCCTTTGTACGGCTCAGGTTTACGCACCTGACGAATCTTCGCTGCAACAAGACCAAGGAGCTCTTTATCTATTGATTCGAGAAGAATAGTAGTATTACTGTCAACCTTTGCACTAACAGCTGCTGGCAACGGGAAATCTACAGGATTTGAGTATCCGACGTTAAGAACCAGACTGGAGCCCTTGACAGCAGCTTTATACCCCACGCCTTCGATGAGAAGAACTTTCTTAAATCCGTCAGTAACACCAATAACCATATTATGAATCAGGCTCCGTGTAAGACCACGAAAAGCATTGACACGGGTCGATTCGACTTTGTTGGAAACTTTGATCTGGTTATCTTCAACTAACACACCAATATCTTTAATAATATTACGCTGAAGGCTACCTTTTCCACCTGTTACGGTAATTTTCTGACCAGACAATTCGATCTTAACACCATCCGGAATGGCAATGGGTTGCTTACCTATACGAGACATTTTATCTTCCTCCGGATATAGTTACCATACTTCGCAGATAATCTCGCCACCTGCGTTCAGTGAACGTGCAACACGATCAGTTACAACACCTTTTGAAGTTGATACAATAGCAATACCAAATCCCTCAAGGACACGGGGGATATCAGAGGCTTTACAATAGCGACGAAGTCCAGGCTTACTGACACGTTTTATCCCGATAATAACGGGCTGCTGATTTGCACCATATTTGAGATCTACCTTCAAGACCCCTTGGATACTGTTATCCTGGACAGTGTAACCCGAGATAAATCCTTCTTCTTTGAGAACCTTGGCGACATTGACTTTCATATTCGAACTCGGCATTTCTACTGATTCAAATTTAGCTCTAACACCGTTTCTAATCCTGGTCAGCATATCTGCCAGCGGATCGCTCATGGACATGGCGAACACTCCTTTATTTCAACTTATTATACGTAAAGTGACAATTACCAACTCGACTTGGTAACACCTGTAATTTCACCACTGGACGCAAATTTACGAAAACAGATTCGACAAACACCAAACTTGCGGATGAAACCACGCGGTCTCCCACAGAGGGGACATCTATTGTATTTACGCACGCTGAACTTCGGTTTACGTGCCGCCTTTGCGATAATAGACTTTTTAGCCAAAACGACCTCCAAATATACAAAAGTACTTTATTAAATTATTTTTTGAACGGCATCCCAAGATCACGAAGCAGACAACGGCCTTCCTCATCAGTATTTGCGCTCGTAACGATAGTAATATTGAGTCCCTTGATTTTATCAATCTTGTCATAATCAATTTCAGGAAAAATAATCTGCTCCTGAACACCAAGAGAATAATTCCCCCGACCGTCAAATCCTTTGGGCGAAATACCTCTGAAGTCACGAACTTGCGGGAGAGCGATATTTATCAATTTACTTAAGAAATCATACATCTTCTGCCTGCGGAGAGTAACTCGACAACCAATAGGCATCCCCTCTCTCAGCTTAAATGTAGCTATCGATTTCCGGGCATGAGTTACTACCGCACGCTGGCCGGAAATAGCCGTCATTTCTTCAACAGCACCGTCCACAATTTTTGGGTTTTGAACAGCCTCCCCCAACCCCATATTGAGAACAACCTTCTCAATCTTCGGGATCTGCATGACGCTTTTATACCCGAATTCCTTCTTAAGTGAAGGAATACATTCATTAATATATATGTCTTTAAGTGCACTCATTGTCACTCTCCGTAGATCATCTTAGGATTAATTATTTTTTGTCGATGGATTCGCCACAGCTCTTGCAGAATCGAACCTTTGTTCCATCTTCAAGAATTTTCTTCCCAATGCGACCTGCTTTCGTACACTCGGGACAGATAAGCTGAATGTTTGAAACATGAAGAGGGGCCTCTTTTTCAACAATTTGCCCCTGTTGATTCATCTCGCGTCCTTTGGTATGACGCTTAATTATATTAATCCTTTCAACAATGGCCTTGTTCTCATCACGTAGAACCCGGAGGACTTTACCAACTCTGCCTTTGTCTTTACCGGCAATAACCTCAACCTGATCATTCTTTTTCAGGTATGTCTTACCTTGTCTCATTGTGTTAACCCTTCTATATTCAAAATACTGTTACTGAAAAGTCGCAATCAAAGAGCCTCAGGTGCAAGGGAAATAATCTTCATAAAGCCAAGATTACGAAGCTCCCTGGCAACAGGGCCAAAAATACGCGTACCGAGCGGCTCTCCGCCCGTCGCCAGCATAACAGCTGCATTATCATCAAACTTGACCCATGTATCATCCGTGCGACGGATCTCTTTGGCAGTGCGAACGACAACTGCCTTCATCACATCACCTTTTTTGACTTTAGCATTGGGTAAAGCCTCCTTAACAGTAACCACGATAACATCTCCAATCGAGGCATACCGTTTGCCAGACCCCCCAAGAACCCGAATACAAAGGATCTTTTTGGCTCCAGAATTATCAGCAACATTGAGTACTGTTTCTGTTTGTATCATAATATCACCTGTTGTAAAGGTCTGAAAATACCGGACCAGACCTCACTGAACGATTATCAAACTGCCTGTTCCACAATTGATTTGACCCGCCATCTTTTACGCTTACTCAGAGGACGACACTCTTCAATAAGAACAGTATCCCCGATATTGCACTGATTTTCCGGATCATCCGCCAGGTATTTGACACATGTTTTAACAAATTTACCGTAAAGTTTATGGCGCACTTTACGTTCGACTTTGACAACTACACTTTTTTCCATCCTGTTGCTGACAACAGAACCTGTTCTTGTCTTTCTGGATTTATTGATTGTATCGCTCATAATAGTCAATTGTCTATTTCCCAGTCATCGACTAAGCCAGAATATTGTCGCTTCTAATTAATTGGCAGAAGCCCGCTTGACAGTTTCAATTCTGGCAATGTCTGTTCTAATTTTTTTAAGACGTGAAGTATCCTCAAGAGGGCGCAACCGA
Source organism: Desulforhopalus vacuolatus (assembly GCF_016918505.1). Lineage (GTDB taxonomy): Bacteria > Desulfobacterota > Desulfobulbia > Desulfobulbales > Desulfocapsaceae > Desulforhopalus > Desulforhopalus vacuolatus. The sequence continues at coordinate 138,289 of NZ_JAFFPZ010000003.1, forward strand.
TGTTGAAAACTGATACGCCCCAGTTCAACACGAAGATTCTTGAGCTTATCGTCCATATCTTCGGCCGACATATTACGGATCTCATCGATTTTCATAATACGCTCCTTTTTGCAATCACTTTGGTAGCAAAGGGAAGTTTATTCCCAGCCAGAGTAAGTGCCTCTATTGCCACATCTTCACTGACACCTGTTACTTCGTACAGGATAGTACCAGGTTTTATCTTTGCAACCCATGAATCAGGAGCTCCTTTACCTTTTCCCATACGAGTCTCAGCGGGCTTTTTGGTTAATGGCTTATCAGGGAAAACCCGAATCCAAACCTTACCACCACGTTTCATCGTTCTGTTAATCGCAATCCGAGCAGATTCAATCTGCTGGGAACTCATTTTTCCACAACACAGAGCTTTAAGCGCGTATTCACCAAAGGCGATAGATGAGCCTCTATAAGCCATCCCTCTAGATCTGCCTTTGAAAACCTTTCTGTGTTTAACCTTCTTAGGACTTAACATGAATATTCTCCAAAAAAACAAGTAACCGCTTAATGAGTTGCGGTAACCTCACCTTCTTTCAAGACTTCGCCTTTAAATATCCAGACCTTCACGCCGATAATACCGTACGTGGTATTTGCCTCGGCAAGTGCATAGTCTATATCAGCTCTCAAAGTGTGAAGAGGCACACGCCCTTCGCGAACCCATTCGCAACGGGACATCTCGGCGCCACCAAGTCGGCCGGAACAGGAAATCTTAATCCCCTGGACCCCAAACCGAAGCGCTGAAGTAACAGCCTTTTTCATCGCTCTTCTGAATGCGACCCGTCTTGCAAGCTGTTGCGCAATATTTTCAGCTACAAGCTGTGCATCAGCTTCAGGACGTCTTACTTCCTGAATATCTATAGAGACTTTTCTTGATATAAGTTTCTCCAGATCAACTTTAAGAAGCTCTATCTCAGAACCCTTTTTACCGATCACAATCCCAGGGCGGGCGGTAGATAACTTCAGCCGCACCTGTTCTCCGGTCCGCTCAATAACAATACTTGCAAGACCAGCATGCTGGAGACGCTTTTTAAGATATTTTTTTATTTTCTGATCTTCAACCAGATATGAAGAATACTCTTTGTCCGCATACCAGATTGAACCCCAAGTACGGGTAATGTTCAATCTAAGTCCGATTGGATTAACCTTCTGGCCCAAAATAACCTCCAACGATTCATCAGTTACTATAAGTGTATTATTCTAGAGAGCAAACAAAATCAATTTTCATCAAGAATAACGGTAATATGACTTGTTCTTTTAATGATTCCCGTAGCCCTTCCCTGTGCACGGGGACGAATCCTCTTGAGGGACGGGCCATCATCAATACAGATTTTCTTAATGTAAAGATTATCTACATCAGCTGCGGCATTCTGCGTAGCATTAGCTACCGCTGACTCAACAACCTTCTGGATTATAGCTGCACCTTTTTTTGGCATAAACCGAAGAGTGGTAATTGCCTCATCCACGCCCAGACCTCTGACGACATCAGCAACCAGCCGCGCCTTCTGTGGAGATATCCTGATATGCTTTCCAACTGCAGTTGCTTCCATTTGTTTTTTACTCCCGATGGGCCATAGTAGAAAGCCCTGTTAACATCTTACTTGATTCCTTTTTTATCGGATGTGTGTCCATAAAACGTTCTCGTTGGAGAAAACTCACCGAGTTTATGACCTACCATATTTTCAGAAACGAACACCGGAATAAACTTTCTGCCATTATGTACAGCAAAAGTCAACCCAACCATTTCCGGGCTGATATCTGAACGACGAGACCAGGTTTTAATTACTTTACGGGATCCACTATCATTGGCGATATCTATTTTCTTTTGAAGATGGTCATCAATGAAAGGACCTTTTTTAATCGAACGTGACATAGCTACCCCTCCGCTTACGATCTTTTCTTGACAATCATTTTATTTGAAGACTTATTCGTCCTCGTTTTGTAGCCTTTTGTTGGGACACCCCAGGGTGTACAGGGATGACGTCCACCAGAACTGCGACCTTCACCACCACCCATCGGGTGATCAACAGGGTTCATGGCAACACCACGAACATGGGGGCGACGCCCTTTCCAGCGATTACGACCAGCTTTACCAAGTTTTTGGCTTTCGTGTTCACGATTACCGACCTGCCCAATACAGGCACGACAGAGATTGTTGAACTTGCGAACTTCACCAGAGGGAAGGCGAACAAGAACATACGCCCCTTCCTTCGCCATCAATTGAGCTGAGGTTCCGGCACTGCGCACCATCTGCGCACCTTTCCCGATCTTCATCTCAATATTATGAATAACTGTACCAAGCGGGATGCTCACGAGAGGCAGGCAATTCCCAGGCTTGATGTCCACACTGTTACCGGCGACAATATTGTCCCCGACTGAAACTCCGTCAGGAGAAAGAATGTAATTCTTTTCACCATCAGCATAACAGAGCAGCGCAATATTACCCGATCGGTTTGGATCATACTCGATTGAGATTACTTTTGCCGTAATATCAACCTTGTTTCGTTTAAAATCAATGATTCGGTATCTTCTTTTATGTCCGCCACCGATATGACGTGATGTCATCCGTCCGTAATTATTACGACCGCCACTGCGATTCAAGCTGCAGACAAGACTCTTCTCTGGTCCTTGAGCGGAAAGTTCCGAGCTGCGGGCAGAGACATGTTGCCGCTTCCCTGCAGATGTTGGTTTGTATACTTTAATAGCCATGATTTCCCAATCGCTCCATCATTATGAATGTGATAGATTATGATTTCTTCAGCGAAGATTCTCCCAGTAACGACCTACAGTTCACTGGTAAAATCAATTGTCCCTTCAGCCAGGGTAACATAGGCTTTTTTCCACTTTCGTGTAGAACCGATAGCCTTTCCTGTCCTTTTTTCTTTACCCGGCACTGAAACGGTGTGAACGTTCTTCACCTTCACATCAAACATCTTTTCCACTGCCCTTTTGACTTCAATCTTGTTGGCGTCAGGATTTACTTTAAAAGTTACTTTTCCGGTGACTTCCTGCAAAATTGATGCTTTCTCAGTGAGACAGGGCCCCTGAAGTACCTCATAAATATTTTTCATGCAAGTACCCTCTTCTCAATATTTTCAATAACTGGTTTCACCAGAATGAGCTTCTTGTGCAAAAGAATATCGTAGACGTTTAATCCTTCGCTGGACATAACTTTATAGCCATGGACATTACGAGAAGACTTCTGAAGGTTGTCAGTACCTTCGTCCATAATGATGAGGCCATTTTGAATTTCCAGACCCGACATAATTCCGACAAAGTCTTTTGTTTTAACCTGAGACATCTGGAAGTCATCCAGAACAATAAGATTTCCTTCCTGAAGGCGGGCACTCAAAGCCATTGCAACGGCCTGTTGCCGAACTTTACGATTAACTTTAAAATCATAACTCCGAGGTTTTGGTCCGAATGCGACACCACCACCTCTCCATACTGGAGATGTGTTGCTCCCAGCCCGAGCCCTGCCCGTCCCTTTTTGTCTCCAGGGTTTACGTCCTCCACCACGAACCTCTATCCGAGTCTTGGTGCAGGCATTCCCTGAGCGCTTTGCAGCACGTTGTTTTCGCACCACTTCATGCAAAATGTGGATTTTTACCTCACGATTAAAGACGGCGTCATTCAGCTCAATCTCACCGACATTCTCGTTGCTGGTATTTACTATATTTACAGTTGACATAACTATCTCCTCGAACCTTACACTGCCTGATATCACTTAGTGAATATTTTAAGCAGACCGTTTTGCGCACCTGGCAGAGGTCCTTTAAAAAGGACAACATTCTCATCAGCCCGAACTGCAACAATCTCTACATTCTTCCGCAATACGGTATCTCCACCCATGCGGCCAGGGAGTTTCTTCCCCTTAACAACCCTGGCTGGCCAGGCACTGCATCCGATTGAACCTGGAGCGCGATGGAACATGGAGCCATGTCCTGACCCACCACCTGCAAAACCATAGCGTTTGATAACACCTTGAAATCCTTTACCCTTACCAGTACCTTGAATATCAACCGTATCGCCAGCTTTAAGAACCTCATCCAGAGAGATAACCTGTCCCACTTTATAATCTGAATCACCATCAACGCGAAATTCTCGTATAAAATAGAACCCTTCTGAATCCGACTTTTTAAAATGTCCGGTCAAGGCTTTATTAATACGCTGGGCTTTCTTTTCTGCAAACCCAACCTGGATAGCGTTATAACCATCCTTTCCTCTGGTCTTGACCTGTAATACTTTACAGGGACCTGCTTGCACAACCGTAACCGGGACAGCCTCCCCGACCTCGGTGTAAATGCGGGTCATGCCGACCTTCCTACCCAATACACCCATTGTCTTTGGCATAATATTACCTAAAGCTTCAATTTATATTAACTGCCATCAGGGCAGTTTGATCTCAACATCAACCCCGGGACTCAGTTCAAGCTTCATCAACAAATCAATAGTCTGCTGAGTCGGCTCAAGGATATCAAGGAGACGTCGATGAGTCCTCATTTCAAACTGCTCACGAGACTTCTTGTTAACGTGGGGAGAACGTAAGACACAAAATTTGTTAATTGAAGTCGGAAGCGGAATGGGACCAGCCACCGCAGAACCTGTTCTTCTTGCAGTATCAACAATTTCAGATGTTGATTGATCAAGAAGTTTGTGATCGTACGCTTTTAAACGAATTCGAATTTTTTCAGTAGGTATCATCACACACCTTTTTCACGCAATAATTTCACTAATGACCCCGGCGCCAACGGTACGTCCACCTTCGCGAATAGCGAAACGGAGGCCAACGTCCATAGCGATGGGAGTAATAAGCTCTACCTCAGCGGCAATATTGTCACCGGGCATAACCATTTCGACACCTTCAGCAAGTTTAACTACTCCGGTTACATCAGTCGTTCGAAAGTAAAACTGCGGACGGTAACCGTTGAAGAATGGAGTATGACGACCACCTTCTTCTTTGCCAAGGATATAACACTCACACTTAAAATTTGTATGAGGAGTAATCGTACCGGGAGCAGCCAAAACCTGGCCACGCTCCACTTCTTCACGTTTCACCCCGCGAAGGAGTGCCCCGATATTATCACCAGCCCGCCCCTCATCAAGAAGCTTACGAAACATCTCGACGCCGGTGCAGGTGGTTTTCTGGGTATCACGAATACCAACAATCTCAATTTCGTCGCCAACGTGGATTATGCCACGTTCAACACGACCGGTGGCAACTGTACCACGACCGGAGATAGAAAACACGTCTTCAACCGGCATGATAAATGGTTTGTCAATTTCTCGTTGCGGTTCAGGAATATAGGCGTCTACAGCATCCATGAGATCCCAGATACATTTTGCCTTTACCTCATCAGCCGGATTTTCGAGAGCCTGCAGTGCAGATCCTTTTATAAAAGGAATATCATCTCCAGGGTACTCGTAGTTATCAAGGAGTTCACGAAGTTCCATTTCTACAAGTTCAAGCAACTCTTCGTCGTCCACCATATCACATTTATTGAGAAATACGACGATTGCAGGAACACCAACCTGACGGGCAAGAAGTATATGCTCTCGGGTTTGAGGCATTGCACCATCGGTTGCAGCCACGACAAGAATGGCTCCGTCCATCTGTGCAGCACCGGTAATCATATTCTTTACATAGTCAGCATGGCCGGGACAATCCACGTGAGCATAGTGACGATTGAGCGTCTCATACTCAACATGAGCAGTTGCAATAGTAATACCGCGTTCACGCTCCTCAGGAGCTTTGTCGATATCGCCGAAAGCAGTGGAATCCGCCTGACCTCTTGTAGCAAGGACAGCGGTGATTGCAGCAGTCAGTGTAGTTTTACCGTGGTCAATATGCCCGATAGTGCCCACATTGACATGCGGTTTTGTTCTTTCAAATTTTTTCTTTGACATAACGAACCAAAAACTCCGAGAACTAAATCCCTCTAATCTTTTTAATAATTTTCTCTGCCTTCTGGGCAGGAACCACGTCATAATGTTTAAACTGCATTGAGAAATTAGCCCGTCCCTGTGTACGGGATCTCAGAGAAGTTGAGTAGCCAAACAATTCAGAGAGTGGGGCTTCAGCTCGAACAACCTGCACAACCCCCAGAGAATCAACCCCAACGACCTTTCCTCTTTTCATGTTAACGTCGGCAATAACATCCCCAACATAATCTTCCGGAGTTGTTACTTCCAGACTCATCACGGGCTCAAGCAAAACAGGCTGTGCCTCTGCTGCACCTTTTCGTACAGCGACAGCAGCTGCGACACCGAAGGCCATCTCCGTGGAATCTTCTTCATGATAGGAACCACCGACCAGTTGTACCCGGATATCCGTCAATGGATATCCAACAAGCGGGCCGGAATCCAGAGTATCGATGATACCCTTTTTGATCGCATTAAGATACGCTGAAGGGATGGTATCCTCACTGACCTTATTGACAAATTCGATACCCTTGTCCCGTTCAAGAGGTTCAAGCTCAAGGACTACGTGCCCGTACTGATTCCTGCCTCCAGCCGGTTGTTCGAAACGCCCTTCGGCTCGACTCAAGATTGAAACAGTCTCTTTATATGCAACCTGCGGAGTACCAACCCGTGCAGCAACTTTAAACTCATGAATCAATCTGTCGACTATAATATCGAGATGAAGTTCCCCCATCCCTCTTATGATCGTCTGACCAGTATCTCCATCTGTTGCAACCGTAAAAGAAGGATCTTCAAGAGCAATTTTAGAGAGTGCATCCTCAAGATTTTTTTCTTCAGCCTTGCTGGAAGGCTCAATAGCTACACCGATCACAGGTTCCGGAAAATCCATGCTTTCGAGGACAATGTTGTCACCCTTACCGCAAAGAGTATCTCCAGTAGTCGTAAATTTAAGCCCCACCAGAGCAACGATGTCACCGGCCTCTACCTCCGAGACCTCTTCTCTCTTATTGGCGTGAAGCCGCATAATCTTGGAGATTTTCTCCTGCTTCCTCTTCACCGGGTTATACACTTTGTCGCCGATTGACACTTTTCCAGAATAAACCCGCAAGAAAGCGAGGTTTTCAACAAAAGGATCAAACATCAGCTTAAAAACAAGACCGGAAAAAGGCTCCCTGGCATCAGGTTTCCTTACAATCTCTTCTCCATCAGCCCCAAGCCCCTTCACAATCCCCGCCTCAAGAGGGGAAGGAAGATACGCAACGACGCCATCAAGAAGAGGCTGCACGCCTTTGTTTTTAAATGCGCTCCCGCAAAATACTGGAACCAGTTCAAGCTTCAATGTTGCCGTACGAATGGCACGGTGAATTTCTTTTGATGATATTTCAATATCATTTAAGTATTTTTCCATGATCTCCTCATCGAAGTCGGCCAACTTCTCGAGAAGATTCATACGTGCGGCCGTGAATGTATCAAGATACTCAGCCGGGATGTCTGTTTTCACAACATCCTGGCCAAGATTTTCTTCACTGAACAACACCAGCTTTTGCTCAATAAGATCAATAACACCAGCAAAATCTGCTTCCCGCCCCGCAGGGATCTGAACAGGGAGAGGGTTTGCACCCAGGCGCTTTTCCATCATGCTTATGCATCGGGCATAATCAGCACCCACACGATCCATTTTATTCACAAAACAGATACGGGGGATGTGATACTTATTAGCCTGATGCCAAACCGTCTCAGACTGAGGTTCAACACCTGCAACTGCGTCAAAAACTGCAACAGCACCATCAAGAACCCTCAAACATCTTTCGACTTCAACAGTGAAATCGACGTGACCAGGAGTGTCTATGATGTTAATTTTTTTATCATTCCAGAAGCAGGTTGTTGCTGCCGAGGTGATCGTAATTCCCCTCTCCTGCTCCTGTTCCATCCAGTCCATGACAGCTGCGCCATCGTGAACCTCTCCAATTTTGTATGAGCGCCCCGTATAATAAAGGATGCGCTCTGTCGTCGTCGTTTTACCAGCGTCAATATGCGCCATAATACCGATGTTACGAACATCAGCAAGAGTGCTCCGGGCTGCCATAAAACTCTCCTTTACAAATGAAGTTTTCTACCGCCAGCCCGAGATCACCAAGACCACACTTACCAGCGATAGTGTGCAAACGCCTTGTTTGCTTCTGCCATACGGTGGGTATCATCCCGTTTCTTCACTGCAGCTCCGCGGTTGTTATACGCATCAACAAGTTCAGCTGCCAATTTCTCGGACATGGACTTGCCGGACCGGGAACGTGCAAAGTTGATGATCCACCGAATTGCCAAAGCATTTCGGCGAGTCTGCCGTACTTCCATCGGTACTTGATACGTTGCCCCGCCTACACGACGCGACTTCACCTCAACCCGTGGGCGAACTTTTTCCATAGCCTCTTCAAAAACAACCAGAGGTTCTTCGTCTTTTACCCTTCCATCAACGAGATCCATAGCATCATAAAAGATTCGCTGAGCCAGACTTTTCTTGCCCCGCTCCATGATTCCGTTAGTGAACTTGGTTACCAAAAGGCTGTTGTACCGTGGATCCGGCTCAATCGGCCGTCTTTCTGCTGCTCTTCTTCTAGACATCTATATCCTCTTTCCGGTTGGATAGTAATCAGGACGGTTTCTTGGTTCCATACTTGGACCGACCCTTACGACGATCAGCCACACCAAGAGTGTCAAGTGTTCCACGAATTACATGATAACGAACACCAGGAAGGTCTTTTACACGACCGCCACGTATCATTACGACAGAGTGTTCCTGGAGATTATGACCTATCCCGGGGATGTAGGAGGTAACTTCTATCCCATTAGTGAGACGGACCCTTGCTACTTTCCGTAAAGCAGAGTTAGGTTTCTTCGGTGTAGTTGTATAGACCCTTACACAAACGCCCCGTTTTTGAGGCGACCCTTTAAGGGCCGGTGTATTGGTCTTTTTCACAGACTTTTTCCGACCCTTCCTGACGAGCTGGTTAATTGTTGGCATCTGTTGCGACCTTTTAATTCTATTGAGAGGCACCCTGAATCTCTGCCTCAGTCGATAAACACGAAAGTGAGGGAATTTACCCCGATATCAAAGCCTTGTCAAGGAATAAATTCCCCCACTTTTTTTCCTGAAAGCCTCCGTTAATTCCCGGACAAGCCTGTTCCGGCAGATATAAGCCGTCCCATTATTACGTTTTCCTTAAGTCCGACAAGTCTGTCAATACGTCCGGCTACTGCTGCATTTGTCAAAACTTTTGTCGTTTCCTGAAACGATGCTGCAGAAATAAAACTTTCTGTCGAAAGTGACGCCTTGGTCACCCCGAGAAGAAGAGGCTCTGCTACAGCCGGTTTTTTCCCTTCTGCCAGCAGAAGATCACGTTCTTCTTCAAATTTCCACATTTCGACAGCCTCACCGATCATAAATTTGGAATCTCCGGTCTGTACGATCATAACCCGCTTCAGCATCTGGCGAACAATGACTTCAATATGCTTGTCATTTATTTTAACACCCTGCAACCTGTATACTTCCTGGATTTCGTTCACGAGAAACTTCGCAAGTTCCTTTACCCCCAGGACGGAAAGAATATCATTTGGAATGATAGTTCCTTCCATCAAAGGTTCTCCTGCCTGAACATAGTCACCTTCATGAACGATAATATGTTTTGACTTGAGCACCAGATATTCCTGTGGTTCCCCAAGTTCAGGGGTAACAACGACCCGTCTTTTCCCCTTAAGCTCTTTACCAAAACTCACCCGACCATCAATTTGCGTGATTGTTGCAGGATCTTTCGGTTTACGAACTTCGAAGAGTTCCGCAACCCTTGGCAAACCACCGGTGATATCCTTATTTTTACTGGTCTCACGAGGAATTTTTCCAACCACGGTACCAGGGAGAATTTCATCACCCTCATTTACCGAGATAATAGACCCTACCGGCAAACTGTAGCGAGCGTAAAAATCACTATCCTCCAGTTTCTTTGTCTTCTTTTTCTCATCTTTTACAGAGATACGAGGGTTTAACTGCGCTCCTGCCTGCGTTTGAATAATGACAAGAGAGGCTCGCCCCGTAACGATGTCAACCTTTTCCTGCATGGTAACACCTTCGATGATATCTCCGTATTTAATAACACCACCAACCTCTGCAACAATAGGGAAAGTATAGGCATCCCAGTCTGCAAGAACCGTGTCTCGTTCTACCTGCTGTCCCTCTTTGACATTGAGCTGTGCACCATAATTGATTTTGAAACGCTCACGATCACGGCCCTTGTCATCTTTGATGGTGACAACAGCACTGCGATTCATGACGATCTCAATTCCTTCAGAGTTGGTAACCGTATGCAGGTTGGAAAGTGCAACGGTTCCACCAAGATTAGTTTTAATCTCAGCCTGTTCAACAGAACGATTCGCGGCACCACCTACGTGGAAAGTCCGCATGGTCAACTGTGTTCCCGGCTCACCGATTGACTGGGCGGCAATAACGCCGACAGCCTCACCGATATTCACCATGTGGCCCCGTCCCAGATCACGTCCGTAACAGGCAGCACAGACTCCCCGTCGGGCCCGACAGCTGAGAGCAGAACGAATCTCTACCCTGTCAATACCCTTTTCTTCTATCAGTTTGACCTTCTCTTCATCAATTTCTTCACCAGCTTTGACAAGTATCAGACTTTCGTCATAGGGGTCGACAACATCTTCAAGGGCAACCCGCCCGAGAATACGGTCTCCAAGGGGAACGATTATTTCTCCTCCGTCCATCAAAGGTTCAGCAACCATGCCATCCAGGGTTTTGCAGTCTTCCATGACAATGGTAGACTCCTGGGCAACATCAACCAGGCGACGGGTAAGATATCCTGAGTTCGCCGTTTTCAACGCAGTATCAGCGAGTCCTTTCCGTGCACCGTGAGTAGAAGTAAAATACTCCAGCACTCCGAGGCCTTCACGGAAATTTGCCTTGATGGGAATCTCAATAATTTCACCACTCGGTTTGGCCATGAGGCCACGCATTCCCGCAAGCTGACGAATCTGGTCACGAGAACCCCGGGCACCGGAATCAGCCATGATAAAAATGGAATTAAAACTTGGTGTTTCCACCTTATTCCCGTCTTTATCAGTCACAATTTCCAGTTTGATTTCATTCATCATGGCGTTGGCCACGTCTTCCGACGCACGGGACCAGCAGTCAACAACTTTGTTATACTTCTCACCTGAGGTTATGAGACCATCGGCATACTGCTGTTCAATGGCCGCGACCTCTTTCTCTGCATTACCAACCAGCTTCTCTTTCGCATCAGGAATCTTCATATCACTGACACAAATGGAGATCCCGGCGCGAGTTGCATATTCGTAGCCGGTGTCCTTCAAGCGGTCTGCAAGAATAACAGTATCCTTGGTCCCGGCATGACGGTAGACGTGATCAATAAGTTTGGCCAGCGCCTTTTTCGTCAGTACTTTGTTGATTTCCTGAAAGCGAACGGACTTTGGCAGCAACTGCCCGACAACAATCCGTCCCATGGTCGTATCAACCATCTCAACCTTTCTGACAACATTGCCTTCTTCGTCGTCGGTCTCAACTTCCATGCGGACCTGGACTTTAGCCTGGAGGTCAACTTCTCCATAGTCATAGGCAATAATAGCCTCATCAACAGAGCTGAACATTTTGCCTTCGCCCTGAACATTCAACCGCTCACGGGTCATGTAATAGAGGCCAAGAACCATATCCTGCGACGGAATAATAATTGGTTCCCCATTTGCCGGAGAAAGAATATTATTCGTGGACATCATCAGGACCCGGGCTTCGACCTGTGCCTCAACAGAAAGCGGCACATGCACAGCCATCTGGTCACCATCGAAGTCGGCATTAAATGCAGTACAGACCAGCGGATGCAGCTGGATTGCCTTGCCTTCAATCAATACCGCCTCGAAAGCCTGCATGCCGAGCCTGTGCAGAGTAGGCGCACGGTTGAGAATAACCGGATATTCAGTCACAACCTCATCAAGAAGGTCCCAGACTTCTTTTTCTTCCCTCTCTACCATTTTTCGAGCAGATTTGATCGTTGAAGCAAGTCCCTTACTTTCAAGCTTGTTATAGATAAACGGCTTGAAAAGCTCGAGAGCCATTTTCTTGGGAATGCCACATTGATGCAGACGAAGTTGAGGACCAACAGTAATTACTGAACGCCCGGAATAGTCAACCCGCTTACCAAGAAGATTCTGCCGGAACCTCCCCTGCTTCCCTTTGAGCATGTCAGAAAGAGATTTCAGAGGACGCTGGTTTCCTCCAGTAATAACACGACCGCGGCGGCCATTATCAAAGAGAACATCTACAGCCTCCTGCAGCATCCGTTTTTCGTTTCGGATAATGATATCCGGTGCATCAAGCTCGAGCAGTCTCTTCAAACGATTATTTCGATTAATAACCCGCCGGTAGAGATCGTTCAAATCAGAGGTCGCAAAACGGCCACCTTCCAAAGGTACCAGTGGGCGAAGGTCAGGAGGCAAAACCGGGATAACGGTCAAAATCATCCATTCCGGGAGGTTCCCCGAATCACGAAATGCTTCAATGGTAAAGAGGCGCTTGCCCAGCTTCTGCCGTTTGGTCTGACTGTTGGTCGCAGACATCTCTTCACGCAACTGCACAGAGAGGGATTCAAGGTCCTGGGACGCAAGCAGCTCACGAATAGCCTCCGCACCAATACCAACACGAAACTTTCCAGGATAGGCATCAAGTGCTTCGCGATATTTGTCCTCAGTCAGAGTTTCACCTGGTTTGAGATCCTCCGTTTCTGATTCAACTACTGCATACTGCTCAAAGTAGAGAATTTTCTCGAGTTGTTTAAGCGTCATGTCGAGAACTGCACCAATCTTTGAGGGAAGACTTTTCAAAAACCAAATGTGCGCAACCGGAGCTGCGAGAGCAATATGACCGAGACGTTCACGACGTACCTTCGACTGGATAACTTCAACCCCGCACTTTTCACAGACAACTCCACGGTGTTTCATCCGCTTGTACTTGCCGCAGTTGCATTCGAAGTCTTTAACCGGCCCGAAGATCTTGGCGCAGAACAGGCCATCGCGTTCCGGCTTGAAGGTCCTGTAGTTAATCGTCTCCGGTTTCTTTACTTCGCCGTGAGACCAATCCAGTATTTTCTCAGGTGATGCAAGAGAAATTTTAACGGCGTTGAATTTTAGGGAAGCTTTCGGTTTTTGAAAAAAATTGAATAACTCTTCCACGAAATCACCTCTACTTAATATATGATACCCGATTTGCATTCATCCGGGATAAAGTCGAAACCTTCCGGCCCCTTACGAAGCCGGATACGTTACAGCAAAATTACGTTCATTCTTCGATGAGTTCCAGATCCAGGCAGAGAGCCTGAAGCTCTTTTATAAGAACGTTAAAAGACTCGGGTAAACCGGTAGTCAAAAAGTTTTTCCCATTGACAATACGTTCGTACATTGCTGTACGCCCTTCCACATCATCAGACTTGACGGTAAGAAATTCCTTCAGGGTATAGGCCGCGCCATACGCCTCCATCGCCCAAACCTCCATCTCACCGAGACGCTGTCCACCGAATTGCGCTTTACCACCGAGCGGTTGCTGAGTGACAAGGGAGTAGGGACCAGTGGACCGTGCATGAATTTTATTGTCAACAAGGTGATGAAGTTTAAGCATATACATGACACCAACGGTAACCTTGTTTGCAAATGGCAACCCGGTAAGGCCATCATAAAGCTGTACCTGGCCGACGTCGTCGAGGCCTGCAAGGGTAAGCAGTTCTCGAATAGACTCTTCCGGAGCACCGTCAAAGACAGGTGTTGCCACATGAATACCTTCAGCGTGTGCACGGGCCCATTCGATGAGTTCTTCGTCACTTTTGCCCGAGGTGATTCTTTCAATTTCGTTCTCGGAATAAATTTTTCCGAGCATTGCACGAATCTCACCCACTGCAGCCTCGCGAGCCAGGAGCTCAAGTTTTTCACCGAGCTTTTTCGCCGCAAACCCGAGATGGACCTCAAGCACCTGACCAATATTCATCCGTGAAGGAACACCAAGCGGATTGAGGACAATATCAACGGTCCGCCCATCTTCAAAAAACGGCATGTCCTCTTCAGGAAGAATTCTTGAAACGACCCCCTTGTTTCCGTGACGACCAGCCATTTTGTCACCAACAGAGAGTTTCCGTTTGGTAGCAACGTAGACCTTCACCATTTTGACGACACCAGGAGGCAGATCATCCCCTTTCTTCATGCGCTCAATAATACCATCATAGCGGGAGGTAATCAGTCCGGCCTGTTTTTCATAGCGCCCATAAATATCGTCAATCTGGTCAATACAGCTGATTTTTTCTGAGAATTCCACGTCACGTAATGCCGCAAATCCAATTTTCAGGGCATCATCACTCTTTATTTTCTTGCCAAGAGCAACAACAACATCTCCATTCGGTGACTTCAGATCCATCTTGGCAGTATGCCCCGCAAGAATGGAACCGATCTCACTGCACACACCCTTTTTCAGACTGTGAATCTCATCCTTTTTATCCTGGTCAAGACGATCAATCTCAAGATCTTCAATCAAGAGAGAGCGTTCATCTTTATCTACACCCTTGCGGGAGAAGACCTTCGCATCGATAACAACTCCTGTAACTCCGGGGGGGACCCGCAGTGAGGAATCCTTGACATCCTGTGCCTTTTCCCCAAAAATTGCCCGAAGCAACTTTTCCTCTGGAGACAAAACAGTCTCCCCTTTTGGAGTAACCTTGCCGACAAGTGTATCACCGGCATTAATCTCAGCTCCAATGCGAACAATTCCAGAGTCATCAAGATTACGAAGAGTCTCTTCGCTGACATTGGGAATATCGCGGGTAATCTCTTCTTTGCCAAGCTTGGTATCCCGAGCCATGGTTTCGAAGACCTCAATATGGACAGAGGTAAACGCGTCCTGTTTGAGCAGACGTTCGTTTACCAGAATAGAGTCCTCGTAGTTGTATCCACGCCATGGCATGAAGGCGATGGTAATATTTTTACCGATAGCCATCTCGCCGGCCTCACAGGAGGGTCCATCGGCAAGAACATCCCCTTTTTTGACCCGGGTTCCCGGAGTAACAATAGGATGCTGGGTGAAACAGGTATTCTGGTTTGACTTTTTATATTTTTCAAGTCGATATACAGCCACACCTGTCTCGTATCCATCAGTTCCCGGCTCATCATAACGAACCACAATACGACTGGCGTCTGATTCTTCCACAACACCTGAGCTGGCACTCAAAAGGCATGCACCAGAGTCATGAGCCACACTCCGTTCCATTCCGGTCCCGACAAAAGGAGCTTTTGTAACCAGAAGAGGAACAGCCTGACGTTGCATGTTCGCGCCCATCAATGCACGGTTGGCATCATCATTTTCCAGAAAAGGAACAAGTGATGCAGCAACAGAAATCATTTGATTCGGCGCAATATCGAGGTAGGTGACATTGTCAGCAGTAGTTGCAGATACCTCTCCTTCTTCACGAACAATGAGTGTATCTGGAACAATGCACTTATTTGCATCAAGGGGTGTCAACGCAGGAGCGATGAATTGCTTGCGTTCCTGCAGGGCACTGAGATACTTCACTTCGTCGAGTGCAATTTTATCCTTGACCACACGATAAGGTGTCTCAATAAAACCATACGGATTAACGGTGGCATAAATTGCAAGCGAAACAATGAGCCCGATGTTCGGTCCCTCAGGAGTTTCAATAGGACAGATTCGTCCGTAGTGAGTGGGATGGACGTCACGAACTTCAAAGCCTGCACGTTCGCGGGAGAGACCACCGGGGCCGAGAGCTGAAAGGCGTCTTTTATGAGTAACCTCGGAAAGAGGATTTGTCTGGTCCATAAACTGAGACAGCTGGCTCGTACCAAAGAACTCTTTGATAGCAGCTGTGATCGGTTTGGGATTGACCAGATCATGAGGCATGAGAGTCTCAACGTCCTGATTGTTCATGCGCTCTTTGATAGCGCGCTCCATGCGAACCAGTCCGGTACGATACTGATTTTGGACAAGTTCTCCAACAGTACGTACACGACGGTTACCAAGATGATCAATATCATCAATCTTGCCCTGGGTATCCTTGATTGTTACAAGATGGCGCACAGCGAGCAGGATATCATCTTTTGTGAGTGCCCGGTTCTCAATATCTACGTCAATTCCGAGTTTTGCGTTAATCTTATATCGACCAACAATGGAAAGATCGTAGGTATCCATGTTGAAAAAGAGATTGTTGAAAAAATTTTCAGCAATCTCCGGGGTTGGAGGTGTTGAAGGGCGCAGACGGCGATAAATCTCAATAAGTGCTGCGTCCTTTGTTGCTGCTTTGTCAAGAGCAAGAGTTTTACTGAAAGAGTCAGAATGTTGAACCCCGTCAATATGAAGAACCTGAAACTCTTTAATCCCCAGCTCTTTAAAACTTTCGAGAAGAGTCTCCGTTATCTCGGTATTACAGGGTACAAGGAGTTCTCCATCTTTAGGATTAATGACTCCTTTGGCCAGCATCATCCCCGCAAGACGCTCAGGTCCAATAGTGATAGAGTGGATTCCGGCAGCCACAATCTTCTTGCAGAGGGCGCGGGAGACCTTCTTATTCCTTTTTGCGAGAAGCTCACCGTCTTTTGGATTGATAAGGTCAGCTTCAAGACGCTGGTCTTTGATAAGCTCCACATCGAAACTGATAGCGTAGCCAGCCTCTTCCTTGTCAAGGACTGTACGAATGGCATAGAACTTTTCGAGCAGTTCTTCGGCCGTATACCCCATCGCTTTTAAGAGAGTCGTAACCGGGAACTTCCGTCGACGGTCAATGCGAACATGCAGAACATCTTTGATATCAAATTCAAGGTCGATCCACGACCCGCGCACAGGGATGATTCGTGCCGAGTAGAGAAGCTTTCCACTGGCATGACTTTTCCCGTTGTCATGTGTATAAAAGAGTCCCGGAGAACGCTGGAGTTGCGACACGATAACCCGCTCCGTGCCGTTGACAATAAAGACACCCTCGCCACTCATTAACGGCAGAGAACCAAGAAAGACTTCCTGTTCTTTAATGTCCCGGATTGATTGAACTCCAGTTTCTTCATCTACATCAAAGGTTATAAGACGTACAACAATCTTCAGTGGAATATCATAGCTCATTCCACGCTGCAGGCATTCCTGAACTGTATACTTAGGCTCACCAAAAGTGTATCTGACGAATTCCAGCGAACACTTTCCATTAAAATCATTAATGGGGAATACATCATTCAGAATCCCCTGCAGACCAGCCTCTTCCCTGTCATCGGGACCCACTTCCATCTGCAGAAACTTCTCATAGGAGATTCTCTGCATGGAGATAAGATGCGGTGGCTCAAGCAAAGTATCTGCTTTGGCAAAGTTCTTACGTACTATTTCCATATTGTTCCTCGGAATTGCCTGGTTTATGTATATATCAAAGATCACAAACACAGCCTCAACAGGCCATACAGACCTTTTCTGACTGAATATTGTTGCCAATGAGTATTTTCAACTTGCGATATATCTTCGGGGGAGTAATCTATGTCTGTTCGTGGTTGGAAGTGCTGCTGAACAACACGTTGAAATTGCAGTCACAAACGACAATATGCCGGGGCGCACGTATGCACCTCGGCTTAATCACGAGGCCAGTCACCCCGTATATTACTTCCGCTCATTTTTCCTTTATCCACTTCCAAAAGCTCTTTCATATTCGGGCTGGCGCCTCGATTCTCCCTTTTGGAACCATTGCGCCATTTTCAGAGGGGAAATTAATGGCGCAACGGGAAGGAATTTCTATTTGATTCCGCACAGTTAAGTTCGGAAAAAGGTTTCTGTCTACAATCCTGTACAAACATTAACACGCCACGGAGCATAGCCCCGCAGCGTGTCTTCAAAGTTGGCAGGGTTGTCAAAGAGAACAACCTTTGAGCAATTACTTTATTTCAGCCTTGGCACCTACAGCTTCAAGTTTTCCTTTGATCTCTTCAGCTTCTTCTTTTGTGACACCTGCTTTCAACGAAGCGGGTGCACTTTCAACAAGTGCTTTGGCTTCTTTCAAACCGAGGCCGGTAATACCACGAACCTCTTTAATAACTTTGATTTTTTCGCCGCCAACTTCAGCCAGGAATACGTCAAACTCTGTTTGAGCTTCGACAGCAGCAGCACCATCTCCAGCACCAGCAGCAGCAACGGCAACGGGTGCAGCAGCAGAAACACCAAATTTTTCTTCGAATTCTTTGATAAGTTCAGAGAGTTCAAGAACAGACATTCCCGCGATAAAATCAATTACTTCTTCCTTAGTTACAGCCATGATATTGCCCTCTTTTATATCGTTTTACGGTGTATTGTATTAGTTTGCCACTCATTCAAAAAAACAATCAAGCGGCTTCCTTCTGCTCCTGAATTGCCCGTAAGGCATAGACAAAATTACGCGGCACCCCACTCAGGACTCGAACAAGTCCAGTAGGAACATTGTTCCATGTCGAGACAAGTTGACCAAGCATAACTTCCCGGGAAGGGAGTTTAGACAGTGCAACCAGATCTTCAATGGGGATGCTTTGACCATCAAGAGCAACAGAACGAATTACAAACTTGTCGTGTTTATCCGCAAATTGAGCCAACGCCTTAGCTGGCCCGACCGGATCGGAATAACCCGTAACGACAGCGGTAGTACCAGTGAATGCATCACCCATGCCCGCCAGGTCTGTACCTTCAACTGCTCTTTTCAGGAGAGTATTTTTTGCCACACGAATCTCTGAATCACATTTCTTCAGGTCAACACGAACCTGTTGAAATTCAGAGACTTTCAAACCACAATAATCAGCGACAACGGTAAGCTTCGCTCGATTGAACGAGTCGCTCAACGCGGAAACAATCGCCACTTTTTCATCACGATTCAAAGTAATCCTCCTTAAGTTGAAATTAATGGTTTTCGAAACAGCAGTTACATGACACAGCGGAAAGAATTCCACAAATCCAATGTCTCGGCAGGTCGCCATACGACGATTAAACTTAAAGTACCTGCTGTCTTCGACTACAGTTCCAAATATTCTTGTATCTGTTGGGATAAAAGAAATTCTACGTTAATTAATTCTTTATCATGGAGCGAACATCCAGCTGGTCCAGCTTGACCCCAGGGCTCATGGTGGAAGAGATGGTTATAGAGCGCAAATAAATACCTTTGCTGCTGGAAGGTTTCATCTGAATCAATTTGGCAACAAAGGCAGTGAGAT
Source organism: Desulforhopalus vacuolatus (assembly GCF_016918505.1). Taxonomy (GTDB): domain Bacteria; phylum Desulfobacterota; class Desulfobulbia; order Desulfobulbales; family Desulfocapsaceae; genus Desulforhopalus; species Desulforhopalus vacuolatus. The sequence continues at coordinate 157,510 of NZ_JAFFPZ010000003.1, forward strand.
TTTCAGTAAGTTTCTCTGCTCCAAAGCTGATTTTACCAATGCCGGCATGGACAATACCAGCCTTGTCAACGCGGAAATCAACCTTACCAGCTTTGATTTCCTTGACAATGGTACCAACGTCCATGGTAACAGTCCCAAGCTTGGCATTCGGCATCAGATTTCTCGGTCCAAGAACACGACCAATCTTCCCAACAACCCCCATCATATCAGGAGTAGCGACAGTCTTATCAAATTCAAGCCATCCGCCTTTAATCTTCTCAACCAGATCTTCTCCACCGACATAATCGGCACCGGCTTCTTTCGCCTCTTCTTCTTTTGGTCCTTTCGCAAAAACAAGAACCCGAGTGGCTTTCCCATTCCCATGGGGAAGAGAAACTGAAGAGCGAAGCATTTGATCCGCCTGACGTGGATCAACTCCAAGTCTCACTGCCACATCAAAGGTCTCATCAAATTTTGCATAAGAAGACTTCATTACAAGAGCAATCCCCTCTTCCATCCGGTATTGACTTGAACGATCAATATTTTCCAGCTTATTTCTAAATTGTTTTCCATGCTTCGGCATTGTTCTTCGCCTCCTGCTTCTTCCGGATCTTGTCCGGACAGCAGTAAAATTTTAAATCAGTCGACGACAGTGATTCCAGCAGAACGAGCAGTCCCTTCGACAATTTTCATGGCACTTTCGATATCATACGCATTTAAATCGGGCATTTTTATCTCAGCAATTTCACGAATTTTATCACGTCCCAGTTCTGCGACACGATCAATTTTGGGGTTACTAGAGCCCTTTTGCAAGCCGACAGCCTTGAGAAGCAATACAGATGCAGGAGGCGTCTTGGTAATATAGCTGAAGGAACGATCCTGATATACGGTAATTACAACCGGAACGATTGTATCACCAAGAGATTGTGTCTTTGCATTGAAAGCCTTGCAGAATTCCATAATGTTGACGCCATGCTGTCCAAGTGCCGGACCGACAGGCGGAGAAGGATTGGCTTTCCCTGCAGGAATCTGCAACTTAATGTACGCCATTTCTTTTTTAGCCATTGCTCTACTCCAAACAAACTTATGGCAGGCCGGATGCAAACCCAACACTGCCTTGATAAAAGATTATGTGCTTGCCACCTGGACAAACTCAAGTTCAACAGGTGTCTCCCTGCCGAAAATAGATACCATGACCCGCACCCGGCCCTTCTCAGGAAATACTGCATCAACAGCACCCTGAAAATTGGCAAACGGCCCATCAATAACTCGAACGACCTGACCGATATCAAACATTACTTTGGGGCGAGGTCTTTCTGAGCCAGCCTGAATGCGTCCTATTATTTTACCGGCCTCATCATCTGACAGTGGAACAGGGTTCTGATCATCTCCGACAAACCCCACAACATGATTCAAATGAATAGTGTGCCATGTAGCATCGTTAAGGTCCATGCTGACCAGCATATATCCAGGGAAGAACCTTCTTGAAGAAGTTTTCCTGACACCCTTCACCATCTCGACAACCTGTTCAGTAGGAACAAGTATTTCGCCGAAGGACTCCTCCTGATTCTCTTTTTTAATCTGCTTCTCGAGGGCAATTTTAACCTTCTCTTCAAAGCTGGAATGGACTTGTATGATATACCATTGCCTGGCCATATATTTCTCTTTATAAAAGATTAATCCCCTGAAAGACCAACACGCGGGGGGGCCGGTCAGCTTATCGTAAGATAGACGAGATAATACGTCCAAGGAGCAGATCCACAGAACCGAGATAAATTGATATGACCAGAGACAAAACGACGACGATCCCGGTTAAACCAAGAGTCGTCTTCCAGTTAGGCCATACTATTTTCAGAGATTCTGCCTTAACTTCGCCAGCAAACTTTTTCATCTGCGAAGGAGCAAACCATGGAATCGTCTTTTTTACGTTTTCAGCCTTATTACCTTTCGAAGCCATACTCGTACGCACTCCCTGCTGATTCCCGATATAAATCGTATCCTCACATTCGACACAAAATGGCAGGCCAGGAGGGAGTCGAACCCCCAACTTCCGGATTTGGAGTCCGGCACTCTACCAATTAGAGTTACTGGCCTGCACTATTTATTTGGTTTCTTTATGTGGGGTGTGAGTTCGGCAAAAAGGGCAATACTTTTTCAATTCAAGCTTGCCAGGGGTACTTTTCTTATTTTTTGTCGTTGTATAATTGCGCTGCTTACACGTTTCACAGGCAAGTGTAATAATCTCTCTCATAACCGGTTCCTATACAGAAAAAACACCCTGTCAATTCAGACAGGGTGCTCTTCTATTAATGCTAAAGAGTCTTAAGCAATGACCTCGCTGATAACTCCAGCTCCAACCGTACGTCCACCTTCACGGATAGCAAAACGAAGTCCAACATCCATGGCGATAGGGGTAATGAGTTCAACCGCTGCAGTGATATTATCACCAGGCATTACCATCTCAACACCTTCAGCAAGCTCAACTACACCTGTAACGTCAGTTGTTCGGAAGTAAAACTGCGGGCGGTAGCCATTGAAAAATGGGGTATGACGACCACCTTCTTCTTTACCGAGAATATAGCATTCGCATTTGAATTTGGTGTGAGGTTTAATCGTACCCGGAGCAGCAAGGACCTGACCGCGCTCAACCTCTTCACGTTTCACACCACGAAGAAGCGCACCGATATTATCACCGGCCTGACCTTCATCAAGGAGTTTGCGAAACATTTCGACGCCGGTACAGGTGGTTTTCTGAGTAGGACGAATCCCAATGATTTCCACATCATCGCCAACGCGAATAATCCCGCGCTCGACACGACCAGTTGCGACAGTACCACGACCGGAGATAGAGAACACATCCTCAACCGGCATGATAAACGGCTTGTCAATTTCGCGTACCGGCTCAGGGATATAGGTATCAATAGCATCCATGAGTTCCCAGATACATTTTGTCTTTACCTCATCTGTCGGGTTCTGAAGTGCCTGCAAAGCAGAACCTTTGATGAACGGAATGTCATCTCCGGGGTATTCATAGTTGTCAAGAAGCTCACGGAGTTCCATCTCAACGAGTTCAAGCAGCTCCTCATCGTCAACCATGTCGCACTTATTAAGAAATACGACAACTGCCGGAACACCTACCTGACGGGCGAGAAGGATGTGTTCACGGGTTTGAGGCATCGCGCCATCAGTCGCAGCTACAACGAGGATAGCACCATCCATCTGCGCGGCACCAGTGATCATGTTTTTCACATAGTCGGCATGGCCCGGGCAATCCACATGTGCATAGTGACGACTGGGTGTTTCATACTCAACGTGGGCAGTTGCAATGGTGATACCACGCTCGCGCTCTTCCGGTGCCTTGTCGATATCGCCAAAAGCAGTAGCCGCAGCCTGACCTTTGGTAGCCAGCACAGCGGTAATTGCAGCAGTCAGGGTGGTCTTACCGTGGTCAATATGCCCGATAGTACCTACATTGACATGCGGCTTTGTCCTTTCAAATTTTTTCTTTGACATTGTTGTCTCCTAAGGCTTTTTGAAAAGTGTTTCTTCAGAATTACGACCAGTGTCCCACTGGAGCCCACAACCGGAATTGAACCGGTGACCTCATCCTTACCAAGGATGCGCTCTACCAACTGAGCTATGTGGGCACCTGCTGCAACAGGAATGTATGGAGCGGGAAACGAGACTCGAACTCGCGACCCTCAGCTTGGAAGGCTGATGCTCTACCAATTGAGCTATTCCCGCCCGCTGAGCAAAATTTAAATCCTGCAGGAGTGGTGGAGGGGGAAGGATTCGAACCTTCGAAGGCTGAGCCGACAGATTTACAGTCTGTTCCCTTTGGCCGCTCGGGAACCCCTCCACACTTTTCTTCTTAATCGTCAAGAATAAGACGAAGCTTTTTATCGTGTTTCCTGCGAATTGTAAAGTCTTTTTTTTATATTGGAGCTGGCGATAGGACTTGAACCCACAACAACCTCATTACAAGTGAGGAGCTCTACCAATTGAGCTACGCCAGCTCACAAGAGGAAGAATTCTACACAAAGAATGTTTTTTATGCAACACGTATTTTCATTTTTTAAGAGAATACTTTCCCCCCATAATCTTTCAACGATCCTCCGTTCCCCTCGTGGAGAACGGCTGGCAGAAAAACCTTCCTGATAAGGATACCCATAAAAAAAGCCGCCCCGAAGGGCGGCTTCATCATGCTGCAGCTGCGCAGGCATTATTGTTTGGCAAAACTGCTTTCTCTATACTTGTCAAAAGCATAGGCAGTAGTCCTGAAAAGGATATGTGCCAGCTTTGTATAGGGCAGATAGAGAAACAGCATCATAATGGACACCAGGTGAAGGAAATATATAACATATCCGACAACAGGCATTCCCATCCAGCGGAACAGCTCGGCACCGATACCTGTGATACCAACAGCTGCAATTTCCCAGATCAGGAACCAGTCAAAAAAGGTCGGCAGAGTCTTATTGTCCTTCTCCAGTCTAACTCGATTTGACCAGAGAACCGCAATCCCAAAGATTAAAGCAATGGCACAAACATTCGCAAAAACTTTAAAAGGATCAGTCATCGGCAGAGGGCCGTGCAGTGACGGGTAGATAAGTCCGAGAACATCCTGGCGAAACAGAGACCACAGGGTAACAATAAGCAATCCGATGAAAGACAGCATCAAGGGAAGATGCCCAGTTTTCCGGTTGTGTTGTTCCCCGCATTCATCAAACCGTTTGTGTTGCAGAATCTCAACAAATGACGGCCAGATAAATTCTTTCCATGCCTGATTTGCCGAAGGCCGATATGCCCCTTCAAGACCCGCCTCTTTCCGCATGGCTTTCCACATGGTGGTCAAACCTCTCCAGGCGGAATAGAGAGCAAGGCCAAGACTTGGAACCATAATAAGAACAATAAAGAAAATATTCTTCGCATACCATTTAAAACCCCAATGCCCGAAGAATTGCGTATAACCATGCTGTGCAAATTCCTCATGGCTGGGAATCGTCATCCCCCCGGAGATCATCCACATAAGAAGAATAATCACGGTGGGAATTCCTACCAGCCAGGGCAGACCTTTCTCATTGGCACACAATTTTGCCAGCGGTTTCGGCCAGCCATAAAAGGTGTAGGCATAGGACCTGATTGCACTCATTACATCCCCGGGCTTTGCCCCCCGGGGACAACTGGCTGTGCAGTCACCACACTGATGGCAAAGAAAGACGTTGGGATCCTTGAGCAACTTGTCTGCCATCCCCCACTGGGCGTAAATCATCTCCTGACGGGGAAACGGATTTCCATCAGTAGACAGCGGGCATACAACAGCACAGGTTGAACACTGATAACACATCTTCAGGGTGTCACCACCTGTCGCCTTCAAGGTTCTGATAAGATCTAAATCCGGTTGAACATCCATTTCATTCTCCTGCTTTTAGCTGAATTGAATTTCAAAGAATCCGACCGGTTTATAAAACGGCCGGATTCTTCATCAGAAACCTTTGAAGGGATTCGGTCCCATTTCAACGATCTCGTCAACAAAGCCGTTGATGATTCCTGGTATTCTGTCATAATCGGTGATTGCTACCTGTTCTGTTTTGCAGCGTCCCGATTCAAGCCCGAGAGTAGTAAGAGTCTCAGCAGTGTTTTCCATCCGCCGGTTGGCTATTTCAGAGCCCTTAACAAAGTGACACTGGTAATCGTCACCGTAGGCACAACCGAGAAGGAGCACACCATCCAGCCCAGAGGAGAGAGCATCACGAATCCACGCCATGTTGACTGATCCAAGACAACGTACAGGCACAACCCTCACCATGTGGCTGATGCCATTACGTCTCATACCTGACATATCAATTGCAGGATAGGCATCGTTTTCGCAGACAAAAGCAACAATCCGCAGACGGTCTGCATCATCCTCAGGAACTTCAATGGCTTTGACCATGGAACCGATCATGTCAATGTTGTAATCCCTGAAGCCGATAATCCTTTCAGGACATGCTCCCATACAGATTCCGCAACGACGACAACGAGTCGGGTTGGGCAACGGCGTACCGCGCTCATCATCGTCAAGAGCACCGAATGGACACTCTTCAGTACACCGTTTGCACTGGGTACAGCGCTGCATAAAAAATTCTGGGTATGTCTGGTCACCAGAGCGGGGATGAACAGCCACTCCGCGATCAGCAGACTCTATACATTGAATAGCCTTCAGAGCTGCCCCTGTGGCATCATCAATTGTCTCCTCCATGGTCTCCGCTTTACGCACACCACCACAGGTATAGACACCCGTTCGACGAGTTTCATAGGGGAAGCAGATAAAATGAGAGTCGGCATAACCGTCAAAGAGGTCAAGATCGTTGAACGTCGGCCCCTGGCGATACGCCAGATTAATAGAGTTTTCATGCAGGGTCATCGGCTCCATACCGGCAGCAAGGACAACCATATCCACATCAATATTCAGAGTTTCTCCAAAGAGAGTATCCTCTACCGTAACGGAAGCCCCTCTGCCCTTTTCTTCGACGAGAGTAACAGCACCTTTCGTCAGAAAAACGCCGTCATTATTCTGCGCGTCTTTATAGAAAAGCTCCATGGAACCCGGAGTCCTCATATGCTGATAGAGGATAAATGCCTGCCCATCCTCATTGTCATCAATAACATAGTGCGCCTGTTTCAGGGCAACCATGGAGAGTACAGAGTTACTGTAGGGGAAATCCTTACTGTTCTCTTTTCCACCGGGGCTTTGGACGAAAGCGACTTTTGCGGGTACTTTCCCCTCTTTGGCCAGTTTCTCAAACTCGGCATTGGTAACAACGCTCTTGATTTTACCATAACCAAGATGTTCGAATTGTGAGACATCCGCCGGTTTCCAGCCCGTTGCCAGGACGACCGCACCAATTTTAAGTGCTTCAGGATTAAGTTGAGTATAAGGACGCAAACCGTCGTTTGGATCTTTCTTCTCACCCTTGTTTATCAGGTCCTGTTCCTCGACTGTTACCTTTGCCGGTGCATCCCATTCACAGGTGGTACCGGTAGCCTTGAGGGTAACTCCAAAATTCCCGGGGGCACCTGAGATACGGGCAACCTCCGTTCCAGTCTTGACAGTGATACGGGGATCAGCCTCAACCTCTGCGATGAGACCATTAACGGGATTAGTCTCGAGAGCCGTCCATGGAGACCGACTCGGAAAAGATTGTCTCCAGCCAAGGGCCTTGCCACCAAGTTCGTCTTCTCTTTCAATGAGGACAACATCGTATCCCGCTGCAGCTGCTTCTTTTGCAGATGTGAGACCAGCAATACCGCCACCCATAACGAGCACATTTCTCGTTAAAACCTCAAGCTGGTAGGGATCAGGCAGTTCCGTCTTCTGGGCACGGACACAGGCCATACGCATGTAGTCCGCCGCCGATTCATTCAGAAATGCAGCTGCATCGGGAGAGGGCTCTTCACCTTCCGCAGGTTTCATTTCCGACCAGATCACCTGCTCCCGCAGATTGGCACGGACAGTAATCTTATCTTCGCCGAAATTAAATTCATTCGTCATTACACGCGGAGAACACGCACCAACGACAACCGTGTTCACTCCGTCATCAATGTCTTGCTGAATAAGGGCACGACCTTCTGCACTGCAAAGGCATTTGTGAACCTTGCACTCCATGGTCATTTCTTCGGTAACGACTCCACTCAAGGCATCAATATCAAGACTGTCTCCGATGCCACAGCCGGAACAAATATAAGCACAATATTTTTTATCCATCGTCTTTTACCTCCCGGATATCTGAATCGCCTTTAAGGCGGCAGCAGTTGAATTTTGAGTACATGTAACAACGTCAGACGCCTTTTTCGCACAACCGGCAGCAATCATTCCCTTCTCATTTTCACTGATGATAAAGCCATCACTGTCGGTATGAAGAGCAACCGGAAGAGGGGCAAGTGCCTGAACTGCCTGCATGCCGGTAGCAAGAACGACCATATCCACCTTCTGCGATATCTTCTTCGCGTTCAGGGCATCTTCAGCAATTACAGTTACACCACCGTCTTCTTCGGGGATAACATCTGCGACTTTCCCTTTGATGAAGAATGAGTTTTTATCATCCATCAGCTTATCACTAAACTGCTCGTATTTTCCGGGAGTTCGCAGGTCGATGTAATAGACATAAATTTTTGCTGCAGGATATTGCTCACGGATATACGTTATCTGCTTGAAGGTTGCCATGCAGCAGACGTAGGAGCAATATCTAAGGTTATTCTCATCCCGTGAACCGGCACATTGCACAAACGCAACCGATTCAATCTCTTTATTGTCACCCGGACGCACTATTTTTCCTTTCGTGGGCCCATTCGGAGATGCAAGACGTTCCATCATCATGTTGGTGATTATGGCATCGGACTGGTCAAACTTGAGGTTTTCTATTTTTGAAGCGTCATAGGGGTTCCAACCAGTAGCCCAGACGATGGACCCGACCCTGATTGTACGGGTCTCTGCCGGCATATCAAGATCGATCGCATCATATTTGCAGGCTGCCTGAATTGCTTCGGCACCCTCTGCGCTCAGAGCTTCCTTATCAATGACATAGCGACGGGGAAAAGCCATCTCGTGAGGGATGTAGGCAGCTTTACGCTTGTCCATGCCAAAGTTAAACTCATTGTCCACCTCGTCAGGACATGCTTCAGAGCATGCCCCACAGGCGGTACAGTTACTGTTGACATAACGCGGAGCGGTTTCCAGTACCACCTCATAATTTCCAGGTGTACCACTCACTGACTTCACGGTCGTCATCGTGTAAACGCGAACTCCCCGATTGTCTCTAATCCGACGGTAGTTTATTTCAAGACCGCAACTCGGCGGGCACAATTTTGGGAAATACTGATACATCTGAGAAACTCGCCCTCCGAGGGAGGGATTTTTCTCAACCAGAAATACATCCTTTCCGACCTCAGCGGCTTCAAGGGTTGCGGTTAACCCGCTAATACCCCCGCCTACGACCAATACCGCACCAGAGGTACCTTGCTCGTCAGTCATACCTAACCTCCATAGAAAAAAATATTAACTGCTGTACTGAAATTGCATCACCTCGCGACATCAGCCAGCAGGCCTTGCCACATTACCACTTTGAATTTTTAGCTTATCTGCGACAGAGTTGCAAGCAACGCTTCAGTCCTGTTGATATTTATCAGCGGGGAATCCACATATTTAACTGCTTTCCCTGCAGCTCTCTCGCAGAAAAGCAAGAAAGCCTCCAGGAGTCGCACGACTCCTGGAGGCTTTCTCTTACATCAAGTCAAGACTTCCAGGATTAGATCCAGGGTTCGGTCTCAACGATGTTTATACAGTCAACTTTCTCGCACTTCCATTCCTCAGTATCAGGATTGTAAGTAGAGTTGACGAAGCACTTCCAGTTTTCGTCATCAATGTTCGGGAAGTCAGACCGATAGTAGAAGCCCGGATAACGTGATTCTTTACGGAATTCGATATGACGGATATGAGTCTCAACACACCAGATACGATGATAGTTTTCCCAGCAACGGAGCAATTCATGCAAGTCACCGGCAGCCATTTTCGCAGCATCCTCACGAAGGAGAAGGAGGAGATCAAGGCAGATGTTAAGAAGTTTTCCAGAGGTCATATAATATGTTGCAACTCCACCACCATATTCGTCAGTGGCTTTCATCAGTCGCATCATCAGACCTGCGGGTTTGCAGTAGTTCGGGTTGACGTCTGCTGCAGTAGATGCACCAGAGAATTCGTCATAGAGTCTAACGGGAGCATACAGTTCGTCAGCCAGTTCTTGAGCGGTTTGCTTCAGTTCTGGTTTGAAATCTGCGTGGTCACGAACAAATTTGACCATCTGCTTGGCAACAATCCGACCTTCAGCATGAGATCCGGAAGAGAACTTATGACCAGAAGCACCAACACCATCACCGGCAGTGAAGAGACCGTCGACGGTAGTCATACGGTTATAGCCCCACTTGTATTGATGCGAACGACCCTTGTCTGCACCTACATCAGGAACCCAGTCTTCGTTCGGGCCAGAAGTCCAGATACCGCAGCAGCCAGAGTGAGAACCCAGCATGTAAGGTTCAGTCGGCATAATTTCAGAGCCGATTTTCTCAGGTTCAATGTTGGCACCAGCCCAGAGGCCAGCCTGACCAACAGACATATCAAGGAAATCTTCCCATGCTTCAGACTCAAGATGTTTCCAGAATTTCTTGAGGTCTTTTTCATTCATACCGGCAGCTTTCTTTTCATCCATGAAAGCACCAAGGGCAACATCTGTAGCCATATAGATCGGGCCACGGCCTTCTTTCAACTCATTAATCATGAGGTGATTACGCAGGCAGGTCGGGGTAACAGCAGACGCGCCGTAAGGCAGATATTTATCAAGTTCTGCTTTGGCAGCATCGCCACCGGCATAGAACTCACCAAGACCGTTTTGAACTTTGGCTTTGAAAAGAAGGAACCATGCTCCAACCGGGCCGTAACCATCTTTGAAACGGGACGGGGTGAAACGGTTTTCCATCATGGTCAGAGTAGCGCCGACCTGAGCACACATGGTGTAGGTGGAACCTGCGTTCCATACCGGATACCATGCACGGCCTTTACCTTCACCAGTAGACCGGGGACGGAAAATATTAACAGCACCACCACAGGCAACCATAGAAGCCTTGCAACGGAAGACATGTACTTTATTTTCACGGGTAGAGAAGCCAACTGCACCGGCGATACGATTCGGGGTGTTTTTGTCGAGGAGCATTTTAACGATGAAAACACGCTCAAAGATATTATCAGCACCAAGAGAAGTAGCAGCAGGCTCAGCAACGATACATTTGTAGGACTCACCGTTGATCATGATCTGCCATTTACCGGTACGAACCGGGGCACCGCCTTCGCGCAGGGTCGGGGCTGGCTTGGAGCCGTCCAGGTTGCCGCCGTCTTCAGCTCTTTTCCAAACAGGAAGGCCCCATTCTTCAAACAGCATGACAGACTCATCAACGTGGCGACCAAGGTCGTAGATAAGGTCTTCACGAACAACGCCCATCAGGTCATTACGAACCATTTTGACGTAGTCTTCGATTTTGTTTTCGCCAATATAGGTATTAATGGCGGAAAGTCCCTGAGCAACAGCACCGGAACGCTCAAGACATGCTTTGTCAACGAGGACAATTTTCATATCAGCAGGAGCCCACTTTTTGATTTCAAAAGCGCAACCGCATGCAGCCATACCGCCACCGACAATGAGAATGTCAACATCATGCTCAACAATCTCAGGGTTTACAACGGCTTTCAATTCACCTTTCGGTTTATTAGGTAATGCCATGTTCAAATCTCCTATAAAAATTTTTCTGCAGGTTCAGAATTCAATTGCACAAGCCTGATTTATTCTGGAGAGGAAAGTTCACCCTCAAGGAACAGACTTTCACTATCAAGGTCTGCGCCGTTCTGACCGACATAGGCATTAGCTGCGCCCTCAGCGGTGGTACGAATCGGAAACTTGAAACGCTTCTGGTTGCCATTACGGAACTTGACAGTCCACATAATAGAGTCAGAAGATCTCAGCGGATGAACCTGGCCACCCATCGGTACAAAGTCATCATAACCGCGAACAAAGATTGCGCCCTGGGGACAAATCTTCACGCAGGAGTAGCACTCCCAGCATGCATCAGGCTCCTGGTTGTATGCTTTCATCTCTTCAACATTGAGCACCATCAAGTCGTTGGGACAAACATACATGCACGCAGTCTTGTCGCCACCTTTGCAGCCGTCACACTTGGAAGGATCTACATAACTTGGCATTTAAAATACCTCCTCAGTTTGGGATTAACTGTTCAGACTTCGTAGAGACGAAGCCTGTGAAACCTCTACAATTCTAAAAAAACACTTTTTAGCTAAGTAATCTATCGCTTGCACTACTGAAACAGGAGAACTCAAAAACAGCAACAGGAACTGCTTCACAAATGAATGAGCCCTCATTTATTTAGCTTTTTATATTCAGTTGCCTGCGGATTGTCAAGCGAATTTACTTTACCATGAAAATCATTTTCAGCCTCTGACTAAATTAAAATTTATCATACGCAGGCGTGACAATAACCTCACGGGGCTTTGCGCCATCTGCAGGACCAACGATACCATCCCGTTCCATCATCTCAATCATCCGTGCAGCCCGATTGTATCCAACTCGAAGTCGACGCTGTACCGATGAAATCGATGCCTGGCGCTGTTCAGTGACAAAATCTACAGCCTGATCGTAATATTCATCATACTCTTTATCAGCACCCTCTCCCACCGATGATTCATCATGCTCAATAGCCTGCATCATTGATTCGTCGTAAGACGAGCTGCCCTGTTTCTTCCAAAATTCCACGATATTTGCACTTTCTTCTTCGCTGATAAAAGCACCATGTACACGCCGCAGAGCTCCACCGTTTGGCAGGAAAAGCATATCTCCGTTTCCGAGCAGGAGTTCAGCGCCGCCGGAATCAAGAATAGTGCGAGAATCAATTTTAGTCGAAACCGTAAAAGAGATACGACTTGGGAAATTTGCCTTTATGAGACCGGTCAGGACGTCAACAGAAGGCCGCTGAGTGGCAATGATAACGTGCATTCCCGCTGCCCGTGCCATTTGAGCGAGACGGGCAATGGCCGTCTCCACATCCTTTGACGAGGCTGCCATCATTAGATCGGCCAGCTCGTCAACAATGATCACAATATAGGGAAGTTTCTCCTTGCTGTGGGCATTATAGGAGTCAAAATTCTTTACTTTTGCCTCCTGCAGGAGTTTGTAGCGGCGCTCCATCTCCCGCACTGCCCAGTTCAGAGCCCGGGCGGCAAGTTTTGGATCAATGACAACCGGGTGAAGGAGATGGGGAATGCCCTCATACCCCGAAAGTTCCACCATCTTCGGATCAATCATGATAAAGCGAACCTCTTCCGGCGTAGCATTGTAAAGCAACGATGCAATCGTGGTATTTATGCCTACCGACTTCCCGGATCCGGTAGCACCGGCAATCAGCAGGTGAGGCATTTTCGCAAGGTTGGCGACTACCAGATCGCCGAAAACATCAAGGCCAAGGACAATGTTGAGTTTCTTTTTTTCAGTTTTCTTTCGATAAGATTCAGAGGCCAGCAAACTGCGGATTCTGACCATCTGCCGATGCCTGTTGGGAATTTCGAGACCAAGAGCAGCTTTCCCCGGAACCGAACCTGCCACCCGTACTGATGGCGTCTTGAGGCCCAGGGCAAGGTCTGCCGCCAGCCCGGCGATTTTGTTGATTTTCACCCCCGGTGCAGGAGCATATTCATAGGTCGTTACCACCGGCCCCGGCCGAATTCCCTCTACCCGGCCTTTCACGTTGAAATTCAGCAGCTTCTGCACCAGTAACTGCGAAGTTTGCTGGTAAACATCCTCACCAATCTGGTCAGCAGACACTTCAGCTTTTGTCAGGAGAGAGAGCGGCGGCAATTCCCACTCACCCCGGGCAACAGGTTGAGCTGCAAACTTGTCATCCTCTGTCGCGGTTAAAACAGCTTTTTTATTCTCCCGGAGAACAGAAATGTCACCTGCCACTTTTTCAGTCTGAGGGCTCACCTCAATCTGAGACTTCACCTCAGTCCGAGGCTTCACCTTCGAGCTCTGGTCGATTTTTATTGGATCAACCAGGGAGACCGGAGAGACAACAGAAACCTCTCCCGCAGGCAGAACAATTTTCACAACGGGTGCAACCTCAGCCGGTCTCTCGTTTGTCTCTTTGTCTCTGGGAATGCTGCCGAGACGGCGTTTCGGTGCCCCCCCTCCCTCCAGCGCCAACATGCCAACCTGTTCCTCTGCAGCCTTAACTCCTCCGAAATGATGCGCCGCCCGCAGTTCTTCCACCTTGCTGATTGACTTTTTCAGCCCGACTCCAATCTCATGGGTTGTTTTATTGGCAAGGACTCCAATCCCATGCGTTGTTTTATTGGCAAGGACTCCAATTCCACGGGTTGTTTTATTGGCAAGGACATAAGGAGAAAAACGGATTGCCACCATCAGTGAAACAATAAAAATCAACAAAAAGATAAGCAGTGCCCCACCGTAACCAACCACCTGGTTGAGCAAGACAAAAAGAGTCTTTCCGACAAAACCTCCGGCTGTCGGGTCCGTGAGAGCATTGGCAGCTTTCTGATCCCAGGAAAAGGCTGAAAGGATGCCGCAGAAGGAGAGAACAGCACCGGACAACCCGGCAAAGACATGAGGCAAACGGTTGCAGGAAAGACGGGAAAGAAAAAACAGGACAGAGGAGATGAGGATAAGAGTCGGAAGAAAACAGGAACCCCAGCCGATAAAATTAAAAAGGCTGGCGGCCACATTTGCCCCAACTCTGCCACTCCAGTTGGCATCCGGAGAATAGACATATGAAAACAGACTGAGATAGATAAAACAGGAGAGAAATATCCCCGTCATCGCCACAACCTCCTGCCTGAATGTCGGGCGACCGTTGCCTCTGTTGACCTTCGAGGCTTTTTTCACAGGTTTACGCAGTCTTTTTCGATTTCGGGTACTTGCTTGAGCTTTTCGTGTCATTGCTTTATTTTTCTCTCATTTTTTTCAACAGAACAACAGGCCGCATCCTCCTCCCAAAAGAAGGCCCTTCAACTTTCCGAAAAGCAAAATTAACTTCTGGGAACATCGAATAACCAGTCTTTCGCCTCTCTTCTTCGTTACAGTCAAAAATTTATCCTCGGAAGTAAGCGTCAGACTCCAGGTAAGCGTCAGACTCCGTGGTCAAAATTATACCTTCGGTAAATTTTCTTCTGTACCTTGAATGTGAACGAAATACAAAGTTCTTCAAAGTGCCCTTTTTACAGAAAGAGACTTTAAGATCGAATCCAGGACGCCATTTATAAATTTTGGTGAGTCTTTACTGGCATATTTTTTCGCAATCTCAACCGCTTCATTGATAGACACCTGTCCGGGTATATCCTCTCGATACACTATCTCATAGACAGCTACCCGCATGATATTGCGGTCTGTCGCGGCAAGACGGGCCAGCCGCCAGTTTTTCGCAGATGCCTCAATTTGCTGATCAATTTCAGCAAGGCGTGGACAAATTCCAGAAAGGAGTTCTTCCGTATACTTGCGTGCTTTTTTGTTTATCTTGAACAGAGCACAAAACAGGGGAAAACGCTCCGCGAGGTCACATCCGAAACCACCGTTCCCGGCAGTAAAGTCTTCCTGATAGAGAAATTGTACAGCGGTCTCTCGTGCGATACGCCGTGTTCCTGCAGCCATAATTTGATCCCATAAATAAATAAGAGGAAGGCCTGCCGGCTGGAATGCCGACAGGCCTCATTAAACAACTTCATACCATTGCCGGATTTGCAGGATGCAGACATCAGAACACCTTGACACCCTCCCCGGCCTGAAGGGAGGGTATTCAGTTCAGAATACCCTTCAGTGTACCTTGAATAACGCAAACTGAAAACCAGCCCATTTTCTCAATCAAGACCACTGATAAGGTTTGCCATTTCGATCGCTGCGGATGCTACATCAGAACCTTTATTCCCGGCCTTGGTACCACTGCGTTCAATGGCCTGTTCAATCGTTTCTGTTGTGACCACACCGAACAAAACAGGAACGCCGGTAGCCAGGCTCACCTGGGCCAGGCCCTTGGATGTCTCATTGACTACGATATCGTAGTGCGAAGTTGCTCCACGGATGACAACTCCGAGCCCTATAATTGCATCATACTTCCGAGACTCAGCCATCTTCTTTGCCAGTAATGGTAACTCAAAAGCCCCCGGGACATGGACAACATCAATGTCATCTCCTTCCGCACCGGAGCGCATCAGTGTATCAAGAGCCCCTTCAAGCAATTTTTCCACGATGAAAGAGTTAAAACGAGATACAACGATTGCGAACTTTTTACCATCCGCTTTCAAACCGCCTTCAATAAAATTTGCCATCTCAGTCACTTTTGTATTTATGGGAACCTTGAATATGAACGAAATACAAGCTGTTTCAAGGGACCCTTATGGTATCTTGATTTGCAGAACATTTCACTTACACATCTTCAGAATATGTCCCATACGGTCTCTTTTCGTAGCAAGGTAACGTTCATTCTCCTTACCCGGTTTTATCTCTATCGGCACTCTTTCAACAACTTCAAGTCCGTATCCTTCAAGACCAATGATTTTTTTAGGATTATTGGTCAAAATTGCCATCTTCCGAACTCCAAGATCGCGCAAAATCTGTGCCCCTATCCCGTAATCTCTGAGATCCGCCTTAAAACCAAGACGATGATTCGCCTCTACGGTATCAAGCCCTTCATCCTGCAGCTTGTATGCCTTGAGCTTATTTATCAACCCGATTCCACGACCCTCCTGACGCATATAAAGAACAACTCCGCATCCTTCTTCGTCAATACGTTTCATGGCTGCATGCAACTGCTCTCCGCAGTCACAGCGGGCAGAATCAAATACGTCACCGGTAAGACATTCAGAATGCACCCGGACGAGAACGGTCTCCTGAGATTTAATATCACCCTTCACAAGGGCTATATGCTCAAGATTATCTACACTGTTACTGTAGGCAATAGCGCGAAACTCTCCGGCATGATTCGTGGGAATACGTGCCTCTGCAGCACGCTGCACGAGACGCTCTTTGTGCATGCGATACTCAATAAGATCAGCAACAGTAACAATTTTTATATCGTGCTCTTTAGAGAACTCCTCGAGATCCGGCATACGCGCCATATCTCCATCCTCTTTCATGATCTCACAGATAACGCTTGCAGGACGCATCCCGGCAAGCCGACAGAGATCCACCGAACCTTCCGTCTGACCTGTCCGCACCAGCACACCGCCATTCTTTGCCCGCAGGGGAAAGACATGGCCCGGAGAAACAATATCCCGCGGGTTGACATCCGGAGAACTTGCGACTTTAATAGTTTTTGCCCGATCTGCGGCAGAAATTCCTGTAGTCACACCATCTTTTGCCTCAATTGAGACAGTAAAACCAGTGCCGAAGCGACAGGTATTTTCAGCGACCATCATCGGGAGTTTAAGCCCATCAATAAGCTCACCGCTCATCGGCAGGCAGATCAGGCCACGTCCATAACGGGCCATGAAATTGATTGCCTCCGGGGTCACAGCCTCGGCGGCCATCGTCAGGTCGCCTTCATTTTCTCTGTCTTCATCATCAACCAGAATGATCATCTTTCCGGCCCTGATATCTTCAATTGCCTCTTCAATAGAACTGACAGCCATAAACTTGCCTCATTATTTTTTGTTACACAGCAACAGACAACGTTTCTTCATACCGTTTTTTTACAGGAACCTTATATGAATCCGTTCTCTGCCAGGAAAGTGCCGTTCAGTCCACTTGTCTGCAAACTGTCGTCTCCTTTCGGCAACAGTAATTTTTCTACATATTTGCCAATAAGATCAACTTCGATATTCACCCTGCTCCCCGCTTTCATTCGCCCGAGGGCAGTCAATTTCAAGGTATGCGGAATAATAGAGACGGAGAATCCATTTGCATCACAACTGTTCACCGTCAAGCTGATACCATCAATTGCCACAGATCCTTTTTCAATGATATAACGAGTCTGCTCAACCGGGACAATGAAATGGAAGACGGTATAGTCTCCCTCCCGTTGAATAGAGCTCACAGTGGCAGTACAGTCAATATGTCCGGACACGAGATGTCCGCCAAGTCGATCGGCAAGACGCAGGGCCCGCTCCAGATTGAGCCGCTGTCCCGGCATAAATTTGCCAAGGGTTGTCCGGGAAAGAGTCTCGGGAGAGACATCGGCACAAAAGCAACGCCCTTTGATATCGTATGCCGTCAGACAAACCCCATTCACAGCAATAGATTCGCCCTCTTCAGGTTTATCCAGATCAAATCCGGCTTCCACCTCAAAAGCAACGCCGCCGCCCACCTTTCGCCGCCCTGTAAGGCGTCCTTCTCCTGCTATAATTCCAGTAAACACGGAAGACCTCGACGGTTCAGACTAGGACAGTACCTTTTCGGCTTTTTCTTCAAACCTTTTGGAGTATCCCTTGTGTTTAAAATTACTGTGGATGGATGCAATGACACGATAGGTATCCGCAGCCTCCTCCTTCTCCCCCGCCAGCAGATGAATATCCGCGATACGTTCCATAATTACCACAACTCCCTGGACGTTGCGATTATCTTCATGAAAATCCAGGATAGTAAAACTATCCTCCAGCGCTTTGCTGTAATTTTCCAGTCCGAGCCAGGCATCGATGCGTTTATCAAGGACAGCAATAAGACTCATGCGGTCGCCAGCCTCATCACAGATGTCCCGTACCCGCTGATAATGTTTCAGCGCGCCCTCATAATCCTTTTTCTCAAGACACAGGTGTCCGAGCTGATTTGAGGCATTGGCGATACCACTCTTGTTCTCTTTCTCCTCAAAGGAAAGCAGCGCATTATGCAGTGCAGCCGCAGCCTGACCAAAATTCCCGTTCTCAAGCAAACGTTTCCCTTCCTCATATTCCTTCTGTTCCGGAGTATTCGGGGGAGTTTTGTTTTCAACGAAATTCGGCATCTTTTTTATATTACTCAGGGGTTGAATAGTCCCACTCATTTATCTAATCCTCCACGTATTTTCTGAATTGCGTTTTGTGCTTCCACAGCGACAGTAGACGTAATCATCTTTCCCTCGCGACAGAAGACAAAAGTTTCTTTATCCTCACTGCACTCCATGAGCTGCATGGTTGCTTCACTCGCCTTGAGGTTCCCGAGCAGGCGGGCCATCTGGCCCCGAATCTGCACATCCGGATGTTTAAGGAAATGAAATACCGTGAAAAAAGGCGTGTCGCGCACGAGGTCAGGCCGCATTTCGGCTACTTCGCACAGTGCCCAGACAGCCTGATTGCGGGTTGAATCCTCAGTAACATAGTTGAGCAGGTAGCGGGTAAAAGGACCAAAGATATCAGGTCGTTTCGAAATGATGAAGCCTATAGTCTCCAACATACCCCATGGAGTTGCAGCAGAGTCCGAACATGACTCAAACAAACGGTGAAGGAATGTGGAAACACTGCCCGGATCCCTCGTTGAAACCCGGGCACAAACACAGCCGATCATCCACGCCGTATGCCACCGATTATTTTCATCCGCATCATAAAGCAGGCGCTGCATCAGGCGAAGCGTTTTTTTATCATCAAAGCAAAGAGCAACAAGAGTATCCTCATCTTCAGCTTCAACCAGCTCTTTCACCTCACGTTTATTTGTCTTCCGGCGAACATGTCCTTTTTCAACGGCCGGCTCCATTTCCGGAAGATGCTGTTTGGGGGAATCCCCGGCTGCAGTACTTAGAGTTGCCTCTTTTTTACCCTTCACACTTTCAACGATTTCCTGAATCTCAGTATGCAGACGAATAAAATAGAGGACACCTTTTGCCGCGTGGCCTTCAACATTCCCTTTGGCGAAGACTTCATGCCGGGGCTGATCATAATTCTCAATACGTCCAGTGAGATAATCATCCTCCGGCATCAACTCCCACGCCAGATCGGAATTGTTTCCGCAGGCGTAAAGAAGAGTCTCAACAATTGCAGCCCCAACGTTGTGACCGGTAACATCACAACTGTAGACAGCACCACATTGACAACGTCCCACAGGAAACTCAGTCATTCTGCGTTCCGGAGCATCGGTTGGTCTGCCGACATCGGATCCGCAAAATGGGCACCAGGGGCGTACGGTTTCGTGCTTATTAGCCATAAGAAGAAAACTGCCCTATATGTTTATGGGAGCATCAAAGAACCAGTTTTTCGCCCATCTTCTTCGCTGCAGTCAAAAATTTACCCTCGGAGGGAAACGCCAGACTCCGATATCAAAGTTACAGGCGGGTAAATTTCCTTCTGCACTTCGCAATATGAACGAAATACAAGGTTCTTCAAGGTACCCTTTTATTGTTTGGGAACCTTGAAGAACCACTCTTTCGCCCATCTTCTGCGGTACAAAAAAAAATTTATCCTCCGACAAAGCGAGGAACGAGACGTCGAGATATCAATAACACCGGTGATGAACAGTAAGCCGGTAGAAGAACCTTCACGAAATTCTTTTCAAAAAAACACGAAAATAATTTCCAAGGTACTCATATCCCTGCGGTAAATTTCCTTCTGTGCCTCGAACATGAACGAATGCAGACTGTTTCAAGGGCCCCTTATGTTTATGCTTTTTTGCTGATATTATGAAATTTTTTCTTCAAGTTTCTCGACAAAATTCGGATCAACCGAATACCCAAGATCCTTTGCCTTAAGCATGTGATTTTTTGAATCTTCATACTTTTCAACAAAGTACAGTGCTACAGCAAGATTGTTATGTCCAAGGGGGGAATCCGGTTCCAGGTTAAGAGCCTTGCGGGCCGCCTCTACTGCACGCTCATCTTCACCCTTCATCGTAAGAATGGAGGTAAGATTGATCCATGTGCTGGCCAGTTTTGGGTTAAATTGAACAGCCTTGTTATAGGCTTCGAGGGCTTTCTCCAGCTCATTGCGCTGTTGCCAGATAAGGCCAAGGTTGGCGTGAGCCTGAGCATTTTCAGGTTGAATCCCCACAGCCTGCTCATTCAGTTTCTGTGCTTTGTCAATCTCCCCCATACCGAAATAAATGGCCCCAAGGTTAATCATTGCCTCCGTACACAGATCATCAATTTCTATAGTACGCTTCAAAGCAGTAACAGCCTCTTCCATCCGCCCGGCCTTCATATAAACCAGTCCAAGATGCTGAAATGCCATCACATTATCGGGGTGTTCCTTGCACTTTTTTTCAAGTTCCGCGATTACTGCCACCAGGTCTTCTTTCAACTCATCTGTCATAACATTCCTTATAGGTTACCCCTGCGACCTGAGGTCATTCAGGATTTTTCCAAAGAAAACCGACACAAAAAGAATCGGCAAAGAGGGTTTTACTATAGACATAACTCACAGAGTTGCAACATGAAATCCCTGCAGGTTTCAGGCCCTGCAGGCGAGGATACGTTTTGCCTCCTTTACATCTGCACTAATTTGCGTGCGCAGGGCATCAATTGACTCAAAACGAACCTCCCCCCGCAGGTACTCTAACAGGCTGATAATGATCTCTTCTCCGTAGATATCATCCTTAAAATCAAAGATAAAAGTCTCAGCGACAAGCAGGCCTTCTCTAAACGTTGGATTCCGACCGATATTCGCCACTCCGCCATACTCCCTGCCGCGCAACAGTACCCGACAGGCATATACACCGTAGCGAGGAACCAGTTCCTCGCCGCTGAACTGGAGGTTGGCCGTTGGAAACCCAATCTCCGCCCCGCCGCGATTCTGCCCTCTCTGTACCTTTCCCCTTATCTGCCAGGGTCTGCCGAGCAATTCTCTGGTGAGATCAATACGCCCATCGGCGACCAGTTCCCGGATACGCGTGGAACTCACAGGTTGTCCATAGAGTTGAAACGGAGGAACAACATTCACTGCAAATCCATACTGTTTTCCCTGCTCCCGCAGAAAATTGATATCGCCGGATCGCCCCCTCCCAAAGGCGTAGTCATAACCGACCACCAGCTCTTTCACCCCGAGTTTGTCAACGAGTATTTTCTGAACAAACTCATCTGCTCCGGTAGCTGCAAACTCTCGTGTAAAGGGAATGAGAATAAGAATTTCAATCCCGGTACCTTCAATCAGTTCAATCTTTCGCTGCATCGTCGAAATCCGCTTTACTCCGTCCGGACGCAAGACCTCCAGAGGATGCGGGTCAAAGGTTATGGCAATACTGGTCCCACCGCAGCGGGCGGCCAGTTCGATTACACGTGAAAAAAGCTTGCGGTGCCCGAGATGAACACCATCGAAGTTGCCTATGGTTACACAGGCACAGTGAATATTATGAGGTATCTCATTGAGACTGCGAATTATCTGCATGCAGTAAATTCCTTTTTCTGCTTTTTAATCTGGTTATCACAATTTAGTATCAAGAAACTCTTGACAAGGGCCGACATTTTTAGCATATTGTCAGCTCGTTGCCGAAGTGGCGGAATTGGTAGACGCGCCAGGTTCAGGGTCTGGTGGGGGTATCCTCATGGAAGTTCGAGTCTTCTCTTCGGCACCAAAAAATAATCAAGGCTTTATCTCCTGTACGCAGTGAGATAAAGCCTTTTTTGTTTTCTTTTTTTGTAGTTTGACTCATCGTGCTCTCCTCGCAGACTCTTTCCTTGTTCCAGCTGTCAGAATGTCCCAAATAATGGCCGAATACCTTAACATCATCACCAGTTAAAAAGCAATTCCCACACCGGGAAGAGAGAAGAATAACTTCAGGGAACCTCTGCGGCACTTCGCCTTGCGCTTCTCTTTTCCGCTGCTGCGCCACAGGCAACCAGCCCGTCCTCTTTTTACCCGTTTTCAATGAAGTGTCCATCTGGTATATTTTTCTGTGAATTGACGAGATTTCCTGCCTGAACTCAGGTGCATTGTCAGTGGTTAAATGCACTCTCCAGACTCTGTAAACGCTTCCAACAAAATGAGAAAACCAAAGACCATGGAACGATATTTTTTCATCATCATCGCCGGTGTTATCGGCGGGATGCTCGCTAACAGGTTCCACATCCCCGGTGGTGCCGTGGTTGGTGCCATGCTCTGTTCCGGAATGACATCCCTGCTCTTTTCAGGCGTCGGGATTTCACCACGAGTCGGTCTGGCCGTACAGATCATGCTCGGGGTATTTCTCGGAATGACCTTCGACCGCTCCTTTTTTACCGTGGCAGCCAAAGCTCTGCCCCTGGCCATCCTCAGTACCCTCTGCCTGCTCGGCATTTCGATAACGATGGCGTGGCTGGCAAGCAGGCTGGGGATTATCGATTTCAGCACAGCTCTCTTTGGCTTTTCTCCCGGCGGCATGTCCGGCATGGCAGTCCTCGCCCAGACCGAAGGCCACAACGCGGCGCTGGTCGCCTTCCTCCACATGTTCCGTGTGTTTACCCTCTTTCTGGTGGTACCATTGCTGGCGAAGATTTTTATGCACTGGCGAATGTAATTCCCCGCCAGCCCATATCATAAAAAAGGCCGGCCTTCATGTAGAAGGCCAGCCGGAAAAAGCTTCAGGGCAGCTGGAATAACCAGTCATACCAGTCACATTTTTTATTGATCAGAGAACACGACTGCGTACACATCTTTTTTTAATTTTTTTTGCCTTTATTCGCATGTTTAGAGCTTTCCTTTGGCAAAAAGTTTTTCGCTGTTCCGTCTTTTGCTTTTCCCTGTCTCCCGTCTCCTGTCTCCTGTCTCCCTTTTCCCATCCCTGCCTTTGAATCTACCAATACAAAATGTAAATGGTATTATTCCAGTCCCATCTTCTGCCGATACTCGGCAGGCGTTGGGATTTTACCAAGGAGTGCTGTCACCGCTGCCACTTCAGAAGAGGCCAGATACACTCTGTTGCCATCCCCCAGACGGTTGTTAAAGTTCCTCGTAGAAGTAGAGACAACAGTAGAATCCGGCCGGACCCGAGCCTGATTTCCCATACAGAGACTGCATCCAGGGGTCTCTATCCGTGCCCCTGATCCGACAAAGAGAGCAAAGCCTCCATCTTCTCTGATGGTATCACGATCCATTCTTGTTGAGGGAGCAATCCACAGTCCGGTTTTCGCATAGCCTCCATCCCGTTTTAAAATGTCCTCTGCGGCCTGAAGATGTTTCAGAAAGGTCATGCAGGAGCCAATGAAGACCTCATCCACCCTGTCTCCGGCAACCGCACTGAGCAAACGAACATCATCGGGATCATTGGGACAGGCAAGAAGCGGTTCGGTCACCCTGCTCATATCCACATCCAGCGTAGCGAGATATTCGGCATGATCATCCGCCTCAAGCAGTCGCGGAGACTCCAGCCATTTCTCCAGTCTTTTTATCCGCCGGCGTATCGCCTCCGCAGATTGATAACCATCTGCAAGCAGAGACTGCAGAAAGGCAATATTCTCTTTCAAGCGTTCGACAACAGCATGAAGAGATAATTTCAAGGTGGCGGCGGCCGCACTCCTCTCTGCAGAAGAGTTGCTCAGTTCAAAGGCATCAGCGACGGTAAAATCTTCCACCCCTTCCACCTCCATAATCGCTCCGGAAAAAACATTTTTTTTCGCTTTTCCCCCAACGGTGAGAAGCCCCTGCTCCCGGGCAAAGAAGGGAATGGCATTGACCATATCCCGAATGGTGATTCCCGGTGCCCTCCTTCCCGAGAAGCGTACCCGCACGGATTCCGGCATCTCAAGAGGCATGAATCCGAGAGCAGCTGCAAAGGCAACCAGTCCCGATCCCGCCGGGAAAGACAATCCCATGGGAAACCGCGTATGGGAATCGGCCCCTGTTCCCACCGTATCCGGTACAATCATCCGATTGATCAAACTGTGGATAACACCATCGCCAGGTTGAAAGGTCACACCGCCCCATGCAACCGTCATCTCCTGTAGAAATTTCCAGCGTCCAAAATCAGACTCTTTCGGATAAGCCGCAGTGTGACAGAAACTCTGCATGAAAAGATCTGTCTTAAATTCCAGACAGGCAAGTTCTGAAATTTCCTGCATATTCATGGGACCCGTTGAGTCCTGCGAGCCCACCGTCGTCATCTCAGGTTCACAAACAGTACCCGGTAAGACGCCTTCCACGCCGCAGGCGCGACCAACAATTTTCTGTGCCTGAGTATATCCCTGACCAGGTCTGGCAACAGGCTTTTCCGGTTCCGAAAAAATTGCTGGAAATTCGCAGCCAAGATACGCGCAGGCCTTTTTCGTTAACTGGCACCCGATGGTCAAATTCAACCGGCCTCTGGCACGGTACTCATCAATGACCGTGGAAGGTCCGGGATGAAGTTCAATCTTCTCCCCATCTTTTTTGCGCAGAGTCCAGTCCGGAAAATTGAGAATCAATTCGTCCCCGGACGAAATTTTAGAGGTATCACATTCCAGGACAAGCGTTCCTGAATCCCTTGCCGTGGCATAAAAGATAGGGGCAATAATGTTCCCCATGACAATGCCGCCAGCCCGCTTGCCGGGAACATTGGGGATATCCTCACCGATCAGCCAGACAAGGGAGTTCAAAGCCGATTTCCTTGACGATCCGGTTCCCATGACATCACCGGCAAAGGCGACCAGCTGTCCCTGTTCCTGAATGGACCGCAGTTCCCCCTGTACTTCGGGAAAACGCTTCGCACAAAAACTCTGCGCATGCAGGGGAATATCCGCCCGGGACTGCACTTCACTTCCGGGGGACATATCATCGGTGTTTATCTCTCCATTAATTTTACACACGGTAAAACGCATCTCTTCCTCAAGCACCATGGCCGAGGTAAACCATTCCGCTGCGGCCCACGATTGCAGGATTTCTTTTGCAACTCCGGCCGGAACACCCTCTTTTTCAGAGAGAGCGCGTATACGATCAAACGCTTCGTAGATCAAAATGCAGTGCTTCAGAGCTTCACCGCACAGCGTGGGAAGAATCGATTTTTCCAGCAGATTAAGAAGGACACCGACGTTATAGCCACCACCCATCAGGGCCAGCATCTCCACTGCTTTTTCAGGAGCAGCAGCCGTGCAGGCAGACTCACCGAGAGCCACTTTCTCAAGCCATGCCGCCTTGACTTTCGCCGAGGCGCTCACCCCCGGCTCTATCTGACCGGCAATCAACTGCAGCAACTCCTCACTGCTTTTATCATTCGCCTCAAGAAGCTGGATAAAAGCACCAGTCTCTTCCACCGTCAAAGGAAGCGGAGGCAGATTCTTCTGCTCTCTTTTCATCGCATTTTTTTTATATTTTTCCAGCATCATGATTCTCCTGTAAAAAAAAGCCGCCTTTTCTCTTGTATAAAGAGCACAAAGGCGGCACCGGGCAGTATGTGTTTATTTTCTGTTCGCCTGTTCCTGATTGTGGCGGACAAGAGCCACATAACGATAGATTGCGTGGACAAATTTGCCACAGGGCAGAGTCAAAAAGAAAGCGAAAACCACCCCGAGATGGAGAATGAGCAATGAACCCATCAACGGTGTATCACGGACAAAGAGCAGCGCGAGACCGGTGATATTGACCAGCAGCAGGAGGATGATAAAGCCATAATCCATCACCATGCCTTCTGCTGCCAGCGGACGCTGATCTTGATTCGTCTTCAGATAAATCATGCCGATAAGCCCGATAATTATTGCTGTCCCGCCGAGGGTCCCGAGAATCACCGGAAGGCTGTACCAGGAGTATGGCGCAGGCATGCCCAGCACGTGATCCATGACTGCGGCAATGGTTGTCGAGGCAAGGCAGGAGAAAAAACCATAGAAAATAAGATGATGCATGTATCTTCGTGACATGCTGAACTTCTCATCGGGATAGTTACAGCCGTAACTGCCGCCTTCAAGATACTTCAACCGCAGGACATCCATAAGTGCACCCTTGTTGCCGGAGCCACTGAAGAATTTTTCGTTTGTCGGATTGATAGTCTTCCAGAACTTCCAGATTCCACCAATAAACGCAATCAGCGCCCACAGAGCAACAATGGAAAAGGAAATCAAGAGCTCATGCTCAGGAATAATAGTGTAGAAAGAACCGTCTCCGGTCCATGTTCCCAAAATATTTTCGACACCATTTTCTTTCATTCGGGCAAAAAGATAAACCCCAAGAACAGAAAACAGGGTTGCCAGAAAAATGGTCAGCCCGTTCCTCTTGAACAGAGGTGCGAGAAATCCAGGCCAGACAAATTCGCGGTAGGTTTCCCCTCTCAGATTGGCCATGGCCTGCGGGAAGTTCAGATTGTATTCATGGGGAGGTGCAAACTGACAGGCATAGTAGCAGTCCCTGCAGTTATGACAGAGGTTGGAGAGATATTTCAAATCCCCGTCGGTAAACGTCCGGCGCAGTTCCATAGCCGGGAAAACGGCACAGAACCCCTCGCAGTAACGACAGGAGTTGCAGATGGTCATCACCCGACCGGCCTCTTGTAAAGCTTCAGAACGTTCTTTTTCAGACATTGGCTGCCTCCTTTCCTGCGACACATCCGAAGACCGTGCCGATGGTCATCCCAAATCCGGCCATATATCCCTGACCGAGTACATTTCCTGACACCAGTTCCCCCGCAGCAAAGATATTCTCAGCAGGTTTATCCCCGGCCATGATGACCTGAGCCCTGGTATTAATCTTCAAGCTGAGATAGGTGAAGGTTATGCCCGGTCTCAGCGGATAGGCGTAGAAAGGAGCTTTGTCGATGGGCCGTGCCCAGTGGGTCTTTGGCGGTTCAAGCCCCTGCGTGGAAAGCGGGTCACTTATATCTCCGGGTTTAAACTGACTCAGATCACCACCCGCAGTCCTGTTAAAGTTATCCACGGTCTCTTTTACTTTTATCGGATCAAGTTCCAGTTTTGCAGCAAGCTCTTCAATGGTTCCAGCCTCAACAGGCGGAAAAACCGACGGCATAAAAAGGTCAATGGATTTGGCGTCAATAATACAGTAGGCAACCTGTTCAGGCTGCTGTCCTACGAGACGTCCCCAGATTGCATAGCGTTTTGGCCAGATCTCTTCTCCCTCGTCGTAGAACCGTTCGCAGTTTTTATTGAGCACAATTCCAAACGAGACACAATCGAGGCGGGTGACAATTCCGCCATCGTATTTTGGAGAGCGGCCATCAATGGCCACCATGTGTCCCTGGGTGGGATCACCGATGGTGACAGCCCCTTTGTTCTGCATCAGGCGGAGTACGGTCCCCTTATCAAACGGGGTCCCCCGAACGAGGAAGTTGCGGGCCTCCGGTCCCCAGGCCTCTTCAAGCCAGTCAAGATTTGCCTGGAAACCTCCACAGGCAAGAACTACGGTTTTGGCGACGATCTTTTTTTTCTCCC
This sequence comes from Desulforhopalus vacuolatus, assembly GCF_016918505.1. Lineage (GTDB taxonomy): Bacteria > Desulfobacterota > Desulfobulbia > Desulfobulbales > Desulfocapsaceae > Desulforhopalus > Desulforhopalus vacuolatus. The sequence continues at coordinate 185,305 of NZ_JAFFPZ010000003.1, forward strand.
CTTTATGAACCACGGTGGCCGATGTAAAGACCCCGTCTTCAATCTCCAGATCTACCACTTCTGTTTCGTAACTCACAGCAACACCAAGCTTCGCCGCAGTGCGGTAATATCCGTTTATCAGAGCCTTGCCGCCTCCGAGGAAAAAACCATTGGTGCGGGCAAGACTGAGTGTTCCTTTCATCGCCGGCTGAAACATGCAGCCGTGGGCCATCATCCAGTCGCCGATATCGTTTGACTGCTGAACGGTAAAGCGGGCCAGCTCCTCGTTGGTATTCCCTTTTGTTACCTGAAGGAGATCGTTATAAAACTCTTCTTCCGGATAGGGGCCGGTAAGAAAACGGTTGCCCTGTCCGTGCATGTAACGAAGATTTCTCGTATGTCGGGAGTTTCCACCACGGACATCTTTGGGAGACGCTTCAAGTACCAGCACCGAGCCCGCCCCGTTTTCCTTCGCCGACATGGCTGCGCAAAGAGCGGCATTCCCGCCGCCAATTACCAGAACATCCCATGTCCTTTCCAGATCCGGCTTGTTTTTTTTGGTCATAACATTCTCCTGTTTCAGGATTAATTTTGTGAAAGAGCCTGATAAAATTGTTTCAAGAAGCTTATTTCACGAAATGTGCCAGACGGATGCTCAGTGAAGGAAAAACAGCCCTCTTCCCTTCTGTGCTTTTTCTCCACGGTGTGTATTTCTCCCTGGGAGAGAACAGTAGACTGCTGTTAATTCCACTGTTTCAAAGAGATAAAAAGGCAGGAATAAAGGCGCGCCTGCTCATACGGAATGGAAACGAGAAAGACCAGTCGACGAAAAAAGAAACTTCCGTTACAACGTTCTGTTACAACATGGAACATTCTGTCCACAAGGAGATGAAACGTTTCCTTTCAGAAAGAGAAGAATGAGGGGTACCTCGAAACAGCCTGCATTCCTTCATATTCGAGGCACAGGAGGAAATTTACCGCAGGTATATTAGTACCTTAGAAATTATTTTCGTGTTTTTTGAAAAGAATTTTATGGAGGGTCTTCTACCGGCGAAACCTTCATCACCAGTCTTCGGTATATATTTTGCACAACATTTTATGGTATAAAACAGGTAAAGGTCCGCAGAGTGCCGACCGAAAAGCTTTATTTCACTGAGAATTTTAAGGAAAACTTCATGAGCAAAATCAAAGTAAATACTCCCGTTGTTGAATTGGATGGAGATGAAATGACCCGTATTATCTGGGATTTCATCAAACAGAAACTCATTCTCCCCTACCTCGATATTGATCTGAAATATTATGATCTCGGGATTGAAAACCGCGACAGGACCAGTGATCAGGTAACCGTTGATGCGGCAGAGGCCATAAAGAAGTATGGCGTTGGCGTGAAATGTGCGACGATTACTCCGGACGAAGGCCGGGTAAGAGAGTTTGATCTGAAAAAAATGTGGAAATCTCCCAACGGAACGCTCCGCAATATTATCGGGGGGACCATTTTCCGCCAGCCCATCATCTGCAAGAATGTTCCGCGACTGGTCCCGGGATGGGAAAAACCCATAGTCATTGGGCGTCACGCCTTTGGCGATCAATACAAAGCCACCGATTTTCTGGTCCCCGGTGCAGGGGAACTGACCATGCGTTTTGTTCCGGAAAATGGTGGGGAAGTTATCGAAAAGAAAGTTTTTCAGTTTGAGGAAAGCGGTGTCGCCATGGGAATGTATAACCTTGACGCCTCCATCCGCGGCTTTGCCAGATCCTGCATGAACTACGCCCTTGACCTCGGCTGGCCGCTCTATCTCTCCACCAAAAACACCATCCTCAAAAAATATGACGGCCGGTTTAAAGATCTTTTTGAGGAGGTGTTTACTGAGGAATTTGCCGATAAATTCAAGGCAAAAAATATGACCTATGAGCACCGCCTTATTGATGACATGGTTGCTTCCGCCCTCAAATGGCATGGTGGTTTTGTCTGGGCCTGTAAAAACTATGATGGTGATGTCCAGTCCGACATCGTTGCCCAGGGATTTGGCTCCCTCGGTCTCATGACATCTGTTCTTTTGACCGAGGATGGCAAAACAGTAGAAGCAGAAGCGGCTCACGGCACGGTAACCCGTCACTTCCGTGAACATCAGAAGGGGAATAAAACATCGACAAACCCCATTGCCTCTATCTTTGCATGGACCAAAGCTCTCAGCTACAGGGGCAGGTTTGACAAGACCCCTGAAGTTGTCAAATTTGCGGAAAAGCTGGAGAAAGTATGTGTTGAAACCGTCGAATCCGGTTTTATGACCAAGGATCTGGCACTGCTCATTGAAGGAGAGCAAAAATGGCTCACCACTGAAGAGTTTCTTGAGAAACTCGCGGAGAATATGGAAAAAGCAATGTAAGAACAGCGTACTCTCCCTCTTCTTCCACGATGGCCTGCATTCTCTCTTCCAGCGGATGCAGGCCATCGTCTTTCTCTCCCTTTCCTGCCTTCCCGCACCCTCTTCTTCACCACCTCGCCCTGTTTGAACACGGAAAGGGAACGATATCAGAGGTTATCTTTCTGTCAGGCACTGTTTGTTCGAAATAAAACATATTGTTTCGAATTTAATGAAACGTTACTTTATGAAACATAATGTTTCTCCCTCCACCCCCTGTTTCCTTCCTCTCTCGGAGAAGAATCCATGTCAGAAGCTCCCTGCCATATCGGCGTTTTTATCTCGGCCTCTTCTATAAATATTGAATTCAACGAAATCATTCGGAAGAGAAAAGAGTACTTTTATCGGGCAGATGAGGTCCTTGAAGACGCCATTGAGGTGGGAAAGAATTTTGAAAAACGAGGCGTTGAGATCATTATCGCCCGGCGGGGAACCAGCCAGCTTCTTCGGGAAAATCTGACAATCCCGGTCCTCAGCCTTCCTCAGTCTTCCCTCAGCATTATCAACGTTGTACATCAGGCCGCCAAAAGAATTCAGGACCGTGGACATGAAAAGATTCGTATCTTCATGCCCAACTTCCGCGCTGGAATAAGCGGGCTGGAAATCCTCAATAAACTGCTCCCCATCGAATTTCGCCAGGGTGTGTATCACGACACGGAAAGCCTGAAAGAACTGATATCCAGAGCCGCAGAAGAAGGATTTCAAGGGGTAATCGGCGGGACAGCCACGAAACGTTTTGCGGAAAGTCACAACCTTTTCTACCAGGAGCTGGTGACGACCCATGAGGAGATCATGGAAACCGTCGACAATGCCTGTTCCGTCACCATTGCCAACCGCCGGGAAAAAGTTGTCCGACTGCGTTATCAGACCGTGAACGATATGGTTGCCGAAGGCATCATCTCCATGAATGAGAAGAAAAAAATCATCACCCTGAACAAAAAGGCACGAAAGATCCTCAATCTCAAAGACCAGCTCGTTACCGGACAGAGTGCCTCTTCACTGTTTAAGGAGGGTCCCATTAAAAGAGCCATTTCCCGCAGAAACTCGGTGCAGGATCAAATTGAAAAAATTAACGGTGAGCTCTATGTCTTCAACCAGGAACCGGTTTTTTTTGCAGACCGAACGGCAGGGTTTGTCGCCACTTTTCGAGATGCCTCTGCGGTCATGAAGGCGGAAAACAAGGTTCGGCGAAAAATGTCCCGGGGCTTTGTCGCCCGTTATGAAAGAGATGATATTCTTCACCAAAGTCAGGTAATGGTCAAACTGGTTGAAAATATTAAAGAAATTTCCAGGACAAGCTCCACCGTACTCATTCAGGGAGAGACGGGAACCGGCAAGGAACTTGTCGCACAGAGCATCCACAACTGCAGCAGCAGAAAAAAAAATCCCTTCGTCACCATCAACTGTGGTGCCCTGCCTGAGTCTCTTCTTGAGAGTGAACTCTTTGGCTACGAGGAAGGGGCGTTCACCGGCTCCAAAAAAGGCGGGAAAGCAGGCCTCTTCGAACTTGCGCATAAGGGAACGCTGTTCCTGGATGAGATTGATTCAACGCCAAAACCTGTGCAGATCCGGCTTCTGCGGGTTCTCCAGGAAAAAGAAGTTATGCGCATCGGCGGGGACCACACCATTCCGATTGACGTCCGCATCATCACCGCCTCAGGCAGCGGTCTCTGGGAAGCCACCCAGAGAGGGACATTCAGAAGAGACCTCTTCTTCAGGCTGAATGTCCTGCGTATTACTATCCCCCCGCTGCGAAACAGGAGAGAGGATATTGCCCTCCTTTTCACCCATTTTCTCTACCAGCATGCCAATACCCACCACCTTATTATTCCGGGCCTGCCGCCGGAATACATGACCAGACTGCATGACTACAGGTGGCCCGGCAACGTCCGCCAGCTGAGAAACTTTGCCGAGCAGCTCCTTCTCAGCACCAGTTTCGGCAATCCCGTAGAGAACGTTGCCCTGCGGTTTTTGGAACTTGAAGCAATCATGGACATTCAGGATTCAAAAGATCTTCCGCCCGTACATCCAGCAAAACAAAAAGAGACTGAACAGTCTCCACTCTCTTTTTCACAGGAACCAATTGTCTCCTCCACGTCTGCAATGCTTCACCACCCGGAAAATGAAAAGGGAAAAATCCTCCAGGCTCTCCAGCAGTGCAGATACAACAGAGAGAAGACAGCCATCATGCTGGGAGTGAGCAGAACCACCCTGTGGAGAAAAATGAAAACCTGCGGAATCGACAGAGCATGATAAACAGGCGAAAAAAGACAAAGACAGAAAGGGAGACAGGAGAAGGGAGGCAGGAGAAAGGGAAAAGCGAAAAGACAAAGACTGGATGGTCAGCGAAACACGCGAAATACACGAAAGCTTCTTTAGGGTCCCTTGAATAATCTTGTATTTCGTTCATATTCGAGGCACAGGAGAAAATTTACCGGAGCTATATGTTTGATATTGCGAGGATAAATTTTTGACTGTAACGAAGAAGATGGGCGAAAGACTGATTATTCAAGGTTCCCTTTATATAAAATGCCCTTTTTCGCTGTGCCCTCTTTCACAAGAGCACCTTAAGCCGTTTCATCCCACAACGAATGTCATCAGGTTTTGTTGCCCTGCTTTTTCCTGCCTCCTGTCTCCCTTCTCCCGTCCCTGCCTTTGAATCCGCCAATACAAAATGTAAATGGTATTATACCATTTACATTTTATATTGACCAGAGAGCGCGACTGCGTGGACATCTTTTTTTGTGATTACGAATGAATAAGCAGGATGTAAAAAGAGCATAACTGAATAGAAATGGTCTAGAGCTTTTATTCGTTGGCAAAAAGTTTTTCGCTGTTCCGTCTTTTGCTTTTCCCTGTCTCCCGTCTCCTTTCTCCTGTCTCCTGTCTCCCATCCCCCTGCCTTTGAATTCGCCAATAGAAAGTGAAAATGGCATTTAGTACGGTCACAACTTAATAGGAATGGTATTATTCAAGGTACCCTTATATTCCGGACTGATAATTGCATCAATCAAGTGTCCAGTAAAAAACCGTTCACAGCAACCTCAACAGGAGGGAAAGATGCTCGAAAATCTCGAAGCCGGTTTTTTTATCATCATGCAATGGCAGAATATCCTCGCTATTGTCTGCGGCCTGTACATGGGATGCACTATTGGTGCGCTGCCTGGATTATCGCCTTCCATGGCGATCGCCCTGGCTGCCCCGTTTACCTTTGGGCTGCCCCCCGTCGCGGCAATTTCATTTCTGCTGGGAATTTACAAAGGCGGAGTCTACGGCGGATCCATCAGTGCCATTCTCCTCTGCACCCCGGGGACCCCGGAGGCCGCCGCCACCCTTTTTGACGGGTATCCTCTCTCCCAGCAGGGACGAGCGCGACATGCTCTTGATGCGGCACTCTATGCCTCTATCGGCGGGGACCTGATCGGAACCGTGATTCTGGTCACGGCAGCTCCTTTTGTCGCCCACTATGCGCTGAAGATAGGCCCGGCAGAAATGGTCCCGATGATCCTTCTTGCCATGACCATCATCATCACCACTCTCGGGCAGGAGAAAATCAGGGGATTTATCGCCGCCACACTCGGTGCAATCATTGCCCTCGTCGGTGTCGATCCGGTCCTTGGAAGCACCCGTCTCACGTTCAATAATTATGAACTCAGTGACGGGATTTCCCTCATCCCCTTCCTTGTCGGTCTCTTTGCCATCCCGGAAGTTATCGCCACACTGATCAACGCATGGAACGAACGCAGAAGCGGGAAAGAAAAAGAGATTAATCCCATTGAGATTCAGGGCGAACGCCTGAAACTTCGTGAGATCATTCCCTACACAAGAACCATCATTCAATCCGCCCTGGTCGGCTGCTGCCTCGGAGCACTTCCCGGGCTTGGCTCTACTGCTGCCGCCTTCACCTGCTACGGCCTTGCCAAGAAGACGTCCAAACACCCGGAAAAATTCGGCAAAGGGAGTATTGAAGGACTGCTTGCCTGTGAAACAGGGAATAACGGGACCTGCGGCCCCGCTCTGATTCCACTTCTCACCCTCGGAATCCCCGGCAGTTCTACCACAGCGGTTCTTTTCGGCGCCCTTTTAATCTACGGAATCATCCCCGGGCCTAAAATTTTTATTGATAACGGCCCCATGGTCTACGCCATCTTCATCGGCCTTCTCCTCGGCGGCTTCCTGCTTTACCCGGTGGCCACGTCGATCATCCGCTATGCCGCAAAAGGAATCTACAAGATAAACAAAGGGATTCTCTTCGGAGCTATCCTGCTGCTCTGTTTCACCGGTTCCTACGCGATACACAACAACATCATTGATGTCTATTCAATGGCTGCCGCAGGCGTTCTTTCCTGCATTCTCCGCTACTTTTCCATCCCGCTCGGGCCAACACTTATCGCCTTTATCCTTGAGCCTATCATGGAGCGGTCTTTCCGTCAGGCACTGATGATCTCAGGCAATCAATATGAAATATTTTTCACATCACCCATAGCTCTTGTGCTGTGGGGACTGGCAGCCGCGATTCTTCTCTGGGGACCTGTAAAGGCTCTGCTTGTTCATAAAAGAATCGCTGCATCTTAACAACACCTGTTTCCCGGAGGTATTTTCATGCACTTCAAAACTGGATATGGTTCAATACTTGCTCTCTCCTTCAGTCTCATCCTTGCCGGTACGCAATGTGCATTTGCAGGCTATCCTGAAAAACCAATCAAAGTCTATTATGGCTACTCGGCCGGGGGAACCTGCCACACTTCTCTGCAGCCACTGATGAAGGCCTTTGAAAAAGAGATCGGCACACCCGTAGTCCTCGTAGAAAAGAAAGGGGCAAGCGCCACTATCTGCGGCGGTGCCGTCTCCAAGGCAAAACCGGACGGATATACTCTCGGAGTTATCAAGGCAACGACAATAACCACCGCTCCGCATGTGCTCAAACTCCCCTATTCCCCCTCCACCGATCTTACGCACATCTATGCCTACGCCGGTCCCCCGTCCGGATTTGCCGTACGAGCAGATGCTCCGTGGAACAGCTGGAAAGAGTACACCGCCTACGCAAAAGAGAATCCCGGCAAAGTTGCATGGACAGCCGTGGGTACGACCGGAACACAGTTTCTGGTCATGAAATATATCGGTGAACAAGAGGGAATACAATGGAACGGGGTACCTGCCCAGGGGGGCTCCGCCGCGATGAAACTGGTTCTTGGCGGACAGGTCACCGGATATGCCGGTTCTGGAAGTCACATCCCGCAGATAAAATCTGGGAACGCACGGGAACTTCTTGATTTTGGGGACAAACCTTCATTTGAAGGAGTCCCGACAATTGCTGAAGAGGGCTATCCGCAATTGACCATTCATGGCGAACCCTACATTATTGTTGGCCCCAAAGAGCTTCCTGCGGATATTGAAAAACAGATTATCACCGCGCTGGAAAAAGCGTCTCAAGATCAGTTATATCTCAATATTGTTGAGAAACTTGATATGCAGCCTGCCAACCTGAGCGGAAAGCCTCTGGAGGAGATGCTTTCTTCCAGTGGTAAACTGGTGGATATGCTGCTCCAGTCTTCGAAACAGAAGTAATAGAGGAAAAAAGGAAGTTTAAGAAGTCCGGAATCTCTTTTTTAGCGAAGAGAGATTCCGGATCGGTTCAAGGCTTATCAGGGAGTTTACTATGATCCAACCGACAGGACGAGGAACATCTGAAATTATTGCCTCCACGCTGGCGTTTCTTCTCGGGATTTTATTTCTCTTCTACATCATCCCAACACAGATTGAGGATTACAGCACCACGCTTCCCAACGCGAGGACGTTCCCCTATGCCCTCGGCGGACTTTTTACTCTTCTCAGTATCTGCTGGACAGTCATCGCTGTTATTGACAGAAAATATCCGATGGGCGTGTCGATTGGAAACCTTTTTGCGGGAGTCATCACAGGGATACTCTTCTTTTTCATGACCACCGTCATGCAGGAACTCGGTTATCTGTTATGCGGGGCAGCCATGGTAACCATTACCATTCTCTTCATTGAAGGTATTCACCGCTGGAAAATGGCTCTTATTTCAGGCATCAGCATAACACTGCTGTTCTTTTTCTTTTTCAATAAATTACTCAATATAGAGTTACCTGCGGGCCTCTTTACTTTCTAAAGGCTGAAATAATGAAACATAAAATTCTCTACGGGTTCTGCATTCTCCTGTTTTTATCAGTTCTGCCAGCCATGGCAAAAACGGACACCTTTCCCTCCGGTTCTTTTACCTTTGTAACGGGGTTCGGAGTGGCGGGCAACTCTGATAGAATGGCACGCGTAATGGCACCGTTTTTCTCCCATGCAAGTGGTCAGCTTGCCGTCATCGATTCAAGGATCGGCGGTTCTGGAAACATGGCTGCGCACTATGTTCTGGAAAAACCGGCCGATGGGTACACGATTCTTGCTTCCAGCTTTTCTCCCTACATTGCACTCAACACCCTCCATAAAAACAGCGGGTATACCCTGGATGACCTTGCCTTCATCAATATTCAGTGGCAGGACAGTGAATTGATCGCCGCCCCCGCACATTCTCCATACAGATCCCTTGCAGACATTATCAACAGGCTCAGAAAAGAACCGGGATCGATAAGTGCCGCAGTCGTGAGAAATTCAACTGGCCATCTCCTGCTGAAGATGATCCAGAAGAAAGCGGGCCTGGCACCAGGAAGTATACATCTCGTTTTCTGCCACTCAGATGAGGTTGTCAGAAGAATGGCTCTGGGGAGTCAGGTGGATATCATTGCGGTCAGCTCCATGGGAACAGAATTTCTCGGCAAGATGCTTCATCCCATCGCCATCTCCTGCGAAAAAAGAGATCCGGCGTGGGACACCCCCACCGTAAAAGAAGCCCTTGCACCTCTTGGGCTCGAAATTCCACTTATCCCCGGTGTTCTGCGCGGATTCGCAGTGAGCGCGGATGTCAAAAGAAACTATCCGGAACACTTCGACACACTTGTTGAGATGTTCAGGCAGGCCACGCTGAATCCCAATGCGCAGAAACTTTTTCAGGAAATTCACATGGGAAAGCAATGGCTCGGGCCAGAAAAAAGTCAAAATCTTATGCTGAAAAACCAGAAAGAGATCGAAAAGTATAAAGAGCTCATTGGAGAGTGATACCATTCCTATTTTGTATTGGTGGATTCAAAGGCAGGGGGAGGAAAAGGGAGAAAGGAGACGGGAGACGGGAGACGGGGAAAGGCAAAAAGCGGTAAGACATTTTTTTACCGCGAAGAACGCGAAGGAAAGCGAACAGCGAAAAACTTTTTGCCAAAGGAAAGCTCTAATAATGCGAATAAAGGCGAAAAAGATTTAAGGACAAAGATTTTATTTAATTAAGGCGGGTAGGACAGGAGAAAGGGAAAAGCATTTGAGAATAAAAATTTAAAAATTAAACAGGGAATTGCTGTTGTTGTTCTCTCTTTACTCTTCGCGTTCTTCGCGGTGAAAGTCTTTGTCTTTTTTATATAAAAGCCCTTATTCGAATTATTCGAGCTGTTATTCGTTGGCAAAAAATCTTTTCGCTGTTCCGTCTTTTGCTTTTTCCCGTCTCCCGTCTCCCGTCTCCTTTCTCCTTTCTCCTTTCTCCTTTCTCCTTTCTTCCTTTTCTCTTCACCCTGCCTGTTTCATCCGAAAACAGGCTGAAAAGATATTGCTGTCATCCTGCCGTGCATAGCTGCAATGGTCAGTCATTTGAGTAACCAGATAAATTCCCAGCCCGCCGATCGGTCGTGAATCCACATCCTGCTCAAGCGCGGGGGCCTCAGTCTTCAGAGGGTTAAATGGCTGGCCATGGTCTCGCAGGGAAACACAGAACATATCATCAGGAACATCTTCAACTTTTTGCAACGAGCAACTGATATCGACAACCGCCTCAGGAGGCAGGCGGGAGTGATTGACAATGTTCAGGAAAATCTCTTCCACTACCAGCTCAAGTTTCGACCACAACAGCTCAGGCACCGTCAGTTCCCTCGCCCGCTGGCAGACAAAGGCTGTGACTTCTGCGAGGTTATCAAAATCGGCGGTAATGTTGAGATGAGCGTCAGTTTCTGACATCAGGCCCCGAATGCCTCTTCAACTGTAGCAGAAACGGTGAACATGGTTCCCAGACCGGACACTTGAAAGACTTCCTGAACCATTCCTTTCAGACCACAAAAATGCATGGTACACCCCGCCTTCCTGGCCTTCTTCGCCGAGGCAAGAATACTGCGCAGCCCTGCGGAGCTGATGTATTTGAGATCGGCAAGATCCACCACCACCTTTGTCTCTCCACCTTCCATAACCTGCAAAAAATCCTTTTCAAAAGTCGCAGCGCTTAACGCATCCAGACGGCCGCTCACCTGCAACAGGGTTCCTGATTCTCTTTTGTCACATATAATATCCATTTGTCGTTTCCTCATGATTCGCTGTTTGTGCCAAGGTATTGCATGGCAAGCATTGTTATATCGTCAGATTGCTCGGCTCCACCGGTAAAGTCTTTCAGAGCCCCATCAATGGTGCGGATGATCTGCTCGGCAGATTTCCCCTGACACTGATTCATTACATCCTCTAATCGTTCTTCAGAATAGAGCTCCTGCGTACTGTCCATGGCCTCGGTCACCCCATCCGTATAGATGAAGAGAGTATCCCCTGGAGACAAAGTCATGGATTTCGTAGTGTAGTGAGTATCTTCCATAACCCCGGCTACCAGCTCATTCAAAGGTGGAATCCACTCGACACCTTTTCTTTTTGTCATCAACAGTGGCGGATTATGTCCTGCGCTGGCATATCGAACCTTGCCTGTGCTGATCTCCATGACCGCCAGAAAGAGCGTTACAAACATACAGGCGTCATTATCCTCGGCAAGATCATTATTCACCCTGATTAATACCTCGCCAGGATCAAGTGTACGTTCGGCGACCACCTTCAACAGGGTTTTGGTCACGGCCATAAAGAAAGCCGCCGGGACACCTTTTCCAGAAACGTCACCAACCAGAAAACAAAAATGCGTCTCATCCACAAAGAAAAAGTCATAGAGGTCGCCGCCAACTTCTTTGGCTGGCTCTATGGACGCATAGATGTCGAACTCTTTGCGCTCAGGGAACGCAGGAAACAGCTTTGGCAGAATACTCATCTGTATATCGTGGGCAATGCGCAACTCAGACTCAATACGCTCCTTGGCCGCAGTGGTCTCTGTCAAGTTGGTGATGTAGTTCTTGATACTGTCCTGCATAGTCTGGAATGCGCTGGTCAATTCACCCACTTCATCTTTTGATGTCGTTACAGGCAGCTCAGCTTCCAGGTTGCCAGAAGCCATGTCGTGTGCAGAAACAGTAAGTTTTCGGAGAGGGCGGGTGATCCGGCTGGCAAGACAGGTAATAAGCAGCACCAGTACCACAAAACCAAGGATTCCCAATGTTGCCACCTCTCTGTTCAAACGAGAGACGTCTGCCATTATCTCTTTTTTGGGAAAAACGACGCCGATGGACCATTGCTGGTCTAAAAGTGGAGAGAAATACAGAAAGCTGTCGCCAATAACCGGCATATCCTTTAATTCCACCACATCGGACTCCCCTGCCACCATCCTGCGACCCACTTCTCGCAACTGCGGATGTTTCAACTTTTCCGCCCTCGTAAAGATAGTCTCATTCATGACGAGGTTTGCATCCGGGTGTGCAATGAAGGTCCCATAGCGGGAGAGCATGAAAACATATCCGGATTCCCGATCGCTGAGACCTGCGATAAGCTTTTGTACCCAGCTGAGAGAAATATCCGCAGTGACCACTCCCTTCAGCACCTTGTGCCCGTCTCTCATTCGGTAAAAGGGTACGGCATAGGTGGTCATCAGTTCAGAGTCCCCGACCTTGTCGTAATACGGTTCCGTCCAGACAGAACGCTCAAGTTCTCTCGGAAGCTGGTACCAGTCCATGTAAAAATACTGGTAATCCTTCCCGCCAAGCCTCTCGAAAAGAATATCGTTATTCGAACGGTAATGATATGGCGCGTAGTATTTGCTGTCACTTTGGAAGGCATACGGCTCAAAGGCAATGGCGGATCCAAAAATCTCGGGATTGTCGTTCAACACCATCCAGCCCAGGTCATTAACCTGTTTTGTCGTCAAGCCTGCATCTTCCAGGGAAAAAGAGATGGTATTCATCACTTTCTGGATGGCGTTGAAAACACCGGAAATGTTCTCGGCAGTATAATCCGCAAGCAGTGTTCCCCGTTCTTCAGCTAAAGAGACGATCATGCTCCGTGAAACGGTATAATTATAGCCAAGGATCGCCGTCAAGATCAATGTAGCGCCCACGAGTGTCAGTGAAGCAAGTCGAAATGCTATCCCGTGTAGTCTCATCGCAGAAGCTCTTTGTAAAAATCGTTATAGGGAATATCGGTCGTTATGACACCGGAACGCAGCAGTTCTCTTTGAGTGCTGTCGAAGTCAACAGGGTTGAGAACAGGAGTCAGCCGGGACTGCTTTCCGACCAGAATGATGTCTCGCATACGCGCCAGCATCCACGTCTGTTGAGCTCTGTTCGCCTGCACTTTCTGTTTTTTCATAATATCAAGAATGCTGTCAACAGTCTCATCGGGGTGAGCAAAGGCATACTCCCACCCCTGAACAGAGGCCTTAACCAGGGCGGCAGCACTCTCTGGTGCATTTTTCAGGGTGGAATCAAGGCAGTAGATGCCATCTTCCGGCTGGTTCAGATTGAGGTCACTGAAAAAAAAGGTCGTCATCTCATCCGGGTTCAAACCATAGGCGATAAGGCGATGGTATTCGTTGTACCACATGGCAAGAGTCGCATCGAGTCCGCCGCGCATGAACAGTTCGAAGGACGGGGATTGGCGGACAAAGGTTACGTGCAATTTTTCTCGGAGAAAAAGAGCTTCAGGCTGCAATTGGAAGGTATCGCCCCAGGTACCTATCCTCGCCCCGTCCAGGTCGTTGATCGTTTTTATGCCGGAGGCTTTACGCACCACAAGCATAAGGGCGGAACGTTGTACGATCTGGGCGATATTGACCAGTGGGGCACCTTGCGACCACCGTTGCATGGCCGTGGAGAGAAAAGCGGTGCCAAACTCGGCTTCACCTGAGATCACTCGATCTAAAGAATTGCTGTCGGCGTCGCCGTGGAGGATTTCCACATTCAGCCCATTTGCGGCGTAAAAACCTTTCTTCTTTGCCATGTAGTATCCGGCGAACTGCGTCTGTGGATACCATTGCAGAGCCAGACGGACAGTTTTCCCCTCAGCAGCGGCAGCAGGACTGACAAAGAAACAAATCATCAGTAACAGCAGGAGCGAACACACCCTGCTGCTCCCGTGCTTTTCTCTCGATGGATGTTGGGTATTGTATAGATTCATTTGTAATGTAGTAAAATGTAGTATATAGTAGAACGTTATAAGGATACTTTTACTCAAAGAATACTATCTTAAACGGTTGTATTTATAAATAATACCATTTACATTTTGTATTAACCAGAGAACGAGTAAAGATAGAACAACAGTAATTCTCTGTTTAATTTTAAATTTTTTTGCCTTTATTCGCATGTTTAGAGCTTTCCTTTGGCAAAAAGTTTTTCGCTGTTCCGTCTTTTGCTTTTCCCTGTCTCCCGTCTCCTTTCTCCTTTCTCCTTTCTCCTGTCTCCCATCCCCCTGCCTTTGAATTCGCCAATAGAAAGTGAAAATGGCATTGAGTACGGTCACAACTTAATAGGAATGGTATAAAACATGCATAATGAAAATTGAAAGCAAAAGGAACCTGTAATCCAATACGGGTTATCCTGGAAAATCTTTGATGTATGTCTTCATCTTCTTGCCCCTGACAGCCCTTTGAGGCTCTCCTTCTTCTATGGAAAAGGCAACGTTTTTCAGGCCGTGATTGACAAACTGTTCCTGGACCTTCTCTCTGATCTCGCGGTTGGCAGCATCAGAATCGGCGTCTTTTAAATATTGCACCCGCATGACCAGCGTCTCGGGATCTAACTGGATAAACTGGAAGATGGAGAGCCCTTCAATATCACAAACCGCGTTCAGAAAGACAATGGGAGAGAGACGGACGGTAGTTTTTTCACCCGTGAATACGGGCATATCGTCGGTCCTTCCCAGAATATCAACGTAAGGGAACGGCAGTCCGCATCCGCACGGTGCTTCATGGAGGATAACGCAGTCATCTACCTGATAACGAATAATGGGTTGTACCGCGTTCATCAGGTTGGTAACGAGAATAGCGTCGGACATGGTGCCAGGCGGCACGGGGTTGCCATCCCTGTCGATGGGCTCGACAATGATCCAGTCAGAATTGAGATGCATCTGCCCGTGATCACAGAGGATGGCAACCTCGCCCCCCTCGGTACTGCAGAAGACGTTGCCCACCGGGCAGGAGAATCGGTCTTCAATCAAGAGTCGTGTCTCATCTGTAAGCTGTTCCGCGCTGCACAGGATGACTTTTGGCGTGATATTCAGTCTCCCTTCCTGCTGCTCGCCAGCAAGAACCTGTAAAAACGAGGGGTAGCCGGTGATGACTTCAGGCTGGAAGTTGTTGAGGCGTGCAACCATCTCTTCAACCGGTTCTCCGATGGACAGCAGCTCCATGGTACCGGTGATACCTTCTTTTTCCAGCGCCGTCCTGCGTTTTTCAAAGGCGGTGACGGCGGCATGGTGACCACCGGTGCCAAGAATGCTGGCGAATTTTGTCTTCTTCTCCAGTATCTCTGGAAAATTCTTGAGCAAAGGGCTGTTGTAGAGGCGATCCTGGAGGAGTGCACCGTTGATATTGATGTGGCGACTGTCACGCAGCATGCGCAGTGGTTCACCAGTAGTACCGGAGGTGGTGGAAACGCTGTATTTGTCCATGAACAGGTGGCCCAGGCTTCCCATATCGCGAATAAATGTCACCAGCGCCTCTTCGGAAAACTCAGGGTCGGTGACCCAGTCCTGCATGCAGGCGGTCAACTCCTGTTTACTGACGGGCGGCAGATCCGCAAGAGACGGGTTGTCCGGTAGACCTGCATATTTTTTCTGATAGAAAGGAGAGTTCTCACGGGCATGGGCAACGATGGCGGTCAGTCGCTCCTTCTGCAGCGCGGCGATGGCCTCGCGGGATAAAGAGTTGGCATCGTGCACCAGTTTAAGTGCTTCCTGGGGACTGACGGTTTTCATGGTGATCCTCATGGTAAAATATGAATAAAATTTTCTGTGCAGTTATGCTCACGCCATGTCGAACGTGACAGTGTAGTTATTAAAGCCAATAGCTTGCGAGCACTCGATATCACAGGTCTTCCCCAATTTTTCGAGAAGTTCAGCATCAGTGCTCTGGGATCGCCCTCTGCCTTTGCTGCGCAGTGTTACAATAATTTTATCTTCAAGCACATCCATCTTAAGATCCACGTGTCCAGCCTGCTCCTGCCCTGATATGTGGGTAAAGATAACGGCCGTGGTGTCCCTTATCGCGCTCTGCACAGTCCCGGCGATTTCCCGGCTGGTTTTACGAGATTCAATGAAATCATCTACCCGGTGAAGCACTTCTGCAAACCCCTCCCCCGTACCTGTCGTTTCCAGGCAAGGCCCCTTCGGGAGCTTTTCCAGGTCGAGCAGGAGTGGAGACTGATATTTCCCCGGGTTCTTTCGTTTGAGAGAGAGATACCAGACGGCGATCATGAGAATAGTCACAATCTCAGCCAGAGAAAACGCTGTCCAGACCCCGGAAATGCCCATGAAACGGGATAAGCCAAAAGCGATGGGAACCACCGCCGCCCCCTGTACAACAGCGATGGCGGTAGAGAGTTTGGTATGGCCCGTGGTCATGTAGTAGTACATGGACAGAAAAGTCGTGCTCGTCCCAATCAAACTGAGAGAAAAAATACGGATGGCGGGTATACCCAGGGCGATATCCATGGCGTGGCGAACACCGAAGATTTCCAGAATCTGAGCGGGAGCTGTTTCCAGCAGCAGCGTTGCTGCGATGCTGGCGATCATCAGAGTAAAAACCGCACGCCTGACGATAAAACGAACGCCCAGGTAATCCTTTTCTCCATACAGTACGCCAACGATAGGCGTCATAGCCTGCGCCGCTCCGGAGATGAACATGGAGACAAAGGAGAGGCAGGAGATGCAGACAGAAAAGGCAACCATGCCGGACTTATCTGCAACGGCCAGGACGATATGGTTGATGCACAGAATTTTGAAGGTGATCAGAATGGAACCCATGGCCGCTGGAAAGCCGGTCTTGACAATGGTTACCAATTCCCTCAGCAGCTCGAGCCCACGGGTGAACGCAACCGGGACAAGACGCAGGGTTCTTGTTTTACTGAAAACATAGGGCAGCAGACAGAGTGCGCCGATCAGGTAGCCGGAAACTGTTGCCAGAGAGGAACCGGCGATTCCCAGATGTAAGGGGCCCATGAAAACGAGATCCAGGGCCAGATTAACCAGGTTGGAGATGATCAAAACAGTGGAGGCGAGTTTCACCTGCCCGTCTACGCGAAGGCAATAGGCCAGCCCGGGCACAATGACGATGAGCGGCGTGCCGTACATGAGAACGTGTACGTAAGATTTCACCAGAGGACGAAGGGATGGCTCCCGGGTCAGCACCTGGATTATCCCGTCGATAAAGCTCACCTGGCAGGCCAGCAGGGACACACCGATAAAGGTGAGAAAGAACAGTACGGTGGTGAAGACGATGTTGGCATAGTTGGGGTCGCGCCTGCCCTTGGCAACGGAAATCAGAGTGGCCGCCCCGAGACCAAGGCAGACCGCCACTGTGTTGTACGTCATCATCAACGGCATGACGAGGTTCACGGCGGCCAGTGCATCCGCGCCGAGCATATTGCCAACGATGATACTGTCCACCACGATGGACATGGTCAGCGTCATGGCCATGAGAATAGTAGGAACAAAGAATTCCCAATATTTACTGTCCAGCAGAGCGCTGGTTCTTGTTGCTGTGTGATTGCTGCGATTCATATCAGAGTCTTCCGGTTTATACAGCCACGAAGAGACGTTCCGCCTGGTCCGTCTTCATGTTTGCGAGTTTAAGGAGAACCAGCCCCAGTTTTGGGTGACGCATGGTCAGAGAGCGGACGTCTTCAAGGGTCAGCTGGTACGCATAGCTGTCGTCCAGAGACTCAACCGAATTGATGGCATTTGCGTCTTCAAGTACGGCCTCCTCCCCTGTACAGGATCCGGGGCCGCCGACACGAACAGTGCCCACCCAGCCGTTGATATTGTGGCGATAGGTTTCAACCATTCCCTCCAGCAGCACGCGCACACCGTCCACCGCGTTATTCTCCTGTTGCAGTAATGTCCCTTCAGCAAAATACTCTGGCCTTATGCGGGCTGCGATGTCAGTAAGTGCTTTTTCGTCAAGCTGCGAGAAGCCCGGGATACTGCCAAGCTTTTCAGTACGATCCTGCAGAGCGTGGTTCACAAACAGGCGCAGATCTTCGGGCTGCGGTTTTTTCCAGACAAAACCACAGCGCGCAAGCAGTTCGGCCGATCGTTCCACCCGGATGACGGTACCGGTTCGGGCGGATTCGGACAACCAGTCCTGCCAGCCAAGGTGCAGTAAAATACGTTCAACATACTCGTCAAAGCCAGGGCAGCCGGCATGTTCGGCAAAGAACTCTATAAAGTCGCTGAAAGGCATGCGTTCCACACGCAGACCGACAGCCGGATCCGAAAGTGCTGTAGAAAGTGACAGCATCTGCGGGTTGTGAATGTGGAAGGTCTGCCCCAAAAGTCCGGGACGGGTCATCAGGGTGACAATGGCTTTTGCCGACTGATCCACATAGGAGAGATTACGGACATCCATGAGGTCTGGGGCCGCACCGAGATTCACGTAGGCTCGGATTTGCTGGTAGAAGGCGTTGTCTTCCACGTTGTGCTGGAAGACACCAGTTTCCGAGTCGCAGGCGATATTACCCGCGCGATACACATTGACCGGAAAGCCCTCGGAGCGCAGTTTTTCCAGTGCAACTTCGGCCAGTAATTTGGAGCGTACGTAGTTATTGCCGGAACACTGTCCCATATCCACGTCAAATTCCGTGAACAGGGCTTGAGTTCGGCCTTCAATCAGGCCAGCGCCGATGGATGTAGTCGAAACATGGTGCATGGTCTTGGGAGTGCCACTTCGGGCAAAATCTGCCAGATTTTCCACGCTGGTAATGTTGGCAGCCACAAAGACGTCCCAGTTCCCATAGTGGCTGGTGAGTGCCGCAGAGTGCAGGATGGTGTCCACTTCCGCTTCAAGCCTGTCGTAGACCGATTTCTCCATGGCAAATCCCTTCACCGAGAGATCGCCGGTCAGCACCTCGACACGATTACCTCCGTCGAGAGAGAGATCTCTGCCGAAACGCTCCAGGTAATGATCGGCGAGCCGCCTGCGGGCTGCTTCACTCTCTTTGCCCCGAACAATGGCGGTAACGTGAGCGTCGGTGTTTGTAAGCAGCTCACGCAGAAGGTAGATACCGAGGGTGCCAGTGCCGCCGGTGATAAGTACGTGGTTTATCCGGCGAACGCTGTCAGTATCGAGGGCCACATCCGCAGCACACGCATTGTCATAGGCTTTCAGCTGGGCGGCAAAAGCTTCGTCTTCATCCGGCGGTGTTGCCAGATTCTTGAGACGAAGCAGCCGGGCTGAACGGCCGATCTCCGCTTCCTGAAAATGGCTTGCCTGGTCTGCGACAGTGGTGTGCGCGAAGATATCGGAAGCCGAGATGTCGAAGGTCTCACTCAGAGCAGCCAGCAGAGCAATAGCACTCAGGGAGTCGCCGCCGATATCGTAAAAGGAATCGAACAGGCCGAATCCCCTGTGGCCGAGAACGTTTTCCCACGCCTGCACGATACGGGCCTCCTTCGGAGTGCGCGGTTCCAGTGGACCTGAGGCAGAAGGGGTGATCTCCGGACGTGGCAGTTTACCGCGATCGATCTTGCCATTGGGATTGAGTGGCATCTTTTCGAGCTGAACAAAATGGGCGGGAACCATGTAGTCCGGCAGGGAATCCCTGAGGGCAGTCTTTATTTCCTCCATGTTCAGCTCGGCGACAGCCGTACAGTACGCTGCCAGCACCTTGTTCCCGCTGGGCTCTTCCAGGGGGACAATCACGCAGTCGAGTACTCCGTCCATCTCTTTGATGCGCGATTCAATCTCACCCGGCTCCACGCGATAGCCGCGAATCTTTACCTGGAAGTCCATGCGTCCGATAAAGTCCACGGTGCCATCATCGAGCCATTTGCCCTTATCACCCGTGCGGAACATGCGCTCGCCTGGCCGGAAGGGATCTTCCACAAAATGTTTTTCTGTCAGCTCCTGCCGGTTAAGATAACCGCGACCGACCTGGGTTCCAGAAACACAGATTTCACCAGGGACACCGATGGGGCAGAGTCGACTCCTCGAATCGAGGATGTAGATGTGCGTGTTGGCCACAGGAGAGCCCACCGGAGGTTTGACCATGATCTCCGGCACATCGTAACTGAGACAGGCCATAGTGGTTTCACTTGGCCCGTATTCGTTGGTGAGGCGAAAATCACCTAAACGATATGACTTGAGACGGTCGCCGCCAACAACGAGATATTTAAGGGACTGCATGTCGCACATCTGTATGAACTGCTCGGCGAACTGGGTCGGGAAATGTGCGTGGGTGACAGCGTTTGCCATGAAGTAGGCATCGAGTTCTTTGGGCGAACGACGCATATCTTCTTCGATAACATGCAGCGTGGCTCCTGAGATCAGCGGGGCAAAAATCTGGGCCACGGAGACGTCGAAACTAAAGGCGGCAAAGGCGGCACAGCCGGATTCAGGCGTCATCCTGTGATGGGTGGCATACCAGTCGATGAAATTGACCATGGAGTGGTGCTCAATGAGGACGCCTTTGGGCTTGCCGGTGGAGCCGGAAGTGAAAATACAGTAGGCAAGAGCATCGCCACCTTCAGCCAGCCCCGGATCGCTGTCGTCTTCCGGCAGCTCGCCGTCCATGGTCACACTGTCACAGCTAAAATCAATGGCGGCGAGCTGGGCTTCCGTTCCCACGACGCAGGGTGCGCCGGTGTCTTCGAGGATAAAAGCTATCCGGTCAGGCGGATAGTGGGTGTCCAGCCCCACGTAGGCAGCCCCCGCTTTGAGGGCGGCCAGCATGCCAACCACCGGCCATGTGGATCGGTCCGCCACCACGGCGACGATGCTGTCCCTGGTACCTCCAGCTCTTGATATGCCACGGGCAGTGCGGTTCGCAAGTCTGACCAGTTCACCGTAGGTCAGACTGCCGTTCTCAGCCCTTACAGCGATGTGATCCGGTTGCTTTTGAGCCTGTTCGTCGATAGCCTGACATACCGTCGCCCATTGCGGCGGAGGTGTCGGTCTCGGGTTGAACTGATGAAGCAGGGCCATGCGTTCCTCGGGACCAAGTACTTTGATGGCATCGATCAGGACCTCGGGGTTGTCAGCAACAGCAGCAAGGATGGAACAGAGGTGACTGGTCAGGCGGGCAATGCTCTCACGCCGATAGAGAGAAGTGCGATAGTCCAGCTCCAGCACAAGGCCATGATCGCCTTCCTCCACAGCGATGGATATGTCGAATTTAGCCGTACCTGAACCCAGGGTGCCGACCTCAGCCTTCAGGTCGTTGAGCTCGAAATGGTCGTTCGCGCCGATGTTGCGCATGACGAAGTTGATATCAAACAGAGGGTGCCGCCCCGGTCCACGGTTGGCCCCAAGATGTTCGAACAGGCTCGATATTGGATACTCTCCGTGTTCATGAATGGCCAGCAGCTGTTCCCTTGTCTCCTCAAGCAGGCAGGCAAAACTCTTCTTACCCTCGGGACGAATACGCGCAGGCAGAGTTCGCACAAACATGCCGACGATCCCTGCGGTACCCGCACGGTCACGCCCGCTCATACTGGTGCCAATGCAGATATCCTCGCTGTCCGACCAGCGTCCGGTAAGGATGCCGATGGACGTCATGAAAATCTGGTGCAGGGTCGTTCCTCGATCCCTGGCCAGCTGCCGCAGCGCAGTTGTGGTCTGAGCATCAAGCTGGTGACGATAATTGGCACCTGTAAAATCCTGCTGGCCAGGCCGGATGAAATCCGTCGGCAACTCAGACTCCGGAGGAGCGTCAAAAAGCTGGTGCCAGAAAGACTCATGTCTGGCTGTTATCTCTTCCACATGGTCTGCTTCCCAGGCAGCAACGTCTTTTTGCTGAATGGGCAGCGGTTCCAGTGTTTCGCCCTTGTAGAGAGCAAACAATTCCCGCAGGTAGATGCCGGAGGAGACGCCATCGAAAACGATGTGATGAAAATCGAGCAGCAGCCAGTGACGACCGTCTGTATGAGCTACCAGTCTGGCATGCATCAGTGGCGACCTTGCAAGGTCAAAAGGTCGGGAAAAGCCGGAGGCAAACTCGGCCGGATCGTCACTGTTCGTCTGGCTGAAATCAAGTTTCAGCCAGGAGCTTTCGGCAATACGCTGCATACATCTGCCGTCCTTGATCACAAAAGATGTACGCAGAGCCTCGTTTCGATCAAGCAGTGCCAGCAATGCTGTGGAGAGACGCTTGTGGTCAAGAGGGCCTTCAAAGGCAATGCACAGCGGTATATTGTATGCGGTGCCAATTCCCTTCATCTGACTCAGAAGGTACAACTGCTGCTGGGAGACAGTGGCGGGATAGGCCTCTGCCGGTGCCGCAGGGAGAATGGTTTCCCCGGAAATCTTGCCGCTCAGGACCCGCGCGGCCATCAGTCGCGGGGTTGGACATTCGAAAATCGTGGCAAGCTCAATCTGGTACTCCAGCTCTTTTTCAACAGTGATCTGAAGTGCTACCGCCTGCAGAGAATCTCCACCACTGTTGAAAAAATTTGCCTCTACACTGGTCCTCTCCTGACCCAGAACTTTAGCCCAGACGGCGCACAAACTTTCTTCCAGGGCAGTTTCAGGGGCAACATACGCCTGTTTTTCCTCCTGTGACGCCCTCGGCTCGGGCAGCTTCTTGCGATCAATCTTGCCGCTGGGGTTGATAGGCATGGCATCGAGATGCATCATCTGTGCCGGGATCATGAACGGCGGCACTTTGCCGTCCAGTCCCCTGGTTACAGCCTCAGGTTCTGCATCACCGCAGAAATAGCCGCACAGGTAAACGTGCCCGGCGTTGTCTTTAAAATCACCGACGGCAGCTTCTGTAACTCCGTTAATAGAGAGCATGGCGTTCTCAATCTCGCCCAGCTCGATACGAAAGCCGCGCAGCTTGACCTGTCGGTCCATACGACCAAGGTGAAGAATATCGCCATCAGGCGTCCAGCAGGCCAGGTCGCCGGTGCGATACATGGTCTCGCCGGGGTAAAACGGGTCAGGTACAAAGCATTCAGCAGTCTTGTCCTCGCGATTATGGTAGCCGCGTGCCACTCCCGGACCGCCGATACACAGTTCTCCTCCATAGCCCGGAGCCTGTGGATGACCACAACTGTCCAGGATATACATGCGGGTATTGGGGAGGGGCCTGCCAATCGGGATGTTGTCCATAAACTCCGTGACAGTGTACTGGGTGGTATAGATGGCGCATTCGGTGGGACCGTACATGTTGAGGAATCGGTAGTCCCTCGGTGTAAAGATACGCATCTTCTCGCCACCAATGGCCAGGGTGTGCAGGGATTTATTGTCCATAAAATCCATGAACTGCTCGCCAAGCTGAGTAGTTAAGAATGCCCAGGTGACGCCGTGCTGCTCGTAGTAATCATTGAGATGGCTGAGGGAGAGACGGATTTCCTCCGGAATAATATGCAGCTCCGCACCGCTCATGAGGGCAAGGAAGACCTCCAGCAGACTGGCGTCGAAGGAAAAGCTGGCATGCTTGGCCACTTTGTCGTCTGGAGTGATGCCATGGTCTTTGATGGTTGCGTTGATGGTATTGCAGATAGCCCGGTGTTCCTGCAAAACACCTTTGGGTTTCCCGGTTGAGCCGGAGGTGTAGATAACGACACACAGGTCGTGGGGGGTGTTACGGTTTTCTACCGGCGAATCGTCAGTGTTGTAGATGACCGGATCGTCCATATTAACCACCAGGGCATCCCCGAAATCCTTCTCTTCAATGAAACGGGTCTGGGTGAGGATGAGCGGAGCCGCGATATCCTCAAGCATGAACTGGACGCGGGAGTCCGGGTATTCGGCATCAATGGGCATGAATGCACTGCCGCTCTTGAGAATGGCGAGCTGGGCGATGATGATATCGATGGATCGATCCGCCAGCAGGCCGACCACCCTGCCCGGCCCCGCTCCGAAGTTCATGAGCGTTCGAGCCATACTGTTGGAGCGGGCGTCGAGTTCTGCGTAGCTGAGCCTTTCACCTCGATAGACAACCGCCGTGTGGCCTGGGAAACGGCGTGTTATCTCGGCGATGCACTGGTTCAGGGTAGTTTCCACCTCCCAGTCTGCATCGGTTTCGTTGAAATCATAGATCAGCTTCTGGCGCTCGGCAGCAGACAAAAAATTGATATCCCTGATTTTGCTGTCCGGGGTGGAAATACCCGTCATAACAGCCTGCTCGAGGTGCTCAATCAGCTCTTCAATACGCCACTTTTCATACATTTCCTCATTATAAACGAGGTGGAGATCGATGGTGGTGTCATCCCTCTGCGACCGGTGTGGATATGTCAGGAATCCTGCCAGGGAGATCAGGGATTCGCCGTAGCGATGGATAACAGTCTCTGCATTGTCGGCATACGGAGTGCGGACCATCTCGACCAGCGTGCAGGACACAAGATCGGGCGCCTCACCAAACCGTTCGCGAAGATCAGCCGTCAACTTGTCGTATGGATAACGCTGATGAGACAGGGTATTGCGTACGCACTGGCTGGCATTGTGTACCAGCTCGTCGAAGGTGGCATCCGGGTCCACCTGCATCCGCATGGCTGCAGTGCTGACGAACATCCCTGTGGAATGAATGAGTTCTTTTGGGTAACGGTTGGATGTACCCGTACCTATGACGATGTCTTCCCGCTGCAGGGTGCGGGCGAGAACCAGATACATGCCCGCCAGGACCACGCGGAAGGGGGACACCCTGTTTGCGGCACAGTAGGCGAGGAGAGCTTTCCCGTTTCCAGGGCTGAAGCGATGATCACAATAAGCAGTGGTTATTGATTCGGCCACCGTTTTGCCTGAGATATCCAGCGGATCGGGCAAGGTCTTGAACTGGGTATTCCAATATTCCTTGTCCTCTTCACACTCGGCGGAGGCAAGATATTCCTGTTCAGCTTCCCAGGCGGTCTGCAGCGGCAGAGCCTCAGGCAGTTTAATGGATTCTCCCCTGCCAAACGCTTCATACACTTCAAGGATATGGCGAAAAATCAGGTCGCTGGAAGTGCCATCTGCGAGGATGTGATGATAAATGCTGAACAGATAGGTCGTCTGGTCACCAACATCGGCGATCCCGAGACGGTATGGCAGGACATCGAGCATGGGGAGAGCCTTTCCCGCCTGTGTCTCTGCCCACGCAAGATATGCCTGCTCGCCTTCCCGGGAGAAGTCAAGTATTTCAATTTCAGGCTGAAGGTTTTCATCAATTCTCTTGCACACTGCACCATTTTCTTCAGTGAATACAACATGCAGCCCGACCGTTTGTTCGATAACGAACCGCAGCGCTTTGTGCAGCCGCTTCATATCAACCAGCGTTATCCGCAGAGATACAGGGACGTTCCACATGGAGGAAGCAGGATGCAATTTTTGAGTCAGGTATATCCGTCTTTCCGCATGAGTAAGGGCCGTGCTGTTCTTTTGATTCATTGTGTGACCTTGATTTTGGGGAAATTTAGGTGGCATGCAGTCTCATTAGTCCAATATTTATACCCTTAAAAAGCATATAAACAAAACTTATATTTTTACTTATTATATATAATGACGTGATATTGATAGCTTACGGAGACAAAAAGGGAGAGAATTTGACAGATTTTTTTCAATATGTATTGGCGAATTCAAAGGCAGGTGGGACAGACGCCCAAATTTGGCGTCTCTACGATGTCGGCAATTTATCTTACGGGCATTGATTGTACAAATCCGGATACAATTCTGCCACGAGAACCCCGTGGTGGTAATATGGCGTTGTCTTTATGGAAAGGATGTCCTTGTAGAGACGCCCAATTTGGGCGTCTTCAGCACAACAGGTGACTCATCTCACAACAGACGTTTCTGCAATGAAATTAATGTATCATCCTGTTTGTCCTATCGTGTTTTTGGGGATCAGTAAAAAATGTAAATGGTGTCAGCTGCACAATCCTTCCTGTACAATTAATCCCCTGACATGGTAGAGACGCCCAATGTGGGCGTCTCTACTCTTTTTATGCTATAATTCAGGGTGTCTCTGTACGTCCTCTCTTTGAAAAATACATCGTAAAAATATGACCAAAAAAGAAGCCCGGCAAAAACGCTACAACGGCGAGATCTCAGCGGGTTCTTTACTGATTCCAGAGAGCAGAAAAATTGCCGCCCTCCTTCTCCGAAAAACATCGGCGGAAGAGTGGTATAATGCTGTTGTTATCCACAATGTTCTCCAGAAAAGAAGCCCTTCTTCTGCACAACGGCAGGCTGTTTTAATCAGAAACCGACTGCAGCGCATGACCCCGGAACACTGGGTCCTGGTCAAAGAGGGGAATGCAGAGGTCACCACTCAGGCCCTGCTTGCCTCAGCCGTGAAGCAGAGTCACCTGCTGAGTGATTTTATGGAGAACGTCTGCCGACAACACTGGCTGACGTTCAACCCTGCGCTGTCATTCAGAGACTGGCAGGAGTTTTTAGAAACGTGCGCCCTGCTGGATCCGAGTGTCGAGACGTGGACTGCAAAAACAACCACAAAGCTCCGGCAGGTGGTTTTTCGTATGCTCGCCGAGGCGGGGTATATTGACACTACGAAGAAGCGGAACCTGCAACCGGTCTCGCTGGTCCCGGAAGTAGTGGATTATCTTGTGAAAAATTCAGAGGACCATGTTCTGCGGTGTATGGAATGTACAAAATGAGAGAATATATATGACTGGCAATCTTCAGGATCGACTCAACAAAATTATTCCCCGTCTGACATCTGATGAACTCTTGAATAATCAGGGACCGGGCAACGATATAGGTTTTTACATCTTTGATTATCCCCCGGAAAATGAACTTGAGGTCCGAGACTATATTGAGGTCATCCTCAAGCATATCGGCAGGAAAAAGGCTGGAATCAGAGTCAAACATATCAATTTATTTACCTTGATCGTTGAGTATCTCACCGAGGCGAAGTTTCTTGACAAGGCAATTGCCATGCAAAAGAAAAAGGGAGACCAGGCTCTGGCAAAGGCACTCAAAGGACCGCTTGATGCAAAGAAAATTGCCAGAATTTTCACAGCGGGGGTAGATCCAGACAACTACGACCTTATCCTGATCTCAGGAGCAGGCAGTGCCTGGCCCATGCTGAGGAGCCATAATCTGCTCAATAATTTGCACCCGCTGATAGAAAAAACTCCGGTAGTCTTGTTTTTTCCCGGGAAATACACCGGCGCGGGAATGAAGCTCTTCGGACTTCTGGAAGAAAGTAATTACTACAGGGCGTTCCAGCTTGTACCGTGACTTTTCAAAGAAAGGAGAAAAAGAAAGGAGGCAGGAGACGGGAGACGGGAGACGGGAAAAGGCAAAAAGCGGTAAGACATTTTTTACCGCGAAGAACGCTAAGGAACGCGAAGGAAAGCGAACAGCGAAAAAGATTTAAGGACAAAGATTTTATTTAATTAAGGCGGGCAGGACAGGAGAAAGGGAAAAGTATTTGAGAATAAAGATTTTAAAATTAAACAGGGAATTGCTGTTGTTATTCTCTCTTTACTCTTCGCGTTATTCGCGTTCTTCGCGGTGAAAGTCTTTGTCTTTTTCCGTAGCTTTTTGAGAAGTTACGTTTTTATATAAAATACCCCTTATATTGCTGACTGAACAGAAAATAATTTAAATATGCTGGTGAAGTAAAAATAGTATTCTATAATAACAACAGGTAGATGTTACATACTCTAAAAGAGGAGGTATAACATGAAACTTGAACAAAGAAAGATACTCTTCATGACGCTGATGTCATCTGTTTTAACTGCTTTAATGTTGATAGTAGTATCACCTGCGGAGGTGCAGGCAGACAGGTTACTGGATGGGCATGATGCAAGAAAATGGTTACTTGAGAATGAGTATATTGAAAAGGCCCCTGTTTATAAATTTTATTATGAGAAAATTGGAAATAAAATTTATCGAAAACGAGTTCTCACCTGGAAGACGACACCAAGGTTTGAAAGATTTGCTAAATTAGCGTATAGCAGTCCTCCCAGCCCAGATGGCTTGAAAGGTTGGACTGGACAGAATTTGGCTCCTCGGGATACGTACCCTATGTATCTTTACAATGTTGTAGTTACAGTGGATTGGGATACGTATATAGCACATAAAAATAAAGTTTCCCCGAATCCTAAACCACCACACCCAACACCCTCTCCAGCAAATAAATATGGTTTTTATACAACGTACCATACTTCAAATGGAAAAATACAAGAACAAGGTTTTCGTAATGATCAGGGGCAACGTGAAGGTCTGGTAAAGGTGTGGTGGAGCAATGGAAATCGTAAGAGTGTAGCTCATTATGTAAAGGGGAAGCTACATGGAGAAATGAGAACTTATTTTCAAAATGGTAACCCCGCCAGTTGTTTTATCTATAATCATGGAAAGAGAAATTCTAAATGTCCATTGTAATTCTACAGGTAGCCAGTAGAAATTCTTCAAGATGGTCTATTCTGCTTAATGGATAAAAAAGGAGAATCATATCATGAGGAACAATCAAAAAGAGAGCGCAAGAGCATATCTCAACAAAAAAAACAACCGATTAAAACACTTTTCTACATACTTTTTTTCCATTGCGTTTATTGTACTCCTCTTAGCCGGAACAACTCAAGCTCAACCCCAAAGGAAATATATATGGGAGGATCTGGCACACCACACAAGTGGGGAGGATATTTTTCGAATCGCTATTATCACAGATTCTCAGAATCCATGTGATTGTGAGAGAAAAGGATACAAAGTACATTATTATTCTGTAGAGGGAGATGCTGCGTTTCAATGGCTTAAGCAAAAAGGGTTAGCTAAAAAATCTGCTGATGGAACCTGGATACAAACAGATATTTATAGATCCTGGAAATCTTACAGAGACAATAAAAAACTTTATTGGCAGAAATGTCAAAAATACTGCGAAAATTTGAAGCAGGAAAAGAATAAAAATGTTCCTGGAGAGGTAAAAGGATTTTGGAAAGTTGGGCCTGTAGGAGGAAGTTTTTCTGGTTCGATAAATTTAACTTATGACAAATCACAACACGATAGAAGTAGATTTGAAGCCAGGTGTATTGGTGGCAGATGTCCCTTTTCCAGCGATGTTAAAATGTGGGAACGTCAAGGTTCATCAGTAATAATTTTCAGGAACATAGGTCGTGAAGAAATTGCGAGAGTAAAATATATTCGTAAAGGATACTGGGAAGGGACAGCAAAAAGGAGAAATTCAAAAGGATATCTCCAAATATACATGAAAAAGTAAATTAAACAGGGAATTGCTGTTGTTATTCTCTCTTTACTCTTCGCGTCCTTCGCGTTCTTCGCGGTGAAATCCTTTGTCTTTTTCATATAAAAGCCCTTATTCGCATTATTCGAGCTTTTATTCGTTGGCAAAAAGTCTTTTCGCTGTACCGTCTTTTGCTTTTTCCCGTCTCCCGTCTCCCGTCTCCCGTCTCCCGTCTCCCGTCTCCTGCCTCCTTTTTCCTCCCTCCCTTTTTTAAGAAATTCCTTGTATCATAAACGTTTTGCAACCTTCAACACCCCCGCAAAGGGGAACTGCAGTTACTCTATCAATTTACCTGCGTGAACAGGGAGAGGAATGATATGCTGATATCCGATATTTTCTCAAAAAATATTGCCAGACCAATTAACGGCGTAGTCAAGGCGGAGCAGCAGGACGATGAGATTGTCTGGCAGGAACTTGAAGAATATGTCGTGACCAAAGAACTGAACCAGCACTTCAGGAAGCTTTTCCGGGCATATCTCTCCGCCATAGACAACGTGACAGACCCAAACGTCACCAGCAGAATGGGTGTCTGGATCTCGGGCTTTTTTGGCTCAGGGAAATCTCATTTTGTGAAAATACTCTCCTACCTGCTTGAAAACAGAAGCGTTCAAGAGCCTGGCACAGACAACACGAAGAAGGCAATCGACTTTTTCACAGATAAGATACAAGATCCCCTGCTGCTGGGTGATTTCAAGCGAGTCGCCCAAAACAGTACCGATGTTGTCCTCTTCAATATCGACAGCCGGGCCGATGCCTCCGAAGGCCGCGCGGCCATCCTTCTGGTGCTCTGGAGGGTTTTCAACGAGCTGCAGGGACTATGCAGCCAGCATCCCCATATCGCCGAACTTGAACGGCACCTGATGCAAAAAGGCACGTATGAGATCTTCTGTGATTCCTTCAGGGATGCCTCAGGAGGAGATGCCTGGGAAGAGCAGCGGGACTCCTACCACTTTTACGCCGACGAAATCAGCAGCGCCCTCAATGAATCGCTGGGCATGAGTCAACAGGCCGTGGAGAAATGGCTTGATAAGGCCGAAGACGAAACAAGTCTCACCGTGGAAGGATTTGCCAGACGGGTTCGGGAATATCTGGACAGTAAAGGGCCGAAGAGCCGACTTGTCTTTCTCATAGATGAGATGGGGCAGTTCATCGGCAAAGACACCCACCTCATGCTCAACCTCCAGACTATCGTAGAGGATCTGGGCCGCCTCTGCAACGGCAGGGCCTGGGTGATCGTCACTTCACAGGAGGATATCGACGCCGTACTTGGAGATATTAAAGGAGCAAAAGCCAATGACTTTTCCAAGATCCAGGGCCGGTTCTACACCAGACTCTCTCTTTCCAGTTCCGATGTGGCTGAAGTAATCAGAGCCCGGCTGCTTGACAAGGTGGATATTGCCAGGCACACACTGGAAATACTTTTCACGTCGAAGGGCGATATCCTGAAAAACCAGCTGAGCTTTACAAGCGACAGTGCCACACAGAGAAACTATGTCGATGGCAAAGACTTTGCCGCAAACTACCCTTTTGTGCCCTATCACTTCCAGCTGGTCCAGAAGATATTTGAATCAATCCGCAAGGCGGGAGCCACCGGTCTGCACCTGGCCCGTGGGGAGAGGTCAATGCTCGATGCCTTCCAGTCGGCGGCGAAAAAAGTATCAGAGAAGGAAATCGGCGTTCTGGTACCGCTGTATGAGTTCTTTCCCTGCATTGAGAGCTTTCTCGATACGGCGGTCAAACTCTCCATTGACCAGGCGAAGGGCAATGCCGGACTGCAACCCCCCTTTGACATTCAACTTCTGCAGGCCCTCTTCCTCATTCGCTATGTGGACAGCATTACACCGAATATCGAAAACCTGATAACCCTCTGCATTGACCAGGTGGATGCCGACCGCATAACCCTCAAGCGGAATATAGAGGCGGCCCTGCAGCGTCTGGAGCGTGAAAACCTCATAAACCGCAGCGGCAATCTCTTCTTCTTTCTCACCAATGAGGAGCGGGAGATATCCCGGGAAATAAAAAAGGTCGATATCTCGGCGACAGAAGAAAACAAGCTGCTCGGTGACATCCTTTTCGAGGATATCCTGAAGGGGAAAACCAAACACAAGTATGTTGACTTTCACAGGGACTACCCCTTCAACCGCATCTGTGACGAGCATCTGTGTGGTGGCAGCGGCAGCGAGGATGTGTCTCTTGAGTTTGTCACCCCGTTTCATGATCAATATTCAATGTACGAAACACCAAAGTGCATTTTCCACGTTTCAGAGAAAGAAGGTTGCCTGCTGATCAAATTGCCGGACAGTAAAGAACTGGAAACGGAACTGCGGACATATCTGCAGACAGATAAGTTTATCAAGCTGAAAAGCGATGCGGCAGCCTCTGACACCCAAAAGACGATATTGAGTAACCGGGCAACAGAGAACCGCCAGCGACAGAAGAGATTGTTTTCCCTGCTTGATGATCTCGTGCAAAAAGCTGATTATTACGCCCTGGGCAATACCCTGGAGATCAAAGCAGCAAAGAGCACCTCTGCGGTTGATGAAGGGTTGAATTACATCATTCTCAATGTGTTCAGAAAATTCAGTTACCTTCAACAGCTTCACGCTGAACCCCTGAAAGAAGTAAAGGCTGTTCTCCTCGCCGACGAACTGGGGCGGAGACAGTTTGAACTTGAGTTTGCTCGGGAAGAAACGACAGATATCAAAGAGATCAGGATGTACATCGAGTTAAAGATAGAGAACAATCACCCGGTGTTGCTCAATGAACTGATCGACCATTTTGCCCGCCGTCCCTATGGCTGGCCGGAATGGGAGATCGTCCTGCTGGTGGCAAAGATATTCACCGGGGGCCTTATCCATCTGCTGATTGACAAGGTGAAAACCCGGGCAAAGGATGCCTGCGCAACTCTTTCCAAATCCTCCCAGTGGAAAAATGTACAAATAATCAAGCGGAAGATTCCGAATCCGGAGGCATTAAAAAACGCCAGAAACCTCGGGAAGGAGTTGTTCGGAACGATCTGCTCTGAAGGTGCGGACAAACTCACGGCCTTCCTCCGTAAAAATCTGACAGGATGGCTGAACGCTCTGGAGAAATACAAGACCCTGGCAGATACCGGAAACTATCCGGGCAACAGTGAAATAGATGCCTGTCTTGCCTGCATCCGCTCACTTCTGGCCATCAGCGACACCTTTGAATGTATCAAATCCTTTAATGCCAAAAAGAACGAGCTGCTTGATGTCGCCGAAGATCTCAACGACCTGACCGATTTTTACACCAGCCAGATCAACATCTGGCATATACTCCGGAAGGCCCTTGCGGAGTATACGCCCAACAAGGCGGCCCTTGCCAAAGACGACAGTGCCGCCAGTGCCCTCGCACGGCTTGAGGAGATCCTTGCCGCTCCCCGCCCATACGCAATGCTCCATGAGGTCAACACTCTTGTTACCGTTGTAAAGACGGTGAATGACACGCTGGTTCAGGATGCCCGGGAGAAGGCATTGTTTGCTGTCGACAAGAAAATCGCTCACGTTGGTAAACTGCTGGATGCTGCCAATGCTTCTGCAGATTTAAGGAACAAGGCTTTGTTTGACCTGCAGGAGTCGAGGAAGAGCCGCCAAAAGGATGGAAATATTCCAAACATTGTCTACACCACTGCTGGAATCGAAGAGATATACGAAACGGCTGTTGAACGTATTGAAAATGCACAAGATCCGATTACTCCCAAACCACCGAAGAAAGAAGTCAAAACGATACATCCTGCCACCCTCTCTGCCAAAACCTATCTGGAAACGGAAGAGGATGTGGATGAGTTTCTGCACACCATGAAAGAAGCCATCACCAAAGCAATTCAAGACAACAAGCGGGTCAAAATTCAATAACTCTGTCGAGAAAAGAGAATGAACACAGCCAATATTAAAGCCTATGCCCCCGGGGCACGGCGGGATTTCATCCAGGCGGTAACCGAAAAGGCTCATCTGCTGGGATTGTCCGAAAATCAAATCGAGCCGATTGAAACCAGGGGCAATGTCGCTCTGATTGCCGGACGCCCGTACCCGAAGGACATTGGAACAATACGACAGGATCTGGAAAACCGCATCAGCCAGGACGGTTTTGAGCTGACCATGCGGAAAATGGCCTATACCTGGTTCAACCGTTTTATTGCCATCCGCTATATGGAACTGCATGACTGCCTTGATCATGGCTATCGGGTCTTGAGTAATCGGTCAGGTTCGGAAATCCCGGAGATACTGGAGCATGCCACGGACGTAGAGCTGCCCGATCTCAACAGAGAAGAGGTTGTTCGTCTTCGCCTGGCCGGGGATGAAGACAATACACTCTACCAGATTCTTGTTGTCGCCCAATGCAACGCGCTGAACCGGGCCATGCCCTTTCTCTTTGAAAGGATTGGCGGCTCTGATGAGCTTCTAATGCCGGACAACCTGCTGCATTCCAATTCACCGGTTCGCAGCCTGGTAAATAAAATCCCGGAAGAGGACTGGCAGCAGATTGAAATCATCGGCTGGATCTACCAGTTCTATATCTCAGAGAAAAAGGATGAGGTTATCGGCACGGTGGTGAAGTCGGAGGATATTCCGGCGGCGACCCAGCTGTTTACGCCCAACTGGATCGTGAAGTACATGGTGCAGAACTCGCTGGGGGCGCAGTGGCTGGCGACCTACCCGCACTCACCACTTCAAGGAGAGATGGAGTATTACATTGAGCCTGCCGAGCAGACCGATGAGGTGAAGGCACAGCTTGCGGCCATCACACCCGCCACCCTCAACCCTGAGGAGTTGACCCTTATCGACCCAGCCTGTGGTTCCGGGCATATTTTGGTGGAAGCATACAAACTCTTCAAGGCCATTTATCTGGAGCGCGGCTATCGACAAAGAGACGTCCCGCAGCTAATCCTTGAGAAGAACCTCTTTGGCCTCGACATTGACGGGCGGGCCGCACAGTTGACGGGTTTTGCCTTGATGATGAAGGGGCGGACTGATGATCGGCGACTTTTTGAGCGGGGAGTGAAGCTTAA
This sequence comes from Desulforhopalus vacuolatus, assembly GCF_016918505.1. Taxonomy (GTDB): domain Bacteria; phylum Desulfobacterota; class Desulfobulbia; order Desulfobulbales; family Desulfocapsaceae; genus Desulforhopalus; species Desulforhopalus vacuolatus. The sequence continues at coordinate 219,318 of NZ_JAFFPZ010000003.1, forward strand.
TGTGATGGCGCTGGTGGACAGCACGGGCTTTGATGTGGAGGGGGTGGCGAAAGGGGTGAAGCTGGGAGACTACGGGTTGCAGCCAGATGACCTCATTGAGCTGAAGGAGCTCTTTGAACACGCTACTACCTTTGGCTCGTTGATTCAGGTGCCTGAAGGGTTGGTGGTGAAATTGCCAGCACTGAAAAGGTTGAGCGAAGCGGCTAAAGGTCTCTTTTTGTCCGATGCACTGAAGTGTTTGGGGCTTCTTGTACAGCAGGCTGAATTGCTGGCGGCGCGGTATGATGCGGTGGTGGCTAATCCACCTTATATGGGAGGGCAATATCAAACGCCGGTTCTAAAAAAGTATCTGAAAGATCATTACAGAGGTTACGAGAGGGACATTTTTTCAGCGTTCATCGACCGCGACCTGACATTTAGTAAACTGCGGGGTAGACTCGGATTTATGTCGCCCTTTGTATGGATGTTCCTGTCGGCCCATGAGTATCTTCGAACACGACTCATCAATGAGGAAACTGTCACCTCTCTCGTGCAGCTTGAATACTCGGGTTTTGATGGAGCCACTGTTCCCATTTGTACGTTCACACTACAGAAGAGCCACGTGAATAAACAGAAGGGCTGCTATATCCGCTTGGCAAACTTTCGTGGTTCTGATCGTCAAGGACCGAAGACGGTGGAAGCGATCCAGAATCGCGAGTGTGGGTGGTTCTTCGAGGCCACTCAAGACAACTTTGGGGATATTCCAGGCAGTCCGATCGCATACTGGATTGGTGATGCTGTGCATAACGTTTTTGCCTCCGAACCGTCCATGGGCCGCATGGTCAGGGCCGCTGTAGGCTTGCAGACTTCGAACAACGAGAGGTTTGTCCGACTCTGGCCTGAGATATCCCTAAATTGTCTTAGTCTCGGGCTGGGGTCATTGAAGGGCGCAATTAGGTCCAGCCGGAAGTGGTTTCCGTTTAACAAAGGAGGTGAATTCCGGAAATGGTTTGGCAACCATTCCCATGTGGTCAATTGGGAGAACAACGGTTATGAGATACGGAACTACCGGAATGACGCAGACAAGGTTCTCTCTAGGCCCCAGGGAAGTGATTATTATTTCGAGGAATCTGTCAGCTGGACAGACGTAACATCTTCAATCAATGCATTCCGTCGATATCCGCAGGGATTTATTCATGGAAACACCGGCCACTCCGTATTTCGACTGTCCCGAGATCATGCCAGTGCAGTCCTGAGCGCATGCAATAATTGCTTCTATAGCGATGTCATTGCTTCTATCAGTCCAACTCTTCACTTTGATATTGGGTACTTCCAAAAACTGCCCTTTCCAACCAAATTGGTAGGCATCAGCGATGTCGTCATCGACCGATTGGTCTCTCTTTCCGAGCAGGATTGGAACGCCTACGAACGTTCGTGGGACTTCCAGTCCCTCCCCATCCTGAAAGCTTCCACCGAACCAACGCCAACCCTCGAATCCAGCTACACCGCCTGGATAAACCAGAACCGCGAAACCATCGCCGAGATGAAGCACCTCGAAGAGGAGAACAATCGCCTCTTCATCGACGCCTACGGCCTAACCGACGAGCTCACCCCCGACGTCCCCATCGAACAGATCACCCTCACAGTAAACCCCGCCTACCGCTACGGCGGCAAACTCACCGACGAGGAGTTGTGGACCCGCTTCCGCCAAGACACCATGGCCGAACTGGTCTCCTACGCCATCGGCTGCATGATGGGCCGCTACAGCCTTGACGAACCCGGACTTATCTATGCCAGCAGCGGCAATGAAAACTTTGATCCATCCCGCTACACCACCTTCCCGGCAGACGACGACGGCATCCTCACGCTCACCGACACCGAGTGGTTCGACGACGATACAGCCAACCGCCTCATTGAGTTCATCTCTGTTGCCTGGGGCGCGTCCCACCTCGAAGACAACCTCACCTTCCTCGCCGACAACCTCTCTCCAAAGAAAAATGAGTCAAGTCGCGACACCATCCGCCGCTACCTGTGCGACAAATTCTTCAAGGACCACGTACAGACCTACAAGAAACGTCCCATCTACTGGCTCCTCTCCAGCGGCAAACAGAAAGCCTTCCAGTGCCTCATCTATCTGCACCGCTATAATGAAGCCACCCTGTCACGGGTACGAAGTATGTACGTGACCCCCCTCTTCGGAAACCTCCATGCCCGCCAGGAATACCTGCAGAATGAATGGGATGCTGCCGACTCCGCATCAGCCAGGAAGAAGTTCCAGAAAGAGATCGACGATATGAAAAAGAAGCTGGCCGAGCTGAGCACCTTTGATGATGAACTCCGCCATTATGCAGACAAGCAGATTTCCCTTGATCTCGACGACGGCGTTAAGGTCAACTATGGCAAGTTCGGCACCCTGCTGGCTGAGAAGAAGAAGGTCACCGGGAAGGGGTGAAGGGAGGCAAAAGGTCTTTGTAGAGACGCCCAATTTGGGCGTCTTCAACACAACAGGTGGCTTATCTCACAACAGACGTTTCTGCAATGAAATTAATTTATCATCCTGTTTGTCCTGTCGTTTTTTTGGGGTCAGTAAAAAATGTAAATGGTATAAGACATTTTTTACCGCGAAGAACGCGAAGGAAAGAAAGACAACGACTATAGCCCCATGCTGATGAATCGATACTATTTTGAATTTATAACTATGGATATATTGGTAAGTTAGCAGTATCTACCGACTCAATTCATCTGCTATGCACTATAGATATCACCAGCTTTTGAAAAAGCCGAACTTCTCGGCAAAGAATACTTTTGTCAAAAAACGCTTCATTTACTTCGAAAACCCTCATGTATCAGAACATTTTTTCCCAAAATTTGCATAAAAACGGCTGAATGATTGGAGCCGGATGAGTCGAGAGATTCACGTCCGGTTTTGAGAGAGCCTGAAGGGGAAGTTCCTTTGGGCTACTCACCCGGGAGGGGCGGTCAGTGATGGCCGTTCCTATCCCGATATGTTTTTATTATTTATTTCAAGAAACTATTGGGCAAAAAGGTTCATGCTTTATCGTATTCTTTAATTAGTAAAACGTTTTTGCCAAATGCTCGCCTATTGTAAAAATTTAAACACTTTGAGCTACGATCTGTCAGTTTAAGATGTTCAAACATCTCATATTTTTCAACCAGGCCCTTGAATTTTTCTACACCGAATTCACCTAAGCAATGAAAAAACAGTAATTCAATTTCAGGTTGTGATAATTGCGCTCTAATAAAATTAGTGTATTTTTTTTTGTTTGTAATTGCAACGTCACTATCAACAAACAGTAATATTTGATAAAGTGTTTTTTGATAATGCTCAATAATTGATGAAATTTTTCTATAGTTCGTATTGTAATTGTCAATTACGGTAATTTCTTTAGGCCCATCCCCATCCCCTAAATCGTGAGTCCCTATTACATCAAGCCTTAATGTGCCTAGTAAATCTGGAAAACATTCTCTTCTTTTGCTAACCTCATGTTTATTTGATGGCTTATAATTTAATGACTCAACATTTTGATTATGTAGTGATAATAAATGGAAAAATGTATTTTCGAAACGCTGACATTTTAGGGTTTCATTTTGTATGGCAAACTCTTCTTTCTGGGCTTTTAATTCGTTACGAGTTAAGGATAACTCCTCTCTCTGCAATGACAGGTCCTCTTTTTGCATTACAATTGTTATTATTAAACCTGCAAATGCCAAGCCTGAAAATAGAGCTGTAAGTAATCCAAAACTATCTCCAAAAACACCTGAGCTTGTAACTGTGAATGATGAAATTGGCCAGGAAAAATATAGAATCACTATTGCATATAATATTACGCAACCCACCACACCTGAAATCAAAATATAACTAAGTTTTTTATGCGACATTTACGTCTCTTTTCAGCATCGATTTATTATTGAACATAACGCCACACATCAGCCGACCGCAACACGTAGCGGCGTTTGCGCAACAATGCCGAAGGCAGGCGCAAAAAACCGCGCAGTGTTGTGGATCGGCTGATGTGATTGTTAGCTTTATTCAGCAAAATCAACTATCCCCAAAAGATTCAGTAGACCAAGAATAAATGTGGCACCTGCAACCGACAAGACCAAAACCGCTAGTATCGGGTTATTCAAAAATCGATTCCTAAGCTGATCAGCAAGATTGTTCCCGAATGCTTTATTGTAAGTCACAAAAGCAGTATTAAGTTCTACAGACAGCTCCTCTGTTGCAAGGGGAAAAACATCATCAAGTGAAACAAGCGGGGCGATCATCGCTGAATTTTGCAGGCTAGTTATTTGATTGTTAAACGCTGTATTAAGTTCACTTTCAAGAACTGATCGGCGCTTGGTTAGTTCTTCCTGTGCTAGATCTTGAAACTTAGAAACCAATGATACTTTCTGGGTTTTGCCGACAAAATCGATGATCGTTGTAGAAATCAACTTTCGTTGTGTCTTGAACTCTTCCACAAGGGCATCATGGCCACCCTGGATGGTCATGCTTGAATTCAAGAGGCCTCTGGCATTCATTTCCTGCTTTACACGTAAAAACTCCTTCTGAAGGAATTGAGCGCGTTCTTTCCATCTCAAATCGAACAGTTTTCGCAGTTCGTGATCCACCAAGACTCCTTGGGAAGCTAACGGGGCTTGTAATAAGCTGCTATAGTGCATAGCAACTGAGTTGAGCCAGCAATATACTACTAACTTAACAATATATCAAACGAAACGAACGGGGTCGGGCCACGTTAACTCTCTGATTATTCGAAATTAACGTCCCATTCAGAGGTGTTTATTGAGCCTATATCTTCATTTCTACCATCATATTCGACATTATAGGTTCTGTGTTTTTCACGAAGTTGAAATCCGATGTCATGTTTTAAAACCTTCCGACCTTTACCACGAAATCCAAATTTCGAATGAATTGTTTCTACAAAACTTCGGCTTCCTACAGCTACACTTTCACTCCAACCCGGTTGCCTGCCGAAGGTCCTGTTGGTAACGGATTCATTTACCAATTCTTTGTGAGTCTCTCGGAAGGTACTATAGGATGCAAACCCTGTAAGTTTCGCTAACTTTTGATAATCAATGAGCACTGACTTCCTTTTAGGCATCTGGATTTCATTATATCCACAAAAAGGCCACTCAGAGGGATGTGCAACGACACCAGCACGAACCATCTTACAATCAATATAGACAAGGCATCTCAGCAGGTGCTGTTCGGTCTCCACTGCAGTTGAATGGTATCGATCCTCCCCAAAAGCTCCTTTCCTCTTTTTTCTCATATTATATTCTTCCCCGGTTCTTCCAGCAATCAACTGCAGTGATCGAGGTATGACATCTCTCTTTCCTGCATCTTGAACGAGTAAATGAATATGATTGGAAGTAACACAGTAATTGAGAATTACCAAACCGTATCGCTTTTTGGCAGCATACAACCACTGGACCCAATTCCGACGGTCCATTTTCAATTTAAGTAAAAAGTCCCTCTTGTGGCATCTGTGGGTAAGATGCCATACTTGACCAGGAATATAATGCCGTTTTGCTCTCGCCATAAGAAATTATTTTCTAATGCAGATCTATATTAACGTTTTTGAGCCTAAAAAACGCATTATTGACAGGTATAAGAGTTAAAAGAACACATCTTACACACGAATACAAACACTTACCTTGGCCCGCCCCTCGTTCCTTACCCCCTGGCCATGGTATTCAGAGCAAAGTTTTTGCAGGCTGTGGTCGGCCATGGAATGCAGGTGCCAGAAGATTGCCCTTCAACGTGGGTTGTTGACTGCAAAGATGTTGGCAACGGAGATAAAGCTATTGTGTATCTTGGGAGATATCTTTATCGGGGCGTAATCCGCGAGAAAGATATTCTGCTGTGCGAAAATGGCAACGTTACTTTCAGGTATCTTCATGCCAAAACCAACCAATACAGGACCAGGACTGTCACTGGAGAATATTTTCTCTACCTGCTCATGCTGCATGTATTGCCGAAAGGCTTTCGCAAAGTCAGATGTTACGGTTTTCTCCACCCATGCAGCAAGAAGCTTATCCGTTTTCTGCAGCTGGTACTCCGGATCAATCCGTTCAGGATGCTGGCCGGTAAACGAAAAAAGAGGTCGACAATTGTTTGTCCGGTATGTGGAGCGGCAATGAAAATCATAAAAACCAGGATACAACGTCCGCCAGCCAGGTGTATGCCCCCGCCACATCTGATGCTACAAAAGGGGGTGTCTGTGTAAGCTTTATTCGATATCACCAGTTTTTGAAAAAACCGGATTTCCCGGCAAGGGATACTTTTGTCAAAAAACGCTCCATTTATTGAGAAAACCCTCATGTATCAGAACATTTTTTCCCAAAATTTGAGAGATTGGCAACGAAACAGGCTGTACTTCACTTCTGTTTAATCCAGAATCCTCAAACCCAAAAAGCTATTTTATATATATATAGCCGGGCTTGTCCAACAAACGGTTCAGATCCTGGTTCGCTCCGCTCTCACGATCTAACCTTATTTGTTATGTTTTTAGCCTTCACTATTTTTCAGTTTTTCCAATTTTGTTTTCTCTTCTAGCTTTTTACGTTGGAGATAAAGTGATAGCCAAGAATCTGAGTTATCAAACTTGAGACCCCACAACGTAATTAAACTAAAAGCTGGTGTAGCGAAAAAAATACACACCATTAGTTGTTGCTCTATTTTTCTTGGCCAACCATCATTTGCCACAAGAAATACTACAACGGCAAACAAAATTACATTTAGCAGAATGCACAGAATACGCATTTATCCTCCTTTGAAACATAACGCCTGAGTTCAGCGGCATTTGAGGCGACGCCCGTTTTTGCGGAAGCAAAAATGGGTGGCGGGTCAAATGCCCGCTGCAACGATTTGTTAGAGCAAGGCTCGCTGACCATCACTGATTTCCTCGTCTATTTCTTCAGCAGATACGCCGACCGTCTCTACCTTAAGCAACTTATTGGCAATTGCTGGCTGAAAAAACTCCAGAATTCTGTTCGCACGGCGGCTCACCGGCCGATCCTCGTCGTCATCTTCCAACTCTACAAAAATTAGCGTGAGATCTGCATCCGTGCTTTTTGCTTGCTTGTAGAGGCGAATTTTGTTGAGCATCACGTACAAGCGATCAGCCATCATGAACGAATGAGAGTTGGCCCTCATGGCTTCCACAAAATGCTCTTTGTTATCACCTCGCACATACGCATCAAATACGATTCGACGATCCATAATAGGATCAATTCCGTGGAAGTTTGTTGAAAACTCTGCGTCCCTGATCCGCTCGGATGTTGGAATATCTAGGCGATCAAAGTAGGCTCGAAGTGCTAATGTTTCGGCGGCGCGCCATCGATTTACTCTGTCAGAACCACTACCAGAGGGTGTACGAACCTGAGCAGGAGAGCTTTCCTGTTCATCTGACTCTGCATCGCTCGACTCCTCTTCAACCGGTTCCTTCGCCTGAACGACCCCAAGGAGGTTTCCCCAGCTATCCGGCGGGGCGTTAAAGGTGGCATTGACCTGCCGCTGTTGGACATTTGAAACAAGAGTCAATAATTGTCCGCGCAATCCCGCGTTCTCCTCAGATAGCGAAGCCTTATCGGAGGCTTGTTCTTCGACTTTTCGCTGAAGTGAGATCAATTTCCCTAACGAAAGATTATCAAAAGACTCCGAAACACAGAGGACGATAATCAGCCCCAAAAGGGATAATAGACTCGGCGAAAGGGCGAATTGAGGCTCCCCCTTAAAGAACGCGAAACATGCCATTGTGATCATGACCAGCGCCAATCCGACAATGAGAGCTCGGACAAACCAGTTTGGCTGTGTTGTTGCGTTTTCGCTCATAAATTTCCCCTTGCTCTAACGGTTCATGATAACCGGCGGCGACGCGAACTTGCGTGACCCACCGCAATTTGGTTTTGCTTTTCAATAAAGCACAGACGTATATTCCATCCGGTTGATTAATTTGTTGGACGAAGCCGCTACGCGGCAGAAAGACCAAAGTGCTACTCACCTGCTCATAATCGACAAATTGTAACACTCCGCGCTGTCTGTGATAGAATCAAGTTCTATCGGCAAAACCCATTTGCCACACAGATCATCCAGAATAAAGCGGAGGTTACAATGAACACGAACATGCCTGTTGATCCTCAATTTACAGTCTGGTACCAAAAACATCAGAAATATTTAAAACTCTGTGGCCTGCAGCCCAAGACCATTGATGCTTACTCAAGAGCGATCAGGCGCATTGACAACTATTTTGATTCCAGAATAGACGATCTCACTTCTGAGCAGCTACTTGAGTATTTTTATGACCTGCTGGATGACCATTCCTGGAGCACCGTCAAACTCGATTTGTATGGCCTGAAGTTTTTCTATGCCAGAGTCCTGAACAAAAGCTGGGAAAAACTTCCCCTGATCAAACCGCCAAAGACTTCCAGAATTCCTGACATCCTTTCTATCCGGCAATTGGAAAGACTGTTTATCGCAACCAACAAACTGAGCTATCGAGTCTTCTTCTTTACTACCTACAGCATGGGGACGGACAACGAACGGGGTCGGGCCACGTTAACTATCTGATTACTCGAAATTAACGTCCCATTCAGAGGTGTTTATTGAGCCTATATCTTCATTTCTACCATCATATTCGACATTATAGGTTCTGTGTTTTTCACGAAGTTGAAATCCGATGTCATGTTCTAAAACCTTCCGACCTTTACCACGAAATCCCAATTTCGAATGAATTGTTTCTACAAAACTTCGGCTTCCTACAGCTAAACTTTCACTCCAACCCGGTTGCCTGCCGCAGGTCCTGTTGGTAACGGATTCATTTACCAATTCTTTGTGAATCTCTCGAAAGGTACTATAGGATGCAAACCCTGTAAATTTCGCTAACTTTTGATAATCAATGAGCACTGACTTCCTTTTAGGCATCTGGATTTCATTATATCCACAAAAAGGCCACTCAGAGGGATGTGCAACGACACCAGCACGAACCATGTTACAATTAATATAGACAAGGCATCTCAGCAGGTGCTGTTCAGTCTCCACTGCAGTTGAATGGTATCGATCCTCCCAAAAAGCTCCTTTCCTCTTTTTTCTCATATTGTATTCTTGCCCGGTTCTTCCAGCAATCAACTGCAGAGATCGAGGTATGACATCTCTCTTTCCTGCATCTTGAACGAGTAAATGAATATGATTGGAAGTAACACAGTAATTGAGAATTACCAAACCGTATCGCTTTTTGGCAGCATACAACCACTGGACCCAATTCCGACGGTCCATTTTCAATTTAAGTAAAAAGTCCCTCTTGTGGCATCTGTGGGTAAGATGCCATACTTGACTAGGAATATAATGCCGTTTTGCTCTCGCCATAAGAAATTATTTTCTAATGCAGATCTATATTAACGTTTTTGAGCCTAAAAAACGCATTATTGACAGGTATAAGAGTTAAAAGAACACACCTTACACACGAATACAAGCACTTACCTTGACCCGACCCTCGTTCCTTTCATCCTTTCATCCTTTCATTTCTTCTATATTCAAATCTTTCCATAAATTTGAGAGATCTTTCCTCTGAAGATTACTAATCCTATTCTTTTTTAACATGACACCTCTTGTACGTTAACGTTAAGTTAACCTGCGAGCTTCTGCGAGTCCGAAGCGAATGGTGTTAAACGCCTGGTTATTTATTAATTTACAGAATATGCTGATTACCTAATTTGGGCCAAAAACTATTTAGAAAAGATCTATCACCAGAGTTTAAAGGATATTCATAAATATTTCCTTCACGAATATATACAAATGCGGCATCTTCAACTGTGTCTGCGTTAATAAATCCTTCAGTTGAGAATTCCGTAAAAACACCCAAGCATTTTTTATTACGTTTTCTTGATAGAGCATTTTGCTCTGATAAAACGAAATCTCTCAGTATTTTTGCAGAAATGGTTTGATGTTCTTTCAAACTAGGAGCGATTATTGGCATAGCATCTGGATTTAAAATATCTGTAAGGTTAAGTGCTATTACACCTCTACATTTGGGAGACAAATCGTTAGCAAGTCGTTTTGATATTTGAACATTTGCAGCTTTTACTCTTTTTTCTAATTGTTTGTATGATTTTAGTCGTTTACATTCCACAAAAAGTTTTCTGTTTTCTATTATTACTACTACATCGGAGATACCTTTTAAATCAATAAGAAAACCTGCTTTCGCAAATCTAGATGCAATGTTAAGTTCAAATGCAAAGTCTCTAGATTGATCAGTAGAACTTGAATTTCTGAATCGTTTTCCTGAAGCCATTTTCTTGATCGTATCTACCAATTGAGAGCTATCAAAACTCTCAAAGGTCGTTTTTATACGGATTAGTTCATTCGCTTCTAGGTGAGCGTTCATAAACGTTTTAACACTTTCTTTCGCAGAACCTTGATTTTTATTCTTGATAAAATATTCTACATCTTTTTGATACTCTCCAAACCTTGTGATTTTATAATTCACGCCAAATGAATTAATCCAATCGCATGCTTCTTTATAATTGGTTTCTAATTGTTTACTTTCGGCGATAAATTTATCTGCTTCAGAATCGATGTATATAGGCATTTGATATAGATGATTATTGATTGAGATAGGTTCTTTACAATAACATTGTCATCAGCGGCGGCCCACACCGAGTTTTGTTCAGAGCAGTAACAAGTCATTTTACATTGGGCAAAGTATGAACCAAAATGCGCGAGGGCCGTCCGACTGTATGTGCAAGTTATGTATTTGCCTTTTGACAGAGTAAATAGCCAGAGAGCAATGCTTTGGTTTCGGGAAGTGACATGCTACCATATTGCGCCACTAAGTATTTTGTCGCTTCTGATACGTGAGAGTCTCCTGTGACTCCAGACTCAGATTTGAAATTACCAACTTTTGCATTAATCGTGTTAAAACTTAGATTCGATTTGCTTTCGAATTCCCTGCATAAATCACTTTGCATCCCTCTGGTAAAATTTTCAGCCTCGAGTTGTTTGAATATGACAAAACATCTTAACTCATTTTCTAAAGACCACTCTGAAGAAGAACTGAATTTGAACATAATTATTTCCTTTTTTGCATAACGTTCAAGCTCAGGGGCAAGCGGGATTTGCAGCACTGAACTTTGAATAAACTGAGACGTTGCCAGCAAGATTGAACTTCGAAAAACCGCCGTGCCCGCTTGTCCCTTGCAGCTCCTTGTTGTGTGCCGGGCACGGCACACGTTCTTAAGGGTGCGTTTAGCATAGCAGTCTCTTATATGTTAGACAAGTCCCAGACCCAGCCAGATGGAGGCGAAGGGTGTAGCGCTATTGCAACGGGTATTCGGTGACGGATCCTTGAAGGAAGCAGCTTTGCTGCGGCAGAGTAGCGCGAATGTGCGGGGCGACGTACAGAAATATCAAAACACGAACGGGGTCGGGCCACGTTAACTATCTGATTACTCGAAATTAACGTCCCATTCAGAGGTGTTTATTGAGCCTATATCTTCATTTCTACCATCATATTCGACATTATAGGTTCTGTGTTTTTCACGAAGTTGAAATCCGATGTCATGTTCTAAAACCTTCCGACCTTTACCTCGAAATCCCAATTTCGAATGAATTGTTTCTACAAAACTTCGGCTTCCTACAGCTACACTTTCACTCCAACCCGGTTGCCTGCCGCAGGTCCTGTTGGTAACGGATTCATTTACCAATTCTTTGTGAGTCTCTCGGAAGGTACTATAGGATGCAAACCCTGTAAGTTTCGCTAACTTTTGATAATCAATGAGCACTGACTTCCTTTTAGGCATCTGGATTTCATTATATCCACAAAAAGGCCACTCAGAGGGATGTGCAACGACACCAGCACGAACCATGTTACAATCAATATAGACAAGGCATCTCAGCAGGTGCTGTTCGGTCTCCACTGCAGTTGAATGGTATCGATCCTCCCAAAAAGCTCCTTTCCTCTTTTTTCTCATATTGTATTCTTGCCCGGTTCTTCCAGCAATCAACTGCAGAGATCGAGGTATGACATCTCTCTTTCCTGCATCTTGAACGAGTAAATGAATATGATTGGAAGTAACACAGTAATTGAGAATTACCAAACCGTATCGCTTTTTTGGCAGCATACAACCACTGGACCCAATTCCGACGGTCCATTTTCAATTTAAGTAAAAAATCCCTCTTGTGGCATCTGGCATCTGTGGGTAAGATGCCATACTTGACCAGGAATATAATGCCGTTTTGCTCTCGCCATAAGAAATTATTTTCTAATGCAGATCTATATTAACGTTTTTGAGCCTAAAAGACGCATTATTGACAGGTATAAGAGTTAAAAGAACACATCTTACACACGAATACAAACACTTACCTTGTCCCGACCCTCGTTCCTTCTGCCTTCTGTGCCTTTTTATGCATATATTCCCGAAAATGCTTCCGATGCCGCAGAAAAAAAATATCTGTAAGTTAGGATGTTGGTTTTATCTGTACTTTTTTTTGTTGTTCTCGGACAAGCTCCTAGACTAGAGGTCAGGTTTATTGGCTTGTTCGGTAGATATGTCAGAAACTCCCTTTATCCAATCATTTACAACTCTATTGTTTATCAAAAACAACACGATTATATAAATTGATATAAATGCAGAAAAATACCTGAAACATAAAAGGAAAAGAAGAGGATCTTTATTTTGACCGCTGAAGTTCCCTATGATTGTTAAAAATACAATTATATAGGAGATAAGCGCTAAAGAACTTGTGAAGTACACAATTTTCAATAATTTATATTCCTTCTTTAAAAAGTCTGTAGCAATAAAACAATGAGTCATTGTAGCGGCCATTACAGCAATTAGTATTGTACAAACAAATAGTTTCACAAAAACATAACTCATTGTTTGATCACATGCATGCGTGACAACGATACTCCATCCTATTGTTCCCGCTGGTGTAAAAAAAATAACAGTTAAAATGCCAAATAAAGTAGCTAAAGGTAAAAAACTCCGAAAAGAAATTTTGTTTTTATAATTAACGTTGAATAATGTTGGCAATAAATAAGAAGAAGCCATTAAACAAGCTAAAAAACCGATAATGAAATGACTTGACATATAAATCAAACTCCCAATTATTCCTGATAATATTTGCGACTTTTCAGTCCATGCCAGTATTTCATTCGGACTTGTTATTCCTATAACTTTCCTTGATATCTCACATGATAATATGTAATTCCTTTTAATGTAATGGAAGTAACCTGCGTATCCGCTGATAATAAAATTTACAATTATTGCTATTGCGGCAAATAAAATCAAACTCCATCTCTTATTAATTCTGAATACGTTCGATGATTTTTGTGAATAATTTAAGTCGATGACATCAAGCGGGGGCAACAATATGACTATGTATGGAAGAATTGTTGTTATTTTTATTACAAATCTCGGGACAATTCCTTCGTCAACCAACAAAAAAACCAATGTTGATATAATTCCAATTGAGGCAAATATCCGATCTTGAGTTGCTTTACACCGATCTGAATTGGTAGTGTTTTTTATTTTCATGGTATCGAATAAATCTAACGGGGCTTGCAATAAGCTGCTAGGAGCCTGTCAGAGAATAGGCATTTTATCCAAAATCAAGGCATTTTCACAAAACAAGCACAGCTATATAGTTGATATTATGAGCATTGGTTTTTGAAAATAACGAGAAGTTCGGGCAAAAGAGCGTTCTCGGACAGGCTCCTAGGATTTTGATTAAAATGTTTTTTATTTTAATTGCAACCGAAGTCTGCTTGATTGCGTGGTTAAGTGGAGCGCGTAGCGGGACACTTGGCCAGGCAATCCTCGATTGCAAGCCCCGTTAAATGAGGCCGCGGAGCGGTCTCATTTAACAGTGGGTTAAGTGGAAAAAATCCATAATATCACCCTATATGTGGACTCTTTTTCCACTATATTTCGTATTAAAGGTGAAAAATGGAAAATCATGTCCAGTTATTACTTTTATCTTCCATTTTTTCCATACAATTTGATATTATCACTGTTATGATGGAAAACAAGCAAAAATTCACTCCAAACCCTCAGCTCAAACTGAGGGATCAAGTGCGTGAGCCCCTGAGATACTCTCATTACGCACGCTTAATAGAAAAAAACATATTGCCAGCCCTATGTGTCAGGATACTTTTCGCTTCAAAAAATCAGTATAAATCCAAGGGCGAAGTGAGATCGAAAAAACAAAGATCGAATGCGCCCGGAAATTCTTCGACGAAATTAACAGCAAGATTAATCCAGACAATGTGAAATATGAGGGAGTTAACAGCTTCGGCAAGTTGATGGACATTGTGTGGAGCAGGAACAGTTGAGTAATACCAATCACATTTTTTACTGACCAGAGAACGCAACTGCGTGGACATCTTTTTTGGCGATTACGAATGGATAAACAGGCTGTAAAATGAGCTCATGGTAGAAGCGTCCGTTGTGCTGGAGACGCCAAAATTGGTCGTCTCTACGGAGCTTTTTCCTGTCTCCTGTCTCCCGTCTCCTTTCTCCCTTTTCCCACCCCTGCCTTTGAATCCACCAATACAAAATGGAAATAGTATAAGATCGTATACACCGAGAACATAGCCCCCTGTTACACCCTTACTTCCTCTTTTTCGGTTTCTCCAGATAATCGACGCCCTCCTCGTACAACTCCTTGAGCTCGGCCTCGATTCTTTCGCACAAGGTCTTGAGCACTTTGATGCGGGCAAAATATTTACTATTTGCCTCTACCAGGGTCCAGGGAGCATAAAGAGTACTCGTCTGGTCTATCATATCTGCAACGGCCAATTCGTACTCCTCCCACTTATTCCTGTTACGCCAGTCATCTTCAGTGAGTTTGAACCGTTTGAATCCAATCTTCTCCCTTTCCTTAAATCTCCGCAACTGCTCATCTTTGGTGGTGGCCAACCAAAACTTAACCACTACAATGTGATGACGGGCAAGTTGTTCTTCAAACGCTCGTTTACGTTTCCCCCCTTTCCACCGACGTTTGCCATACCGCGGTAGATACGTGTGGAGTTTTCCTCCCTTTTGCCGATCTTTATAAATCCAGTCATAAACCGTTGTATGGCAAACATGTTCTTCCAGAGGTAATTCAACAGAAAATCGAGAGCTTATAGACTCTGGGGACCACCCCAGTCGGAGCCACTTTTGTACAATCTGCAATACTTCAGGGTTTTGTTTTGTGGCCTTCTCAGCAGATTTTCGTCTGGTCATCGCGATGACATGAGCAACACAGGGATCATAGATTCCTTCAAAAGAGTTGCGATTAATTTCACGTGAAATCGTACTCTTAGAACGATTCAACGTATCAGCAATATCAGTCTGAAATCTTCCTGTTTGAAGAAATGCACTGATCTGGTACCTTTCTAAAAGAGTGATCTGTTGGTAGCAAGGACTTGTACATTTGTGCATGGTAACCTCCGGTTAAGTTGTGGTGACGTAACCATACCGGCAGCTCACTCTTTTTCATAGAACGCTGTTGCACTTATTGTACTCATCCAGCATCCATCAGGTTGTATTTTGTTGTTGTCATAAAATATGTATAATGAATTTGTTATTTCTGGTCACTACCTGGGTGCGGTTAAGCTTTTATAGAAATTCTAAAATTCAGGTTAGCAATCCATTTTAGAGGTTATATGTCTACGCTTATTATTGTTGATGACAAGGTTGAAAATTATGAATCCCTGCTTCCCGGTCTTCCTGAAGACGCCGAAGTGTTGTTTATTGATTCAACAGATAACGGGGTAGAACAGATTGCTGACTATCTGGAAGATCGAGAAGGATATGACGCCTTGCATGTCATTTCGCATGGCAGCAGCGGGAATCTTTACCTTGGCAGAGACGTCGTTGACATTGAAAGCATGCAGGCACAAAAGGATGTATGGATCAAAATTGGCCAGAGTCTTAACGAGACCGGAGACATTTTTTTATACGGATGCAATGTGGCGGAAGGGGAAAAAGGGGAAACGTTTATCCAGCAATTGGCAGAATTTTCCTCTGCGGATGTGGCTGCCTCCACCAACTCCACAGGCAGCGGCATGCCAGAGAACGATTGGGTACTGGAAGCCAGTACAGGAAGCATCGAAACATCAGATTCCCTCAATATACTGGAAACAAGCTGGCAAGGTTCTCTATCCTGGTACAACACGCTTGAAAGTGTCTCGTTGAGCAATCTCATCACTGACGCATTAACAGATAGTATCTTTAATTTTCAGGAAGTTTTTAATCTGCTGGAAACAGCAGTTGAAGATGGAATCACGGCTTTTGAGTTCAGTGATCTTCAGACATTCTATGATAATTCCATCAGTTTATTTTCAAATGACTACGTGAGGTATATCACAGATGCAGTGATTAACGGCAACCCCGCCAATGCGACATGGTGGGGAGGGACGTCATCAAGTTCTTCGACGATCACTATCGGCAATCTTTCTACTGGTTCCTCTGAATATGTTGGTGAAAGCTTGATCAACGAATGGTTCGAGGGCCTTGATCTTCCCATGCCGCTTGACGAAGATGGGAATACATACTCCTATGGAACAGTAACCGGCGACTTATTCGTTGATGGAGTAGCTGCTTCCGATGTTAACCAGGGGTATCTGGGGGATTGCTATTTTGTCGCATCCATGGGGGCTATCGCAGAATCACAACCACAATATATAGATCAGGCTTTTACTGAAAACTACAATGGAACCTATGGCGTTAGATTTTTTTACGAGGGTGAACCAATATACACAACGGTAAATGCAAGTATTCCTATATACGATAGTGCCTACAATTATAGTAGTGATTTTGTCTTTTGCGGCAATAATTCAGGTGAATTGAGCGGTGAATCCTGGGCATCACTTATGGAAAAGGCCTACGTTCAGGCAAATGCACAATATAATTTACACTTGCCGTCGGATGATATGAGTAATGATTACAGTGTTATCAGCAGTGGCTCTGCATATGTTATATCACAAATTACGAATCTTGAATATCAGGATTATGTTTCTGGTCCTGGTCATTATTCGAATGTTTTTACTGGTTCTGATTATGATACTTCGACATTTAAAGGCGTCCTCATCGATGCATTGGACGCGGGTGCAATTGTCTTCCTTGATAGTAATGTGGATACTTCTCGTGATGGAAAAGATGAACTTGTGTCCAATCATGCCTTTATGGTCTTGGGCTACAACAGCACCCAGGACACATTCACGATTCGCAATCCCTGGGGGGGGAATGACGATGATAATAATCAGGACTATTGGACAGAATTTCAGTCCCCTATTGAAGACTTCTGGAGTTCATCAGAGTATAAGTCCTGGGTCTCAATTTCTGATATTCCAACGGAGGACACAGCCCCGATTTTGACCGGTTTCACTCCAACTGACAACGCCACTGACGTCGAGGTAGACAGCAATATTACGCTGACCTTTAGTGAAGCGGTACAGGCGGGCACAGGCAACATCCTTATCTACAATGACGACGGCACGCTGGCCCGGAGCGTTGTGGTTACCGATGGCCAGGTCAGCTTTTCGAACGGTACCGTCACCATCAACCCCACTGTTGATCTGAGTTCCAGCAGCAGCTACTACGTCAACCTTGCTGCTGGAGTGATCACTGACATGACCGGCAACGACTTTGCTGGCATTAGCGGTTCAGATACGTATAACTTCACCACGATAGACAACGCAGCCCCGATTTTAACCAGTCTCACTCCAAACGACAACGCCACTGACGTCGGGGTAAACAGCAATATTACGCTGACCTTTAGTGAAGCGGTACAGGCGGGCGCAGGCAACATCCTTATCTACAATGACGACGGCACGCTGGCCCGGAGCGTTGCGGTTACCGATGGCCAGGTCAGCTTTTCGAACGGTACCGTCACCATCAACCCCACTGTTGATCTGAGTTCCAGCAGCAGCTACTACGTTAACCTCGCTGCTGGAGTGATCACCGACATGAGCGGCAACGACTTTGCTGGCATTAGCGGTTCAGATACGTATAACTTCACCACGATAGACAACGCAGCCCCGATTTTAACCAGTCTCACTCCAACCGACAACGCCACTGACGTCGGGGTAAACAGCAATATTACGCTGACCTTTAGTGAAGAGGTACAGGCAGGCGCAGGCAACATCCTTATCTACAATGACGACGGCACGCTGGCCCGGAGCGTTGTGGTTACCGATGGCCAGGTCAGCTTTTCGAACGGTACCGTCACCATCAACCCCACTGTTGATCTGAGTTCCAGCAGCAGCTACTACGTCAACCTTGCTGCTGGAGTGATCACTGACATGACCGGCAACGACTTTGCTGGCATTAGCGGTTCAGATACGTATAACTTCACCACGATAGACAACGCAGCCCCGATTTTAACCAGTCTCACTCCAAACGACAACGCCACTGACGTCGGGGTAAACAGCAATATTACGCTGACCTTTAGTGAAGCGGTACAGGCGGGCACAGGCAACATCCTTATCTACAATGACGACGGCACGCTGGCCCGGAGCGTTGCGGTTACCGATGGCCAGGTCACCTTTTCGAACGGTACCGTCACCATCAACCCCACTGTTGATCTGAGTTCCAGCAGCAGCTACTACGTTAACCTCGCTGCTGGAGTGATCACTGACATGACCGGCAACGACTTTGCTGGCATTAGCGGTTCAGATACGTATAACTTCACCACGTCTGAAGGCTATGATATAATTAACGGGACCACCGTCAATGGTGGTGATGCAGGTGACTCTCGAACGGGAGCCACTGCGGTTTCACTGGACAGTAATGGAGATGCCAGCATTACAGGTTATGCTGGGGAAAATGATTTTTATACGTTTGTCGCGCAACACCCTGGCACCGCGACCATTGATTTAACGGGATTGAGTTCAGATGTTGATTTAAGGTTATTGAGCAGCTCTGGATCACGGTTGGATTCCTCCTCTTCGCATTCCTCATATTCGGGTGGAAGTTCCAATGAATCGGTATCCTATAATCTTACCTCAGGAGAGACCTATTACGTGAAGGTCGATCCTTATGGCAACAATACCTCAGATTATAATCTGAGTATCAATACAGTCGCTGCTGTTAATGATATAGTTAACGGTACCACTATCAGTGGTGGTGATGCGGGTAACTCTCGAACGGGAGCCGCTGCGGTTTCACTGGACAGTAATGGAGATGCCAGTATTACAGGTTATGCTGGTGATAATGATTTTTATACGTTTGTCGCGCAAAACCCTGGCACCGCGACCATTAATTTAACGGGATTGAGTTCAGATATTGATTTAAGGTTATTGAACAGCTCTGGATCACGGTTGGATTCCTCCTCTTCGAGTGGAAGTTCCAATGAATCGGTATCCTATAATCTTATCTCAGGAG
>NZ_JAFFPZ010000040.1 GCF_016918505.1 Desulforhopalus vacuolatus
CTACATGCTTTACGCCATCATGATCAGCGCAGCAGCCATTGCGCTGTCGCGAGGGGGCGGCATCTCCGGCATCATAAGTGCACTGCCAGTGAAATCAGAGCATCTTAATATCTTCGCCATGGGAACCTCACGTACCCTGCTCGACCTCGCAGCCATGGTGGCAGGGGTCCTCTCTACCCAGATTTACCTGCAGGCAATCTTCTCGGCTAAGACGGTAAGGGAGGCGAGAAACGGTGCATTGCTCAGCGCAGCAGTCATCCCTCCCATAGGCCTGCTCGGTATTATCATTGGTCTCTACCTCAAGGGGGCATATCCCGAACTGGCGGCGAACAGTGCTGAAGCTCTGCCCTTCTTTTTCAAAATTGCGTTTCCGGAGCCGATCGCCGCGCTCTGTGCTGCCGGACTGCTGCTGGTGGTTCTCGGCACCGGTTCCGGCCTCATACTTGGTGTCTCCACCAACATCTATGTCGATGTAATCCTCAAAAGCCGTAACCAGGTCACCGGCTCCCTGAGAGGGGTACGTATTTGCGCCCTCACCGTACTTCTCAGCTCAGCCGGAATTGTGTTGCTTGGTAGCAGGTCTGCTATTCTGCAGTGGAGCTATCTCTCCATGGGATTACGCGGTTCAGCGGTATTTGCAGGGCTCTGTATCGCGGTATTTTTAAGGAAAATCGCGGGCACCCCCCTTGTCAGGATGTTGCTCTATCTGCTGCCTGTGATCTATCTGCTGCTTGCAGTCCCCACTACCGGGCAATAAAAAGAACATCGAATACCCGATCTTTCGGCCATCTTCTTCATTACAGTAAAAAATTTATCCCCGTAAGCGCCAGACTCCGATATCAAAGTTATACCGGTGATGAACGGTAAGCCAGCATACGTACCTCAGAAATTCTTTTCAAAAAAAAACACGAAAACAATTTCTAAGGTACTAAAGGTACGAATAGACCTGCGGTACATTTCCTCCCGGCCCTTGAACATGAACGAATACAGGCTGTTTCAAGCCCCCCTGCAGTTATATCTTTTCCCTGTGTCAGGCTCAGGAAAAAGAGCTCCACATTGTGTGGGTGCTCCCGAAGTGTTTTTCTGCCAGCTTCTCCCGCAGTAAACAATTCACGAGGATCGACCAGTCTACCCCCTTTTGCCGGGCATACCCGTCCAGCGTCTCTGCAATATCTCTTTCAAGATAGACAGGTTGTTCAAGCTGACACGGGAGATGGTAACAATGTTCCTCTGGGGAAATCAAAACGTCAGTGCCCAGCTGAGCTGCTTGAACCTTATCAGATTTTTTTTTCATCATTCCCTCCATCATAGAATTTTATATCGCATCAATCGAGAACCCTGCCTTTTATTTATAATACGCACCTCTAACTTACTCCTAAAAGTAACGCAGAAACATCAAGATAGCAATAAAATTTTTTATTTAAGAAGAAGATAAAATAACGTAATAGGTGGATAACACGTCGGATAATGCGGAGTGTGAAAACCTTAATTGTAGAATAAACTCATAGCCCCTACAGGCAGTTGCAAAAGTATGTATCTTTGCAAAAATAAAATTTGGGTGCATTCTGGGAAAATTTATCAAACAGTGTATAGATATTATACCATTCCTATTAAGTTGTGACCGTACTCAATGCCATTTTCACTTTCTATTGGCGAATGTAAAGGCAGGGGGATGGGAGACAGGGAAAAGCAAAAGACGGAACAGCGAAAAACTTTTTGCCAAAGGAAAGCTCTAAACATGCGAATAAAGGCAAAAAATTTTAGAGCTGACCTGCCCGCCTTCCACCTTTTATATATAAGTTTCTTTTTTTGTCGTTTCGTTTTTCACAAAACGAGCAGGAGAGGTTCTCTTTTCCCTGACACAGGGAAAAGAGATAACTGCAGGGAACCTGTTTTTACCTTTCCTGAATCCCTTAAACTATTCCACAGTAACACACTTCGCGAGGTTTCTTGGCTGGTCCACATCGCAGCCACGGCGGGTGGCGATTTCATAGGAAAGCAACTGCGCCGGAAGAGTATAGATGATGGGATTTATAATCTCATCAACCTCGGGCAGATAGATAATGTTATCGGTAAGAGAACTGAGGGAATCATCTCCCGCAGTGCCGATGAGAATGAGACGTCCCTGCCGCGCCTTGATTTCTTCTACATTGGAAATAGACTTCTGATACACAGCATCCTTTGGAACAAGCGCCACCACGGGCATATTTCGGTCAATCAGGGCGAGGGGACCGTGTTTGAATTCACCGGAGGCGTAGCCCTCAGCGTGAATATAGGAGATCTCTTTCAGTTTCAAAGCCCCTTCAAGGGCGATGGGAAAGTTCAGTCCGCGACCGACAAAAAGGAAATCACGCGCGTCGTAGAAAGGTTCAATCAATTCCTTAATCTCCTCCTGCAGACGGGGTAGAATATCTTCCACCATCCCGGCGGAATCAATCAGACTTTTGCCAAGGGAACGGATCTCCCCGGGAGGAAGAGTTTTCTTCTCCTGCCCCAAATAGAGGGTTAACAGGAGGAGAGCCGCCAGCTGAGAGATGAATGCCTTGGTGGAAGCAACACCTATTTCCGGCCCGGCGTGGGTGTAGATGGTGCCGTCGGCCTCACGGGTCATGGTAGAGCCAACCACGTTACAAATGGTGAGTATTTTGGACCCCAGTTTTTTGGCGGAACGAATCCCCGCGAGGGTGTCAGCGGTTTCTCCGGACTGAGAGACGGCAATGGTGAGAGAGTGTTCATTCAGCAGCAGACGGCGGTAGCGAAACTCGGAAGCAATATCCACCTCCACCGAGATGCCCGCATACTTTTCAATCCAGTATTTCGCGACAAGCGCAGCGTGCCAGGAGGTTCCGCAGGCGACGATGACAATACGGTCGATCTTTTTGAGGTCCGCGTTGCTGAGGTTGATCTCCGGCAGATTGACCGTGCCGTGTTCGAGGTCGATACGACCGCTTACCGTATTGGTAATCGCCTGCGGCTGCTCATAGATCTCCTTAAGCATAAAATGTCTATAACCTGCCTTCTCGCTCATGGAGGCGTTCCAGTCTATCTTCTGCACCTCCCTGTCAATCTCAGTGTCGGTCTCAAGAGAGTAAATCCTGTGCTCAGTGGCGGTGACCACCGCCATCTCCATATCTTCAAGAAAGATCACATCACGGGTGTAGGGCAGGAGCGCGGGAATGTCGGAGGCAAGGAAGGTGCCCAGATCATCGCTGACACCCAGCACCAGCGGACTCTGGTTACGCACGGCAATAAGAGTATCGGGCTGTTTCGCCCAGAGAATACCTGCGGCAAAGGAGCCTTCAAGACGTTTCACCGCCTTTTTCACGGCGGCGACCAGATCATTCTCAAGATACTCTTCAATGAGATGGGCGAGAACCTCTGTATCGGTTTCCGAGGTGAAGGTATGACCTTTGGTCTTCAGCTCGTCGCGCAGGGAGTGGTAATTCTCAATGATCCCGTTGTGAACCACAACCAGCTCACCTGTACAGTCACTGTGGGGATGGGCATTTTCCGTGGTGGGTGCGCCGTGGGTGGCCCATCGGGTATGACCGAGGCCAATATGGGAGTCCGCGATGATAGCGTCACCAATGATTGCCTCCAGTTTAGCCAATTTTCCCTTTGCCCGGTGTTTGACCAGCTTGCCGTTCTCAAGATAGACAATACCGGCAGAATCGTATCCACGATATTCCAGACGGCGCAAACTCTCAAGCAGCACCGGTACAACACGTTTCGGTCCACAATAACCAACTATTCCACACATATTTCATCTCCACAGATTAAAGAAGCCTTCCCACAGCTACGTATGGAAAGGCGGGACAAAAACGTCTAACTTCGGGATACACCACGAAATTAATTGGTTACAGGCTCGCCAAAGGGATTGAGCCGATTGGCAGCGGTAACATCAACGGTAACGTAGAGGATAACAACGCTCTTGCCGAACAATCCATCTCTGAGAACAACGAGACATGTACGATTGGGTTTACTGAAGGCCAGCATGGTATTCTCATAACTTGCTTCCCCAACCAGTTTCCATTTGTGGTTGCGCATGGAAGCAAGGAGGTAATCGCGCAGAGATTCTACATCAACCCGACCGGAGTATTCATGGATACCGCCCTGGAAAGAGTCGGTGGAGAGCCCCATGCTCTTTGCCGGCACGGCCTTCATTTCAATGGGAAGTTCAATATCGGAATAGTTTTCAACTACGGTAGCCACGGCGTCCGGGCTGTCGAGATTACTGGACAGTCCCCCCATCCCCCTGCTCTGCATACAGCCGGTGAGGCAGAAGAGCACGATACAGGTAAGGACCGCTTTCTTGCCGAGCGAGACAAAATCCATTTTTAAACTCCTTTGATAGATGTTATTGTGAATGAAATTGTGTATGTTCAACGACCTATTATCGAAGAAAAGCAGCAACAACGCAACAATAAAGCGTTCTTTCTCCATATTTTTCAACTCTGGATTCCATGGATATTAAACCAGTTTTTATTCGCACGTTGCCTATCCGTCTCGGGCAATTTCTTAAATTTGCCAATGCCGTCCAGGATGGCTTTGAGGCAAGGATTCACATCACAGAAGGTGAAGTGAAGGTAAACGGTGAACTTGAGTTACGCCGCGGCCGCCAGCTTGCCGATGGAGATGTTATTGAGTATGCCAACCTGTTCCTGCAGGTCAAGCTGCAGGAAAAACCCTGAGACTGTTACGTTACAGGGTCTTTCTTTTCCACCTTTTTCTTAAAGGCCGCGAATAAATTCGATCAGCGTTCGGGTTCCGATGCCGCTTGGGCCTTTAGGAACGTAGGATTTCTCGGTAAAATCCCATGCGGTACCGGCAATATCGAGATGCGCCCACGGTGTCTTCCCAACAAATTTGTGCAGATACTCTGCGGCGGTGATCGTCCCCGCCGGACGACCGCCGGTATTCTTGACATCAGCCACCTTCGATTCAATCTGTTTTTCATACTCTTTTCCCAGCGGCAGACGCCATTGCGGTTCCCCCGCCCTGCTCCCGGCGGCAACCAGGCTGTCGCAGAGGTCGTCATCGTTACTGAGTATACCGGTACGATGGTGACCAAGGCCGATTATCACCGCACCGGTGAGGGTGGCGAGGTCGATAACGCAGTCCGGCTCGAACTGAGCAATACCGTAGGCGAGGGCGTCGGCGAGAATCAGCCGCCCTTCGGCGTCGGTATTCTCAATTTCAGATGTAATGCCACCGTAATGGGTAATAATATCCCCCGGCTTGAGCGCCCCGCCGCCAGCCATGTTGTCGGTGGAAGGAACGAGACCGATTACCCGCACACCGGGTTGCTCGATGGCGACAGCATCCAGAGCAGAGAGAACAGCCGCCCCGCCGCACATGTCATATTTCATATCCTCCATACCAGCGCCCGGCTTGAGGGAAACCCCGCCAGAGTCAAAGGTTATCCCCTTTCCCACCAGCAGCACTGTCTTGTTGTATTTCTCTGGACAGTAATCCACAATAACCAGTTTTGGAGCCTCATGAGATCCCTGATTCACCCCGAGGATTCCACCAAGACCAAGCCGTTTCATCGCCGACTTGTCGAGGACGTTGCAGCTGACATGCTTGCGCCGCGCTACTTTCTTGCCAAAGCGTGCAAAGTCGGAGGGAGTCCAGCCGTTGCCAGGCTCGTTGGCCATATTACGAGCGATGTTGGCCGCGCGGGCAGCATTTTCTGCGCGGCTGACGGCCTTGCGCAGTGAGGAAGTCGTTTTCTCAGCCAGCAGTCGTACTGTGGCGGGAATGGTGTCCTTCTTCTCTTCCTTTTTCTCGTTTTTATATTTGGTGAAGCGGTACAGGCCAAGGAGCAGCCCTTCCAGAAGGTGCTCAGCAAAAAAATCAGCTTTGAGCCCTTTCACCTGCGGAATCATCAAGGCGAGGTTTTTTATTTTTCCGGTTGCACAGGAGGCAGCAATATTACCACCTGCCAGCCGCAACAGTTCAGCGCAGTTATCCTGCTCCTCCCGGTCGGCGCTTTTCCCCAGCCCGCCAAGGAGCATTCTCTTTGCTGGTGAGGACTTCCCCTGTTCACTTTCGAGGGGATAAAAGAACAGGCTTTCACCCGCTTTGGCCTCAAAATCGCTCAATACCGCCGACGGCATAAGTGGGGCCAGCAGGCTGTCGCCAGCCGCATCAAAACTGACTTTTTCCTTTTTGCGCACACCAAATACCGCAAGGAGGTCAGCCCCCTCCCAGCTTTCACGCTTTACAACTTCCACAATCTCAATTTCCATCTTGTACTCTCCTTACGCAAAACTGTTTTTTTCAATACGGAATCTTCCTGGTACTTTACCTGAAAACAACTTACATTATAAGAACATGTTGCCCTTTTTCCAGGAGGACATTGAGGTTCCCGGAGAAAACACGCCCTCTCTGCCTCACACGCTCACAAATCAATTCAGGAGGTTGACTTCCCGTGCTGCACACTCTTGTTATTTCTGTAACCCTTGCCATTATTGTTTCCGCTCTTTGTTCCATCTGTGAAGCTGTGCTCTATTCCATCAGTTCCAGCCAGGTTGAAATGCTCAAAAAAGAGGGCCATCCGGCTGCGGAACTGCTGTATAAACTTCGTTCTGATATTGAAGAACCGATTACCGCCATTCTCACCCTGAATACCATCGCCAACACAATCGGTGCAGCCGTGGCCGGAGCGGCAGCATCTAAATTATTCGGTGAGGGGAATCTTTTTCTCTTCTCAGGTGTTTTTACCCTCTGCATTCTCATCTTCTCAGAGATTTTGCCAAAAACCCTTGGCGTCAACTATGCCCATATACTCGCTCCCATTGTCGCATGGCCGATTCGCGGCATGGTGATCAGCCTCAAACCAATAGTCTGGCTCTGCCGCCTGCTGATGAAAATCCTGCCACAGCGCAAGGATGAATCCATCAGCTCCGAGGAGCTGCAGACCATCGCCTCACTCTCGCTGGAATCTGGAGATATTGAGGAGAGCGAAGAGCTGGTAATCCGCAACATTCTGGATCTCAAGAGAAAAATCGTGCGCGATGTGATGACCCCGCGTACCGTCACCTTCACTCTTAATGAATTTCTCTCCGTGGGTGACGCCATGGAGAGGCTCACCGAACTGAGCAGTCACAGCCGGATTCCGGTTTATATTAATGAACAGGATAACATAACCGGCCTGATCATGCGCAAGGACGTGCTGCAGGCAGCTGCTGAGGATAAGAAGTCCATGCGGCTCGCCGAATTTCGCATTGAGGCACATTTTGTTCCGGAAACCGCGCGGCTTGACACAATTCTGCGTGATTTTTTTGACCGCCATCAACACCTTTTTGTGGTAGTCGATGAGTATGGAACGATGGTGGGCGTCATTTCTCTTGAAGACACCATTGAGGAAATCATGGGCAGAGAGATCATTGACGAAACTGATGAGAACATGGATATGCGGGAATTCGCGAGAGAACGCAAGGAAGAGGAACAGACGTATCTTCCCGAAGAGACTTGATTTTTTTTACAGACAGGCAGAACGCGTATAAACAAAAACAGTAAATTGCTGAGGTTAATTTACCGTTTTTTTTAGTAATTATCGAGACAACACAAGCCGGAGACAAAAGGGAACCTTGAATAATCTTGAAGACTGATTATTCAAGGTTCCCAAAAGACAATATAAATTACTGGGAAGACATCTCCTTGATCAGCAGCACCCCGTCTGGAACGAGCTGTAAATCAGCAGATCAAAGAAGTTTAAAAGTTTTAACAACCTTTACCTCAAGACGATATTCATCAGAAGGGGTTGTTGCATCGTAGTCTCTGTAGAGGGGGAACATCACTGCCGAACCAACATACATTTTCCAGCGGGAGATACGGAAACCCACCTTTGGACCTGCATACCACTCTTGAGTGGCATTATCCATTCCTTCACCATCGACTTCACTCTCACCGTCATATTCCCAGGTAGATTCCAGTCCGATATCCAGCGTGGAATTCATTGCCATCGTCCATGTCGTATTCGCACGATAGCGTTGAGGGTGGCGGTAGTCATGCTCTCCCTCGGTAAAAGTTGCGTAGTTAAACTCCTGATCTATCCGTTGAACCCCATGTATCCAGGTAAATCCAAGGCCGAGAAGACCACCCCAGGCCTGATTTCCCATGGAGTCAACCGTTTCACTGTCCACGCTGGCTGTCGGCAGGTATCCCCCGAAATCAACTGCCATAAAAAATGGAGCTCCCTTTTTCTGATTTAACAGCTCCTTGTGGAAAACAACACCCGTGTCTCCAACACCATCCCGATTCAGGTCAGAACCAGTAGTGTTGTTTTTAAAATTCATAGTATAAAAAGGTGTGCAGGTACGTACATCAAAACCTGGGGAAATACCATAACGGAATTTAAGGACACCGATATTTTTTGTCCGTTCAATATTGTTATTCTGTTTACTTTCTCCGAGATAGAGCCCCTCGGTTTCAGCATAACGATAATTTATTGTTGCAGAAAGCACTCCCGAGGAAAAAGGAAGCCCGGCTGACCCTGACACTGCATTCACGGGAGAACCGGGTACAACAGTTTGCGCTTCTTCCTCAGCTGTTTGCGCTTCTTCCTCAGCTCTACTGTTTAAGGGGGAAAACAGGAACAGCACCGTAAAAATTCCAGCCGAAATACAATATCTTTTTTTCATTATCCAGTCTTGTGAATTAATTTAGGGAACCCTTTAGTGAAGCAGGAATAATAAGAGTATTCAACCCTGTGAATAAGTACCCCCTGGGGGGATAACGCAGTCCAACAGAGACAACAATTGCGTTGGACTGGCGAAAAATGGAGGTTTGAGAAGAAGGAGGTCTGCCACGCAGGCTCCACCGTCAACTGCTCTGACAGCAGAATCGTTCCCAGCCCATTAGTTCAGCAGCTGCAGCCACGGTAGTCCCGAAGAAAACGGTGGGCTTGTCTGCCCTCAGAAAATTTCCCAGGGTGTCGTTGACAATAGTTGATCCCGTTACCACCAGCAATTCCGCATCGTTAATGGCCTCTTCGGTATCTTCAGGGCCTCCAACGGGAACGCCATTTTTAACAGTGCCAATGTTATCCGGATCGAGATCAACAACCCGCATCTCAAATTTTTTAGACAGAGCACTGATCATTGCAGGCTGGAAACCAATCTGGGTAATACGCACCTTTCCATATTTTTCCATGAGGTAATCGGCAAACTGGGGACCACAGAGTTTAGGACCTTCATCGCGACAGTGAATAGTGCGTTCAGCCTTGCCCAGACTCCGCTGTACAGCGTTCAGCGTGGCGATAAATATCGCCCGGCTGAAATTGTTATCGAGTGGCCTGTTGCAGATGTCACGCAGAGGAGCACTGAAATTTCCGAAACGATCGGTGAATGCCTGGCCTTTCTCTCCTCTGAACGTTGCCTCCATCAGCTTCTCATTTCCCCGCTGCAGGGGAAAATCATCACCTTCAGGATTTCCGATAGCCTCTTCTGTGGTCAGGACATGGGCGATTACTTCGACATTTTCATCGAGAAAGCCCTCCTTGTCCCAGAGTTTAAGAACCTTCTGCTGTACATCGGTAAGTATTGAGTTATTCATGCTCTATCCTTTATATAGTTTATGGCTGCCTTGAATAACGATTATTCAAGGTACCCTTATGAATTTGTGAGTTTTTTCATGAACAGAAACAGCACCGTTGCAATTACGCCAACGAGAATCGAAAGGAAGGCCGCCCTTTCAAATTCACCATTAAAAACAGCATTGTAGATTTCCAGAGACAGTGTATTCGTCCTGCCTACGATATTCCCGCCAAGCATCAACGTCATCCCAACTTCACCAAGAGCCCGCCCCGTCGCCAGAATCATTCCGGCGGCGATACTGCGTTTGGCATAAGGAAGCAGGATACAGGTGAAAATTGTTACATCTCGTTTCCCAAGGAGGACCGCAAGTTCATAAAGACGCACTGCCTCTGGAGAACGAAGAACCGCCTGTATTGGACGCACAACAAGAGGAAGACCGGCAATAAATGCTGCGATAACCAACCCCGGAAAATTAAAAACTATCACGTCACCAAATACTCTGGAGAAGTATCCATGTCTGCCGAAAAAAAGGAGCAGACCAAAGCCCATGGCTATGGGAGGGAAAATCAGCGGCAGAGTGACGAGGGTATCAATAATGACAGTGATGATCCCTCCCCTTCTCCTGGCGAGCCAGCAGGCCAGCGGCACACTTATCAAAAGATGAAGAAGACTGGAAATCAGGATGATTTTTCCAGAAAGAAGCAACGGTTTAAGGGTCGCATCATCGAAGAGCAGAGCTTGCATGTCCATAACGGGTATCAGAGGCCAAAGCGAGTTACAATCTGCTGTGCTTTCTCAGTGTGGATAAAGTTCAAAAACTGGATGCATTCTTCTCTGTTTTTCGTCGTCTTTTGTTGGCCTGCAATAATCTCGATGGGCGAGTAGTTGTTTTCATTCAGTACTTCGCAGCCGCCGATACTCCCCTTGATGTTTAAGGCGTGGGTAAGGTTGACAAGGGCAAGATCTACCTCTCCAGAGATGACATAAGAGGCAGCCTGAGGTACACTGCTCACAATAAAAAGTCTGGACTGCAGCGTATCATAGAGCCCTGTTGTCTGGAGATACTCTTTGGCGGCTTTACCGTAGATAGCCCTGCCGGTATCAGGTATGGCAATCCGTTCTGCCGCAGTAAAAAGAGTGGCGTCTGTAACCTTCCGTCCCTTTGGATAGATTGCCACCAGCCTGCCCCTGCCCACTTTTACGATGATATCGAAGGGCAGCTTTGCCTTTGTGAGATACGCTCTGTCTCCAATAACCATATCAACGGTATCACTGGCCTGGGCCTGAAAAACAACCTGTGCCATGTTTCCGTAGATAAGATCTGACTGGTTCCCGGTTTCTTTCGTGTATGCCTCAACGAGGGCATTGACCATCCCGCGGTAACCTGCCGCAGAAGCGATGGTAATTTTTGCCTGAGAGACAGAGGGAAACAGAAGCAGAAACATGATGACTATAACCTTGCAAATGAGAGTTAATTCTCTTCTTTGCAAGGCTGTTCTCGGGAATATCATTGTCTTTTTTCCTTTTTGAGTCTTCAGCACTTTACTGCTGCATTAAAAGATGGCACAAAATTCTGCATCAACAGGGCAGACTGTTTCTGTTGCCTGTTAAGCCACCGGGTTGATTTCTTTCCCTGATCCATCACAAAGATCTGGTCGGCCAGAGAACCGGCCTCTTCAAGATCGTGGGTGATATGAATAATCGGGATATGCATCTCAGCTTTGAGATTCAGCAGTTCCTGACAAAAAGAAAAGCGAGTCTCCTGGTCCAGAGCCGAAAAAGGTTCATCGAGAAAAAGCAGAGAGGGTGATCTGGCAAGCGCCTGACAGAAGGAAACCCGCTGCCGTTCTCCACCAGATATTGCCCCGGGTTTTTTCTGTGCAAGATGGGCAATGTTGAATTTTTTCAGCAGTTCCATGGCGGAATCTCTGCTGCTCCCTCCAAAAGAGATGTTGGCAAGAACGGAGAAGTGGGGGAAAAGCGGGTAATCCTGAAAAACCATCCCAATATGGCGTTTGCGGGGAAGAAGAAAAATATCTTCCGCCGTGTCATTCCAAATCCTGCCGTTAAAGGTAATTCGTCCATCATCTGGCCGATCCAAACCGCTGAGAATTCTCATGAGTGTACTTTTTCCTGCGCCCGACGGCCCGACAATGGCAGTGAGGGTCCCGGGGGCACAGGTGAAAGAGACATCCAGGGTAAAGTGTGGGAGTTTCTTCCTGATATCAAAGAATAATGACATGATTTTTACTGTCCCCTCCTCACGGAATAAGCGTTATATTTAAAAAAATATACCGATAGCTAAAAAAAATCCCTCTGACCTGACAGGGGAAGATGCGTCCCGCCAGACCTTTTCGGAATCTGCGGCGCAGTTTATATGCGAAAGCTGTCATCTTTTTTCTGTTTCGCTATATATAATTGTATATAGCGAATGTCAACATTCTTCTCATCAGGGTTCCCATTAGAGATGCCGCCTGCATTTCCCTTTATACCATTTACATTTTGTATTGACCAGATAACGCAACTGCGTGGAAATCTTTTTTGGCGATTACGAATGGATAAACAGGATGTAAAACGAGCATAACTTAATAGAAATAGTCTAATCATGCGAAAAAGGGCATTTTTTATAAAAGCGTAACTTCTTAAAGTTTTTTGCCTTTATTCGAATTTTTAGAGCTTTTATTCGTTGGCAAAAAGTTTTTCGCTGTTCCGTTTTTTGCTTTTTCCTGTCTCCCGTCTCCTTTCTCCTGTCTCCTGTCTCCCGTCCCCCTGCCTTTCAATTCTCCAATAGAAAATGAAAATGGCATTAAGTAAGGTCACAACTTAATAGGAATGGTGTTATTCCTCCGCAGTCCAAAGCATATTCCACGAAAAAGCGGTGAATTGACCAGGTCAATTCACCGCTTTTTTTGTCTGACGCAGATGCTCTGCGAAAAACAAAAGTTCTACAGATTAAGAAAAATCTTTGCCAGGGAGAAGTAAAGCAAAACACCGAGCATATCGATTGATGTGGTCACAAACGGCCCGGTGGCGATGGCGGCATCGATATCAAATCGTTTGAGAATCATGGGAATCAACGCACCAATGCAGGCCGACATGATCATACAAAAAAAGATTGACAGACCGACCACAAGACCCAGCAGCGACGGTTCTCCCTCTCCGTGAAACATCAACCAGGCAATAAGGCCAAGAAAAAGACCATAAATAAGGCCGAGAATCAGTCCAACCCGCAGCTCTTTAAAAACCACTTTCCCCGCCTCGGCAAGATTTACCCGTCCGGTGGCAATCCCGCGGACAATAATGGTGGAGGACTGCGTGGCGATATTCCCGCCCATGCCGATAACCACCGGAATAAAGGAGGCGAGAGCAATCATCTGCGCCAGCTCATCCTCAAACTGACCGATGATGAACATCGCCATGATCCCGCCCAGCCACGAGGCAAAGAGCCAGGGAGCGCGGATAAAAGCCGACTCGTTAGCCGTTTTAAAGAGAATTTCACGATCTTTCCCGACCCCGGCCATCTGCAGAAACTCCTCCGAAGCCTCTTCTCGAATAACGTCAATAATATCATCAACGGTAACAATCCCAACGAGGGTGTAATTGCTGTCAACCACCGGGACGGCAAGGAAATCGTATTTGGAAACGACGGTGGCAACGTCACCCTGTTCCGTATCAGTGGTAACCGACATGACATTAGCGTTCATAATTTCTTTCAGTGCCTTCTCGGGAGGATGCATCAGCAGTTCACGCAGGGAAACGACTCCAGAGAGACGCCCCTCTCCATGGGTGAGGTAGAGGTAGAAGACCATCTCCATCTCCTCACTGCGCTTCTGAATGGCCGCAATCGCCTCTTTGATGGTACAATCCTCATTCAGGCACATAAAATCCGGCGACATGATCCCGCCGGCACTCTCGTGATCATACTGCAGCAACTCCTCCATCTCTTCGCGGTCCTGCTTCTCAAGATGGTGACTGATCTGCTCTGCCTGCTCTGCCGGGAGGATCTCAAGAAGGTCAACGGCATCATCAGAAGGCATCTCAGATATAATCTCCGCCATCTTCTCCGCACTCAGCCGATCCACCAGCTCCTGAACGAGGAATTTATCAAGCTCAGAGAGAAATTCCCCGACACTGTTGACCTTGACGATGATTTCGAAGAGCGCCTCACGCTCCCCGGCTGGCAGATGGCGATAAACCCACACCATATCCACCGGGTGCGTCTTACTCACGAGACGGGTAAGATGCCCCACCGCACCACGCCGATGCAGACGGCGCACCATGTCAAGGAGCACTTTGCCCTCATTGCCAATCATTTCTTTTCTTTTCTGTTTACTCATACGCTGTCCCGTTGAGGAATTTATGACAACTATTTCAAATGCAATCTGCCGCCTGAATCAGAATTGTTTACCGGACCCATGAAAGATGTATCCTTCGGGAAATTAGAAAATAATGGAGGTCCGCTGCAGGAGAAAGATGAGGCACAGACCGATGGCTACAGCGATACTCCCGATGAGACGTAACTGTGATGAAGGCAGTTCGCTCACCTTTTTCAGCCATTCCTGCATGGAATCGGGATTAACCGCATAGGGCAGCCCTTCAAGGACAAGGATGAGGCCAAAGAGGAGAAGAAGAAGTTTCATGAGCAATTTTTACCAGAAGAACCACTCTATTACAAGGGAGGCATACCCGACAGAGGTAAAGGTTGTCAAACTGCCTGAAAGGCAGTAAATAAAGGAGAGGCAGTGAAAAGCAACAACTGCGGGGGGCCTTGCCCTGTGGACGGAAAAACACCCTGCATTTCTGATGACGGCAGGATCCCGTTGTCACATTCTACGCTATAAAAAAAGAAAATAATCAAAGCCCCTTTTATTCGTCTTTTATCTTTTTTCCTCAACTTTTCAAGCATATCATGACAAGCAAATACAGCGAAGCAGGCGTGGACATCGACAAAGGCAACGCATTCGTCGAAGAAATCAAAGGAATTGTGGCTGAAACTCGCCAACCCTCTGTAATCGGCGGTCTTGGGGGATTCGCGTCCCACGTTGCAATTGACCTGACGAAGTACAAAAATCCGGTGATTGTCAATTCCACCGACGGCGTTGGCACCAAACTGGTCATTGCACACCTCTGCGGCAAACACGACACCATCGGAATTGACCTCGTGGCCATGTGCGTCAACGATCTCATCGTCGGCGGTGCGGCACCACTCTGCTTTCTTGATTATTTTGCCGTTGGGAAACTGGAAATTGACGTGGCAAAAGAGGTTGTAAAAGGAGTCGCGGAGGGATGCAGGCAATCCAGATGTTCGCTTGTTGGCGGAGAAACAGCGGAAATGCCGAGTATCTACAAAGAAGGAGATTACGATCTCGCCGGTTTCGTCACCGGCCTTGTAGACCGCGACCGTATCATCGACGGCTCAAAGGTTGCACCAGGAGACATAATCGTTGGCCTTCCCTCAAGCGGCATCCACTCCAATGGCTACTCGCTTGTGCGCAAGATCTGTTTTGCGGACCACAATTTCACCGTGAATGACTATTTTGACGAACTCGACTGTACCCTCGGTGAGGAGCTGCTGCGGCCAACGAAGATCTATGTTCAACCTGTCCTGAATATGATTGAGAAGTTTGATATCCACGGCATGGTACATAATACCGGCGGGGGCTTCATCGACAACATTCCGCGTATTCTTCCGAAAAACGCAGGAGCTGTTATACATACCGACCGCTGGAAAATTCCGCCCATCTTTCCCTTCCTGCAGAAGTACGGTGAAATTCCCGAAAAAGAGATGTACCGCACCTTTAACATGGGCATCGGCATGATGGTGATTGTTGCCCCAACGGATGCCGAAGCGATCTGCGCTGCCTTCCGCGTCGAAGGCGAGGAAGCCTGTATTATTGGCGAGATTGTACCCTTCAGCAGCGGGAATCAGGTGGAAATTCTCTAATTTTCAGAGCAAAAAGGCACACAGGAACTTTTTCGGTGTGCCTTTGAGTTAAGGAAACCTCGAATAATCGCCCATCTTCTTCGTTACAGTTAAAAAATTTATCCTCCGACAAAGCGAGGAACGAGACGTCGAGATATCAATCATATACCTGCGGTAAATTTTCTCCTGTGCCTCGAATATGAACGAAATACAAGATTATTCAAGATACCCGAAAGAGAGAATTTTTTATAAAAGCATAATTTTTTTTGCCTTTATTCTTTGGCAAAAAGTTTTTCGCTGTTCCGTCTTTTGCTTTTCCCCGTCTCCCGTCTCCTTTCTCCTGTTTCCCATCCCCCTGCCTTTAAATTCGCCAATAGAAAGTGAAAATGGCATTGGGTAAGGTCACAACTTAATCGGAATGGTACTACTCTGTTCGCAGCTCATCCTCAGATTCCATATTGCCTGCCTTCGGTCCCAGCACTGCCACACTGCGTAGAAAGCAGTGGCCATAATCCGGCCACCAGCGTGCCCACAGACTCTCAGGACATTCAAAGGTAAAAATATTCACCGTATCGGCGTTCTCATTCGTCAAAGTAAACTTCTGCACAATTCGCGGTCCTTCCGGGAGATTCAGCCGATAGCGCAGCATAATCAGCGACTTCCCTTCTTTTTCCTGTTCCTCCATCTGCAGCAGGTCCTCCTCCGGGTCGGAAATTTTTTCCAGAAACGGCTCAAGATACATCTGTGCCATAACCCTTGTTGATACATTTTTCACCTGACGGGCTCCTCCCAGCACCTGCACGGTAATTCCGACGGTGAACATCTTCGATGAAGAGAAAGACTCGGGACTGGCGGCAAAGGTATAAAAGGCGAGTCCTCCGAGATATTCATTCTGTGTGCGGGTCGTCCAGCCCTCAGGACAGAGAAAGAGACTGTTGCGAAAGAGACGCCATCGAAAATCCGCCGGAGGCTGAGGAAGGTGCAGTTTTGATTCCAGCGTCGACGACTGAATCACTGTGGGCTCTTTGTTTTGTTCGACCTTGATAACGGAATCTTCTTCATCAGCATGTCCCCAAAACTTGAGAGAATCCAGCGACGGCAGGGAAGGTCTGGAACAGGAACTGAGAAGAAACATTGTCATAAGGGCTGCACAGAGGGGCATCCAGACATTTTTATGGTGTTGTGTATAAATCATGGATAGTATGAGAAGAGAGGAGTTTACAGTTACCTGTAAAGATAAAAGTTCCCAAAAATGGTTCGGGAACTGAAGCAACTTACAGTCCGACATTATCCATCAGTATTTGTCCAAACTCACTCCAGCTCTTCTCCCACTCCTCTACGGGGCTCTCAAAGGTAAAAATTGTCACACTGAAATCAGAAGAGTCGGCAACAAGATACTTCTGCACTTTCAGAGCAGGTGAAGCAGAGATATCTTCGTATTGAAACCGATACATTCTGTAGCCGTTGTGTGCGGATTCTTCGTACAGTTCCGCCTTCGCCATCTTCTCCCCAAATTTTTTATACCAGGGAGCGAGGACCTTGGCAGCGAGGGCATCAGCCGGAGTCCCGTTACTGCCGCCGCCGAAAAGTATCTTCACACTGAACCCGGTTTCAAAAGGTCGTTCAGCAGAGAAATCTTCAGGGCTGGTGGCCCAGTAATAATGGCGGACGCCATCCTCTGCATGATCAGTCGACTTCGCTTCCCAGCCGTCAGGCTGGAGGACAAAACACGTGGGAAGTACCTGCCAGGAATAACCATCTGGAGCTGTTATTGCCGCAGCTGCGGTGGTGGTATCGGCGTGTGAAGCCGAATCCACCCCGCTCTGCAGTTCAGCAGGACCGGGCTGTGGTACTGTTGATCTGCCTCCACAGGCTGAGAGCGACAGCATGAATCCTGCGGCGACCAGCAGTGCGCCTCCCCGTACACATCTTTTCACAACAAACCTCCGGTATAAAGGGAACATCGAAGAACCCGTCTTTCGCCCATATTCTTCATTACAGTCAAAAATTAACCCTCGGAGGTAAAGGCCAGACTTCAGGTAAGCGCCAGACTCCGTGATCAAAGTTATACTGTGATGAACGGTAAGCCGGTATACGTACCTGCGATAAATTCGTAATATGAATGCAGGCTGTTGCAACGTACCCATAAAAAAGAGACATTGACAATCTTATGCCGGCATCCCGCAATCCCCTTCTTCTCCCTGAATCTTCTCCAAAGCGTGGGGCAACACATTCAAAAATACCTCAAGATTTTCCTTCACAGCCTTCAGACTGCCGGGAAGATTGATAATAAGGCTCTCTCCGCGAATACCTGCCCTGCCCCGTGAGAGCATGGCACGATTCGTTTTCAACATGGAAGCAGCACGCATCGCCTCGGCAATTCCAGGAATATCTTTCTCAAACACCCTGTCCATCGCCTCTGGCGTTTGATCTGTGGGAGACAGTCCTGTGCCCCCGGTAGTGATGATCAGGGCAATATTCTTTGTATCCACCAGTTCGATCAGCTTCTCCACGATCAACTCTTCCTGATCAGGAAGAATGGTATAATCCGCCAGCTTGTACCCGCCCATCTGCAGAGTCTCCCGGAGCCAGGCCCCGCTGGTATCCATTCGCTCACCTCGAGACCCCTTGTCACTCAAGGTGAGTATGGCAAAATCCTTGCGGAACGACACTTTGTTTTCTTCGGCCATCAACATCTCCTACGCTGCAGCTTTATCTACAGCAATAATCTTTCCGGCAATCTGCGCCGGGACCTCTTCATAGTGAGAAAAGCTGATCTCAAAACTGCCAATACCGCCGGTCATGGAGGTGAGATCACTGGCATACATGAGAATCTCGGCCTGCGGTACCTGAGCATTGATAATCTCAAAGCCATTCGCCGAATCCATTCCCATCACCTTGCCACGACGGGAGTTGAGATCACCCATGACATCACCGACATTGTTCTTGTCAACCCGAACGGTCATATTCATATAGGGCTCAAGAAGCACCGGCTGAGCCTCTAAAGCACCGGTTTTAAAGGCAAGGGAACCTGCAATTTTGAAGGCCATTTCCGAACTGTCCACATTATGAAACGTCCCGTCAACCAGCACAATTTTCACGTCTATTACCGGATAACCGGCCAGGACACCGCGCTCCATGGCCTCCTGGATACCCTTGTCCACCGCCGGGCGATAGGTCTGCGGAATAACACCGCCGACAATCTGGTCCACGAATTCGTAGCCGCCACCGGGGAAAGGAATGATTTCAATCCAGCAGTCACCATACTGACCGCGCCCGCCGGACTGTTTTTTATGCTTGCCCTGCACCTTAATCGGCTTTTTGATGGTCTCCATGTAGGGAATCTTCGGAGTGGAGAGTTCCATCTCAACACCGAATTTACGCTTGATACGCGAACCAACGACGTCAAGATGTACCCTGCCAACCCCGGAGAGCAGGACTTCTCGGGTCTGCTCCTGGCGTTCAAGTTTCAAGGTGAGGTCCTCACCAAGCATCCGGGTAAGGGATCCAAAAACCTTCTCCTCCTCTCCTTTTGCCGCACTGACAGCAAAGGAGATGACTGGTTTCTGGGGTTCGGGAGGTTCAAGCTGCAGTTGATCAGACTCACTGCAGAGTGTGTCACAGGTTGCAGTCTCCTTGAGTTTAGTCACGGCAACAATCATTCCGGGGACAACCTCATCCACCGGCTTCTGCTCCCGTCCTTCCATAAGAAAGAGCTGGCCGAAACGTTCGCTGGTTTTCTTTGTGGCGTTGTAAAATGTGTCACCGGAGAGGTGACCACTGAAGACACGGAAAATGGTCAGGCGTCCGGCATAGGGATCAGCCATGGTTTTGAAAACAAGTGCAGCGAAGGGGCCGTCATCTTGTGGAACGACCTCCACCAGCTCCTCACCCTTCGTCGCCATAATGGCGGGACGCTCCAGCGGGCCGGGCATATAGGCTGCGATAAAGTCAAGAATCGGGCCAGCCCCTCTGTTCTCTGTTCCGGAAGATACCAGCACCGGGGAGAAGGCCGCAACTTTCATCGCACCCTTCAGACCTTCAGCCATTTCCGCTGCAGAGAGTTCACCCTCTTCAAGGAATTTTTCGATCAGTTCATCGTCAGTTTCGGCGATATTCTCCATCAGCATTTCGCGATGCAGTGTAACTTCATCGGCCATCCCGGAAGGAATTTCAGTCTTCTCAAGCGTGCCATCCGGCCCGTAGAGAAAAGCCCTGCCAGTAATAAGATCAACATACCCTCGGAATTTATCTTCCTCACCGATGGGCAGCTGCACTGCAACCGGCCTCTGCGGCAGAGTATCTTTGATCTCCATAAAAGTATTGGCAAAGTTGGCGCGTTCACGATCCATTTTAGTAATAACAATAGCCGTTGGCAGCGCTCGTTCAGCAAGGATATCAGCAAACTTCTTCGTCTGCCCCTTCACACCGACCACAGCACCGATAGTATAGATGGCAGCATCGCTCACATATACTGAAAAACGAGTTTCGTTAAGGAAGTTGTCATCACCGGGGGTATCAGTCAGGAAAATGTGTTTATCAGCCCAGGGGAAATTATGAAAAGAAGCATTGATAGAGATCTTGCGTTCAATCTCCTCCGGCTCATAATCCATTGCCGAAGTTCCTTCATCAACCTTGCCCAGTCGATCGACCTTTCCGGCTGTAAAAAGCATTGCTTCAGCAAGAGAGGTCTTTCCACTGCTTCCATGTCCTGCGATTACCACATTTCTGATATCTGCTGTATCGGTCATGAGAATCTCCTTCAAACGTGTTCATCCCGGGGCATCAACCCGGGGGAGGCCGGACGATTGTGACTCTATAATCCGGTTGAATGAAAACCAGCTTCAACACTATTGATATAGGCAATTTACCACCGGAAAGTCAAGAAAGAATAAGGATTCCGCAAGGTTTGCCACCGATAAACAGCCCCCTCCAGATTTTGCTTCAAATCCCCCTGGTTAAATCTGGCGAAAGCACCTTCTTCGGGGTATGTTATTGAG
>NZ_JAFFPZ010000041.1 GCF_016918505.1 Desulforhopalus vacuolatus
ATTGTCTTCGTAAACTTTTCTTAGCCTTTAGTAACCCTATGTATCAGGATAGTTTTCGCTTCAAAAAATCATCATAAATCCAAGGACGAAGTGAGATGGAAGAATACGGTTAGTTTCTGCAAGTAGACCAGCATTTCAGAATTGCTGGAAAAAAAAGAGAGTCCTGACCTAACCATGCCGAGAGCATCTGGGGGTATTAGGAATAATATTTTCACAAAGTGCGAAATATAAGATAGAACCAGAATTGCTGATAATAATGCCTCCATTTTCATCCGCCAGCAACCACGAAGGATGGGACGCTCCGACCTTGAGACTGATCGGCCGTGTCAGCGGCAATATCGAACCGTCATTTTTCAGAAATACCAGCTCATCTGTCAGATACTGAAAACCGTGCATCACCAGCCAGCTGGTCAAGGTACTTTTGCCATTGCCACTCTGTCCCGGCAGAATGACGCATCTGTCCCCTTTGCTGACACAACCGGCATGCAGAGCATGATGGCTGTCATTCGTGTTGATACAGTGAAAGATGACCTCATTCATCAGAATGTAGGCAAGCTGATACCGTAATTCGCCGAAATAGAGCCGCTTATCTCCCTGCCACAGGGACAACATTGGTTTAGACCCGGAAGAGATAATATCATACTGTATTGTCGTTACTGCTTTCCTGGTACCTGGAAAATCGAGAAACAGAAACTCTACAATGGCATACGCATCATCATTGTTACAGCTTATTTCAAATGCCTGACCAGCAAATCCGGTACGGTAAACTTGATGATTATTCTTCATCTGCAAACTCAATAACACCATTTTTGTGGAGCGTCTCCAGAGCAGTAGTCACATCGCCTCGGATCTGCTCTTTCTGGTCAGGATATACCTGCTCCAGGTATTCAATAATCTGACCAACAGTCAGACCTTCTTTACAGAGGCTCCACACGGCATGTGCTTCATCGTTAAGATACACTGCCTGTGTCTGGGATTCTGCATAGAGGAGAATTTCACCGTCAAACTTTTCAATTGTGTACTCTGCATTCACTACTGGTAATGTATCATCCATGACTATCCCCGGTTCGTTTTAAAGTATAATTTGCCATTATTGCAGAAATGCACTCTTTTTTCTATAGGAGAACATAATTCTGAGCACTAAAGCCAATAGATGTAGAAAAAATATTTTCAGCTGAAGAAAAACACCTTTGTGCAGACGTCTCCGGAGATTTATACAATCTGAAATATTCTTGATTTCTCTCAATCATTCAGTTAGTTTATTTGATGATTGAGAGGATGTATTAATACTGATAAAGTATATAATCTTTCTGGAGAAAAAACATGGAAAAGAATAAAGAAACACAGATTGAAAATGCAGGACGTAGAAAAGCTGTAAAGACCATCGTCGGCGGTGTTACCGCGATTGCAGCTTACAACCTGCTCCCTGCCAAATGGGGTACACCGTATATTGAATCAGTATTCTTACCTGCGCATGCCGCTACCAGTGGAATAGCACTCGGTGAGTGCTTTGTTTACATAGCCGATTTTATAGGGGGGTGGACAGGTAATGTTTATAATGCCAGCATTACTGTGAATGTCAGCGGCTCTGTCAGCCCGGCAACCCAAAACTTGCCAGCAACTATAGTTGCTACACCTGTTGGTGATGAAGGGTCTGCTGAAACTGCGCACACAACTACTGCAGCTGATGGTACGTTCTCTGCCGATATAACTATTACTGTCGATCAACCAATTACCAGAGTCAACGTGACAACAACTGTCGAGGGAGCTGATGGTTCTGCAAGCTGCAGTTGGTCATCAACGTGATATGAAAAAGAGTGATCTGTTGGTAGCAAGGACTTGTACATTTGTGCATGGTAACCTCCGGTTAAGTTGTGGTGACGTAACCATACCGGCAGCTCACTCTTTTTCATAGAACGCTGTTGCACTTATTGTACTCATCCAGCTATCGCTTCACCAGCCAGGGACTATAGAGCCTTTAGATCATCTATCCGTTTTGCTACTTGAAAAAAAGAAAGATGTTCTCGTACAAGATCAGCAAATTCCGGTCCTGGCGATAATTCACTCAAGAAAATAGATGCCTGGTCTGTACGAAATTCTCCGTGAGAGCAGCACGTCCAGAAGCCAATTATCAAGATCTCCTGGTTGTGGCCCTTCATGATACAGAAGAAATTTATGATCAGGCTCTTCACGAAGGATGCGATGCTTTATATTGAACTCGTTATTTACCAGCTCGATCTTATTGATACTGGGAATCTCAAGCATTTCAAAGTCAGTTCGTAATTCTTTTTCTGTGCCATACCAGAAGACAATTCGATGTTTGGTAAAGAGCTTCTTGAGCGGATCTTGTATATTAGCCATTTTTCCTGTGCTTTTTCACACTATTTCAAAGTGTGTATTTTATTCACTTGCCGCTGCCTGAAGTTCTTTTACCAGACGATAAACAGTAGTGCCTGTTGTCAGAGGCCATTTTTCACAAGGAGGGTTATTTTTTCTCTCTGCACGGCTAATTGCATCATCAATACCTGGTTTGATTTTATGCACTTCAACATGACTCTTGGTAAAGGCAGGAAGATGAGTTTTTAATCGAGTTTTGACATTGCCAGCATTAATGCCATTACCATCTTCAAAGTGGAGTAATAACCAATATTCAAACATCGGATTACTTAATGCCATTTTATAACCCTTATCTTTACAACCATTGTACACTTGATCCAACTCTGCCTCTTCCCAGGTATCACGATCAATTACTATCCAGGCGTGATCTTTCTTTCCAATATCTTCTTTTTTCAATCGAGTCAATACATGACCAGGAGAGGTCTTGCGTTTGCTTTTTAAAAGGATGACCTGGACCGTTGAATGTTTACTATTGAACATTGAAAAATACTGAGGTTCTGTCTCCTGTCCTTCCGTAGCGATAACAAACCTTTTCCGATAAGACCTGACAGGGGCTCTGCGGCCAAATGACCGTCTCTTCTTAGCCATTAACAAAGTCCTCTCTGTTTGTTTTCCTCGAAGAACCTTTAAAAAGAATTTTAGGGACCCCACCAAGTCGTCCCTGTAAATAGCTTTTTCGAATATCTTTATCGTTTCTGATTTCCTTATATTCGCTGAATGCTATCAGGTCAGAGCTCCCATCTTGATCCCTTTCTGCAACCCACATTTCGTCTCTACGTAACAGGCCTTGATCCATAAGTAATGCATCGTGGGTGGTAAAGAGTAGTTGAGATCTACTCTCCTCACTGCAACCAGAAAGATAGCTTTCTAATAATTGCCTGGTCAAAAGAGTATGTAAGCTTCTGTCCAGTTCATCAATGATGTAAATTTTGTTGACCCCTGGTTGAGAGATTGCGTTGAATGCCGGGAGCAGATCGATCATCCTCAAGGTACCATCTGATTCATCTTTAAGTTCAAATTTTATCTCGTTTTGATCACTATCGGTATGATAACTCACTAGCTTCTTTGCTTGTATCTCCCCATCTTTTCTGGTGATGACATATCGATCTCCAATCGGATCTAACCGAAGGCGAAATGTCATATTATCGAGAAGATCCTCTTTTATTTTTTGCAACAGTTCTGGAGGAGCAGCAAGATTATCAAAATTCACCTCTTCTCCACCTAATTTGCTGATACCTGTATCCATACCCACAAGGGCATCAGTAATATATTCAGCGAGTGGGGTATCCTGTTTGAGAAACTGATCAAATGGCTCAAATCTGGAATCTGGAGCAATAGGTACTAATACATCTCTAAACCAGAGGTATAGTGGCTTAAACCTCTCATCTTTCTGGCTAATGGCATTGGTCAAAAAAAGCTGATTATCTCGGGTTCCCTGAAAAAGAAACTTCATTTTTTCGTTTTTCTTTAAGGAAGCCCCAAAAGTTATGGAGTTTCCCTCCCGTGTATACATTTCTTTTTCTGTGGTTTTTAAAATTTCAACTAACCACTCTTTTACAACTTTTTGTGTCGTTACAGAGAACCCATATTCATAACACTTGTTTCCAGCAAAGAACTCAAAGGTAAAGGTGGAAGGAGCTGTTTTGCATGATTTATCTAATTTAAAGGGCTCTACAGGAATACGAGAGTCCGGCTGACTCCCAAAAACGACAACATTTCGAGCAAAGTTGATGGCCTGAAAAAAATTCGTCTTGCCAGACGCATTTCCACCATAAATCGCTGCTACAGGCAGGAGGCGGGTATATCCTTTGATTTTGGGGATTCTATCAATGTGTTGCTTTTCACGGCTGGCGACCATGGAAAACAATACTTTTTCTTTGAAAGACAAGAAGTTTTCTACTGCAAATGAAACTAGCATAATGCCCCCTTTGGAGATAATTTCTCTTTAAAAACCTATGCAATATGACAATAAGT
Organism: Desulforhopalus vacuolatus; assembly: GCF_016918505.1. Lineage (GTDB taxonomy): Bacteria > Desulfobacterota > Desulfobulbia > Desulfobulbales > Desulfocapsaceae > Desulforhopalus > Desulforhopalus vacuolatus. Next base: position 4,372 of record NZ_JAFFPZ010000041.1, read on the forward strand.
TAAAAATTACCATAATTCAAGAGATTTTTTCTCTTAAAACCGTATTTATCTCGATAGTATCACCTGCAGGTATTGAAAAACAACTCAATTTATTGTAATATAAGGTTGTTACCCTTAGGTCAGCGGAAGCTGGGACACAGAGCTTGATCGCAAATTCAGCATTAGGACTAAAAGGTTTACTACTTATTTGTATCGTAAAATTAACATGTTTGGGCTTATCCAAAGTGTACCCAATGGGGGGTATGCCTGTGATAACTAACGTTATTAAAACAACCGTAAAAGTAACTTTTGAAACTTTTTGGTCTTTTAGCATTAGCGTTGTGGCGGGACTGGCTCTGCTGACCTAAGGGTATCAACAATGATTTTAGGGTTCCTTGAATAATCTTGTATTTCGTTCATATTCAAGGCACAGGAGAAAATTTACCGGAGCTATATGTTTGATATCGGAGTCTGGCGCTTACCTGCGAGGATAAATTTTTGACTGTAACGAAGAAGATGGGCGAAAGACTGATGCAACCTGACACGAACCAATTGACGGTTCATATTTTTGCCTGTAACAAAGGAGATGGGCGATTATTCGATGTCCACCTTACTCCCCCGGCTCCACATTAACGCCAAGCGCTGCTGGAGCCGCATCGCTCTTGCGCCATGCGGAGGAGAAGACGAGGACAATCACCGTTAAAGCATAGGGCAGCATCAAAAGCAGGGAGGAGGAGACCTGCGCACCCGAGGCCTGCAGGCGAAGCTGCAACGCCATTACCCCGCCAAAAAGCCACGCACCAAAGACTGCCCGCCCCGGCCGCCAGAAGGCAAAGATCACGAGTGCTACAGCGATCCACCCGCGTCCGCCGGAGAGTGAACTCGTCCACAAATGGGTATAGGCCAGCGACAGACAGGCCCCGCCCAGTCCCATAAAAAAACCGCCGACAAGAATGCCGATCCAGCGCAAACGCTGTACGTTGAGTCCGGCAGCCCGTGCCGCTGCGGGATTCTCTCCGACGGCGCGCAACCCGAGGCCAATCCCGGTACGATGAAAGAAAAACCACAGTATCGGCGGCAGAAGATAGCTTAGATAGACCAGCGGATCGTGGTTGAAGAAAATCTCCCCGAGAGCCGGAATACGGGAGAGTCCCGGCAGTGCCACTGCCGAGAAACCGGGTGCTTTCGTTCCGACATACGGAGTACCAAGATAGTTGGCAAGACCACTGCCGAGAAGAGTCAGTGCCAGTCCCGAGACCACCTGATTTCCCTGAAACCAGAGACAAACCACCCCGTGCAGTGAAACCGCCAGCATCCCGACCACACCCGCCGCAACAAAGGCAAGCCATGGGCTGCCGGTCGCGGCAGCAACAAAAAAGGCAGAGAACGCTCCAACCATCATCACACCTTCCACCCCGAGATTAAGCACCCCGGACTTCTCAGTGATAATCTCTCCAAGGGTGGCGTAGAGTACCGGTGTACCGCTCAGTACGGTGGCCGCCAGCAGCGGGATAAGGATGTCAAAATTCATGTCCGCCCCTTTCGCACAATGCGATATTCAAGGAAAAGCCCTGCCGCGAGCACCATAAGAAGAATGGAACCCTCAAGGATGTCGCCGAAATCCGCCGGAACCTGCAGATCAAGCTGCAGACTTTCCACCCCTACACGCAGTCCTGCAAGGAGGAATGAGGCCACCGCAATGCCAGCCGGATTGAGCCGGGCCAGCCACGCCACCACGATGGCGGTGTAGCCATAGCCCACAAGCATGGCGGGCTGCAGCTGGTTGACCGTCGCCGATACCTCCACAAACCCGGCCCATCCGGCCAGGCCGCCGCTGATCGCTATCACGAGACAGACGAGAAAATCCACCCGAATTCCAGCATAGCGGGCGGCATTCATATTCTCTCCTGCGGCCCTGATCTCATAGCCAATGCGGGTATAGCGGAAAAAGAGCAGCAGGAGGATACCAAGAACTATACAGTGAACCAGGCCCCAGTGGATGGAGGTCGCGCCAGAAAGCGGCCCGATGATGGCGGCATCGCTGAAGGTGGCACTGACGGCAAAGCCGTGGCTGTTAGGATCGCGCCAAACACCGAGTACGAGATATTGCAGCAGATAGACCGCGATATAGTTAAACATCAGGGTAACAATGATCTCATTGGTGTGCATCTTCTGGCGCAGCAGCGCCGGAATAAGTCCCCAGATACCGCCAGCACAGGCGGCAGACAAGGCCATCAGCGGCAGCACAGCCCAGGAAGGCCAGTCCGGGAAAGCGATGGCCACACCGGTGGCACCTATCGCCCCGAGGGCATACTGCCCCTCCGCACCAATGTTCCACACCTTGAGGCGAAAAGCCACTGCCACCCCGAGGGAACAGAGAAAGATGGGAATCGCCTTGAGCACACTGTCCTCCAGCGCCCAGCGGGAGCCGAAACCTCCCTGAAAAAGGGTGGTGAATCCAGCAAGGGGCGGGGTACCGCCGAGGCTCAGCAGAACCCCGCTGAAGAATAGAGAAAGGAGAATGGCTGAAACGAAAACAGCGACGGCTCCCTGGAAGGAGATCCGTCGCGTTCGTTTGAGAATTTGCAACTGCATAAAGGCGTCTTTGGTGTTGCCGGGCTGTTGGAAAGGCAGTCCGACGGCAAAGGATGATTCGGGACTTCAGCCCCGGTGAAACAGCTTTGTAGAAAATTCGCTGAACCTTTACAGGCGGTGCACATATTTTGAGATTTCAATCAATTTCAATCACATTCGCGGGCCAGGAGAAAGTTTTCTCCTGGCTCGACGAAGCGGAAAGAAATTTTAATTACTTCAACGTACCAGTTACCCCTTTGACAAACCAGTTCATATTAAGCAGCTGGTCGTCAGTGGCAACCTGACCGGCGGCAACCCTCTCTTTCCCCTGCTGATCAAAAATCGGTCCAGTGAAAATTTTCAGACCGCCGTCCATAATCTGCTGTTTGAGATTGTCGACATTTTCGCGTACCGCCTGTGGAACCATATCACCATACGGGGAGATATCTACCACGCCGGTCTCCATGCCAAGCCACACAGACTCCGGTTTCCACGTTCCGTCCTGAACCTCTTTCACAGCCTTCGTGTAATAGGGTGCCCAGTTCCACACCGCCGAGGTGAGGTGGGCTTTGGGTGCAAAGGACTGCATATTGGTATTGTAGCCGACAGAATAGACGCCAGCCTCTTCAGCGGCCTCCTGCGGACCGGGGGAATCCTGATGCTGAGCAAGCACATCGGCCCCTACATCAAGCAGTGATTTGGCAGCTTCCTTCTCCGTTGCAGGGTCATACCAGGTGTTGGTCCACACCACCCGTACCTGTACCTTCGGGTTCACTGACTGAGCCCCAAGGGTAAAGGCGTTGATACCACGGATAACCTCGGGAATGGGCATCGCCGCCACATAGCCAAGAATGTTTGACGTCGTCATCGAACCGGCCACAACCCCGGTGAGATAACGACTCTGATAGATACGGCCAAAGTAGTTCCCCATGTTTTGTGCTGTCTTGTAACCGGAGCAGTGCAGAAAGACAACCTTCGGGAATTTTTTCGCCACCTTGAGCATCGGATCCATATAACCAAAGCTGGTGCCAAAAATCACATCGTAGCCTTTGCGCGCCATATTCAAGGCCACCCGCTCCGAGTCTGGCCCTTCCGGCACCGCCTCCACAAAAGAGGTGGTCACCCCCTCCATCTGCTCCAGCGCTTTGCGCCCTTCATTATGCGCATAAGAATAACCGGCGTCGCCAACGGGCGAGATATAGATAAAACCGACCTTCACCTCTTTTGCGGCAAAAGAAACCGCCGGGATGGCAAGGACAAGCGCTGCAAGAGTGATGATGAGACGTTTCAGTTTCATATTTTCTCCAAAGTTGTACTGGTGGACTTCTCTCTTGAAAGTACCTTGAGTAAACGGCGGTACCCTACAGTACCTGCTTGAGGAAGAGTTTTGCCCTCTCCTCCCGCGGTGCGGTGAAGAAATGTTCCGGAGTTCCCTCCTCGACAATCTTCCCTTCATCCATAAAAATCACCCGGTCAGCAACCTCACGGGCGAAACCCATTTCGTGGGTAACAACCACCATGGTCATCCCCTCGCGGGCAAGCTGTTTCATAACATCAAGCACCTCGCCGACCATCTCCGGGTCGAGGGCCGAGGTGGGTTCGTCAAAAAGCATTACTTTCGGGTCCATGGCCAGCGCGCGGGCAATTGCCACCCGCTGCTGCTGTCCGCCGGAGAGGCGGTTGGGATATTCATCCACCTTGGCATGAATGCCAACCTTCTTCAGCAGCGCCTCCGCCTTGCTCACGGCTTCCTTCTTTGAGCGGTGGCGCACGCGGTACTGGGCAAGGGTGAGATTTTCCTGCACCGTCTTATGGGGAAAGAGGTTGAACTGCTGGAAGACCATTCCCACTTCAGCGCGGATTTTATTTATATTGACGTGGCGATCGGCAAGATCCCGGCCGTCAATACGGATATGACCGTTGGAGAAATTCTCGAGTCCGTTAAGACAACGCAGAAAGGTGGATTTCCCCGAACCCGACGGCCCGACAATAACCACAACCTCGCCCGATTTCACATGGAGACTTACCCCGTCCACGGCGCGTACTTCTCCGCTTCTGGTATGAAAAATTTTGATGACATTCTCTGTTTTAATCACTAATCCGAAACCTCCGCTCCATGTAATAGACAAGCTGCGACAGCAAGGTGGTGACGATGAAATACATCGCCGCAACCGTGATCCATACTTCGAAGGTGGCAAAGGTGGAACTGGCAATATCGCGACCGGCTTTGGTAAGGTCAATAATACTGATAATAGAAACCAGAGAAGAGTCCTTGATCAGACTGATAAACTGCCCGGCCAGCGGCGGCAGAATTTTTTTGAATGCCTGTGGCAGAATGACATCCTTCATCGTCTGAAAAGAATTCATGCCAAGGGAGCGCGCTGCTTCTGCCTGTCCTTTGGGGATTGCCTGGATACCCGCACGGATAATTTCCGCCACATAGGCTCCGGCAAAGAGCGACAGCGCCCCAATTCCGCAGATTTCGCGGTTGAGGTTATAGACGGTACCAATGAGGAAGTAGGCAATATAGATCTGCACCAGGAGCGGTGTGCCGCGGATCACCTCAATATAAAAACCGGCCAGTCCGCGCAGGGTGAAATTACTCGACAGCCGGCAGAGCCCGGCCATCATGCCGATAATCAACGCCATCACCGAAGAGACCGCCGAGATCCAGAGGGTCACCCACAGGCCCTTCATCAGCATCCCCGTTTTCCACTGGTGGAGGTAGCCTACAGTGTCATCGTCGAAAAGCTCTTCGCCCGCCTTCACCCGCAGATCCTTCATATCCACGGTGAGAGACACCTTCTCGCCACTTTCCGAGGTAAGAAGCACCGCAGCAGAATCGCCCTCTGCATTTACTGCCGTAACGATACTGTCAAAGGGTGCTTTTACGGCAGTATCCGCCTGATAGAAGAAGTAGCGGGGAATATTTTTCCACCCCCACTGATACTCCACCTTGTTCACCGCATACCACATCTGGCCAGCCCCTGCGAGCAGGATGACCACCAGCAGGAGCCGCCAGAACCAGCCGTGTTGTTGATATTTCAAGATACTTTCCCGTCTTATTGAAGTTCTTTCAACCAGTCATTGCTTTCAAACCACTTCTTGTAAATCTTGTCATATACGCCATTGTTTTTGATGACGAGAACAAAGTTGTTGCACCAGTTGAGAAAGTTGGGGTCGTCGCGACGAATAGCAAAGGATACAGGCTCCTGAGTCACCTGTTTGTCGAGGTGAACCAGCTTGTCACTGCCCATCTTTTGCATGGCAACCGCATTGTAAGGCATATCGTAGCAAAAGGCGTCAACCTTGCCGTTCATCACTTCCATAACCCCTTCCTGCTGAGTCTCGTAGGCGACATATTTGGCTTTCTTCAGCAGTTTCCGTGCGGTAAACTCACCGGTAGTGCCAATGGTGGAAGCAACAGTATATTTGGGATCATTAAGATCCTGATAGCTTTTGATGGTATCGGCATTTTTCTTGTTGATAAGAGCGCTCTGGCCGATCCAGATATAGGGATCAGGGAAGTTGAAGCGGAGATTTCGTTTATTGGTGAGAGTCATCCCTGCAATAATGATGTCAAACTTGTCCGTAAGCAGTCCGGCGATAAGACCATCGAAATCAATATTGACGACCTTCAGTTTCACGTCCATCGCCTTTGCCATGCGTTTGGCAATATCCATATCAAAACCGATGATTTCCCCTTTGGTATCCTTCATCTCAAAAGGCATATAACCAGATGCAGTTCCTACCCGCAGCACGCCCCGTTTTTGAACAGCAGAAAGTGTATCCAGGGCTGCAGCAGAGCTGATGAAGGCCAGGCTCATGACGAGAGCTGCGAACAGCGCAGTCAATTTTTTCATTACATCTCCTCGTACAAAATTGTTTGGATTGCCAATCTGAATTGATTGACGTTAAACTCCTCCCAATACCAGTTTTTTCTTGAAAATTCAAGGGAGTTCTATCCTTCAACGGTCAACGAAATGGAGGAAAAAGAAGAGTGGAGCAACAGAGAGTCAAACCCTTTTGCGAAAAAATATATCACCCCCCGCCCGATTGAGGTACCCTGCCTGCAGACCGCAAAAAAAATCCAGGGAAAAACCATGTACTGCCACTACAAAGACTACCTCCAGCGCCGCTATGGCGAAGTGCTGCACCGTGTACCTCTCGACGCCGGCTTCACCTGCCCCCACCGCCGGCACGACGGCTCCGGCGGCTGCACATTCTGTCCCCCGGACGGCGCCCGCGCAGTACAGCTCGGCGATGCCGTCAGCCTTGAAGAGCAGATTACGCGCGGGGTACGTTTTGCCCGCCGCCGTTACCACGCCACCGCCTTTATGGCCTACCTTCAGGCCTTTACCACCACGTTCCGCAACCGCAGGGAACTGCGTGCGCTGGTGGCCCGCATCACCGCCGCGCAGGAGTTTCGCGCCATCGCCTTCGGCGTTCGCCCGGACTGCCTGCCGCCACAGGTGGTAGAGTGGCTTGCGGAACTTCAGCAGGAGGGCAAATTCGACATCTCCGCCGAGCTTGGCGTGCAGACTGCTAATGACGACACCTTGCGCAGCGTTCATCGCGGCCACGACTGGAACTGCAGCCGGGACGCCATCACGCGTCTTGCTGCGGCGGGGATCTCAGTGACCGTCCACCTCATCATCGGCCTGCCCGGTGAAAACCGCGCCGACTGGCTGCGCACTGTTTCCCTGCTTGCCGCTCTGCCGATTACCGCCCTCAAGCTGCACAACCTGCACGTCATAACCAACACCGATCTGGCGCGTCAATGGCAGGCGGAGCCCTTTCCCCTGCTCAGCGAGTATGACTATATTGAGGAACTGCTCGCCATCCTGCCACAGATTCCCGCCCATATTCCCCTGCTGCGCCTGACCACCGATACCCCGGACGAGCAGCTCCTCGCCCCCCGCTGGAGCATGACCAAGGGGCAGTTCAACAAAGCACTGGCACGGCAGATGGCGGCCCGGGGCGTGGCTCAGGGATCTGCACTGCGCACCGCCAGTCCAGAGACCATTACCCTTGAGAACGGTGGCGACAGAGTCATCACCGACGACGGCTCCCCAACCTTCTACAACTCCCAGGTGAAGGAGCACTACCACACCCTCGCCGGAGCACGCTCGGAGGCGGAGCTGAAATATGTTGTGCCGGGGAGGTTGCGCGAGCGGCTGGCGGCAGGACCGGTACGTCTGCTCGATATCTGCTTCGGTCTGGGCTACAACTCATTGCTCGCCTGCGAAACGGCGCTGGCTGTGGGGGGAGAACTGGAGATAACTGCACTGGAAATGGACAAAACGGTCGTGCGCCGGGCGGCGGCAGAGCTGAGCGGAATCTCAAAGGTGCTGGAGTGGAACAAGGTGTTGGAGGAACTGCTGCAGAATGGATTCTGGCAACGCGGAAAAATTTCCATCACCACCCTCTGGGGCGATGCCCGCCACACCGCCATCCTTCCCAGGGTGCAGAAGTCACTTTTCCATCTCATCTGGCTCGACGCCTTTTCCACCCAGAAAAACAGTGAACTGTGGACAGTGGACTTCTTCCGCCGCCTCCACCCGCTGCTCACCACCGACGGTGCCCTGCTCACCTACAGCGCGGCAATTCCGGTACGCTCCGGACTGACCGAAGCGGGCTTTACGGTGGGAGAGACAAGTGCCTTCGGCCGGGACCGGGGCGGGACCCTCGCGGTACTGCCGGGGGGGGAAACAGTGGGCGCACTGCCAGAGAGGGATCTCTTTCTCATGGGAACCCTGCGCGGGGTACCCTATCGCGACCCGAACGGGGTACGTACCTGCAAAGAGATTCTACGGGCACGGGAGGGAGAGATTTTGCGGCGGAAAGAGATGAAGAACAGCTGAAAAAAAGACGGCGACACTTACAAAGAGTGTCGCCGTCATAAACAACGTACCGATCAGGACTGTCTTACGGGTGCATTATTCGGGATCAGAATAGAAGAGATACTGCGTCGAGTAGTCACTAAACTCGAAATAAACTCTCTTCTCATCGGAATCAATCTGCCCGTTCAAGTTGGCATCAAGCTTGCCGTAGCCGTAGCGATACGCACGGGAACTAGCGCCACCCGTTTCTGTGGCGGTGGAGATTTTGTCAATTTTCATAATGCGCTTCATCAGCTTGCCACCGGAATAGACTTCGAGCATGCCGTTCGTGCCCGTCCAGTTTTGAATGGAACGGCCAATCTTGTTCTGGGTTTCCTGAGTACACCCGGCGAGAGTAAGCAGGGCCACTGCGCCAAGAATAAGTGCTGTCTGTTTCATGGGAAATCTCCTTTGCTGTTTTACAGGTTACTTGTACGACCACATTTCTCAGACTATAAACAACCTTGAGATTCTGGAAAGGAAATCTCTCAAATTTCTGTATTCTCCTCCCTCCTGACTCTTGAAATACCCTCTCTTTCAGAGTTTAGTGCTTTTTTCTGCAGGTATTCGAGGCACAGGAGGAACACGAGATGATGTTCATACAGCCGAACCTTTCCTTTTTTGTTATAATTATTTTTTCGGCCTTCTTTGCCGCGATGGTTCACGGCACCATCGGTTTTGGTTTCCCGATGGTGGCAACGCCGTTGTTCGCGCTCTTTTTTGATCTGCAGACGGCCATTGCCCTCACCCTGATCCCCACCCTGGCGATCAACCTGGTGAGCATTGTCAGCGAAGGGCATTTCCGAGAAGCGTTACGGAACTTTCTCCCCCTCGCTCTGCTGGCGATGACAGGCAGTGCCCTCGGCACGCAGCTGCTGCTCCACAGCAACAGTGACATCTTCAAGCTTTTTCTTGCTGCGGCGATCTTCGTCTACCTCGGGCTTGATAAGATTGATATACGGATACACCTGACAACAGAACATCCGCAGCTGGCAAAGGTGGTCTTCGGCCTGTGTGCCGGAGTGCTCGGCGGACTCACCAATGTGATGGCTCCAGTGCTCATCATGTATTCCCTCGAATCCGGCCACAGTAAAGCTGAGACAGTGCAGGCGGCCAATCTCTGCTTTCTCTTCGGAAAGATTGTGCAGAGTGTTCTCTTCTTCGTGAATGGAAAAATTCACGCAGACATGCTCTCCCTCGGCACAGTGGTTTTTCTCGCCGCAGGAGGAGCGCTCTTTCTCGGCATGCATATTCGGCAGTACTTTAACGATACAACCTATCGACGGCTCCTGCGGGGACTCCTGTTCCTGCTGGCGCTGCTCCTTGTTGTTCAATTTACAGTTTCTCTTATATAAGTGGACCTCGAAAAACCTTGTATTTCGTTCATGTTCCCATAAACTTTTACCCTTCGGTTTTCTGATTACTATGATGCAGCAATTCCAGCTTGAAAAAGCCGCCCCCCGCCTTGATATCTTCCTTGCCACAGCCAGCGGCCTCTCCCGTGGGAAAATACGTAAAATTATAGATTTCGGCGGTGCCCATGTAGACGGCCGGCGGGTGCGCCGGCTCAGCTGCCCGCTTCGTGCAGGTCAGAAAGTTGAGCTCTTCCTCGACGACCACCCCCTTACCCCCTTCCGTCTCTCTGAGGAGCATATTGTTTTTGAGGACTCCAACCTCATCGTCATCAACAAACCTGCGGGTGTACTCACCCAGCCTACTCCCGCGCGCCTGAAGGGAACCCTCTTCGAAGCGCTGGAACACCACCTGCGGCAACAGGGCATACATAAACCCTCCATCGGCATGCATCAGCGCCTTGACGTCAGCACCACCGGCCTGCTCACCTTCTCCATCCACGAGATGGCTCACAAAAATCTGGCACAGCAGGCAGCAGAACACGCCCTGCAGCGCACCTATCTCGCCCTTGTTGACGGCAAACCGGAGCCAGCCTCCGGAACCATCCACACCCAGATCGTTCGCCGCAACAAACGCACCATCTCAGTGGAAAGCGGAGGAAAGGAGGCCATCACTCACTACGAACTGATACAGGAAATTGCAGAGCCGGAAGGGGGAAGTTTCAGCCTGCTCCGTATCCACCTTGAAACCGGACGCAGTCACCAGATCCGCGCCCACCTCAGCGAACAGAATCATCCCCTGCTCGGCGACAGTTTTTACGGCGGCAAAATGAGCGCCGCCGGACAGCAGTTCACCCGCCCGCTTCTCCACTCCTCGCGGCTGGAACTGCATCATCCCGTCAGCCATGAAGAGTTGCGTTTCGAGGTGCCACTTCCCGCCGACTTGGCCGCCCTGTTGCCCTCTTCCCCCGAACAGCAGCGATGAAACCCGCGCCGCAGGAGATCTGTCTCTGGCTGCTGCCCATTGACGAAGAGGCGGAACTGCCTCTCCACCTGCTCAGCCCCGCCGAGCTGCTCCGCCACCAGCGCTTCACCCGTCCGCTGAAACGCGCGGAGCTGCTCCACTCACGTCTGCTGCTGCGCGCCGCGCTGTACCACTTCGCCCCCGAGGCCCTGCACCATGCCGAGGCCATACCTGATGTCCTCGGCCGCCCCTTCTGGGAGGTCGACGGCAAACGCATCCCGCTCTACTTCAGCCTCTCCCACTGCCATGGTTTCACCGCCCTCGCCGTTGCGCAGGTCGCGGAGGTGGGCTGCGATATTGAAAAAATCCGCCCCCGCCATTACGAAAAAGAGCTGGCGCAACAGGTCTTCAGTAAAGAGGAACTGAACCACTGGCAAAAACTGAACCAAATCGGCAAAGAACCCGCACGTGACTTCTTCTACCGGGCGTGGACCCTGAAGGAGGCGTGGGTGAAGGCCACCGGCACCGGCCTGCGCACCCCGTTTTCCTCGCTGGAATGTGCCCTTCTTGAACCACAGAAGGACGGCCTGCTGCACCGCGACAACTGGCACTTCCTCAGCCTTTGCCAGCCCGCAGGCTACGCTCTCGCTCTCGCCACCACCCTCCAGGCCCCCACCATTTCGATAACACAAAAGGACAGAAAGGAGCTTCTCTCCTCTCTGCTTTGAAATACGGGGGGGAAAAAGGGAGAAGGGAGACGGGAAAAAGCAAAAGATCTTCGTAGAGACGCCCAATTTGGGCGTCTGTCTCACCTGCCTTTGAATCAGTCAATACAAAGTGGGAATGGTATTAGAGCATTTTTTCGTTGATAAAAAAATCTTTTGTTGTTCCGTCTTTCACAAGAGCACCTTGAAACAGTCTCATTCCACAACGGGCATCATCAGGTTTTGTTGCCCTGCTTTTTCCTGCCTCCTTTCTCCCTTTTTGTCTTTTTGTCTTTATCTTTTTTCGCCTGTTTATCCATTCGTAATCGCCAAAACAATGCCCATCCACTTGCCGAAGCTGTTAACTCCCTCATATTTCACATTGTCTGGATTACTCTTGCTGTTAATTTCGTCGAAGAATTTCCGGGCGCATTCGATCTTTGTTTTTCGATCTCACTTCACCCTTGGATTTATACTGAATTTTTGAAGCGAAAACTATCCTGAGACATAGGGCTGGCAAGATGTTTTTTCTGTTGAGCGTGCGTAATGAGAGTATCTCAGGGGCTCACGCATTTCATCCCTCAGTTTGAGCTGAGGGTTGGGAGTGAATTTTGGCTTGTTTTCCATCAGAACAGTGATAATATCAGATTGTATGGAAAAAAAATGGAAGATAAAAGTAATAACTGGACATGATTTTCCATTTTTCGCCTTTAATACAAAATATAGTGGAAAAACAGTCCAGATATAGGGTTATATTATGGACTTTTTCCAGTTAACCCACTGTTATGAGAACAATAGGACTCATCCAACTCGATAGATAATTTCAAACCAACAATTATGAAAATCTTCAGTAAAAAAGAAGCAGATGATAACGATGTGGAAGAAGATAAGAGAATAGAATCCTCAGAAGAGGAAGTCGAAGTAAATATTAAACCAAGGATATGTTGTCTCGATATTGTAGATGACACTATAACTAGTTTAAAAAACGCTAGGTTCAATGTTTATTCAGGCACCCTTGGTAACAAAATAAAGGTACCTAATACAGGCAGAACAAAGAATCATCAAGTTTTGCTAAATTATGATTTCCCTCCAAATCTTCATGAGTATGACATAATAATCCTTGATCTAGAAAATTATAAAGTTGATGAATATAGTGCAGAGAACCATGTCAGAAAAAATCATACTGGCAAAAATGCACTTTCACTTCTAAGTAGTTACCCCGAGACTGTCTTTGACCCCAGACCTCTCTGTAGTCAAATATTGGGAGGACATATAAAAAAAATAGGAAATCGCCCTTACATTCTCATAGTTTTTACTACAAGTTCTTACACAGTCGAGTATGAAACTATCCTTTTATCAGAATATGATACTCGAAGGCAAGGAACTGAAGAGCATAACATTTACTCTTTCTCAGAAAACGCTTACTTAGCTAATTCAAAGTATGGAACAGAAATGTCCGCGTGTGAAATCAGAGAAGATTTAAGAAATTTAATCAACGCTCATATCGATGAAACTGTTTATAACCAAACATTTCATCACCCTCATATATGGGGAGATTCTAAATCAAAACCAAATCCTGACTTTGTACCGTTAATTAAAAACGCTAGTGACGACATTGTCTCATATTGTATGTTTATTAACAAATCTGTTTCTTTTTATTTTCCTCAAATTAAAAGAAAAGCCGAATTCCTAAATACTTTTCTGTTAAATATAGCACCAGAAATAACTCCAGATATATTTCCTTTTTCATCTACATTTAATTGGAAGAATAATAAAGAATACTGGTTGCCTAAGCACGAAACATTACTTTTTGAAAAGAAAGAAATCGAAAACGAATTTAAAATACGTATTGATAATAAAGAAGTCGAGATTTCAGAAAATCTGTCGAAATATTCCTTTCTCCATAGCATTATAACTGAAACTGGAGATGATTTGGTTGAGGCTTTGATTGAGTTTCTTGAATGGTTAGGGTTTGAAAATGTTTTGAACTGCGACAAAAAATATGCAGATTCAGACATTTTGGAAGAAGATATTCAAATCGAACTATATAATGGTTTGCTTATAGTCGAATGTAAAGGAATTGGAGGTACTTCAACAGATGCAAACTGTAGTCAGATTTCAAAAATTAAACATAGACGTTGTAAAGAAAGAAATAAATTTGATGTTTATGCTTTGTATATTGTAAATCACCAGAGATATTTACCACCATCAACTAGGCAAAACCCACCATTTACTGATAATCAAATTCAAGATGCGATTAATGATGAACGAGGACTTTTATCAACTTGGCAGTTGTTTGATTTATACTTTGATATTGAAAATGCAATAATTGATAAAAAACAAGCCAGAGAAAACATTTTGGAGTTTGGGATTGTTGATTTTTCACCAAGAGACTTGGTCTTTATTGATGAACCAAAAGAATTATTTCATAATGGTGAAATATGTATTGTGAACATTAGTGATACTAATCTTACCGTTGGAGAAGAAATATATGTTCAGAAAAATGGAAAATTTAGCAAGAACACAATAGAAGATATACAAAAAGATAATGTCTCTACTAAGACAGTTTCGGAAGGTGAAATAGGATTGAAATTTGCTCAACCTATTAAAAAGAATTCAACTCTCTGGAAAAAGATAAAAAACACATAACCAGGCGTTTAACACCGCTCGCTACGCTCCCTCGGACTCGCGAGCTCGCCGGTTAACTTAACGTTAGGCGGAGACGTATTAGAGATGATTGAGAAATTCATAGAAAAAATCCCTTCGAGCCTGAAGGACAAATCAGGCTCTGTTTTTTATTCAGGCGTGGATGCTTTTAGCGGGAATAAAGACCTCTACATATTGGGTTTAAATCCTGGAGGTTCTCCTGAAGAGCAATCTGATGAAACTATAAAACTGAGCATTCGGCATATCTTGGAGAATGAATCAAAAAATTGGTCTGCCTATAGAGATGAATCTTGGCAAGGAGCAGAGCCGGGAACTTGGAAGATACAACCAAGAGTTCTCCACTTACTTAAAAACCTAAATCTTGATCCGGGTGAAGTACCCTCTAGCAATGTTATTTTTGTGCGATCACAGCGGGAAAGTAATATTAGCGATGAGGCATCCGATTTAATCGAGCAATGCTGGCCATTTCATTCTTCTGTAATAAGTGAGTTAAAGCCAAAGGCAATTCTATGTTTTGGTAAAACTGCAGGGCAATACCTAAAAAAGAAGCTAGGAGCAAATAAATTAATTGATGAGTTTGTTGAAACAAACAATAGAAGATGGAAAAGTCAGGCTTTTATGAATAAAGATGGCATCAAGGTCATAGTGGCTGCTCATCCTAGTATTGCCGATTGGACTGCACCAGATACTGACCCATCAAAAATGATACAGAGAGTGATAGCGAGCAATACCTAACAAGGTGCTGCTGTCGGACGCATTTTTCGCTTCGCTCAAAATCCGCCGCAGAGCACGGCGTTACAAATCAAAAGCAATAAAAGCATATCCCTTCACTTTTAAGAAACAGGAATCGGATTATAGAAAATCCCCCTCCAAAAAGTAACCTGTCATTAAAGGCATTTGGTTAAACGCTATTTGGAAAGCGAAACGGTAATAATAAAATAATAGTTAAGGAAACGATACCTTAGTATCAAAAACTTTATAATAATGGAGCTATACAGATGAATCAAAAACCCAAAGTCCTCACACAAGGTGTATTTGATGGAGCATGTTTACTGTATGCATTAATGAATGCTTATAAAACCTTGGTTAGTAAAGCCTTTTCATCAAGTGACTTTGCTAAAGACAAAAAGAATGTATGGGAAAAAATTGTGAAGAATCTAAATTCTCCCGTAGAAATACTTAATGGACATGGTAGTCCATCCTGTTTTAAAAAGAATGATAATGAGAATGAGAATGAGAATGAGGTTGAATCAACAGATGCTTATGTAGAAAAGGCTGTAAACTTGTTTGCACGTGAGAGTAAATTAAAAATAAACGTAGAAAAAATTTCACTCATTGAATTGTTAAATGTAGACTTTACAAACTCTGTTGTCATTCTTTGCTATACAGAAAAAAAGAGTATCAAAAGCGATTTGAACAAAACGGAAATTAAAGATCATTGGGTTTGTGCAGTAGGATTTAATCAAAGATCTATTTGTGTACAGTGCTCTTTCACATCACATGTGTCCGCTTCTTACAAAGAATGTAAACACAATGTTTCAGGCAGATATTATAACCAAAAAATATCAACAAAACAATTCAACTCGAAGAACATTGCTCAAGATTTCTTATACTTAATTACTTTAAAGGAATAAAAATCGGATTATTCAAGCTATAACTCACCATTCGCGTAAAATTATTTCAATTTATTCTTTTTTTTGATTAACTGCCGAGATGACTACTATACCAAAAGTTTTAACCGAAAGAATTGATGATTTTGTCCTGCTGATTGGCCTTCTCAAACGAATGGGTGTGGTAGAGCTTTTTGATGCTCATCTCCCACGCCATGGGCATCATCAAG
>NZ_JAFFPZ010000042.1 GCF_016918505.1 Desulforhopalus vacuolatus
TGATCCGCATCACCCTTCATCGCGACCTGCTCAGCTCTGATGCCGAACTGATCTCTCAGTTTACCCAGGAGACTATCCGTCAGTGGCCCGGAGTCAGCTCAACCCAGACCCTTATCCCGGGGATGTCGATCATAAAGGGTGAGAATTGAAAGACAGGGAGAAAGGAGACAGGAAAAGACGGAACCACGAATGGGCACGAATAAACACGAATTATTACTGAAAAAACCAAAAGGCTACCTTGAATAATCAGTCTTTCGCCCATCTTCTTCGTTACAGTAAAAAATTTATCCTCCGACAAAGTGAGGAACGAGACGTCGAGATATCAATTATACCATTTACATTTTGTATTGACCAGAGAGTGCGACTGCGTGGACATCTTTTTTTGTGATTACGAATGAATAAACAGGATGTAAAAAGAGCATAACTTAATAGAAATGGTCTAATCATACGAAAAAGGGCATTTTTTATAAAAGCGTAACTTCTTAAAGTTTTTTGCCTTTATTCGCATGATTAGAGCTTTTATTCGTTGGCAAAAAGTTTTTCGCTGTTCCGTCTTTTGCTTTTCCCTGTCTCCCGTCTCCTTTCTCCTGTTTCCCGTCCCCCTGTCTTTACATTCGCCAATAGAAAGTGAAAATGGCATTTAGTACGGTCACAACTTAATAGGAATGGTATAACCAGTCTTTCGCTCATCTTCTTCGTTACAGTAAAAAAAAAGACCGTCCGGAGATTCCGGACGGTCTTTTTTTATTGCAGGGATTCAGCAATCTACTTCTTTTTCTCAGCAAGCTGCGGCAACAACGCCCCATATCCCCGCGCCACCATCTCCTCTGCAGGGATAAACTCCAGGGCCGCAGAATTGATACAGTATCGCATACCGGTCGGAGCGGGACCATCGGGAAAGACGTGGCCGAGATGGATATCAGCTGCGGCACTGCGCACCTCTGTACGCACCATGCCGAAACGGGAGTCGATGTGTTCGGAAACAGAATCCGACTTCAGCGGCCGGGTAAAACTCGGCCAGCCACAACCGGCATCGAATTTATCGGCAGAAGTGAAAAGCGGCTCGCCGGAAGTGATATCAACATAGATTCCCCTCTCCGTATTGTCCCAGTATTCATTTTTAAAGGCTGGTTCCGTACCCTCTTCCATGGTCACTTGATACTGTGTCGGGGTCAGCCTGCGGCGCAGTTCGGCTTCGCCTGGGCGAAGGTATGTTTCTTTTTTCTCCCCGCTCCACACCTTCTGCAGAAAACCTGCGCGTCCGGAACCAGTCTTGTAAGAGTTATAGTGCTGCACGTTCTTATTATGATAGCCCTGATGATACTCCTCTGCGGGATAAAACTCTTTTGCCGGAAGAATACGGGTTACCACCGGAGAGTCAAAGGTGTGGGAGGCATCAAGAGCCCGCTTTGAATCCTCCGCCTCCCGCTTTTCTTCCTCACTGTCGTAAAAAATGGCTGTGCGATACTGCGCCCCGCGGTCGGCAAACTGGCCGTCGGGATCAGTGGGGTCAATGCTCCGCCAGTAAGTATCCAGCAACATCCTGTAGCTTATTTTTGACGGATCATAAACCACCTGAACCGCCTCAATGTGGCCGGTCAATCCGTGGGAGACCTGCTCATAGGTCGGATGAAACTCGTCCCCCCCACTGTAGCCGGCTGTAACATTCACGACCCCGTCCAGGGCCTCAAAGGGCGGTTCCATACACCAGAAACAACCACCACCAAAAAGGGCGGTTCGCGTAGCGGGAGTACGGGATCCTGAGACTGCACAGCAGAGAACAGGGGCACACAGAAATGTCAGCAGGGCGGCAGAGATAAAAGCAGTCATCATTCCTCCACAGTATTTTTTTTCGCAGGAAATTTCATAGAGAATATTCATTCTTATCTTCATCGACAAGCCTCACCCGCCATTCTTCTTTTTCAAGATACCGGATAAAATTACAGGTGGCAAAAGTACACCTCCATGATATATTGGACTTCCATGAAAAAACCTACTACCAAACAACGGACCAAGTTTATTTTTGTCACCGGCGGTGTTCTCTCTTCCCTGGGAAAAGGGCTCGCCTCGGCGTCACTCGGCTGCCTGCTTGAAAGCAGAGGCTTCACCATTACCTTTCAGAAACTTGATCCCTATATCAACGTTGATCCAGGAACAATGAACCCCTTCCAGCATGGCGAGGTTTACGTTACGGAAGACGGTGCTGAAACGGATCTTGACATGGGCCATTACGAGCGTTTTACCAACGCCGTAATGGGACAGAAAAACAACTATACTTCAGGGCGGATCTACTATTCCGTTATCACCAAAGAGCGGCGCGGAGAATACCACGGCGGCACGGTACAGGTGATTCCACACATCACTGATGAAATCAAAAAAGCAGTGTTGCAGCTTGATGGTACAGTGGACATCGCCATCGTCGAGATCGGCGGAACCATCGGCGACATCGAAGGTTTACCCTTTATTGAAGCTATCCGCCAGTTACGTAACGACCTCGGCCACGACTACACACTTTTCATCCATCTTACCCTTGTTCCCTATCTCAAAACCGCCGGAGAGGTAAAGACCAAACCTACTCAGCACTCTGTACGTGAATTAAGGGCCGCCGGCATTCAACCGGATATTCTGCTCTGCCGTTCCGAAGTTCCCCTTGATGACAGTATCAAAGAGAAGATCGGCCTCTTCTGCAACCTGCCGAGAAGTCAGGTCATGACCGCCGTAGACGCCAAAAGTATCTACGAACTGCCCCTCCTGCTCCATCGAGAGGGACTGGACGACAAAGTTCTTGACCTGCTCGGCATCTGGGCCGCTCACGCCAATGTGAAGCCCTGGGAACAGCTCGTTGACAACATTCAGCATCCGCAGCATGAGGTCACCATTGGTATCACCGGTAAATACGTTGACCTCACCGAGAGTTATAAAAGTCTCCATGAGGCTTTGATTCACGGCGGCCTTGCCAGCAGGACAAAGGTTAATCTCAAATACATCAGCGCAGAGGATCTGGAATCAAAGAATCCTCCTTCTCTGCTTGAAGGCTGCGACGGCATCCTCGTTCCCGGTGGATTCGGCCAGCGCGGAGTGGAGGGCAAGATCAAGGCAATTGCCTACGCCCGTGAGAAAAAAATCCCCTTCTTTGGTATCTGCCTCGGCATGCAGCTTGCCGTGGTTGAGTTTAGCCGCCACGTACTCGACCTGCCCCGCGCCAACTCCGTGGAGATGGAAGAGGATACGCCGGATCCGGTTATCTACTTGATTACAGAGTGGTATGACTATCGCAACAAAGAGATACAAAGACGCGACAAGGAGTCCAACCTCGGTGGAACCCTGCGTCTTGGCTCCTATCCCTGCGTCCTCAAAGAGGGTACAAACGCCTGGAACGCCTATCGTTGCGAGGAGATCAACGAACGCCATCGCCATCGTTTTGAATTCAACAATGATTACCTTGACCGCCTGAAAGAAAAGGGCATGATTGTTTCCGGCACCTCGCCGGACAATTCGCTGGTAGAGATTGTCGAAATCGAGGACCATCCATGGTTTGTCGGATGTCAGTTCCACCCCGAATTTCAGTCCAAACCAATGAGACCGCATCCCTTGTTCCGTGAATTCATCGCATCAGCGCTGAAAAACAAAAAGGATGAATAATGGGGGTCTATACTGAGGTCAACGGCCCTGCCGGGAAAATTGGTGTAGGTGACGGCCAGCCACTGTTGCTCATTGGTGGTCCCTGCGCCCTTGAGTCAAAGGAAATTGCTCTCACCGTTGGTCGCAGGATGGTGGAGATTACCCGTCGGCTGGGTATCTCCTACGTCTTCAAGGCGTCCTATGACAAGGCCAACCGCACCTCTATCACCTCCTACCGAGGGCCTGGTTTAAAAGAGGGGCTGAAAACTCTCGGTGAGATTCGCGATGAGCTGCAGGTTCCGATCATTTCAGATATTCATGATTACACCCAGGCTGCACCCGCCGGAGAGGTTTTGGACATCATCCAGATCCCCGCTTTTCTTTGCCGCCAGACCGATCTGCTTGTCGCTGCGGCGAAGACCGGGAAAACGATAAATGTCAAAAAGGGGCAGTTCGTCTCTCCCTGGGACATGGTAAATGTGGTTGGCAAGTTGCGTAACTCGGGGGCAAAGGACATCATGCTGGTGGAGCGCGGTGCCAGTTTTGGCTACAACAACCTTGTGGTGGATATGCGTTCCCTGCCGGTCATGCGCGGGCTGGGGTGTCCGGTTGTGTTTGACGCCACCCACAGTGTACAGCTTCCCGGCGGTGCCGGAGGGTGTTCCAGTGGACAGCGGGAATTTATTGAGCCGCTGGCAAAGGCTGCTGTAGCTGCCGGAGTTGACGCGGTGTTCATGGAGATTCATCCCGATCCGAAGCATGCCCTCTGTGACGGCCCCAACTCCATTCCCCTTGATGAAGTGGAAAAGCTGCTGGTGAAACTTCTCGCCATCCATAAGGCGGTACAATGATCTTTTCTCCCGACCTTCTCAGCCGGGCAAAAGAAATTCGTCTTCTGCTGCTTGATGTAGACGGTGTACTCACTGACGGCAGTCTGCTCTACAGCGGGGACGGTGTTGAGTCCAAGGTCTTCAACACCCAGGACGGTTTCGGTCTGACACTGTTGCGAGAAATCGGTATTGAGACTGGAGTAATCACCGCCCGCGAATCTGTGGTGGTTGCCCGCCGTATTTCTGAGTTGAACATAAAGTACGCACGTCAGGGCGCACGGGATAAGATGGCCGCTTTTGCAGAGATCCTGCAGGAGAGCGGATTCAGCGAAAAGCAGGTTGCCTACATGGGGGATGACTGGCTTGATCTCAACCTGCTGTGCCGGGTTGGTCTTGCTGTTGCCCCTGCCAATGCCGTTGATGAAGTAAAGGACGTTGTCCATTTCATCACTCCGCACAGCGGAGGCCAGGGTGCAGTGCGTAACCTCTGTGACCTTCTTGTCGAAGCCCGGGGCGTCAGGGAGTTGCTGCTCGCCCGCTACCTCCATTAATTTATGGCCGTCATCAATCGTTTTTTCAACAAGCTTCATTTTCGAAGCAATGCCGTGTGGATGGTACCGGTTCTCCTCGTAATAACCTACCCCTTCTGGTCCATTCCCGTCGGCAATTTTCTCGCCCCGCGCGGTGGTTTCGATCAGGATTTCAAGAAGAAAACTCCCCAGCGAAATTTCAATCTCAACGATATCCGCATCACCCAGTATAAGAATGGGCGCACCACTTCCGTCATTCTGGCAGACAGCGCACGTAACGGTGAAGATCCGGACACGCTGCTGATGGAGACGGTAAACGCCAATATTTTCGACAAAAAAGACAGCATAACCCATATCGTTGCAAAAAAAGGACGCTACAACAGCAATACCGAGATGTTGACACTCATCGGTGATGTGGTTGTTCACAAACTCGACGGTGATCAGACTCTCTTTACTCAGCTTCTTTATTATAATAACAAGATCCAGACCGTGGAATGCCCCGGTGACAGTCAAGTCACCTCTCCGAAAGTCACCATAACCGGCGGTAATTTGCACTACAATATCGAAACAGCTGTCTGGATCATGGGGAAACCAGTTCACTGTGTTCTGCTTGATTACAACGCCAACGTCGGGAAATAATACCTTTTACATTTTTTACTGACCCAAAAAAACGACAGGACAAACAGGGTTATACATTAATTTCATTGCAGAAACGTCTGTTGTGAGATGAGCCACCTGTTGTGCTGAAGACGCCCAAATTGGGCGTCTCTACAAAAACCTTTTGCTTTTTCCTGTCTCCTGTCTCCCGTCTCCTGTCTCCCTTTTCCCGTCCCTGCCTTTGAATTCGCCAATACAAAATGGAATTGGTATAATACCTCACACCACCGGCTCTATCCTCTCCACCACCACACGCCCCTCCTCCATTCGCCAGCGGATATTGACATCCCACAGCAGCATGCCGAATTCCGTTTTTCGTTCCCGCTGTGATCTTGGACTGGGATCGTGCTTCAGCATCTCAGTTATCAGCAGGTGCAGGGGCCGACCATTCCCCTCCTCATAGTCGCTGCAGAAGGCAGCTGCCTGCCCGCTGAAAAAAATCATCCGGGCCTCTCCGCCCCCAACATCTGCTGTGCCGGTAAACCCCTCTGAGGCATCCTGAATCGAATCACTATATGGCACATAGGGTTTGATATCGAGAACCGGTGTCTCATCAAGAAAATCTACCCCGCTGACGTTCAGACAGACCCCGCCGGTTATTTTGATACCACCCAGCCGCACTGCCGAGAGACCGATATGGTTGGGCCTGTGGGGAGAACGGCAGGCAAAAACTCCCACCCGTTTCTTTCCGCCGAGACGAGGGGCACGCACGGTCGGTCTCCACCCTTCCGCCACCGCCCGATGGAAAAGAAAGAGCACCTGAATATGAGAAAAACCCTCCAGTCCGCGAACCATCTCTTCTCGATTAAAGGGGGGGAAGAGTTCAATTGTGGCGGTAGAGTGCTTCACCAGCCCCGGCTGACGGGGAATACCAAATTTCTCTTTGAAACAGGAATGAATTACGCCAATCGGTTCAAGATGCAAACCGGATTTTTCCCTTTTTTGTAATTCCATCATCTTAAAACAACCTTTTTTATCCCGGAAAAATCGCCACAAAAAGCCTCATGCAATGAGATTGATGTACTTTTTCTCAGAGGACCACCGCATCACCAAGCCCCCCCCGCAATACCAGCTCCCCCTGGCGACGATAGACAACAAGTCCCTCCAGATAGCCGACCTGTCCGACCTCTTCATGGGGCTGATGCAACTTGTGTTCCTTCACCGGGAACAGGTTCCAGTCATGAGTGACACCGATACTGATCTCTCCCGGAACAAGGAGATCCAGTTGGGCAGCCATCCAGCTGCAGATGGTGTCGGCCGTCACAGTAGAGGAGAGGATCTCGTCTTCACTTGCTTCACCGTCAAGCCAGAGGCGCAGATAAACATCGTGCCCCAGCTCCCGCTGACGACGAACCGCCGTCGGGATATCCCGCATATAAAAAGGGGTTACCGCCTTCTCCACCCCCGTGTGCCGGGGAAAGACCGCATTGCTCATGGCAAATCCCTTGGAGATAAGATCAGCAGTCTCCATGCAGCGGGTGATATAGCTCGCAGCGATACGCGGTTTCATATTTTGCGGCAGAGCCCGACCGAGGTCACAGGCGAACTCTTTACCTTCTTCGGTGAGAGTCATGAACGCCTCCATCTCAGGTCTTTCCGGATAGCAGCGGGCGGAGTGCCGAACCACGACGGAGAGCTGCCCGTCTGCCTCGGCTGCCGCAGTATGAAGAAGTTCAAGGGTTTTTTTACTCTGCAGATCGTGTTTTGTTGGTTTCATGGTGCCGTCCTCGTCGAGTTTTCAGGAATTGTGTACTGCCATTTATAGTCATTGAGACCTTTTCAGGCAAGTCTGTAGAGAAACAGCTGCAACACCCACTTCCGGAAAGAATATAACTCTCAGAAAACCACCCGTTCTTTTTCTCTTCCCCACTGAAAAAAACTGCTATATTGATGGACTCATTTTTCACACCCCTCATTTTTTCATGGAAAGGAGAACACCATGGCCGCTCGAGAAACCTTTCAATCACGCTTCGGCTTCATCCTCGCCTGTGTCGGCTCCGCCGTCGGCATGGCCAACATCTGGGCCTTTCCCATCCAGGTCGGGAAAAACGGCGGAGCCGTCTTTATCCTCATCTATCTTTTCTTTATTGCCCTCTTCAGCCACGTCGGCCTCTCCGCCGAATTCGCCATCGGACGCCGTACCGGCACCGGGACCCTCGGTTCCTACGAAAATGCCTGGAAAGATATTGGCCGCAGCCGCCTCGGTTATCTGCTCGCCTGGCTTCCCCTCGCCGGTTCACTGACCATTGCCATCGGTTACGCGGTGATCACCGGCTGGGTGCTGCGCACCTTCGGCGGTGTCATCACCGGCGACCTTTTTACCGGAGGTGCGAACGGGATCATGGATGCCGGAAAATTCTTCAATGACGCAGCCGGACAGCACTTCGGCAGCGTCGGCTGGCACACGGCAGTAGTCGTTATCACTCTGCTCACTCTTTTTCTCGGGGCAAAAAGTATTGAACGCAGCAACAAAATCATGATGCCGGTCTTTTTCATCCTCTTCCTCCTTTTGGCCGTACGGGTGGCCTTTCTGCCCGGAGCCATTGAAGGCTACAGGCATCTCTTCATTCCCCGGTGGGAATACCTGTTCAAGGCAAATACGTGGATCTTCGCCATGGGGCAGGCACTCTTTTCCCTCTCCATCACCGGTTCGGGAATGATCGCCTACGGACGTTATCTGCAAAAAGATGTGGATATCGTCAAGGCGGCGCACTCCACCGCCATCTTCGACACTGTCGCAGCCATGATCGCGGCGCTGGTCATCATCCCTGCGGGTGCGGCCTTCGGCGTCCAGTATACTGGTGGCGGCCCCGGACTGATGTTTGTCACCCTGCCGGGGGTGCTGGCACAAATACCCTTCGGCCGACTGCTCGCCGCCTTCTTCTTCATCTCTGTACTCTTTGCCGCCATCAGCTCCCTGCAGAACATGTATGAAGCTGTGGCGGAATCGCTCATCAACCGCTTTCAAATTCCCCGCCTGCCCATCCTCATCGGCATGGGTCTGATCTGTCTCGGCGTTGGGGTCTTCATCGAAAACGGCGACAGTCTCGGCCCGTGGATGGACGTGGTCAGTATCTATATTATTCCAGCAGGTGCGGTACTCGGTGCCATTTCATGGTTTTTCCTGCAGAAAAAGGAGCATCTGCTGGATGAAATCAACACCGGAGCCGCCCGTATCCAGGGGGCAGGCTTCATTACCATTGGCCGTTATATCTATGTCCCGCTGGTTCTCATGGTGTGTGCTCTCAGCATTCTGCACGTGCTGTAATACCATTCCTATTAAGTTGTGACCATACCAAATGCCATTTTCACTTTCTATTGGCGAATTCAAAGGCAGGGGGATGGGAGACGGGAAAAGGGAGACGGGAGACAGGAGACAGGAGACAGGAAAAAGCAAAAGATTTCCGTAGAGATAAACAATTTGGGCATCTCTACGATGTCGGCGATTTATCTTACGGGTATTGATTGTACAAATCCGGATACAATTCTGCCACGATAACCCCGTGGTGGTAATATGGCGTTGTCTTTATGGAAAGGATGTCCTTGTAGAGACGCCCAATTTGGGCGTCTTCAGCACAACAGGTGGCTCATCTCACAACAGACGTTTCTGCAATGAAATGAATTTGTATCATCCTGTTTGGAAAGAAGCCATCACCAAAGCAATTCAAGACAACAAGCGGGTCAGGATTCAATAACCCTGTCGAGAGAAGAGAATGAACACAGCCAATATTAAAGCCTATGCCCCCGGGGCACGGCGGGATTTCATCCAGGCGGTAACCGAAAAGGCTCACCTGCTGGGCTTATCTGAAAATCAAATCGAGCCGATTGAAATCAAGGGCAATGTCGCTCTGATTGCCGGACGCCCGTACCCGAAGGACGTTGGAACAATACGACAGGATCTGGAAAACAGTATCAGTCAGGACGGTTTTGAACTGACCATGCGGAAAATGGCCTATACCTGGTTCAACCGTTTTATTGCCATCCGCTATATGGAACTGCATGACTGCCTTGATCATGGCTATCGGGTCTTGAGTAATCGGTCAGGTTCGGACATCCCGGAGATACTGGAGCATGCCACGGACGTAGAGCTGCCCGATCTCAATAGAGAAGAGGTTGTTCGTCTTCGCCTGGCCGGGGATGAAGACAATACACTCTACCAGATTCTTGTTGTCGCCCAATGCAACGCGCTGAACCGGGCCATGCCCTTTCTCTTTGAAAGGATTGGCGGCTCTGATGAGCTTCTGATGCCGGACAACCTGCTGCATTCCAATTCACCAGTTCGCAGCCTGGTGAATAAAATCCCGGAAGAGGACTGGCAGCAGATTGAAATCATCGGCTGGATCTACCAGTTCTATATCTCCGAGAAGAAGGATGAGGTTATCGGCAAGGTGGTGAAGTCGGAGGATATTCCGGCGGCAACCCAGTTGTTTACACCCAACTGGATCGTGAAGTACATGGTACAGAACTCGCTGGGAGCGCAGTGGCTGGCGACCTACCCACACTCACCACTTCAAGGAGAGATGGAGTATTACATCGAGCCTGCCGAACAGACCGATGAGGTGAAGGCGCAGCTTGCAGCCATCACACCCGGTACCCTCAATCCTGAGGAGTTGACCCTTATCGACCCTGCCTGTGGTTCCGGGCATATTTTGGTGGAAGCATACAAACTGTTTAAGGCCATCTACCTGGAGCGCGGTTATCGACAAAGAGACGTCCCGCAGCTGATCCTGGAGAAGAACCTCTTTGGTCTCGATATCGATGGGCGGGCCGCGCAGTTGACAGGCTTTGCCTTGATGATGAAGGGGCGGACTGATGATCGGCGGTTATTTGAGCGGGGGGTGAAGCTCAATGTGATGGCACTGGTGGACAGCACGGGCTTTGATGTGGAGGGGGTGGCGAAGGGGGTGAAGCTGGGTGACTACGGTTTGCAGCCGAGTGACCTCATTGAGCTGAAGGAACTCTTTGAACACGCCACTACCTTTGGCTCGTTGATTCAGGTGCCTGAAGGGTTGGCAGCGAAACTGCCAGCACTGAAGAGACTGAGCGAAGCGGCTAAAGGTCTCTTTGTGTCCGATGCACTGAAGTGTTTGGGGGCTCTTGTGCAGCAGGCGGAATTGCTGGCGGCGCAGTATGATGCGGTGGTGGCTAATCCGCCTTATATGGGGGGAAAGGGAATGAACACTCTGGTGAAGAAATTTGCTAAGGATTCTTTCCCCGACGCTAAGAGTGACCTCTTTGCCTGCTTCATTGAGCGCGGTTTTACACTGGCAAATGATATCGGCTACAACGCCATGGTCACCATGCAAAGTTGGATGTTCCTGTCATCGTACGAGAAGATGCGGGAACGAATTCTGCTGAATAAAACAATCACAACGATGGCCCACCTTGGGTCGCGAGCATTCGGGAGCATTTCTGGTGAGGTCGTTCAGACGACTTCGTTTGTAATTAAAAACAGTTCACCGCAGGGTTACATGCCGTCGTTTTTCCGTTTGATTGACGGGGGGGAAGAAGCGAAGGAAATCGCCCTTGCGAAAAGAGAGCACCGATACGATATGGTCGTCCAAGACGAGTTCAAGAGAATCCCCGGCTTTCCAGTTACTTATTGGGTAAATGACCGGGTCTTTGAGCTTTTTAGCCAGCTTCAACCACTATCTAAAATCGGTCACGCTTGTTCGGGCCTACAAGCAGGTAATAACGATTTATATCTGCGACAATGGTACGAAATTTCAATGCTAACTGCTGCCCTTTGGCCAGAGGAATTTGATTCTGAATTCCCTGTTCGTTGGCTGCCACATAGAAAGGGTGGAGCATTTCGGCGGTGGTATGGCAACGCAGATTTTGTGCTGGATTGGAAGCACGACGGTAGTGAGATCAAAGCGAACCCTTCGGCGCGGCCGCAGAATACGGATTTCTGGTTCAAACCAGCTGTTAGTTGGTCGCACACCAGCACCTCCTTGTTCAGTGCGAGATACGCACCGGCCGGTTCAACGTTTAACGTTGAAGGCCCCTCTTTTTTCTCTGAAGATGCGACTTTCGCAACTGGGCTAATGTGCTCTGCACCGGTTTTCTATCTGATGCAGTTAATGAATCCGAGTTTGCACTTTTTAGTTGGATCTGTCTCTAAAGTGCCGACCCCTATCGTTAAAGACACAGTCAAAACAATGGCTCGTGCCATTGCTGAGAATGCAATTGCCTTAACTAAGTTCGACTGGGACGCCTACGAACGATCCTGGGACTTCCAATCCCTCCCCATCTTGACAGCTTCCACCGAACCAACGCCAACCCTCGAATCCAGCTACACCACCTGGATCACCCAGAACCGCGAAACCATCGCCGAAATGAAGCGTCTCGAAGAACAGAACAACCGCCTCTTCATCGACGCCTACGGCCTAACCGACGAACTCACCCCCGACGTCCCCATTGAGCAGATCACCCTCACAGTAAACCCCGCTTACCGTTACAGTGGCAAACTCAGCAAAGAGGAGTTGTGGACCCGTTTCCGCCAGGACACCATGGCCGAGCTGGTCTCCTACGCCATCGGCTGCATAATGGGCCGCTACAGTCTTGACGAACCCGGACTTATCTATGCCAGCAGCGGCAACGAAAACTTTGATCCATCTCGCTACACCACCTTCCCGGCAGACGACGACGGCATCCTCCCACTCACCAACACCGAGTGGTTTGAGGACGATACAGCCAACCGCCTCATTGATTTCATCTCAGTGGCCTGGGACGCGTCCCACCTCGAAGACAACCTCACCTTCCTGGCCGACAACCTCTCTCCAAAGAAAAATGAGTCAAGTCGCGACACCATCCGCCGTTACCTGTGTGACAAATTCTTCAAGGACCATTTACAGACGTACAAGAAACGCCCCATCTACTGGCTCCTCTCAAGCGGCAAACAGAAAGCCTTCCAGTGCCTCGTCTATCTGCACCGCTATAATGAAGCCACCCTGTCACGGGTACGAAGTATGTACGTGACCCCCCTCTTCGGAAACCTCCATGCCCGCCAGGAATACCTGCAGAATGAATGGGATGCTGCTGACTCCGCATCGGCCAGGAAGAAGTTCCAAAAAGAAATCGACGATATAAAAAAGAAGCTGGCCGAGCTGAGCACCTTTGATGATGAACTCCGCCATTGTGCAGACAAGCGGATTTCCCTTGATCTCGACGACGGCGTTAAGGTCAACTATGGCAAGTTCGGCACTCTACTGGCTGAGAAGAAGAAGGTCACCGGGAAGGGGTGAAGGGAGGCAAAAGGTCTTTGTAGAGACGCCCAAATTGGGCGTCTCCAGCACAACGGACATCTTCAGCACACCAGGCCTGTCATACCATTTTCATTTTGTATCGGCGGATTTAAAGGCAGTAAAACAGACGCCCAAATTGGGCGTCTCTACGATGTCGGCGATTTATCTTATGGGTATTGATTGTACAAATCCGGATACAATTCTGCCGCGATCACCCCACAAAGACAATATGGCGTTGTCTTTGTGGGAAGGATGTCCTTGTAGAGACGCCCAATTTGGGCGTCTTCAGCACAACAGGTGGCTCATCTCACAACAGACGTTTCTGCAATGAAATTAATTTATCATCCTGTTTGTCCTGTCGTGTTTTTGGGGTCAGTAAAAAATGGAAATGGTATAAGACATTTTTTACCGCGAAGAACGCGAAGAAAAGACAACGACTATAGTCACTGGCTGATGAATCGATACTCTTTTTGAATTTATATATATCGATATATTGGCAAGTTAGCAGTATATGCGGGCTCAACTCATCTGCTATGCACTATACATATCACCAGTTTTTGAAAAAAACCTCATGTATCAGAACATTTTTTCCCAAAATTTGAGAGATTGGCAACGGAACAGCCTATACTTCACTTCTGTTTAATCCAGAATCCTCAAACTCAAAAAGCTCTTTTCTATATATAACCGGGCTTGTCCAACAAACAGTTCGACAAACGGTTCAGGTCGTGGTTCGCTCCGCTCTCACGATCTAACCTTATTCGGTAGTTTTATTTATTCACCAAACTTAAACATATCTTTAAAGCTACATTCAACTTGTTTTTTAGTAATGCTATTAATTTCATTGAATAGCTCATCAAAGTGTTTTTTGTGACTTATAACTTCACCCATATTTTTCATATCACTTTTGATGTAATGAAATAATTGATTGTTAAGTGCTGATGAAACGACACTAATATTATCTAATGATTTATTAATTTCGATATAATGTTCTTTAAAGTCATTTACGAGGCTAACATTCCAAAATGCTAGCTCGCGGTGAGATTTAAATAAGTTTCGCCTAGCTTGATATAAGTAATCCCAAACATTATGTAGATGCTCAATTCGCTTTAAAGAAACATCGTTGCTTTCAACTCCAACACCAGGTGCTGGGCAAATATGTTCATATTGGTAAATCAGCTCATGTAATTGTTCTTCTATTTCATCAATTGATGCTACATATTTTTTAGCAACTAAGTATGAATCTTCTTTTCTTTTGTTTTTTAGCCATTGAAAATAAGTAACAAAGGCAAAGAAAAAACCCAGAAATGTGACTATAAGTGAGCCAATATCGGTCCATTTAACACCATTAAAAATACCTTGGAATTGGGTAGCTCCAATACAAAATGAGATAGCTAACAAAATAATAGATACAAAAATTATAATCACGGATTTCATTTATTACTCAGTTGACAAATATTCACAGAATATCGATATAAAACTAACGTTTAGTTCACCGGCGAGCGTCAGCGAGTCCAGAGAGCAGAGGGAGCGATGGTGAAACGCCTGGTTAGCATATTTATTTATAAGATATAAAATCTCTTAAACATCTCGATATAGTTGTAATTAAGAAAAATTTTGAAATTTCTATTTTCCTTTCTTTATCCTTCATTCCAATACCATAATGAAATAAATCATTTCGTATTTGATGTACGCACATGGCCATCTGATAAAGAATATGTTTTGGGTCACACTTGCTTTCAAGCACACCTTTTAACGATAAACTCAGATTACTCTTCTTGTCTGAAGATATTATATTTAAACTTGTTAACCAGACCATTTGCTGGCGATTTAATTTGAAGATTTCTTCTATTCTTTTCTCAGTTAATAAATTATAGAATAAATTTTTAATTTCTGTTTTTGGTTGTTTATTTTTAGTAACATTCACATAATTAGAGTACAGACTATACAAACTATTAAAAGCTAAATACAACATAACGAAGCTTTTCATCTCTGATTTTTCATCTTGCGCCAGTATTATCCATTTAGATATTTCAATTATGTCTTTTTGTCTACCTTGTGTTTTGCTTTGAAAACCACTTTTCCAATGGTCAACAGCATCACCAAAACGATCGTTTTCTTCATACATATTCCAGTATGACATCACAGAATTTTTTACTTCAGTCCGGTATTTAACACCTTTTTTTTTAATTCCGATTCGTTTACAATTTTACTATCAACACATTCAACCTCAATCTTTTCAAAAATTAGATTATGAATTGCTTTCAACAAAAAATATTTTTTAATTCTATCGGTAGTTTCTTGAGTTGGGGGGCTAATTATATAATGGTCAAATGATTTACGATATTCTGTGACAGGAACTTCTACAATAGCCTTTGCTTCGGAAGATTCGTTACTAAAAGATATCTGCTCAATAACCTCATCATTTGTAGGAAATGGAAAGACTTTAAATCTTAACTCCCAAATTATTTTTATCTCTAAGGTCATTTTTTTATAAATATAACGCCCATTTAACCTGCGTTTTTCAGAGCGACGCAGGAGCGGCGAAAAACGT
This sequence comes from Desulforhopalus vacuolatus, assembly GCF_016918505.1. Taxonomy (GTDB): domain Bacteria; phylum Desulfobacterota; class Desulfobulbia; order Desulfobulbales; family Desulfocapsaceae; genus Desulforhopalus; species Desulforhopalus vacuolatus. The sequence continues at coordinate 15,437 of NZ_JAFFPZ010000042.1, forward strand.
CAGATTGAAATGATTGTTAGGTGCCTTCTTTGAATAATTAATATTTTTATCCCCTTATGAATCCTGCTTTTCCTTCATTGGAAACAAGTTTACACAGCCTTAACTCGGACTATCTCCACTGGGATATTTTCTTCAGCCATCCATGAAAGCCAGTTTACCTGAGACTCCCTGACTTGTTCACGAACCTTCTTAATCTCAACCATTCTAAGCTCGTCATCATTCCAGATGATAAAATCTGATACACCAGAACGATTTTCATTCGGGTTTTGGGCAATCCTATAAACAATTTTGGCATATATTTCAGGGTCAATTCTGAGGACAAATTCTTGCACAATATTGGACTTTGCGTATGCCAACATGTCTTGATCACCGTTATAAATAAGCCTTGTCCATGCACCTTCAGATTTCTTGATTTGCCGGTTTATGAAGTCAGGAAGACTGGTCGACTTAATCTGCCTATAACGACTGTCAATGGCATGCTGTCTGTTAAGATAGAAGTCTTCGCCTCTGAAGAGGTCATGTGGAATATCCTGCCCCTGTGAGGGAGCTCCCATTCCTTCAAAAATCTCATCCCAGAAGCTCAGGCAAAACATAGCTTGCCAGAAAGAGACTTCTGCCCTCATTACACGCCAGCCTTGTTGCTCGGCATAGTCTTTAAAAGCTGCTTCAGTTGAACATGGTTCACCCTTTGAATTGAGAAATCCTAGCTTGCCTTTTTGCCCTGATTTAGGAATTTCAATTTGACGGGTGATAGTTTTGTGATCAAAGGTAGGTCTTTCTTTCTCAAGGGGCACGACTTTACTATCAACATAACCTATACGATGACCGATGCTTTGCAACCATTGAAGTTGCTCAGTATTTCCATCCACTTCGTAAATGCCGCTCAAAACATCATATGAGATTAGCCTTGGTACCGTGTAGTTTTTGAGCTTCTTAACTCGTTCGAAGCTGATTGCTTCAAGCTTCTTCTCTTTTAAGCTGGGGTTGTCATAGAAAGCCCTCTGCTGTTCAGTGGTGAACAGCTCGTGCTCATGAAAAGATTTCAAGAAGTTTTCATAGAACTCAATGTCTTTCAAGCACCAGTTAATAAGCTCATCCTTATATGAAGGACTGAATTTATAGCGTCGGTCCAAATACTCGATGATACTCAAAATGATAAAGTGCTTATCGGAAGATGATTGTGCTGTACCGTATATTTTGAGTTGGGATTCAAAATTCTCGCGGGCAATGTTCTTTGAATTCCACAGCTCAAACATACGTTCAATATTAGCTGATAGTTTGTCAGCGTTAGGTGAGTTAGGAAATGTGTTTTTAAACGCCGTCATCAATACCAGTAATCCATTGAAATATTCCTCAGCCTTCCAGTTGGATTGAAGTTTTTGCAAGCCTGTAAATTTTTTCCATTCATGCTCTGGGTTTTTCAACTGCAATTGCGCGTGCTGGTATGACAACTGAATGGCTATCGCCTTTGATTTAAGATCAGCTCTTTTCTTGTAAAAGCGGTTGATTTCTTTTCTGAGTGCCGCTTCCTGTTTGGTTAAGTCATCCGGCAAATTGAGAGATTTGGCCGATGCTTCGATCTCACTCAAGGGCTGGCCATGATTTTCATGGAATAAAGCTAAGGTCGAGGCTGTATCTGCTAATGCCGTTTCAATGTCCGGTGCAGGTTTGAATGACTTCTTAAGAGACTTTAATGAACTCGCCTTTTGCTTTTTTGCCTCTTCCCAGCCGCTGTTATCAACATGCATAGAAACTGTCAGTGTAGGCTCAGATTTTCTTTTTTTATTATAGCGGTAAATTACCCATAGGATGATACCACCAATGATCACATACCACATCAGCAAACCTCTTTGTTTTTATTTGCATACTCATCCAGCCAGCAGAATGCGTTGATCAGCTTCATCTGCTCCACATTGCTACATGGGATTTCCAGAAGCTTTGGATTGGAGACCACAGTTACCACTAATTTTGATGCTTTTAGCATATTACTTGCGCTTTTGGTAATAAGATCTTTCATTGTTCTCATGTTGCTCTTCTACCTGTTTCAATTGATCGTACCAAGCCCATAATTCTGGAAATGCGAGTTCTTTTGGAATTGGATTATTGTCTATAAACTGGGCATTCCAGTATTGATTTATATATGCTTCGCCGGTCCTTCTAGTTGGGCTAGTTGGGGGTCGAACGGTGGGGTCGAACGGGGTCGGGCCACGCTAACTCTCTGATTACTCGAAATTAACGTCCCATTCAGAGGTGTTTATTGAGCCTATATCTTCATTTCTACCATCATATTCGACATTATAGGTTCTGTGTTTTTCACGAAGTTGAAATCCGATGTCATGTTCTAAAACCTTTCGACCTTTACCACGAAATCCCAATTTCGAATGAATTGTTTCTACAAAACTTCGGCTTCCTACAGCTACACTTTCACTCCAACCCGGTTGCCTGCCGCAGGTCCTGTTGGTAACGGATTCATTTACCAATTCTTTGTGAGTCTCTCGGAAGGTACTATAGGATGCAAACCCTGTAAGTTTCGCTAACTTTTGATAATCAATGAGCACTGACTTCCTTTTAGGCAT
>NZ_JAFFPZ010000043.1 GCF_016918505.1 Desulforhopalus vacuolatus
ACCTTAAATCAATATCTGAACTCAATCCCGTTAAATCAATGGTCGCGGTGCCAGGGTGTTGCGCAACAAACGTATAAAAATCATTTTCCCCAGCATAACCTGTAATGCTGGCATCTCCATTACTGTCCAGTGAAACCGCCGCTGCTCCCGTTCGAGAGTCACCCGCATCACTACCACTGACGGTGGTACCGTTAATTATATCATTAACAGCAGCGACTGTATGGATACTCAAATTATAATCTGAGGTCTTTTTGTTATAAGGAAAGACCATGACGTAATAGGTCTCTCCTGATGTGATATCATAGGATATAGATTCACAATTTCCAGGGGATTCTGAAGAATCTAACACGGATCCAGAGCTGCTCAATAACTTTAAATCAATATCTAAATTCAATCCCGTTAAATCAATTGAACTCAATCCCGTTAAATCAATGGTCGCGGTGCCATTATCTTGCGCGACAAACGTATAATAATCATTTTCCCCAGCATAACCTGTAATGCTGGCATCTCCATTACTGTCTAGTGAAACCGCAGCTGCTTCCGTTCGAGAGTCACCCGCATCACCACCACTGACAGTGGTACCGTTAATTATATCAGTATTGCCACTGCTGATACTCAAATTATAATCTGAGTTCTGGCCTATACTATAAGGATAGACCTTGACGTAATAGGTCTCTCCTGAGATGAGATTATAGGAAACAGAGTCATGGCAATTTGCACCCGCTACTGAGGAATCTAACGTTGATCCAGAGCTGCTCAATAACATTAAATCAATATTTAAACTCAATCCCGTTAAACCAATGGTCGCGGTGCCAGGGTTTTGCGCGACAAATTTATAATAATCATTATCACCAGCATAACCTGTAATGCTGGCATCTCCATTACTGTCTAAGGAAACCAAAGCTGCTTCCGATAGTGAGTTACCCGCATCACCACCACTAATGGTGGTACCGTTAATTATATCATTAACAGTAGAGACTGTATTGATACTCAAATTATAATCTGAAATATTATAGCCAAAAGGATCGACTTTGACGTAATAAATATTTCCTGATGTGAGATTATAGGATACCGATTCACTGGAACTTCCACCCGAAGATGAGGAATGCGAAGATGAGGAATCCACCGTTTGGTGAGAGCTGCTAAATAACATTAAATCAATATCTGAAATCAATCCAGTTAAATTAATGGTCGCGGTGCCATTGTGTTCCGCGAAAAACTTATAATAATCATTATCACCAGCACAACCTGTAATGCTGGCATCTCCATTACTATCTAATGAAACCAAAGCTGCTTCCGATAGTGAGTTACCCGCATCACCACCACTGATGGTGGTACCGTTAATTATATCAGTATTGCCACTGTTGATACTCAAATTATAATCTGAGGTAGATGTGTTTTCATAAGGAAAAACCAGGACGTAATAGGTCTCTCCTGAGATGAGATTATAGGATATACCTTGAATGAAACTTCCACCAAAATATGAGACATCTAACTCTGATCCAGAGCTGCTCAAGAGTCTTAAATCAAGATCTGAACTGAATCCCGTTAAATCAATTTTCGCGGTGCCATTGCTTTGCGCGACAAACGTATAATAATCATCATCATCAGCATAACCTGTAATACTGGCATCTCCATTACTATCTAATGAAACCAAAGCGGCTTCCGATAATAAGTCACCCGCATCGCCACCACTGAGGATGGTACCATTAATTATATCATTATTAATTGTCATTTTTAATTTCCTTGTAAATTTATTAAAAATTCTGATTAAAGCTTATAATGGGGAACTCCCAAAATCTTCCTCCCATTTGTAAACCTCTGATCGATAAAAATAAGGTGGTATCTGATGCCAGCCTTTGTCGCGTTGTTTGAGTCCTTTTGATGATTTTGTCTGCTGATTGGACTTCTCAAACAGATCTTTCGCCCATCTTCTTCGTTACAGTCAAAAATGAACGAAATACAGGAAACCTGCTCCTTCTGTCGTGTGTTCACGCAAAAAAATGAGACAATAATAAATGGTCAATAATCTTAGTGTGCTCTTGGCAAGAAGGTGTGTTGGGCTGAAATTAGACCGCGATTTTATCTCATCATCCTGATTTTACGTATTTTTCCTATTTAAGAAATCATAATTATAACATTATTTTTACTTAAAGTGGTTACAATATTTTCTTTATTTTTACAATAATTATTCTTTTATGGAGGCCAAAAATCAACCACTTAGAGACAAGGCATACCTTGTCTCATACCATTCCTATTAAGTTGAAACCGTACTAAATGCCATTTTCACTTTCTATTGGCGAATGTAAAGGCAGGGGGATGGGAGGCAGGAGAAAGGAGACAGGGAAAGGCAAAAGACGGAAAAACAAAGGACAGAGAACCAACGAAATACACGGAAAACACTAAAAATGTATATAATACCATTCCTATTAAGTTATGCTTCTGTTTAAGGAGGCCCAATCCCGGTTATATCTGCTCTTAATAATTCCGGGAATTGCTACCAGTTTATTCCATGCGGTATCGTTACGTTTGTCGTCATTGTGTAGACAAAACATGCCTTGTCTCTACATCATCGCCGGAATCACTGTTGTACCGATTTTTCACCAATGATGATGAATGCCACCGTTATCACCATTGTGATCAATTTTACAGCCTGTTTATCCATTCGTGGTTCCTTTTGCAGTCTGCGACCACGAACAGGCACAATTTTCACTCATACCAATTACATTTTTTGGAGGTATTGAACATGTACAAATCCGTCATTCCCGTTTCATTCACAACACACAAAAACACCAAAATCCTTCCGCTTAACTCGTTTGCCTTTGCCGCCAGGACCCATCTGCTCCCGGCCCTGCCCGAGGAATTTTCAAAAGGGAGTCTTCATTTTCCCATCGTTTTTTTAAACCAGGAAAACGCGATCATCCCGTTTTTTCTCTTCGGTCTCGCACCCGAAACCAACGTATTCGTCAACTCCAGCGAAAAATGGCTCGCCCCGTATGTCCCGGCGGCACTGAGACGGTACCCCTTCATCCTCGCCAGGGGTGAAAAAGAAAATTCGTTTATCGTATGCATGGACGCAAACAGCGGGCTTTTGTCTGAAACGGAAGGCACCTCCCTGTTCAGGCTCAATGGCAAGCCGGGCAAGGTACTCAAGCAGGCCAGTGAATTTCTGAAAAGCTTCCAGCAGGGGCTCTCCCATGGCGAGATCTTTTATGCCCTGCTGAAAAAACACGATCTTCTGACACACCTGAACCTGAAGCTGACCACGGACAAAGGCGAGGAACGGACGGTTTCGGGAATCATGGCCGTCGACGAGACGAAACTAAACGGCCTCGACGACCAGGCCTTTCTCGAAATCCGGGCAACAGGCATGGTGCCACTTATCTACGCCCACCTCCTCTCCCTGCAGAAGATCGAAACCCTGAACGTGCCCGGCAGTCTCCCGATCCCGGCAAACCCGACACCCGCCCCCCTGGTTCCAATTGGAAATGTGCCGGACAGTTTCCATTTTGGTGAATAATACCATTCCTATTAAGTTGAGACCTTACTTAATGCCATTTTCACTTTCTATTGGCGACTGTAAAGGCAGGGGGACGGGAAACAGGAGAAAGGAGACGGGAGACAGGGAAAAGCAAAAGACGGAACAGCGAAAAACTTTTTGCCAAAGGAAAGCTCTAAACATGCGAATAAAGGCAAAAAACTTTAAAAAAGATTTTAAAATTAAACAGAGAATTGCTGTTGTTCTATCTTTACTCGCATTCTCTGGTTAATACAAAATGTAAATGGTATAATATCAATTACATTTTTTACTGACCAGAGAACACAACTGCGTGGACATCTTTTTTTGGAGATTAGGAATGAGTAATAATTTGTGTTGATTCGTGTCCATTCGTGGTTCCTTTTGCAGTTTGTAACCACGAACAGGCACGAATTTTCACGAATACCAAACTCAGCCCTAATCTTCCCGCAAAGCATTGTCCGTCATTCTCACAAAGGGTTCCAGCAGGTAGGACAAAATGGTTCGTTTCCGGGTGGTGATATAACAGACAGCGGGCATGCCGGGATACAGGTAGGCATTCGCCTGCTTCAACTCTTCGGGGGCTACCACCACGTGGACCACATAGTAAGGCACAGCGCCCCCCGGGGTCTGCTGGGTGATCTGATCTGCGGACACATAGTCCACCACTCCAGAAAATCGCGGCGTTGATCGACGGTCAAAAGCAGACAGGGTGACCTCGGTATGCTGCCCCACGTGGACCCTGGTGATATCGTCGGGACGAAGAGATGCCTCAATGATCAACCTGGCACCCCTGGGGACGATCTCAAGTAAAGGATCACCTGAACCGATCACGGCTGAGCGTTCCGAATGAATCTGCATATTGATGACAATGCCCGTCATGGGAGCCAAAATTTCGAGACGTTTCTGGGTATCCAACATGGGCCTGAGCTGTTCCCGGAGCTGGAAAATGACGTCCTCGACCTTGCTCAGTTCATCAATGGCATTTTCCCTGTAGGTATTACGAAGATCGACAATGCGCAGCTTGAATTCCTCAATGTGCTGTTTCCCTTCGGCAATGGAATTCTTCAGGCTCCCGGCCTTTCCCTGGGAAGTGGAAAGACGTCTCTTGAGTTCAAGTACCTGATTCTTGTCGATATATTTTTCCTTGAGCAGTTCCTCCTTGTCCAGGATCTCATCCTTCAGGGTGACAATGATCTCCTGTTCGGCTGTCAACTGGGCCTGCGAGCCTTCTATCTGCTTCTGCAACTGCTCAATCTGGGTATTGTAGAGGGAGGTCTTGCCAAGTATATCGCGACGACCGGAAGTGAAAACCTTGCCTTCCTTGTTCATGACATCTCTGGCGGTGTCCGAATCATTGGCAGCCAGCAGTTCCTCGGGCCAAATAACAGATTCTGCAATCCGGCTCTCGGCCCGAAGCCGTGCAGCCAAAGCCAGCTTGGCCAGAAGCTGCCCTCGATTAAGGGATACGGCCGCGTTTACCTGCGCGCCCTTCAGCCGGATAAGCACCTGCCCCCTGGTTACTTCGTCGCCCTCACGGACAAAAATCTTGTCCACGAGACCACCTTCCAGATGCTGGACCACCTTCTTGTTCTCCGAAACCTTCACGGTCCCCGGGGCAATAACCGCCCCGTAAAAAGGCAGAAAAGCCGTCCAGACAAAAAGCCCTCCAAAAAACAATACGATAATCACCAGGCCGATGATGATGATCGACCTGGGATTGGTATCCAGAATTTTCTCTTCTTCAGGTGTCAGGTTGGACATCTCTTTTCTCCCTTCAGGGTATAATGGGTACCTTGAATAATCAGTCTTTCGCCCATCTTCTTCGTTACAGTAAAAAATTTATCCTCCGACAAAGCGAGGAACGAGACGTCGAGATATCAGACATATACTTGTGGTAAATTTCCTCCTGTGCCTCGAATATGAACGAAATACAAGATTATTCAAAGTGCCCTAATATCAATTACATTTTTTACTAACCAGAGAACGCAACTGCGTGGACATCTTTTTTTGGCGATTACGAATGGATAAACAGGATGTAAAATTGATCTCATTGGAGAAACATCTGTTGTGCTGGAGACGCCCAAATTAGTCGTCTCTACAAAGACCTTTTCCTGCCTCCTGCCTCCCCTTTTCCGTTCTTCCTGCTTTAAATTTAAAAAAATCTTTATTCTCAAATGCTTCTGCCCTTCTTCGCGTTCCTTAGCGTTCTTCGCGGTGAAAAAATTGTCTTACTGAACAAAATACAAGCTGTTTCAAGGTACCCTCAAGTCGTATGATTCTGCCCGGACGCGGCGACTCCATGCGGCGGGGTCATCAGTTTTTGAAAGACCACCTCGCGGGGACCAAACATGGCCACCTGGCCGTCCTTCAAAATCAACATCTTGTCTACAAAAGAAAGCAGGGCAGGCTTATGAGTTACCATAATGGTGGTCACGCCTTTGTTCTTGAGCTGCATCAGGGCCTGCAGCAGGGCTTTTTCGCCCTGTTCATCCAGATTGGAATTGGGTTCGTCGAGGATGACCAGTTTGGGCTCACCGTAAAACACCCGGGCCAGGCCGATACGCTGACGCTGACCGCCGGAGAGATTTCTGCCCCCTTCGCCAATCTGGGTATCGTACCCCTGAGGAAGACGCAGGATAAGCTCATGGACTCCCGCAAAGGTTGCGGCCTGGACAACTTTTTCCGAATCGATCACACCCAGCCGGGCAATATTCTCGCTGATGGTTCCAGCAAAAAGCTCAACATCCTGAGGAAGATAGCCGATATATTTCCCCAGAGACTGTCCATCCCTGGTAAATATATCCGCCCCGTCCAGACGGACCTTGCCCGAAGATCCGGCCCATATTCCCAAGAGCACACGGCACAGAGAACTCTTTCCCGCGCCACTGGATCCGATGAGACCAAGCAGTTCACCCTGCTCCAGTCCGAAAGAAATATTTTGCAGGATCGGTCGGTTAGCCAGACGCAAAGTCACGGCTTCCACATCAAGTTTACCTTCAGGCTCTGGCAATTCCATGGAAGAAGGAGCAACCCTCCGGTCCAAAAGTCCCCCCAGACGCCTGCAGGCCCCCCTGGCCTCCACGGTCTGCTTCCAGGTGGACATAAGCTGTTCTATGGGATTGAGGGCCTGGCGCATGATGATGGAGGCAGCGATCATGATTCCCACAGTGGTTTCGTTCTGCAGAACAAGGTACGCGGCCAGACCGTAGACAAAAACCTGCATGGCGGAGCGAAAACTTTTGCTGATGGAGGTCAGCAGGCTGGAAAATCTGTAGGCATTGGTCTGCAGATAGACGACCCGATCCTGTCTTCGCTTCCAATGGGCGACAAACCCGGAAAGCATGTTCATTCCGGTGAGCACTTCTGCATTATGCAGTCCAGCAGCCACCAGCTGATTTGTCTGCGTTTCTATGGCTTTGGCTGTAGAAAACCGGGTGTTCGTCAACAGTTCCTGAAAAATCCCCAGGATCACCAGGATGACGCCGCCGCCGAGGGCCAGCCAGCCAAGAAGAGGATGCATCAGGTAGATGACAAAGATATACACCGGCACCCAGGGCAGATCAAAAAGGGAAAACATGGCACTGCCGGCAAAATAATTGCGCAGCATATTGATATCCGCAATGCCCTCTTTATACGCCAGGGAATCAACGCGTGAGGCATCCTTGAGCATCTCCACCACAACCGGCTCACTTAAGGTTCGGTCAATGGCCAGACCTGCGCGCACCAGCAGACGGGAACGCAAAAAATGCAGACAGGCAAACACCAGGAGTGCAAACATGGCACCGATGGTCACCGTGATCAGAGTCGGCATGCTGCGACTGACCAGAACCTTGTCGTAGATGGCCAGCATATAGATAGGAAAAGTCAGGTTCAGGGTGTTTATGAACAGACTGAAAATTCCTGCAAAGACAAAATACCGCATCCATTTTTTCAACAACGATTTCATACATGCTCCTTATGGGGTCGGGGAGGGATATCGTCGTCCCACGGAATAATCCAAATGAGCCCGGGCGATGCGATAATCGGCCTGTGCTTTGACATAACTGGCCTCGGCATCACGCAACTTGTCTTCAACAACCAGAACTTCAAGAAGAGTTCCAACCATCCTGTGCAACCGGGCTTGAGCCCGATTGTAATTTTCAAGGGCGCTGTCGAAAAAAGTCTGGGTAATCCTGATCCTTTCTCTGGCTTCTTTCAGAGAAAAATAACTTGTCTTTACCTGGGTTTCCACCTGATCTCTGATCTGTTTGAGATTGTTTGTCAGACGACTGATCTCATGCCTGGCCTGCTGGGCTTTGTAACAACTCTTGCCCCCCTGAAACAGGTCCCATTGCAGGGTTAACTGTGCTTTATAGTAATTATCATGCCCATCCTTATCATACTCGGTTTCATACGCAATACCGGGGTCGGCATAATCGATATTGTGATCATTGTAACTCATGCTCATGGACACCCGGGGATAAAATCGACCAAGGGCAATCTGTCTGTCCTTGCGTGCTATTGCCACCCCTTTTTCTCCTGCCTGTATTTCAGGTCTGGATGCAAAAGCCATGTCCAGACATGCTTTCATGGAGGGACAGGGTCTCACCTCCGCATCCTGCAGATTTCCCTTGAAATCGACAGGGATCTCGTCGGGAACCTGGATCAGCATCTTCAGCTCAATGGTTTTCCGGGCCACACTGTTTTCGGCCTGACTGAGCTGCTGCCGGGAGTTGGCCAGTTCAGCCTCTACCTCGAGAACATTGCTGTACGGGATCATTTCCTTGTCCAGAAAGGCATGCACAGCCCTGGCATTGGTCTCCAGACGGTGCACACTGGAGGTAAGTCTGGTCACATCTTCAAGGGCTTTGAGACGATCGAAAAAAGTCGTCTGCACATCCAGCACCATTTGCATTTCATCCTGCATCTTCTGAGCTCGCACCATCTCCCTGTTCAGCAGCGACCGTTGATAGGCGTTTACTACAGTTAATCCGGCAAACAGGGTTTGAGTAACCTCCAGGCTGAGGGTCCGGCCTGTCTGATCCACATAGTTGGAATCCGACAGCCCTCCACTCCAGACGTTGTTGATCCTGTCATTTGAAGCGTACAGGGCGACCTGTGGAAAAAAATCAGCCCGGGCCATGCCAACCTCCGAGCCTGAGCTGCGTACAGCGTCCTCGGCAGACAAGATTCGCGGGTTTATGGACAATGCACGCTCAATACATTGCTCAAGGGTGAAGAGACGAAGCCCTTCTTTACTCCCCACTGCCTGATCATCCTGAAGCACCTGAGCAGAGGACTCCGCAGACAGGAGTACTCCCATCACCAGAGCGATCAACCACACCTGCCATTTTCGACGACACACCACTGTATTCTCCTTTCACTGAATGCGCGGAAATCCCCGCCATTCAGGCGGGGGAGGATATCAATGCCCTACCCTGTCTTCCCCTGGTCCCGGGCCGCCCGCTTTGCCCGGGCAATTTTTTCGAGCACAACATCTTTGGGGCCGAACATGGCCACCTGACCGTTCTGAAGTATGAGCACCTTGCTGGCCACCTGAAGCAGGGACATCTGATGCGTAATGACCACACAGGTGGTGGTCTTTTCCGAGCGCAGCCGCAGCAGCATCCGGATCAGATGCTGCTCAGTCTCTTCATCCAGATTGGAAGTGGGTTCATCCAGAATTAAGAGCGTCGGTTCGTTATACAGTGCCCGGGCAAGACCAACCCGCTGTTTTTCGCCGCCGGAGAGAACGATTCCGTCCTTGCCATCAATACGGGTATCAAAACCATTGGGGAGCCCCTGGATAAAGGCCTCGATATTTGCAGCCCTGGCAGCACGGAGGACAATCTCCTCATCCACCGCGCCCAGACGGGCGATATTCTCGGCAATGGTCCCGGGGAACAACTCAATTTCCTGGGGCAGATAGCCGATATAATTGCCGAGTTCATTCTGATCCCAGGCATACATGTCCACTCCGTCCAGCCGCAGGCTGCCCATGGCTGGCGGCCAGATCCCGAGCAATATCCGTGACAGAGTTGTCTTTCCAGCGCCGTTGAGGCCGATGAGGCCCAAAAAATCACCCGGTTCCAGGGTAAAGGAAATATCATGAAGCACAATCTGCCTGCCGAAGGCAAAAGACAGATGTTCAGCCTCGATTTCCCCCCTGGGAGCAGGTAAAACCATCTTTTCGGGTCGTGCGTCAATAAAGGCACTGAAGGCAGACAGCCTTTTATACGCCTCCCCGGCCTGTACCGTTGATTTGGCACTGTAAATGGCAAGTATGAGAGGAGAAAGAGCCTGGCCCATAATCATCGAGGCCGCGATCATAATCCCCGGATCAAACCCTTCGGTAAGGACATAATAGGCCCCAAGTCCATAGATCAACACATTCATGGAGCTTTGAATTCCCTTGAGCGCACTCTGGGTAATCCCTGCAAATCGGCTGGCCACGGTCTGATTGAAAACCATGGTACGGTTGCCTGCGTCGAATCGGGTATAAACATTTTCAGCCATGCCCATGGCATTCACTGCCTCTGCATTTCTGAGCATAGTGTCTACGAATCTGCGGTTATGATTATTGGCTGCACTGGCGACAACAAGATGCGAACGTGTCAATCGGTCCTGCAGTATGCTCAGAGCAACGGCAAGAATACAGCCTCCCAGGGCGAGAAAACCAAGACCAGTATGGAAAAAAAAGATGAGAATCAGGTAAAACGGGGTAAAGGGAACATCAAAAAGGGCATACAGACCATGATTATTAAAATAATTACGCAACAGGGCAAGATCAGCATTCCCCTGCTGATAGGTCCGCTTTACGGGCCCCGAATTCCCTTTGATTATCTGGTGCAGGACACTCGTTCCCAGAGTGTGGTCTAAATCATTTCCCGCAGTCCGTAAAAGTTTGCTCCGGAGAGTGGAAAAAAACGCCAGGTGAACCAGCGCATACAAGGCGACAATCGTAATGGTATAGAGCGAAGAGTCACTGTAGCTGGCCACGATCGTATCGTATATGGCAAACATGTAAAAAGAAAATGTCAGCTGCAGAAAATTTATAAGACAACTCAGTACAGCAGCGCAGACAAAGTACTTCTTCCACTTGCGTAAAAATTTCTTCATCTGCCCATCATATCCATATCAGCAACGAACACTTTAAAAAAAAGAGCATGAGGGTATTTTAAATAGTCGCCCATCTTCCTGGTTACAATCAAAAATGTATCCTCGGTGATAAGCACTGGACAGTTACAGGCGGGTACATTCTCTCCTGTGCCTCGAAGAAAAACGAATGCAGGCCGCTTCAAGATACCCCTCACATCTGAGAATCTTTTTTGTCGAGATAGACATCAACATCGCTATATGACCAGATGGCAGGGTCCCTGGACTTATCGCTCTTTGGTCGTACGCTGTGAGGCGTACGCTCTGCCAGACGATCAAAGAAGATATAAATCAAAAAAAATACAAAAGGCCCCAGCAGAGCATATACGCCGAGAACCTGAAGAGCCAGTTGAATACCCAAATCCATACGAACCACCTTTCCGGAATGACGTTGATAAAAAAAACAAAGACAAAAAGCAGGGCAGCAAAACGTGATGATATACCATTCCTATTAAGTTATGACTCCTTTCTCCCGTCTCCTTTCTTCTGATCCCCAGGAAATATATCTCACGAACGCAGCGCAATAAGTGTAACACAGTGATATAAAAAGAGTGCATTACCAGCAGCCCTCACTCTTTGAGAAAAATACCAGATCATGGTCTTTTTTCAAACAGGAAGATCTCAGACTGAGATTGCTGGTGCGCTGAATTGTTCTAAGAGTATAATTTCATGTAAAATTCGTTAAACCTCTTGTGAAGGAAAATAATGAATCAAAGAACAAACAATCTGGCGGCCTATATCTGGTCGCTGGCCGACCTCTTGCGTGGCGATTTCAAACAGAGTCAGTATGGGCGGGTGATCCTGCCCTTCACCCTGCTCCGGCGGCTGGAAGGTGTGCTGGAAGCGACAAAGCCTGCGGTATTGGCAGAATATGACACCATCCAGAAAATGAACCTGCCCGAAGCCGGCGAGGAGAAGCTTTTACTCCGGGCCACAGGCGGACTCTCCTTTTTCAATATTTCCAAAATGGATCTGGGGACGTTGGGTGAGGCCGGGATTAAAGCCAATCTGGAATCCTATATACAGGGCTTTTCCCGCGATGCCCGGGAGATCTTTGAATATTTCAAGTTCGACGAATTCATCGGTCAGCTCAGTGACGCCAACCTGCTGTATAAAATTGTGCAGAAGGTCCGGGTCACCGATCTTTCCCCGGAGATGGTCTCCAATCGTGAAATGGGGATGGTTTTTGAGGAGCTTATCCGCCGTTTTGCAGAAAGTTCCAACGAGACCGCCGGGGAACACTTCACGCCCCGGGATATTGTCCGCCTGACCACCTCCCTGGTGTTCATGGAAGACGATGATGTCCTGACAAAACCGGGGATTATCCGTACCATTTATGATCCTACGGCGGGGACAGGCGGCTTTCTTTCCTCGGGAATGGAATACGTACACGAGCTGAATCCCCAGGCGGTGATCCGGGCCTTCGGCCAGGAGCTGAATCCGGAGAGTTACGCCATCTGCAAGGCGGACATGCTCATCAAGGGTCAGGAAGTGAGCAATATCAAATACGGCAACACCCTGTCCGGGGATCAGCTGTACGGGGACCGGTTCGACTACATGCTCTCCAATCCCCCCTTTGGTGTGGACTGGAAGAAGATCGAAAAAGAGATCAAGGACGAGCACACTCTCAAGGGATTTGAGGGCCGTTTCGGACCGGGTCTGCCCCGCGTCTCTGACGGTTCCCTGCTCTTTCTGCTGCACCTGATCAGCAAGCTGCGGGACGTGGCTGAGGGCGGCGGGCGCATCGGGATTATTCTGAACGGCTCACCGCTGTTTACCGGAGGTGCCGGGTCCGGAGAATCCGAAATCCGCCGCTATATCCTGGAAGCGGATCTGCTGGAAGCCATCGTCGCTCTGCCCACCGATATGTTCTACAACACCGGCATAGCAACCTATGTGTGGGTGCTCTCCAACACCAAAGCCCCGGAGCGAAAAGGCAGGGTACAGCTCATCAACGGGGTGCATCTGTACGGCAAGATGCGTAAATCCCTGGGGTCCAAGCGCAAGGTTATGGAGGAGGAAGATATCGCCCTCATTACCCGTACCTGCGGGGATTTTGAGACGATCGACGCCATGGAGCTGGACAAGCCCGAAGAGGTAAAAAGTAACCGGGGACGCCAGTCCGCAAACGGCAAAAAGAGCGATCTTAAAACCTTCAGCAGCAAGATTTTTTACTCCCACGAATTCGGCTACCGGCGGATCACCGTAGAACGCCCCCTGCGGATGTCGTATCAGTTCAGTGACGAACGCATTGCAGAACTGCGTTTTGCCCCCAAACCGCTGAACGAGCCCATGAAATGGGTGTACGGGGAATATGGCCGGGAATGGGCCGACAATGAGAATGGCGGCCGGTATGGCGATCTGAGCACGGTGGCGGACGATGTCCGCAAACATCTCAAGAAACAGTATGCCGGTCTCAAAGAAAAGCAGATCAAGGATATCTTGAACCGTAAAACCTGGGTGGCCCAGAAACAGATTTTGGACAAGGCCAAACACTTGCAGGATCATATTGGCACGGATCAGCATGACGATTTCAACGGGTATGACGCGGCCCTGAAGTCCTCGGGGATAAAGCTTGATGCCAAAGAGAAGAAACAGATCACAGCTGCGGTGAGCTGGAAAAATCCGGATGCCGCAAAGGTGATCAAGAAGGTCCACAAGAAAGGCACGGCCGATCCCATGTACGGGCTGTTTGATGTGGACGGCAGGATCGTGGAATATCAGGTGGACGGCGACCTGCGCGACCATGAAAACATAGCCCTTGATCCCAGCCGCCCGGTCAATGTGGTCAATGAGGAATATTTTCTCCGGGAAGTCCTGCCCCATGTCTCCGAGGCATGGATTGACGCGGGCAAGCGGGATGACAAGGACGGAGAGATCGGCATTGTGGGCTATGAAATCCCCTTCAACCGCCATTTTTATGTGTACCAGCCGCCACGGGATCTGGCGGAGATCGATGCGGACTTGGATAAGGTGAGTGGTGAGATTATGGAATTGTTGCGGGAGGTTCGGTCGTAATGCAACCAAGGGAGAAAGGAGACGGGAGACGGGAGACAGGAAAAAGCAAAAGCAACCACGGATAGACACGGATGAACACGGAAAGATGTAATTGGTATAACGTTGGGATTGCTGCACCATTGACGGGAAAATTAACCCAAAACGGTAATTTCGGCAATGATGTAGAGACAAGGCATGCCTTGTCTACACGGTGACGGGAATTGTAACGGAAAAGGGAGACGGGAGACGGGAAAAAGCAAAAGCAACCACGAATGGACACGAATTTACACTAATACAAAGCACATTTTTTACTGACTAAAGAACTCGGCTGCGTGGACATCTTTTTTAGCGATTACAAATGATTAATAATTCGTGTTTATTCGTGTCAATTCGTGGTTACAAACAACAAAAGAACAGGCCGGAAAACTGGCAGAAACCAAAAATAATGGAATGAAAATCATGAAATTGTTGCGGGAGGTACGCTCATAATGGCGGGGAGATATCGGGCGTATCCTGAATATAAGGATTCCGGGGTTGAGTGGTTGGGGGAGGTGCCTTGCCATTGGGATGTAATACAGATCAAACATCTAAGTTGCGTAAAGAGGGGGGCTTCTCCCAGACCTATAGATGACGCAAAATATTTTGATGAAGATGGCGAATACGCTTGGACAAGAATTGCTGATGTTACGGCATCAAATGTGTACCTAAAAGAATCACCGCAAAAATTATCAGACTTAGGAAGCTCTCTTAGTATTAAATTGCAGCCAGGATCTCTATTCCCGAGCATTGCGGGAACCGTTGGGAAACCATGTATAACAGGAATAAAAGCTTGCATTCATGATGGTTTTGTCTATTTTCCAGAGTTAGTTATCCCTAATAAATACTTATTCTATGTTTTTGCTGGGGGGCAAGCCTATCAAGGATTAGGTAAATTTGGCACACAACTGAATCTCAATACAGACACTGTTGGAGGAATTAAAGTTGGAATACAAGAAAACAGTGAATTATGCCGGATAGTGGATTTCCTCGACCACGAAACCGCCAAAATCGACACACTGATCGAAAAACAGCAACAGCTCATCACCCTGCTCCAGGAAAAGCGTCAGGCGGTGATCAGCCATGCCGTGACCAGGGGGTTGAATCCCGATGCCCCGATGAAGGACTCCGGGGTGGAGTGGTTGGGGGAAGTGCCGGAGCATTGGGTAACAAAATCTAAACTACTCAACTTTGCAGATAATAGCAGAGGTTGTTTTGTCAATGGACCCTTTGGCAGCGATTTACTATCAAGTGAACTGAGAGAAGAAGGGGTCCCCGTTATATATATTCGTGACTTGAAAACAACAGGGTATAAGAGAGTAAGCACCGTTTTCGTCTCTAAAGAAAAGGCAAATCAGCTTGAAGTATGTAAAACTGTCTCCGGCGATATTTTAATTGCAAAAGTAGGTGATCCTCCGGGAGATGCTTGTATTTATCCTAAAGATGAACCCGTAGCGATTATTACACAGGATGTAATCAGGATAAGGGTAAACCAAGAAGAAGTCAGTGCACATTATTTGACAATGTTATTGAATTCAAATTATGGAAAATTAGTTATCGATGATATCAGTGTGGAATCTACTCGTAAAAGGGTTTCTCTTGGTGATTTTAAGTCTACACGTTTCCCTCGACCTCCTTTTGAAGAACAAGTTAAAATAGCTTGTTATATCAATACTCAATGCAAAAAGCTTGATGCGTTAATCAAAAAAGCCAAGAAGGCTATCGATTTATCTAAAGAACGCCGAACCGCCCTGATCTCCGCCGCCGTCACCGGCAAAATCGACGTCCGTTCCTGGCAGCCCCCAACCTCCTCCTCCACCAGTGAGCATCTTCAATGAATTCCCCAGCCGACAGCGCCAAAGAACTCGTCTTCCAAAACGACATCATCAACCAGCTCATGGCTGGCGGCTGGCTGCTCGGCGACCCGTCAAAGTACAACCGGGAACTGGCCCTCTATCCCGAAGACCTGCTCGGCTTTGTCCAGGAGACGCAAAAAAAACAGTGGCAGAAATACCGTAAAATATATCCGGCAGACACCGACCAGAAATTCCTGGAACGGGTCGCCTCCCAGCTCTGTAAAGCCGATCCCAATGCTGCGGATACCGAACAGCGAACCTTCGGCACCCTGGGCGTCCTGCGTCATGAAATCCGTGACCGGGGTGCCCGCTTCAGTCTGTGCCAGTTCAAGCCCGAGCATGATCTGAACCCCGACACCCTGGTCCGTTACCAGAAGAACCGGCTGCGGGTCGTTCCTGAGCTGGTCTATTCCCCCTGGGCCACTGAGGCGCATCTACAGGAGACCGGCAGCAGGGCCAGGGCATGGCGCATTGATCTGGTGCTCTTTGTCAACGGCATTCCGGTGGCTACCATGGAGCTGAAATCCGAATTCAAGCAGGCGGTGGAAAATGCCGTCAGGCAGTACAAAAGCACCCGGCTGCCCGTTGATCCCGTGACCAAAAAGCCGGAACCACTTTTGACCTTCAAACGGGGTGCGCTGGTCCATTTCGCGGTGAGTCAGTATGAAGTGTATATGACCACCCGGCTGAACGGTGCCGAGACCTTTTTTCTGCCCTTCAACAAGGGAACGTCTGACGGCGGGGCCGGAAACGATGTGCCTGCAGACGTGAGCCGCTATGCCACGGACTATCTGTGGAACGAAGTGCTACTGCCGGACAATCTGCTGACCATTCTTGGCCGGTATGTGCATTTGCAGATCGAGGAGCAGGAGGACTGGGAAGGGAGAAAATGCCGCAGGGAAACCATGATCTTCCCCCGCTATCATCAGTGGGATGTGGTCAACAAGCTCATCAACGCCGCCCGCATTGAGGGGCCGGGGCATACATATCTGGTCCAGCACAGTGCCGGGTCGGGCAAATCAAACTCCATTGCCTGGACCGCGCACCAGTTGTCTTCCCTGCATGACGGGCAGGGACACAAGCAGTTCGACTCGGTGATCATCGTCACCGACCGCAATGTCCTCGATGCCCAGCTGCAGGATACCATCTACCAGTTCGAGCATGTCGACGGTGTGGTGGGCAGGATCAACCGCGACGAAGGGAACGGCTCCAAATCCGAAAAGCTGGCAGCGGCTCTGACCTGTTCCCAGCCCATCATCATCGTCACCATTCAGACCTTTCCCTTTGTGCTTCAGGCCATTGAGGCGGATGTGAGTCTGAAAGAACGTCATTATGCGATCATTGCCGATGAGGCCCACTCCTCCCAGACCGGGTCCACCGCCCGCAAACTCAAGGAAGTGCTGATGATTGAGGCCAGGGGAGATGATGACGAACCCCTGTCAACTGATGATATTCTCGATGCGGTGATGGCGTCGCGCCGGGCATCAAGCAACCTCAGCTATTTTGCCTTCACCGCCACCCCCAAGACCAAAACCCTCGAACTTTTCGGACGGGTTCCCGATCCTTCCCAGGTGCCCTCAGCAACCAACAAACCCCAGGCCTTCCATGTCTACTCCATGCGTCAGGCTATTGAAGAGGGGTTCATCCTCGACGTGCTTAAGAATTACACCAACTACAAGGTGGCCTATCATCTGGCCAGCGATTCCCGGGCACCCCTGAAACCCAGCAATAGCGTAGTTTTTAAAAAAAGTCTTCGTAAACATTTCAGAAGTTAAGGTAAAATTTTCCTTGACATATCGATGCGATTGTAATCGTCTTTTTGTAAGCAATATTAAAACCTTACAAGGAGGCTGCAATGTCCCGTCACATAAAAGAAACTATAAAAAGCCACAGACGAAAAATGGCCCAAACTG